>JAXMDJ010000001.1:0-39946 GCA_046348875.1 Paracoccus sp. (in: a-proteobacteria)
CTCCACAATGGACGGTTGGCGGCCATAGCCTGATCCGCGGGATCGCCATCGGCCTCAAGCCAGTTGCTGACGGCAAAGGATCCACCCCGGGGCTTGGATGGCACCCGACCTGCATCGGTGAGGATGCCGACTGCATCCCCTTCGGCCGCAACAAGGATCAGCGGACGTTCGGCACGCGCCCAGACCAACACCGCAAGCGCCATCAGCGCCGCCCCGACGCCACGCCTGACAAGCGTAAGGCGACGCGACGCCAGCAACTGCTGGACCGGCGCCAGTAGCAGCAGCATTGCGCCTGCCCCCGCCAATGGCAGAACGGTCCATGGCGCGGCGGGAAGCAGAAACACCGCGCCATCCAGACCGGCGATCCATTCTGCGATCCACAGCATCCATTTGGTTCCCAGCCCGACGACCCACAGCGCCGGGCCTGCCAGGCCAAGCGGCGCCAGCAGCGCCGCAACGACACCGCCGGGCATGACCAGCGTGCCGATGACTGGCACGACCAGCAAGTTCGCCAGCAGGCCATATTGCGTCATCCGCCCAAAATGGGCCGCAGCGATCGGCGAGGTCGCCATGCTGGCCACCAGCGACGACACCAGCAGCAGCAGCACCGGACGCAGCCACACGGGCACATGCGGCTGCACCTGCAGCCACGGCCCCTGCACCAGGATCAGCGCCACGGTGGCGGCAAAGCTCATCTGGAAGCCGGGCGAGGTCAGCGCCTCGGGGTTCAGGGCAAGGATGGCGATGGCCGCAATCGCGACAGTTCGCAGCGATATCGCGCGCCGGTCCGCGATGATGGCCAGCAGCATGACCGCGACCATGATGAAGGCGCGCTCGGTCGCGACGCCACCGCCGGAAAGCCACAAATAGGCGGCCGAGGCCAGAAGCGCGCCCCCCGCCGCAAGCTTGTGCATCGGCCAGCCGGGCGCGGCGCCCAAGCCCTGCGCTGTCGCGAATACCAGCCGCAGCGCCGCATAGACGAAGCCGGCAAGCATGCTCATGTGCAGCCCCGAGATCGAGATGATATGATAAAGGTTCGAGGCCCGCATGACGTCGTTCGTCGCCTCTTCGATGCCCGAGCGGTCGCCGGTCATCAGCGCCGCCGCGACGGCGCCCGGCTGCCCCCCGATCTGCCGGGTGACCGAGGCAGCCAGCGACAGGCGCAGCCGATGCAGGGCGTAGATGCCGCCGGGCTCGGGCGGCGCCACGGCCAGGACCGGGTTTCGCGTGTAGCCGACAGCGCCCAGCTGCTCGAACCAGGCCATGCGGCGAAAGTCAAAGCCGCCCGGCTCGGACGGCCCGGCCGGCGGCGACAGATGCGCAGTCAGCATCACGCGCTGGCCGGCGGCCGGCAATTCGCCCCCGGACAGCAGCGATATCCGCACGCGCGCAGGCGTTCGTGAGGGGGCGACGTCCTTCATGCGCAGCTGGTCCAGGACGATCCGCATCCGGTCACGGGCCGAGCGGTCGATGGCGACCACGCGCCCCTCGACCGGGCCGTAATAGCGAAAATCCAGCACCGGTGCCCCGATCAGATGGGCGCGCAGGCCTGCAAGCCCGGCGCCCAGAACGACAAGCACGATAGCCAGCGCGGCAAGCCGGATCCGGTCTGCCGACACCCAGTCCAGCCGCTCTGACGCGGCGTGCCGGCCCGCAAACCAGATCATCGCGGCGCAGGAACAGCCAATCGCGGCAAGCGCCGCATAGAAGCCGCGGCCCGGCTCATCGCGCAGGGCGAACCAGCCGCCGATCCCCAGCGCCAGCCAGAACGGCACCCAGGGCAGCATTCCCGCGCGGATAGCGACCGACGGGCGCCGGACGGCAGGTGCCGGGTGGCGGTCATGTGCCGACCATGCCGGCAGCTTCGCAGGGGATGCGCTGATCGTCTGCATATCAGAAACTTGTCCTTGGCCCGCGGCTTGCGTATCTCTTGCGCCAAGATTGGCATGCGACCGTTTAGAAATATTTAACGGCCATGCCATAACATCGAATTTCTGGAATGAACTGGCCCCCTGATGACTGATTCTCGCCCTGTCGTGACCCGCTTTGCCCCCTCGCCCACCGGCTATCTGCATATCGGTGGCGCGCGGACGGCGCTGTTCAACTGGCTTTTTGCCCGTGGCAGGGGCGGAAAGTTCCTGCTGCGAATCGAGGATACCGACCGCGCCCGCTCGACCCCCGAGGCGACCGAGGCCATCCTGCAGGGCCTGCGCTGGCTGGGACTTGACTGGGATGGCGAGCCTGTCAGCCAGTTCGAGGGCCGCGCGCGCCATGCCGAGGTCGCGCGCGAGATGCTGGCGAACGGCACCGCCTACAAGTGTTTCTCGACCGCCGAGGAGATCGAGGCGTTTCGCGAGCGTGCCCGGGCCGAGGGGCGCTCGACGCTGTTCCTGTCGCCCTGGCGCGACGCCGATCCGGCGACGCTGCCCGACGGCCCCTATGTCATCCGCCTGCGCGCGCCGCGCACGGGCCAGACCGTCGTGCATGACGCGGTCCAGGGCGACGTGACCTTCGGCAACGATCAGCTTGACGACATGGTGCTGCTGCGCTCGGACGGGACGCCGACCTATATGCATGCGGTTGTGGTGGACGATCACGACATGGGCGTGACGCATATCATTCGCGGCGACGACCATCTGACCAATGCCGCGCGCCAGATCCAGATCTATGACGCCATGGGGTGGGAAATCCCGGTCTTTGCCCATATTCCGCTGATCCACGGCCCCGATGGCAAGAAGCTTTCCAAGCGCCATGGCGCGGTCGGACTGCATGAATATGCAGCGATGGGGTATCCGCCGGCGGCGATGCGCAACTATCTTGCGCGGCTGGGCTGGAGCCATGGCGATGACGAACTTTTCGACGACGCTCAGGCGCTGGAATGGTTCGACCTGACCGGCATCGGCAGGGCGCCCGCACGGCTGGACTTCAAGAAGCTTGAGCATGTCAGCGGCCATCATATCGCCCATATGGGCGACGCGACGTTGCTGAAGGAGGTCTCGGCCTACCTGCGGGCAACGGGGGCGCCGGCACTGACCGCCCAGCAGCTCGCATGGCTGCAACCGGCGCTTTCTGCCTTGAAAACCAAGGCGAAGACCTTGCCGGCGCTGCTGGAACAGGCCCATTTCGCGCTGACGTCACGCCCGGTCGAAATCGAGGAAAAGGCACTATCCGCGCTGGATCCTGTATCCCGTGGTATACTGCAAGAATTGACTGCCGCACTGCAGCATGTTAGTTGGAACCGCGACGAACTCGAGGCGGCAGCCAAGCAGATTGGCGAGTCGCACGGGCTGGGTCTGGGCAAGATCGCGGCGCCGCTGCGCGCGGCGCTTGCCGGACGCAGTTCGACCCCCAGCGTGTTCGACATGATGTTGGCACTTGGCCGCGATGAAACGCTGGCCCGGATACAGGATCAGGCGGGCTGATCGCCCGCGCCGTCACCCGGCCACCTGGCCGGAGACAGATGAAAGGAACAGGGAATGGCAGAAACCAAAGCCGCAAAACTGCTTGTCGAAGGGAAGGAACTCGATCTTCCGATCCTTTCGCCGACGGCAGGACCGGATGTCCTGGACATCCGCAAACTCTATGGGCAGGCGGACGTCTTCACCTACGACCCCGGCTTCACCTCGACCGCGTCCTGCGACTCGACCATCACCTATATCGACGGTGAAAAGGGTGAGCTGTGGTATCGCGGCTACCCGATCGAGCAACTGGCCGAACATTCGCATTACCTCGAAGTCTGCTATCTGCTGCTTTACGGCGAACTGCCCGACAAGACCCAGCTCGATGATTTCGAGACCCGCATCACGCGCCACACCATGGTGCATGAGCAGATGCACTATTTCTTCCGTGGCTTCCGCCGCGACAGCCATCCGATGGCGACCATGGTCGGCGTCGTCGGCGCCATGTCGGCCTTCTACCACGATTCGACGGATGTCGCCGATCCCTGGCAGCGCGAGGTCGCCGCGATCCGCCTGATCGCCAAGGTGCCGACCATCGCCGCGATGGCCTATAAATACTCGATCGGCCAGCCCTTCGTGTATCCCAACAACGACCTGGATTACGCCAGCAACTTCCTGCACATGTGCTTCTCGGTCCCGGCCGAGAAATACCATGTCAACCCGGCGCTGGCGCGCGCCATGGACCGCATCTTCACGCTGCATGCGGACCATGAACAGAACGCCTCGACCTCGACCGTGCGGCTTGCCGGTTCGTCGGGCGCCAACCCGTTCGCCTGCATCGCCGCCGGCATCGCCTGCCTTTGGGGTCCGGCGCATGGTGGCGCCAACCAGGCCGCGCTGGAAATGCTGCGCCAGATCGGCACCGTCGACCGCATCCCGGAATTCATCGCCCGGGCCAAGGACAAGGACGACCCGTTCAAGCTGATGGGCTTTGGCCACCGCGTCTACAAGAACTTCGACCCGCGCGCGCGCGTGATGAAGCAATCGGCAGACGAGGTTCTGGATCTTCTGGGCATTCACAACAACCCGACGCTGCAGGTCGCCAAGGAGCTTGAGCGCATCGCGCTTGAGGATGAATATTTCATCTCGAAGAAGCTTTACCCGAATGTCGACTTCTATTCGGGCATCATCCTTGAGGCGATGGGCTTCCCCACCTCGATGTTCACGCCGATCTTTGCGCTGTCGCGCACCGTCGGCTGGATCTCGCAGTGGAAAGAGATGATCGCCGATCCGCAGAACAAGATCGGCCGGCCGCGGCAGCTTTACGTCGGCTCGCCGCGCCGCGACTACAAGATGCTGGACCAGCGCTGAGCGCGCCCGACCAGAATGACGGACGGCCCCGGGAAGATTCCGGGGCCGTTCTGCTGCGTCCGCACCATGTCCTGTGCTCGATCGGCTGGCAGGGACACGGCTATTCCCCGGAATTTACCTGGAATATGGACGCCATCGTGCTGGGACGGTTGCGCACCGATCCGGACACCCCGGTGATGTTCACCGGCAGCGCCGATTCCATCTGCGCGTCCTGCCCCTGGCGCCGCGGCCCGGGCTGCGAGGGGGATGACCGCATCCGCGCGCTGGACGCCCGCCATGCCAAGGCGCTTGGCATCCGCCCCGGCCAGCGCATGACCTGGGCCGAGGCCGAGGCGCGCGCCGCCAGCCGCCTTGTTCCCGCCGATCTCGACCGGCTTTGCGCAGGCTGCCAATGGCCGGACCTGTGCCGACCGGCGCTGGCGCGCTTGCAGGACGGGTTTTGCCCGGCGCTTGAAACGGCAAGATGACGCAGCCCGCGCCGCGACCGGCAAGGGGGCTTGCGCGCGCCGCATCGCGATGCGAAATCACCGCCATGACGCAGAATGAAAAAATCGCGCTGATCACCGGCGCCTCGCGCGGCCTTGGCGCCGCTTTGGCCGAAAGCCTCGCGGCGCGCGGCTGGCATATCCTGGCCGTGGCCCGCACCACCGGCGCGCTGGAGGAGCTGGACGACCGCATCCGCAAGGCCGGCGGCACCGCGACGCTGGCGCCGATGGATGTCGCGACGCCCGAGGCGATGATGCAGCTTGCGCAGGCCGTCACCGGCCGCTGGGGCGGCCTGGACCTGTGGGCGCATACGGCCATCCATGCCGCGCCGCTGGCACCCGCCGGCCATATCGACGCCAGGGATTTTCAGAAATCGGTCGATCTGAACGTGCTGACCACGCGCGGGCTGATCTGCCTGTTCGAGCCGCTTCTGCGGGCGCGGAGCGGTACCGCGCTGTTCTTCGACGATGCGCGCGGCGGCGCCAAGTTCTTTGGCAGCTACGGCGCGACGAAGGCCGCGCAGATCGCGCTGGCGCGAAGCTGGCAGCTTGAGAACGAAAGGATCGGACCGCGCGTCGTCATCGCCGAGCCGGCCCCGATGCCGACGGCCGTCCGCGCCCGCTTCTTCCCCGGCGAAGAGCGCGAGGCGCTGACCCCCTGCAAGGCCGAGGCGCAGCGGATCCTGGCCGAGGTCCTGGACTGAACGACGCTGGCCGGGCACATCACCCGGCCACACCGCATCACCGCTGCCCGGAGGATACGGGTATCCCCATGCTTTCCATCGACCATTCATAGACCCGCGTATCGGTGCGGAACGACCACACCCGGGCCGAGCCGATATCGATGATCTCGGTCACGATCATGCACCACAAAAGCAGCAGCAGGATGCCGGGGCCGCGCCCCTTGCGCCGGTTCAGCCCGAACTGATAGCCGACCGCCGCCGTGCCCATGGCGCTTAGCAGCAGCAAAAGCCCGACCACCTGCAAGGGCATGCGATACTCCATCGCCAGCCGCATCGCGGTCGAGGAATCGAAGGCGTTGTTGACCGCGTTCATCAGCGAACTGGCCGTCGGGGTCTGGCTTTCCTGCACGCGCTGGGTCACCTCGGCCCAGATCTTGTTCTGCAGGTCGTTGGTCTCGGCTGTGATGCGGTCGATGTCGCCGGTGAAACGCGTGGCGCCGACATAGCGATAGCGCAGCTCAAGATAACGCTTGAGGTCGTCCGAGATCGTCTGCGCCTGACTGCCGCCCACGGCCCCCGCCTGCATGATCGCGGTGCCAATGGCGTTGGCCTCTTGCAGGGTCGCGTTCATCCGCATCTCGTAGCGCGAGGTGGCATTCGACAGGTTCAGCGCCAGCACAAAGGCCATCAGGCCCAGCAGGCTGCCGACGACAAGGTTCGCGCCCTCGTCAGAATGTTCGCCGATGGAGTTGCGGCGCCGGATGCCCATCCAGCGCCCCCCCTCGATCGACGCCAGCAGGCCGGCAAGAAGCACAAGGAAAAAGGTTGCCCGGCTGGTTTGTATGAACTGGTAAAGATGCTCGATCATGTCGCTTGGTCCGCATGGAAAGCCTGCGCATATCGGGCGCAAGCCAGGAATGCGTGCAGATTATTCCGCCTGCGCAAAACAGCAATGGCGACGCGATCAGCGGCGGTCGGAAAGCCGCCCTGCGACCATGAACCGCAAGGCTTGGGCGTTCAGTGCGTCCAGGGCGCGCGCCGGTCGGTGGCAAAATTCTCGCCATAGCCGCGCGGGCGGATATTGGCGGCGCGGGCATGCGGCTCGATCACGACGAAATCAAGGCCCATCTCGCGGGCGTAATCCTCGGCCTGCTTGCGGGTCTCAAAGCGCAGCCGCACCTGGCTTTGGGTGTCGTCGCTGCTGGTCCAGCCCATCAGCGGGTCGATCTCGCGCGCATCGGCGGCCGGATAGACCAGCACCCATTCCTTGGTGCGGGCGACGCCCGACTGCATGGCGTTGCGGGCTGGCTTGTAGATGCGGACTCGCATGGCGGGAACCCTCTGTTCTTGCTTCCCGCACTTATCCCCGAAGGCGCAGCCCGGATCAAGACGCCAGCCGCCGATTTCGCCGCAACTATCGCCGCCAAGCACCGCGAGGGGCTTGCATCGCGCCGCGAAAGCCCCAGATTGAAGCCCGAGAACAAAGGTGAAACCATGGGCCATAACAATACCGACGCCCCCGTTGCCCGCTACCCCGAGGTGACCCGCGCCAAGCTTGAGGGCGGCAAGCGCTTTGTCATGCATTCCGAATTCCAGCCGGCCGGCGACCAGCCCACTGCGATTGCCGAACTGGCGCAGGGCGTGAAGGACGGCGAACGCGATCAGGTGTTGCTGGGCGCGACCGGCACCGGCAAGACCTATACCATGGCCAAGGTGATCGAGGCGACGCAGCGCCCGGCGATCATCCTTGCCCCGAACAAGACGCTGGCCGCGCAGTTATACGGCGAATTCAAGGGGTTCTTTCCGGAAAATGCCGTTGAGTATTTCGTAAGCTATTACGACTATTACCAGCCCGAGGCCTATGTGCCGCGCTCGGACACCTATATCGAGAAGGAATCGCAGATCAACGAAGCCATCGACCGGATGCGCCACAGCGCCACCCGGGCGCTTCTGGAACGCGATGACGTCATTATCGTGGCGTCGGTGTCCTGCATCTATGGCATCGGCTCGGTCGAGACCTATTCGGCGATGACGCAGGACATGGTCGTTGGCCAGCATTATGACCAGCGCGAGTTTCTGGCCGAACTGGTCGCCCAGCAATACCGCCGCCTTGACGCCGCCTTCCAGCGCGGCGGCTTCCGCGTGCGCGGCGATGTCGTCGAGGTCTGGCCCGCGCACCTCGAGGACCGGGCATGGCGCTTTGACTTCTTCGGGAACGAGCTTGAATCGATTACGGAATTCGACCCGCTGACCGGGACGAAAACCGATAGTTTCAAGCAGATCCGCATCTATGCCAACAGCCACTACGTCACGCCGCGCCCGACCTTGCAGCAGGCGACCAAGGGCATCCGCGCCGAGTTGCAGACCCGGCTGCGCCAGCTTAACGACGAAGGCAAGCTGCTTGAAGCCCAGCGGCTTGAGCAGCGCACGAACTTTGACCTGGAAATGCTTGAGGCGACTGGGGTTTGCAACGGGATCGAGAACTATTCCCGCTATCTGACCGGACGCGCGCCCGGCGAGCCGCCGCCGACGCTTTTCGAGTTCATCCCCGATAACGCCATTGTTTTTGCTGACGAATCCCATGTCAGCGTGCCGCAGATCGGTGGTATGTATCGCGGCGACTATCGGCGCAAGTTCACGCTGGCCGAGCACGGCTTCCGCCTGCCGTCCTGCATGGACAACCGCCCCCTGAAGTTCGAGGAATGGGACGCCATGCGTCCGCAATCGGTCTTTGTCAGCGCCACGCCCGCGCAATGGGAAATGGATCAAAGCGGCGGCGTCTTTACCGAACAGGTCATCCGCCCGACCGGGCTGATCGACCCGCAGATCGAGATACGCCCGGTCGAAATGCAGGTCGACGACCTGCTGGACGAGGTCCGCAAGGTCTCGGCCGCGGGGATGCGCACGCTGGTCACCACGCTGACCAAGCGCATGGCCGAGGACCTGACCGAATACCTGCACGAACAGGGCATCCGCGTGCGCTACATGCACAGCGACATCGACACGATCGAGCGGATCGAGATTCTGCGCGACCTGCGTCTTGGGGCCTTCGACGTGCTGGTTGGCATCAACTTGCTGCGGGAAGGTCTTGATATTCCTGAATGTGGTCTGGTCGCCATTCTTGATGCCGACAAGGAGGGGTTCCTGCGCTCGGAAACCTCGCTGATCCAGACCATCGGCCGCGCGGCACGCAACGCCGATGGCCGCGTCATCATGTATGCCGACAGGATCACCGGCAGCATGGAACGCGCCATGGCCGAGACCGAGCGCCGGCGCCAGAAGCAGCAGGCCTATAACGAACTTCACGGCATCACCCCGCAGACCGTGCGCAAGAACGTCGAGGACGTGCTGGCGGGGCTGTGGCAGGGCGATACCGACCAGTCGCGGATCACGACCAAGGTCGACCGGCCGATGGTCGGCGCCAATCTTGCCGCGCATCTGGACGGGCTGCGGGCACAGATGCGCAAGGCCGCCGAGAACCTTGAGTTCGAGGAAGCCGCGCGGCTGCGTGACGAGGTCCGGCGGCTGGAAGCCGTCGAACTAGCTGTCGCCGACGACCCGCTGGCGCGCCAATCCGCCATCGACGAGGCGGCCGAGGCGGCCGTCAATGCCTCGGGTCGCTCCAGCGCCGGCCGCGCCGGGCAGCGTGGCGGGAACAAACGCTCGAAACGGCGGCGCTAGGTGCGGTGCGGGGCCTGATAGGTCGCAGACCCTGCCTGCGGGAAAAACTGAAAGTCAGCCAGATCGCGCGGCACTCGCCAGCCCATGTCGGCGCCCCACGTCGGTGCCCCATGTCAGAACGACGTTTTACACCATGAATTCAACGTAGTTCATTCCATTCCCTGAAATGGCATGTGGCGTCGGCCACGCCGACCGCGAGACCCGGCGCGACGAGCTTTCGCAGGTATCTTGCCGCCGATCATGGATCGGCGGCTGATCGGCCCGCTGCGCCGGCCGGGGTTCTAGCCGCAGGTCACGCGCAGCAGCTTGCCGGTCTTGTCATAGACAAAGTTCAGCCGCTTCAGCGCGAAATCCTCGGTGATGGCATCGCCCTCGCGATAGGTGCGATAGGGGGTGCCCTCGCTCACCTTGATGGCGGGGTTTTTCTGGCCGACCAGCTCAAGATAGGCCGAGGCGCCACAGGTATCGACGCTGGCGGTGCCATCGGCATTCTTGACTTCTTCGCCCAGAACGGCGTCGCGGGCGGTCGTGGCGCTGTCGCAGGCGGCAAGCAGCAGCGGCGCGGCAAGGATAAGCGGCAGAAGCGGTTTCATCGGAACCTCGTGATTGCAAATGTCGTGCAATCCGAACCCCGGGCGCCGCCGCCGGTTCCATGGCCCACGGCGGATCGGCGGAACCTAGCCCAGCCGGCCCAGCACCTCGTCCAGCAGCGCCTCGATCTCGGCGCGGGCGGTGGCGTTGCGGACCAGTTCGCCCGCGCCCTGCCCGAGGCCCAGCGATTCGGCATAGGCCACGCGGTTGGCAAGCTGCGCCGCGGCCACATCGGCGCCCAGATCGGCCGCGCCCTGCGCCACGTCGCCGGTCAGGCGCGTGTTGGCGCGGGTGCGGTTCAGCACGATCAGCGTGTCGCATTTCTCGCGTCGGGCCAGGTCCAGGACGCCCTCGGTCGCCCAAAGATCGACCTGGCTCGTGGCCACCGGCACCACCACCAGATCGGCGACGCGCAAGGCCGGGCGCAGGTCGCTGTCGATCTTGGGCGGCGTGTCGATGATGACGTAATCGAAACGCTTGCGCAGCTTTTCGGATTCGTAGCTGGCCCCCCAGGCCGACGAGGTGCCGAATTCCAGCGCCTCGTCCTCGCCCCGCCGCTCCAGCCGTTCCAGATACCAGCGGCCCATGCTGCCTTGCGGATCGGTGTCCAGCAGCGCCACCGAGACGCCCCGCCCACGCAGCGCCACCGCCAGGTTGACCGCCACCGTCGTCTTTCCCGAACCGCCCTTTTGCTGGGCGACGGTGATTACCCGTCCTGCCATGTCCCCCTCCGTTCCGGTCTGCGCCAGTCTGTCACCCGCAGACTAGGGACTATGCGCAGGCAATGCACGGTCTTTTCGCAACCGCAGCATGTGCTGCGACATCAGCGCTGCCAGGTATCGACGACGTCATACATGACCGGCTCGAAATGGCGGCACATGGCGTGAATGGCACGGTTGCGGTCGCGCATTTCCGGGGTGCGCAGCATGGCCTGATAGTCGCGGCGGTCGCGCCATTGCGAATAGGTGGCGATGCGGGTCTGGGCGTCGTTCAGATGGATCGCGCCCGAGACATAGCCCGGCTGGCGGCTGATGACTTCGGCATAGGCCTCGGTCAGCGCGTCGATCACGTCCTGCGCCGATCCGGGGGTTACATCGAAGGTGCAGATCACCGTCTGGCCGTCGAAATCCTTGCTGATGCGGGTCATGATGGCTCCTTCCAATGGCTGGCTTTCGGGGCAGCTTACGACGAAGCCGTGCGGCTTGCAGCGATTTTCCTGCTGGGCCATCTTGGCCCGACACGAATGAAAGGACAGCGCATGATTCCCGTTTTCGACGGCCATAACGACTTTCTGCAACGCATGGTCGAGGCCGGCTCGGCCCGCGACGCGCTTTGGCTGGAGGGCGACGGGACCGGCAACATGGACCTGCCGCGGATGCGCGCGGGCGGCATGGCGGGCGGCTTTTTCGCGCTGTGGGTGCCCTCGGGTCCCGATCCCGATGCCAGCATCCACGCGATGATGAAGGAAAACCCGCCCTTCGCCCTGCCCCTGCCCGACGAGGTGCCGGTTGCCGGCGCCCTGCCCCATGCCATCGCGCTGACCGGGCAGTTGATGGCGATGGAGCGCACCGGCACGCTGAGCATCTGCAAAAGCACCGCCGATATCCGCGCCGCGATGGCTGATGGCCGCATCGCCGCCATCCTGCACATGGAGGGCGCCGAGCCGATCGCCGACATGGACGCGCTGCATGTCTGGCACGCGATGGGCCTGCGCTCGCTGGGGCCGGTCTGGTCGCGGCCGACGCGCTATGGCCATGGCGTGCCCTTCGCCTTCCCGTCCTCGCCCGATACCGGGCCGGGGCTGACGCCGGCGGGCAAGGAGCTTGTCCGCGAATGCAACAGGCTGCGGATCATGCTGGACCTGTCGCATCTGAACGAAAAGGGCTTTGACGATATCGCCGCGCTGTCGGATGCGCCGCTGGTCGCCAGCCATAGCTGCGCCCATGCGGTTTCGCCCAGTTCGCGCAACCTGACCGACCGGCAACTGGCCGTCATCGCCGAAAGCGGCGGCCTTGTCGGGCTGAACTATGCCATCGGCTTCCTGCATCCCGAAGGCTCGCGCGCGCCGATGCACGGCTTTGACATCATGCTGCGGCATCTGGACCACCTGCTGGCGCATCTGGGCGAGGATGGCGTGGCGCTGGGGTCGGATTTCGACGGCGCCGAGATGCCCGCGGACCTGTCGGATGCCGGCTCGTTGCAGCGGCTGGTGCAGGCGATGCTGGATCACGGCTATGGCCGCGACCTGACCGAGAAGATCGCCTGGCGCAACTGGCTGAACGTGCTGGACCGCACCTGGGGGGCGTAAGGAACCGGTGACGGGAGGCTGCGATCCGGCACAACAAACCGGACACCGACCAAGGGTCGCGCCCCCCGTCAAGTCTGGTGTTTACGCAACGTAAACGCGAAACACCACCTGACGATTAAGCCATAGGTAGAATCGCCTATGATGCCTCCGATGTGGTATCCCGGGCGTCAGACGATGACCGGCTCGACCTCCAGCGCGGCGGCAAGCGCCCGGAACCGCGCCTCGGCGACCTCGCCCATAAGCGCGCGGCCGGTTTTGGTCAGGCGCAGCTCCAGCACCTTCTTTTTGGGATGCAGGCGCAGTTCGCCCGCCTCGGCCGGGTCCTTGACCGAGAACATGGCGCCAAAGCGCATGGCCTTGCCCAGCACCTCGGCGTCGCGGGTTTCCTGTTCGGTCAGCAGCGCGAACAGCGGCGCCATCGGCGAACTGGCATGGCTGTTCTTGTAGCGGTGCAGCAGCGACAGGCCCAGAAACACCCGCTCGGGGTGGCTCAGCGCCGCCATGTTCGCCCGCGTCACATTGTCGAAACAGGCATCGGCGCGATAGTCGGGATGCGTGCGCCAGGTGGTGTCATGCAGCAGGCAGGCAGCACGAATCAGCCGGTCGCGCCCGGGCGGGACCTTGGCGAACAGGGGTTGCAGGAACTGGTAAAGCTTCTTGCCGAAGCCCGGCATCCGCGCCATCTGGCGTTCCGAGAACCGCGCCGCCTCGATCAGCGGATCGCGCAGGCGCAGGGTCTCGGGCATCTGTTCGTAAAGCAGCCCCTCGCGAATGCCATAGGACGACACCGCCAGCGATTTCGGCTTCAGGCTTTCGACAAGCTGGCGCAGCACCAGGCTGGCCAGCGGCACCAGCTCCATGCGGCTTTGGGAAATCCCGGTGGCGGCGCGCATTTCGGCGATGGACTTGTCGCCGATCCATTTCACCGTCTTGACGACTGCCTCGGGGGTCATGCGGTATTCGTGCAGGACCGTCATCGGATAGTCGGCGCGCAGCATGTCCAGTCGCGCGATCGCCCGCCACGAGCCGCCGACCAGATAGATCTGTTCGTGATTGCGGCCCAGCTTGTCGGCGGCATCCTCCATCACCTTGCGGATATGGTCGCGCAGGCCCGATTCGCCGCCCTTGACCTGTTGCAGGCGAAATGGGCCAAGCGGCGTGGTGATGCGCGGCCCGACCTTGCCATCGCCGACCTGCGCCAGTTCCATCGAGTTGCCGCCGATGTCGCAGACCAGTCCCCGCGCCTCGGGCCAGCCCAGCAGCACGCCCTGCGCCGAAAGCCGCGCCTCTTCCTCGCCATCGATGACCCAGAGCTTCAGCCCGGTTTCCTTTTCGACCGCCTTGCGAAAGGCGGGGCCGTCCTTGGCCTCGCGTACGGCGGCGGTGGCCACGCAGGTCAGGGGCTTGATGCCCATGCCCTCGGCAAGGGCGGCAAAGCGCTTCAGTGCCGCCATGCCGCGGGCGGCGCCTTCGGGGTTCAGCATGCCGGTCGTCGCCAGCCCCTGCCCCAGCCCCGCCATGACCTTTTCGTTGTAGAAATAGGCCGGTGAGCGCGCGGCCCCGTCAAAGACCACCATGCGGATCGAGTTCGACCCGACATCGACCACGCCCACCCGGCTCAGCGCCCGTTCCGAGGCCCGCTCGAACAGTGAGCGGCCAAAGGGCTCGATTGTTTCTCCGCTTGCGGTCACGACACCGTTCATCGGGTTCCTCTCGATTCCGTTACCGCATCGGGCGGCACAAGCTGGATGGTGCAAATCGTCCTTTGCGTCAATCCGTGGAATGGGTCAGCGCCGGCACGTCACGCGCGCCGGCGGTCCCGCGACCCGAAAGCGACGGGTTTTCCATGAAGAACCGGTGACAGGAAAACAGGTCGTCCCGCCCGGCCGGCAGATAGCGCAGATAGCGCCCGTCGGACTGCAAAAGCCAGCTTTGCGCCTCATCCGCCATATTGGCGGCCATGACCTGGCTGGTGATCTGGTCCTTGACCGTCTCGTTCAGACATTCGATCAGCGTTTCCACCCGCCGCGACAGGTTGCGCCCCATCCAGTCGGCCGAGCTGATGAAGACCCGCGCCTTTTTCGAGGGCAGCCCGAAGCCGTTGCCAAAGCAGACGATGCGGGAATGTTCCAGGAATCGCCCGACGATGGACTTGACGCGGATGTTTTCCGACATGCCCTTGATGCCGGGGCGCAGCCCGCAGATGCCGCGAATGACCAGATTGATGCGCACGCCGGCCTGGCTGGCGGCATAAAGCGCGTCGATCACGTCCCTTTCGATCAGGCTGTTCATCTTGGCCCAGATCGCGGCGGGGCGGCCGCGGGTGGCGAAATCGGCCTCGCGCGCGATCAGTTCCAGCAGTCGCGCCTTCATGTCGATGGGCGAGATCGCCATGTTCTCCAGCCCGTCCGGCTGCACATAGCCCGACAGGAAGTTGAACACCTTGGACGCATCGCGCCCCAGCGCCGGGTCGCAGGTGAACAGCGACAGGTCCGTATAGACGCGCGCGGTGATCGGGTGATAGTTGCCGGTCCCGAAATGGGTATAGGTCACAAGCTGGTCGCCCTCGCGCCGCACGACCGTGCTGATCTTGGCATGGGTCTTGTAGTTCACGAAACCATAGACGACATGCGCGCCCGAGCGTTCCAGCCGCCGCGACTGGCGGATATTGGCGGCCTCGTCGAAGCGCGCCTTCAGCTCGACCAGCGCGGTGACCGACTTGCCCGATTCGGCGGCCTCGCACAGCGCCTCGACGATGGGGCTGTCGCGCGAGGTGCGGTAAAGCGTCTGCTTGATCGCCAGCACATTCGGGTCGCGCGCCGCCTGCGCCAGAAAACGCACCACCATGTCGAAGGTCTCATAGGGGTGGTGCAGCAGCATGTCCTTGTGCCGGATGGCCGCGAACATGTCGCCGTCATGGTCCTGAACCCGTTCGGGAACGCGGGGGGTGAAGCCCGACCATTGCAGGTCGCGGCGGCTGTCAAGGATCAGCTCGTTCAGGTCGGCCATGCCCAGAAGGCCCTCGACCTCGACGACCTCCTCGGGATTGACCTGCAATTCCTCCATGATCAGGCGGCGCAGCCGGTCGGGCGCGCCCGCCGTGATCTTCAGCCGGATGACCGAGCCGCGGCGGCGCCGCTTCAGCGCGGTCTCGAATTCGCGCACCAGGTCCTCGGCCTCTTCCTCGACCTCAAGATCGCTGTCGCGCAGCACGCGAAAGGCGCAATGGCCGATGTCGCGATAGCCCGGAAACAGGCTGGGCAGATGCATCAGCAGCAGGTCTTCCAGCCGCAGGAAGCGCTTGCCCCCCGGCAGCGGAATGAAGCGCACGATCTGCTGCGGGATCGGCAGCAGGGCCTGCATCCGCCGTCCGTCGGATTCGCGCGCCAGTTCCAGCGCCAGCGAAAAGCCCGCATTCGGGATGAAGGGGAACGGGTGCGCCGGGTCGATGGCCAGCGGCGACAGCACCGGGAACACCTGCTCGACGAAATGGCGGCGCAGGAATTCCTCCTCGGCCCGCGTCACGCGCGAGCGCGACAGGATGGTGATGTCGGCCATCTCAAGCTCGCGCCGCAGACCGTTCCAGACCGCCTGCTGCGCGCCCATCAGCCGGCGCGCGTCGCTGTTGACCAGCGCCAGTTGCTGCGAGGCGGTCAGCCCGTCATCGGACAGCGTCGTGTTCCCCTCGCGCACCAGTTCGCGCAGGCCGGCGACGCGGACGGTGTAGAACTCGTCAAGGTTGGTGGCCGAGATCGACAGGAACCGCAGCCGTTCCAGCAGCGGCACGCGCGGATTGCGCGCCTCGTCCAGAACGCGCCAGTTGAAGGCCAGCCAGCTTATTTCGCGGTTGAAGAAGCGCGCCGGCCCCTCGGGCGGCCCATCGGGCAGTTTGCAGGCGACCGGGAAGGGGGATTTCAGGAAATCGGCTTGGGTCATGGCGCTCGGGTCGGAAAAAGGCGTGGGGATCATGCGTCCGAAGGCGCCAGCTTGTCCAGAAGCTCGGCGGCAAGGCGGCGGGTGATGGCGCGGCGATGCGCAAGCGACTCGCGGTCCATCGCCAGGACGAGGTTGCGCGCCAGATCAAGGTCGCGATCCATGCGCAGCGCCAGCCAGTCGACGACCTCGGGCGCGACCTGGATCTGGCGGTCGGCGAACAGCTTGACCAGTACGGCCGGCAGCAGCGCCTCGTCCGGGGGGGGCAGCACGGTCTGCGCGGCGCTGTCCAGACGCGAGCGCAGGTCCGGCAGCGCGATGCCCCAGTCGCGCGGCGGCGCCTGCGCGGTAATCAGCAACAGCCCCTGCCGCGCGCCGACAAGGTTCCACAGATGGAACAGCCCCTGTTCGGCCTGGGGGTTGCCGCCGATCTCATGCCCGTCCTCGACCACGACGGCGCCGCCCTCGGGGGCCAGTTCATCGACATTGGCGGGATTCAGCGTCCAGCCCTGCACGATATGGGCGCCGTGTTCGGCCGCCCAGAACCCCGCCAGATGCGACTTGCCCGACCCCGGGCCGCCGATCAGCAGCAGGCGCCCCTGCGGCCAGCGCGCGGGCGCGTCCAGCATCGCCAGCGCATCGCGATTGGCGCCGGTTACCAGAAAATCGTCCCGCGACGAGGCCGGCGGCATCGTCAGGTCCAGGGTCAGTTGTCGCGCCAAGGTTCAGGCGTCCCCGCCATCCGGTCTCCGCCCCGCCTCGGCCCAAAGCTGGCGCGGCGACGGCGGCCCTTCGGCGTCGGGCAGATCGCCCGCCTGCTGGCGGCGCTCATGCTTTTCCAGAAGGTCGGAAAGCTGGTCGTCGCGATGCAGTTCGGCCAGCGCCACCTCATGCGACAGTTGCGCCTGACGCCGCTCGATCGCGGCGGTGCCGCGCGCGACCAGTTCCACCCGCGTCGGCGGCGCGGGCGGCGCCGGCACCTCGCGCCCGGTGTAAAGCGAGCTTTCCATGTAGCGCCCGACCCCGTAGCGCACCAGCACCCCAAGCGCGGCCGAGACCGGCACCGCGACCAGCAGGCCGACGAAGCCGAAGACCGCGCCAAAGACCGACAGGGCCAGCATCAGCCAGATCGGGTGCAGCCCGATCGAGGTGCCGACGATCTTCGGTTGCAGATAGTTGCCCTCGACCGCCTGGCCGACGGCGAAGATCAGCACGACCGCGCCGATCCAGACCGGCTGATCCCAGAAGCTGAACAGCGCAACGCCGATGGCGGTGGCGCCGCCGATGATGACGCCGACATAGGGGATGAAGGACAGCGCCGCCGCCATGGCGCCGATGGCGACGCCGAAGGGCAGCCCGACCAGCCCCAGCCCGACCGAATAGAAGGTGCCAAGGATCAGGATCACCAGCCCCTGCCCGCGCACGAAACCCGAAAGCGCGCGGTCGATATCGGCGGCGATGCCGCGGATCGCCGGCGCATGTTCGCGCGGCAGCAGATCGTCAAGCCGGGCAACGATGCGGTCCCAGTCCAGAAGCAGGTAGAAGGTCACCACCGGCACGATGACGACCAGCGCCAGCATGCTGACCACCCCCATGACCGAGCTTAGCACCGTGCTGAAAAGCTGGCCCGCGCGGGCGGAAAGGTTGTTGGCCGCATCGGTCAGCGCATTGTTGACGGTGCTGCCCTCGGTAAATATCTGCGGGAAGCGGGTGCGCAGGAAATGCATCAGCTGCTCGGCCATCGCGGGGGCGGTGTCGATCAGCGCCGAGGTCTGGCGCACAAGGACCGGCACCACGCCCAGAACGACCATGACCGCGATCAGGATGGCCGCGATTGTGATGACCACCACCGCCAGCGTGCGCGACAGGCCCAGCCGCTCCAGCCGGTCGGCGACGGGGTCCAGCAGATAGGCGGCAGCGGCGCCCAGGATAAAGGGCAGCACGGCGTTTCCGACCGACCACAGCATCAGGAACAGAATGGCCAGCGCCCCGCCCCAGTACCAGACCTGCTTCTGTGCCGTCAGCCGCATCGCCTACTCCGCTTATAATTGTCGCATTCTCTTTGCCGACTTGGCGCGCCACTTGCAAGGAAGCCGTTGCCCCGTCTGCCGCTCTGCGCTAACCCGTGCCGACCCAATCGAGGATTTCGCCATGCGGCTTTCGCGCTATTTCATGCCCGTCCTGAAGGAAGACCCCAAAGAGGCCCAGATCGTCAGCCACCGGCTGATGCTGCGCGCCGGCATGATCAAGCAGCAGGCCGCCGGCATCTATTCCTGGCTGCCGCTGGGCTTCAAGGTCCTGCGCCGGATCGAACAGATCGTGCATGAGGAACAGCAGCGCGCCGGCCACATTCCCATGCTGATGCCGACGCTGCAATCGGCCGACCTGTGGCGCGAGTCGGGCCGCTATGACGATTACGGCGAAGAGATGCTGCGCATCACCGACCGTCACAAGCGCGACCTGCTTTACGGCCCCACCAACGAGGAGATGATCACCGACATCTTCCGCAGCCATGTGAACAGCTACAAGGACCTGCCGCTGACGCTGTATCACATCCAGTGGAAGTTCCGCGACGAGATCCGCCCGCGCTTCGGCGTCATGCGGGGCCGCGAATTCCTGATGAAGGACGGCTACAACTTCGACCTGACCAAGGAAGATGCGCTGCACGCCTATAACCGGCATCTGGTCAGCTATCTGCGCAGCTATGAGCGCATGGGCCTGCAGGCGATCCCGATGCGCGCCGATGGCGGCCCGATCGGCGGCGACTATACGCATGAATTCCTGGTGCTGGCCGAGACCGGCGAATCCGAGGTCTTCTATGACAGCGAGATCACCGACCTGAAATTCGGCAACCGCCAGATCGATTACGACAACGTCGCGCAGTGCCAGGCCGTGCTGGAGGAATTCACCAGCCGTTACGCCCGCACCGACGAAACCCACGATCAGGCCGTGTTCGAGAAGGTGCCGGAAGCGCGCCGCCGCTCGGCCCGCGGGATCGAGGTCGGCCAGATCTTCTATTTCGGCACCAAGTATTCCGAGCCGATGGGCGCGACCGTTGTCGGTCCCGACGGCGCGCGCGTACCCGTCCACATGGGCAGCCACGGCATCGGCGTTTCCCGCCTGCTGGGCGCCATCATCGAGGCCAGCCATGACGACAAGGGCATCATCTGGCCCGAGGGCGTCACGCCCTTCCATGTCGGCATCGTCAATCTGAAGCAGGGCGATCCCTCGACCGACAATGCCTGCGAGGCGCTTTACCGCGACCTGAAGGCAGCGGGTCTGGATCCGCTTTACGACGACCGGGATGAGCGCGCGGGCGCGAAATTCGCCACCATGGACCTGATCGGCCTGCCCTGGCGCATCACCGTGGGTCCGCGCGGGCTGGCAGCCAACAAGGTCGAGCTGACGTCGCGCCGGACCGGCGAATCCGTCGAGATGTCGCCCGGCGAGGCCGTCGCCCGCCTGCGCGAGATCTACAAGCCGGTCTTCGACGCGGCGCTGTAAGGCGTCGCGACCGGCGCGGGTGGCGCGGTCCGATGGATATTTGAACATGGAAGATGGCATGGGCCCATGCACCCCTGCATGGCCGTGCCGTCTTGCGGCGTTGACATCCCGGGTTCGGGCGGTTTCCCTGCGCCGCAGGCGATAGCAGGAGATGCGGCTTGGCGAAGACGGCTTTGATCACCGGGGTGACCGGGCAGGACGGCTCTTATCTGGCCGAGTTCCTGCTGGACAAGGGCTATGAGGTGCATGGGATCAAGCGCCGGGCGTCCTCGTTCAACACCCAGCGCATCGATCACATCTTTCAGGACGTGCATGAGGCGCATCCGCAGTTTTTCCTGCATTACGGCGATCTGACCGACAGTTCGAACCTGACCCGGATCATGGCCGAGATCCGCCCCGACGAGGTTTATAACCTTGGCGCGCAATCCCATGTCGCAGTCAGTTTCGAGGCCCCCGAATACACCGCCGATGTCGATGCGCTTGGCGCGCTGCGCCTGCTGGAGGCGATCCGCTTTCTGCGGCTTGAGGGGCAGACGCGCTATTATCAGGCCTCGACATCCGAGCTTTACGGGCTGGTGCGCGAAAGCCCGCAGACCGAGGCGACGCCCTTTCACCCGCGCAGCCCCTATGCGGTGGCCAAGCTTTACGCCTATTGGATCACGGTGAACTATCGCGAGGCTTACGGGCTGTTTGCCTGCAACGGCATCCTGTTCAACCACGAAAGCCCGCGCCGGGGTGAGACCTTCGTCACCCGCAAGATCACCCGTGGGCTTTGCAATATCGCGCAGGGGCTGGAAAGCTGCCTTTACATGGGCAATCTGGACGCGCTGCGCGACTGGGGCCATGCGCGCGATTATGTGCGCATGCAGTGGCTGATGCTGCAATGCGACCGTCCCGACGACTATGTCATCGCCACCGGCGAGCAGCACTCGGTCCGCCAGTTCCTGATCTGGGCCGCCGCCGAGCTGGGCGTCGAGCTGGCATTCCAGGGCAGCGGCACCGACGAGGTGGCGGTCGTCGCCTCGGTCAGCGGCGACAAGGCCCCGGCCCTGAAGCCCGGCGATGTGGTGATGCGGGTCGATACCAGATATTTCCGCCCCGCAGAGGTCGCGACCCTGCAGGGCGATGCCAGCAAGGCGCACCGGCAGCTTGGCTGGAAGCCCGAGACCAGCCTGCGCGAGATGATCGCCGAAATGGTCGCCTCGGACCTGCGGATCGCCCGGCGCCAGGCGCTGCTGCGCCACCACAGCATGGCCGATGCGGTCGCGGTCGAGGGCAAATAGATGGCGCGGCTGTTCATCACCGGCGGCAACGGCATGGTCGGGCGCAATCTGCGCGACCATCCGGGCAGCGCGCATTGGGAGGTGCTTGCCCCCTCGCGCGCGGAACTGGACCTGGCGGATGCGCAGGCCCTACGCGATTTTCTGGACCGGCATCGCCCCGATGCGCTGGTCCATGCCGCGGGCCTTGTCGGCGGCATTCAGGCCAATATGGCCGAGCCGCTGCGCTATCTGGCCGAGAATGCGCGGATCGGCCTGAATGTCGTCGAGGCGGCGCGTGCGGCGCAGGTGCCGGTGCTGATCAACCTTTCGTCAAGCTGCGCCTATCCGCGCGATCTGGGCCTTGGCCTGACCGAGGACCGCATCCTGACCGCGCCGCTTGAGCCGACGAACGAAGGCTATGCGCTGGCCAAGATCATGACCATGCGGCTGGTCGAATATGCCGCGCGCGAGGATGCCTCGCTGGCGTGGCGCACGCTGATCCCCTGCAATCTTTACGGGCCGCATGACAAGTACGACCCGCGCCATTCGCATCTGCTGCCGGCGATCATCCACAAGCTGCATCAGGCCAAGCTGGCGGGTCAGGACAGCGTCGATATCTGGGGCGATGGCGAGGCGCGGCGCGAATTCATGTATGCGCCCGACCTTGCCGGTGCGATCCTGCGGGCGCTGGACGCGCCGCAGGCGCTGCCGCTGGTGATGAATGTCGGGCCGGGGGTCGATCATTCCATCAACGATTATTACCGCATTGCCGCCGAGGTGATCGACTGGCGCGGGCAGTTCTGGCACGATCTGACGCGCCCGGTCGGGATGCAGCGGAAGCTTCTGGACATCTCGCACCAGCAGGCCTGGGGCTGGGCGCCGGAAACCGCGCTGCGAGACGGTATCGCGCTGACCTATGCGCATTATCTGAAGGGGGCGCGATGACCCGGTTTGACGGGCTGATGTTCTAGACCCGGCCCATCGTCAGCGGCGATTTCACGAAAAACCCCGTGTCGGGGATGATGGATGGGCCGATGACCAATGCCGGGGATATCGACTGGCACGGATTTTTATCGGCAATCGTCAGTATGACATTGCCGCGGCGATCAGAATCGTCGCAGGCTTTCGGGGATAGCGCGGCAGGTTGGGGCGCGGCATGGGGTATCGGCGGATCAGAAACCGGGTGTTGGCGCTGACGGGCGCGGCCCTCGTGGCGGGTCTCGCCTCGCTGGCATGGCCCGAGCCGCCCTTGCCCGAAACCCCTGTGCCCCTGCTGCGCCTGTCGCCGGATGCGGGCTTTTCGGCGGAACTGGTCGCCCAGCAGCCGGGACTGACGCCCCTGCCCGCGCTGGTCACGGGTCGCGTCGCCGCCGGGGCCGGGCCGGGCGCGTTTTTGCACGAATGGCCCGGTCTGCGGGCGCAGGCGCGGTTTCAGGGCGATGCTGTCTCGTTGCGGCTGAATGACGATATCGACCGCTGGCGGGTGACGCTGGACGGCCGCGCGGTCGAGATCGCCCGCCCGGGCCCGAAGGACCTGCGCATCGCGAGCCTGTCCCCCGGCCCGCACGAGATCCGCGCCGAACGGATCAGCGAATGGCATGGCCCGGCCGAGTTCGGCGGCTTCTTTCTTGGCCCCGGCGCGACGGCTCTGCCCCCGCCCGAGCCATCGTCCCGGCTGATCGAATTCATCGGCGATTCCGACACCGTGGGCTTTGCCGATACCGCCCGGCAGCGCGACTGCACATCCGAGCAGGTCTTTGCCGCGACCGATACCAGCCTTGCCTTCCCGGCGCAGGCGGCGCAGGCGCTTGGCGCCGATTACCGGGTCATCGCGCGGTCGGGGATCGGGCTCTTGCGCAATGCCGACGGGTTGGAGCCGGGCCGGACCATGCGCCAGCTTTACCCGCTTGCCCTGCCCTCGCGCCCCGAGGCGGCGGCACTGCCCGGCCAGCGGGCGGATATTCTGGTCATCGGCATCGGCTCGAACGATTTCGGCAGCGATCTCGGCAAGGATGAGCCATGGCCGGATCAGGCGGCACTGTCGCGCGATTTCGGCCCGGCGCTGACCGATTTCGCCCGCGCGCGGCTAGCCGAAAATCCGGGCGCGCAGCTTTTGCTGCTGGCATTCGGCGAATATGGCGACAAGCTGACCGCACCCTACCGGCAGGCCGCCGACACCCTGACCGCCGAGGGCTTTGCGACCGACCTCGTCATACTGCCGAAGCTTGAGCGGACGGCCTGTCTGTGGCATCCGTCGCTGGCCGATCACGCGCTGATCGCCGAGACGCTGACCGCATCGATCCGCAAGGATCTGCCGGGCTGGGGCAACTGACGCGCCCGGACCCTTGCGCCCCTGCGCCGCCGGGCCGTAAACTCGCCCAGTTAACAAGTCCGAGCGAACATGTATTCCCTGCGCCCGATCACCAACCGCCTGTCGCGTCTTTTCGGCGCAGGCGCCGGCGAGTTCCTGGCAACCGCCACCGAGCGCTGGGAAATCAGTCCCGCGGAATCCGTGGCGATCGCGCCGGGCATCTGGCTGCCCGATCAGGCCGAACATATCGCCCGCACCGAATTCGGCGATATCGGCGATATCCTTGCCCAGATGCAGGGCGATCCGCAGGAATGGACGCCGGCGACCATGGGCTATCGGCTGCGCGATGTCGATTTCGTCGATGGCGTGCTTTACGCGCGCGGCGCCCGGCTGGACCTGCGCGAACGAAAGGGCGGCGGCTGGGGCCTTGGCTATCCGCGCCCGCAGAACAGCGTCTCGGGCGCGATGTATGAAAGCTGGATCGGCAATCGCTGGTTCGGGAACTGGCTGCTGAACGACTGCCTGGCCTATCGTCTGGCCGAGGCCGCGGGCCGGCCGGTGACCTCGGCCCCGGTCCGCCACGGCCATATCGCCGGCTATGAGCGGCTGCTGGGCATGACCCCCGAGCGCATCGGCGATGTGCATTTCGACGAACTGATCCTGTTTGACGACCTGCACAACAACAGCGGCCGCATGGCCCGCGCGCAGGAAAACCGCGCCCGCGTCCTTGCCGGTCGCGACTGCAAGCCCCTGCCCGGCGTCTTCATCTTTCGCGGCCGCAGCGGCGATGCGCGCATTCTGGAAAACGAGGCCGAGATCGCCGAACGGCTTGAGGTCGACTATGGCTTTCGCACGCTTTATACCGACCGCGACGATGCCGGCGCCATTGCCGAGGCCGTCGGCGGCACCGGCCTTGTGCTGGGGGTCGAGGGCAGCCAGCTTGCCCATGGCGTCGTGGCGCTGCGCCCCGGCGGCACGGTGCTGACCATCCAGCCCGCCGACCGGGTGACCACGTCATTGAAACTGCTGACCGATTGCTGGCGGCAGCAATATGCGATGGTGGTGGGCGACGGACCGGCCAGCGGATATCGGGTCGATTGGGACCAGTTGCGCCGAACTTTGGACCTTATTACGCAAGGGAACGGGTAAAACCCGTCCTAACAGCCAACTTGAGTTTCCCATTCCATCTGAAATACTGACTGCGGGCATGTCCCAGGCGCTGTCGTGAACAAGTAAGTGTATGGTGATGTTTGAAAATATTCGGGGCGACTACCGCCGGCACGGCCAATCACTGACCGAACCGGCGTTCATCTCTCTGGTGGTCTATCGCTATGGCCGCTGGGCATTGGGTATCCGCAGCAAGCCCCTGAAATGGGCGGCAATGAAATTTTATGGCTTGCTCAAGTTCCTGATTTTGAACGTGACCAAGGTGTGGATTCCGCCACAGGTCACCATCGGACAGGACTTTCATATCATTCACGCCGAGGGGTCGCTTTCGATCCATCCCGAGGTGGTCATCGGCGACCGTTGCGGCGTCATGCACAACGTCACCATCGGCACCAACATGACGCCGGGCGCGCCGGTGATCGGCGACGACGTCTTTATCGGCGTGAACTCGACCGTGCTGGGCCGCATCAGGATCGGCGACCGGGTGCGGATCGGCGCCAACACGGCCGTAACGACCAATGTGCCGTCTGATTCGGTGGTGCTTGGCTCTCCTGCGAAAATCTATCCAAGCCTTCCGATCTTTGCCGCCAAGCAAAAGAAGAAGGCTTCGGGCGATGGATAGCGCCTTCGACCGCTGCATGTGGCGGCTGCTGGCAGACAACCTGCCCGACCGCGCCGGCAAGGTCGTGGCCATCGACCGCAATCGCCGCGTGACCTATGCCGAGCTGGTGGCCGAGGCCGGTCGCATCGCCGACTGGCTGGTGGCCCGCGGCATCCGGCCCGGCGACCGGGTGATCGTGCATCTGCGCAAATGCATCGACGAGGTCGCCGCCATGTTCGGGGCCTGGAAGATGGGCGCCGTGGTGGTGAACGTGAACTTTCGCTGGACGGCGGCGCAACTGGCCTATGTCGCCCGCAACTGCCGGGCGCGGGCGGTGATCGGCCCGCGCAATGCGCTGGAGCGGCTGACCGGCGAACACGCCCTGCCCGAGGGCACGGCCTATCTGGTTCAGGGCAAGGCCGCGGGCCTGGCCCAGGGCGCGGACCCGTGGGCGGAACTTCCCGCCGACAGCGGCTCCGCGCCCGACGAATGCGACCCGCACGGGCTGGCGATGATCATCTATACCTCGGGCTCCACCGGGACACCCAAGGGCGTGATGCTGAGCCATCGCAATATCCGTGTCGGCGCGATTTCGGTCGCGGAATATCTGGGGCTGGGCGGGGACGACGTGCTGATGTCGGTCCTGCCCTACAGCTTCGATGCCGGGCTGAACCAGCTGACGACGATGCTGCTGACCGGCGGCACGGTCGTCCACCAGCCCCTTGCCATGCCGGCCGAGATCATCCGCATGGCCAAGGCCGAGGGCGCCACCACCATCGCCGCCGTCCCGCCGCTATGGAGCCAGATCGTGCGCTTTCTTCAGGACGCGCCGACCGATCTGCCCGCGCTGAGGCGCATCACCAATACCGGCGGCAAGATCCCCCCGAACATCCTTGCCGCCCTGCCCGGGGTCTTTCCGGGCGTCGACATCTTCCTGATGTATGGCCTGACCGAGGCCTTCCGCTCGACCTATCTGCCGCCTGCGAAATTCGCCGCCAAGATGGGGTCGATCGGGCGGCAGATCCCCAATGCGCAGGTCTTTGCCATCAAGCATGGCGAGGGCGTCGCGCGCCCGGGCGAACAGGGCGAGCTGGTCCATGCCGGGCCGCTGGTCAGCATGGGCTATTGGGAAAATCCGCAGGCCACCGCCGAAAAGATCCGCCCCTGCCGGGAACTGGCGCATATCCTGGGCGATCAGCCGGTGGTCTGGTCGGGCGATCTGGTACGCGTCGATGCGGATGGCGACCTGTGGTTCGTCGCCCGCATGGACGATCTCATCAAGACGCTGGGCTTTCGCCTGTCCCCGACCGAGGTCGAGGACGTCATCTCGCAAAGCGGGCTGGTCAGCGATGTCGTGGCCTACGGGGTCGAGGACGCGGACCTTGGGCAGGCCGTCCATGTCGCCGTGGCCTATCTGCCCCATGCCGAACCGGCCGCGCTTGCGGCTTATTGCGCGCGCACCATGGCGCATTACATGGTGCCGCGCTATTTCCATACTTGGGAAGGCGCCGTGCCGCGAACCGGCAGCGGCAAACTCGACCGTCCCAAGATCATCGCGGTTGCGAAGGCAGCCGCCAAAGCTGCCTGACAGGAAACACCAGACCATGAGTCTCAGCAAAGACAACCTCATCAGCTACGTCCAGACCGAGCTGAACATCGACGAGCCCATCGCCGGCGATACCGAACTTTTCTCGACCGGGATGCTGGATTCGGTGTCGATGGTGGGGCTGATCTCGTTCATAGAAAGCAAGGGCGGCGTGGATGTGCAGCCGGCGGATGTGACGCTGGACAATTTCGACACCATCGACGCGATCCTCGACTATATCCAGCACCGTGCCTGACCTGCCGGAACTGGACCGGCAGCTTGCCGGGGCCGCCGAACGCTTCGGCACCCCGGCCTATGTCTATTCGGCTGACACCGTCGCGGCGCGGCTGGCGCATCTGCGCGACCATTTCGGCCGCTGGTTCGCCGTCAGCTTCGCGGTGAAAAGCAACCCCAATCCGGGCCTGCTGGACTGGATGCGCGGGCGACTGGATTACCTCGACATTTCCTCGGGCGGGGAGCTGGCGCTGGCCCGTCAGGCCGGCTGGGACCCGGGGCGGATCAGCTTCACCGGCCCGGCCAAGCGCGCGCCGGAACTGCGCGCCGCCATCGGCGGCGGTCTGGGTGAGCTGGTGCTGGAAAGCCTGCGCGAGGCGCGGCTGGCCGATGCCATCGCCGCCGAACTGGGCGTCATTCAGCCGGTGCTGATCCGCATTGCGCCCGACCGCGTGCCCAAGGGCTTTGGCGACCAGATGGCGGGCCGGCCCAGCCCCTTCGGCATCGATGTCGAGGATGCCGCCGCCATCCTGCCGCAGATCGCCGCCCTGCCCAATCTGCGCATCATCGGGCTGCACATCTATTCCGGCACCCAAAGCCTGAAGCCCGACGCGATCTGCGAGAACTGGCGCATCTTCATGCAGGTGTTTTCCGACATCTGCGGGGCGCTGGAGCTGCGCCCCGAAAAGCTGATCTTCGGCGCCGGTCTGGGCATCCCCTATCATCCCGGCGACCAGGTGCTGGATCTGGCCGGCATCGCCGCCGGGATCGCGCCCGAACTGGAGGCATTCCGCGCCGATCCGCGCTTTTCCGGCGCCCGGCTGGTGCTGGAGCTTGGCCGCTATCTGATCGGCCCCGCCGGCTGGTTCCTGACCCGCGTCGTCTCGGTCAAGCAGTCGCGCGGCGCGCGCATCGCGATCTGCGACGGCGGGCTGAACGCCAATCTGGCGGCCTCGGGGAATTTCGGCATGGTGCTGCGGCGCAATTACGTCATCCACCGCGTCGGCGGCGACGAGGGGGGCACCCGCCCCGAGGAAAAGCACGACATTTCCGGCCCGCTCTGCACCTCGATCGACAGGCTGGGCAGCGGCGTCATGCTGCCGCGGCTGGATGAGGGCGACCTTGTCGCCATCCATGCCTGCGGCGCCTATGGCCCGACGGCAAGCCCGCTGCATTTCATCAGCCATCCCCTGCCGCGGGAGGTGCTGCTGACCGGTGCTCAGGCGCAGGACGTGACCCGCATCACCGGATAGGCCCTGCCGCCGCGTCATGCGGCAGCGGGGTAACACGCCGGGTAACATCTTGCTGAAGGCCGTCCCATGCGCGGGAAATTTTTCCCCGGGGTCGGTTGTGTTTCCCGGGCGGGCGCGGCTAACATCGGCGCAGTTCCCCAATCGTAACAAGGTTGCCGATGGTCGCACAGAACCTGTTGCTCTTGCTTGTTCTTGCGCCATTCGTGGCCGCGCTTCTGGCAGCGACGCTGCCCATCGGCGCGCGCAATGCCGAATGCTGGCTGGCCGGGCTGACCATGGTTCTGGCGCTGGTGGTGCTGGCGGTGCTTTACCCGCAGGTCACGAACGGCGGCAGCGTGGTGACGCGGCTGCGATGGATCGACTCGGTCGGGCTGAACCTGACCTTTCGCATCGACGGGTTTTCGTGGCTGTTCATGGTGCTGGTGGCGGGGATCGGCTTTCTGGTGATCCTTTACGCCCGCTATTACATGTCGCCCGAGGACCCGGTGGCGCGGCTTTATTCAAGCCTGCTGGCATTCGCCGGGGCCATGTCCGGGCTGATCCTGTCGGGCAATATCATCATGCTGGTGGTGTTCTGGGAACTGACCAGCCTCGTCTCGTTCCTGCTGATCGGCTATTGGTATCACCGGCAGGACGCCCGCGACGGCGCGCGCATGTCGCTGATCGTCACCGCGACGGGCGGGCTGTGCCTGCTGGTGGCGATGATCCTGATCGGGCAGATCGCCGGCAGCTATGACCTGGAAACCGTGCTGAAGGCCGGCCCGCAGATCACCAGCCACCGGCTTTACCCGGTGACGCTGATCCTGTTCATCCTTGGCGCCTTTACCAAGTCGGCGCAGTTTCCGTTCCATTTCTGGCTGCCCAATGCCATGGCCGCGCCGACGCCGGTTTCGGCCTATCTGCATTCGGCGACCATGGTTAAGGCCGGGGTCTTTGTCCTTTTGCGCCTGCACCCGGCGCTGGGGGGCACGACCGAGTGGTTCCAGATCGTCACTGGCACCGGCCTTGTCACGCTGCTGATGGGCGCGGTCATTGCGCTTTTCAAGCACGATCTCAAAGGCTTGCTGGCCTATTCGACGATCAGCCACCTTGGCCTGATCACCGCGCTGGCGGGGATCGGTACGCCGCTTGCGCTGATTGCGGCGGTCTTTCACATCGTCAACCACGCGGTCTTCAAGGCCTCGCTGTTCATGGCCGCCGGCATCATCGACCACGAGACCGGCACCCGCGACATGCGCCGCCTGTCGGGGCTGGCGCGGGTCATGCCGATCACGGCGACGCTGGCGATCATCGCCTCGGGGGCGATGGCGGGGGTGCCGCTTCTGAACGGCTTCCTGTCGAAGGAGATGTTCTTCGAGGCGACCTATGTCTGGAACAATGGCAGCCCGCTGGACAATGCTGCGCCCTATATCGCCGTGCTGGCGGCCGCGTTCAGCACCGCCTATTCGCTGCGCTTCATCGTCACCGTCTTTTTCGGCCCCCCCGCCACCGACCTGCCGCGCCACCCGCATGAGCCGCCCTTGCTGATGCGCCTGCCGGTCGCGGTTCTGGTCGCGATCTGCGTCGGCATCGGCCTGTTCCCGCAACAGGTGCTGGGCACCGTCCTGGAGACCGCCAGCATCGCGCTGATCGGCCCCGACCTGCCGCATTTCAGCCTGAAGATCTGGCACGGCTTCAACGCGCCCCTGATCATGAGCCTGATCGCCATGGGGCTGGGCGTGCTGATCTATTGCCTGCCGCATCGCACCATCGACTCGGGCGAGGATGGCACGCGGCTGACCCGCAGGCTGGATTTCGCCCGCCATTACGACCGCGCCATGCAGGCGCTGACGCATAGCCTGCCGCGCGCGGCGCTGCGGCTTTTGTCCACCAGCGGGTTGCAGGCGCAGTTGCGCGCCATGGTGCTGCTGGCGCTGGCGGCGGCGTGGTTCGCGCTGCGCCGCCTGGACTGGAACGTGCCGCTGCCACAGATCGGCCTGCGCGAGTTCGTCTTTGGCCTTTTGTGGATCGTCGGCGGCGCCTGCGCCATCGGCGCGGCGTGGCAGGCGAAATATCACCGCTTTGCGGCGCTGATCCTGATGGGGGGCGCCGGGCTGGTGACCTGCGCCACCTTCGTCTGGCTGTCCGCCCCCGATCTGGCCGTGACCCAGCTTCTGGTCGAGATCGCCACCACCACGCTTTTGTTGCTGGGCCTGCGCTGGCTGCCCAAGCGCGATCAGGAATTCCCCGGCGAACGCAACACCGCCGCCCGCCTGCGCCGCTTTCGCGACCTGCTGATCGCGCTGGCCTGCGGTGCGGGCATGACCGCGATGGCGCTGGCGGTGCTGCTGACAAAGCCCGGCGCCTCGGTCGGGGACTGGTTTTTGCGCAACGCCTATGTCGAGGGCGGCGGCACCAATGTCGTCAATGTCATTCTGGTCGATTTCCGCGCCTTCGACACCTTTGGCGAAATCACCGTGCTGGCCGTGGTCGGGCTGACCGTCTATGCGCTGCTGCGCCGCTTTCGCGCCGCCCCCGAAAGCGCCGAGCGCCCGCGCCCGCAGCTTGACGCCGAGGGGCAGGCGCTTGAGACGAACCTGTTCGTCCCCGCCCTTCTGATGCAGTGGATGTTCGCGCCGATCGTCACGCTGTCGGCCTATCTGTTCTTTCGCGGCCATGACCTGCCGGGCGGAGGCTTTGCCGCCGGCGTCACGCTGGCTGTCGCGATCCTGCTGCAATATGTGGCCACCAATGTGCGCTGGGTCGAGGCACGCCTGACGGTGCTGCCGATCCGCTGGATGGCGACGGGGCTGACGGTCTCGGCGGCGGTGGGCGCGGGGTCGTGGATCTTCGGCTATCCGTTTCTCAGCGCGCATGCGCAATATCTGGACCTGCCGCTGATCGGCAAGGTGCCGTTCTCGACCGCGATGCTGTTCGATTTCGGGGTTTTCGCGCTGGTTCTGGGCGCGATCGTGCTGATGCTGATCGCCATCGCCCACCAGTCCCTGCGCATCGCCCCCCGGCCGCGCCGCCCCGAGAGCGAGGGGAACTGACATGGAGGTGATCCTTGCCCTTGCCATCGGCGTGCTGGTCGGATCGGGCGTCTGGCTGATGCTGCGCCCGCGCTCGTATCAGGTCATCGTCGGGCTGTGCCTGCTGGCCTATGGGGTGAACCTGTTCATCTTCGCCATGGGCCGGCTTTACGTCGGCGCGGCGCCGATCATGCCCAAGGGCGGCTTCGTCGACCCGACCGCCTATGCCGACCCGTTGCCGCAATCCCTGGTGCTGACGGCCATCGTCATCAGCTTCGCCACCACGGCGTTGTTTCTGGTGGTGATGATCGCCGCGCGCGGCGCCACCGGCACCGATCATGTGGACGGAAAGGAGCGCAGGACCGATGAATGACGAGCTGAGACCCGATCACCTGATCATCGCGCCGATCCTGATCCCGCTGGTCGCGGGCGCGATCATGCTGTTTTACAACGACCGCAGCCGCCAGACCAAGCTGATGATGGGGCTCGCGGCGGTGGCGCTGACCTTCATCGCCTCGCTTGAGTTGGTCGCGGACGTGAAATCCGCGACCGAGGCCGGGGGCACCGTCGTCGGCCTTTACCGCTTGGGCGACTGGCCGGTGCCCATCGGCATCGTGCTGGTCCTTGACCGGCTGTCGGTGATGATGGTGATGCTGACCGCGCTGCTGGCCGGGCCGTCGCTGATCTATGCCGCCGCCGGCTGGCACGGCAAGGGCCAGCATTACCACAGCATGTTCCAGTTCCTGCTGGCGGGCGTCAACGGCGCCTTCCTGACCGGAGACCTGTTCAACCTGTTCGTCTTTTTCGAGGTGATGCTGGCTGCGTCCTACGGGCTGATGCTGCATGGATCGGGTCCCGGCCGAATCAAGGCGGGGCTGCATTACATCGCCATCAACCTTGCCGCGTCGCTCTTGTTCCTGATCGGCGTGGCGCTGATCTATGGCACCACCGGCACGCTGAACATGGCCGATATCGGGCGGGCGCTTTACTGGCTGGACGGGACCGACCGGCTGCTGTTTCACGCCGCCGCCAGCCTGCTGGGGCTGGCGTTCCTGGCCAAGGCGGCGGCATGGCCGCTGTGCTTCTGGCTGCCGCCGACCTATGCCGCGGCCTCGCCCCCGGCCGCCGCGATCATGGCGATCATGACCAAGGTCGGCATCTATGTCATCCTGCGGCTGTCGCTGCTGGTTCTTGGCCCCGATGCCGGGCCATCCGCCGGCTTTGGTGCGCCGGCGCTGATGATCGGCGGCGTGCTGACCATGGGCTTTGGCATGATCGGCATTCTTGGCACGCCCGAGCTTGCGCGCAAGGGCGGCTATCTGGCGATCATTTCCTCGGGGACGGTGCTGGCGGCCATCGGCTTTGCGCAGGCCGGAGGCGGCCCCTTGATGCTGGGCGGTGCGCTTTACTACATGATCGGTTCGACCGCCGCCATCTCGGCCTTCTTCCTGATCGCCGAGCCGGTCAGCCGGGGCGACGCGGGCCACGATGCGCCGCCCCCGCCCGAGGACGGCGCCGACACCCTGGCCGGGAACTGGGCGCCGATGGGCTTGGACACCGTCGAGGATGTCGAGACCCCGGCCAGTACCCGCACCGTAAGCTGGCTGACCATGGCGATCTGCTTTGGCCTTGTCGCGGCGATGCTGGCGGGGCTGCCGCCGATGCCGGGCTTCATCGGCAAGTTCGCCATCCTGCGCGGCGCCATTCAGGACAACCTCAGCCGCGACGGCACGCTGCCGGCGATCCTGTGGGTCTATGCGGCCATGCTGATCCTGTCGGGGCTGGGGGCGCTGATCGCGCTGATGCGCTTCGGCATCCGCCGCTTCTGGGCCGAGGAAGGCCCGACGCCCCGCATCCTTGCGCTTGAGGTGGTGCCGGTCGTCATGCTGCTGGCGATGATCGCCTTGCAGACGCTGCGGGCGGATGTGCTGCTCAGCTATACGCGGGCGACGGCGGTGGCGCTGCTGGAACCCGCGACCTATCGCGATGCGGTGCTGAAGGGCGCGCAGGACGTGCGCGCCGCGCCCCCCGTCACGCCGACGCCCGACCCTGCCGCCGCCGCCGACCCCGCCGCAACCGAGGCCGACCCATGATGCGGCGCGCGATCCCCCATCCCGTCCTGTCGACTGCGCTGGTGGTGATGTGGCTTTGCCTGACCGCGTTTTCGCTGGGCAACCTCATCCTTGGCACGCTGATCGCGCTGGTCGCGGGCTGGGCGACCAGCTACCTGCGGCCGCCGCGCCCGCATTTCCGCCGCTGGTCGGCGATCCCCAAGCTGGCATGGATCGTCTTTTGCGACATCTTCCGCTCGAACATCGATGTGGCGCGCATCCTGCTGCTGGGGCGGGACCATCCCAGCTATCACTCGGGCTTCATCGAACTGCGCCTGCGCCTGCGCGAACCGAACGCCATCGCCGTTCTGGCCATCATCCTGAACGGCACCCCCGGCACCGCCTGGCTGGAATATGAGCCGCAGGACGGCCGCCTTTTGCTGCATGTCCTTGACCTGCGCAGCGATGCCGACTGGCAAAGCCTGATCCGCGACCGCTACGAGGCCCTGCTGATGGAGATTTTCGAATGAGCGCCGACATCCTTCGTTTCGCCCTCTCCTATGCGCAGATCGCGCTGATCCTGGCGCTGGCGCTGGCCTGCTGGCGCATGTTGCGGGGTCCGCGCGCCCAGGACCGGGTGCTGGGGCTGGATACCATGTATATCAATGCGATGCTGCTGTTTCTGGTCATCGGCATGGGCAATGGCAACGTCTTCTTTTTCGAGGGCGCGCTGGTCATCGCCGTCCTTGGCTTCGTCACCACGGTCAGCGCCGCCAAGTTCCTGATGCGCGGCGAGGTGATCGAATGAGCCACCTTGAAGACCTGCCGCCCTGGGCCGCCATCCTGATCGCGGGACTGGTGATGATCGGCGCGACGATGACGCTGCTGGGCGGTTTCGGGGTCGTGCGGCTGCGCAGCTATTACCAGCGCCTGCACGCGCCGACGCTGGGCTATAGCGGCGGCACGGCGCTGATCATCCTGGCATCGATGCTGATGTTTTCCCTGCTTGAGGGGCGGCCCGTCATCCATGAAATCGTGATCGGGGTTTTCATCATGATTACCTCGCCCATCACGCTTCTGATGCTGGGCCGCGCGGCGCTGCGCCGCGACCGCGACGCCAAGCTTGGCCATGACGAAGAGGTGCCGCCCATGCTCGGCGCAAAGATTCCGCCCTCCAAGATCCCGCCCGATGCGCCGATCGGAACGCCGCCGGCCGCGCGCGATTAGCGCGACTGCGCCAGCACCTCGCGCAGCAGCGCCGGGTTCACGTCGTCGGTGACGAAAGCCTGCCCGATGCCACGCGCAAGGATGAAGCGCAGCTTGCCATCCTGCACCTTCTTGTCCTGCGCCATCAGCGCGATCAGCGCCTCGTCGTCGGGCAGGTCGCCCGGAATGTCGCGGATGCGCGACGGCAGCCCCATGGCCGCGAAATGCGTAGCCACGCGTGAGGGGATTTCCTGGCTGCACAGCCCCATCCGCGCCGAAAGCTCAAAGGCCAGCGCGCAGCCGATGGCGACGCCCTCGCCATGCAGCAGCCGGTCGGAATAGCCGGTCGCCGATTCCAGCGCGTGGCCGAAGGTGTGGCCAAGGTTCAGCAATGCGCGGTCGCCCTGCTCGGTCTCGTCGCGCTGGACGATATCGGCCTTCATCTGCACGGAATGGCGCACGGCGCGCTGGCGCAGGTCGGCATCGGCGGCCAGCGCGGTCGCGTTCGCCTCAAGCCATTCAAAGAAGCGCTCGTCGCCCAGCAGCCCGTATTTCGCCACCTCGCCATAACCGGCGCGGAAGTCGCGCGGGCTGAGCGTCTCAAGCACGTCGATATCGGCCAGGACCAGCGCAGGCTGGTGAAAGGCGCCGATCAGGTTCTTGCCCTGCGGGCTGTTGATGCCGGTCTTGCCGCCGACCGAACTGTCGACCTGCGCCAGAAGCGTGGTCGGGATCTGCACGAAGCGCAGGCCGCGCCGCAGGATCGCGGCGGCAAAACCCGCCAGATCGCCGATGACGCCGCCGCCAAGCGCCACGACAAGGTCCTTGCGCTCGATCTTCTGGGCCAGCAGCCATTCGGTAGCGCGGCCAAGATCGGCCCAGTTCTTGGTGCCCTCGCCCGCCGGCAGCGCCAGCGCGGGGGCGGCGATGCCCTCGGCCGCCAGCGAGGCCTGAAGCACCGGCAGGTGCAGCCCGGCGACGGTTTCATCGGTCAGGATGGCAACGCGGCGCTTGCCTGCCAGCGCGACGATCTCTTGCCCGGCGCGCGCCAGAAGCCCCGCCCCGATCAACACGTCATAGGAACGCTCGCCCAGGTCGACATGGACGGTATCGGTGGTCATGGGGTCTCCAATATGGCGGGGTCGTGGGCGTTGATGGCGGCGACGACGCGATTCGCCGTCTGCTCGATATTGTCGCCGCGGCGGGGGGTGACGCGGATATCGGCCAGCGCATAGACGGGCGCGCGTTCGGCCAGCAGGCGTTCCAGCGTGCCGCGCGGGTCGGGCGTCTGCAAAAGCGGCCGTGTCGGGCGCTGGCGGACGCGGTGCCAGAGCGTTTCGATATCGCAGTCCAGCCAGACCGCGACGCCGTTCTGCGCGATGCGCTGGCGGTTTTCCGGCCGCAGCCAGGCGCCGCCCCCGGTCGAGATGATGCTGTCGCCAAGCGCCAGCACCCGGCCAAGCACCTCCGATTCGCGGGCGCGGAAGAATTCTTCGCCGTCGCGGGCGAATATCTCGGGGATGGTCATGGTGGCGGCGCGCTCGATCTCGACATCGGTATCGGCGAAGGGCCGGCCCAGACGGCGTGCCAATTCGCCCCCGATCGCGGTTTTCCCCGCCCCCATCATCCCGATCAACACGATGTTTCGCCGCATCACCCGTCAAATCCCGTCCGGAAACCGAGGTGACTGATGGCGTGATCTTTCGGGAAATGCCATATATATTCCGCACCAGCCGGCGAAAGACCGGCATCAAGACGGAATTTGAGGCGGAAAGGGCTTTTCATGCGGCTTCTGAAGGTAGTGGTCATTCTTGTCATTCTGATTCTGGCGGGATTGGCCGGCTACGCCTATTTCGGCGACATGAGCTCTGACCCGACAGAGATGCGCCGTCCGGTCCAGCTTGACCTGGGCGCGGCCCCGGCGCCCGCCGCGCCCGCCGATGCCGCAGCCCCCGACGCCGCCGCCACCCCGGCCGCGACCACTGTGGCGACCCCGGCCGATGCAGGCACCCCCGCCGCCACGCCCGCACCGGGCACGACCACGGAAAACGATGTACTGGACTGACTTCACCCGGCTTGGCGTCTTCCTGACGGCCAGCATGGCCCTTGCAGAACCGGCGCTGGCCAAGCCCCCGCTTTCGGCCAGCGACTGGCTGTCGGGCAGCGTGCGGCAGCCGGACAATATCTCGTCCTGGCGGCCCGACAGCGCGCGCCCCCCCGAACTGAAGCGCCGCTCCAAGCGCGAGATCGCCGCCACCGGCGCGGTCGAGCCGGTCGGCGTCGCCCGGCTGGGCGAGGGCAATCCCGACACCAGCGGCACGGTTTCCGCCCGGACGGCGGGTCTGCCCTCGAACCTTTGGGGGACCAGCGATTCGGCGACGCTGGCACGGCTGGTCCGCGCCTCGAACCCGCGCCTGCCGGCGCTGCGGCGGCTGGAACGGCGGATGCTGGCGGCGCAGTTGCAGCCGCCATCGACCGTGGCCGGGGCCGAGGGGCAGCTTTTTCTGGCCCGCGTCGACAAGCTGCTGGACATGGGCGCGACCGGCGCTGCCAAGGAATTGCTGCAGGTCGCCGGCCCCGGCGATACCGAGCGTTTCCGCCGCCTGTTCGATATCGCGCTGCTGTCGCGTGACGAAACCCATGCCTGCGAGATCATGGACCGCACCCCCGGCGTCGCGCCCAGCTTTCCGGCGCGCATCTTCTGTCTGGCGCTTGGCGGCGACTGGGCGGCGGCGGCGCTGGTCTTTCACGGCGCCGAGGTGATGGACAAGCTGGACCCGCAGATGGCGACGCTGCTGGCGCATTACCTTGACGACACCTATGCCGACAGCGGCGCCGAGGTGGTGCCGCCGCAGGTGGTGACGCCGCTTGAACTGCGCCTGCACGAGGCCATCGGCCAGCCGCTGCCCTCCTCCAGCCTGCCGCTGCCTTTCGCGCTGGCGGATCTGGACGACACTGCCGGCTGGAAGGCGCAACTGGACGCGGCCGAGCGGCTGGCACGGGCCGGCGCCATCCCCGCCTCGCAGTTGCGGCGCATCTATCTGCAACAACGGCCGGCGGCCTCGGGCGGGGTCTGGGACCGCGCGGCGGCGATCCAGTCGCTGGATGCGGCGCTGACCGCGCGCGACGGGGATGCGGTGGCCAGGACGCTGCCCGCAGCCTATGAAACCATGGTCTCTGCCGGGCTTGGCGTCGCGCTGGCCGAAATGGCCGGCGCCGAACTGGGCGCGATGCAGCTTGACGGGCCCGCGGGCCTGATCGCGCTGCGCCTTGCCTTGCAGGCCGGGCAACCGCAGGTCGTGACCCGGCTACCGGCCGATGCGCCAGAGGTCGATCAGTGGCTTCTCAGCTTTGCCTCGGGCGAGCCGGAATCCGCCCCCCCCGCCGGTGCGGGCGAGGCGCGGGCGGCGGCGCTGTTCCCGGCCTTTCTGGGTCCCTCGGAACGCGATGTCCCGCGGGCGACCGCCGAGCTGATCCTGGCCAACAAGCGGGGCGAGGCGATGCTGGCCGCCATCGCCGACACCGATGCCGGGCTGGACGGCGATCTGGCGCGCGCAGCGCAGGGGCTGCGCAGCCTGCGCGCGCTTGGCCAGCAGGAAATCGCCCGACAGGCGGCGGTCGAACTGATCCTTGCCCCGGCGGTCATGGCGGGTCCGGGCGCCCGCGCGCAAAGGTAGCGGCCGATGGCGGGGGGCGGCAGGAAAAGCCGGGCGGGCGGCAATGACAATGACCGCATCTCGGCCTTTCTGGATGCGCAGGCGGCCGAATCCGGCGCCGCGCGCAACACGCTGCTGGCCTATGGCCGCGATCTGGCCGACCTGACGCGCTGGCTGGACGCGGCGGGCGAAAGCCTGACGAGCATGAGCCGCGAACTGATCGAGGACTATCTGGGCCATTGCGACGATCAGGGCCTGTCGCGGGCGACGCGCGCGCGCAGGCTGTCCTCGATCCGGCAGTTCACCCGCTTTGCCCTGGACGAGGGCTGGCGCGAGGACGACCCCGCCGGCCGCATCGCCGGCCCCGGTCGCGTCCGCCGGCTGCCAAAGACGCTGGACCGCGCCGAGGTGCAGGCAATGCTGGATGCCCTGCCCCGGCTGGGCCGCACCGAAGTCGAACGTGGCCGCAATCTGGTGCTGGTCGAACTGATCTATGCCACCGGCATGCGGGTCAGCGAGCTGGTCTCGTTGCCGGTCAGCGCCTGCCGGGGCGATCCGGCGCTGCTGCTGATCCGTGGCAAGGGCGGCAAGGAACGCATGGTGCCGCTGAACGCCCCCGCGCGGCAGGCGCTGGCGGCGTGGCTGCGGCTGCGCGATCACGCGCCCGCCGACTCGGCGCTGGGGCGGCTGGTCGCGGGCCGGGGCGGCCGCTGGCTGTTTCCCGCCGCCAGCCGCGAGGGCCACATGACCCGACAGGCGATGAACGTGCTTTTGGGGCAACTGGCGATGGCGGCCGGCATCGACCCGGCGCGCGTCTCGCCCCATGTCATCCGCCATGCCTTCGCCACCCACCTGCTTGAGGGCGGCGCCGATCTGCGCGCCATCCAGACGCTGCTGGGCCATTCCGATCTGGGCACCACCGAAATCTATACGCATGTCATGGATTCGCGGATGCGCGATCTGGTGCTCAATCACCACCCGCTTGCCACCCATCCAGCCGCGGGGACCGAAGAATGACCATTCTGACCGTTCTGGCCGTCGTCACCGCCACCGAAACCGCCGCCGAAACTGCGGTCGAAACTGCGGTCGAGACCGCTGCCGAGGCCGCCGCCCACAGCGCGGCAACCGCATCGGGCCACCACCCGGCCTTCTGGCTGGTCGGCGCCGCCATCGTGATCCTGCTGGCGCTTTCGGCGTTCTTTTCGGCCTCGGAAACCGCGCTGACGGCATCCAGCCGCGCGAAACTGCGCGCGCGCGCCGACCGGGGCGATCCGGGCGCGCAGGCGGCGCTTGAGGTGACGCGCGACAGCGAGCGGCTGATCGGCTCGATCCTGCTTGGCAACAATGTCGTCAACATCCTGTCGGCCAGCCTTGCCACCGCATTGTTCACGCAGGTTCTGGGATCGGGCGGCGTGGCGGCGGCGACGCTGCTGATGACGGTGCTGGTGCTGATCTTCTCCGAAGTCCTGCCCAAGACCTATGCCATCCTTGCCCCCGAGGATCTGGCCAGCCGCGTCGCCGCGCCGATCAGCGTCTTTACCCGCATCATGTCGCCGGTCGTCATCGTCGTGCGCGCCGTCGTGCGCGGCCTTCTGGGCATTTTCGGCATCCGTGCGGATCAGGCCAGCCACCTGTTTTCCGTGCAGGAGGAAATC
>JAXMDJ010000002.1:0-15565 GCA_046348875.1 Paracoccus sp. (in: a-proteobacteria)
GGGCGCGTGCCGAACGTCCGATGATCCTTGTTGCGGCCGAAGGGGATGCGGTCGGCATCCTCACCGATGCAGGCCGGGTGCCATCCAAGCCCCGGGGCGGATCCTTCGCCGTCAGCAACTGGCTTGAGGCCGACGGCGATCCCGCGGATCAGGCTATGGCCGCCAACCGTCCATTGTGGAGCGGTGAGGCCTCGGCACGAAGCGCGCAGCTTGCCTATGGTGACCGAAAGCTCACCGTCCATCATCTGACTGGCAAGAACGGCCTTGCGGCGCTGCCGCAGCGCTGCACGAAGGATGCGATTGTCGTCATCGACCAGCGCGTGGCACCCGCGCCCAAGGGCGGCTGTCTTTTGTTCGACATGCGTTCTCTGCGGCAGACAGGTGCGGTGGCATTTGTTGCGAGTCCGTCGGGGCTCGACACGGTCCCGACCGACTTCCCGTTGGCCGCCCGACTGTGGAGCATGTCAGATCGCCGGGTGGAATTCAGCGACCGGCTGCGACGCAAGCGAATTTCCAAGGTCGAATAACATGCACGGATTGATCAATCGTTCCTTTGAATTGTTTCTTCGCGATTGTTACGGCGACCGGACGTGGGAGCGTGTGGCACGCCACTCCAAGGTGGATCCACGCGGGTTCTTCCTTTTGCAAAGCTCGTCGGACAGCATAACGGCAACGCTGGTCGATGAGGCATCGAAGGTCTTGAAGAAACCTTCAGGCGAACTGGTCGAGGATCTTGGCGGCTGGCTGACCCGGCGCGAGCCGATACGCCGCCTGCTACGGTTCAGCGGTCGCGACTTCTCGGAATTCGTTGAAATGCTGGGCGACTTTCCCAACCGGGTCGTCATGATCATTCCAAGCCTCAAGGCGCCCAGAATCGTCGTGACGATGCGCTCTGCGCAGCATTATGAGGTTGTGGTTGACAGTGACACCGACATCTGGCCCGTGCTTCTTGCCGGGATCCTGCGCGGGATGGCGGATGATTACGGGGCGCTGGCGGTCATAACAGTGACCCGGCAGGGCTTGAATGTCGACGTGGCCATGACCGGGTTCAGCCTCATGCGGCCGTTCGAACTTGTTCCTCATGCAGTGGCGGGGGCAGGATCGTGACGCATTCATACCAAATCGGCCCGGATGAAGCCGCCATGCTGATACCGATGCATCTTGTCATCAGCGCCGACGGCCGGATTGTCGGTGCGGGTCCGGTGATGCAGCGATTGCTGTGTGGCGCCGAATACCTGCACGAGATTTTTGCGATCGATCACCACCCCTCGCATCCGGCGCCATCCTCCGATGCGATGGCCGATATCCGTCGCGGCCGCCGCGCGACCCTGCGTGTCCGGGGGCGCGAAGAGCTGGCGTTGCGCGGACATGGCGTTGAACTGTCCGATGGCGCGATGCTGCTGGATTTCGGGTTCGGCATGTCGTTTCCGCACGCAATCAAGCTGCTTTCGCTGACCGAGTCGGACTTTTCACCCGCCAGCAATGTCATCGAACTTCTGTTCATGTATGAGGCCAGCCAGGCCATCCTGGGTGAGATTTCGCGCGCCAACGAGGCGCTGGAGAAGGAGCGCCGCGAGGCCGAGCATATGTCCGCAACCGACGCGCTGACGGGCCTGCTGAACCGACGCGGGTTTGAGGCCGAGTTTCGCGAGTTCGCACCGGTTGGTAACAGTCATGAACTTGCGGTCGCGGCGCTGGATCTGGACTTGTTCAAGGATGTCAATGACAGGTTCGGTCATGCCGCAGGCGACGATGTGCTGGTTGCCGTTGCGGATGCGCTGAAAACCGGCGTCCGGCGTGGCGATATCGTGGCGCGAACCGGCGGCGATGAATTCCTGCTGCTGTTCACCCGCTATGACACCGTCCGCGATCTTGTCTGTATCCTTGAGCGGATCATCCGGCGGATTGAAATACCGATTCCGCTGGAGAATGGTTTCGCCAAGCTCTCGGCAAGTGCGGGCATATCGACCTTTGCGACGGCGACCGAGCACGATCTGGCACATGCGATCGCGCGTGCGGATGCAGCGCTATACCACGCCAAATCGGGGGGGGGCGGTTGTGTCACCATTGCTGGTCAGCGAACATGTGAACACGCCGATATTGAGCCGGCGAGTAAAGAGGACGCCGATGGCGCAGATCGGGCAACTATCGTCCGGACCCCACCAAGGCGGGGCCGTAACTAGCCCGTTGATGTCGTAGACCCGGGCCTTGAACGCAGCTTTGATGCTTAACGGCATCGCGCGCCGCCGTACCAGGGCCACTACGCTGAGAACCATTGGAGACCATCCGGCCTTCTGCGCTCTGCCGTCATTTGTCCGGCCATTTGGAGGCGGTCTTCGCCCCCTGATGGCGAGCTGAGATCTGACAGCGCGCCATTCGCGGACCGAACGCTTCCACCCGCTCGATGTGGCATTTGGCGGCAGACAGATCAATCTCGCCGCGGCCTCGTCGCCTGGGACGTGGCCAGGCGTGCTGGCGCGTATCAACGACCACATCAACCCGCGGCTTTACGAACTGCCCCCCTGGAACTGGAAGCCTCTGCCAGCCGGTGACAACAAGATCGCCGCCTGATCCGCGAAGATCTCGGTGACATCAGGAACGACGCCAATAACGACGTCGTATCAGACACCCCAGATAGCTGCCGAACGCGCAAGGGGGCCACAATCGGGCGGTTACAGCCAATCCGTGAGTTCGGACCATTCCTGTGGAAGCGGCGGCTCTGCTGTCGGCATTCACCGCCCCATGTAGATCGCCCTGAGGGCAGTGGCGACGGCCTTGCGGTCTTTCTGGCTGGCGAAGTTCATGGCATGGCGCAGACGATGGACAATGCAGGTCTGGATCCCGGTCTGCGGAAGGCGGCCTCGATGGCCTTGAGGGAAAGCCCTTCAGCCCGTCCACGATGGTGATCGGGATCTCTGGAACGTATGAGGAGGGTCAGGAAACGACCCGGGGGATTGTTTCCCGACGATTGGGTTGCGCAGGTCGCTCGGGACCCTGGCCCGGAATCTTGCGCCCTCATGAGCATGAAACCAAGGCCCCGGAACGCCCCGCCTGCCGTCGGGCAGAACCGCGAGGGCGACGAAGACCGCCTTGTTCGCGGCCGCCCGCCGGTCCGGATATCGACCTCGATCGCGCCCATGAAGACGATCGGATAGCAGGGGTCCAGGGGGGCGGGCCTGGCGGTGACCTCCTCCATGATCGCGCCGGTGATCGCGCCGGTGACCGCGCCGGTGATCGCGGAAATCAGGCCGGGCGAGGCCTCGACACCATGGATCGCCTCGAGATGCCCCTGGATCTTGCGGGTCGTCATCCCCCCTGACATGCATGCTGGCGATCTTGCGGTCGAATCCGGGCAAGCGGCGCCGATACTTGGTGATCAGCATCGGATCGAAGGTGCCGTTCCGATCACGGCGAATGTCCAGAGCCACCTTGCCGCTGTCCGGGGCACGGTCTTCTGGCGGCAGCCGTTGCGCCGATTGGCGGGCAGGTTGCGCCGCTTCCGAGGCTTTCTCGGCGCGCTCCTCATCGAGATGGACCTCCATCTGCGTGCTCAGCCCACGCTCCGCCAGCGCCTTGGTCAGTGCCGCCAGGATGCAGATCTGGCCAAAAAGATCGCCCGCCGAGCCGCCTTCCGGCAGGCGGCCCAGCAGGTCCCGGTCGGGGCTCATACGCGGGGCTCATCCGCGAGACGTTATCACGTCAGTAAACAAAATTCAGGGTGGTCCTGGGGCGCGGGGCAGAAAAGCCTGTGCCATCATCGCCGGAACTGGTGCCAAAGCCGTGATCCCGTCAAGCCGCTCCGGCCAGATCGCCGAACCGCACGACGCCATCGCCCGCAGGCAGCGCAATAGCATCAAACACGCCCGCCGCTTCGCCCGCCGCGACGAACGTCGAACCATCCACTTCGCCGGCTTCGATTTCCTTACCGTTGCTGCGATCTGCTTACGGCGAATGTCGATTAACCCCGGCGCGCGCCGTCACACATCCAGCTCATCCGCGTCGGCGAATTGCGCGTTCTCCTGAATGAACTGGAAGCGCAGCTCGGGCTTCTTGCCCATCAGCCGCTCGACCAGATCGCCGGTTTCGCCGCCTTCCTCCTCGTCGATGCTGACGCGGATCAGCTTGCGGGTCCGGGGGTTCATCGTTGTGTCCTTCAGGTCCTTGGCGTCCATCTCGCCCAGACCCTTGAAGCGCTGCACGTCGATCTTGCCGCGCCCGCCAAGGCCCTTGGCCAGCATCGCCTCTTTCTCGGCGTCGTCGGCGACATAGACGCGATGCGCGCCCTGCGTCAGGCGGTAAAGCGGCGGGCAGGCCAGATAGAGGTGCCCCTTGTCGATCATCGGCCGCATCTGCGTGAAGAAGAAGGTCATCAGCAGGCTGGCGATATGGGCGCCATCGACATCGGCATCGGTCATGATGATGATCTTGTCGTAGCGCAGGTCATCGACATTGAATCGGGAGCCCATGCTGACGCCAAGCGCCTGACAAAGATCGTTGATTTCCTGGTTGGTGCCCAGTTTGGAACTGGCGGCACCCAGCACGTTCAGGATCTTGCCACGCAGCGGCAGCAGCGCCTGGGTGGTGCGCTCGCGCGCCATCTTGGCCGAACCGCCCGCCGAGTCGCCCTCGACGATGAAAAGCTCGGTCCCCTCGCGGTTGGTGGCCGAACAGTCGACCAGCTTGCCGGGCAGGCGCAGCTTTTTCGTCGCGGTCTTGCGCGCGGTTTCCTTTTCCTGCTTGCGGCGCAGGCGCTCTTCGGCACGCAGGACCAGGAAATCGAGGATGGCGCCAGCCGATTTCGTGTCCGCCGCCAGCCAGTTGTCGAAATGGTCGCGCACGGCGCCCTCGACCAGGCGCTGCGCCTCGACGGTGGCAAGGCGGTCCTTGGTCTGGCCGACGAATTCCGGCTCGCGGATGAAGCACGAGACCAGCGCGCAGCCGCCCACCAGCAGGTCCTCGCGCGTGATCTGCTGGGATTTCTTGTTGCTGATCAGATCGCCATAGGCGCGGATGCCCTTGAGGATGGCTGCCCAGAAGCCCGCCTCATGGGTGCCGCCCTCGGGGGTGGGGACGGTGTTGCAATAGGACTGGATGAAGCCGTCGCGCGTCGGCGTCCAGTTGATCGCCCAGTCCACCTTGCCCGGCGTGTTGAACTTTTCCTTGAAATCGACGGTGCCCGCGAAGGGGCGGTCGGCATAGGTCGTGGACTTGCCCAGTGTCTCGATCAGGTAGTCGGCAAGGCCGCCGGGGAAATGGAAGCTGGCCTCAAGCGGGGTTTCGCCGTCGTCGATCTCGGTTTTCCAGCGGATTTCGACGCCCGAGAACAGATAGGCCTTGGACTTGACCATCTTCAGCAGCCGCGCGGGCCTGAAGCGGTGATGGCCGAAGATCTGCTCGTCGGCATGGAAGGTCACGGTGGTGCCGCGGCGGTTCGGTGCGGCGCCGATGCGCGCCACCGGGCCTTGCGGGATGCCGCGGGAAAAACGCTGCTCGTACAGTTCCTTGTTGCGCGCGACCTGCACCACCATCAGGTCCGAAAGCGCGTTCACGACCGAGGCGCCGACCCCGTGCAACCCGCCCGAGGTCTGGTAGGCATCGCCCGAGAACTTGCCGCCCGCGTGCAGCGTGCACAGGATCACCTCAAGCGCGGATTTGCCGGGGAATTTCGGGTGCGGGTCGATCGGGATGCCGCGGCCGTTGTCGCGGATCACCACGCTGAAATCGGCCAGCAGTTCGACCTCGATGCGCGAGGCGTGGCCGGCCACGGCCTCGTCCATCGAGTTGTCGAGGATTTCGGCGACAAGGTGGTGCAGCGCGCGTTCGTCGGTGCCGCCGATATACATGCCGGGGCGCTTGCGCACCGGCTCCAGCCCTTCGAGAACTTCGATGGATGCGGCCGAATAGCTTTCGGTGGCCTTGTCAGCGGCGGGAAAAAGATCGTCGGCCATGGCACCTGCTCGTCTTGTCATGCGTCTTGTTGGTCTGAGGCGGTGTTATCTCATGTCCCGGGGCGCCGGGGCAAGGGCAAGTGTCGCCACGCATCCGTGCTACCAGCGATAGTGGTGCGCGGGCCGGGCTGGGGGAAACCCGCGCAAATGACATTTATTTGACACGCATCAATGCAAATGCGGCACAATTGGCGCAAGATTACCCGGTGAGCAAGGACAAAGAGGGGCGCGTAATGGAGAGTGAACGCTTGCAGATGGACGACCAGACCGGACAGGATGTCGCGACCGGCATCGAGGCCGTGGCAGCCGTGGCCGAAAACGTGTCGTCCGGGCCGGCGGCGGTGCAGGCCGCCGGGACGGAAAACGGCGGAGATGCCGAGGGCATGGGTCCCGCCACCTTCCCGAAGCTTGATCCCGATGCGATCAGGCTGGCATTTGAATCGGGGCGCTATCCCTATGCCCGCCGCATGGGACGCGTGGACTATGAAAAGCAAAAGGCGCGCTTGCAGGCCGAATTGCTGAAGGTCCAGCTTTGGGCGCAGGAGACCGGGCAGAAATTCGTCATCCTGTTCGAGGGGCGCGACGCTGCCGGCAAGGGCGGCACGATCAAGCGCTTTACCGAACACCTGAACCCGCGCTTCGCGCCGGTCGTGGCGCTGAACAAACCGTCCGAGGTCGAGCGCGGCCAGTGGTTCTTCCAGCGCTATATCCAGCATCTGCCGACCAATGGCGAAATGGTCTTTTACGACCGCAGCTGGTATAACCGCGCCGGGGTCGAGCGCGTCATGGGCTTTTGCAGCCCCACCGAATACCTTGAATTCATGCGCCAATGCCCCGAATACGAACGCATGTTGGTGCGTTCCGGCATCCGGCTTTACAAATACTGGTTCTCGGTCACGCGGGACGAGCAGCGCCGCCGCTTCAAGGCGCGCGAGACCGATCCGCTGAAGCGCTGGAAGCTGTCGCCCATCGACCTTGCCAGTCTGGACAAATGGGACGATTACACCGAGGCGAAAGAGGCGATGTTCTTCTATACCGACACCGCCGATGCGCCCTGGACCATCGTCAAGTCGAACGACAAGAAGCGCGCGCGGCTGAACTGCATGCGGCATTTCCTGTCGACGCTGGACTATCCCGACAAGGATATGGACGTGGTGACGCCGCCCGATCCGCTGATCGTGGGCAGCGCCGGCCATGTCGTCCATCAGGCCGAACACCTGCTGGCGGCCTCGGTCAAGGGGCCGCAGCGCAAGAACGGCGCCAGCGCCTGAACGGGCCGCCGAAGGGAACGGGGCCGGGCCGGGGTTACTCCGGCTCGGCCAGCCGTTCCTTCCACATCTTCTGGAAGGCGGCCCGGGCCTGGCAATCCGCAAGCCACGAACGCAGCGCCGGGAACTGGTCGATCAATTCGCCCAAGGCCTGCGCGTAACGCACGATCTCGGCCATGTTGATGTCGGCGACGGTGAAGCGGCGGCCGACCATGTGGCCGTTCTGCGCCAGGTGATCCTCCAGCACGCGGAAGGGGCGCACCAGCCGTTCGGCGGCGTGGGCGATCGCCGCCTGATCGGCGCCCGATTGCGCATGTCCGGGCTTTTGCAGGAAAAGGATGGTCAGCGCGTCGTTCTCGATCGAGGTGCAGCCATAGAACGCCCATTGCGACATCAGCGCGTCCTCGGCGGCATCCGCGGGGCCGAAGGGCGGCCCGTATCTGCGCGCCAGATACAGCGTGCAGGCCAGCGATTCCGACATGACCAGCTCGCCGTCCTGGATGACCGGGATCGCGCCTTGCGGCGAGATTTTCAGGAATGCCGGACTGCGCGTGTTCAGCGGCGCGTCGGCGGCGTCGGGGTCGGCCACGCGGTAAGCCTGGATGACGGGCACCTGCCGGAAGGGGATTCCGATCTCGTGGCACAGCCAGATGATGCGCGACGCGCGCGAGCGGGTGACGCCATAGATGGTCAGCATGTTGTTCTCCGATCCTCGGTTGGCTGCGAAACTGGCGCAGTCAGAGCGTCTCGGCAAGATAGCGCATCATGTTGCCGCCCATGACCTTGGCGATTTGGGCATCCGTCAGCCCGGCATCCATCAGCGCCTGCGTCAGCGCCGCAAGATGGGCGGTGTCGAACGGCGCATCGACCGAGCCATCGTAATCCGAGCCCAGCGAAACGCGATCCTCGCCCAGCAGCGCGATGGCGGCGGCGATGGTTTCGGCGATGGCCGAGGGCGTCTTGCCGCAGACCACATCCGACCAGTAGCCGATACCGATGACCCCGCCCTTGTCGGCGATGGCCTTCAGCAGGTCGTCGGGCAGGTTGCGGGGCGTGGCGCAGCGGCCATGGATGCCGGTATGGGACAGGACCGGCCTTGTGCCCGGAATGGCCAGCACGTCGCGCACGACCTGCGGGCTGGCATGGGCAAGGTCGATGATCATGCGCCTTTCCATCATCCCGGCGACGACCTCGCGGCCGAAATCGGTCAGGCCCGAGCCGGGGCCGCCCTTGCCGTGCAGGCTGCCGCCCAGTTCGTTGTCGAAGAAATGCGTCAGCCCCAGCAGCCGGAAGCCCGCGCCATACAGCACCTGCAGGTTCGAGATCTGGCCCTCAAGCGGATGCGCGCCCTCGCTGCCCAGAATGGCGCCGACGGTCTTTGCGCCTGCCTTGCGCGCGGCAAGAAGCGCGGCGAGGTCGTCGGCCGAGCGGATCAGGGTGATCTGGTCGGGGGCGCGCTCGGTCAGGCGGGCCAGCGCCCGGGCCTGCACCAGTGCGCGTTCCTTGAGGCTGAACCAGCTTGCCGGCGGCCGCAACTGGCCGATGAAAAGCGGCGTGATATTGTCGGGCGCGTCGGCCGAGTTCTGGCTGTAGTTCTGGCCGCGCGGGCTTTTGGTGACGGTGGTGAACACCTGGACGGCGACATTGCCCTCGATCAGGCGAGGGATGTCGGTATGGCCGCGGTCGCTGCGTTCCAGCAGGTCGCGGTCCCAGAGCAGCGCATCCGAATGCCAGTCGCCGATCACCAGCCGCTTATGCAGCGCCTGCGCGGCGGGCGAAACCGGCCAGCCCGCTGCCGGCATGGTCACGGGGTTCAGCCGGCTTTCGACAAAGCCCGGACCCCAGATTGCGATCGCAATGGCGGCGAGGATCGTCAGTCCCACGAGCCACAGGAATATGCGCCGGATCGCCCGGATCATGCCGTTCCCCCTGTCTTGCCGCTGGCAGGATAGAGTGTCAGCGGCCGGGATGCGACCTTGAATGGGGCGGGGGGCTCTGCCCCCACGCCTGCCACGCCCCTTGACGGGGCGTGACAGGCGTTCCCCCGGGATATTTCGACATGAAAGAAAGCGGGCCGTGGGCGCGCTATTGTCCGTCAGGCTTCCATCGCTTCGAGTTCGTCGATGAAGCCCTCGATCATCGACAGGCCCTTGTCCCAGAAGGCCGGGTCCGAGGCGTCGAGGCCGAAGGGCGCCAGAAGCTCCCTATGGTGCTTGGAGCCGCCGGCCGCCAGCAGGTCGAAATATTTCGACTGGAAGTCGGGCAGGCCGTCCTCGTAAGCGGCGTAGAGCGCGTTCACCAGCCCGTCGCCGAAAGCATAGGCATAGACGTAGAAGGGCGAATGGACGAAATGCGGGACATAGCTCCAGAAGGTCTCGTAACCGGGCATGAACTCGAAGACGTCGCCAAGGCTTTCGGCCTGCACCGACATCCAGAGCGCGTTGATGTCCTCGGGCGTCAGTTCGCCCTCGGCCCGGGCGGCGTGCAGTTTGCATTCGAAATCATAGAAGGCGATCTGGCGCACGACCGTGTTGATCATGTCCTCGACCTTGCCGGCCAGCAGCGCCTTGCGTTCCGCCTTGTCGGTGGTTTTGGCAAGAAGCGCGCGGAAGGTCAGCATCTCGCCAAAGACCGAGGCGGTCTCGGCCAGCGTCAGTGGCGTCGAGGCCAGCAGTTCGCCCTGACCGGCGGCAAGGCGCTGGTGGACGCCGTGGCCGAGTTCATGCGCCAGGGTCATCACGTCGCGCGGCTTGCCCAGATAGTTCAGCAGCACATAGGGGTGGACGGTGGTGACAGTCGGATGCGCGAAGGCGCCGGGCGCCTTGCCGGGCTTGGCGGCGGCGTCGATCCAGCCCTTGTCGAAGAAGGGCTCGGCCAGTTCCGCAAGCTTCGGCGAGAAGCCGGCATAGGCGTCCAGCACGGTGGCGCGGGCCTCGGGCCAGTCGATCAGGCGCGGGGTCTCGCTGGGCAGGGGGGCGTTGCGGTCCCAGATTTGCAGCTTGTCGAGGCCGAGCCAGCGCGCCTTGAGGCGATAGTAGCGATGCGACAGGCGCGGATAGGCGGCAGTCACGGCATTGCGCAGCGCCTCGACCACCTCGGGTTCGACATGGTTCGAGAGATGCCGCGCCGTCTGCGGCGTCGGCATCTTGCGCCATTTGTCCTCGATGGCTTTTTCCTTGGCCAAGGTGTTGTGGATGCGCGAGAAGGTCTTGATATTGTTGCCAAAAACCACGGCCAGCGCCCGCGCGCCCGCCTCGCGGCGGTGACGGTCGTGATCGCTGAGCAGGTTCAGCGTCGCCTCAAGCCCCATGGTCTCGCCATCGACATCGAAGGTCAGGGCGGCGGTGGTTTCGTCGAAAAGCCGGTTCCAGGCGGCGGCGCCGACGACGGAATTGTCGTGCAGGAACCGCTCAAGCTCATCGGAAAGCTGATGCGGGCGCATGGCGCGCATGCGGTCGAAGACCGGCTTGTAACGCGCCGGGCCGTCGGCGGCGGCAAAGACTTCCTCATAGCGCGCGTCGGGGATGCGGTTGAATTCAAGGCTGAAGAACACGAGCCTGGTCGTGTCATTGGTGATGCGGTCCTGAAGGTCGCCCAGAAGCTTGGCGCGCGTGGCGTCGGTGGTGTTCTGGTAATAGCGCAGCCCGGCATAGGACATGATCCGCCCGGCCAGCAGGTCGATCTGCTGGTAACGCTCGATGCATTCCAGCATCCGCGCCGGCGTCAGCGTGGCCAGCCGCCCCTCGTAGTCGCTGGCGAATTCGGCGCAGGCCTTGTCCAGCGCGTCGAGGTCGCGGGCCAGTTCCGGCGCGTCGGGCGCCGTGTAAAGATCGGACAGGTCCCAGTCGGGCAGGGCGCCCAGTTCGGGAGCATCGCCAGAGACCGGCAGGGCGTTCTCGTCGCGCGGCAGGATCGGGCTGAACGGGCTATACGCTGGAATCGTCATCGTTTGTCCTTCTTCGATTGCGCGAACTTGGTGCCTTGGTGCGGCCGCTGCAAGGGCTGGATGAACGCCATTATCACGAATCCGGCGGGGCGCCGTGGTCGTGTTGCGGGTCTGATGGTTGCGCCGTCAGCGGCCGTGGCCGCGAAAATGCGCGATCGCGGCCTGCATGAAGGCGTCGCGGATGGGGTCACGCTCCATCATCGGCTCGTGGTGGCAATCGGGCAGCTCAAGCAATTGTGTGCCCGGCCAGTTCGCGAGGCGGGCGCGGATGGCGGGGGCCGAGACGACGCGCTCCTGCGTGCCAAGCGCGATCAGGGCCGGAACCTCGGGCGAGGGCAGAGCCGCCAGCCGCCGACATTCCAGAAGTGCGGCGCGGATCCAGGCGCTGGTGGCGCCGCCGATCCCGACCTCGGGCCAGGTGGCGTTTTCAGCGACGGCGCGGCCCCAGCGCGCGCCGTCGCCGGTCAGCAGATTGTCGAGATAGGGCGCGCTCAGCACGAAATTGTCATTGCCGCCGGCGCCCGGCGCGGGCAGATCGCCCCGCCCCAGCCGGATCAGCAGGTTGGCCAGCGCCAGCGCCAGTCCCTCGGGCAGTTTGCGCAGGTCGATGCCGAACATCGGCGCCGAAAGCACCGCGCTTTGCACCGGCAGGCCGCCCAGCAGCGCGGCATAGCCGATAGTGCCGCCCATGGAATGGGCCAGCATGTGCCAGGGGCGCGGCAGGTCCAGTTCCTGCGCGGCGATGACCATTTCGACCACGTCGCGCTGGTAATCGGCGAAGTCGGCGATATGGCCGGGCCGCGGATCGGGCAGAAGCCGGTCCGAGAGCCCCTGTCCCCGCCAGTCGATGGCAAGGACGTCGAAGCCGGCCGCGTTCAGTTCATCCGCCACCTGGTTGTATTTTTCCAGATATTCGGTGCGCCCGGCGAACAAGAGCACCGTCCCCGTCGCCCTGTCCGCCCGCCACAGCCCCGCGCGCAGGCGCAGCCCGTCCTCGGCCCGCAGCCAGAAGCAGTCGGCACGGGGAATGGGATCGCCGGGAAAGCTGTTGAAGGGCGCGGGGGTCATGGCGCGGGCCGTTCTAGGACAGCAATGCTTCTCCAGCTTCATCGCCGTGCCCATCGAGCCGTCGACCTGGAGCTTGCCGGTCATGAAGGCCATGGTCGGGTTCACGTCGCCGCTCAGCAGTCCCTCGAAGGTTTCGCGGCTGGCGGTCAGGGTGACGTCGGCCTCATCATCGGCGGCGCGGGCGCCATTGGCATCGATATAGACAGCGCCTTCGTCCTCGATGACGAATTTGGCGGTGCCGTCAAAGCCCTTGGCTTTCGCGTCCAGAGCGGCAACTGCGGCCTCGACCACTTTGCTCATTCTCTCGATCTCCTGTTCTCGTGTCTGGTATTGCCCGGAATGGACGTTTACATGGTGTATATGCGTTTGCCAGTCCCCCATTTCCATCATGTCGTTGCGGCAGGGCTGATCCTGACGGCTGCGGGCGTGCAAGGGGCATATGCGCAATCGGTTTTCGGGGCTGTGCCCTTGCTGTGGTCGATACAAGCTGAGGGTGAGTCGCAGCAAGGCGAAACTGCCGAAAAACCGACGGATCCAACCGCCACCGACAAGGCCGAAACCGCCGAGATGACGGTCGAGGCCCGCCTGCGCGAACGCGAGGACCTCGACCTTCTGTTTGCCGAGCTTGCCCAGCCCGAGGGCGAAGCCTGGGCGCGGGCCGAAACCGACATCATGCGCATCTGGTCGCGCTCGGGCTCGGCCGCCATGGACCTGCTTTACAAGCGGGGCGAGGCGGCGCTGGACGCGGGCGACAGCGTCACGGCCATCGGCCACCTGACGGCGCTGACCGACCACGCGCCCGACTTTGCCGCCGGCTGGTATCTGCGCGCCGTGGCCTTCTATTCGGACGGCGATTTCGGCCCGGCGCTGGCCGATCTGCAGCGCACGCTGGCGCTTGAGCCGCGCCATTTCGCGGCGCTGACGCAACTGGGCACCATGCTTGAGGAACTGGGCGACAGGCCGCGCGCGCTGGAGGCCTTCCGGCTGAGCCTGAAGATCCACCCCCACCAGCAGGACGCGCAGGACGCGGTCAAGCGGCTGGAGCAGGAAATGCAGGGCACGGACGCCTGACATGCAGGACAGATCGCGGGTCACGGCCGTTCTTGGCCCGACCAATACCGGCAAGACACATTATGCCATCGAACGGATGCTGGCGCATCGCACCGGGGTCATCGGCCTGCCGCTGCGGCTTTTGGCGCGCGAGGTCTATGACCGCATCGTCAAGGCGCGCGGCCCCTCGGTCGTGGCGCTGGTCACGGGCGAGGAGCGCATCGTCCCCGAGCGGGTGAAATACTGGGTCGCCACCACCGAGGCCATGCCCGAGGTCGGCGCCGATTTCGTCGCCATCGACGAGATCCAGCTTTGCGCCGATCCCGAACGCGGCCATGTCTTCACCGACCGGCTGCTGAACATGCGCGGCCTGCACGAAACCATGCTGCTGGGCAGCGACACCATGCGCCCGGCCATCGCGGCGCTGGTGCCGGGCGTGCAGTTCATGCGGCGCGAGCGGTTCTCGACCCTGACCTGGGCGGGCTCGAAAAAGATCAGCCGGATGCCGCCGCGCTCGGCCATCGTGTGCTTTTCCGTCGAAGAGGTCTATGCCACGGCCGAGCTGATCCGCCGCCAGAAGGGCGGCTGCGCGGTGGTGATGGGCGCGCTGAGCCCGCGCACGCGCAATGCGCAGGTCGCCATGTATCAGGCCGGAGAGGTGGATTATCTGGTCGCCACCGACGCCATCGGCATGGGGCTGAACCTCGATATCCGCCATGTCGCCTTTTCCGCGACCGAAAAATTCGACGGCCGCCGCTATCGTCCGCTGTTCCCGCATGAGCTGGGCCAGATCGCCGGCCGCGCCGGGCGCCACACCGAACCCGGCACCTTCGGCGTCACCGGCGATGCGACGCAGCTTGACGAGGGCCTGATCGACGCCATCGAGAACCACCGTTTCGCCCCGATCTCACGCCTGATGTGGCGCAACGGGGTGCTGGAATTCGGCAATCCCGAACGGCTGGTCGCAAGCCTTGAGACCATGCCGCAATCGGAATGGCTGGCCCGCGGTCGCGAGGCGGACGACCTGCAGGCGTTGAAGGCGCTGGCCGCCACGCCCGACATCCGCGACCAGGTGACGCATCCCAGGGATGTGCGGCTGCTGTGGGACGTCTGCCGGATTCCCGATTTCCGCTCGATCTCGGCGGGGGAACATTCGACGCTGCTGGCGCGGATTTTCGGTTTCCTGCGAGACGGTAACAAGGTGCCCGACGACTGGCTGGCAACGCAGATCCAGCGCATCGACCGGGTGCAGGGCGACATCGACACGCTGTCCAAACGATTGGCATATATCCGCACCTGGACCTATGTTGCACAGCGTTCGGGTTGGGTTTCGGACGAAAGTCATTGGCGCGCCGAAACTCGCGCTGTAGAAGATCGCTTGTCGGATGCGCTGCATGCCGCTCTGACGCAAAGATTCGTGGACCGGCGCACGTCTGTGCTGATGCGCCGGCTCAAACAGAAGGAGAGCCTTTTGGCTGAGGTGAACGACAAGGGCGAAGTGACGGTCGAGGGCGAATTTGCCGGCCGTCTGGAAGGTTTCCGCTTCCTCGCCGATCCGAATGCAACCGGGGACGAGGCGCGCATGCTGGCGCGCGCCGCCTATGAGGCGCTGCGCCCCGAATTTCACCTGCGCGCCGACAGGTTCTACAACGCCCCGGATACCGAGCTGGACTTTACCGAACAGGGCGGCCTGATGTGGGGCAGCTTCGCGGTCGGCAAGCTGGTCAAGGGTGCCGAGCCGATGAAGCCCGGCGTCGAGGCCTTCGTCGATGAGGAAGCCGGCCCCGACATCCTGGAAAAGGTGCGCCGCCGGTTGCAGCATTTCATCGACCGCAAGGTGGCGACCGCGTTCGAGCCGCTGCTGGCGCTGAAGAATGACGAGACGCTGGCCGGTCTGGCCCGCGGCTTCGCCTTCCGGCTGGTCGAACAGCTTGGCGTCCTGCCGCGCGAGGGCGTGGCGAACGAGGTCAAGGAACTGGATCAGGACGCGCGCGGCCTGCTGCGCAAGCATGGCGTGCGCTTTGGCCAGTTCACCATCTTCCAGCCCGCGCTGCTGAAGCCCGCGCCGACGCGGCTGCGGCTGGTCCTGTGGGGGCTGGATCAGGGTCTGGCCGAGTTCCCGGAAAGCCCGCCCCCGGGTCTGGTGACCATCCCGAACCTGCCGGACGTGCCCAAGGGCTATTATACGCTGTCGGGCTATCACCCGGCGGGCGACCGCGCCATCCGCATCGACATGCTTGAGCGGCTGGCCGACATGCTGCGCACGCAGGACAGCCGTAGCGGCT
>JAXMDJ010000003.1:0-4675 GCA_046348875.1 Paracoccus sp. (in: a-proteobacteria)
TGACTGTTTCAACTGTTCCTGCACGGTCCGGGACGATCTGCACGCTTTTGCTGGACGCACGGTCAGCAAAGGTCGTGTTGGAAGATGGCGATTGCGCGTCACGCGTCACCCCTGCGTCAACCTTCAAGATTCCGCTGGCGGTGATGGCCTACGACGCCGGCATCCTGAAAAACGCGCATGATCCGGTCATGAAGTTCCGCCCCGGAGACCCGGACTGGGGCGGGGCGAACTGGACCCGTGACACTGATCCTGCGGACTGGATGCGCCATTCGGTGGTCTGGTATTCCCAGCGCATCACCCGGGCCATGGGAGGCGCCGCCTTGACCCGCTATGCCCGGGAATTCGGCTATGGAAATGCTGACTTCTCTGGCGACCCCGGCTTGGGTAACGGGCTGGAAAGGGCGTGGATCTCCTCGTCCCTGAAAATATCCCCGCGTGAGCAGGCAGCGTTCCTGCGGTCTCTGGTTCTGGATGCGTTGCCGGTCCAACGACAGGCAATGTCCCATGCGCGGGACCTTGTCGAGGTCCGCCAGTCAGGCAGCTGGCAGCTTCACGGAAAAACGGGCACCGCCTATCCGCGGCGGGCTGATCGCAGCTTCGACTATGCGCATGGCTGGGGGTGGTATGCGGGTTGGGCGCAGCGAAAGGCAGACGACCGGCTGCTGGTCTTTGTCAGGCTGACCCAGACGAGCAAGCGCAGCCCGGCATCGCCGGGCCAACTTGCGCGCGATGCCTTTTTGCAGGAATGGCCGCAACTTTCCGGCCGTCCGTCGGACCCCTGACCCATTCCGCCGGGGCCATGTCGCTGACGCTTCCCGTGACGAAGGCCTGCGATGTATGATCGATACCTACTGGATATTTCTGGAAGGCGGGATGCGGCGCCAAGTGCTGCATCAGCGGCAGCTTCGTCCGTAAAGCAGGCGCCGACACATCAGAGTTCGTGACAGACATGCCCCAATAAAAAAGCCCCGCGCCGATGCGCGGGGCCTTGCCGGCAAGGTCGCGCCGCTTATTCGGCGACGGTGACCTTGACGATGTAATCGGGGTCGATGACCGAGCCATTGGCGGCCGGATCGCCCTTCTTGATCGCGTTCAGCACGTCCCAGCCATCCACAAGCTGCCCGACAACGGTATATTGCCCGTCAAGGAAGGTCGCGGGGGCCAGATCGATGAAGAACTGGCTGTTGGCGCTGTTGGGGTCCTGCGAACGCGCCATGCCGACGGTGCCGGCCTGGAAGCTCACGTCGTTGAACTCGGCCGGCAGGTCCGGCATGGACGAGCCGCCCATCCCCGCGCGCGCGGTGTCGCCGCCATGCTTGCCGAATTCGACATCGCCGGTCTGCGCCATGAAGCCGTCGATGACACGGTGGAACACCACGCCGTCATAGGCGCCCGACTTCGCCAGCGTCACCAGACGCTCGACATGTTTCGGCGCCTTGTCGTTGTAAAGGTCAAGGACGATCTTGCCCTTGGACTGGCCGGCGCTGTCGGCAACCTCGATCACCAGATTCGGGCCGGGGCCGTCGGTCACGCCGGGCAGGCCCGCAGCATGGGCCGCACCCGCGGCCAGAACCAGTGCCGGGATCAGAAGCTTATTGAACATCGGCAGCCACCTTGACCGAGATCATGCGGTCCGGGTTCGCCGGCGGCTCGCCGCGCACGATCTTGTCGACATGCTCCATCCCGTCGATGACGCGGCCATAGACGGTATACTGGCCGTTCAGGAAATGGTTGTCCTTGAAATTGATGAAGAACTGGCTGTTGGCGCTGTTGGGGTTCATCGAGCGCGCGGCACCCAGCGTGCCACGGTCATGCGGCAGGCGCGAGAACTCGGCCGGCAGGTCGGGCAGGTCCGAACCGCCCGTGCCCGCACGGCCGGGATTGTAGTTGTTTTCCATATTGGCATGTTCCACGTCGCCGGTCTGCGCCATGAAGCCGTCGATGACGCGGTGGAAGGCCACGTTGTCGTATTTCCCGGCGCGCGCCAGTTCCTTCATCCGTTCGGCATGTTTGGGGGCCACGTCGGGCAGAAGCTCGATCACCACCGGGCCGTCCTTCAGCTCGATGATGACGGTGTTTTCGGGATCCTTGATCTCGGCCATGGGGTTCTCCTTGGTGAATGTCCCGGGCAGACTTAAGCCTTTCGGGGCGATCAGACAACGGGCAGACGCGCGAGCGGACAGCGGGCAGACGCGCGGGCGGACAGCGCGCACGCGCGCCGGCATGGGCGGGCAACCGCGCGCCCGGCCACGCCTGCCGGTTGACGAAAATGTCATGATGCGGGAAAAGCGCAAGGCAGGACGCCCGATCAAGAGAGGATGCGACATGGCGGTTTTCAAGACGATCGACGACCTCGATCTTGACGGCAAGGTGGTTCTGGTCCGCGTCGACCTGAACGTGCCGGTCGAGAACGGCCAGGTGACCGACGCGACCCGGATCGAAAAGATCGTGCCGACCGTCAAGGATATTCAGGCCAAGGGCGGCATCCCCGTCCTGATGGCGCATTTCGACCGCCCCAAGGGCCAGCGCGTCGACAGCATGAGCCTGCGCATCGTCCTGCCGGCGCTGGAAAAGGCCCTTGGCCAGCCGGTGAAATTCTCGGACGAAGCCGTTGGGGGCGTGGCCAAGCGCGCGGTCTGCGACCTCAAGCCCGGCGATGTGTTGCTGCTGGAAAACACCCGCTTCTATCCGGGCGAGGAAGCCAATGACCCGACCTTTGCCGCGTCGCTGGCGGCGCTGGGTCAGGCCTATGTGAACGACGCCTTTTCGGCCGCGCATCGCGCCCATGCCTCGACCGAGGGCGTGGCGCATCTGCTGCCCGCCGCCGCCGGCCGCCTGATGGAGGCCGAGCTGAAGGCGCTGGACGCCGCACTTGGCAATCCGCAGCGCCCGGTCGTCGCCGTGGTCGGCGGTGCCAAGGTCTCGACCAAGCTGGAGCTCCTGTCGAACCTGATCGAGAAGGTCGACCATCTGGTGATTGGCGGCGGCATGGCCAATACCTTCATGGTCGCCAAGGGGGTCGAGGTCGGCAAGTCGCTGGCCGAACGCGACATGGCCGACACCGCGCGCGAGATCATGGCCAAGGCCGCAAAGACCGGCTGCCAGATCCACCTGCCCGTCGATGTGGTGGTGGCGCGCGAATTCAAGGCCGGCGCCCCGCACGAGACCCTGCCCGACGAGGAATGCCCCGCCGATGCGATGATCCTTGATGCCGGGCCGCAGACCGTGGACGCCATCACCGACGTCTTTGAAAACTGCCGCACGCTGATCTGGAACGGCCCGCTTGGCGCCTTCGAGATCCCGCCCTTCGACGCCGGCACCAATGCCGCGGCGCAGGCGGCCGCAAAGCTGACGCGGGCGGGCAAGCTGATCTCGGTCGCCGGGGGCGGCGACACGGTCGCGGCGCTGAACAAGGCCGGTGTCGCGGGTGATTTCACCTATATCTCGACCGCCGGGGGCGCCTTCCTGGAATGGATGGAAGGCAAGACCCTACCGGGTGTCGCGGCGCTGGCCAAACGCTGAACCGGCCATACGCCGAACCGGCCAGGCGCTGAACCGGCCAGACGCTGGGCGACCTTTCGCCGAGGCGATGACAAGGGGGCCCTGATGGCCCCCTTTCTTCATGCCGCGTTCAGTTCGTCGCCGGCGCCGCTGGGGCATTTGCCGTGGCGGCCGGGGCTGCAGGTGCAGGCGTGGCGGGCGCGGCCGGCGCCGTGACGGCGGGCGCCTGCTGGCGCGCGACGTCATTCGCCTCGGGGTTGGAAAACAGGACGTAAAGGAACGCGCAGACCGCGATCAGCACCGCCAGACCAAGAACCATGAAAAACGGCCGGTTCTGGCGGACCTGCTCGGGGATGCTGGCGGGATCTTCGTTTGCCATCACTTTTCCCCCATACTGGTATTCCCTCAACGCCCCCCGGCGCGCAAGGGTTCCCGTTAGCGCAACCCTGATTGCCCTTGCGCACGGGTCTGATAATCAACCGGCAAAACAAAATGGAGCTTCCGATGCCGATGACCGACACCGTCCGCAAGATCCTTGCCAATTACGAGGGGGAGACCCCCGGCGTCAAAGCGCAGCTTGCGCGCATGCTGATGACCGGCAAGCTGGCCGGCACCGGCAAGATGATCATCCTGCCCGTCGATCAGGGCTTCGAGCACGGCCCGGCGCGCAGCTTTGCCCCGAACCCGGCGGGCTACGACCCCCATTACCACTATCAGCTTGCCATCGATGCCGGGCTGAACGCCTATGCCGCGCCGCTGGGCATGCTTGAGGCCGGGGCCGACACCTTTGCCGGGCAGATCCCGACCATTCTCAAGGTGAACTCGGCCAATTCGCTGATGTCGGACACGGCGGGCAAGAATCAGGCGATCACCGCCTCGGTCGACGATGCGCTGCGGCTGGGCTGCGCCGCCATCGGCTTTACCATCTATCCGGGTTCGGACATGGCGCTGGACATGTTCGAGGAAATCGTCGAGATGCGCCGCGAGGCCGCCGCCAAGGGCGTGGCGACCGTGATCTGGTCCTATCCGCGCGGCGAGGCGATCACCAAGGACGGCGAGACCGCCATCGACATCGCCGCCTATGCCGCCCAGATCGCGGCGCTGATCGGCGCCCATATCATCAAGATCAAGCTTTCCACGGATCACCTGATGCTGCCCGAGGCGAAAAAGGTCT
>JAXMDJ010000004.1:0-681214 GCA_046348875.1 Paracoccus sp. (in: a-proteobacteria)
GCGACGTTGCGATGTTCGACCATCACCCCCTTGGGCCGCCCGGTCGACCCCGAAGTATAGATCAGATAGGCGAGGTTTTCCGGCCCGACGCGGCCTTCGGGTCCCGCGACCATGCCATGGGGCAGATCGGTCGGAATGGGCACGACCTGCGCGCCATGCGCCGGCAGGCGTTCGGCCAGACCGTCCTGAACCAGCACGATTTTCGCGCCGCTGTCCTGGATATAAAGCTCGATCCGGTCGCCGGGATAATCCGGGTCCAGCGGCACATAGGCCCCGCCCGCCTTCCAGATGGCCAGCGCGCCGATCACCAGCTCGGGCGAGCGTTTGGCAAACAAGCCCACCGGCTGATCCGGCCCGACGCCCATCTGCACCAGCTTGGCGGCCAGCGCATTCGCGGCACGGTCCAGCTGGGCGCGGGTCAGGCTGCGATCCTCAAAGGCCAATGCCACGGCATCGGGTTCCAGCGCGGCCATATCGGCGATCAGCTGGTGAATGCAGGCCTGTGGGAAATCGGCCTGTGTCGCGTTGCGGGCAAGCAGCAGCTCGTCCCGTTCCGCCGCATCCATCATCGGAATGTCGCGCAGCGCCGTGTCCCCCGGCAGCGCAAGCCCCGCATCCAGCGCACGCGCCAGCCGCTGCGCCTGCGCCGGGCTGATCCGCGCCGGATCATGGTCCAGATAGGCGCCCCCCTCGGTCAGGGTGACGGTCAGCGCCGCCCCCGGAACCGGGCCGCGCGCAACCAGGCTGATCGCAAGATCCGGCCGCGCCGCCTCGCGCAGTTCGGGCGCGCGATGCAGCAGATCGGCGGTGAACCAGCCACGCTTTTCCTGGGCCGCGATCCGGTCCGACAGCTCGGCCCCCAGATCGCTCAGGCTGCGCCCGCTGCGCGCATCGACCGCCAGCGGTTGCCAATCGGCGACCACGGCCGCCCCGATGCCGGACAGTTCGGGCTGTGCCCCGGGACGCAGGGCGATGTCGAATTCGACCTGCCCCGCCAGCCGCGCCATCAACGCGGCCGCACGCGCCAGCCGTTCGGGCGCGGCGCCGGGCATGATCTGCACCCGCTGGCTTTGCCCCGATCCCTCGCCGGGCAGCACCGCCGGGTTCATCGCCGCGACACGCTTGCGCCACCAGCCGTCATGCTTTGCCGCCTGCCCCGCCAGATCGCTCAGCCGGGCGCGATCCCCGGCCGAAAGCGGCGCGATCACCGTGCCGACCGGGGGCAGATCGTCCGCGAAACGCAAGCGGATCGCACCATCGCCGGCGGCGATCAGCGCGGTCCCTTCGTCATGGCCCAGCACCGTGCCGGGGGTTGCCGACGATGCCTCGTAATCCAGAACGGAATCGACGATCAGCACGCGATCGCCCAGCACGACCTTGGGCGCGGCCAAGGGGTTCCAATAGCCGCCATGATCCAGCCCACGCACCAGCGCGCCGATCCGCACCTTCGGCTCGGTGAAATCCAGAACCGAGGCCGCCTCGGGCCGCTTGTCCTTGCCGACATAGCTGCGCCGGCTGAGATCCTGTTTCACGCGCTGCGGGCCGCCGGCCTCAAGCTGGGCCACGACATCGGCAAAGCTTTCGGCGCCACGCGCGAAACAGCGCGCGTTCAGCGTCAGCGCGGTATCGTCGGGGCGCAGATCGAACAGACGCTGGGTCAGGATGTCGCCTTCGTCGACGCCCCCCTCGATCATGTGCCAGGTGATGCCGTGCCCGGCCTCGCCGCCAATGATCGCCCAGACCGGCGCGTTCAGCCCGGCCAGCCGCGGCAGCGGGCCGTCATGGAAATTGATCGCGCCCCTTTGCCCGCGCGCCAGCATCTCGGGACGCAGGATCGACAGGTTCGCCACGCTGAACAGCCAGTCCGCGACCGGCGCATCGGCCGGAACCGGCGCGTCCTGATCCTCGACCCGCAGGCCGGCGCCGGCCGCCCAGTCGCGCAGCTCGGGGCTGCGGGTGACGATGGCCTTGATGCGGTGCCCCCGCGCCAACAGCGTTTCCACCGCGTGCCGCGTCAGAGATTCGTTACCAACCAGAATCGCGGAAAACTGCGTCATGGCTTACCCTTTTCAACATGCACGGGCCGCGGCTGCAGTCGCAGCGCGTGGCGTGTCAGATAACCGAAATGGCCGGGGGGCGTGTCGGGCTTGCGCCGCGCCAGCAGGCAGCGCAGGCGGAATATCCCCGCGCCCCCCAGATGCGCGGCCGTCGCGCCAAGCGCACCCATCCGGCCGTGATGCTTTTCGAAATAGCGCCGCCGCGAATCGTACCAGTAATCGGGCGCACGCTTCCATGTTTTCATGCCGGTGCTGACCGAACCGATATGCAGCACAAGGCTTTCGACGACGTAATGGGTTTCCCAGCCGGCATTGGCCGCGCGGCGGCACAGATCGGTTTCCTCAAAGTAAAGAAAGAACCCTTCATCGAACAGACCGACCTGATCCAGCACATCCATACGGATCAGCATGGACGCGCCGGCGGACCAGTCTACGCGACCTGATGTCACAGGCTGGGGCAAGGCGACGATCGAGCCGCGCAACAGGCGCGAAATCGGGCCGGTGCGGCTGGTCGCCTCGAACTCGCTGGCGACCGAGGGAAAGCGGAAGGCGGTCGAATGGGGCACGTCATCGGTGCCGCGCAGACGCGAACAGGCGATGCCCGCCTTGGGATGCGTGGCCAGATAATCGACCAGCGCCCGGATCGCCCCGGGCTGCGGCAGCGCGTCGGAATTCAAAAGATAAACCAGATCGGCGCGGCGCCCATCGGGCAGGTTCTGACGGATACAATTGTTGCCGGCACCAAAACCGCCGTTCCAGCCCGATTGCACCACCGCGACCCGGCCGCCGTCCAGCCAGCCCCGCGCCTGCGCTGCCTGGCGCAGCGTCTCGAACGACCCATCGCCGGAATCGTTGTCGACAATGGTCAGACCGCCATCCAGCCCCTGCATTTCACGCATGGCGGCATCGGCCGCCTCAAGCGACATCTCTGGCGTGCGCCAGTTCAGCACGATGACATGAACGCTGGGCGCGGCGGCGGATCCGGTCATGGTCATTCCGCCGCCTTGCTGCGGGCACCGGCATCAAGATCGGCATCGGCCAAAATCTCGCGCAGGACCGAGGTCAGGCGCCGCACATTCGGCTCAAGCACCATGGAATCGTGGTCGCCCGGCACCTCGATCACCCGCAGATTGGGCATCCACGGCGTCCAGCCGTTATCGGCCACGACATAGTCGCGCCCGGAATTGATCCAGCGCCCGCCCGTCGCCTTCCAGCGCTTGTCCAGAGGCGGCCGGAACAGCGCCACCGGCCCGTCCCAGACCGACAGATCCAGCGTCGGCAGCGCGGCATAAAAGGCCGCCTCGATGGCCAGATCGTGGAAGGCGCCGGTCGCCTCGGCGGCAACCTCGGCCTCGACGGCGCGGGCCTTGTTGCGGCGCTGGAATTCGTAACCCACACGGTCGCGCAGCCATTTCCACGCAAAGCCGGGGCCACCCTCGCGCAGCTCGCCCAGCCGGATCGCCAGCCGGTCCTGCCGGCTGACCGGCTCGCGCAGCGGCAAGGGCGTGTCCAGCATGACCAGCATCGCCACCTCTTCGCCGGCCGCGCGCAATTGCCGTGCCATCTCATAGGCCGTCAGCCCGCCGCCCGAGAACCCGCCCAGCAGATAGGGCCCCTCGGGCTGAACCTCGCGCAGCTCGGCGATATAGTCGCGGGCGGCCTCGGCAAAGGTTTCATGCGGCTTGTCGTCGCCCAAAAGGCCGCGCGCCTGAATGCCATAGAACCGCCGGTCGCCGCCCAGCCGCTGCGCCAGCTGGCGCAGGTTCATCACATTGCCGAACATGCCGGCCACCATGAAGAACGGCGTGCCATCGCCGCGCCCGCCCATATCGACGATAAAGCGGCGCTTGGGGCGCTCGCCCGCCGGCAGGACATGCAGATTCTCGGCGGTGGCGATTTCGCGCGGGCCGGTGCGTTCCTCGATCAGGGCGGCCAGCTCGGCCACCGTCGGCGCCTCGAACAGGGTCGAAATCGGCAGATCGGCGCCGAATTTCTTGCGCACCTGCCCGAACATCCTGACCGCGATCAGCGAATGCCCGCCAAGATCGAAAAAGCTGTCCGCCGCGCCCACCTGCGCGATGCCCAGAAGCTCGGACCAGATCGCGGCCAGTTCGGCCTGCGTGCCCGGTGCCGGCTCGACGAAATCGCTGTCCAGATCGGGGCGCTCGAACCCACCCTCGGCCGGGGTCGCGTCCTCGGTAAGGGCCGCCTCGGCGATCAGCGATTTCAGGTCCAGCGACGAGACAGACCTGTGCCAGCCCGGTCGAGATCGCGCGCGACATCATCGCCGGGCCAATCGCCGCCGGAATGCCCTGGCCGATATTGTGATGCAGCCGGCGTTCGGCCGGCGACAGACTGCGGGCCGTCTGCACCCGCCCCTGGGGCCGGGCCGAGATCGCGGCTTGCAGCTTGCGCAGCGCAAAGCCGCGAATTTCGGCGCAAACCGTGCCATCCGGCGCGGCCAGCGTGATGTCGAACTGTGCCACGCCCTGCGCATCGCTGTTTTCGCCGGCATTGCGGATGCGGCTGATGACCTGTGCCGGCAACGGACGGTAAAGCCGGATCGAGCGATAGCCCATCGGCACCCACAGATGGCCTCGGCGTCCAGCCCTGGATCAGCGCCATCGCCCAGCCCGTCGCAATGTCCAGCAGCGCCGGATGGGTCAGCCAGCCCTGATCCAGATCGCCGGCAAACTCGGGGGCAAGCGACAGTTCCGCCACGCCCTCATCGCCGTTCAGACGGAAACGCCGCAGCACCTTCCAGCGCGGGCCGAAACTCATCTGGCGTTCCTGCGCCGAGGCCAGCGCCGCGCCCTGCCCGTCCTGATCCCAGCCGCCCGACAGCGTCAGGGGGGCGGGCTCGGCCTCTTGCAAAGGCGCGACCAGCGCCGAGACATTCCCCTCGCCCTGCGGATCGTCAAGGATCTGGACGCGCATCGCGTCCCCCTCGGGTCCGATGCGGGTGGTGACCAGCGCGGTGTCATTGACCAGAACCGGGCGCTGGAATTCCAGCTCGCGGATGACAAAGGGCAGGCTCAGCCCCGATTCCATCGCCGCCTCGGCGATCAGCTCGATCCAGCCGGTGCCGGGCATCAGCGCCTGACCCGAGGCGGTGCGGTGCCCACCGATGATCCAGTCGGCGGTGCTGAGCGCGCTGCGGAATTCGCGCCCGCCCGGCATGGGCAGGCTTTCGTCCAGAAGCGGCCGCCCCTCGGGCGCGGCAATCGCCGAGGCGGTGTCCAGCCCCATCGCGCGCGCGGCCATGCCGGCATCGGCCCAGACGCCCCAGTTCACCGCCACAACCCGGCCAAGCGCCGCAGGCGCGCTGCGCGCCACCGCGTTCAGATATTCATTGGCCGCGACATAATCCGCCTGCCCCGCCGGCGCGATCACCGACGAGGTCGAGGCAAAGAGTACCGTAAGCTTGGCGGGATGATCCGCCAGCGCCTGGATCAGCGCCCGCGTGCCCAGAAGTTTCGGCGCCAGCACGTCCCAGGCATCGTCATCGGTCTTGGCCGCGATCAGGCTGTCGCGAATGACGCCCGCCGCATGCAGCACCACATCGACATTGCCGAACCGGGCACGGACATCCGCGACGGCGCGGGCCATATCCTCGGGGCTGGTCACATCGGCGCGCAGGGCCAGCACCTCGGCCCCCATCGCCTCAAGCTGACGGATCGAGGCCAGCACACCGGGCGCATCGACGCGCCCGCGCGTGGTCAGCGCCAGTTTCGCGCCGCCACGCTGCGCAAGTTCGCGCGCGATGACCTGACCGATGCCGCCAAAGCCGCCGGTGATCAGACAGGCCGCGCCCTGCGGGATCGCAGCCATGCCATCATCGGCCAACGCCACGCGCTCAAGCCCCTGTTCGAACCGCCGGCCATCGCGCCATGCGGCAATGGCCGCCCCGGATGGCGCAAGCGCCTCTTCAAGCAGGTTGGCGGCCAGCGCGTCCAGATTTTTGCCGCGCCCCTCGGGGATACGGATGTCGACCAGCCGGGCGGCGACATTGGGCATCTCATGCGGCATGACGCGGATCGGGCCGGCGGCGGTCGCCTTTTCCGGCACCGGCGCGGGTTCGTCGGCGACGCGCAGCGCGTCGTTGCAGACCGCGATCACCTCAAGCGGCGCGTCGGGAAGTTCCGCGCCAATGGCCTGTGCCAGATGCAAAAGCCCGAAAAAGCCGCGCTCAAGCTGGCTGTTCAAAAGGCTGGATCCGGCGCGGAACTGTGCGCCCTGCGTGACCGACCACAGATGCAGGATGCGGTCGGGCACCATGTTCTGCCCCACCAGCGAGGCCAGCAGGATCTCATACCCCTCGCGGTCGGATTCCAGCGGCAGGGTGAATTGCCCCTGCCCCCGGTCGGCAAAGGTGTCGCCCGGGGTGACCACGGCCACGCTTTGCCCAAGGCCCCGCAGACGGTCGGCCAGACGCGCGCCCAGACCCAGATCGTCGGCAAAGATCAGCCAGTTGCGCATCCCATTCGCGACCGGCCCATCGGCGCCGATCTCGATCGCGGGCGAGGCCAGCCGCCATGCCGGGCGCCAGCCCCATTCGGCGGGCTCGTCGATCCGGGCCAGCTCATCGGCGGCCTCGGTCGTGACGCCGGCCGAGCGTTCGATGAAATAGCGTTTGCGCTGAAACGCATAGCCGGGCAGCGACAGCCGTCGGCGCCGCGCGCCGCCCCAGATCTGATCCCAGTCGATCACGCCGCCACAGGCCCAGAAACGGCCAAGCGCCGCCATGAAATAGGTGTCGTCGCCGGTCGCATGATCGCGGTGGCGCAGGGTGGACACCACCTGATTGGCCGCGACGCCGGGATTGGCCTTGGCCATCGCCTGCATGGCGCGGCCCGGCCCGACCTCAAGGAAAACCCGCCCCGGCACCTGCGCCAGATGCGCGATGCCATCGGCGAAACGCACCGTGCCGCGCAGATGCGCGGTCCAGTAATCGGGGCTTGTCGCCTGTTCTGCCGTCATCGGCAGGCCGGTCCGGTTCGAGATGATCGGGATCTGCGGCGTATTGAGCGGGATCGAGGCCAGATAGTCCCGGAACTCGGCCATGATGCCATCCAGCAGCCGCGAATGCGCGGCGATGGAAATGGCGATGCGCTGGCATTCGATCTCGCGCGCGGCCATCCGTGCCGCGAACTGGTCCAGCACCGCGTCGGGGCCAGAGACGACCGACATCGACGGCCCGTTCACCGCCGCCAGATCCAGACCCAGCTCGTCCAGCTCGGCCGCGAATTCATGCGGCTCAAGCGGAACGGACAGCATCCCCCCCGCCGGCACCCGATCCATCAACAGCCCGCGCAGCCGCACCAGCCCGATGCAATCCTCGAAGGACATGACCCCGGCGATGCAGGCGGCGGTATTTTCGCCCATCGAATGCCCGATCAGCGCCGCAGGCCGCACGCCCCAGCTGATCCAGAGCTGCGCCAGCGCATATTCGGTGATCATCAGCAGCGGCAACTGCAACGAGGGTTGCAGCAGACGCCGGTCCGCCTCGGCCGCGTCGCCCGGCCCGGGCAGCCACAGCGCGCGCAGATCCGTGCCATGCGCCCGCGCCATGTGATCCAGACCGCGATCCATCCATTCGCGAAAGACCGGCTCGGTGTCGTAAAGCCCGCGCGCCATGCCCGCATATTGCGCGCCGCCGCCGGGCAGCATGAAGACCGCATCCGCCGGTTCGCCCACCGGCTGATGATCAAAGACCAACAGCGGGTCGGGATTTTCCAGCATACCGGCCGCCTGCGCGGCATCGGTCGCCACCAGCACCCGGCGGCGGTCGAATTGCCGCCGCCCCTGCGTCAGGGTGAAGGACAGATCGGCCATATCCACATCGGGATGCGCGCGCAGCCATGCGGCCAGCGCCGCGCTGTTGGCGTCCAGCGCCGCCTTGCTGCGCCCCGACACGGTGACGATGTGAAAGGGCCAATCGGATTCGGCCGGCGCATCCGTCGCCGGCGGCTCTTGCAGGATGACATGCGCGTTGGTGCCGCCCACGCCAAGCGAGTTCACGCCCGCCCGGCGCGGCCCCGGAACCGGCCAGCCGCCCAGTTGGTCATTTACCTGAAACGGGCCGCCCTCGAAATCGATGGCGGGGTTCGGTGCCTCATAGCCAAGGCTGGGGGGGATCTGGCCGTGATGCACCGCCAGCGCCGATTTGATCAGCCCGGCGCTGCCTGCGGCCGTGTCCAGATGCCCGATATTGGTCTTGACCGAACCGATGCGGCACGGCCCCTGACGCCGGCCTTCGGAAAGGCGGGCATAGGCCTGATTGAGTGCGGCGACCTCGATCGGGTCGCCCAGCGCGGTGCCGGTGCCATGGCATTCGACATAGCCCATCTCATCGGGGCTGATCCCGGACATGACCAGCGCCTCGGCAATGGCCTGGGCCTGGCCCTCGACGCTGGGCGCCAGATAGCCGGCCTTGGCGGCGCCGTCATTGTTGATGGCCGTACCCTTGATCACGGCCCAGATGTGATCGCCATCCGCAATCGCATCCTTGAGCCGGCGCAGCGTCACCACCGCCGCGCCGCTGCCGAATACCGTGCCCTGCGCGCGGTGGTCAAAGGCGTGGCAATGCCCGTCGGGCGACAGGATTTCGTTTTCCTTGTAAAGGTAGCCGACGCCATGGGGCATCTCGATGGTCACGCCCCCGGCAAGCGCCATGTCGCATTCGCCCGATTGCAGCGACTGACACGCCATGTGGATCGCCACCAGCGAGGTCGAACAGGCGGTCTGGACGTTGACCGACGGCCCCTTGAGGTCGAAGACATGGCTGACGCGGGTGGACAGGAAATCCTTGTCATTGCCGGTATGGCGCAGCAGGAAATGCCCGACCCCATCGACCAGATCGCGGTTCGAACAGACGTTCCAATAGAAATAGCTGCCCATGCCGCAGCCGGCCCAGACGCCGATATTGCCGGCGAAACGCTCGGGCGGGTGGGCGGCATCCTCAAGCGCGTGCCAGCAGGTTTCCAGAAACTTGCGATGCTGGGGGTCCATGATCGCCGCCTCTTTCGGCGACAGACCAAAGAATTCTGCATCAAATTCGTCGTAACCCGCCAGAATGGCGGCCGAGGGGACGTAATTCGGATCGGAAAGCCGTGCCCGCGCCTCGCCCCGCGCGATCAGATCGGCCTGGGGCACGCGCTGGATCGATTCCACGCCCCGGCACAGATTGTCCCAATATTCGGCCACGCCGGCCGCGCCCGGCAATTGTGCGGCCATGCCCACGACAGCGATATCGCTGTCTTCAACATCGTGCAGATCGAAGGCCATAACGTTCCCTCTTCAACTCATATACTACCCGATGGGGCTAAAGCTTTTAACAACTTGTGGGCGTAACCGGCATAGCGAATCCGAGCTGTCGGACCAACCTATAAAACCGTTTGAATGCCTGCCTTTTTAGGCAGAACCTGTCCCGGATTGAGGCTTTGCGGCGCCTGTGGGACAGCTTGTCGCAGGCGATTGGCATTGCCCAGAAGCGCCCCCGCCGTCAGCCAGGTCAGCGGCGTGATGGTCGCATTGGGAATCAGGTCCAGCAGATTCATCGCCAGCATCAACGAGACCGTGCCCAGAATCACGAATTCCGGCTCGCGCGCGCGGTCGCGGTCGCGCGGCATGGCCCGCAACAGGGCGAAGATCGGCACCAGCAGCAACAGAAACTGTGCCAGATAGCCGAAAATCCCGTTCGAGCCGATCCAGATCACCCATTGCCCATCCGGGACCGAGGCCAGCCGGCCGCTATAGGGGTCGTAAAACAGCGACCGCCCCCAACCGCCCCAGCCGAACAGAGGCCGCTCCATCGCGCGCTCCAGAAGCGCCTCTTCGTTCATCAGCCGGAATTCCAGCGACCGCCCCCGTTCGGGCGAAATCGACATGGCGACATTGACGATCCCCTGCAACGGCATCCACGAGGTGGTGCGCAGCGTCGGATAGGAAAAGGCGATGCCCGCCACGATGGCCGCCGCCAGCATCATCACCCGTGGCCGCGCAAACGCCACCAGAGGCGCCGCCATCAGCGCCTGAAGCAGCGCGCCCGCCGATTTGCACAGCACCAGGATCGCCCCCAGATAAAGCGCGATCAGGATATTGCGCTTGCTGCGGTCATTGCGGGCCAGCGCGATGGCGCCCAGAAACGCGGTCATGGTCAACAGCGCGACCCAAAGCGGATGCTGCAAAAAGACGATCGGGCGGAACCCGCCATAGCGGATGGTCTGGATGAAATCGTGCTGGAAAAAGCCATAGACCCAGACGTTCATCTGTGGGCTCAGCCGCAATTCGATCAGCATCGGGATCGTGTACCACAAAAGGCCCAGCACCAGACTGCGGACCCAGAGCTGCGCCCCCTGTGCGTTCCACAGGATCTTGTAGCCCATCAGGAATGGCAGGATCTGCATCCCCACCAACATCATGCTGGCGACGCCCTGGCTCAGGCTGACGGGGGGGCGATAGTTGATGCCGTCGATCAGCGGGTCGGGATTGGTCAGCGAGGTCAAGAGCGGCCCCACGAAATTCATCACCAGAAGCAGCGTGACGAACCCGCCCATCGGCGGCGGCGCATCGCTGTCCTCCCCCTGATCCCGCTGCACCAGATAGATCATGGCGGCGGCGGCCAGCGCCGGCACCATCGCCTTGTTCAGCCCCGGAAACACCGGCAGGTCGATCTCGACCAGCGGCGGCAGCAACAGATATCCGGCATAGATGGACCAGATCAGCGCCTGCGGACGGGGCAGACGCGAAAACAGGATCGCCACGATGACGGGCCAGGACAGCAACACCGTCAGCGCCAATATGGGCAAGGGCTTATCTCCTGTCTTGCGGCGACCCGGGCCGTTTACCTTCGCTTGGGAAGGGCGTTGCATTCCCCGGGCCGTCAACCCATCCTGCCACAAATCCGGCCGGACCGAGGCATATCATGCATTTCACTTTTCCCGACGGCAATGCTGTCCGGATCAATTGTCACGATTCTGCCGCGCTTCTGGCGGCGGCGCGGCAACGGCTTGAACAAGGCCGGGGCTTTGCCATCGCCACCATCAATGTCGACCACCTGCAACGGCTGGGCGAGGATGCCGGTTTCCGCCGCGCCTATGCCGCCCATGACCTGATCTGTGCCGATGGCAATCCCATCGTCTGGCTGTCGCGGCTGGCCGGGCGGCCGGTCCGGCTTGCGCCCGGATCGGATCAGGTGCTGCCGCTGGCCGAGCTGGCGGCGGGGCTGGGCCTGCCCGTCGCGCTGATCGGCAGCAATGACGATTCCCTGACCCGCGCGGCCGAAAGCATGCGCGCACGGGTCCCGACGCTTAGGATCGCGATGACCCATGCGCCGGGTTTTCCCTTCGACCCCGATGGCCCCGAGGCCGACGACATCATCGCCCGCATCCGCCAATCGGGCGCGCGGCTCTGTTTTCTGGCGCTGGGGGCGCCCCGGCAGGAACGCTTTGCCATCCGCGCCCGCGACGCGCTTGGGAATACCGGCTTTGCCTCGATCGGGGCGGGTCTGGATTTCCTGTCCGGGCATCAACGCCGCGCGCCGGTTCTGGTGCGCCGGATCAAGATGGAATGGGCATGGCGGATGCTGTCCAATCCGCGCCGGCTGTTTCTGCGCTATGCCAAGGGCTTTACGATCATGCCGGGTTATGCCCGTCAGGCGCTGGCGCTGCGGGCGCGGGATCGCGACGCCGCACCATAAGCCGCCGCGCCGCGCAATCGACATGCGAAATGGCGCCCGCGCGATACGCGGACGCCATTGATGTCATTGCGGAACCGACAGGAATCGACCTGCGGCCTCAGCCCCAGTTGAAGTCCATGGCATCGGCCTCGGCCATCGACTGGGCGTTGGCATCGCCGAAAAGATCCGCAAGCCCGGAATAAAGCGACAGCAGCGAATCCCCGGCGGCCGGGGCATTGGCGGCCATCGCCCCGGCGTCATCGGCCGGCATCGGATCGTGACTGCCGGTCGCCGCGCTTGCATCGTCCCCTGCCGCGGCCAGATCCTGTTTCGCGCTGGCATCGGCATCAGTGCTGCGGGCGGCCTGAACCGCCGCCGGCGCATTTTGCGCCGCCGATTGCGAGCTGGTCGCCGGAATGCCCAGATCGACCAGCACCGAACGGGTCAGGGTGGCGGGGCTGACGCCCTCAAAGATCACGCGCTCGCCATTCGGAAAGATCAGCACGGCATCGCCATTGCTCGACCCGACACGGACATCGTTCACATCGACACGATTGCCCTGCGCGTCATGCATTCCGCCGACATTCAGCCGGTCGCCATCGGAACCGCCGATCTTGAAGGCGCGCACCTTGTCGACCCCCGAGCCGTCCTGGAGCACCAGCACATCGCGCGCGCCATCCGCCGCGACCGAGCCGCCATCCGCCACCCAGAAGGATTCGAACATCGAGATGACATCGTTGCCGCGACCGCCATTGATGGTATCGGCGCCGTCGCCGCCCTCAAGCGTGTCATTGCCACGGCTGCCGGTCAGGACGTCGTCGCCCCAACGGGTGTTGAACATGATCCCGCGCGTATTCAGCCCGATATCGGCATTCGCGCCGCTGACGGTGTCGCGGCCTTCATGGGTCCAGAACTGTTCGAACTCGCTGAAGGTGGCGCGGCCGTTATCGGCCGTAAAGGTGGCCCAGCCCGAGCTTCGCCCGGTCAGCACCACATAGGTGCCGACGCTGTTTTCGCCATCGCCCTTGCCCCAGAGGTTCAGCAGGTCGGTGCCATTGCCGCCGATCAGCGTGTCATGGCCGATATTGTGGATCGGCCCCGTGCCGCCATTATTGCCCCAGCGCACATTGTCGTCGCCCGCGCCGCCATGCACCCAGTCATTGCCGGCCGAGGACATCATCAGATCGGTGCCGCCGCCGCCAAACAGACGGTCATTGCCGCCGCCGCCATCCAGAACATCGCTGGCCGAAGTGCCGCGCACCGTGTCATTGCCCGCGCCCGCCATCACCGTCAGCCCATGCTGCGGCACATAGCTGGTGGCATCGCCGGCATGGCGCTCGCCCAGGATCCGGGCATGGGTGCCATCGATCAGATCGTTGCCGACACCGGTCTGAATCCGCTCGATCCCGGTGAAATTCAGCCGGTTGCCATAGGCGTCGCTGGCCCGACCCGCCTCGCTGGTGGTGAAGGTCACGCGAAAGCCGCCCGCGCCGGCGCTGCTGCCCAGCACGAGACGGTCGCCGCCCGACAGGCTGCCATAAAGGTTGGCGTCATATTGTTCGTACCAATCGCTGCCGGTGTAATTGTCGATCACGCCCGAGCTGTTGCGATCTTCGTCCCAAAGCAGCACATCGGCACCGGGGCCACCATCGGCGCGGTCCGCACCGCGCCCCGGATTCAGCCGATCACTGCCGTAAAAGCCCGCAAGCGTGTCACTGCCGATTGTACCGACCAGACTGTCGGCACCATTCCCGCCTCGTAGAAAAGCCATGTTGTTCCTCGAATTGTCAAAATCCTGACGTTTCGGAGGGAACAAACACATGCACCCGACCGAATCGCTTATTCGGCCGGGATTAGAGAGAAACTGCGAAAATCAGGTTACCTGTCCTTTCGGGCAGAAAACCCCTGTCAAAATACGCTAAATTCAACCCATGGTTGCTTAAATCGCCTGAATCAGATCCTTTCCATTGCGGGCATGACGGCGGGCAAGCTGTTGGGCGCGACCGCCGGGAACAAGACAGCGCGCCGCCTCTGCGGGGGTGTCGCGCAGCTCGGGAAACAGGGCCAGAATTTCGGCCCGGGCGGCGGGTCCGACCGCCTTCAGCGCCTGCGCGCCGGTATAAAGCGACTCGGTCTCGGCCCCGTTCGACAGCACGATCTCATGGGCGTCGAACAGGATATGGAAATAGGTGACCGTGTCTGCGGCGACCTGTTCGATCCCATTGATCGCCAAGAGTTGCTTGGCCGCGATCAGCACCTCGTGGCTGCCGAACATGCGCTGCGCGATATGCGAACGCACGAGAATACGGTGCTGCGGCGAAACCAGAAGATCCCGCGCCGGCACATTGGGCGCCAGCGCGCCGGCCGAAATGCGAATGGGTCGCAGATGCGGCGCCGTGACAAGGTCGATGCTGTCCAGATGACGCCGGCCGATCCAGCGGATCGGGCGCAACCCATGGTCGCGCGTCCGCACCAGATCGCCAACCTTAAGCTGTTCAACCGCGATATCGCCCTGACTCGTGGCGATCTGCGTGCCTTCGCAAAAGCAGGGAATGCCCAGTTCATGCAGCTTGGCGCGGGTCAGGTCGGCCGGATCGACGCCATGCAGGACCAGCGTTTCGCCATTGGGAAAGGTCAGCTGCGCCTGCGGATTGCCCCATTGGTCGATATAGGTGCCGACCGTGACATCGTTCAGGTCGATCGGATTGCCGTCTGCATCGTGCAACCCGCTGACATCCAACCGATCCATCGGCAGCGGGGTTCCCCATTGATCGGTGCCCGCCTCGATGGAAAAGGCGCGCACGGTATCCGCGCCAAAGCCGTCGCGCAGCACCAGAAGGTCGCTGCCATCGTCGACCCAGGCCGTGCCGCTGGAAAACAGGTCGCCCGCCATCGAGATGAAATCATTGCCGGCGCCGCCATCGACGGTATCGGCACCCCAGCCGCCCTCGATCGAATCGCTGCCGGCGCTGCCGATGATGGAATCGTTGCCCCATGAGGTATAGGTGCGGAACCCGTTCACCCCGGCGGCCGAGCCATCGACCGTATCGCTGCCATTGCCGGTCAGAAAATTCTGGAACTCCTGAAAGTCCAGATGCCCGGTGGCCGCCCCGGTCGCATCGACCGTGCCGCTGCTCGAACTGTTCAGCACCATGCGCACGCCATTGCCCGCGCTGTCGGTCTGCCAGGCGTTCAGCGTGTTATAGCCCGAACCGCCGTAATAGACGTCCTGACCGACATTCCAGTCGATATTGCCTTCGCCCCAGCGGATGCCGTCGCCGCCATCGCCGCCATAGACGGTGTCATTGCCCGCCCCGGTTTCGACCAGATCATAGCCGTCGCCGCCATAGACCAGATCGTTGCCATCGCCGGTATGGATATAGTTCGACCCCGACCCTGCCAGAACGGTATCGTCGCCGGCGCCGGTAAAGACGCGGATGCCCTCGCCGCTGGTGGGGACGGCATTGGTGGCGTCGATCCGGTCGGCGCCGTCGCCGGTCGCGATGCGCTCGATCCCGTCGAAAGAAAGCGTATTGCCATAGGCATCCTCGGCCGTGCCGATGCCGGGCGTCGACAGGGTGACATCGAACCCACCCGCCCCGGTGCCGCCATAGCCCAGGCTCAGCGTGTCGCCGCCCTGATTGGAATAGACGCTGGGATTGTAGTTATCATCCCCCGAACCGCCGTGATATTCGTCATGCGCCCCGGTGGCCCCGGCATCCTCGCCCCAAAGCAGGACATCGGCCCCCGTATCGCCATTGACCACATCGCTGCCCGTGCCGCCGTCCAGCGTGTCACCGCCCGCGCCGCCATCGACCGTATCATTCCCGGCCCCTGCCTGGATCAGATCGGGGTCATTCGTGCCAATCAGCGGGTCATCGCCAGCGGTTCCGGGGATCGTCGCCATGATAGCCTCGAACTAAACTTGTTACGCTTGCGCGCAAAAACCTGCGCAAGCCCGCCACTGGAATCGGCGGGATACCGCTGATCTAACCAATTCGGGGGCTGAAAGTTCAGATGTTCTTTTAGACAGGTTTAACCATTGCGGGCCCCGGAAATGCCCGAAACTCTTGGTTAAAGCACCAGCCAGCCGGACCGCGCGGCGGTCAGATGCACCCGGTCGCCGGGCTGGGGCAGCACCTCGCCCGGCGCGTTGAACCGGTCCAGAACCACCTCGGTTGCACCCACCCGCGCCCGCAGCCGCTGGACCGAACCCAGGAATTCGACGCCGGTGATCTCGGCCGGGATGCCCTCGTCCGCGATCCGCAGACTTTCGGGCCGCGCGGCAAGCGTGACCCGGCCCGCCGGCAGCGGACGTTCCAAAAGGATACCGGCGCCCCCGATACGGACATGGCCCGTGGCGGCATCGACCACCTCGGCCTCAAGGCGGTTCAGCGTGCCGACAAAGCCCGCGACGAAATCGGTGGCCGGGCTGTTATAGATGTCCGAGGGGGTGCCGGTCTGATCGGCGATGCCCTTGTGCATGACCACGATGCGGTCGGAAATCGACAGCGCCTCTTCCTGATCGTGGGTCACGAAGATGGTGGTGATGCCAAGCTGTTGCTGGATCTCGCGGATCTGGTTGCGCAGGCTGACGCGGATCTTGGCGTCCAGCGCCGAAAGCGGCTCGTCCAGCAACAGGACGCGCGGTCGCGGCGCCAACGCGCGCGCCAGCGCCACCCGCTGTTGCTGGCCGCCCGAAAGCTGCCAGGGATAGCGCCCGCCCAGATCGGGCAGGCCGATCAGTTCCAGCATCTCGGCCACGCGCGGACCACGTTCGGCCCGCGACACGCCCGCGACCTTAAGCCCAAAACCCACGTTTTCGGCCACGGTCAGGTTGGGAAACAGGGCATAGGACTGAAACACCATGCCGATCTGACGCTGGTTCGGGCGCAGCCGGGTCACATCCTGTCCGTCGATGACGATCTGCCCCTCGCTCGGGGTTTCAAACCCCGCGACCATGCGCAGCACCGTGGTCTTGCCACAGCCCGACGGCCCTAGGAAGGAAACGAACTCCCCCTTTTCCACCGACAGGTTGAAGTCGTGGACGACCTTGGTGGCGCCAAAGGATTTTTGCAGGTGGTCAAGAACAAGGAAGCTCATTTCGCGGTCTTTCTGACGCCCAGCAGGCGTGAAATCAGTTGCATCAGGCCCATGCAGCCCCAGGTGGCGGCAAAGGCGATGACGGCCAGCGCGGCGGGTTCATAGGCGCGGTTTGCGCCCAGAAGCTGCATATAGGGGCCAAAAGCCGGGCTGTTCAGCAGCGCGGCCATGGTGAATTAACGTTGGTCGCCAGCTGACGATGGCAAGGACAGGAATACCCCCGACATGACCGCGCCCAGCACATTCGGCGGAATCGGCCCGCCGATGATCCGCGACCCCAGCCCGCGCCCAGCGACTGCGCCGCCTCGGTCAATGAGCGCACGTCCAGCGTCCGAAAGGCCGGTATCGACGGCACGGTACATATAGGGCAGCGCCAGTGGCATAGCCGCACAGCAGCAGCAGGTTGGTCCCCGCCGCCGTGCCCGTCAGCGGCAGCATCGACGAGGTGTTGTAAAGCCGGATATAGCCAAAGACGACGACGATAGCCGGAATGACCAGCAACAGCAGGGTGATGAACTCGATCACCGGGCGCAGGCGCGGCAGGCCTGGTCGCACCCAATAAGCGGTCGGCACCACCAGAAGCACGCCCAGCACGATGGTCAGCAGCGCCATCACCACCAGGCATAGCCGAAGGTTTCGCGGAACTGCGGATCGGCCAGGACCAGGCGATAGGCGTCCAGCGAATATTCGCCCCGCCGCATCCGCAACGAGAACTCGACCGTGCCGATCAGCGGCAGCAGGAAATACAGACCGCCCGCGACGATGGCGGCCCATGACCACAGGCGCTTCATCGCATCCACCTTTCGGCGCGGGTGCGCATGATGACATAGGCAAGGTTCGCAAGCCCGGTGACCACGATCATGCCGAATGCCGCGTAAGCGCACGGCCAGATGCGGGTCCTGCAACGTCGCCGCGGATTTGCGCGAACAGCATGATCGGCACGATCGACAGCGACGATCCGGTCAGCGCATAGGCCGTGGCCACCGCGCCCGGCTGTTGGCGAACAGCAGCGCAAAGGTTCCCAGCAGCGACGGGAACAGGATCGGCAGCGCCACCATGCGCCAGTATTGCCCGGTCGAGGCGCCCAGCACCTCGGCCGCCTCGCGCCATTCGCGCTTGAGCCCCTCAAGCGCGGGGGTGATGATCAGGATCATCAGCGGGATCTGGAAGAACAGATAGGTCAGCGTCAGGCCCCAGAACGACAGCAGGTTGAAGCCCATCGCATAGATGTTGATGCCGAACCATTGCTTCAGCAGCATCGTCACCAGCCCGACCCGGCCCAGTGTGGCGATGAAGGCGAAGGCCAGCGGCACGCCGGCAAAGTTCGAGGCGACGCCCGAAAAGGTCATCAGCGGCGCCTTGATCCAGTCCGGGATGCCGCCCATGACCACCGCCGCCGCCATGGCAAAGCCGATCAGGCAGCCCAGCACCGCCGAGGCCAGCGACACCTTGATCGAGATGATGAAGCTGTCCACGATCCGTGGCGAGGCCAGCCCGGCAAGGTTTTGCAGGGTGAAATGCCCCTCGGCGTTCTGAAATGCGCCGATGACGATGTTCATCGTCGGCAACATCAGGAACAGCAGTGCAAAGGCGAAAAAGGGCACGATGCCCAACCAGTTCCAGCCGATCTGTCTCATCACCGCCCTGTTCGCTTGCGGATGGCGCCACGCCGGGCGCAGCGCCATCCTTGTCCTTGCCGGTCGCTTATTCCTTGACCGCCGCGCCGACGACCTTGTCCCAGCCCTCGGTCACGACCTTCTTGTTGGCCTCTTGCTGTTCCAGCGTCGGGAACACCGCCTTTTCATAGGCGGCGGCCGGGGGCAGCGCGTCCAGCATCTCGGCCGGAACCTTGCCGTTCTTCACGAGGTCGTTGAAGCGGATCGGGTGGCAATAGCCCTTGAGCCAGCCAAGCTGACCCTCGTCCGAGTACAGGTATTCCATCCACAGCTTCGCCGCGTTCGGATGCGGCGCATAGGCCGAGATCGCCTGCACATAGACGCCCGCGACCACGCCATCCTCGGGGATGATGACATCGACGGGCGGGTTGCCGTTCAGCCCGTCGCGCCAAGACAGCAGGTTATAGTCCCAGGCGGTGACGATGGGCGTCGCACCCTGCGCGATGGTCGCCGACTTGCCGATGACGGGGACGAAGTTGCCGGCCTTGTTCACCTCGGCCATCAGCTCCATGCCCTTCTGGCCCGAGGTTTCGCCCGGCGTGCCGCCATTGGCGATGCCCGCCGCCATGACCGAGATGATCGCCTGCGCCGAGGCGCGCGGATCGCCGGCCAGCGCGAAGGCATTGGCGAATTCGGGCTTGGTCAGCTCCTTCCAGGTGGTCGGGCCTTCCTCGATCAGGTCGGTGTTCACGCCAAAGGCCATGACGCCGTAATAGTCGCCATACCAGTAGCCGTCGGCGTCCTTGGCGTCGGCGGGGATCGAATCCCACCCGGCGACCTTGTAGGGCTGGATCAGCCCCTCGTCCTTGGCCTGCGGGCCGAAGGACAGGCCGACGTCGATCACGTCGGGCGCCTGCGGGCCCTTGTTGTCCTTGTTGGCGCGGATCGCCTCAAGCTCGTCGGCAGAACCGGCGTCGGGGTTCAGTTCGTTGACCTTGATGCCGGGATATTTCTTCTTGAAGCCCTCGATCACGGCGCCATAGCCGCACCAGTCATGGGGCAGCGCGATGGTGGTCAGCATGCCCTCGGCCGTGGCGGCCTTTTCCAGCGCCGCCAGATCCTGCGCTTGGGCCGCACCCGAGGCAGCCAGCGCGACCAGGGCGGCAAGGCCCGCAGCGGTCGATTGAATCTTCATGTCTCAACTCCCCGTTCGATTTATGTCGCGTCGCGACAGACAGCGGACTAGCGACGCAGAATGACAGTCTTGCGACACAGGTGCCCGCAAAGCAAAGGTTTTTTCCGGACCTGCCGAAACCGGCAAGCCCGTTTACGCTAGGGAACCAGCGACAGATCCACCTCCATCGTCCTGCCGCCGACGCGATAGACGGCGGCGATGCGCTGGCCGGCATGGGCGGGATGCAGGCTGCCCAGCGAGCCAAGCGAAATGACCGAGCCGGGCTTCAGCTCATACCCGCCATGTTCGACCAGCCACAGCACCACATCCAGCGGATTGCCCAGCAGCGTGTCGCCCCGCGCCGTATCGACCGGCTGGCCATCGACGCGCAGGCTGACGGTCAGATCGGCAAGGTCCTGCACCGGGTCCTTCAGATCGGAAATGGCGATGCCGCGCCCCAGCACGCCCCGCCAGGGCGTGACGACATAGGCGGCCATCAGCGCCCCGGTCGGCTGGACGCCCTTTTGCAGCGCCACATCCGGCAGTTCGACAAAGGGGCGGATGTCCTTCAGCGCCGCCGCCGCCTCTTCGCGGGTCTTTGCCTGCATGATGGCGGCGCTGCCCACGGTGGCGATCAGGTCCGCCTCGTAGAAGGGCGAGCGGCTGCCCTTCATGCTGACGCGCGCGCCGTCGGGCAGCAGCATCGGCGCGAACAGCGCCCCCGCGACCGGCGCATCGATCCCGAAGCTTTGCTGCACCGGTTTCGAGGTGAAGCCGACCTTCACCCCCACCGGGGCGCCCAGCTCGGTCTCAAGCACGCTGCGAAAGGTGGTATAGGCGCAAAGCCCGTCCTCGATGCTGCGCACCTGCGGGTCGGGCAGGCGCTGGCCGGCGATCCAGCCGCGCGCGGCGTTCTGCATCATCGAAGCGTCCGGGCAGGCCGCATCCGCCGTGCCGGCGAATGGCAGCAACAGCGTCCCAAGAACCAAGCCCCTCATGGCCACACCTCGCAGATCGTTCCGGCCCCGACGATGCCGCAATGCCGCGCGACTGTCACCGGGATTCTTCGCGTGCCGCCTGTATCGCCCGCCCGGTGTTTGCATCGGCCGCGCCATCCCCTAGAAAGGCGCGACCCCAAAAGCACAAGGGCAGGCATGAGCGACCAACCGACCCCGATGATGGCGCAGTATCTGGCGATCCGCGAGGCCAATCCCGGCGCGCTGCTGTTCTATCGCATGGGCGACTTCTACGAGATGTTCTTTGACGACGCCGTGGCCGCCTCGGCCGCGCTGGACATCGCGCTGACCCGGCGCGGCACCCATCTGGGCGAGCCGATCCCGATGTGCGGCGTTCCGGTCCACTCGGCCGAAAGCTATCTGCTGGCGCTGATCCGCAAGGGGTTCCGCGTCGCCATCGCCGAGCAGATGGAGGACCCCGCCGAGGCCCGGAAGCGCGGCGCGAAATCGGTCGTCGCCCGCGACGTGGTGCGCCTTGTCACCCCCGGCACCCTGACCGAGGAATCGCTGCTCGAGGCGCGGCGCCACAACTTTCTGGCCAGCTTTGCCACCGTGCGCGACGATTCCGCGCTGGCCTGGGTCGATATCTCGACCGGGGAATTCCGCGTCATGCCCTGCCCGCTGCCACGGCTGGCGCCGGAACTTGCGCGCCACGCTCCGCGCGAACTGCTGGTCACCGAAGGCGCGCGGCTGGAGGACATCGCGCTTGAGGCCGGCGCGGCGCTGACCGAACTGCCTGCCGGCAGCTTCGACAGCGGCGCCGCCATCCGCCGCCTTGGCGCCCTGTTCAATGTCGAGACGCTGGACGGTTTCGGCAGTTTCAGCCGCGCCGAACTGGCGGCGATGGGCGCCATCGCCGATTATCTGGAACTGACCCAGAAAGGCCGGATGCCGCTGATCCGCCCCCCGGTGCGCGAGGCCATGGGCGGCGCCATGCAGATCGACGCCGCCACCCGGCGCAATCTGGAACTGACGCAGGCCCTGTCGGGCGGCCGCGAAGGCAGCCTGCTGGCCGCCATCGACCGCAGCGTGACCGCCGGCGGCGCGCGCCTGCTGGAACGCCGGATCAGCGCCCCTTCGCGCAATCTTGACGAAATCCACGCCCGGCAGGCCGCCGTCGCGCATCTGGTCGAGGACCCGCGCCTGACCGCCGACCTGCGCGAGGCGCTTGGCCGCGCCCCAGACATGGACCGCGCCCTGTCGCGGCTGGCGCTGGAGCGTGGCGGCCCGCGCGATCTGGCCGCGATCCGCGCCGGGCTGAGGCAGGGCGCCGCCATCGCCGCCATGCTGGGCGACGACCAGATCGCCGTGCTGGCCGGGGCGGCGCGCGATCTGACCGGCCATGACGCGCTGATCGACCTTCTGGATCAGGCGCTGGTGGCCGAGCCGCCGCTGCTGACCCGCGACGGCGGCTTTACCGCGCCGGGCCATGACGCCGATCTGGACGAAACCCGCCGCCTGCGCGACGAGGGCCGCGGCGTCATCGCCGGGATGCAGGCCGACTATATCGCCGAAACCGGCGTCACCAGCCTGAAGATCAAGCACAACAACGTGCTGGGCTATTTCATCGAGACCACGGCGACCCATGCCGAAAAGATGCTGGCGCCGCCTTTGAACGCGCGCTTCATCCACCGCCAGACCACCGCCAACCAGATCCGCTTCACCACCGTGGAACTGTCGGAACTGGAGACCCGCATCCTCAACGCCCGCGACCGCGCGCTTGAGATCGAACGCGAGGTCTTTGCCCGCCTGACCCGCGCCGTGCTGGACCGCGCCGGCCCCGTCGGTCAGGCCGCCCGCGCGCTGGCCGAAATCGACCTCAGCGCCGCCTTTGCCGACCTCGCCTCGGGCGAGGGCTGGAGCAGGCCGCAGGTCGACGCCAGCCGCGCCTTCATGATCGAGGGCGGCCGTCACCCGGTCGTCGAACGCGCGCTGAAGCGCAAGGGCGAGACCTTCGTCGCGAACGACTGCGCCCTGACCGAGGGCGAGACGCCGGCGATCTGGCTGCTGACCGGCCCGAACATGGCCGGCAAATCGACCTTTCTGCGCCAGAACGCGCTGATCGCCATTCTGGCACAGGCGGGCGGCTTCGTTCCCGCCGCGCGCGCCCATATCGGCCTTGTCAGCCAGTTGTTCAGCCGCGTCGGCGCCGCCGACGATCTGGCGCGGGGCCGCTCGACCTTCATGGTCGAGATGGTGGAAACCGCGGCCATCCTCAATCAGGCCGACGACCACGCGCTGGTGATCCTTGACGAAATCGGGCGCGGCACCGCCACATGGGACGGGCTGTCCATCGCCTGGGCGGTGATGGAGCACCTGCATGGCCGCAACCGCTGCCGGGCGCTGTTCGCCACGCATTACCATGAAATGACCGCGCTTTCCGACCGCCTGCCGGGGGTCGAGAACGCCACCGTCGCCGTGCGCGAGTGGGAGGGCGAGGTGATCTTCATGCACGAGGTCCGAAAGGGCGCCGCCGACCGCAGCTATGGCGTGCAGGTGGCGCGGCTGGCGGGGTTGCCGCCCGCCGTCGTCGAGCGCGCCCGCGAAATCCTGCACCAGCTTGAAAGCGGCGAGGACAAGGGCGCCGGGCGGCCCGCCGCGCTGCTGGACGACCTGCCGCTGTTTCGCGCCGCACCCGCCCCGGCGCCGGTCGCCAGGGCGCAACCCTCGGCGGTCGAGGCGCGGCTGCGCGACCTGAACCCCGACACCATCACCGCGCGCGAGGCGCTGGACCTGGTCTATGAACTCAGCGCGATGCTGACGGACAGCGCCTGACAGGAAAGCAATGGCCGGAAGGCACCGGCCGCTCAGATCGCGATATTGACGAAACTGTCGCGCAGGGCTGCCGACCACGCCGCCGACATGGCCATGAAGGCCGGGTCGCCCTCATCGATGCGGCGGCGGTGGCTGACGCGGCAATCGTCCCGCTCGATCACCGCCAGATCCAGCGGCATCCCCACGGAAAGGTTCGAGCGTAGCGTCGAATCCATCGACAGCAGCACCGCCTTGCGCGCATCCGCCAGACTGGTTTCCGGCGTCACCACCCGGTCAAGGATCGGCTTGCCGTATTTGTGTTCGCCGATCTGAAGATAGGGCGTGTCGTCGGTCGCCTCGATGAAATTGCCCTCGGGATAGATCAGGAACAGGCGCATGGTGCCGCCCGCGCGCTGGCCGGCCACGATCATGCTGGCATTGGCCTGCTGGTTCAGGTCGCGGCATTGCTCGGTAATGTCGCGGCGGGTGCGGTTCAGCGTATTGCCGATGATCGTCGCCACCTGAAGCATCGTCTCGGCCCGCATGATCGAGGTGGTCCCGTCGGCATCGGGGGCCTCGATCGCCTCTTGCAGGCGGGCCAGCGTGGTCTGGGTGACCGACAGGCTGCCCGCCGTCATCACCACGATCACCCGCTCGCCCGGGTTCTCGAAAAAGAACATCTTGCGATAGGTCGAGATATTGTCCAGCCCGGCATTGGTGCGGGTGTCCGACAGCAGGACCAGCCCCGCATTCAGCTTGAGTCCGACGCAATAGGTCATGTGCGTTCCGTTGGCATGATTTCGCGGACAGATAGTGCGACGCCCGCGCCCATGCAACTGGCTTATTGGGCTGTCATTGCTCCATTTCCTCGACCTGAACGCGCACATCCAGACTTTCGGCGCCCAGGCCGAAGGTGGTGCCGCGGACCGGCGCCGCGTCCTGCGCGTCATAGCCCGAACCCAGCCGCACATAGCGGTCGTCGGGACAGCAGCCATTGGCGGCGTCGAAACCGACCCAGCCCAGCGACCCGACATGGATCTCGGCCCAGGCATGGGCGGCGTCATGGGGCGTGCCGTCGGCGCTGGAATGCAGATAGCCCGAGACATAGCGCGCCGGCATCCCCAGCACATGCGCACAGGCGATCAGCGCATGGGCGTGGTCCTGACAGACGCCCTGCCCCAGCGCCAGCGCCTCGGCCGCGGTGGTGGCGGATTCGGTCACGCCGGGCACATAGCTGATCGCCTCGCTGACGGCGGCGGACAGCTTGTGCGCCTTGTCCAGCGCGTCCTCGCCCGTGACCGACAGCGCCAGTTCGCGCAGTGCCGCATCCGGCTTGGTCAGTGCGGTGCCGCGCAGATAGACCAGCGGATTGATCGTCTCGCGGTGGCCGCGCAGCACGCCCGCGGTGTCGCGCGTCTCGATCAGGCCGGCGATGGTGACGGTGACCTCATCGACGGGGCCGCGCACGGTCCATGCCTCGATCCAGTCGCCGGCGCCGTCGCGGAAGGCGGCGCCGCGCTCGCCGCCGCTGACGGCGATGGCCCATTCGCCGACCCGCTGCCCCTCATGCGCCGAGGGCGTCAGCCGCAGGCTTTGCACCAGCCCGCGCACCGGCTGGTCATAGTGATAGCTGGTCTCATGGATGATCTTCAGCTTCATGCCCGCCACTCCCTACATCCGGCCGCTGAGGTAATCGTCATGCACGGCATTCGAGATATTGCCCACCTCGACAATGAACCACGACAGGAATTCATGCAGCCCGTCATCGAAGATCTGTTCGATATTATGGGCCACAAGCGCGTCCAGCGTCTCATGCGCCTTGGCCTTGGCGGTGGCGGGAACGTCCTCGCCATAACGCCGCGCCAGCCCGTCCAGATGCCAGACCGCCTCATAAAGCGAGGTCAGCAGCGAACGCGGGCTTTCGCCGTTCAGGATCAGGAAGTCGGCGACCTTGCTGGCGGTGATGTCGCCGCCATAGGCCCAGTGGAATGCCCGATGCGCCGACAGCGCCCGCAGGATCACCTGCCACTGGTAGTTGTCCAGACCCGAGCCGACGAATTCCACCCGGGGCAGCAGGACGTAATATTTCACGTCCAGCAGCCGCGCGGTCGCGTCGGCGCGTTCCAGCGAATAGCCAAGGTTGATGAAATGCCAGCCGTCGTTGCGCAGTTGCGTGGCGTTGATGGCGCCGCGCACGGCAGAACTGTGCCGGGTGGTGAAGTCGGTCAGCATGGCGGGGTCAAGCTGGCTGCGCCGCTTGCGCTCCAGCGCGCGCAGTTCCTGAAAGGCGGTGTTCAGCCCGTCCCAGACCTGGCTGGTCAGCGCCGTGCGCACGATGCGGCCGCTTTCGCGGGCCTGTTCGATGCAGGACGCCACCGAGGACGGGTTGTCATGGTCGAAAAACAGCCAGGATTCGATGTTTTCCTGAACGATCTCGTCGCCATAGCGTTCCGAAAACGCCTGACTGGCGCCCGATGCGCGCAGAAGCGATTCCCATTCGTTGCGATAGCCCTCTTCGGTATTGGGCAAAAGCGTGATGCGCGCGCCCACGTCCAGCAGACGGGCGGCGGTTTCCGAGCGTTCCAGGTGGCGGCCCATCCAGAACAGGTTCGAGGCGGTGCGGCTGAGCATATCTTGTCCCCTTCCCTTATTCCGACAGGACCCAGGTGTCCTTGACGCCCCCGCCCTGCGACGAGTTCACGACCAGCGACCCCTCGCGCAGCGCCACGCGGGTCAGGCCGCCCGGCACCAGCTCGATCCGGTCGCCGCACAGGCAATAGGGCCGCAGATCGACATGGCGCGGCGCGATACCTTCGTCGACGAAGGTGGGACAGGTGGACAGCGCCAGCGTCGGCTGGGCGATGTAATTGCCGGGATCGGCCTCGATCTTCCGGCGGAAGGTCTCGATTTCGTCCTTGGTCGATTTCGGGCCGACCAGCATGCCGTAGCCGCCCGAGCCGTGGACCTCCTTGACCACCAGATCCTTGAGGTTGGCCATGACGTATTTGTAGTCGTCGTCCTTCCACAGGGTCCAGGTCTGGACGTTGTTCAGGATCGGCTCTTCGCCAAGGTAGAAGCGCACCATTTCCGGCACAAAGGTATAGATCGCCTTGTCGTCCGCCACCCCCGCACCGGGCGCCGAGCAGATCGAGACCCCGCCCGAGCGATAGACATCCATCAGCCCCGGCACGCCCAGCATGGAATCGGGGCGGAAGCACAAGGGGTCGATGAAGGCGTCGTCGATGCGGCGATAGATGACATCGACGCGCTTGGGCCCCTGCGTCGTGCGCATGTAGACAAAGCCCTTGTCCACGAAGAGGTCGCTGCCCTCGACCAGTTCCACGCCCATCAGATTGGCCAGGAAGCTGTGTTCGTAATAGGCGCTGTTGTAGTGGCCCGGGGTCAGGATCACGATGGTCGGCGTGCCCTCGCATTTCGCCGGCGCGACGGACGCGAGCGTCCGGCGCAGGATTTCGGGGTATTGCTCGACCGGCTCGATGCGGTTGTTGCGGAACAGGCCCGGGAACATGCGCATCATGATCTCGCGGTTTTCCAGCATGTAGCTGACGCCCGAGGGCGTGCGGCAGTTGTCCTCAAGCACATAGAACTCGTCGCGGCCGGTGCGCACGATGTCGATGCCGACGATATGCGAATAGACGCCGCGCGGCGGCACCAGCCCGACCACCGCCTTTTCATAGGCTTCGTTCTGATAGACCAGCCGCGCGGGAATGCGACCGGCGCGCACGATTTCGCCCCGGCCATAGACGTCGCGCAGGAATGCGTTCAGTGCCCGCGCCCGCTGCTTGATGCCGCGTTCCAGCTTGCGCCATTCGCTTTGCAGGAACACGCGCGGCATCATGTCAAAGGGGATCAGCCGGTCCGGATCGCCCCCCTCGCCATAGACGGCGAAGGTGATGCCGATGCGGCGGAACAGGTCCTCGGCCTCGGCCTGCTTCATCTGGCGGATTTCGGCGGGCATCGTCTCAACCCAGTCGGAAAGCATGGCATAGGGTTCCCGCACCGCACCGCCATCGACCATCTCGTTATAATATGTCGTCATCACTGGCACCCTCAGCTATGCCTGTGATCTTCGCATCTCGTCCGGCGCTGTCCACTGGCGCGCCTCGTGAAGCAGCAGCGATTTTCGCTTTTTGACGACAGGCGTGCAACGACTGCCCAAAAAACAGGCATCGGGGTGCGCGGGCACCGGGGTTTGCAGCCCGACGCCGCGACATGGCGAAAACGCCGCGAGAATCGCGGCGTTCGCATGGGGATAGCCGACCTCAGATGATGATAAGGTCGTTCTGCAACGCGGCGATATCGGTCAGGCCGTTCACGGTCAGCGTATGGCCATTGCCGAAGTCGAAGACGGTATTGCCGCCCACCACCGAGGCCAGCGACAGCACCTGCGCGATGCTGCGCGCCCCGCCGCCCCAGACCACGTCATCGATGCGGATGGTGTCCACGTCATTGACAAAGTCGGTGATAATGTCGCGGCCGGCCCGGAACACGAAATTGTCGATGCCAGCACCCCCGGTCAGCACATCGTCGCCGCCATTCCCGGACAGGAAGTTGTTCGAGGCATTGCCGATGATCCGGTTTCCCAGGTCGTTGCCGAAGCCGTTGAGTACGCCGCCTCCGACCAGGATCAGGTTTTCAAGATTGACCCCCAGCGCCAGAGTCGTCGTGCTGCGCACGATGTCCACTCCCGAGCCCAGGGCCTCGGAAATGACGTCAAGACCATCGGTGCTGTAAATGTCATCTCCAGCACCACCGACCAGCAGATCCTGACCTGTGCCGCCAATCAGCCAGTCGTTGCCATTGCCGCCATACATGGTGTCGTTGCCCGCACCACCCGACAGTGTATCGTTACCGACGAGCCCCTGCAGCACGTTGATCGCCTTGTTACCGATGATCAGATTGTCGAGGGCATTACCCACGCCAACACGCGCCACACCCTGATTCAGGGACAGGCTCTCGAAGTTGTCGGCCAGCCGATAGCCGATCGCGCTGTAGACCGTGTCAATGCCGCCATCGGGCGCCTCGATGACGATATCATCCTTGTCCACGAAAAAGGCGTCATTGCCCGAGCCGCCGATCAGGCGGTCCGTGCCGAGGTCGCCGAACAGCGTGTCGTTGCCGTCAAGACCGTAGATGGTGTCATTGCCCGCGCCGCCGCGGACCATGTTGTCCGCGGCATTGCCAAGCACATAGTCGTAGCCCGCGCCGGTCAGGACTTCCTCGACCATCGTGCCCTCGACGATCGAGATGTTCCCGATCAGCCCATAGGCGCTGGAGATCGAGCCCGACGCCAGGTTGATATGCTGGTCGTAGATATCGCCGCGCAGGTCCAGCCGGTCGCGGCCGCCCTGATCGAAGATGGTAAAGGTGATGTCGCCACGCTGGTCAGGGTCGCGCAGCATCTCGGCGATCTGCGAATAGGCGCGGCCGGCATTGGTCTGCTCACCATAGGTGTTGTCGCCGGTGCGGATCGAGGTCACGCCGTAAAGATTCTGCATCGCCACGATATCGGCCATCATCGCCGAAGCGACAAAGGCCATGCTGGCACCGATGGAGGTATTGTCGGTTTGGCTGAAATAGGACATGACCGACGCCTGCCAACTGTCGTTGGGATAAAGGTTGTCGATGCCATAGATGGCCGAGCCGTTGTAGTTGCCGGCATGGCCCAGACCCAGCGCATGGCCGATCTCATGGATATAGGTCTGATAGGAATAGGTATTGAACTCAATGCCGTAAGTTCCCAGCCAGTCGATGCCGACATTGACGAAGGAGCTGACGATCAGGTTGTCGACGACTTCCGAGGTCGAATAGCCGCCGGTATCGTTATCGTCGAAGGTGATATGGACAGGCTGTCCCGCCGTAGGATTGCGGTTGAAGGTGATCCCCAGCACCGATTCCCAGGCCGCCAGCGCCATGTCCGCCAGCGCGCGACCAGCCTCGTTCAAGCCCGAAAGATCGACATTCAGCACACCGCCCGCGGCCACGTCAAAGGCCCGCCGGACACCGCCCTCGGCCTGCCAGAAGTCGTCGGTCAGCTGCTTGGCGATCTCATCCATGGTGAAGAAACCGTCATAGGTATTGCGCACCACGCCAAGCGTATAGTCGCCGCTGGAGCGACCGGCGAAGCTGCCGGCCTCAAGATAATAGGTGCCCGGCCGGGTCACCTCGATGGTCAGTTGCGAATTGTAGCCGGGGCCGCCGTCGTCGTTGCGGGCGATCTCGACGCCGCTGCCGTTCATGACCCGCAGATAGGGGTCGCCCAGCCCGAAAGCGCCGCGATTGTCCAGCGTGATCACATAGCTTCCGGGTTGCAGCGCGACGCGCACCCAGTCGGCGTCGCCCAGACCCAGCCTGCCGTTGAACATATCGCCCACCGACATGGCATGCGTCGTCGCGCGCGAGGCCGGCGCATCGCCCCGCTCAAGGCGCAGCGCAAGCAGGTCCGGGGCCTCGATCCGCGGGATGGGGGTAGCTTCGTTCCAGTTCAGAATATTCGTCTGGAGACTCATCAATATCGTCCTTGTTGATGTCAATTCTGCACAGGAGGCAGCGGCGCACGCGCCACCAGCGTCCTTGCAAAGCTGTCAATGCGATTTTTTGGAATGTCGGCCCGGTCCATGACCGTCAGCTCGCCCTGCTCACCAGCATGGCGCATGCCGTTCTGTTGGACGATCAGACGCGCCGTCAGCCTTTGAGGCTTCGGGGCGTCGGCCTCAAGCAGCAGCCTGATGGGCGCCTTGTCCTGCAACTGATATCCGGCATCGCGCAACGCGACCTCTATCGCGGCGCAAAGCCGCGAAACGTCCGGAATGGTATGGGGGGGACAGACAAGCGAAACCGGCGCCGCCATTGCTGGCGCCCCGTCGCTGATGGCGCAGGCTGCAACCATAGCACCGGACAGACCCAAGCAACGCATGAAAAACACCCTGATCAACGAATACTCCGATGCCATCGGCAGAATACCGCCCGCAGCCTCCTTCATCAATCTTGGTGGACCTGTCCTTTCAGACATATCCCGTATGAGCAACCCGCAAGCGCGACGTGAAATCCGCTAAAATTTGTGCGAAATGCCCTGTATTTTGCACCCGTGAAACCGCCTTTCGCTTACGATCCGGTAAGCGTTCGGGGTTAGTCTGGGACCAGCGACAACCCGATGGCCAAGGATGGCAGGAAAGACGATGCGACTGACACTGGTCCCCGAACACGACAGGCTGACGATCCAGGTTGATGAAAAGCGGCTGGACGCGGCGATCGCGACCGCCTTCAAGGACAAGGTGCGCGACCTGATCGACGATGGCAGTGCGATGGTGACACTGGACCTCGGCGGCGTCGAATTCATGGACAGTTCCGGCCTTGGCGCGGTCATCGCCATCTTCAAGGCCATGCCCGAGGGGCGGAGCCTGGAACTGACCGGCCTTACCCCGAACGTGCAGCGGGTGTTCCAGCTCACGCGGATGGACAAGGTGCTGACCATCCGCCCGCCGGTGCCGGCGAACGCGCCGGTGCAAGCCAGCAGGGGCGCCTGCTGATGAACGCTGCGCCGGGACCGGAACGAAAACGACTGCGCCAGGTTCCGCCGGGGCGGCAGCCAATGCTGCACCGGATCTTCCGGGCCGACCCGCTGACCGTGCGCGAGGCGCTGGGTTACCTGCGCGAAAGGTTCGACGGCAGCGCCGCCGAGGATGTCATCGCCAAGGTCGAACTGGCGCTGGCCGAGGTGCTGAACAATATCTGCGAACACGGCGCGCAGCGCGACGCGATGCGGCTGGGCGGCCGGATCCATGCGCCGCTGATCCACCTTTGCGTGGCGCGCCACACTGGCGGCATTGCCTGCGCGATCACCGACGACGGCCAACCGCTGCCGCAATCCTGCCTTGAGATTCGCCGACTGCCCTGGGACCTGCCCGACCCGGCGCTAGAAGATGCCATCGCCACGCTGCCCGAAGGCGGCTTCGGCTGGTTCATGATTCAGGACCTGACCGCATCGCTGAGCTATTTCCGCGAGGGGCGACGGAATTTTCTGGCCTTCATCGTGCCGGTGACCGAGCCCCTGATCACCGAAGCCACGCTGGCCGGCGAACGCTAGGCAGGCGCGTCAGACCCAGCCCGGGGCGCCTAGTTCAGGCCGAATTGCAGCGGATAGCGGCCGTCGCTGAACTCGCCGAACATTTCGGGGACCTCGGGGTGGTCCAGGGGCTCGCCCGAACTGTCGGGCAGCAGGTTCTGCTCCGAGACATAGGCGACGTAATAGGTCGCCTCGGTCTCGGCATAAAGGTGATAGAAGGGCTGGTTGCGGGACGGACGCGATTCTTCGGGAATGGACTCATACCATTCCTCGGTATTGGCGAACTCCGGATCCACATCGAACACAACGCCACGGAACGGGTGTTCGCGATGGCGCACGACCTGGCCCAGACTGTATTTCGCGGTCTTGGTGTTCATCCGCATTCGGTCCGTTCCTGTTTGGCGCGGCTAATACAGGCCCGTGGTGGGACTGTCCACCTTTTGCACCGGAATCTACTACCAATAACACGCTAAGCGATAGAAAGACAGTGAACAGAAAGACAGGAATGGCCGCCCGACCCGCACCATCAGATCATTGCGCGGGCAGTTCCTCGCCGGGTTCAAGCGCGACGGTCGAGATCGACATCTTCGCCGAGCCTTCCTGAACCTGCTCGGCATGGGCCAGATAGACAAGGACCTGATTCTTCTCGTCATAGATGCGCTTTACCCGCAGCGACTTGAAGATCAACGAGCGCGAGGCGCTGAACACGTCCTCGCCCTTGGGTCCGCGGCGGATATCGCCGATCCTGATCGGCCCGGTCCGCGCACATTCGATGGCCGAGTTCGACGGATCCTCGAACCAGTTCCCCTGTTGCAGCCGGTCGATCACCGAGCGGTCGAAATAGGCAAGGTGGCAGGTCACGCCCTGCACATCCGGGTCGGCGACGGCCTCGATGATGATGTCGTTGCCGATCCAGTCGACGCCGACGCGCCCGACCTCATCTGCCAGTGCAGGGCTGGTCACAAGCGCCAACAGGGCAAGCCATCGCATCATCCGTTCCTCCGGGACATGGGTTCGTGGGGAAGATGACAAGCCGCACGCCACAGCGCAAGCGGCGCCGCTGCCGGTCAGGTTGGCGATCCTGCCAGCGGTTCCACCTCAGCGCGGATCATGCGCCGTTTTCGGGGCCGTCTGGTGGTGCAACTCCTGTCCGAAAGGATGCCGTCAGCACGGCTGTTCGCGTCGCCAGCGGGAGCACCGCCTGTGCGCGCCTGCCGATTTTGCGAAAGACAGCCGCGCCGCCGACGCCTAATCGGCGAGCCGACCCGCGCAGCAATCAAAGACTGCCCCCCGCATCGTTTTGCGCAAGCGGAAAGCACACAATGCGGGACGGCCCACGCCGCCAGCGGGAACGCCGCCCCTACGCGCCCACGGATTTCGCGAAAGGCACCCGCACACGACAACACCTGATCGGCGAGCCAAGCCGCGTTGCAATCACAGATCGCCCGCAACCGCACCATTTCCGACTGGCCGACTGGCCGACTGGCCGACTGGCCGACTGGCCGACTGGCCGACTGGCCGACTGGCCGACTGGCCGACTGGCCGACTGGCCGACGAAAATGCCTTATCCGGCGGCGCTGCCAAGCCCCCGGGTCGAAAAGATCACTGCCGCTTCAGCCGGCTTTCGATCAGCAGGTCGGCATCATCCAGAATCGGATGCGCAACCGATACGATATGCGCATTCACCCGCTTCAGGTCGCGCAGGATGTCCAGATGCAGCGAGGACGTGCGCTGGCTGTCCTCGCGCCCTTCGCGCAGCCGCGTCAGGTGGCGTTGCGCCGACAGGCGCTCAAGCCGCCGGATTTCGACCTTTTCCTCCATCAACTGCCGCGCCAGATCGCGGTCGCGGGTCATGAACACGGTCTGCGCCACGCGCAGGTTCTCGATCGTCATCAGGAACAAGCCGTCAAGCTCGCGATAGCCCTCGTCCGAGAAGCGCAGCGACAGGCCGGCCTTCTTGCGGATCTCGGGCGCCAGCCCCTTGTAGATGATGTCGCCGACATGTTCGAGATTGATGACATAGTCGAGGATGGTAATGGCCTGCCGCCGCTCGCCCTCGCCCGCATCGCGACCCAGACGGGACAGGAACAGCTTCACCTCTTGCTGCATGCGGTCGACGCGCTCCTCCAGCACGGCGACCTCGGCCAGGGGCGCGTCGTCGCTGCGGGAAAAGGCGGTGCGGGTCTGTTGCAACATACGCTCGATCACGTCGCCGATGGCCAGTGCGGCGCGACTGGCATCGGCCAGCGCCACGGCCGGGGTCTCCAGCGCCTCGCCATCCAGCAGGGGAACGCCGATCTGCGGCACCTCCTCGACCTCGGGCAGGATGCGCGCGGTCAGCCGGGTGACAAGCGCCGAGAACGGCCAGATCACCGCCGCCAGCATCAGATTGAAGGCCAGATGCGCCTCGACCGCCAGGCCGATATGGGGCAAGGGCAGCTGGGTCAGGATCTGCGCCGCCTGCCCCGCCAGGGGCAGCGCCAAAAGGCAGCCGGTCGCGCGCACGATCAGGTTCCCCAGCGCCACGCGCCGCGCCGGCACCCCCTGCCCGGCGGTCGCCAGCAGGGGCGGGATCGCGCCGCCCAGATTGGCCCCCAGCACCAGCACCACGGTCAGCGCCGGATCGGTGCCGAGCGACAGCACCAGCATCACCACCGCCAGCGAGGATGAACACACCACCGCCAGCCCCGCGGCAAATGCCAGCGCCACCGGCCAGGCATTGCCCAGCATGGCCAGAAAGGCCGCCATGGCGGGCGAATCGCGCAGCGGCTCGGTCGCCTGCGACAGCAGGGACAGCGACAGCAGCAGCAGCGCGATGCCGATCAGCGCCAGCCCCGCGCCCGACCATTCCCGCCGCGACTGCCGGTGCAGGACATAGCCGACCAGCAGCAGCGCCGGCGCCAGCGCCTCAAGCCCGGCGGCGACGACCCAAGCAGTCAGCGCCGTGCCCAGATTGGCCCCCAGCAGCACGACCTGCGCCATCCGCGGCGCGATCATCCCGCGATCGACGAAGGACGCCGTCATCAGCGCCGTCGCGGTCGAGCTTTGCAGCCCCAGCGTCGCCACCAGTCCCGAGACGAACGCCCGCGGCCCGGTCTGCGTGCCCAGCCCCAGCACCATCTTCAGCCGCATGCCGAAGGCGCGCGTCATGCCGTCGCGCACCAGCCCCAGACCGAACAGCAGCAACGCCACGGCCCCGGCAAGCTGAAGGATGACGGATAGCGACTGCACTGCACCCCCATCGCCACCCCTGGCAGGGCGGCGCATGAAACACATCTGACAGATATAATGCGACCTGTTACGAATCCGTCAACGGATCGCAACCATTTGATGGATCGCAGAAACCCGTCCCTAGGGCGAGACGACCGGCATGCGCCCGTCCGCGCCCAGCAGGTGCAGCCCCTCGGCGTCGAAAACCACCGCGCTCAGCGGGCCGCCATAGGCCGCGCCGGTGTCGATGGCCAGCCGGTTGCCAAAATGCGTGACCTGATCGACGACGGTGTGGCCATGCACGACCAGCGGCCCGTGATCGGTGCTGTCGTCCAGAAATCCCTTGCGGATCCAGACAAGGTCATGCTCGGTCTGCCGGCTCAGATCGACGCCAGGACGGATGCCGGCATGGACGAACAGCGCCTGCGGGGTCAGGTGCCACAGGGGCAGCGTCTCAAGCCAGCGCAGATGCGCCTCGGGGACAAGGCGCAGCACCTCGGCATGGGTGCGGTGGTGATCGCCGTCGAAATCGATCCCGTATGAGGTCAGCGTCTCGGCAGCCCCCAGCCCCGGATGGTCCAGCCAATGCTCGCCCGAACTCAGCCCGGCATCGATCCAGTCCGGCTGGCGGGCGAAACGCGGCAGGAAACGGTCGTGATTGCCGCGCAGCACGATCCATGGCCGCCCCTCGGCCTGACCCTGCATCAGGTGATCGACGACGCCGCGCGAATCCGGGCCGCGGTCCAGCAGGTCGCCGACATGGACGATCACGCCACCGCCGCCATGGGCCGCATCATCCTGCGCGATGCGCGCATGCGCGGCCTTCAGCAGCGCAAGCTGGCCGTGGATATCGCCGATGGCGTAGATGCGCATGGTCCCCCCCGAAATGCGAACCCCCGGAACCTACTCCGGGGGTCTGCAAGGTTCAAACCTCGAAATGCAGCGGGCGGACCTGCAGGAACTTGCCGGTCGCGCGCAGCGCCTCCAGCACCTCGGGGCGCAGTTCCTCGTCCAGATAGAGGATGGCAATGGCGTCGTCGCCGGCGCCGGTGCGGCCAAGGGTAAAGTTGGCGATGTTCACGCCCAGATCGCCCAGCGTCATCCCCAGCGCGCCGATCACGCCCGGCACGTCCCTGTTGCGGGTGTAAAGCATGTGCTCGCCGATCTCGGCATCGACATTGATGCCGCGGATCTGGATAAAGCGCGGCTTGCCGTCGCTGAACACCGTCCCCGCGATCGACCGCTCGCGCGAATCCGTGACCACGGTCGCCTTGATATAGCCGTCAAAGACGCCGGTCTTGGCCTGCGTCGTGGTCGCAACCTGCACGCCGCGCTCTGCCGCCATGACGGGGGCCGAAACCATGTTCACATCCGGGTTCGTGGCCTTCATCACACCCGCGATCACCGCCGCATTCAGGGCCTTCAGGTTCATCTCGGATGCGACACCGTCATAAAGCACGTTGATCGCCTTGATCGGCTCATCGGTCATCTGGCCGATGAAGGCGCCCAGATGCCCGGCCAGCTTGATCCAGGGCCCCATCACCGCAGCTTCTTCGGCCGTGACCGAGGGCATGTTCAGCGCGTTCGACACCGCCCCGGTCAGCAGGTAATCCGCCATCTGCTCGGCCACCTGCAAGGCGACATTCTCCTGCGCCTCGTTGGTCGAGGCGCCAAGATGCGGCGTCACCACCACATTCGGCAGGTTGAACAGCGGGCTTTCGGTGGCGGGCTCGGTGGCGAAAACATCCAGCGCCGCGCCGGCGACATGGCCCGATTTCAGCAGTTCGGCCAGCGCCTCCTCGTCGATCAGGCCGCCACGCGCGGCGTTGATGATGCGCACGCCCTTCTTCGTCTTGGCCAGGTTCTCGCGCGACAGGATATTGCGGGTCTTGTCGGTCAGGGGAACGTGCAGGGTGATGAAATCGGCCTTGGCCAGCAACTCGTCCAGTTCGACCTTCTTCACGCCCAGTTCCAGCGCGCGTTCTTCCGACAGGAAGGGGTCATAGGCCAGCACCTTCATGCGCAGCCCCAGCGCCCGGTCGATCACGATCGAGCCGATATTGCCCGCGCCGATGATGCCCAGCGTCTTGTTGAACAGCTCGACCCCCATGAAGCGGTTCTTCTCCCACTTGCCGGCATGGGTCGAAACGCTGGCCTCGGGCAATTGCCGCGCCACGGCGAACATCAGCGCGATGGCGTGCTCGGCGGTGGTGACGCTGTTGCCGAAGGGCGTGTTCATCACGATCACCCCCTTTTTCGAGGCCGCCGGGATCTCGACGTTATCGACGCCGATCCCGGCGCGGCCGATCACCTTCAGATTGGCGGCGCTTTCCAGCAGCTTCGCCGTCACCTTGGTGGCCGAGCGGATCGCCAGACCGTCATACTGACCGATGATCTCGGCCAGCTTTTCCTTGTCCTTGCCGATCTCCGGCAGGTAATCGACCTCGACGCCGCGATCGCGGAAAATCTGGACGGCGGTTTCCGAAAGCTTGTCCGAAACAAGAACCTTGGGCATTTTCATTCATCCTCTGGATAAGCAGGGGCGCGCCGGAAAACCCGGCGTCACATCTTCTTTCATGGAAAAATATCCTGGGTCCGGGGCAGAGCCCCGGTCCGGCAGCGAGGTCAGACGTCCTGCGCCGCGATCTCGGCGTCAAAGGCATATTCGATCCACGGCATCAGCGCCGCCACATCCGAGGCCTCGACCGTCGATCCGCACCAGATCCGCAGCCCGGGGGGCGCATCGCGATAGGCGCCGGCATCCAGCGCCACGCCCTCTTTCTCAAGCCGCCTGGCGACGGCCTTTGCGAAGGCGGCGCCATCCTTGATGCGCGGATCGGTGAATTTCAGGCAAACGCTGGTGGTCGAGGCGGTCGCCGGATCCTCGGCCAGATCGGCGATCCAGTCCTTGCCGGCGATGAAATCGCGGATCGCGCCCGAATTGGCATTGGCCCGCGCGACCAGCGCCTTCTGGCCGCCGATCGACTGCGCCCATTTCAGCGCCACCAGATAATCCTCGACACACAGCATCGAGGGCGTGTTGATCGTCTCGCCCTTGAAGATGCCCTCGATCAGCTTGCCGCCCTTGGTCATGCGGAAGATCTTCGGCATCGGCCAGGCGGGCACATGGCTTTCCAGCCGCTCGACGGCGCGGGGGCTCAGGATCAGGACGCCATGCGCGCCCTCGCCGCCCAGCACCTTCTGCCAGCTGAACGTCACCACATCCAGCTTGTCGAAGGGCAGTTCCATCGCGAACGCGGCCGAGGTCGCGTCGCAGATCGTCAGCCCCGCACGCGCCGCCGGGATGGCATCGCCATTCGGCACCCGCACGCCCGAGGTGGTGCCGTTCCAGGTGAACACCACGTCATTGTCGAAATCGACTTCGGCGAAATCGACGATCCGGCCGTAATCGGCCTTGCGGGTCACGGCGTCCAGCTTCAGTTGCTTGACCACATCGGTGACCCAGCCTTCGCCAAAGCTTTCCCAGGCCAGCATCTCGACCTTGCGCGGACCCAACAGCGACCACAGCGCCATCTCGACCGCGCCGGTATCCGAGGCGGGAACGATGCCGATGCGGTAATCGGCGGGAACGCCAAGGACCTCGCGCGTCAGGTCGATGGCTTCGGCAAGCTTCGACTTGCCAACGGCGGCACGATGCGAGCGGCCAAGCGGCGCGTCAGCAAGCATGTCCAGCGAAAAATTGGGGATCTTGGCACAGGGGCCCGAGGAGAAGCGCGGATTGACCGGGCGCGCAGCCGGAGCAGTCATGCTCATTTTGTGTAGCCTTCCAGCTAGATAGCACCGCGTTGGGGCGGCGTGTCCCGCTGACGGCGATATATCGCGCCGCGATTTCCTGCAAGGGGAATTTTTCGCGGACGGGGGGCCGGCACCACTGCGTGTGGCGGCGCCCCGTCGCGCGGGGGTCACGCCCCGCCATCCCCGCCGGCCAGCGCCTCAAGCCGGTCCTTCAGCGCCGTCACCACCCGATTCGCGGCCTCGATCTCGGCCAGCGGCAGCGCCTCGGCCAGCGCATTGACACGCGGATTGTAAAGCGCCGTCGCCGCATCGAAGACCTGCTGCCCCGCGCCGGTCAGCACGACCAGTTGCGCACGGCGGTGATGCGGATTGGGCTGAAACTCGACCCATCCCGATTTTTCCAGATCGTTGACGATGCGCTGCACATTCTGGCGGTTGCCGCCAAGGTCCCGTGCCAGCCACGCGACGGGCTGCGGGCGCCCGGCCGCGACGATTGCCCCCAGAACCTGCCAGCGGGCACTGGTCAGGCCAAGATCGGCCACCAGCCGGTCGCCCCAAGTCTGCACCTGATTATTCGCCCGGAACACCGCAAGAATCAGATCGGTCAGCGCCTGCGCGGCGGCAGTCCTGTCAGCATCAGTCATTTGTCACCATATTTTTATATTGACAACATGTTGTCAATTCGCGTATTCGCCTTAGTCAAGTTGACATCATGACACCAATATGGCGCCAACGCCATAACCTTTGCAGGAGACGCTCCGATGAAAAAGATCATCCACCCCATCGCCGGAACCATTGCACTGCTGACCATCGCCACGTTCTGGTTGTCCACCGCCGCGACCGAGCTTTTCGGCTCGACCGCCGCGGTCGTCGCGGTCAAGACGGCGATTCCGTGGGGCTTTCTGCTGCTGGTTCCGGCGATGGCTGCGGCAGGCGGGACCGGGATTGGCATGGTCAGGGGCCGCAAGCTGGGCGGCGTCCTGAAGCAGAAGGCGCAGCGCATGCCGATCATCGCCGCGAACGGCATTCTGGTCCTGATCCCCGCCGCGCTGTTTCTGGCGGCACGGGCACGCAGCGGCAACTTTGACGGCTGGTTCTATGCCGTGCAGATGATCGAGCTTGTCGCCGGCGCCACCAACATCACCCTGCTGGCGCTGAACATGCGCGACGGCCTGAAGATGAAGGGCAGGCTGCGCCGGAACCGCAAATCGGCGTGCCGGGCGGCGGGGCCCACCCCTCAACACCCCCAACGATTGCGCCCCGCCCCGCTTTCGCTTGGGGTGCAGCCCCATCGCACCCCCGGAGGCATCATGTTCACCGTCACCATCCTTGCCGCCCCCAAACGCGCCGACCTCTCGCCCGCGCTGGTCGAGGAACTGCGCAGCCAGTGGCAGGGCGGCCATGTGATCTGGCTGAACACCGGCATCGCCGCCGAATTTCCGCTGAACGCCCGCCCCGCCGATTTCTGGGACGTCTGGACGCGCCTTCAGGCGCAGGGCTTCGACCTTGTGATCCAGCCGACCCTGGGGCGACGCAAGGCGGTGCTGCTGGCCGACATGGATTCGACCATGATCGAACAGGAATGCATCGACGAGCTGGCCGATGTCGCCGGCGTCGGCGCGCGCGTCGCCGCCATCACCGCCCGCGCCATGAACGGCGAGCTGAACTTTCACGAGGCCCTGATCGCCCGCGTCGGCCTGCTGGCCGGGCTGCCCGAAACCGCCGTGGACGAGGTGCTGGACACCCGCATCACCCTGATGCCCGGCGGCCGCCAGCTTGTCGCCACCATGCGCGCGCAGGGCGCCTATGCGGCGCTGGTCTCGGGCGGCTTCACCGTCTTTACCGGCCCGGTCGCCACCGCGCTGGGGTTCGACGAACACCGCGCCAACACGCTTTTGGCCGATGACGGCGTGCTGACCGGCCATGTCGCCCTGCCCGTCCTCGGGCGCGAGGCCAAGGTCGAGGCGCTGCAGGACATCACCGCCGCACGCGGCCTGACGCCCGCCGACGTGATCGCGGTCGGCGACGGCGCCAACGACCTTGGCATGCTGCAACTGGCCGGAACCGGGGTCGCGGCCCATGCCAAGCCCTCGGTCGCGGCGCAGGTCGATGTGCGAATCAACCACGGCGACCTGACGGCACTGCTTTACCTGCAAGGCTACGCCGCCGAGGAATTCGTCGACTGACCGCCCCGCGCGTAGCATCCGGGCACCAAAACCCCCGGAAATCGCGCGGGAAAACCGGGCGCGAACTTGCGATGATGACGGTTCGGTGACATTAGCAGGACATGCACCCGCGTCTTAAAGCCCTTTCCGTCCACCTGCTGACCGCCACCGGCGCGGTGCTGTCGATGCTTGCGCTGCTGGCCGCGGGCAAGGGCAACTGGTCGGCGATGTTCTTCTGGCTGGTCATTGCGCTGATCGTGGACGGCGTCGATGGCCCGCTTGCGCGCCGCTATGACGTCAAGCGCAACTGGCCGACCTATGACGGCGTCCTGATGGACCTGATCATCGACTACCTGACCTATGTCTTCATCCCGGCCTATGCGCTGTTCACCTCGGGCCTGCTGCCCGGCTGGACCGGCTGGATCGCGATCATCGCCATCACCTATGGCAGCGTGATCTATTTCGCCGACACCCGCATGAAGACCAAGGACAACTCATTCGCGGGCTTTCCCGCCTGCTGGAACATGGTGATCCTGGTCCTTTTCGCGCTGAAGCCGAATTTCTGGATCATCCTGATCGTGGTGGTGGCGCTGACCTATACCATGTTCACCAACATCAAGTTCATCCACCCGGTCCGCACCGTGCGCTGGCGGGCGGTCTCGCTGCCGGTGACGGTGGCCTGGGTGGTGTTCGCGGTCTGGGCGGTGCTGGTCGATTTCCACCCCGAAAGCTTTGCGCGCTGGGGGCTGTTGCTGACCTCGCTCTGGCTGACCTTCGCCGGCCTCGCCCAGCAACTGACCGAGAGACGGGCTTGATCGCCGCGCCATTTGCCCGGAAGGTGGCCGCATAGGTCAACCGAAAGGGGCGCGGATGTTCGCCAGAATCCTGCAATCGGTCGCGGTGGCGGCCCTTGTCGCCACGCCGGCCCTTGCCGCACCGGACAGCATCACGCTGGCCATGGTGCTTGAGCCGCCGAACCTCGACCCGACCGGGGGCGCCGCCGCCGCCATCGACGAGGTGGTCTACGCCAATGTCTTCGAGGGGCTGACCCGCATCGGCCCGGATGGCAGCGTGCAGCCCGACCTTGCCGAAAGCTGGCAGGTCGCCGATGACGGCAAAAGCTATACCTTCCACCTGCGCCCCGGCGTGACCTTCCACGACGGCGCCACGTTCGACGCGCAGGACGTGGTGTTCTCGCTGGACCGCGCCCGCGCGCCCGACAGCACCAACGCGCAGAAAACCCTGTTCGAGGGCATCGACAAGGTCGAGGCCATCGACCCGCAGACCGTGCGCGTGACGCTGAAATCGCCTGACGGGGCGTTTCCCTTCAAGATGGCCTGGGGCGATGCGGTGATGGTCGATCCCGCCAGCATCAAGGACATCGCCACCCGCCCGGTCGGCACCGGCCCCTTCAAGTTCGGGGAATGGAAACAGGGCGACCATATCACGCTGACCGCCTATGACGGCTATTGGGGCAAGAAACCGGCGCTGAAAACCGCGACCTTCCGCTTCATCGCCGACCCGACGGCGGCCTTCGCGGCGATCATGGCCGGCGATATCGACGCCTTCCCGATCTATCCCGCGCCCGAAACGCTGGCCCAGATCCAGACCGATCCGCGCTTCAAGGTCCTCGTCGGCACGACCGAGGGCGAGACCATCCTTGCCATGAACAACGCCCGCCCGCCCTTGGACAACGTCAAGGTGCGCGAGGCAATCGCCCATGCCATCAACCGCCAGGACCTGATCGACGGCGCCATGTTCGGCTATGGCACGCCCATCGGCACGCATTTCGCGCCGCATAACCCTGACTATACCGACCTGACCGCGCAATCGGCCTATGACCCGGAGCTGTCGAAGAAACTTCTGGCCGAGGCAGGCGTCCGCGACCTGACCCTGCGCCTTGCGCTGCCGCCACCGCCCTATGCACGGCGCGGCGGCGAGATCATCGCGGCCGAACTGCGCGCCGTCGGCATCCAGACCCAGATCACCAACATGGAATGGGCGCAATGGCTGGAACAGGTCTACAAGAACGCCGATTACGACCTGACCATCATCAGCCATGTCGAACCCATGGATATCGGCATCTACGGGCGCGAGAAATATTACTTCAACTATCGCAACCCCGCCTTCCGCGAGACGATGTCCCGGCTTGACGCCACCACCGACCCGGCCCAGCGCTCGGCGCTGCTGAAACAGGCGCAGCAGATCATCGCCGATGACTACGTCAACGCCTACCTGTTCCAGCTTCCGAAAACCGGCGTCGCCAAGGCGGAAATCGAGGGGCTGTGGGAAAACGCCCCCATGCCCGCCAACGACCTGACCGGCGTCTCCTGGAAGGAATGACCTCCGGGTTTCTTCTTCACTCAAATATCCAGACGGAACGCCGCCACCGGCGCGGCGTTCAGTTCTTCAGCACCAGACAGCGGCCGCCGACGCTGCGCAGCCGGGTGCAGAAGGCATAGGCCTCGGTCTTCGAGGAATAGCCGATCTGCGCCGTATAAAGCCGCCTTGCCCCCGAAACCTTGCGCCGCACATAGCTGACGCGCTTGCCGCCCAGAATCGGCCGCAATTGCCGGTTCAACCGCGAGACCTGCCCCGTCACGCCCGACTGGCTGGGATGGGTGGCGACGATGACGCCCCAGGGCCAGGGATGGTCCTTGGTCTTGAACTCGCGCAGCTTGCGCGAACTGGCCAGATCGACGCAGGCGGCATAGAAGGACCGCTCCTTGTCCAGCCGGATATCCAGCGCCTCGGGCGGGTTGTCGCGCCATGTCCAGGCATCCTTGCCGGTGATGGCGGCGACGTAATCCTGCGTCTCCCAGGGCAGGTTGCCGCCCTGTTCCTTGAAGCGCGCGGCACGGTTCTCGCCGCCGTTATAGGCGACGGCGGCCAGCCCGACATTGCCGAACCCGTCGCTGAGTTCCTTGAGATAGCGGGCCGAGGCCTCGATGGCCTTCGCCGGGTTGAAGGGATCGTCCAGCCCGACCAGTTCGGCGGTGCCGGGCATGAACTGCGCAATGCCCTGCGCGCCCACCGGACTGATCGCGCCCGGCTCGAACAGGCTTTCCTTCCACAGCAGGCGGGCAAAGAAATGCGGGTCCAGCCGGTTCCGCCCGGCCGCGCGCTCGATGGCGGAACACACATCGGCGACGTAATTCCCCACCGATATGCAGGTCGCGCCGTCATCCGTGCAGCGGATCCTGTCGGATTTGCGCGGCGCGGGCTGGCCATGCTGGGCGTTCATCGCCTCATAGCCCGAGGCGGCCGGGGCGGTCAGCGCAACAAGGAAAGCCAGAGCCAGACGACGCATGATATGGTGGACCCGAAAAACCTGCGCTCCAGATAACAGCATGTGGCCGGCTTGGAAACCGCCCGCAGGACCGCCGGCAGCCGCCCGGCGCGGCAGGGCACGGCAGGGCGCGGCCGGCATGAAAACGCGCCCCGGCCATGGCGGGCGGGGCGCGTCGACAGGTCGTATCGCGGGCTTATTGCGCCGCCGTCTGCATCTGGCTGGCGGGCACCAGATAGCCGTTCGGCTGTTCGATCATCTCGCCCTCAAGCGCGCGGCTTTCAGACGGCGTGCGGACCTTGACCGAGGTGCCGTTCGGGATCTCGTCGAACAGGTCCATGATGTCCTGGTTGAACAGGCGGATGCAGCCGGCCGAGGTCGCCTTGCCGATCGAGGACGGGTCCATGGTGCCGTGAATGCGATACATGGTGTCGCGGCCGCCCTGATACAGATACAGCGCCCGCGACCCCAGCGGGTTGTCGACGCCGCCGCGCAGGCCGCCTTTCAGCGGGCCGTAAAGCTCGGGCTGGGTGCGGACCATGTTGGCGGTCGGCGTCCAGCTGGGCCATGCCTGCTTGCGCCGGATCGCGGCATTGCCGCGAAAGTTCTTGCCGGCCTGACCGACGGCGATGCCGAAGCGCATGGCCTCGCCATTGTCCAGGACGTGATACAGGAAGCGCGCATAGGGATCGACGACGATGGTGCCGGGCGCCTCGGGGCCGTTATAGGCGACGCGCTGGCGGCGGTTGCTTTCGGTCAGATAGGCGGGGCGGACAGCGTTGATTTCGATCGGCTCGCCATTGGGGCCGGAATCGGTGCGGGCGCCGTAGATGCCAGTCTCAGCAACAGGTTTGGTGGCGGTCGGAGGCGTGGGGGCGCAGGCGGCAAGGCCAAGGCCCATCGCCAGCATCAGCGAAGCAAGGCGCATCGGTATTTCCCTTCGTAACGCGGCGCGCGCAAAAGGCGCAGCCGTGGCAGCATTGACGACTCGTCAGATCGCGTGCCCGGCCCGAGCAAAAGGCCGGCACGATTCGTAACAGCATATCAGTGTTTTCAAGGCCGCCGCCGTCAAGGGCAAGCCCAGAATCGGGGAAAATTCGTTACCAGACTGTTGCCGAATGGTTTTCGGCATCAGCGGCAGCGCGGCGCCCAAGGCCCGGTCCCTGCAAACGAAAACGGCCGGTCCCCGGGGGACCAGCCGCTGGTGTCTTTCGGCCCGGCTCAGGCGCCGGCGGGCTGCAGCGCGCCGGTTTTGGGACGCGCCGCACCGCGCAGATAGCGGGCATAGCCAAGGTCATCGGCGGCGATATCGGGCGTCCGGCCCGAGATCAGGTCCGCGACCAACCGGCCCGAGCCCGCCGACATCGTCCAGCCCAGCGTGCCATGGCCGGTGTTCAGGAACAGGTTCGGGATCGGCGTCGCGCCGACGATGGGCGTGCCATCGGGGGTCATCGGCCGCAGCCCGGTCCAGAACAGTGCCTTGTCCGGGTCGCCCGAGCCGCCGAACAGCTCGCTCACCGATTTCGCCAGCGTGGCGCGGCGGCGCGGGTTCAGGCTCAGGTCATAGCCGGCAATCTCGGCCAGGCCACCGACGCGGATGCGGTCGCCCAGACGGGTGATCGCGACCTTGTAGGTCTCGTCCATGACGGTCGAGACGGGGGCGCGGGCCTCGTCCTGAATGTCGATGGTCAGCGAATAGCCCTTCAGCGGATAGATCGGCAGCTTCAGCCCAAGGTTTCGCACTAGTTGCGGCGAATAGGGACCCATGGCCAGCACATAGCGGTCGGCGGTCAGCAGCCCGCGATCGGTGCGCACGGCGCTGATGCGGCCGCCCTCGGTCTCAAGCGCCTCGATCCCCACACCCCAGCGGAAGGTCACGCCCGCCGCCGCGGCCATCTCGGCCAGACGGTTGGTGAACTTGAAGCAATCGCCGGTCTCGTCGCCCGGCAGGCGCAGGCCGCCGACGATCCGCTCGGCCGAGGCGGCCAGCCCCGGCTCGGCCGCGACGCAGCCGGCGCGGTCCAGCACCTCGAAGGGGACGCCATCGGCGCGCAGCACCTCGATATCCTTGCCGGCGGCATCCATCTGTTCGGCCTTGCGGAAGACCTGCAAGGTGCCCTGCATGCGCTGGTCGTATTGGATGCCGGTTTCCGAACGCAGTTCGTCCAGGCAGTCGCGGCTGTATTCGGCCAGCCGCACCATGCGGCTTTTGTTGGTCGCATAGGCCGCCGAGGTGCAGTTCGCCAGCATCCGCGCCATCCACGAGATGCGCTGCCAGTCAAGGCGCGGCTGGATCACCAGCGGCGCATGGCGCTGGAACATCCATTTCAGCGCCTTCAGCGGCACGCCGGGCGCAGCCCAGGGCGAGGAATAGCCGGGCGAGACCTCGCCCGCATTGGCAAAGCTGGTCTCAAGCGCCGGGCCCGGCTGACGGTCGATGACCGTGACCTCATGCCCGGCCCGCGCCAGATACCAGGCCGAAGTAACGCCAAGGACACCAGCCCCAAGAACGATGACTTTCATGTTCGCGCACCCGTGAAATGAGATTTCGCAAAAGATAACCGAAACTGGAAAAATGAACTCCCGTTCTTGCGACAAATTTGCCCGGCTTGTTGACGATTGTTCGATAGATTGGCGATTCGGCGGTGGATTGTTCGACACATTCCGAATCTGGCGGGATATCCGGCGGCGTCAGGCAGAATCGCCCTGCGGATTCGGCAGCAGGGTGATTGCAGCCCCCGGCAGGTCTGCTTAGGCTGAGGCTGCGTTGCCCAGGTTTTCAGCACCATGCCCAGTTCCGTCCGTCAAAGCCCGTTCGCCCCGTTTCGCCACCGCGATTTCCGCACGCTCTGGACGGCGACGCTGATCTCGAACTTCGGCTCGCTGGTGCAGGCGGTGGGCGCGGCGTGGATGATGACGCAACTGACCGATTCGGCGACGCTGATCGCGCTGGTGCAGGCATCGAACACGCTGCCGATCATGATTTTCGCGCTGATCTCGGGGGCGCTGGCCGATATTTTCGACCGCAAGACGCTGCTGCTGGCGGCGCAGGCCTTCATGGCGGTGGTGTCTGTCCTGCTGGCGGTGCTGACCTGGCAGGGCTGGATGACACCGGTGCTGCTGTTGTCGCTGACCTTTCTGATCGGGGTCGGGCAGGCGATCTACAACCCGCCCTGGCAGGCCAGCATGCAGGACCTTGTCCCGCGCGAGGATCTGCCGGCGGCGGTGTCGCTGAACTCGGTCGGGTTCAACCTGATGCGCAGCGTCGGCCCGGCGGCGGGCGGGATCATCACCGCGGCCTTCGGCGCCGCCGCCGCCTTTGCGGTGAACGCGGTCAGCTATATTCCGCTGCTGGGCGCGCTCATGCGCTGGCATCCGCAGACGCCGCCGCCCACCACCTCGCCCGAGCCCTTCGTGGCGGCGGTCGGCGCCGGGCTGCGCTATGTGGCGCTGTCGCCGAACCTGATGCGGGTGCTGCTGCGCGGGGCGCTGTTCGGCTTTTCGGCCATCGTCATCATGGCGCTGCTGCCGCTTGTCGCCAAGGAACAGCCGCAGGGCGGATCGCTGCTGTTCGGCCTGTTGCTGGGCTGTTTCGGCCTTGGCGCCATCGCCGGCGCCCTGCTGAGCCCCAGCCTGCGCGAGCGGTTCGACAATGAAAACATCGTGCGGCTGGCCTTCGCGGGCTTCGCCGCCTCGGCGCTGGTGCTGGCCTGGACCGAATCCATCTGGCTGCACGCGCTGGCGATGCTGCCCGCCGGCGCAAGCTGGGTGCTGGCGCTGTCGCTGTTCAACGTCACCGTGCAGCTTTCGACGCCGCGCTGGGTGGTGGCGCGGGCGCTGGCGCTGTATCAGACCGCGGTTTTCGGCGGCATGGCGCTGGGAAGCTGGGTCTGGGGGGCCATCGCCTCGACCGAGGGGGTGGATGTCGCGATGGCGGCGGCGGCGATGCCGCTGATCCTTGGCGCGGTGCTGGGGCAATGGCTGCGCATCCCCGAATTCGGCACCGTCGATCTGGACCCGGTGAACCGCTTTCAGGAACCGGCGCTGCGGCTGGACCTGCGCGGGCGCTCAGGTCCGATCATGGTGATGATCGATTACGAGATCGACCAGAAGGACGTGCCCGAATTCCTGCGCCTGATGGCGCTGCGCCGCAATATCCGCCGCCGCGACGGCGCGCGGAACTGGGCGCTGCTGCGCGATCTGGAAAACCCCGAACGCTGGAGCGAAAGCTATCACATCGCCACATGGGACGAATATGTGCGCCACAACCTGCGCCGGACCAAGGCCGATTACGAGACCTACCAGAACCTTCAGGCCCTGCATCGCGGCGCCCATCCGCCCGCCGTCCACCGCATGATCGAGCGCCACGCCGTCAGCCAGAACGACGATCTGCCGCTTCTGGGCAAGCTGGAACTGCCCTGACAGCCGCCCCGGCGCGCATCACCGCTTTACCGAACGCGCCCGGCGAACTAGCCTTTGCCCATGCGCCGTTATGTGATCCACCGACTGACCGCCCTGTGCCTCAGCCTTGCTGTGGCATCGGCGCTGATTTTCGCGGTGGTCGAGCTGGTGCCGGGCGACCCGGCCAGCTTCATGCTGGGGACCGGCGCGCAGCCCGACACCGTCGCCGCGCTGCGTGAACAGATGGGGCTGGATCGCCCCTGGCCGCTGCGCTACGCCGCGTGGCTGGGCGGCGTGCTGACGGGCGATCTGGGTCACAGCTTCACCTACAAGACGCCGGTCGCCGGGATGATCCTTGACCGGATGCAGGTCTCGCTGCCGCTGGCGCTGATCGCGCTGGCGCTGGCGGTGCTGGTCGCCTTTCCGGTCGGGATCTATGCCGCCGCGCGCCGGGGACGGCCGGGCGACACGCTGGCGATGGGGGTCACGCAGATCGGCATCTCGCTGCCGAATTTCTGGTTCGCGATGCTTCTGGTGCTGGTTTTCGCCGTCAACCTGCGGCTTTTGCCGGCGGGCGGCTTTCCGGGCTGGGGCAACCCGCTGGCGGCGCTGAAAGCGCTGCTTTTGCCCGCCATCGCGCTGGCGCTGCCGCAGGCGGCCATCCTTGCGCGCGTGCTGCGCTCGGCCCTGGTCGAGACGCTAGGGCAGGACTATATCCGCACCGCCCGCGCCAAGGGGCTGAGTGCGGCGCAGGCGCTGACCCGCCACGCGCTGCGCAATGCGCTGATCCCGGTGCTGACCATTCTGGGGATGCAGTTTTCGTTCCTGCTGGCCGGCGCCATCATCATCGAGAACGTCTTCTATCTGCCCGGCCTTGGCCGCATGATCTTTCAGGCCATCACCCAGCGCGACCTGATCGTGGTGCAGGGCGCGGTGCTGGTGCTGGTGGCGGCGGTGATCCTTGTCACCTTCCTTGTCGATCTGGGATATGCGCTGATCGACCCGAGGCTGCGAAAATGAGGTGGTCGCTGATCCTGGGCGGCTTTCTGGCCGGACTTGCGCTGCTGGCGGCGCTGCTGTCCCTGATCTGGACCCCGGGTGACGTGCTGCAGATTTCGGTCACGGACAAGTTGCAGCCGCCCTCGGCCGCGCATTGGCTGGGCACGGACCAGCTTGGCCGCGACATGCTGTCGATGGTGATGACCGGCGCGCGCACCTCGATCGCGGTGGCGCTGGTGGCGGTGGGCATCGGCATGGGCTTTGGCGTGCCGCTGGGCCTGATCGCCGCCGCGCGCCGCGGCGGCTGGCTGGACGAGGCGATCATGCGCGGCAACGACCTGATCTTTGCCTTTCCCAGCCTTGTCATCGCCATCCTGATCACGGCGGCGCTGGGGCCCTCGGCGGTGAATGCGATCATCGCCATCGGCATCTTCAACATCCCCGTCTTTGCCCGCGTCACCCGCGGCGCGGCGCTGCCGATCTGGACGCTGGACTATATCCGCGCGGCACAGGTGGCGGGCAAGGGCGCGACGCTGATCAGCCTTCAGCACGTCCTGCCGAATGTCGCCAACCTGCTGATCGTGCAGGCGACGATCCAGTTCAGCCTTGGCATCCTGGCCGAGGCGGGCCTGTCCTATGTCGGCCTTGGCGCGCAGCCGCCGACGCCAAGCTGGGGCCGGATGCTGGCCGAGGCGCAGACCATGTTCGCCCTTGCGCCCCATGTCGCCATCGTGCCCGGCCTTGCCATCGTGCTGACCGTGCTGGGCCTGAACCTGCTGGGCGACGGCCTGCGCGATGCGCTGGACCCGCGCCTGCGCCGAAGGGTCCTGCCATGATCGAGACCCGCGACCTTGCCGTATCCCTTGGCGCGCTGGACATCCTGCGCGATGTCGACCTGCGGCTGATGCCCGGCCAGATCACCGGGCTGGTCGGCGAAAGCGGCTCGGGCAAGTCGATGGCGGCGCTGTCGATCATCGGCCTGCTGCCCGCCGAGATGCGCCCCGAGGGCCGGGTCGATCTGGACGGCAAGAACCTGCTGACCATGACCGAGACCGCGCTTTGCCGCATCCGCGGCAAGCGCATCGGCATGATCTTTCAGGAACCGATGACCGCCCTGAACCCGCTGATGAACATTGGCGATCAGGTGGCCGAGGTCCTGCGCATCCATCAGGGCCTTGGCCGGGATGCCGCGCTGGCGCGCGCCCGCGACCGGCTGGACCGCGTCGGGCTGGCCGCGCCGCGCTTTGCGCTGACGCTGTTTCCGCACGAACTGTCGGGCGGTCAGCGCCAGCGCGTCGCCATCGCCATGGCCATCGCCGAGCGCCCCGACCTGCTGATCGCGGATGAGCCGACGACCGCGCTGGACGTGACCACGCAGGCGCAGATCCTCGACCTGCTGCAAGGGCTGGTGCGGGACGAAAACATGGCCATGCTGCTGATCACCCATGACCTTGCGGTGGTGGCGGGCGTCGCCGACCGCGTTGCCGTCATGCAGCGCGGCATCATCGTCGAGGAAGGCCCGACCGAGGCCCTGTTCCGCGACCAGCGCCACCCCTATACGCGCCAGCTTTTCGCCGCCTCGCGCCACCAGCCGCGTCTGGTCTTGCCGCCGCCGGCGCCCAAGCCGCTGCTGCGGGTCGAAAACGTGGTGCGCGAATACGCCCTGCCCCGCGCTGGCGCCTTCGCCCCGCCAGCGACGTTCCGCGCCGTGGACGATGTCAGCTTTCACATCGACCAGGGCGAATCCGTCGGGCTGATCGGCGAATCCGGCAGCGGCAAGTCGACGCTGACCCGCGCCATCCTTGGCCTTGACCCCTTGCAGGGCGGTCGCGTCCTGCTGGACGGGCAGGAAATCCGCGCCGGCCGCGCCACCCCGCCCGAATTGCGCGCGCGGATGCAGGTGGTGTTTCAGGACCCCTTCGGCAGCTTCGATCCGCGCTGGCGGGTCGAACGGCTTGTCGCCGAACCCTTTCACCTGACCGGCCTGCCCCGCGACTGGCGCGAGCAGGTGGCCGAGGCGCTTTACGATGTCGGCATCACCGGCGACGCCATGCGCCGCCACATCCACGAATTTTCCGGTGGCCAGCGCCAGCGCATCGCCATTGCCCGCGCGCTGATCATCAAGCCGCGCCTGATCGTCCTGGACGAGGCCGTCAGCACGCTGGACGTGCAGGTGCGGGCGCAGGTGCTGGACCTGCTGGCGGAACTGCGGGTCAGCCACGGGCTGGCCTATCTGTTCATCAGCCATGACCTGACGGTGGTGCGCCAGATCACCGACCGCGTGCTGATCCTTGAACAGGGCAGGATCGTCGAAAGCGGCCCGACGCATCGGGTGCTGGACGCGCCCGAACATCCCTATACCCAACGCCTGATCGCCGCCTCGCCGCGTATCCCGGATGACTGGACCGCTCACGAATAGGTCAGCACTCTTGCACTTTCGGGCGAAGCTGCCTAATTGCAGCCGGTCCAAAGAATACGAGGGATGCGATGAGCACCTTGAACACCACCCGGCCCGCGACGCAGGGCGAAATCCGCCTGGATCCGGCGATGGATCACGCCATGCCGCTGGCCATGCCCGAATCACCCATGCCCGACTGGGCGGCGCGCAACCGCACGCCCGACCCGCTGGCCGAGGCCCCCGTCGCCCTGAAACCTGCGGCCTGAAGACACCGTCGCGGCCCCGGCGCAGCGCGCCCGGCCATTCTAGGCAGTATTACCTAACCTGCGGTTTTTCCTGAAAATGGCGGCCTGCGACAGATTGTCCCAGTCCGAAATGACAACAGGCCCTGCGATAACCGCAAGGCCTGTTGCTCCTCCCCTGATTGGCGGCCAGCCTCCCCGCTTGACCGCCCAGGTGTCCGATGTGGTCAGCGGGATGGCACCCTTGCCTGACGACTGATCACATTTGGCTGACCATTCAGCGCTTTGTCAATCTTTCTGCGTGGGCGGACGGCGCGATGCCCTATGTCATTCCGTCATGCCGGCGCCGAAATATGCGCCGCCGAGGCGCAATTGCGGTTGCGCCGCGACCGCCATTGGCAGACCTTGACGCCCTGATTCATCTGGCGCATTCGCGCTGCGACCCGCACCCGCAGCGGCCGCAATCCGGCGACAAGGAGAGGAAGCACATGACCCGCACCGTCTATCTGAATGGTGATTACCTGCCCGAAACCGAGGCCAATGTCTCGATCTTTGACCGCGGCTTCGTGATGGGCGACGCGGTCTATGAGGTAACCAGCGTCCTTGGCGGCCAGATCCTTGAATTCGACGGCCATATCGCGCGGCTGACCCGCTCGCTTGAGGCGCTGGGGATGACGAACCCGATGGACCGGGCCGAATGGCTGGCGATCCATCGCAAGCTGGTGGAACTGAACGACATGGACGAGGGGCTGATCTATCTTCAGGTCTCGCGCGGGAATGGCGGCGACCGCGACTTTGCCTATCCGCCAGCGGGCACGCCGCAGACGGTGGTGCTGTTCACGCAGGCCAAGCCCGGCCTTGCCGCCAATCCGCAGGCGAAAACCGGCATCCGCGTCATCTCGATCCCCGACCTGCGCTGGGGTCGGCGCGACATCAAGACCGTGCAACTGCTTTACCCCTCGATGGCCAAGATGGAGGCCAAGCATCAGGGCGTCGACGACGCATGGTTCACCGAGGACGGTTTCGTGACCGAGGGCACCTCGAACAACACCTATATCGTCAAGGGCGGCAAGATCGTCACCCGGCAACTGTCGAACGACATCCTGCACGGCATCACCCGCGCCTCGCTTCTGCGCTATGCCGCCGAGGCGCAGATGCAGATCGAGGAACGCCCCTTCACCATCGCCGAGGCGCAGGCCGCGGACGAAGCCTTCTTCACCTCGGCCTCGGCCTTCGTGATGCCGGTGGTCGAGGTGGACGGCGTCAGGCTGGGCGACGGCAAGCCCGGCCCGGTCGCCACCCGCCTGCGCGAACTGTATCTTGAGGAATCGCGCAAGGCCGCCGTCTGAACCGCGGGCCAGCCTGAAACACGGGCCAGTCTGACCCGCTGGCCGGACCGAACGGAAAAGGCGCGTCGGGGGAACCCGGCGCGCCTTTCGATTTCCCGTTGGTGACGGATGCCGCTTAGCTGACGGTTTCGCGCACCAGCGTGACGGTGTTGACGCTGGCCACGTCGGTATTGCGCAGGATCGCCAGATCCTCGCCATTGACGACCAGCCGCACATCCTCGCCGCTTTGGACAAGCTGATAGGCTGCCTCGCCGGTATAGTCGGCCGCCAGCGTCACGGTGATGTGGTCGGCCCCGCCGATGGTGATGTCGGCCGCGCCGCCCGCGTCCGAGCGCAGGAAGATTTCGTCCGAGCCGGTGCCCGGATCGACCAGATCGCCGGCGCCGGCATGGATGGTGTCGGCCCCCTCGCCGCCGATCAGCGTGTCGGGCGCATTCGGATCCGAGGCGTCGGGCGACAGGATCAGGTCGTTTTCCTCTTGCCCGTTGATATAGACCGAGCCGCCATAGTCATAGATCTGGTCGTCGCCCTCGCCGCCCATGATCGAGTTGTCGCCCAGGTTCGTGGTGATGGTGTCATTGCCATAGCCACCATAGATGGTGTCATTGCCCTGGCTGGCCCCGAGTTCGTAGGCGCCATAGACGTCATCGCTGCCGCCCAGATAGATCTCGTCATTGCCGGGATCGGCGATCACGCTGTCATTGCCATAGCCGGCGCCGATCAGGTCGTCGCCAGCTTCGCCGTTGATGGTGTCGTCGCCGCTGCCGCCCAGAATGCCATCGTCGCCGCTGGTGCCGTTCAGCACCTGGTCCTGATCGCTGTCCTCATCCCCGATGACGGTATCGGGGTTCAGGCGCGGATCGTCGGCCGGCCCGTCGGGCGCGTGATCGTCGTCATTGCCGGAAATGGCGGCGCCAAGGCCGACAAGGCCAAGCACGCCCAGCAGCAGGAAGATGGTCTGGTTCATCATGAATCTCCGAAACGTCGGCGGGAGCATAAACCGGGGCATATCGCCCCGGCAACTGGCCATTTCCGCCCTTAGTGCCCCAGAATCTGGCTAAGGAACAGCTTCGTGCGTTCGGATTGCGGATTGTTGAAGAACTCGCGAGGCGTGTTCTGTTCGACGATCTGGCCCTGATCCATGAAGATGACGCGGTGCGCCACGGCCTGCGCGAAGCCCATCTCATGGGTGACGCACAGCATGGTCATGCCGTCCTCGGCCAGTTCGATCATGGTGTCCAGCACCTCCTTGATCATTTCCGGGTCAAGGGCGCTGGTCGGCTCGTCGAACAGCATGATGCGCGGGCGCATGCACAGCGACCGCGCGATGGCGACACGCTGCTGCTGGCCGCCCGACAACTGGCCGGGATACTTGTTGGCCTGATCGGGGATCTTGACCTTGGTCAGGAAATGCATCGCGGTTTCCTCGGCCTCGCGGCGCGGGATCTTGCGCACCCAGATGGGCGCCAGCGTGCAGTTTTCCAGAATCGTCAGATGCGGGAACAGGTTGAAGTGCTGGAACACCATCCCGACTTCGGAACGCACCTTGTCGATGTTCTTCAGGTCGTTGGTCAGTTCGGTGCCATCGACGACGATCTTGCCGGACTGGTGTTCCTCAAGCCGGTTGATGCAGCGGATCAGCGTCGACTTGCCCGAGCCCGAAGGCCCGGCAATGACGATCCGCTCACCCCTGCTGACGTTCAGGTCGATGTCGCGCAGGACGTGGAAGGTGCCATACCACTTGTTCAGCTTGGCGATCTCGATGGCGGTTTCGGCCAGTTCGGGCACGGCCTGGGTCGCGGTTTGCATGGTCATGAAAGGTGCTCCTCAGCGATGGTCGCGCTTCAGCCGGCGTTCCAGATACATGGAATAGCGCGACATGCTGAAGCAGAGGATGAAGAAGATCGAGCCGACGAAGATATAGGGTTCCCAATAGGCGCCCTTCCATTCGAAGCTGGCCCGCACGGTGTCGGACATCGCCTTCAAGGGATCGAACAGGCCGACGAAGACGACCAGGGTCGTGTCCTTGAACATGCCGATGAAGGTCGAGACGATGCCGGGGATCGACACTTTCAGCGCCTGCGGCAGGATGATCAGCCGCTGCGCCTTCCAGTAATCCAGCCCCAGCGCATCGGCGGCCTCGTACTGTCCCTTGGGCAGGGCGGCAAGGCCGCCGCGGATCACCTCGGCCATATAGGCCGACGAGAACAGCGTCACCATGATGATGACCCGCAGGATGATGTCGAAGTTGGTGCCCGGCGGCAGGAAATAGTTCAGCAGCAGCGAGGCCACGAACAACAGCGTGATCAGCGGCACGCCGCGGATGAACTCGATGAACATGACCGCCATCATCTTGATGAGCGGCAGGTCCGAGCGCCGCGCCAGCGCAAGGATGATCCCCAAGGGCAGCGACAGCGCGATCCCGGCGACGCCGATGGTGATCGACAGCACGAAGCCGCCAAACAGGTTCGAGGGCACGGGTGTCAGCGCCAGGGGCAGGACCCCGGCCAGCGCATCGGTCACCGGCGCCGTGGCAAACAGCCACCACAGCGCCGCGGCGACCGCGCCCGCCGCCACGGCCAGCAGGCCGATGCGTTCGCTGGTCGCCCGCCAGACCGCATAGCCGATGCCGAAGCCGGCCAGCACCATCAGCGGATGCCAGAGCGTGCCACCCCAAAGCAGCCAGACCGCCAGGAAGGGGTAAAGCAGGCTGGCCAGCAGCGCCTTGCCGGGCCGCGCCTCGATCAGCGCCGCCCAGGCCAGCATCAGAACCGCCATCGCCAGCACGATGGCGGCGCCGGTGCCCAGCATGGCCGAGAAGATCAGCGTCAGGCCGACCGCCAGCCCCAGCACGATGCGGCGCGGGCGGGTGCTGTTCATGTCGGCGAACAGCACCGGCGCCAGCGCCAGGAACAGCAGGCCGAATGCCAGCAGCGGGCGCCAATAAAGCTCTTGCGGATAGAAGCCGAAAACGAACTGGTTCCAGCGATGCTTGATGATCGCGAAACAGGCGCCGCTGGCATCGGGCCCCCAGGTCTCGGCGATGATCTTGCGGCAATCGGCCATGCTGGTCGCGTTCCAGACCGAATGCGAAAGCCATGGCAGCACGGTGCGCAGGACCAGCCAGACGATCGCCAAGCCCAGCAGGGTCAGCGCGATGTTCAGGGGACCAGAGAACAGGTTCGTGCGCAGCCACAGCACCACGCCCGAGGCGCGGCTTGGCGGCGGCTGCGCCGGCAGCATGGTCTGGCGGACGAAGGCGGGGGATTGGGCTTCGTTGCTCATCTCACCGCTCCTTCAGCTTGACGCTGCTGTTGAACACGTTCATGCCGCCCGAGATGATCAGGCTCAGCAACAGGTAGATGCCCATCATCAGCACCATGCATTCCATCTCGCGTCCGGTCTGGTTCAGCGTCGTGCCGCCCAGCGTGCCGCGCAGGTCCATGTAGCCCACGGCAATCGCCAGCGAGCTGTTCTTGGTCAGGTTCAGATATTGCGAGATCAGCGGCGGCACGATCACCCGCAGCGCCTGCGGCAGGATCACCAGCGACATCGTGCGGCGCGGACGCAGGCCAAGCGCAAAGGCGGCCTCGCTTTGGCCCTTGCTGACGGCAAGGATGCCGCCGCGGACGATCTCGGCGATGAAGGCGCCGGTGTAAAGCGTCAGCGCCAGCCACAGGACCACGAAGGCGTTGTCCAGCGTCAGGCCGCCGACGAAGTTGAAGCCCTTCAGCTCGGGGCGGACAAGATGCAGCCCGTAATACCAGATCAGCGCCAGCACCGGCGCGACCAGCATCGCCAGATTGATCCACCAGGTCGTCGGGCGCTGCCCGGTCGCATCCTGGATGCGCTGTGCGCGCGCGTTCAGGAAATGCCGCCCGATCAGCGCCGCCGCGATCGCCAGCGCAAAGGCGACGACCGCCCAGCTTACCCCTTCGCGTCCCAGCGGGATGACGCCGGGCGGGTTGGTCATGGCCAGCGACGGAATGGCGGTATAGCGATTCGTCGGCGCGATGGTGTCGAACAGGATCATGCTCGCGGCCGGATTCTCGCCGCGATAGGCGTTCGGCGGCGGCAGCACCTCGGTGAAGATCGCCAGAATCACCAGGATCCACAGCAACAGGGGAATGTTGCGGAACACCTCGACATAGACCGTCATCAGCCGCGAGATCAGCCAGTTCGAGGACAGCCGCAGCACGCCCACCGTCACGCCCACCACCGTGGCCGAGACGCAGCCAAGGATGGCGACCAGCAGCGTGTTCAGCAGCCCGACGATGGCGGCGCGCAGATGCGTGTCATCCGCGGTATAGGGGATCAGTTGCTGGGGGATGTCATATCCCGCGCGGCGGAACAGAAAGTCGAAGCTCAGCGTTTTGCCCAGTGCGGCAAGGTTCTGCAGCGTGTTGTTGATCAGCCAGCTTGCCAGCAGCATGACCAGAATGAAGACGATCGCCTGCAAGGTCAGCGACCGATAGCGCCGATCATAGATCAGCATGGACAAACGGAACGGCGGATTATCCGCGCCCGGATATGAGACCATAGTTTACTCCCCGTGTCCGGCTTGGTCGGGCGGGTCTTCGGACTTCTTCCCGGTGCCGGTCTTGTCATTCAAAAAACGCGCGGGGATGGGTCCCCCGCGCGTCAGTTTCAGCCCCGCGATCAGCGGAAAGGCATCGCGTACATCAGGCCGCCTTGCGTCCATTGCGCGTTCAGGCCGCGGGCCAGCCCGATCGGGGTCTGCTCGCCGATGGTGGCGGCGAAGATTTCGCCATAGTTGCCGCTGGCCTTGATGGCGCGTTTGGCCCATTCGGCGTCCAGGCCGATCATCTTGCCCAGATCGTCCGAGGTGCCCAGCAGGCGCTGCACTTCCGGGTTGGTCGAGGACTTGGCCAGCTCGTCGATATTGGCCGAGGTCACGCCGTATTCCTCGGCGGCGATCAGCGCGTAAAGCGTCCAGCGGGCGATGTCGCCCCAGTTGTTGTCGCCATGGCGGACAAAGGGTGCCAGCGGCTCTTTCGAGATGATCTCGGGCAGGATGATGTGGTTTTCCGGGTCGGCAAAGCTGGCGCGCGTCGCCGCCAGCCCCGAGGCGTCCGTCGTATAGGCGTCGCAGGCCCCGGCCATGTATTGCTGTTCGCCCTCGGCGTTGCTGTCGATGTTGACCGGCTGGTATTCCATGTTGTTCGACTTGAAATAGTCGGCCAGGTTCAGTTCGGTCGTGGTGCCGGTCTGGATGCAGATGGTGGCGCCGTTCAGTTCCTTGGCCGAGCTGACGCCCAGATCCTTGCGCACCATGAAGCCCTGACCGTCGTAATAGTTGACGCCGACCGCATCCAGCTTCAGGTCGGTGTCGCGCTGGAAGGTCCAGGTCGAGTTCCGGGCCAGCAGGTCCACCTCGCCCGAGGACAGCGCGGTAAAGCGGGTCTGCCCGGTGGTGGGAACGTATTTCACCTTGGTCGCATCGCCCAGCACCGCGGCCGCCACCGCCTTGCAGAAGGCCACGTCAAAGCCGGACCAGTTACCATTCGCATCCGGCGCCGCGAAACCGATCAGGCCGGTGTTCACGCCGCAGTTCAGCACGCCGCGGGCCTTGACCTCTTTCAGCGTGTCGCCCTCGGCTGCCATGGCGCCAGACGCGGCCAGCGCCAGTGCGGTGACGGTGCCGAAGAGTACAGATTTGTTCATGGATTTCCTCACTGTTGTTTCGGACTTGCCGGGAAAAATAACCACATGCGCGGTCAGGCGCAGTCCGCTTAACAAGGGGCGTTTATGCCCCCATAAGTTTGCATTGTGCCGATCACGAAGCCGCCGTCAAGAAATATGCATGACGCCTCTGTGACTTGGACGTGACTTTTCGGTTACTTGCGGCTGAGGCGATAGAACCGCTCGGCGTCGCGCATGGCGGTCAGGCGGTTCGCGGCGGCTTCGTCGGCCTCATCGTCGCGGCCCCAGCGGCCGGCCTGGAATTCCTCGTCGATGCGGGCAAGCTTCCAGGCGGTTTCCGCATCCAGCCGCCCGCGCAACACCGCCAGCCCCAGAATCAGCGAGCCGGGCAGCGTCACCAGATCGTGCAGCGCGGTCAGGGCAAAGGGGTCCAGCGCCGCGATCTCGGCCCGCAGCCGCTCCAGCGCCGCCGGGTCCTGCGGCACCGGAATGACGCCATCGGTGATGCGCAGGGGCGCGCGCAGATCGGTCGCCGCCCAGTCGATCAGCGGGTCCCAGCCGGCGGCCTGCGCGCGGCTCAGCTCCTCGGGCTGGCCGGCGCGATAGGACAGAAGGTCGGTGCCGCCGTAATCGCCCAGCATGGCGGCGACGCCGTCGAATTGCGGCACGACCTTCTCGATGGCCGAGTTCGCGGCGCGGGTCAGCGGCATCGCGTTCGGGTCGATGACATCGGCCTGCGCATCCCATTCCCCGGCGATGGCGCGGGCCAGCGCCTCGGTCGGCAGGATCAGCGGCTGCTTGCCGGGGGTGCGCAGCGGGCGGTCGTCCAGCACCACCTCCCAGCCGTCGCCTTGCGGGCGCACATCGGCCGCCTTCCAGAAACGCCGGGCTTTCCATTCAGTCATCGGCCCACTCCTGCAATGCGCGGGTCAGCGCGGGATAGTCGGGGGCGACCATGGCGGCGCCCGCCGCCAGCAGCCGGTCCGCTGGGTGATACCCCCACGCAACGCCAAAGGCCGGCACGCCCGCAGCCACCCCCATCGCCATGTCGAATTCGGTATCGCCGACCATGCAGGCCCGCCCGGCGGGGACGCCCGCCTCGTCCAGCGCGGCTTGCAGCATCGCCGGATGCGGCTTCGAGGGATGGGAATCGGCGGTCTGGCGGCTGACGAACAGCCGGTCCCAGCCGTAATTCGCCATCAGCGCATCAAGGCCGCGACGGCTTTTGCCGGTGGCGATGGCCAGCAGCACATCGCCCCGCGCCGCCAGCGCGTCCAGACAGTCCTGCGCGCCGGGATACAGCGGCGATTCCAGATGCATGCGCGAGACCATGTAGGCGGCGCGATAGCCATCGATCACCTTCTCGCGCTGCGCCGGGGTGGATTTCGGCAGCAACTCGGCGATGGCAAGCGGCAGCGACAGGCCGACGATGGACAGCACCTGCTGGCGCGGCAGATGCGGCAGGCCGGCCGCGTCGAACCCCGCATTCATCGAGGCGACGATCATGTGCTGGCTGTCGATCAGCGTGCCATCGACATCGAAAACGACAAGCTTCATGGGTCCTCGGCAAAGGGGTCTTCGGGCACGTCCTGTTCCGACCAGCCCAGCGTCTGCCAGGTCCGCGCCATGTGGTCGGGCAAGGGCGCGGTCACGGTGATCAGCTTCTTGGTGATCGGATGCTCAAAGCGGATCATCCGGGCGTGCAGATGCAGCTTGCGGCTGATCTCTCCGCCCAGTTGCGCGCCCCAGCCGTCGCCAAGGTTTTCCTGACCCGAGCCGCCATATTTGCCGTCGCCGATGATCGGATGGCCGATTTCGGCCATATGGGCGCGAAGCTGGTGCGTGCGGCCGGTCACGGGCACCATCGCCGCCCAGCTTACGCGCCCGCCAAGCGCATCCAGAATGGCGTAATCGGTATGGGCGCGCTTGGCGCCCTCGGTCGAGGCGACCTCGTTCGGATGCACGGCGACCATCTTTTCGCCCTCGCCCATGCGGCCGCGGCCCGGTGCCTTGACCAGCCCGTATTTGATCGAGCCCATGCGCGGATGCGGCACGCCCGCCACCGCCGCCCAATAGATCTTGCGCGTCAGCCGGTGGCGGAACGCCTCGCTCAGCGCGCGCGCGATGCGGTCAGTGCGTGCCAGCAGCAGGACGCCCGAGGTGTCCTTGTCCAGCCGGTGCACCAGCTTCGGCCGGTCCTTGTAGCCGAACATCAGCGCCTCGGTCAGGCCGTCCACATGCCGGTCCCCCTGCCCCGATCCCCCCTGCGAAGGCAGGCCCGGCGGCTTGTTCAGCGCGATGATATGTTCGTCCCGCCACAGGACGGCGGACTGGATCATCTCGGCATCCGACTGCTTGACCGAGGGCTTTTTCGCCCGTGCCGGCACCGGCGCGCTGGCGTCGGGCAGCGGCGGCACCCGCACCTCCTGCCCGGTCTCGATCCGGGTATTGGCCTTGACGCGGCCGCCATCGACGCGCAACTGGCCGGTGCGGCACATCTTTTCGACAGCGCCCTGCGTCAGTTGCGGAAAGCGCTTCTTCAGCCAGCGGTCGATGCGCTGGTCGCCCTCATCCGCGCCGATGGTGATGGTCTGGACGCCACTCATGCGAAAATTCCCCGTCCGATGGCCAGCCCCGCGCTGACAGCCGCCAGCGACAGCACGACCGATGCCAGTACATAGCCCATGGCCAGCCCGCTGTCGCCGCGTTGCCACAGAACCGTCGTGTCCAGCGCGAAAGCCGAAAACGTGGTGAAGCCGCCCAGCACGCCGGTCAGCAGGAACGGCGCTAGATGCTGGCCGCCCCGCAGCGCCAGCCCCGAGGCCAGCAGCCCCATCGCCATGCAACCCAGCACATTGACGACCAGCGTGCCCACCGGCAGGCCCGGCACCAGCCGCGTCGCCATGATGTTGACGCCATAGCGCGCCGAGGCGCCGATGGCGCCGCCAAGCGCCACTTGCAGAAAATTATGTGTCATGTCTTGCCCTCTGGCCGCCGCTTTTGGCGCAGGCCGGCGAACCATTCAACGCGCTTTTTCAGATCGCGCTCATAGCCACGCTCGACAGGCAGGTAAAAGACCGGGCGCTTCATGCCGTCCGGAAAGTAGTTCTGGCCCGAGAATCCGTCCTCGGCATCGTGGTCGTATTGGTAGCCCGCGCCATAGCCCTGATCCTTCATCAGCGAGGTCGGCGCGTTCAGGATATGCGCCGGCGGCATCTGGCTGCCCGAGCGCCGGGCAAGGTCGCGCGCCGCCTTATAGGCCACATAGCCCGCGTTCGACTTGGGGGCGAGCGCCAGATAGATCACCGCCTGCGCCAGCGCCAGCTCGCCCTCGGGGCTGCCAAGGCGTTCGTAAAGCGCCCATGCGTCAAGGCAATGGCGCTGCGCGGCGGGGTCGGCCAGGCCGATATCCTCGATCGCCATGCGGGTCAGGCGGCGGGCCAGATAGCGCGGGTCCTCGCCCCCCTCCAGCATCCGGCCGAACCAGTAAAGCGCCGCGTCGGGGTCGCTGCCGCGAATGGATTTGTGCAGCGCCGAGATCAGGTTGTAATGCTCGTCCCCCGACTTGTCGTATTTCGCCGCGCGCCGCATCAGACGCTGCGACATCGCCTGGGTATCCAGCTTGCCATCGCCGCCCGCCGGCAGCTTCCAGGCCATCACCTGCTCGATCAGGTTCAGGGCGGCGCGGCCGTCGCCATCGGCCATTTCCAGCAGCCGTTCGCGCGCCTCGCCGGTCAGCGGCAAGGGGCGGCCGATTTCCTGCTCGGCGCGCTGCGCCAGCAATTCAAGATCGGCAAGGCTCAGGCGCTCCAGCACGATGACCTGCGCGCGCGACAGCAGCGCCGCGTTCAGTTCAAAGCTGGGGTTTTCGGTGGTGGCGCCGACCAGCGTGATCGTGCCATCCTCCATCAGCGGCAGGAAGCTGTCCTGCTGCGCCTTGTTGAAACGGTGGATTTCGTCGACGAACAGCAATGTTCCGCGCCCCTGCTGGCGGCGCAGGCGGGCGCTGTCGAACACCTTGCGCAGTTCCGGCACGCCCGAGAAAATGGCCGAAATCTGCACGAAGGCCAGGTCGGTTTCCCGCGCCAGAAGGCGCGCGATGGTGGTCTTGCCGACACCGGGCGGGCCCCACAGGATCAACGAGGACAGGCTGCCCGAGCCGAGCATCGCCCCAAGCGGGCCATCCGGCCCCATCACCTTGCCCTGCCCGACGACATCGGCCAGCCGCGCCGGACGGATCCGGTCGGCCAGGGGGCGTGTCGTCTGGGGCTGCGGGTCGCCTGCGGGGGGCGCCCTGTCAAATAGGTCTGCCATCAGCGCGCCATGTTACGATGCGCCGCGCAGACGCGAAAGCCCCCGCCTGTGCCGCGCCATCAGTGCATCTTGGGCGCAAGGTTGATCGACACGCACTGGAAGTAGTCGTCATCGATCCAGATCACCGGACCCATGGCCGACGCATCGACGCCCCGCGGATTCAGCCAGCGCGGCCAGGTCGACTTGACCAGACACAAAAGCCGGCTGGCGCCCAGTTCACGGCCCGAATTGCTCATCTCGCGGATCAGGCTCATCTGGACGCGCATGCGCCGGGCGGCCGGGATCGAGTGGTCGATGAACAGGCGGCTTGCCTCCCAGGTGGTTTCCTCGACCGGGGCGGGGCCGTCCAGCAGATTCTGCGGGATCGAACCGTTCAGCAGGTCCTTTTGCGCATCGCGGATCATGTAGGAATAGACCCCGCAGCTTGCGGTGGTCGGCGTCAGGCGGACGCCGGCAAGGACGCGGCCATTTTCATGGATGGCGACCCACCGGCTCATCGGGGTGTCGTACTGGTCGAACTCCATCCCGTCGACCTGTGGCAGCGGCCATTTCTTCAGGTCGATGAAGCTCTGCTTCCGGGCACGAAAGATGTTGGCGAACAATTCGCCATGAATATGCATGTTAGCGAAAGAAAGAGTGGTCGTCTGAACGTCGGTGCTTTGAATGGTGGTGGTGGTCTGCATGGTGGTTTTCTCCTGGGGTGGTGGTGGTGGTGGCCCCCAGGATATACCGCAACGGTGGACGGACCGTTTATAGCAAGCGGTAGTCCTTGGCCCGTTGCAGCGCCTCGGCCGTCGTTCGCGCCATCAGCCTTTCACGCGCCGAGATAAGACGGGCCTTGAATGCGCTCTCGGTAATGCCAAGTTTGGCAGCCGCCGCTGCGTGGCGATCCCCCTCTGCGATACACCGAAGGGCCTCTTGCTGAGCCTTTGTCAGGCTCTCCGGCGGCTCCGTGATTTCGTGAAGCCGTCGTACCGTTGCCGAGATCACCTCGATCTCGTCATCCGTGAATTCCCGCTTGTCATGCGCAAAATCGGCGATCGTGCGCGACTTGATCGGACCATGCGCGACGGCAAGCCCGTAATGCAGCCCGTGGTCGGCGGCATCCTGAAGAATCGAGAACGGGTCGGGGATCGGCAGCACGCTCCAGCGGCAGGCGCCGGTCGTCGAGAAGCCCCAGGCGATGGTGGGATCGCGCAGAGCATAGGCGCGTTCGGAATAGCGTTGCGCCCATTCCTTGTTATAGGTCTGAAACTGCATCAGCGGGGCCGCAAAGCGGATATGCAGCCCGATGAAGTAACCCGCCGGAGAGAGCTTCTTCAGCTTGGCAAGTGCAGCATTGATTTCCGCGCGTGATGACATGACGATTTGGACAGATTGTTCTTTTCTAGGTTAGCAGGAAAAATGGCACAGTCTGTAGTGTATTCAAGCGATACCAAGAAACAACATGTCGTTTTTTGTCCTTACCTAAGGTAACCTTGGGGAAGTCAGACGTCGTCCATTCAGACATTCGTCGCCCCTCCACAGCCCAGCCGTGCGTTTTATGCGCGCAATCCAAGGTGCTGCACAACCAGATTCTTTGCGAACCGCCCGCGGGCCTGCAACAAGCCGCTCAAAATCGCGGCCGGACCTGTTGCAAAAAGCCCGCAGCCAAAAGCTTGGCTGCGGGCTTAAACGTGTTCTTAACCCACGGAAAAAGCGGGATTACGCCTCGTCGGCAGCCGATTCGGCCTCGACGCGGGCGCGGTCGGCGGCGCCTTTGGCGTCGGTGTCACGCTCGACGAATTCGATGATCGCCATCGGCGCCATGTCGCCATAGCGGAAGCCGGCCTTCATGATGCGGACATAGCCGCCCTGACGGTCCTTGTAGCGGGCGCCCAGCACCTCGAACAGTTTTGCGACATGCATGTCCTGCTTGAGCTGCGAGGCAGCCTGACGGCGGGCGTGCAGATCGCCGCGCTTGGCCAGCGTGATCAGCTTTTCGACGATCGGACGCAGTTCCTTGGCTTTCGGAAGCGTGGTCTTGATCTGCTCGTGCTCGATCAGCGAGCCGGCCATGTTGGCGAACAGCGCCTTGCGGTGTTCGTGGGTGCGGTTGAGGCGGCGATAGCCACGTGCGTGACGCATGATTGTCTCCTATGACGTCTTTTGCTTTGTCCGGCAGCCCATGCGTGCGGGCCGCTCTCCTTGGGGCGGAATGCCCGGGGTTGCGGCGGGACCGGGGCCCCGCCGCGAAAGATCAGAACTGGTCGTCGAAACGCTTGGCCAGGTCTTCGATGTTTTCCGGCGGCCAGTCCACGACATCCATGCCGAGGTGCAGGCCCATGCCCGAAAGCACTTCCTTGATTTCGTTCAGCGACTTGCGGCCAAAGTTCGGGGTGCGCAGCATCTCGGCTTCGGTTTTCTGGATCAGGTCGCCGATATAGACGATATTGTCGTTCTTCAGGCAGTTGGCCGAACGCACCGACAGTTCCAGCTCGTCGACCTTCTTCAGCAGGCGCGGATCGAATTCCAGCCCGTCCTCGGCGTCCGAGCGGGTGGCGGTCTCGGGCTCGTCGAAGTTCACGAACACCGAAAGCTGGTCCTGGATGATGCGCGCGGCATAGGCCACGGCGTCTTCCGGGGTCAGCGAGCCGTCGGTCTCGATCTTCATGGTCAGCTTGTCATAGTCCAGCACCTGGCCCTCGCGGGTGGGCGAGACTTCGTAGCTGACGCGCTTGACCGGCGAGAAGATGGCGTCGATCGGGATCAGACCGATGGGCGCGTCTTCGGGACGGTTCTTGTCGGCGGCGACATAGCCCTTGCCGTTGGCAACGGTCAGTTCCATGTGCAGCTCGGCGCCATCGTCGAGGTGGCAGATGACATGGTCGCGGTTCAGCACGGTGATGCCGGCCGATTCCTGGATGTCACCGGCCTTGACCTCGCCCGGGCCCTTGGCCGACAGCGTCAGGCGCTTGGGCGCATCGACATCGACCTTGAGCGTGACGCCCTTGAGGTTCAGGACGATGTCGGTCACGTCCTCGCGGACGCCGGGGACGGACGAGAATTCGTGCAGCACGTTGTCGATCTGCACCGAGGTGATCGCGCCGCCCTGCAACGAGGACAGCAGCACCCGGCGCAGCGCGTTGCCCAGCGTCAGACCGAAGCCGCGCTCAAGCGGTTCGGCGACGACAGTCGCGACGCGGGCCGAATCGGCGCCCGGCTTGACTTCAAGCTGGGTCGGCTTGATGAGTTCGGCCCAATTCTTGTGGATCATGCGTTTTCCTCCATACCAGTTCCCGACCCATGACCGGTGGTCGGAAACGCCCGAGGTGAAATGCGAATACGCGCCCCGCGCCGGATCACGGCGCGGAACGCGAGAAAGTCTGACAGATCAGACGCGACGGCGCTTCGGCGGACGGCAGCCGTTATGCGCGATCGGGGTCACGTCGCGGATCGCGGTGATGTTGAAGCCGACAGCGGCCAGCGCGCGCAGCGCCGATTCGCGGCCCGAGCCGGGGCCCTGGACTTCGACTTCCAGCGTGCGGACGCCGTGTTCCTGGGCTTTCTTGCCCGCGTCTTCGGCGGCCATCTGGGCAGCGTAAGGGGTCGACTTGCGCGAACCCTTGAAGCCCATGGTGCCGGCCGACGACCAAGAAATGGCGTTGCCCTGCACGTCCGAGATCAGGATCTTGGTGTTGTTGAACGAGCTGTTCACATGCGCCACACCGGTGGCGATGTTCTTGCGTTCCTTGCGCTTGATGCGGGTTTTATCGCGTGCCATTGGTCAGCCCCCTTATTTCTTCTTGCCGGCGATCGGCTTCGCCGGGCCCTTGCGGGTGCGGGCATTGGTGTGGGTGCGCTGACCGCGAACCGGCAGGCCGCGGCGGTGACGCAGGCCACGATACGAACCCAGGTCCATCATGCGTTTGATGTTCATCTGGGTTTCACGGCGCAGGTCGCCCTCGACGGTCAGGTTCGCGTCGATATATTCGCGGATCTGAAGAACTTCGGCGTCCGACAGGTCGTTGACGCGGCGGGTCGGGTCGATGCCGACCGAGGCGATGATTTCCTCGGCGAATTTCGGTCCGATGCCATGGATATAGGTCAGAGCGATCGGGACGCGTTTCCCGGTCGGAATGTTGACGCCAGCAATACGAGCCACGCGTTTTCCTTTTCATTGTTGCGGTTCCGTAGCACCGGAACCTTTTTTCACAACCAAAGACCCGAAAGCCGTGCCTTCGGGCCTGAGAGGCGATTCTCTTGCGAGATGACGCGGATTAAGGGATTCCCCGCCGGACGTCAACCCTGCCCGGGTATGCGGTCCAAGACCGCCGCCACCTCGGCGGCGACCACGTCGATATCGGCCAGACCATCCACCGGGCTGAGATTGCCCTTGGCATAGTAATAGCCGATCAGCGGCGAGGTTTTCTTGTAATATTCCATCAGCCGGGTCTTCAGGCTTTCGGCATTGTCGTCGGCGCGCCGGCGCAGGTCGGTCGAGCCGCAGACATCGCAGACCCCCGCCACCTTGGTCGGCTTGGTCACGTCGTGATAGACCTCGCCGCAATTGCCGCAGGTGAAGCGGCCCGAGATGCGGGCCACCAGCGCCTCGTCGTCGACACGCATCTCGATCACGGCATCGACATGCTGGCCCATCTCGGCCATCAGCGCCTCAAGCGCGTCGGCCTGCGCCAGCGTGCGCGGAAAGCCGTCGAAGATGAAGCCCTTGCCGCCCTGGGCCAGTTTTTCACGGATCAGGCCGATAACGATCTCGTCGGTGACAAGCTGGCCGCGATCCATGATCTCGGCCACATGCCTGCCCATCTCGGTTCCGCTGGACTTCGCCTCGCGAAGCATGTCCCCGGTCGAGAGCTGGACCAGCCCGCGCTCCTCGATCAGGCGGCGCGCCTGCGTGCCCTTGCCCGCGCCCGGAGGGCCCAGCAGAATGATGTCGATCGTCATGTCGTCCCTTCTCCTACCCGGTGTGGCCGGTCCCGTTCAGCGACGCGCGGGCGCTTTTCTGGGCTTGGCCGCACCGGCCTTCCCGCGTTTGCCGCGCAGTTGTGATTTCTCGATCAAACCTTCGTATTGATGCGCAAGCAAGTGGCTTTGCACCTGGTTGATCGTATCCATCACCACGCTGACCACGATCAGCACCGAAGTGCCGCCGAAATAGAAGGGAATCGCAAGCTGGTGGCGGATCACCTCGGGCAGCAGGCAGACCGCCGCCAGATAGGCCGAGCCGATGACCAGCACGCGGTTCACGACATAGGTCAGATAGTCCTCGGTCTTTTTGCCGGGGCGGATACCCGGGATGAAGCCGCCCTGATTCTTCAGGTTGTCGGCGACGTCGTCGGGTTTGAAGCTGACGTTGAACGTGTAGAAATAGGCGAAGAACACGATCATCGCCGTGAAGAACAGCAGGTAAAGCGGCTGTCCGGGACCGAAATAGGCCAGAATCGTCGACATGATCGGGCCGGTCTGGTTGCCCGAGAAGGTCGAGATCGTCACCGGCAGCAGCAAAAGCGAGCTGGCAAAGATCGCCGGGATCACGCCGGCCGGGTTGACCTTGATCGGCAGGTGCGACGACTGGCCGTCATAGATCTTCATCCCCACCTGACGGCGCGGATACTGGATGTGGATCTTGCGCAGCGCGCGTTCCATGAACACCACGAAGGCGATGACCGCGATCACCATGACCACGATGCCCAGCGTCAGCAGGGTCGAGCCGTTCGAGGCGCCGGTCGCCAGAAACTGTGCGATATGGCGCGGAATCTCGGCCACGATGCCCACGAAGATGATCAGCGAGATGCCGTTGCCGATCCCGCGCGAGGTGATCTGTTCGCCCAGCCACATCAGGAACATGGTGCCGCCGACCAGCGTGATGACCACGGTCAGGCGGAAGAACATGCCCGGATCATGGGCCAGGTTGCCGGCCTCAAGGCTGACGGCAAGACCCCAGGCCTGGAACAGCGCCAGCGCAACCGTCGCGTAACGGGTATACTGGTTGATCTTCTTGCGGCCCTGCTCGCCCTCTTTCTTCAGCTGCTCCAGCGCCGGCACCATCGACGCCATAAGCTGCACGATGATCGAGGCGCTGATATAGGGCATGATCCCCAGCGCAAAGATCCCCATGCGTCCCAGCGCGCCGCCGGTGAACATGGACAGGATGCCGCCGATGCCGGCCTGCGCCTGCTCCATGAAGTTGCGCAGCGCGGCGCCGTCGATGCCGGGCACCGGGATATAGGTGCCCAGGCGATAGATGATGAGAAGTCCGAGCGTGAACCAGATCCGCTGGCGAAGCTCGGTCGCCTTGCCAAACGCCCCCCAGGAGAGGTTCGCGGCCATCTGTTCTGCGGCTGACGCCATACTTGTGCCCCTTCATGGCAGCGCCGCCGGATCGTTTCCCGATCCCGCGGCGCCTGGAAAACTTGGAAAGCTATCTATTGGGCGCGGGCGCGCCCTTCAACAGCTTATTCGGCCGCGGCGTCTTCTTTGACCGGGCGGGTGACGGTGACTTTGCCGCCAACCTTCGCGATGGCCTCGGCGGCGGCTTTCGACACGCCGGCGACGATCAGGTTCAGCGCGGCCTTCAGTTCACCCTTGGCCAGCACGCGGACGCCGTCCAGCTTGCGGCGGATGACACCGGCGGCAACCAGCGCGTCCTCGGTCACGTCGGATTTCGCATCCAGCTTGCCCGCGTCGACAAAGGCCTGCAGCTGGCCCAGGTTCACCACGGCGAAGTCCAGGCGATTCGGCTTGCTGAAGCCGCGCTTCGGCAGGCGGCGATACAGCGGCATCTGGCCGCCTTCGTAGCCGTTCAGCGCAACGCCCGAACGCGAGGTCTGGCCCTTGACGCCACGGCCAGCGGTCTTGCCCTTGCCCGAGCCGGGACCACGCGCCACGCGCTTTTTCTTGCGGTTCGCGCCTTCGTTGTCGCGAAGTTCATGCAGTTTCATGTCGCTTCTCCTTAAGCCGGAAGCGCCCCATGAAGCGAAGCGGGGGCGGACACGGCGTTTCTTGCTTGTTGACAGGGATCGCGCACAGGCGATTCCACGCGCCCTGATAGCGGGAAATGCGTGCCGCCGCAACCGGGCTGTGGCCTGCCCTTTCCGGTATCAGAACTGAAGCCAGGTCCCGATTCGCAGCGCCGCCTGACCGGAACCCGAGATCGGCGCCACGACACCCAGCTCCACCTTTGCCGGACCGCCGAAATCATAGACCAGCGAGGTCGCCAGCCGCGCCGAAAAGCCGATATCGTCGCGATGCTCCAGCCGCAACTGGTTGATGAGCATCAGCGACTGCGTGGGTTTCAGGCCCAACGTCACTTCGGCCTTAGCGGTGATGTCGGGGGTCAGATAGGTCAGCGCGTCGGGCATCGCCTCCGGGTCGATCGCGGTGTCGTCGCCGGGCTTCGCCGCCAGCTTCACCCGCGCATCGACGGCCAGCCAGCCGCCGCCGGGGATGCGCTTCAGTAGCGGCACGCTGTCGAGCCCCCTGCCCCATGCCGCGCCCGCCTGCACCAGCGGCACCGCCTTGCCGTCACGTTGCAGGACGCCGATCCCGGTCGAGACCGTCAGCCGGTCCGGTCCCTCGCCCCCGTCCAGCACCCGCTGCCACCAGATCATCGCGCTGCTTTCGCCCGCGTTGCTGTGGCCCAGCTCAAAGCCCAGCGTATGGCGCGGCGCCAGCCCGTATTCGCCGTAAACCCCCAGATAGCTGTTCCCGTCGCGGTCGCCTTCGGCGGAAAGCGACAGGAACACCTCGCCCTTGGTCCGCGGCCACGGCCCCGCCAGCGACGGGCCGACCATCAGGACGACCAGCGCCACGGCCAGCAGGACCTGAATGGCCGTTCGGAACCACATGCCTTTCCCTCGCGCCCGGACCTCGCGGCGCGACGCTAGGTGAAACTGGTTAGCGAAAGGTTAACGGACCCCGGCACGGGCAATGAAAAACGCCCCGGAGCATCTCCGGGGCGTTTTCTGTCGGTCAGGGCGGGCTGGGATCAGCCGCGCTCTTCGATGATGACGGCCAGATGCGGGATCTTGGCGACCATGCCGCGGACGGCCGGGGTGTCTTCCAGCTCGCGGGTGCGGTTCATCTTGTTCAGGCCCAGGCCCTTCAGCGTCTCGCGCTGGATGGCGGGGCGGCGGATCGGCGAACCGATCTGCTTCACGACGATGGTTTTAGCCATAGGTCTGTTTCCTTACGCTTCGACGGCTTCAGCAGCCGGCTTGTCGTTCGAGGGCAGGATCTCGGCCACTTTCTTGCCACGACGCTGGGCGACGTTGCGGGGCGAGGCTTCCTTTTTCAGGCCGTCGATGGTGGCGCGGATCATGTTGTAGGGGTTCTGCGACCCCTGCGACTTGGCCACGACGTCCTGGACGCCCAGCATTTCAAAGACAGCGCGCATCGGACCACCGGCGATGATGCCGGTCCCCGGAACGGCGGTGCGCATGATCACCTTGCCGGCGCCGTGACGGCCCTCGATATCGTGGTGCAGCGTGCGGCCATCGCGCAGCGGCACGCGGATCAGGCCACGCTTGGCCTGCTCGGTCGCCTTGCGGATCGCCTCGGGCACTTCTTTCGCCTTGCCCTTGCCGAAGCCGACGCGGCCACGCTGGTCGCCGACAACGACCAGAGCGGCAAAGCCGAAGCGCTTGCCCCCCTTGACGGTCTTCGACACGCGGTTGATCGCGACCAGACGATCGGCGAATTCCGGGGTTTCCTCGCGCTCTTCGCGGCGACGGTCCCGACGATTTTCACGTTCTGCCATAAGGCATTCCTTCTAAACTGGCGCGCGATCCGCGCCGTTGAATCCGATCCTGGTGGACCGCCCGTCGCAAGGACTGCGGCCCCCGGATCATCGGGGAGGCGTTGCCGCCCCCCACAGGCATCAGAACTTCAGACCGCCTTCGCGGGCTGCGTCCGCAAGGGCCTTGATCTTGCCGTGGAACAGGAAGCCACCGCGGTCGAAGATCACCTCTTCGACGCCGGCCTTCTTCGCGCGCTCTGCAATCGCAGCGCCGATCTTGGCCGCAGCTTCCACGTTGTTCTTGCCGACAACACCCAGGTCCTTTTCCAGCGACGACGCCGAGGCCAGCGTGACCCCTTTGGTGTCGTCGATCAGCTGGACGCTGATGTTCTTGGACGAACGGTGAACGGACAGACGCGGACGGCCGTCCGAGATCGCCCGCAATTTGTTCCGCACGCGCAGGCGGCGCTTCTGGAACAGCTCTCTTTTGGTCAGTGCCATTTTTGCGCCCCTTACTTCTTCTTGCCTTCCTTGCGGAAGACGACCTCACCCTTGTAGCGGATGCCCTTGCCCTTGTAGGGCTCGGGGCGGCGCCACTCACGGATGTTCGCGGCGACCTGGCCGACCAGTTGCTGGTCGATGCCTTCCACCACGATTTCGGTCTGCTTCGGCGAGGTGATGGTCACGCCTTCCGGCGTGATGAAGTTCACGTCATGCGAATAGCCCAGAGCCAGCTTCAGGTCCTTGCCCTGCATGGTGGCACGGTAGCCGACGCCCTGGATTTCCAGTTCCTTGCGGAAGCCGGTGCTGACGCCGGTCACAAGGTTGGCCACCATCGAACGGGCCATACCCCACTGCTGGCGGGCACGCTTGGACATGCCGCGCGGCGTTACCTTAACGCTGCCTTCTTCGACGGACAGGGTCACATCGTCGGTGGCGGTAAACGCACGGGTGCCTTTCGGACCCTTCACCTCGATGGTCTGGCCTTTCACTTCGGCGGTCACGCCCTGGGGCAGTTCGACCGGCTTTTTACCAATCCGAGACATCCTGCCCTCCTTAGAACACGGTGCAGAGGACTTCGCCGCCAACGTTGGCGTTGCGAGCCGCTGCGTCCGACATCACGCCTTTCGGCGTCGAGACGATGGAAACGCCCAGGCCGTTGCGGACCATCGGGATTTCCTTGACCGAGGCGTAAACCCGGCGACCGGGTTTGGACACGCGAGCCAGCTCGCGGATCACGGGGGTGCCTTCGTAGTATTTCAGGCTGATTTCCAGCTCGTCATGGCCGGCGGCCGAGGTGACGGGCTCATAGCCACGGATGTAGCCTTCAGCTTTCAGCACATCCAGAACCCAGGCGCGCAGCTTGGAGGCCGGAGTGCGGACGGTCGATTTGCCGCGCATCTGTGCGTTGCGGATGCGGGTCAGCATATCGCCGAGAGGATCGTTCATCGACATATTGCCCCCTTACCAGCTCGATTTGACCATGCCGGGGATCTGGCCGAACGAGCCGAGCTCGCGCAGCATGATCCGCGACAGTTTCAGTTTACGGTAATACGCGTGCGGACGGCCGGTCAGTTGGCAGCGGTTGTGCAGACGCGTGGCCGACGAGTTGCGCGGCAGTTCAGCCAGTTTCAGGCTGGCCTTGAAGCGCTCTTCCATCGGGCGGGACTGGTCGTGGATGACTTCGTTCAGGGCGGCGCGCTTGGCGGCGTATTTCTGAACCAGTTTCTCGCGCTTCAGTTCGCGCTCGACCATGGATTTTTTAGCCATATCTCTTTTACCCCTGCGATCAGCTGTTGAACGGCATGTTGAAATGCTTCAACAGCGCTTTCGCTTCCGCGTCGGTCGGCGCGGTGGTGCAGATGATGATGTCCATCCCCAGAACTTCGTCGACCTTGTCGAAGTTGATTTCCGGGAACACGATGTGCTCCTTCAGGCCCATGGCATAGTTGCCGCGGCCGTCGAACGAGGTGCCCTTCACGCCGCGGAAGTCGCGGACGCGCGGCAGCGCGATGTTGATCAGGCGGTCCAGGAATTCGTACATCCGGTCGCCGCGCAGGGTGACTTTCGTGCCCAGCGGCATTTCCTCGCGGACGCGGAAGCCCGCGATCGAGTTCTTGGCCTTGGTGATGACGGCTTTCTGACCCGCGATCAGCGACAGCTCTTCAGCGCCTTGCTTGACCTTTTTCGTGTCCTTGACGGCCTCGCCGATGCCCATGTTCAGGACGATCTTGTCCAGCTTGGGGATCTGCATGTCGTTCTTGTAGCCGAACTCTTCCTTCAGGGCTGCACGGATCGTGTCCTTGAACAGCGCCTTGAGACGCGGCGTATAGGTGGCTTGGTCCAGCATCAGATCGCATCCCCCGTGGTCTTGGCGAAACGGACCTTCTTGTCGCCTTCCATGCGGAAGCCGACGCGGGTCGCTTTGCCGTTCTTGTCCATCAGCGACAGGTTCGACAGGTCGATCGGCATGTTCTTCGCCACGCGGCCGCCCTGGGTGGTCTGGGTCTGGCGCTGGTGGCGGATGGCGACGTTGACGCCGTCAACCACGGCCTTGTTCTCTTTCGGGAACACGGCGGTGATTTCGCCCTGCTTGCCTTTGTCCTTGCCGGCCAGCACGACGACCTTGTCGCCCTTCTTGAGCTTCGCAGCCATCACAGCACCTCCGGCGCAAGCGAGATGATCTTCATGAAGTTCTTGGCGCGCAGTTCGCGAACCACCGGCCCGAAGATACGCGTGCCCACCGGTTCACCCTGGTTGTTCAGGATGACGGCGGCGTTGCGGTCAAAACGGATCGAGGTGCCGTCCTCGCGCTTCACTTCTTTCGCGGTGCGCACGACGACGGCCTTGCGGACGTCGCCTTTCTTCACGCGGCCGCGCGGAATGGCTTCCTTGACGGAGACGACGATGATGTCGCCCACCGACGCATAGCGACGGTGCGAACCACCCAGGACCTTGATGCACTGCACCCGGCGAGCGCCGGAGTTGTCAGCGACATCCAGATTGGTCTGCATCTGGATCATTGGGTTACTCCCGACCTTTGGGGACCGGCATCACCCGGCCCCAGGGTTTCGATTAAGTCTGGATCAGACCGACGCGTCGGTCAGAACGGTCCAGCGCTTGGTTTTCGAGATCGGCGCGCATTCGATGATGCGGACGGTGTCACCGACCTTGAACTGGTTATCCGCGTCATGGGCGCGGTATTTCTTGGACGAACGCACGGTCTTGTGCAGCAGCGGATGCTTGAAGCGACGCTCGACCAGAACGGTGACGGTCTGTTCGTTCTTGTCGCTGACGACCTTGCCTTGCAGGATGCGTTTGGGCATGGACCGGGCTCCTTAGTTCGACGCCGCGGCGGCTGCCGCTTTCTGGTTCAGAATGGTTTTCACACGGGCCACGTCGCGGCGGACGGAGCGCATGCGGGCGGTCGATTCAAGCTGGCCGGTGGCCTGCTGGAAGCGCAGGTTGAACGCTTCCTTCTTCAGCGCCAGCAGCTGTTCTTTCAGCTGATCGGGCGTCTTGTCTTTCAGTTCCTGCGCTTTCATGCGCCTGTTCCTTTCAACATCACCGGAGAGCCCCTGCATCGCAGGGCCACCCTGATTCCGGTGGAGTTTCATGATGAAGGCTTGCCCATACAGCCGTTGCCCCGGTTTGGCAAGCGTTTCCCGGCAAATTCGCCTGAAATCGCCGATGTCGGGCCGGCATCGCCTGCCGCCGCCACGCCTTGCGGTGACCACGCCATCGCCGCAGCGGCGCGCGCCCGACCGCCCCTGCGCCAAAAATGTCATGCTGCCGCAACCAATGCGCGACCTTCGGTTGCCACCAGTCGCGTGTCCATTACTGTGGGGGCAATCATCGTGATTATTCAAGGTTATGATATGGAACCCGCATCCCTTCTGGCCGGCGGCCTGATCGCCCTGCTTTTCGCCATCCCCTTTTTCAATGACGACGACGATTCCGATGAACCGGCCGCGCCCGCCCTCGATCCCGAAAACGGCACCGTCACCGGCACCGAAGGTGCTGACAACATCGATCTGGTCACAGTGAACGACGAGGAAACCGACCCCGAGGTCGACTACGACATCGTCTATGGCCGCGAGGGTGACGACACGCTCTCAGCGCTTGCGGGCGGCTCGGTCTATGGCGATGACGGCGACGACATCATCGAATTCGACCAGGCCCGGGGTGACACGCTTGATGGCGGGGCAGGCGACGACGTGCTGACCGGCACGGCCTCCGGCGCCGAGGTTCTGGGCGGGACGGGCAACGATACCGTGAACATCACTTGGGGCACCGACGACCAGAATGAGGACGTCACCATCGACCTGGGCGATGGCGACGATCTGGTGGTGTTCGACGGTCCTGTCGGGATCGGCTACGATATTCGCGGCGGCGCCGGCGACGACACCTACCGTATCATGGATGCCAGCGCCAACCCCTACATCTCCAGCATTTCCCCGCTCTTCTACGGCAGCGAGGGCGACGATGTCTACGAATTCACCCTGCGGCCCGATGAAAACGCGGTGATCCCCGAGGATCCCGGACTGATGGGCTATGCCCATTTCGGCTCGGTCTACATCGAGCCCGAAGGGTTCCAGTCCGGTTCGGACCGGCTGGTGGTCGACCCCTATTCGCTGGCGGGCGACGCAACCTTTGTCGGTTATGAGATGATCGTCGCTGGCGGCACCGGCTTTCAGGAAATCGTCTTCCATTACACCAACCCGGACTACCCGGACGGTCTGGCCATGTCCTTCGCCGTCATGGGCACTGGCAGGATTACCCTGGACGACGTGGAGATCGTCGGCGGTCCGGCAATCCCTTATGCCGCCAATGAGGCTGTCGCGCCCACTGCCGAAGCCGCACAGGCATGAGGCGCGACCGACCGCCATATGGACGCCGTCTCGGCGCCCGCCCCCCCGGCCGCCGCGCCGGGGGTCTTTTTTTGCCGATCAGCCCGCGACGCTCAGGAGATTTCAGCATCGGCGGATCGCGCGCGACCGCGATATCCTCATTCCCTGCGGCGCCTCACAACACTGCGCCGAAAAGAAAAGCGGAGACCGACAGCAATCGATCTCCGCATCATTCCGCAATCCAGGACCGGTTTCAGAACCGTCCTGGCCCGCCCGTCAGTTCAGGCCCGAGGCCGCCACCAGATCGACGCCGTTCTTGGCGTGGATGCGCGCCAGCTTGCGGGCGGCTTTCCCTTCGACCAGCGGCCGTGCCGGCTTCGGGGCCTCTGCGCCATCGCGCAACTCGGGGAAAATCTCGAACAGCTCGTCAAGCGCCTCGGGGCCGACGCCCCGAAGGGCCTGCGGGCCGGCATAAAGCGACTCGGTCTCGGCGCCATTGGCCCAGACGATTTCGTGCCGGTCGAACATCAGGTGGACATAGGTCACCTCGCTGACGTCCTCGGCGACCTCCACCCCGTCAAGCGACAAGAGTTGCTTTGCCGCCACCAGGATTTCCGGCGCATCGAACAGCCGCACGGCGATTTTCGAGCGCACCAGAAGCCGGTGCTGCGGCGAAACGACCAGATCCTGCGCCGGCATGTCCGGCCCCAGCGCGCCGGCCTTGATCCGGATCGGGCGCAGCTTGGGTGCCGCGGCCAGCTCATCCGCGCCAATGACCCGACGGCCGACCCAGCGGACGGTTTGCAGCCCGTTGTCACGCGTCTGCACCTGCATACCGACCTTCAACGCGCCAGCCGCAACGGTGCCCGCGGCGGTCGAGATCATCGCATCGGCGCTGAAACAGGTGACCGGCTCCGCGAAATCCATATAGCGCTGGTTGCCCATACCACTGAATGCGCCGGTGACTGTGTATTGAATACCGGGGGCAATGACCAACGGCCCCGAGAACGCGTAATAGGTGTGGACGTTGGTCGAGTTATAATCCGGCATACCACTTCCGGTATAGGTCGCGATCCGGATCTGATAGATGCGACCCACATTCCCATATTGGTCGACGACATTCTGATATGCCCGCGACCAGACATAGTCGCCATCGTGGTTCTGCCCGAAATCGCCGACAAGCGTCTGCTGCGACGCGTCAAGCGTCTGCATTCCCGCGCTGTCGTTGTTGTTATCCTCAAGATAATCGTCGTTATCGAGGATCTTCAACGGCGCGCCACCACCATTGACCGTGAAGGTGCTGTTCAGCGCGGCGCCATTGGCGACGTTTACTGCCGGATTCCAGTTTACGTCACTAAGCTGGTAAACTTTGGTAAAAGTATGCTCGGGCATCTCACAAAACACTCGTTAACACGGAACCACATGAGACCGCACGGCCCCTTGGGTTAAGTCGGTATCAGCGCCACGCGCGGAATACAAGCGATAGACAAGAACAGGGTAAACGAAACCGTGCGGTGTGGCGGCGAAATCAACGCCTGCTGCCGCTGCCGATCCGGCAGCTTGATTACCCCGGCACAAACACACGCAAATTCATCATATTAGAAGATTTTACACGACAGCCCATCGCAGTGGCCCGCGCCGATCACCAGCCACCGAAGGCGGACCTCATGCGTCATTACGTCGCAGATGCAGCATGAATATGCGGACGGTGCCGGCACCCCGTGGGGATCGGGCGACTCAGGCGCGGGACGGGTTCCGGGCCTTCGGACCTCGTCAGGCAAGGCCATTTACTCAGTCTATTTCCACGCTGCGGGTCGCAGAGGCTGACAGCATTTCAAAAATGCCGTCATGGTCGTGGATCTAGCGGAAGTCATATTCCCGTATCGCTGCCGGAATACCCTCTTGCCCGCGATCGCGTCACTGTTATCGTCCTGATAACGACAGATATTTAAACAGGATAATACATGGAACCCGTATCCCTTCTGGCCGGCGGCCTGATCGCCCTGCTTTTTGCCATTCCATTTCTGAATGACGATGACGACGGTTCGGACGCACCGGCAGGCCCGACGCTCGACCCCGTCAACGGCACCGTGACCGGGACCGAGGACGCTGACGATATCGACATGGTCGCGCTGAATGCCGAGGAAACCGACCCCGATATCGACTATGTCACCGCCTATGGCCGCGAGGGCGACGACACCATCTCGGCGCTGGATGGCAGCTCGGCTTATGGCGATGACGGCGACGACATCATCGACTTCGCCGGCGGCGAGGGCGAAACAACCATCGACGGCGGCGCGGGGGACGATGTGCTGACCGGCGCCGCCTCTTACAGCGACATTCTTGGCGGCGCCGGCAATGACACCGTCAACATCTCCTGGGACACCAGCTCCGACGGCGATGACCCGTTCGTCGACCTGGGCGACGGCGATGACCTGCTGATTTTCGATGGCCCGGCCGGGACCGGCTACGGCGTCATCGACGGTGCGGGCGACGACACCATCCGTATCCTGAATGCCAGCGCGAACCCGATGATCGGCTATGGCAGCCCGGGCTTTGAATCCGGCGCCGGCAATGACGTCTATGAATTCACGCTGCGCCCCGACGCCAATGCGGCGATCCCCGAAGAAAACCCCGCCTCCATCGGCTATCCCCACGCCGGCGTGATCTATACGACGAACGACGATTTTGAGACCGGCGCCGACCGGATTGTGGTCGACCCCTATTCGCTGGCCGGCGATGCGACCTTTACCGGCGTCGAAAGCGTGCTCGTGTCGGGCAGCGGCTACCAAGAGATCGTCTTCAACTACACCCATCCCGACTATCCCGAGGGCCTGGCCATGTCGATCGCCATCGAGGGCAGCAAGCACATCCCGCTGGAGTATATCCAGATCGTCGGCGCGCCGGCCACCGCCGCGGCCTGATCGCCGGAACCCGGTGCCCGCCGCCGGCGCAGGCATCGCCAAACGAAAACACCCCCCGACCGCAAGGCCGGGGGGTGCTTATTTGCCGTCAGGCAGAACTTACCAGTCTTCGCGCGCGACGATGCGGGTCAGGACCGGCAGTTTCTGCGCGCCAAGGCGCAGGGCCTCGCGGGCGATGGTGTCGTTCACGCCGTCGATCTCGAACATGATCCGGCCGGGATGGACCCGGGCCGCCCAGTAATCGACGGAGCCCTTGCCTTTACCCATCCGCACTTCGGTCGGCTTCGAGGAAACCGGCACGTCCGGGAAAATCCGGATCCAGACCCGGCCCTGACGCTTCATGTGGCGGGTGATCGCGCGGCGGGCCGCTTCGATCTGACGGGCGGTGACGCGCTCGGGCTCGGTCGCCTTCAGGGCGTAGGAGCCGAAGTTCAGGTTGAACCCGCCCTTGGCTTCGCCATGGATGCGGCCCTTGAACTGTTTGCGGAACTTGGTCCGTTTCGGTTGCAGCATCTCAACTTCTCCTTAGCGCGCGTCGCGGTCACGACGCGGACCACGCGGAGCCGGGCCGTCCTGCGCCTCGGTGGCGCGGCGGTCGCGGGCCTGCGGGTCATGCTCCATGATCTCGCCTTTGAAGATCCAGACCTTCACACCGATGATCCCGTAGGGGGTCGAGGCTTCCGACAGCGCATAGTCGATGTCGGCGCGCAGGGTGTGCAGCGGCACACGGCCTTCGCGATACCATTCGGTGCGGGCGATTTCGGCGCCGCCCAGACGGCCGGCGACGTTCACGCGGATACCAAGGGCACCCATGCGCATGGCGTTCTGCACCGCGCGCTTCATGGCGCGACGGAACGAGACGCGGCGCTCAAGCTGCTGGGCGATCGATTCGGCGACAAGCTGGGCGTCCAGCTCGGGCTTGCGGACTTCAACGATGTTGAGGTGCAGTTCCGAATCGGTGAAGTTCGCCAGCTTCTTGCGCAGGGTTTCGATATCGGCGCCTTTTTTGCCGATGATGACACCCGGGCGCGCGGCATAGATCGTGACGCGGCACTTCTTGTGCGGACGCTCGATGATGACGCGGCTGACGCCGGCCTGCTTGGCTTCCTTGTGGATGAAGTCACGGATCTTCAGGTCTTCCAGCAGCAGATTGCCGTAGTCCTTGTCATCCGCGTACCAGCGGCTGTCCCAGGTGCGGTTGACCTGAAGACGCATCCCGATGGGGTTGACTTTCTGACCCATTACGCGCGCTCCTCGACCTGACGCACCTTGATGGTGATTTCCGAAAACGGCTTCATGATCTTGCCGTAACGACCACGGGCGCGCGGGCGACCCCGCTTCATGACCAGGTTCTTGCCGACCCAGGCCTCGGCGACGACCAGATTGTCGACATCGAGGTTATGGTTGTTCTCGGCATTGGCGATGGCCGACTGAAGACATTTCTTCACGTCGCCGGCGATGCGCTTATGCGAGAAGGTCAGATCGGCCAGAGCCTTGTCCACCTTCTTGCCGCGGATCAGCGCCGCGACCAGGTTCAGCTTCTGCGGCGAAGTGCGAAGCATCTTGGTCTTCGCGAACGCCTCGTTATCCGCCACGCGGCGCGGATTCTGTTCCTTACCCATGGCTTACTTCCTTTTCGCTTTCTTGTCGGCGGCGTGACCGTAATAGGTCCGCGTCGGCGAATATTCACCGAACTTCTGGCCGATCATCTCTTCGGTCACGTTGACCGGGATGTGCTTGTGACCGTTATAGACGCCGAAGGTCAGACCGACGAATTGCGGCAGAATGGTCGAACGACGCGACCAGATCTTGATGACATCCGACTTGCCGGATTCGCGGGCTTTCTCGGCTTTGCGAAGCACATAGGCGTCGACAAAGGGGCCCTTCCAAACTGAACGTGCCATGGATTAACGCCCCTTCTTCGCGTGACGCGACCGCAGGATATACTTGTCGGTCGTCTTGTTGCTGCGGGTCCGCTTACCCTTGGTGTCCTTACCCCACGGGGTCACCGGCGTACGGCCACCCGAGGTCCGGCCCTCACCACCACCATGCGGGTGGTCGATCGGGTTCATGGCCACACCGCGGACGCTCGGGCGGATGCCCTTGTGGCGGTTGCGGCCGGCTTTGCCGAGGTTCTGGTTCGAATGGTCCGAATTCGACACGGCGCCGATGGTGGCCATGCATTCCTGACGCACCAGACGCAGTTCGCCCGAAGACAGGCGGATCTGCGCATAGCCGCCGTCGCGACCGACGAACTGGGCATAGGTGCCGGCCGAACGCGCGATCTGGCCGCCCTTGCCGGGCTTCAGCTCGACGTTGTGGACGATGGTACCGATCGGCATGCCGCTAAAGGGCATGGCGTTGCCGGGCTTCACGTCGACCTTGGCGCCGGCGATGACGGCATCGCCAACGGCCAGACGCTGCGGGGCCAGGATATAGGCCAGCTCGCCGTCTTCGTATTTGATCAGCGCGATAAAGGCGGTGCGGTTGGGATCGTATTCGATCCGCTCGACCGTCGCCGGAACATCGAACTTGGTGCGTTTGAAGTCGACGATGCGATAAAGACGCTTCGCCCCGCCGCCCTTGCGGCGCATCGTGATCCGTCCGGTGTTGTTCCGGCCGCCGTTCTTGGTCAAACCCTCGGTGAGAGATTTGACCGGGCGCCCTTTCCAAAGCTCCGAACGGTCGATCAGAACCAGCCCACGCTGGCCAGGCGTCGTCGGTTTATACGACTTGAGTGCCATGCTTTCTGTCTTCCGTTGCTTTGGACCTGTCGGTCCGTTTCGTCAAAAAACGCGACGGCCCCGCTGGCGGGGCCGTCGATTCGGTGGCTATATCAGAGGCCGGTCGACACGTCGATGGTGTTGCCGGCTTCCAGCGTGACATAGGCCTTTTTCACGTCCGAACGGACGCCGGGGCGGCCCTTGAAACGCTTGGTCTTGCCTTTGGTGATCGTGGTGTTGACCGCTTTCACCTTGACGTTGAACAGCGCCTCGACCGCCTGTTTGATGGCGGGCTTGTTCGCGTCCTTCGTCACCTGGAAAACGAAGGCGTTGGCGTCGGACACCAGCGTCGCTTTCTCGGTGATCAGCGGCTTCACGATCACGTCGTAATGTTCGGGCTTCACGGTCATTTCAGACGAGCCTCCAGAGCTTCGACACCGGCGCGGGTCAGCACCAGCGTGTCGCGGCGCAGGATGTCATAAACGTTGGCACCGATCGAGGGCAGCACGTCCACCCCTTCCAGGTTGCGGGCGGCACGGGCGAAGTTCTCGTTCACTTCGGCGCCGTCGATCACCAGAACGCGCTTCCAGCCGTTTTCCTTGACCGCCTTGGCGACGGCCGAGGTCTTGGCTTCGGCGATGTTGATGTTGTCCACGATGACCAGTTCACCCGCTGCGACTTTCGCCGACAGGGCGTGCTTCAGGCCAAGCGCGCGGACTTTCTTGGGCAGATCGAAGGCGTGGCTGCGCGGGGTCGGACCCTTGTAGACACCACCGTGACGGAAGATCGGGGCCTTGCGGGAACCGTGGCGGGCGCCGCCGGTGCCTTTCTGGCGATAGATCTTCTTGGTCGAGTAGCTGACATCCGACTTGCCCAGGACCGAGTGGGTGCCCTGCTGCGCCTTCGCGCGCTGCCAGCGCACGACGCGATGCAGAAGGTCCGCACGCGGCTCAAGCCCGAAGATGTCATCGCTCAGTTCGATATCGCCGGCCTTGCCGGCTTCGAGCGTGATCACACCGAGTTTCATTTGCTTTCTCCTTCGGGCGCGGCATCGCCTTCGGCGGCCTGATCGGCAGCGATCGAAGCTTCGGCCTCGGCCAGGGCAGCAGCCTGGGCAGCGGCTTCGGCTTCAGCGGCGGCCTTGCGGGCGGCTTCGGCTTCGGCGGCGGCGGCAGCAGCGGCTTCTTCGGCCAGACGCGCGGCTTCCTTGGCTTGCGAACGGGTCGCGGCCGGGAAGATCGTGGTTTCGGCCAGCGGCTTCTTCACGGCGTCCTTGATGGTGACCCAGCCACCCTTCGAGCCCGGAACCGAGCCCTTGACCATGATCAGGCCACGGTCGGCGTCGGTGCGGACGACTTGCAGGTTCTGCGTGGTGACGCGAACGGCACCCAGGTGACCCGCCATCTTCTTGCCCTTGAACACCTTGCCGGGGTCCTGGCACTGGCCGGTCGAACCGTGCGAGCGGTGGCTGATCGACACGCCGTGCGAGGCGCGCAGACCACCGAAGTTGTGGCGCTTCATGGCGCCGGCAAAGCCTTTACCGATCGAGGTGCCGGCGATGTCCACGAACTGACCCGCGAAGTAGTGGTCGGCGATGATTTCCTCGCCCACTTCGATCAGGTTTTCGGGGGCCACGCGGAATTCCGCGATCTTGCGCTTGGGCGCGACATTCGCTTTCGCGAAATGGCCACGCATGGCGCCGGTCACGCGCTTGGCTTTCGCCTCGCCCGCGCCAAGCTGCAGCGCGACATAGCCGTCGGTCTCGACGGTGCGCTGAGCGATGACCTGCACGTTATCGACGTGCAGAACGGTGACGGGAACCTGACGCCCGTCTTCCAGGAACAGCCGGGTCATGCCCAGCTTCTTGGCGATAACACCAGTCCGCAGCATGGGGGCCTCCTTACACCTTGATTTCGACGTCAACGCCAGCGGCGAGGTCGAGCTTCATCAGGGCGTCAACGGTCTGGGGGGTCGGGTCGACGATGTCCAGCAGACGCTTGTGCGTGCGGATTTCCCACTGGTCGCGGGATTTCTTGTCGATATGCGGGCCGCGCAGAACGGTGAATTTCTCGATCTTGTTGGGCAGCGGGATCGGACCACGAACCTGGGCGCCGGTGCGCTTGGCGGTGTTCACGATTTCCTGCGTGCTTGCATCCAGAACGCGATAATCGAACGCCTTCAGCCGGATGCGGATGTTTTGACTTTGCATCAGTCAATCCCTCTCGCGGGGAGTTTCAGTTGAGAGGCTGACAACACACCATGTATCGCCAGCGTCGAACCGCATAGAAAAACTGCAAGGCCGCCCCCATAGCGGGCGGCCCTGTCAATGGCAACCGATTCCTTGCAGAGTGGTCGCGATGGCGCTCAATGCGGGATCGGGGGGTCGATGTCAACCCCCCGCAGGTCGCGGATCAGCCCCTGGCGGCGCGGGCAACGTCGTCCCAGGCTTCCCATGTGCGCAGGCGCTCGGCATGGACCTCGCGCACCATCGGCAGCAGGGTGCCCAGCATCAGCCGCAGCGGCGGTTCCGGCGCATCGACCAGCTTCAGGATCGCCGCCGGCGCCGCCTCGGTTCAGATGCGCCCGAAATCGCGCGACGCCCCCGAGATAAGCCATACTGTGGAACCGGGCATTTGATTTTCGTTTTCAGTATGACATGTTCTGGCGGTCGCTGTCATGGAGACCATCCACGGTTGGTACGACGAACCACTTGAGTGGATCAGAGCCAACAAGAGCATCCGGCCCATGAATATCAACGTAGATTATTGGCCCATGATGTTCTCGGAACAAGACATGTATACTGACTATGGTGCTCGCGTTGAGCATTTGACCAGAACCCTTCGTCCGGGCTGGCTGCCGGCACCCACTGCGTCCCCGGGAGCGGCGCCATGAAAGTTTACGCCGCCGTCGCGGTCATTCTGTCAGTGCAGCTTGGCCTGCTGCCTGCCTACATCGCCAAGACCACTGATCTGGGAGGCGAACTGTGTGACCCGGTTTTTTATTACGCCTCAGGGCGTACATGTATCCTTTTGTGGGACCGGACATTGCTATTCTTTGTCATGTATTTTTCTATTTCGATGCTGTTCTTCATAATTCTTGCATTGATATGGAGATTTTCATCGGCGGCGGTAAAGTTATGGATGAAGAAATTCAGATGAACCCGCCCCCAAAATATATGTGACGATCCGCGCACATGAAAAAGGGCCGCCCGCAGAACGGACGGCCCCGGATACGCGACCCCGGACAGAGGCGCAGACGGCTTCAGAAGCCGGTTTCGGTCGCTGCCAGATCGATCAGGTCGGCGATTTCCTCGGGATGCGAGGCCAGCGAGGCGTGGCTTGCCGCCAGCGACACCGTCTTGGCGTTCATCCGCGCCGACATCATCTTCTGGTTCTCGGGGTTGATCATGCGGTCATGGGTCGAGATCTGATACCAGCTCGGCTTCACCTTCCAGGCGGGGGCGGTGATATTGTCGCCGAAGGTGCTGCCCAGCGGCGCCTTTTGCGTCACCGCCATCACCAGCGCGTCGGCATCGTCCAGGTCCTGGCAGAAGCTTTCGCGGAACTTGTCCTGCTTGATCCACAGATAGCCGTCGCTGTCAGGGGCGATGTTCGGGAAGGCCTCGGGCGGATTTGCGGCGCTGATGCTGCCGGGGCTTTCGCCGGCATCGGGCGCAAAGGCCGCGACATAGACAAGCCCCTTGACGTTGGGCAGGTCGCCCGCCTGGGTGATGACAGCGCCGCCATAGGAATGACCGACCAGCAGCACCGGCCCGTGGATCTGGCGCACCATCTTCTGCGTGCGCTCGACATCGTCGGCCAGCGAAGTCAGCGGGTTCTCGACCGCGTGCAGGTCGTGATAGCCACGCTTGTGCAGCTCCTTGATGACGTTCCCCCAATGCGCGGCTCCTCCCCAGAAGCCATGGACAAGAACGATTGCGGGTCTTTGCGGCATGCGTGTCTCCATGAGGTAACGCGCTTCGGCGATGACTGCCGTTAGCGCTGGACATTCACGATGCCCATAGCCGCAGGCCATTGTCCATGGGTCAGACACGCCGCAGCGCAGCGACAAAGGCGGGGCCGCGACACCGGTTCGACGGCAATCGCGCAAACGGAAAAGGCCGCCCTTTGGGGCGGCCTTTGCATCGCGATATCCCCGAAAGGATCATCCGATGGTTCGCTTGCCGAAGGCGCGAGGCGCCTTCAGGATCACTTCAGGATCTTCGACACCACGCCGGCGCCAACCGTGCGGCCGCCTTCGCGGATGGCGAAGCGCAGCTTTTCTTCCATCGCGATCGGGGCGATCAGCTCGACCTCGAACTTCAGGTTGTCGCCCGGCATCACCATCTCGGTGCCTTCCGGCAGCTTCACCGTCCCGGTCACGTCCGTCGTGCGGAAGTAGAACTGCGGACGGTAGTTGGCGAAGAACGGCGTGTGACGGCCACCCTCTTCCTTGGTCAGGATGTAGGCTTCAGCTTCGAAGGTGGTGTGCGGCGTCACCGAACCGGGCTTGGCCAGAACCTGACCACGCTCGACGCCGTCACGGTCGACGCCGCGCAGCAGCGCGCCGATGTTGTCGCCGGCTTCCCCGCGGTCCAGCAGCTTGCGGAACATTTCCACGCCGGTGCAGGTGGTCTTCTTCGTCGGGCGGATGCCGATGATTTCCAGTTCGTCGCCGACGTTCACCGCGCCACGCTCGACACGGCCGGTCACGACCGTGCCGCGGCCCGAGATCGAGAACACGTCTTCGATCGGCATCAGGAACGGCATGTCCACGGCGCGCTCGGGCGTCGGGATGTACTCGTCGACCGCGGCGATCAGCGCGCGGATCGAGTTCTCGCCGATTTCCGGGTCACGGCCTTCCATCGCCGCCAGCGCCGAGCCCTTGACGATCGGAATGTCGTCGCCGGGGTAGTCGTAGCTGGACAGAAGCTCGCGCACTTCCATCTCGACCAGTTCCAGCAGCTCTTCGTCATCCACCTGGTCGACCTTGTTCAGGTAGACGACCATGTAGGGGATGCCGACCTGGCGGCCCAGCAGGATGTGTTCGCGGGTCTGCGGCATCGGGCCGTCGGCCGCGTTCACCACCAGGATCGCGCCGTCCATTTGCGCCGCGCCGGTGATCATGTTCTTCACATAGTCGGCGTGGCCGGGGCAGTCCACGTGCGCATAGTGACGCGTGGGCGATTCGTATTCCACATGCGCGGTCGAGATCGTGATCCCGCGGGCCTTCTCTTCCGGCGCGCCGTCGATCTGGTCATACGCACGGAACTCGCCGAAATACTTCGTGATCGCAGCCGTCAGCGTCGTCTTGCCGTGGTCAACGTGACCAATGGTCCCGATGTTGACGTGCGGTTTCGTACGTTCAAACTTTGCCTTTGCCATAAGGGCCTCCTATCGGGGGGGCCACCCGCGCGACAGCCCCCGTGTAACATCCGCCGCGACTTATAGTCCCGACAGGGAAAAATCAAGGGCGCGCGGCCGGTTCCGACCACGCTGGGGATGCAGTGTCGCACCCCCCGCGCAGGGCGGGAACCCAAGCCGGGGCAAGGCGTTCATATTCCATCACAAGGCTGCCCGGACGGCGGCCACGAAATGCTGCGGAGGAACGTGATGAGTCTGATGAAATCCCTTGCCCGCGTTGCGGCGGGCGTCATGCTGGCCAAAGGCATCGGCGCCATGATGAAAAACGCGCAGAACCGGCAGGGGCAGGCCGACGGACGCCAGGTCTCGTCCGGCGGACGGTCGTCGGGCGGGCTTCTGGACGATCTTCTGGGCAGCAATACCGGCGGCGGCGGCAACCGCAACACCGGCTCGGGCGGGCTTGGCGACCTGCTGGGGCAGGTCCTGGGCGGGCGCACCGGCTCGGGCTCGGCCTATGGCGGCCCGAACTCGCCCCAGCGCGGGCAGGCGCAGGGCGGTCTGGGCGGCATCCTCGACCAGCTTGGGGCGGGCGCCGCCGCGGGCGGTCTGGGCGGCGTTCTGGGCGGCATCCTTGGCAGCGGCAATGGCGGAAGCGATGGCGGCGGTCAGACCCAGTCGCCGCAGGGCACGCTGGCGCAAAAAGGCTCTCAGCCCGCCAATGACGCCAGCTTCGGCGAGCTTTTCAACGACGCCATCGGCAAGGGCGACGAACCCGAAGTCGCCCCCACCCCCGAACAGAACGCGCTGGCCGGGCTGATGCTGAAGGCGATGATCCAGGCCGCCAAGGCCGATGGCGAGATCGACGACAACGAAAAAGCCAAGCTGATGTCCGAATTCGGCGAGTTGGACGACGACGAACGCGCCTTCATCCGCGAACAGATGGCCGCCCCGGTCGATGCGGCGGCGCTGGCGCGCGAGGTGCCGCAGGGCTATGGCCCGCAGGTCTATCTGATGTCGCTGATGGCGATCGAGTTCGACAACCGCAAAGAGGCCGAATACCTGCACGCGCTGGCGCAGGGCCTTGGTCTGGACAAGGCGGCGGTGAACGCGATCCACGAAAAGGTCGGCGTCATCAACCTTTACGCCTGAGCGCGGCGACTGAACGCAAGCGACTGAATACATGGGGCCGGGGCGGCAGCGTCCCGGCCCTTTTGCGGCAGGGGGCTTTGCAGCGCGGCAAATCCGGGTTACGTTCCATATTTGTTCCGACCGCAAATCCCGCGCGGCGGCGACAGTCAGGAGGCACGCGCCCAAGATGCAGCGGCAGGACGATCAGGACGAGCCCCCTCGCAAGATCATCCATGTCGATATGGACGCCTATTACGCCTCGGTCGAACAGCGCGACAATCCCGATCTGCGCGGCAAGCCGGTGGTGGTCGGCGGCCCCGGCCCGCGCGGCGTCGTCGCCGCCGCCAGCTATGAGGCGCGCGTCTTCGGCGTGCGCTCGGCCATGCCCTCCAGCACGGCGCGGCGGCGCTGCCCGGACCTGATCTTCATCCGCCCGCGCTTTGACGTCTATCGCGCCGTCTCGGCCCAGATCCGCGAGATTTTCGCCGAATTCACCGACCTGATCGAGCCTTTGTCGCTGGACGAGGCCTATCTGGACGTGACCGAGAACAAGCAGGCGATCCCGCTGGCGACCGAGATCGCCCGCCTGATCCGCGCCCGCATCCGGCAGGTGACGGGGCTGAATGCCTCGGCCGGGATTTCCTACAACAAGTTTCTGGCCAAGATGGCCAGCGACCTGAACAAGCCCAACGGTCAGGCGGTGATCCCGCCAGCGCGCGGGGCGGATTTCGTCGCAGCGCTGCCGGTGGGCAGGTTCCACGGCGTCGGCCCCGCCACCGCCGCGCGGATGGAACGGCTGGGCATCGCGACCGGCGCCGACCTGCGCGCGCAGACGCCCGAATTCCTGACCCGGCATTTCGGCAAATCGGGCGCGTGGTACTGGCGCATCGCGCGGGGCATCGACCTGCGCCCGGTCCAGCCGCACCGCGCCCGCAAGTCCATGGGGACCGAGGACACGTTCCTGACCGATATCCTCGATCCAGCGCAGGCGCGGGCCGAGGTGGCGATACTGGCCGAAAAGGTCTGGCGCCATTGCGCCGACAAGCGCATCACCGGCCGCACCGTGACGCTGAAGGTGAAATACGGCGATTTCCAGCAGATCACCCGGTCCCGCACCACACCCGCGCCACTGACCGGCAGCGGGGAACTGGCCGCCGTCGCGCTGACGCTGCTGGCGCCCCTGATGCCGCCGCCCAAGGGCATCCGGCTGCTGGGCGTGACGCTGTCCTCGCTTGAGGATGCGGACGAGGGGGCGGCCGGGGTGCAGCTTAGCCTGCTGTGACGCCCCTCAGGCGGCCTATCAGGCGGAAACGATCTTGGGGTCGCTGACACCGCTATAGCGGCCACGCGCGTCGACGATCAGCCGGGCATGGTCGCGCAGCATGTCGTAATCGACATCGCTGTGATCGGTCAGCACCAGCACCGCGTCATAGCCCGCCAGCGTTTCCGGCGTCAGCGGCACCGAGGCAAGGTCGAAGCTGTGTTCGCGCATCACCGGGAATACCGGCACATTGCTGTCGGAATAATCGATCTGCGCGCCCCATTTGCGCAGCATCTCCATCAGCTGGACCGAGGGGCTTTCGCGCACATCGTCCACGTCGCGCTTGTAGGCGATGCCCAGCACCAGCAGCCGCGCATTGGACATGGCGATGCCGCGCGCGCTGAGCGCCTCAAGCGTTTTCTGGAAGACGTAATCGGGCATGGCGGCGTTCACCTCGCCCGCCAGTTCGATGAAGCGGGTGTGGATGCCGTACTCCCGCGCCTTCCACGTCAGATAGAACGGGTCGATGGGGATGCAATGGCCGCCAATCCCCGGCCCCGGATAGAAGGCCTTGAAGCCAAAGGGCTTGGTGGCGGCGGCGTTGATGACCTCGAAGATATCCAGCCCCATGCCCTGCGCCACGATCTTCAGCTCATTGACCAGCCCGATATTCACCGCGCGATAGATGTTTTCCAGAAGCTTCACCATCTCGGCCGCGCGGGTCGAACTGACCGGCACCACCGTGTCGATGAAGGCCGAATACAGCGCCACCCCCGCCTGTTGCGAGGCCGGGTCGTCGCCGCCCACCACCTTGGGGATGCGGCTGGTGTCGAAATCGGGGTTGCCGGGGTCCTCGCGCTCGGGCGAATAGACAAGGAAGGCGGTCTCGCCCGGGGTCAGCCCGGCACGGGTGAAATAGGGCGCCAGCACCTCGGCGGTGGTGCCGGGCCAGGTCGTGCTTTCCAAGGACAGAAGCTGGCCGGCGCGCAGATGCGGGGCCAGCGAGTCCATGGTGGCGGTGACGAAACGCAGGTCGGGTTCGCGGTGCTTGTCCAGGGGCGTCGGCACGCAGATCAGCAGCGCATCGCATTCGGCGGCGCGGCTATAGTCGCCGGTCGCCTGAAAGCCGCGCGCGCGCATGGCGGCGATGGCGGCATCGGGAATGTGGCGGATGGGGCTGACGCCGTCCTCCATCTGGCGGATGCGTTCGGGCAGCACGTCGAAGCCAAGGACCGGCAGCCCCATTTCCGCGATGCGCATGGCCAGCGGGATGCCGACATAGCCCAGGCCCACGACGCCCACTTTCGCGGTGCGGTCCTCGATCTTTTTCAGCAGGTCGTTCAGCATGTCCTGTCCCTTTCCGGCGGGGCGCCAAGCGCTAGCACAGGGGCGCCCTGCCCGCCATGGGCCGCCGAACATTTCAACGTGATGGCGCCTCAAGATAGCGGGCGGCGTCATCGTCCTGCAAAGGATAGACCACCAGCCCGGTCTCGCGCCCGCGGATGGTCACGCTCATCGCCTGCAGGTCGCCCGTGGGACGGTCCTGCCGCGACATCACGTCATGCGAGGCGACGATGGGCGCGCCAAGGTCCTTGGAGACGCCCTCAAGCCGGCTCGCGACATTCACGGTGTCGCCGATGGCGGTCTGGCTCATGTGGCCGACGAACCCCATCTGGCCGATGATGGCGCTGCCGGCATGGATGCCGATGCCGACATCGATGGTCAGGCCCATGTCGCGGCGCAGTTCCTCGTTCATCTGGCAGATGTTCTGCCGGATCATCGCCGCGCAGCGCAGCGCCGCCCGGCAGGCCGATGGCAGATCGCTTTCAAGGCCAAAGACCGCCATGGCGCCATCGCCGATGAACTTGTCCACCACGCCGCCGCTGGCCGCCACCGCATTGCCGACAATGTCGAAATAGCGGTTCAGCAGGAACACCACGTCATAGGGCAACTGCCGTTCCGACAGCGCGGTAAAGCTGCGCAGGTCGCAAAACAGCACCGCGATGTCCAGTTCGCGCGGGGGGGTGTCGGCGAATTGCGCCATCCGGGCCTGCGGCGGCTCCAGAAGCCGCGCCACGGTCAGCGCGCCCTGCGGGCGAAGCTGGCAGGCCAGCCGCACGTCCGGCCCGGCATGGATGCGCGCCAGCGTCGCCTGCTCGACCGTGTTCGGCGGTGGCAGCGCCGCGTCCGAGGCCAGCACCCGCACCCGGCAGGTCGAGCAGCGCCCGTTGCCGCCGCAGACCGAATAATGCGCGATGCCGTTCAGGCGGCTGGCCTCCAGCACCGAGGTGCCGGGCCCGACCCGCACCATGGCGCCGCCCAGATAGGAAATCTCGATCTCGGCGCCGCGCGCCATCCACGCCCGGACCTGCCGCAGGACCAGCACCAGCGCGATCAGGAACACCCAGCCGATGCGCAGCGCGGTGGCGATCATCTCGATCCGGGCGGCGCCGGCGCGGTCGCCGACGGGACCGGCGGGCATGGGCGGATGCGGCGACATCTCGGCCTGGCGCAGGGCGATGACGGTCTCGCGCCCGGCATCCGCATAGCCGATCAGCGCCAGCACCGGCAGCAGCACCGCCGCCGCGATCAGCATGGTGCGGATATTGCGGAACCGCGCGCTGGCGGACAGCGCCCGGCCCAGCCCAAGGCAGGCATGCAGCCAGACGACGATCAGCGCCACCGATTGCTGCAAGGACCGGATCGGATTGTCGAACCACTGCGCCTTCAGCACCATCTGATAGCTTGGCTCGATCCCGCGCAGCGGGCCGGTCAGCCGCATCGCCACCGCATGTTCGATCAGCAGGTCGGGGATCAGCAGCCCCATGACCAGCACAAGAAACTCGGCCAGCGGCATTTGCAGGGTGCGGCGCGCATAAAGCGTCCACAGCGCCAGCCCGGCATGGACCAGCAGCGCCCCGTAAAGCAGGATCGTGCCCGGCAGCGTCCGCCATGGCAGCGCCAGCCAGCGCCGCGCCTGATCCGCGAACGGGACCGAGCCGATCAGCAGCGCATGGTTGATCAGGTGCATGACGACAAAGCACAGCACCACGCTGCCCGCCAATTGGCGCGCCAGCACAAGCCGGCCGTGATCGGCAAACCCGCCGCCGTCCCGAGAAGAGATCACCTGACTATAGGTCATGCGCGCCGCAGGCCATGGCGCAGGGCCACGACCCGCGTCCTGTCATTACAGCCCGCCGACCTGCCCGTCGCACTTGGCGGGCGCCAGCCCGTTGGGGTAAAGCACGGTGTCGTTGGCAAGCTCGGCGCGCGCCGCGATCAGGTCGGCGGTGGTGTCGGCCAGCCGCTCGGCCAGCACGCGCATGATATTGGCGCAGGCGGTGCTGTCCTCGGACAGCATGCGCATGAAGCACTTGTTGTCGATAGCCAGCACGTCCATCGCATCCAGCGCCTGCACCGTGGCGCGGCGACTGCCGCCGCACAGCAGCGCGATCTCGCCCACGATATTGCCGGCCGGAATCTCGGCGATGCGGGTCGGCCCGTTCGGGCCATCGGTCAGCACCGAGGCATTGCCGGTGATGATGATATAGGCATGGTCGGCATCGTCGCCCTGATGGAACAGTTCCTCGCCCGCGACGAAATGCTGGCGATGCGACGAGAAGGCCAGCTTTTTCAGCCGCGACGGATCAATGCTTGCGAACAGCGGCACCTGCCGCAGGATGTTCACTTCGTCGTTCAGCATCAACATGGCGGACCTCAGGTGAAGACAAGCGAGCTTTCGGCGGTCTGCTCGCTTTTCAGGTCGGAAAGGCTGCCGTCAAAGGCGACGGTGCCGCGGTCAAACAGGACGACCCGCTCGAAATGCCCCGCCATCCGGCTGTTGGACAGAACCCAGATCACGGCCGGCTTGTCCCGGTGGCGCTGCAAGGCGCGCATGGTCTCGTTCACGATAGTCTCATGCTGGCGGGGGTCAACCACCGATAGCGTCTTGTTGAAGACGTAATATTCGGAATCGCGCATCAAGGCGCGGGCCAGCGACAGCTTCTGGCGCTGCGCCTGATTCAGACGGCGGCCGCCGATGCCGATATCCTCGGCAAGGCCCAGTTGCAGGATGTCGTTCTCGATCCCGTATTCGGCCAGATAGGCGCTGATCGTCTCGACCAGACGGCGGGTGATCTCGGGGTTGGTGCGGCCCAGCTTGCCGAACAGGATGTTGTCGATCACCCGCGCCGCGTCGTTATAGGTGGCGGCGTCGTAAAGCGTGATCAGCGGTTTCAGGTCGGCGGGCATCTTCTGAGCAAGCTGGCCGCGCGCCTCGACGATCTGGGCCATCAGCTCGGGCGTCAGGCGGCCCATGCGGATCACCGGCTCGCTGTAATACATGCTCATGCGCAAAAGCACCAACTGGTCCTCGGGCGAGGCATCGTCGACGCCGCCGATATGGGTGCGCGGCACCACCTCGCGCAGGACCGGGATATCTTCGGCCTGAAGGAAAGGCAGGCGCGCGAACAGCGTGTCGTCGGCCTCGTGCCCCTCGCCCAGGAATTCCAGGATGGTCGCGGCCATCTCATAGCCAAGGTCGAAGAACTTCGCCCGCAGCCCCATGCCGTCAAGGATGGCGGTGGCATAGTCGCTGCGCAGGATCTGGCCGCCCGCCTTGTCCGAGGGCAATTCCCCGAACAGCAGGTTTTCCCAGATGCTGGCCTGCGGATTGTAGCGGGTGATGTCGAAATGCTCGATCGGCAGCTTGACCTTGCCGGCGGCCTGATCGCGTTGCAGGCGGTGGCGGATCTCGACGATGGCATCCTTCAGCGCCTGATGGTCGGTGTTGGGGATGCGGGCGCGCACGCCCATGGCCATCACCTCGGGGCGCAGGCCCGAGGCGGCCAGCGCCTCGGCCACCGCCTCGTTGACCGAGCGTTCGCCGTCCTCGCCCTGCGGGATCAGGTCGTGGTTCAGCCAACTTGCCTTGCGCGAGAAGGGGGCGTTGCCCGAGGCCTTCGCCTCGGTCAGTTCCCATTTGGCCTGACGCTCGGCCTCGGCATCGGCGGGAACGGGCTTGACGTAGGGGGCATGCTGCAAGCCGTAAAGCAGGTTGTCGCCCAGACTGCCCTGGAACAGATAGTCGTCCGACGAAATATAGGTGATCCGCCGTCCGACAAGGCTTTCGGGCAGTTCGTTCATCGGCCGCCCGCCGACGGTGACGCGCCCGCTGGTCGGCCAGACGGCGCGGCCAAAGACGGCGGCCAGCGTTTCCGCACCGCTGCCCGAATCGTCGATCAGCGCCACGCTTTCGCCCTGCGCGATGGACAGCGACACCCGGTCCAGCTTCTTGTCGCCGCCATCGTCCTGCACCACCAGCGTCGAGACCGCCAGCGGCGAGCCGATCTGCCCGGTCTCAAGGCAAACATCGTGCAGCGCCGCGTCGATCAGGTTCGGGTTGCGGAACTGCTCGGCCACCTGTTCGTATTTCACCTGCACGTCCTGCCGCGCCTGATCCCAGTCGATCAGTTCCTTCAGCGGGCCGGGCAGGTCCTTGTAGGCGTTGATGACCGCGACAAGCTGACCCACGTCAAGCTTGCCCTGAATGGTCAGGTAGCCGCCGAAGGAATAAAAGACGAAGGGGGTCAGCTGCGCCAGAAAGTTGTTCAGGAATTTCACCATGAACTTCCACTGGTAAAGGTCGTAGCGGATCTTGAAGATATGCCCCAGACGCGAACTCATGTCCGCGCGTTCATAGTTCGAGGTATCCAGCGCGTGGATGGTCGAGATGCCGTCCATCAGTTCGCCCACCCGGCCCGAAAGCTGGCGCGCGGTCAACTGGCGCTGGCGGCCCAGTTCGATCAGGCGGCGGCGCATGCGCGGGATGATGATGACCTGCACGCCGGCAATGAAGCCCGCCACCGCGCCCAGCCAGATGTTCTGCACGCAGATAAAGACCATCGCCATCAGCGCCTGCCCGCCCAGCATCACCGGCTGGACGAAGGCATCGCCGGTAAAGCCGCCCATCGGCTCGATCTCGTCCTTGACCATGCTGGCGGCCTCGGCCGGCTTGATGCGCCGGAACTGCTGGGGCGGAAAGCGCAGGATGCGGTCGATCAGCTGAAAGCGGACGCGGCGCAGCAGGCGCTCGCCCATGCGGCCCTTGTAGGTGTTGATGTAATACTTGAAGAACCCGTTGATGACGACCAGCGCCAGAAAGGCAAGGCTCAGCGCCATCAGCGCCGGCAGCCGCTCAAGCGAGATGCCGGGGAACAGCACGACATTGCCGATCAGCGGCACGTCCACGCTCATGTGGAAAAAGATCTGCGTGGCGCCCGCGGTCTCGTAGCCCTGCCCCTGGATCGGGCCGTTGACGATCTGCTTGGGCAGATCGAAAGCCATGTAATAGGGGATCATGGAGACCAGCACGACCGCCAGAATCCATGTCTGCTCGCGTCGCGTATAATCCCAGATGAAACGGCTAAGACCTTGTTCCATGGCACTGTCCGAAATCAGGTTACAAGACCCGAGGCACGGAAATGGGCCGGGGCCGGCATTTATCGTTGGCGGGAACGCCTGCGGATTGCAAGCCCCCGCTGGCGCACGCTTTACAAGCGCCACCCGTCGCGTCAAATATGCCGCCCTTGCCACTGGGACAAGGACGCGATGCGCATTGCCCTTTACGCGCCGATGAAACCGCCCGGCCACCCGGTGCCCTCGGGCGACCGGGCCATGGCGCGGCTGCTGATCCGGGCGCTGGACATGGCCGGGCATTGCGTCACGCTGGCCTCGGAATTGCGGGTGTTCCTGCGCGCGGGCGATGCCGGTCTGCTGGCCCCGCTTGAGGCGCAGGCCGTGGCCGAGCACCGGCGGATTGCCGCCGAGTGGCATGGCTGCGGCGCCCCCGATCTGTGGCTGTGCTATCATCCCTATTACAAATCCCCCGACCTGATCGGCCCGGCGCTGGCGCGCGAATTTGCGATTCCCTACGTCACTGCGGAAAGTTCATGGTCGGCGCGGCGCAATATCGGCGACTGGGCGCGGGCGCAGGACTTTGTCCTTGAGGGCACGGCGCAGGCGGCGCTGAACCTGGCGATCACCGCCCGCGACGCGAAGGGCCTGGCCGAGGGCTGCCCGCAGGCCCGCATTGCCCGGCTGCCGCCCTTTATCGATGCCGGGCCCTTTCAGGCGCCCGCTGCCCCGCAACCGGGCCATTTCGTCACCGCCGCGATGATGCGCCCCGGCGACAAGCTGTCCAGCTATCTTGCGCTGGCCGCGGCGCTGGCGCTGGTGCCGGGCGACTGGCGGCTGTCGATTGCCGGCGACGGCCCCGCCCGTGCGCAGGTCGAGGCGGCATTCGCGCCCTTTGCGGGCCGCGTCAGCTTTCTGGGCCAGCTTGACCAGCCGGCCATGGCGGCGCTGTTTGCGCAGGGCTGGCTTTACCTCTGGCCCGGCCATGGCGAGGCCTACGGCCTTGCCGCGCTTGAGGCGCAGGCCGCCGGCCTGCCCGTCATCAGCGAGGATACCGCCGGCACGCCCGAGGTGCTTGAGGACGGCAGGACCGGTCTGCTGACGCCGGCGCGCGACGTGGCGGCATTCGCCCGCGCCGTCACCGCGCTGGCCTTCGACGCGCCGCGCCGGGCGCGGATGGCCGTGGCGGCCCGGCGCTTTGCACAGGAGGATCGCGGGCTGGATGCCGCCAGCCGTCGCCTCGACCAGCTTTTGCACAAGGCGCTTCGCCGATGACCTCGCCCGCAACTTCGCCCGCGAAACTGGCCTTTCGCCGCACGCTCGACCTTGCCCATGATCGCGGGCAAAGCCTGCGCTTCTGGCTGCGCGACGACGACGCCACGCATCCCGGCCCGGCGCTAAAGCGGCTGCTGGACCTTTGCGCCGCCCATCGCGTGCCGCCGGTTCTGGCGGTCATTCCCGCCCGCGCCAGCGCCGATCTGGCCGCCGCCCTGCCCGCGCCGGTGCGCGTGGCCCAGCACGGCTGGGCGCATGAAAACCACGCCGGGCCGGGCGAAAAGAAGCAGGAGCTTGGCCCCCAGCGCCCCGCGCCGCTGGTGCTGGCGGAACTGGCGCGGGGGCTGGAGCGGCTGCGCGGGCTGTTCCCCGATCACCTGATCGACCTGATGGTGCCGCCATGGAACCGCATCGCGCCCGAGGTCGTCACCGGCCTGCCCGGCATCGGCATCCGGGCGCTGTCGGCCTTTGGGAAGGTAAGCGCGACCGCGCTGCCGGTGCTGAACCCCGACATCGACCCGATCGACTGGCATGGCACGCGCAGCCTGCATGACGCGGACGGGCTTTGGCAGGCGCTGGCGCAGGCCGCCGCGCGTCAGGACGACCGCCCCATCGGCATCCTGACCCATCACCTTGACCACGACGCCGCGATCTGGGCCTTTCTTGAAGAGCTGATGGCGCTGACCGATCACCCCGCCTGCCGCTGGGTGGCGCCTGACGACATCATTCCCGGCCTGCGCTGAGCCCTACCAGCTTTTCCAGTCGATCAGCAGGCCGGGCTGGCCGCGAAACTGCGCCAGCGCCTCGGGCGGGGCGCGGCGTGGCAGGCGGCCGGCGACAATGTCATGCGCGGCCATTCCCAGCGGGCAAAGCCGCGCCAGCAGCGTGAAGACCAGCGGCCCCGTCACCCACCACGCGGGCGCGCGTGGCAGGCTGCGGACGGCCTCGGGCATGATGCGCAGCAGGGCCGCCATCACCGGATGCCCGGCCGGGGCCGCGATCAGCGCATTGGTCAGCAGGACCGGCCCGCGCCCGGTGACGCGCGGCACATCCTCGGCCAGCGCCGAAAGGCCATGCGCGGGCAGATAGTCGCCGAAATCGCCGCCGCCCGGATTGGGGTGGAAATCGGCGTCCAGATAGATGCCGCCCCGCGCTTGCAGGATCAGATAGCGGGCAACGTCCACCGCGCCGGGATAATCCCCCGCCGCCAGCATGGCGCGATAGGCCGGGTGATCGGGCGCGCCGATCCCGGCCAGCGCCGCCTCGTCCCACAGAAGGTATTCGCGGCCCCGGGCGGCGCACCAGTCGCGCCATGCCGCCAGCGCCGGAGGGCGCGGCAGACTGCCGATCCAGACCTGATGCAGCAGGCGCGGCACCGGCGCACCGGCAAGTGCTGCGGCCCGCGCGCGTTCATCCGCCGTGAACTGCGCCAAGGGCAGCAGCGCCTCGAACCCGGGGCCCTGCGTCGCCTGCCAGCCCAGCTTGGCCACCATATCGCCCTGCGCGCGCGCCAGCCGCAGCCGCGCGGCGTGCAACCTGCGCGGCAGCCCGGCCAGGGTCGGCGGCCCCAGGGGCTGCGCCGGATCGTCTGCCGCCGCGGTGGCAAGCTGGTCGGCGAGCGCCAGCGCGGCCCCGGCCCCGCCCGCGCGGATCAGCGCGTCCAGCCGCGCAAGTTCCGCGTCATACCATGCCTTGTCCCTGTGCTTTGCCATTCTGCCGCCATCAAGATCAACGGTTTATGCCCGACGGCCGATCCGCGCCCAAGCGCCCGCGACGCAAGGATAGGCATGGACAGCCCTCATGCGCTTGACTAGCATCCCGGCAGACCGAATGACCAGCCGGGGACGCCCCGCCAGAATGACCGCATCCCGCGACCTTTTGCGTATCGAGAATCTCAGCGTCGGATTCCCGCTTTATGGCGGTCACATTCAGGCGGTGCAGGACGTATCCCTGCGCATCCTGCCCGGTCGCGTCACCAGCCTTGTCGGGCAGTCGGGTTCGGGGAAATCGGTGATCGGGCGCACCATCATGGGGCTGCAAAGCCGCCATGCCGATGTCTGCGGCTCGATCCTGTTCGACGACCCGCTGGCGCAGGCGGGCGCGCCGGTCGATCTGGCCACCCTGCCCGTCGACGGCCGCCAGATCCGCGCCATCCGCGGCAACCGCATCGGCATGATCTTTCAGGAACCGATGAGTTCCTTTTCGCCCGTCCATACCATCGGCAACCAGATCGACGAGGCGCTGCGCATCCATTCCGTCCTGACGCCCAGGGAACGCGCCGAGCAGGTCGAACAGATGCTGTCGGATGTGGGCTTCCGCAACCCGGCGGGCGTCATGCGCATGTATCCGTTCGAGCTGTCGGGCGGCATGCGCCAGCGCGCCATGGTGGCGATGGCGCTGATCTGCGACCCGGCGCTGCTGATCGCGGATGAGCCGACGACCGCGCTCGATGTGACCATTCAGGGCAAGCTGCTGAAGCTGTTGCGGCATTTGCAGGAACAGCGCGGCATGGCGATCCTGCTGATCACGCATGACCTTGGCGTGGTCGCGAATCTCGCCGATGAGGTGGTGGTGATGTATCGCGGGCGGGTGGTCGAATCGGGCCCGGTGGCGCCGATCTTCCGCAACCCCGGCCACCCCTATTTGCAGGCGCTGATGAAGGCGGTGCCGCATTTCGACATGCCGCAGGACGAACGCCTGCGCCCGCTGGTGCCGGTCAAGGTGGACAGCTCGCGCCTCGGGGCGCCCGCGGAGCCGCGCTATGACGGCCCGCAATTGCGGGTCGAGGGGCTGACGAAATCCTTCACCCCGCGCGAGGGCGGCGGCTTTCTGAAAGCCGCCAAACCCGTCCGCGTGGTCGAGGATGTCAGCTTCTCCATCCCGCGCGGGCAGACGCTGGGGCTGGTGGGCGAATCGGGCTCTGGCAAGACCACGGTCGGCAAGATGATCGTGCGCGCCATCACCCCCGACAGCGGCACGATCCTGCTGGACGGCGAGGACGTGCTGACCGCCACCGGCGCCAAACGCATGGAGATGCAGCGCCGCGTGCAGATGGTGTTCCAGGACCCGGTCTCGTCGCTGTCGCCGCACATGACCATCGGCAGCATCCTGACCGAACCGCTTGAGGTCCATGCCGTCGGCGATCGCGCCAGCCGCAAGCAGATCGCACGCGACCTGATGCGCGCCGTGGGCCTGCCCGAACGCGACCTTTCGCGCTATCCGCACAGCTTTTCCGGCGGCCAGCGCCAGCGCATCGGCATCGCCCGCGCGCTGGCGCTTGGCCCCGAACTGATCGTCTGCGACGAGGCGACCTCGGCGCTGGACGTCTCGGTGCAGGCGCAGGTGCTGAACCTGCTCAAGGATCTGCAAAAGGACCTGGGGCTGACCTATCTGTTCATCTCGCACAACCTGGCGGTGGTGAACTACATGTCCGATCAGGTCGCGGTCATGCAGCAGGGGCGCATCGTGGAAATCGGTCCGCGCGATATCGTCATGCAGGACCCGGTGCATCCCTATACCCGCGCGCTGCTGGCGGCGGTGCCCTATCCCGACCTCGACCGGCCGCTGGACTTCGCGATGCTGGCGCGCGGCTCGCGCCCGCAGGACTGGGCGCCCGCCTTCCGGGGCGAACGGCTGGTGCCGCTGGACCTTGGCGCGGGACATCAGGTGCTGGCGCAGCCCGGCGCCGATCTGGCGGAGCTGCGGGCATGAGCGGGCAAGATATCAGCCGGCGGCAGGCGCTGGCGCTGCTGGGCGCAGGCGCGGGGATCGCGCTGTCGGGCGGGGCATTTCCGGGCGGGGCGCTGGCCGAGGCGGGCTTTTATCGCGGTGCGCCGATGCTGAAGGCGGCGGTCACGGCGGGCGATCTGCCCCCCGTGGGCCACCGCCTGCCGCTGATCCCGCGCGTCGTGAACCTGACCGGCGCCGACCAGTCCCCCGGCCATTACGGCGGCCGGCTGCGCATCCTGATCGGCGGCGCGCGCGACGTGCGCTATGTGCCGATCATCAGCTATGCGCGGCTGGTGGGCTATGACCGCGATTTCATCATCCGGCCCGATATCCTTGAGCGTTTTCACGTCGCCAACGAGCGCATCTTCACCTTTCGGCTGCGGCGCGGGCATCGCTGGTCGGACGGCACCCCCGTCACCGCCGAGGACTTCCGCTTCGCCTGGGAGGACGTCGCCCTGAACCCCGAGATCTCGCGCGGGGGGGTGCCGGCGGAACTGCGCGTGAACGGCCAGCCGCCGCGCTTCGAGATCATCGACGAACTGACCGTGCGCTATAGCTGGGACGACCCCAATCCGGGGTTCCTGTCGCAGCTTGCCTCGCCCGGGCCGCCGAAGCTGCTGCTGCCCGCGGCCTATCTGCGCAAGTTCCACGCCAGCTATCAGACGCCCGAAACGCTGGCCCCGATCATCAAGGAACAGCGCGTCGACGACTGGGTGTCGCTGATCCAGAAGATGGGCCGCCAGAACCGCCCCGAAAACCCCGACCTGCCCACGCTTGAGGCATGGGTGCCGCGCACCGCGCCCCCGGCCGAGCAGTTCATCTTTGAACGCAACCCCTATTTCCACCGCGTCGATCATCTGGGCCAGCAACTGCCCTATATCGACCGGCTGGAGCTGAACGTCAGCTCTGCCGACCTGATCCCGGCCAAGACCGGCGCGGGCGATTCCGACCTGCAATTCACCGGGCTGGATTTCGTCGACTACACCTATCTGAAACAGGCCGAGAAGCGCTTTCCGATCCGTCTGGACCTGTGGAAACGCATCCAGGGCTCGCGCATGGCGCTGGTCCCGAACCTGAACTGCGCCGATCCGGGCTGGCGCGCGGCGATGCGCGACCTGCGGCTGCGCCGGGCGCTGTCTCTGGCTGTGGACCGCAACGAAATCAACATGGTGGTGTTCTTCGGCCTAGGGGCCGAGGGGGCGAACACCATCCTGCCCGAAAGCCCGCTTTACCAGCCGGAGCTGGCCCGGCTTTGGGCAGGCTACGACCCCGATCAGGCCAATGCCCTGCTGGACGAGGCCGGTTTTGCCCGCAAGGGGCGCGGCCTGCGCCGCCTGCCCGACGGCCGCCCCATGCAGATCATCGTCGAGACCACCGGCGAAAGCACGCTGCAAACCGACATGCTGGAACTGATCGACGGGCACTGGCGCAAGATCGGCGTGCAACTGATCCCGCGCACCAGCCAGCGCGACCTGTTCCGCAGCCGCATCATGGCCGGGCAGGTCATCATGTCGGCATGGGAGGGGCTGGACAACGGCATCCCCAATGCCGACACGCCGCCGGCGGCGCTGGCGCCGGTCACCGACGACCAGTTGCAATGGCCGCTGTGGAGCGCGCATTTCGTCTCGGGCGGGACCGCGGGCGAGGCCCCGGACATGCCCGAGGCGCAGGAGCTGCTGGCGCTTTACCTGAAATGGCAGGGCAGCGCCCGCGCCTTTGACCGGGCCGAGGTATGGCGGCAGATGCTGGCGCTTTGGGGCGAGCAGGTCTTTACCATCGGCACCGTGAACCAGACCCTGCAACCGGTGGTGGCGCGGTCCGACATGAAGAACATGCCCGCCAAGGCGCTTTATGGCTTTGCGCCGACCGCCTATCTGGGCGTCTACATGCCCGACACCTTCTGGCTGGCCAACGAGACGCCCAAGGACGAGGGAGAGGGGAAGGCGCCATGATCCGCTATCTGCTCTGGCGCGTCGCGGTCATGGTCCCGACGCTGATCCTGATCTCGATGCTGGTCTTTACGATCATCGAACTGCCGCCGGGCGACTATTTCGAAAGCTATGTGCAGGAACTGCGCGCCATGGGCGAGACCGCAGACCTGCAGGAAATCGAGGACCTGAAGGCCCGCTACGGCTTCGACCAGCCCGTGCCCGTGCGCTATCTGCGCTGGGTCGGCGGTATGTTGCACGGCGATTTCGGCTATTCCTTTGAATACCGGATGCCGGTCAGCGAAGTGGTCGCCAGCCGCATGTGGCTGACGGTGCTGGTCTCGATGGTGACGATCATCGTGACATGGGTGATCGCCTTTCCCATCGGCATCTATTCGGCCACGCATCAGTATAGCTGGGGCGATTACGGGCTGACCTTCCTGGGCCTTCTGGGCATCGCCATCCCCAACTTCATGCTGGCGCTGATCCTGATGTATTTCGCCAATGTCTGGTTCGGCGTTTCCATCGGCCACCTGATGGACCGAGAGTTCCTCAGCCAGCCGATGAGCTGGGCCAAGGCGCGCTCGATCCTGTCGCATCTGTGGATTCCGGTGCTGATCATCGGCACGGCAGGCACGGCCGCCATGGCGCGGCGACTGCGCGCGAACCTGCTGGACGAACTGGACAAGCAATACGTCCTGACCGCGCGCGCCAAGGGGCTGCATCCGTTCCGGGTGCTGACCAAGTATCCGCTGCGGCTGGCGCTGAACTTCTTCGTCTCGGATATCGGCTCGCTGCTGCCGGCCATCGTCTCGGGGGCCGAGATCACGGCGATCGTGCTGTCGCTTGAGACCACCGGCCCGCTGCTGATCCGGGCGCTGCAATCGCAGGACATGTATCTGGCCGGGTCGTTCCTGATGTTTCTTGCGGTGCTGACGGTGATCGGCGTGCTGATTTCCGACATTGCGCTGGCGCTTCTGGATCCGCGCATCCGGCTGGCCGGAAAGGCGACGAAATGATCCGCTTGCCCCCTCCCGGCGCGCCGCTGCCCCATACCATCTCGGACGCGCCCTTCGACCCCGTCGCCGATCAGGCGAATGAGGGCGGCAAGCTGGCCAATGCCACGCAATTGCAGGTCATGTGGTGGAAATTCCGCCGCCACCGGCTGGCGGTCTGGTCGGCGGGTTTCCTGCTGTTCATCTATCTTGTCGCGGCATTCGCGGAATTCGTCGCGCCCTACGACCTGCACCGCCACGACACCGCCAATATCTATGCGCCGCCGCAGGCCGTGCACCTGTTCGACAAGGGCAGGTTCGTCGGCCCCTTCGTCTATGCCCGGACGATGGAGCTGGACATGGAGAACCTGCGCCGCGTCTATACCGACGACCTGTCGCGCCCGCAGAAGCTGCGCTTCTTCTGCAAGGGCGAGCCTTACAAGTTCTGGGGCATGATCCCGGCCGAGCGGCATCTTGTCTGCGCCCCCAAGGACGGCAGCGCCTATTTCCTTGGCACCGACCGGCTGGGCCGGGACATCCTGTCGCGCATCATCCATGGCGCGCGCATCTCGCTGACCATCGGCATCCTTGGCGTCGCCATGAGCTTTGTCCTTGGCATCGTGATCGGCGGCATGGCCGGCTATTACGGCGGCTGGATCGATGCCGTCGTCCAGCGCATCATCGAGGTGCTGCAATCCATCCCCTCGATCCCGCTGTGGATGGCGCTGGCGGCGATCATGCCGGTCACATGGAGCCCGCTTCTGGTCTATGCCGGCATCACCATCATCCTTGGGATGCTGGACTGGACCGGGCTTGCCCGCGCCGTCCGGTCAAAACTGCTGGCCCTGCGCGAGGAAGACTACGTCCAGGCCGCGCAGATCCTGGGCGCCAGCCCGCGCCGCATCATCGGACGGCATCTGGTGCCGGGCTTCATGTCGCATCTGGTCGCCTCGGCCACGCTGACCATTCCGGGGATGATCCTTGGCGAAACCGCGCTCAGCTTCCTTGGGCTGGGGCTGCGGCCACCGGTGACAAGCTGGGGCATCCTGCTGACCGAGGCACGCAGCGTCAACACGCTGGCCCTTTACCCGTGGCTGCTGTTTCCGGTAATACCTGTCGTCCTTGTGATCCTGGCCTTCAACTTTCTGGGGGATGGTCTGCGTGACGCCGCCGACCCGTTGCGATAAGTGAACCTCATGACAACTCGTCTCAGGGACGCGCGCGTCCTGCTTTACAGCCACGACACGTTCGGGCTTGGCCACCTGCGCCGCTGCCGCGCCATCGCCCATGCGCTGGTCGAGGCCTATAGCGGCATGCAGGTCCTGATCATCTCGGGCGCACCGATCGCCGGGGCCTTCGACTATCGCGCCCGCGTCGATTTCGTGAAGGTGCCCAGCGTCATCAAGCTGAGGAACGGCGAATACACCTCGCTTGCGGAACATGTCGATCTGTCCGACACGCTGAAGATGCGCCGCGCCATGATCCTTGAGACCGCGCGCAGCTTCGCGCCCGACCTCTTCATCGTCGACAAGGAACCCATGGGCCTGCAAGGCGAGATCGAGGACACGCTGGCCTATCTGCGGACGCAGGGCACGCGGCTGGTCCTTGGCCTGCGCGAGGTGATGGATTCCCCGGCGCTCTTGGCGGCCGAATGGGACCGCAAGAACATGATCCCGCGCATCCGCGAATATTTCGACGATATCTGGGTCTATGGCCCGCGCGGCTTCCATGACCCGCTGGAAGGGATCGTGGTGCCCCGGGATCTGCGCGAGCGCATGACCTATGTGGGCTTTCTGAAACGCAACGCCTACGGCCTGGCCCCCCGCCCGGTCGAAGAGCCCTATATCCTTGTCACCCCCGGCGGCGGCGGCGACGGCGCCGATCTGGTCCGCGCGGTCATCGAGGCCTATTGCCACCATCCCGAACTGCCCTCGCGCGCGGTGATCGTGACCGGCCCCTATATGCCGGCCGAACAGCGCAACGAATTGCAGGACCGCGCGCGCCAGAACCCCAAGCTTGAGATGATGGATTTCTCGCCGCGGATGGAGGATCTGATGGCCGATGCCAAGGCCGTCATCTGCATGAGCGGTTACAACACCTGGTGCGAGGTCCTGTCCTTCGACAAGCCGACGCTGCTGGTGCCGCGGACCGAACCGCGCGAGGAACAGTTGATCCGGGCGCTGCGCGCCACCGAACTGCACGCCGCGACCATGCTGATGCCGGACGAGGCCCGCGACCCCGATCTGGCGGCGCAAAAGATCCGGGCGCTGGAAACGCAGCTTCCGCCCTCGGTCGGTTATCCGCACCCGGACCTTGACGGGCTGGACAATATCATCCGCATCGTCGGCGACTGGCTGGACCCCAAGCGCGTGGCCGGGCCGCTGGCCGTCTGATGTCCGACCGCCGCATCGCCGTGCTGCTGAAGGGCTATCCCCGCCTTTCGGAAACCTTCATCGCGCAGGAACTTCGCGGGCTGGAAAAGGCCGGGCTGCGGCTGCATCTGGTGTCGATGCGGCACCCGACCGACACCCGCCGCCATCCCGTCCATGACGAGATCGAGGCCCCCGTCACCTATCTGCCCGAATACCTGCACCACGAGCCCTTGCGCGTGCTGCGGGCGCTGGCCCGCGTCTGCGGGCGGCGCGGTTTCTGGCGGGCGGCGCGGGCCTTCTGGGGCGATCTGCTGCGCGATCCCAGCCGCAACCGCATCCGCCGTTTCGGGCAGGCGGCGGTGCTGGCGGCGGAATGGCCCGCGGATGCCGGCTGGCTGCACGCGCATTTCCTGCATACGCCCGCCTCGGTCGCCAGCTATGCCAGCCGGATGGCGGGCACCGGCTGGACGGTCTCGGCCCATGCCAAGGACATCTGGACCTCGCCCGACTGGGACCTGAGGCAAAAGCTGGGCGATGCGGCATGGTGCGTGACCTGCACGCGCTCGGGCTGGGACCATCTGCGCAGCCTTGCCCCCGACCCCGCGCGCGTGCATCTCAGCTATCACGGGCTGGACCTGACGCGCTTTGGCCCGACCGACCGCGCCCATTCCCTGCGCGACGGCAGCGATGCCCGCGACCCGCTGCGGCTGGTCAGCGTCGGCCGGCTGGTGCCGAAAAAGGGCTATGACGTGCTGTTGCGCGCGCTGGCGCTGCTGCCCGGCGATCTCAACTGGCGCTTTGACCATATCGGCGGCGGCCCGGAACTGGCGCGTCTGCAAGCCCTTGCCGAAGAGCTGGGGCTGACCGGCCGCATCGACTGGCGGGGCGCCCTGCCGCAGCAGGACGTGCTAGAGCTTTATCGCAGCAGCGATCTGTTCGTGCTGCCCAGCCGCATCACCCCGGATGGCGACCGCGACGGATTGCCGAATGTGATGGTCGAGGCCGCCAGCCAGCGGCTGTGCTGCATCGGCAGCAATATCTCGGGCATCCCGGAACTGTTTCAGGACGGCGAAAACGGCCTGCTGGTCCCGCCCGAGGACGCGCCGGCGCTGGCCCACGCGCTGGCCCGCGCCATGCGCGAGCCCCGGCTGCGCCTTCGCCTTGGCGACGCCGCCGAGGCCCGCGTCCGCGCCGATTTCGACGCCGCCGCCAGCGTGCGGCAGTTGCTGGCGCTGTTTCGTCAGGCATGGAGGGACGACGCATGAAGGTGATGTTCTACGTCCAGCACCTGCTGGGCATCGGCCACCTTGCCCGCGCCAGCCGCATCGCCCAGGCGATGGCCGCGCAGGGCATGGCGGTCACCATGGTCACCGGCGGCTTGCCCGTCCCGGGCTTTCCGGCGCCCGGCATCGCCAACCTGACCCTGCCCCCGATCCTTGCCGCCGAGGGGTTTTCCGGCCTTGTCGACCAGCACGGCCAGCCCATCGACGACGCCTTTCGCGCCCGCCGCCGCGAGGCCTTGCTGGCGGCCTTCGACCAGCTTGCCCCCGATGCCCTGCTGATCGAGGCTTTCCCCTTTGGCCGCCGTCAGGTGCGCTTTGAACTGCTGCCGCTGCTGGATGCCGCCCATGCCCGGCCGTCGCGGCCGCTGATCCTCAGTTCCGTGCGCGACATCTTGCAGGCCAACCGCAAGCCGGGCCGGGACGAGGAAACCGTGGCGACGCTGGACCGTTTCGATGCGGTGCTGGTCCATGGCGACCCGACCTTCGCCCGGATCGAGGAAAGCTTTCCGCTGGCCGCGCAGATCATGGGCAAGGTCCGCTATACCGGCCTTGTCGCGCCGCCCGCGCCCCTGCCCGCGCCCGATCGCCACGATATCGTCGTCTCGGCCGGGGGCGGCGCCGTCGGGGCCCAGCTGATCCGCTGCGCCATCGCGGCGCGCGACCTGCTGCCGGGCGATCTGGACTGGTGCGTGCTGACCGGACCGAACCTGCCGCAGCCGGAATATGACGCCATCGCCGCCATGGCCGGCCCGCGCCTGACCGTGGAACGCTTCCGCAAGGATCTGGCGGGGCTGATGGCCTCGGCCCGGGTCTCGGTCTCGCAGGCGGGGTACAATACGGTCTGCGACATGCTGGTGGCGGGCTGCCAGTCGGTGCTGGTGCCCTATGCCTCGGGCGGCGAGACGGAACAGAGCCTGCGCGCCGAAAAGCTGGCGGCGCTGGGGCTGGCATCAAGCCTGCCCGAGGATGGCTTGACGCCCGACGCCATGGCCACAGCCATCCGCACGGCGCTGGCGCGCAGCGGCCAGCCGCGCCCGGCGCTGCGGCTGGACGGCGCCGCCGAAACCGCGCGCCTGCTGGCCGGGATGGCCGCCGCCTAGTCGCGCAGGATCAGGCCGCGCAGCCTTGCACCGGGATCGGGGCAATGCGCGGGCGGCCCCAGCGCGATATTGCGGCAGGACACGCCCGCGATATCAAGGCTTTGCGCGGCGTGGGCATGACCGAAAAGCCAGCCTTGCGGGCGATGCCTGCGCATCAGGTCCCCAAGGTCCGAGGCGAAGGCCCCCGGCTGCACGGTCGCCTTGGCCAGCAGCGCCGGATGCGGGACGTGATGGGTCACGACCATGGCCTGCCCGCCGCAGGCCGCCAGCCGCGCGTCCAGCCAGTCGCGCTGGCTGCGATGCAGGGCGGCAATATCGCCGACCGCCAGCGCCCCATCCTGCGGGCCGCCGATGCGGGCAAAATCGGTCAGCCGCGCCGGATCGGCGGGCAGGCAAAAATCGCTCCACAGCGTCGTGCACAGAAAACGGCGGCCGGCGATCTCGACCTCGGCCTTTTGGGCCAGATTGACGCCGTGATCGGCGCAAAGCCCGGCCAGCACCGCATCCCGGCCCAAAGGCAGCCCGTAATAGTCGTGATTGCCGGGAATGATGTGGATGCGCGACGGGTCCATGCGCGCGGCCAGCCGGCCAAGAAAGCGCGGCCATTTCCGCTGTGCGGCGTTCGACAGGTCGCCCGCGACGATCAACCCGTCAAGACCCGCCCATTCCGCATCGCTCAGCGCCGCCAGCGGGTCGCGGGCCTGATGTTTCCATTGGTCCAGATGCAGGTCGGCGACGACAAGGATACCGCTCACGGGATGATGCGTGCCCCGGCCGCCGTCAGCCCGTTCCCCATGCGGTCAAAGCGCATTTGCGCGATGGCGCGGCCGCCGGACTGCGTGAAAAGCGTGCCCGCCTCGCGCCCGTCGGGCATCAGGATCGGGGTGCCGACCGGCGCCTGCCCGTCGATGCCCAGCGTGACAAGGCCCTTGCGCAGTTCGGTCTTGTGTTTCATCCGCGCGGTGACCTCTTGCCCGACATAGCAGCCCTTGCGGAAATCGACGCCGTGCAGGCGCTCGAACCCGGCCTCAAGGATGAAGGTCTCGTTCGGGATCAGCTCGACCAGCGATTCGGGGATGCAATGCGCCACGCGGATGGCGTCGAAATCGGTGCCGTCATCGCCGCCCTGCGTGCCGTAAAGCCGCCAGCCAAGCGCCGGATCGCGCGGGTGGGGGATGGCGCCCGCGGGCGCGGGGCCGGTGCCGCGCATCACCTGCAAATTCGTCGGCTCAAGCGTCACATTGGCGCGCAGCTTGTACATGGACAGCCGGCGGATCACGTCGCCGGCCAACCCCTCGTCCAGGTCGATCAGCAGACGCTCGCCATCCGGGACGATCAGGAAATCGGCCAGGTATTTGCCCTGTGGCGACAGCAGCGCCGCCCAGCAGGGCGCGCGGGTCACGTCATTGCTGACCAGCCCTTGCAGGAAACTGACCCGGTCAGGACCGGAAAGCGCCAGAATGCGTCGCATCATTCATCTCCGAATTGCAGGCGGACCAGCGCGGCATAGACGCCGCCCTGCGCCATCAATTGGTCATGGTTCCCCTCTTCGACAACCCGGCCAGCCTCAAGCACGACGATCTTGTCGGCCTGCCGCACGGTCGACAGCCGGTGCGCGATGACCAGCGTGGTGCGGCCCACCGACAGTTCGTCCAGCGCCTGCTGGACCAGCCGTTCGCTTTGCGCGTCCAGCGCGCTGGTCGCCTCGTCCAGAAGCAGGATCGGCGCATTGCGCAGCACGGCGCGGGCGATGGCCACGCGCTGGCGCTGCCCCCCCGACAGGGCCGAGCCGCGCGGCCCGGCCGGCGTATCCAGCCGCTGTGGCAGCCCGTCGGTGAAGTCGGCGACATGGGCGGCGACGACGGCGCGGCGCAGCGCGGCATCGTCCTGATCGTGACCCAGAAGGATGTTCTCGCGCAGGGTCTCGTCAAACAGCGCCGCGTCCTGGCTGACGGTCGAGAACTGGTCGCGCAGCGTCGCAAGGTCGAACTCGCGCAGCGGCACGCCGCCCAGCGTGATCCGGCCGGCAGCGGGGTCGATCATCCGCGTCAGCAGGTTGAAGACCGTGGACTTCCCCGCCCCCGAGGGCCCGACCAGCGCCGTGGTCTGCCCCGCCTTTGCGGTAAAGGTCAGCCCGTTCAGCACCGGATGACCGTCATAGGACAGGCGCACATCGTCAAGGCGGATGGTGGTGTCGGGCGGAGGCGTGGTGCGCGGCCCCGAGGTGATCGCCGGCCGCATGTCCAGGACCGCATAGATCCGCTCAAGGCTGGCGGCGGCGATCTGCCATGTGCCCGCAAGGCTGCCAAGCCGGCGCAGCGGCTGAAAGGCCAGCGCCATGGCGGTAAAGAAGGACATGAAGTCGCCGACCGTCCGCTCGCCCCGCGTCACCTCGGCCCCGCCAAGGGCAAGGACGCCCACGAAGCCAAGGCCGGTCACGATATCGACCAGCGCCGGCACCGTGGCGCCGATCGCCGACATCTTGATCTGGCCCTGCCGGATGCGGTCGACGATCTGCGAGAAGCGCGCCGTCTGATAGCTTTCCATCCGGTTCAGCTTGACGGCGTTGATGCCGTGCAGAACCTCGTCCAGCCGCGTTGCCCTTTGGCTGGCGTTCGCGCGGTTCTGCCGCATCTTGCGCCGGATATAGCGCTGGACAAGGATCGTCGGCAGGATCAGCAGCGGCGCCCCGATCAGCGCCGCCAGCGTCCAGCCCGGATCGACATAGATCGCCACGCCGAACAGCGACAGCAGCGACACCACGTCCCGCCCCGCCCCCGAGATGAACGTGGACCACACCCCCTGAACGGCGATGGTGTCGCCCTGCACGCGCTCGATCATGGCGCCGGGGGGGTTCTTCTGGAAGAAGCTGCTGTCCAGCGTCATGATATGGCGCAGCATGTCGATCTGCATCTGCGAGGACACCGCCAGCGAGACCGAGGTCATCAGGCTGCGGTTGATGACGAAGGTCGCGGCGCGGATCACGAAAAGCGCAAAGATCGCGCCGCCGACCCACCAGATCGCATTGGTGTCGTGGCCGACGAAAACGCGGTCGAACAGGGGCTTCAGCATCCAGCTGAGCACGCCCAGCGTCGAGCCCTCGATGACCAGAAAGACCAGCGCCAGCCCGATACGCGCCCAATAGGGATGCAGATAGTCGCGCCACATGCGGCCAAACAGGCTGGCCGTCTTGTCAAGTCTGTCCGCCATCATGTCCCCGGCTCCGTCTGGCGAAGATGGATAAGCCTCATGCGTCGCGGGGGCAAGCCGCCAGTCGGCGCGGGCGCTTGCGCGTTGACCTTGGCCGGGGGGCGGCCTACCGATTGGCGCAGAACATAAAGGTGTCTTCCGCATGAGCTTTGCCCAGGGTCATCCCGTCATCGCCATTCCCGGCCCCTCGCCCGCGCCCGACCGCGTGCTGCGCGCCATGCATCGCCCCTCGCCCGATATCTACGGGCAGGCGATGGCGGACGAGAACCGCGCCATGATCGCGGGCCTCAGGCGCATGGCGGGCACCTCGGCGCATCTGGCGGCCTATATCGGCAATGGCCATGCCGCGTGGGAGGCCGCCAATACCAACCTGCTGAACCGCGGCGATCACGCGCTGGTGCTGACCTCGGGGCATTTCGGGCGCGGCTGGGCGGCATCGGCCCGCGCGCTTGGCGTCACGGTCGAGGAACTGGATTTCGGCATTTCGCCCCCCGACCCGCAGCGGCTGGCCGAGCGGCTGGCACAGGACCGCGACGGCGCCATCCGCGCCGTGCTGGTCTGCCAGATCGACACCGCCAGTTCCGCCCGCGCCGATATCCCGGCGCTGCGGCAGGCGATGGGCGATCACCCGGCCTTCTTTGGCGTCGATGCCATCGCTTCGCTGGGATGCGAGCCGATGCATATGGACGACTGGGGCGTCGATCTGCTGGTCTCGGCCAGCCAGAAGGGGCTGATGACGCCGCCGGGGCTGGCGCTGGTCTGGCTGTCCGAACGGCTGGCGGCACAGGGGTCGACCGACCTGACGACGCCCTATTGGAACTGGGCGCCCCGCATCGCCGCGCGCGAGCTTTGGCAATATTGGGGCGGCACGCCGCCGGTCCAGCTTGTCTTTGCCATGAACGAGGCGCTGCGGATGCTGGACGAGGAAACCCTGCCCCGCGTCTGGGCCCGGCACGAGGGCCTTGCCCGCGCGACATGGGCGGCGGTCGAGGCATGGGGCGCGGGCAGCAACGGCATCGCGGCAGTGCAGGCCGATCCGGCGGCACGGGCACGTTCCGTCACCGCCGTCACGCTGCCCGGCGCAACGCGGCTGCGCGAATGGACCAAGGCGCAGGCCGGGGTGACGCTGGGCATCGGCCTTGGCGCGGCGGATCCCGACAATGCGCTGCGCATCGCGCATATGGGCCATGTCAATGCCGCGCAGGTGCTGGGCACGCTGGCGGCAATGCAGGCCGGCATGACTGCGCTTGGTATCCCGCATGGGCCGGGCGGCCTTGACGCCGCCGCACGGGTGATCGCCGAAGCGGGCTGAACCACGGCGGGAGTAGCTGACAGTTTCATATGGTTGCTTGACATGGCCCTGACCGCCGAAAGGCCGGGGCCGGTTTCCCGTCGGTCCGGTCCTTGCCGCGTCCGTCGACGGGGACGCCTAACATGCCCGCGCTCCCCCGGTGCAAAGATGGTGTCGCGGGCGCTACCGGTCGCGCTTGCAGTCCCGCCGGGCGCGGGTGGGCGACCCGCGTGCCACCCCGTCAGCGCGGCAGGCGGCTGACCAGCAGCTTGTCGATGCGGCGGCCGTCAAGGTCCACGACCTCGATCCGCCAGCCCTGCCAGTCGACATGGTCGCCCACCTGCGGCAGCCGCCCGGTCAGGTCCAGCACCAGCCCGGCGGCTGTGGAATAGTCGCGATCCTCGGGCAGCGGCGTGCCAAGGCGGTCGGCGAATTCATCGGCCGGCATCCAGCCCGCGACCAGCAGGCTGCCATCCTCGCGTTCGACGATCTTGGGCTCGTCATCGTCCCAGCCGGCAAATTCGCCGGTGATCGCCTCAAGCACGTCCATCGGGGTGATGACGCCCTCGAAATGGCCGTATTCGTCATAGACCAGCAGCATCTGGCCGGGTGCGGCGCGCAGGCGGGCGATGACCTCGGGCGCGTCCATCGTCTCGGGGATGATGGGTGCGGGCTGCATGACATTGCGCAGATCGAACGAGGCGCTGCGGCTTTGCGACAGCAGATCGACGCTGGCCACCACGCCGATCAGGTTGTTGGGGTCGCCGTCGCTGACCGGCAGCCGGGTGCGGCGGCTGTCGCGGAACTTGCGCGCCACCACCTGCCAGCTGTCGCCCACGTCCAAAGGCTCGATATCCCGGCGCGAGGTCATCAGCCGGCGCGCGCTGCGGTCGGCGATGCGCATGACGCCGGCGATCATCTCGGTCTCGGCGCGGTGGATGACGCCTGCGGTCTCGGCCTCGGCGATGACCAGACGGATTTCCTCGTCGCTGATGCCCTGCCGGTCGTCGCCCGATTGGCCCAGCATCGCCAGCACCAGCCGGCCCGAGCGGTCCAGAAGCCAGACCAGCGGCGCCGCCACGCGCGAGATCGCCTGCATCAGCGGCGCGACGCGGGCGGCCACGGCCTCGGGGGCGCGCAGGGCAAGCTGCTTGGGCACAAGCTCGCCCACGATCAGCGACAGATAGGTGATGACCACGACCACGCCGCCCATGCCAAGGGGCTGCGCCACCGATACCGGCACGCCCCAATGCGGCAGCGCCTCGGCCAGCCGTGTGCCCAGCGTGGCGCCGGAAAAGGCACCCGACAGCACGCCGACCAGCGTGATCCCGATCTGGACCGAGGACAGGAAGCGGCCCGGGTCCTCGGCCAGGCGCAGCGCGATGGTGGCGCCGCGGTCGCCGCGTTCGGCCATGACCTTCATCCGTGCCGGCCGGGCCGAGACGATGGCCATTTCCGACATGGCCAGAAGCCCGTTCACAAGGATCAGGACAAGAACGATGGCGATTTCAAACCACATCGGGCGAACTCTGGCTGAAAGGAAGGTATACCGGGACAAGCGCGCGGCCGGGGGCCGCCCTGCTTGCAGAAATATCGTCGATCATGCGCGTATCGGCGGAGGCTCCGGCTGGGTCAGCGCCCAATATAGACGCACCGCCGGGCTTGGCAATCGCCCCGGCCAGATATTGCCGATGATGCGTTGCGGCGGCAATGAACCGCCACCCAGCGACTTTGTGATTGGTTTTCGGAAACAAACCATTCGCTTGCGCGGATTTACCTGCTACGCATTCCCATTCCAACCGGGTGAAATGCAAAGAACATGAAAGACAACACCGACCCGGCCGAGCAGATCATCCTTGTTTTACAAGGCGGCGGCGCCTTGGGCGCCTATCAGGCCGGCGCCTATGAGGCCCTTGCCGAGGCCGGTCGCGAACCCGAATGGCTGGCCGGAATTTCGATCGGCTCGATCAATGGCGCGCTGATCGCCGGCAACCGCCCCGGCCGCCGGCTTGAGGCGCTGCGCCAGTTCTGGGAAAGCGTCACCGGCGCGCCCTGGCTGATGGGCAACTGGCTTGAGGCCGTGCCGCAGCCGCCGGGGATGCGCGCCCTTTGGCGCGAAAGCCGCGCCGCCATGTCGACGCTGTTCGGCGCGCCCGGTTTCTTTCGTCCCAAGCTGCCCGACATGTCGGCCTTTCTGCCCGGGCTGATGCGCCAGACAAGCTGGTATGACACCGCACCCTTGCGCGAAACGCTGGAACGGCTGGTGGACTGGGACTACCTCAATGGCGAAGGCCCGCGCCTGACCGTCGGCGCCGTCGATATCCAGTCGGGCAACTTCACCTGTTTCGACAGCCGCGAGACCCGGCTGGGCGTCGATCACATCATGGCCTCGGGCGCGCTGCCGCCGGGCTTTCCGGCGGTGGAAATCGACGGGCGGCATTACTGGGACGGCGGGCTGGTGTCGAACTCGCCCTTGCAGGTGGTGCTGGCGACGCCGAACCAGCGGCCGCTTTGCATCTATCAGGTGGACCTTTACCAGTCGCGCGACGGCCTGCCGCAGACCATGTCGCAGATCGAACAGCGCGAGCGCGAGATCCGCTTTTCAAGCCGCACCCGCCTGAACACCGACGAATTCCGCGACCGTCACGCGCTGGCCCGCGCCGCGCGCCGCCTGCGCCTGCGCCTGCCCGAGGGGCTGCGCGACGACCCCGACCTTGCGATGCTGGTCGAGGCCGGTCCCGCCTATCCGGTCAGCCTGATGCACCTGATCTATCGCCATGCCGATTATGAAAGCGGCAGCAAGGATTACGAATTCTCGCGCCTGTCGATGCTGGAACATTGGCGCGACGGGCTGCGCGACGCCACCCGGTCGCTGAGCGATCCGCGCTGGACCGGGCGCGAGGTGCCCGAGGACGGGCTGATGGTCTTTGACGCCAATGACCCGCACGGGTCGCCGCCCCCCGCCTGAGCCCCGAAACGGAACCGGGCTGCCCACGAACGGGACGGCCCGGCAATGGTCTTATTCCGATGCAAACAGCCGCGGCGCATGGCGCGGGGCCGAGAACAGATATTGCGGCGAGGCCGTCGCATGGCCGCCCAAGGCCGCCGCCGCGTGCCACGGCCAGCGCGGATCGTAAAGCGCGGTGCGGGCAATGGCGATCATGTCCGCATCGCCGGTGCCGACGATTTCCTCGGCCTGCTCGGGCGAGGTGATCAGGCCGACCGCGATCACCGGGATATCGACGCCCGCCTTGACCGCGCGCGCCAGCGGCACCTGATAGCCGGGGCCGACCGGGATCGCCGCCGCCGCACCGATGCCGCCGCTGGAGACATGGATCGCCGCCGCGCCCCGCGCCTCCAGCGCCTGCGCGAAGGTCACGGTTTCCTCGATGGTCCAGCCGCCGGGCATCCAGTCGGTGCCCGAAACGCGCACCGTCACCGGGTAATCCGCCGGCACCGCCGCCTTGATCGTGTCAAGGACCTCCAGCGGGAAGCGCATGCGGTTCTCAAGACTGCCGCCATATTCGTCCGTGCGCCGGTTCGACAGCGGCGACAGGAACTGGTGCAGCAGATAGCCATGCGCGGCATGGATCTGGATCACGTCGATGCCCAGCCGCACCGCCCGCCGCGCCGCATCGGCAAAGCCTTCGCGCACGCGGGCAAGCCCGGCCTTGTCCAGCGCCACCGGCGCGTTCTCGCCGTCGCGGAAAGGCACGTCCGAGGGCGCCACCGTCTGCCAGCCGTTCGGCGCATCGGGTGCGATCTGCTGGCCGCCAAGCCACGGCTTTTCCGTCGAGGCCTTGCGCCCGGCATGGCCCAACTGGATCGCGACGGGCATCTTCGACCATGCACGGATGCCGGTCAGGACGCGGGCCATCGCCGCCTCGGTCGCATCGTCGTAAAGGCCGACATCGCCATAGGTGATGCGGCCTTCGGGCAGAACGCCGGTCGCCTCGATGGTCAGGATACCGGCGCCCGACTGCGACAACCCGCCCAGATGGATCAGGTGCCAGTCGTTCATCATGCCGTCCTCGGCCGAGTATTGGCACATGGGCGCGATGACGATGCGGTTGGCCAGCGTCTTGCCGCCAACGGTGACCGGTTCGAAAAGCTTTGGTTGGGGCATCCTGCCCTCCTGCTGATGTTTCCGCCAACAGGTAGGTGGCGCGATGCCCGCCGCAAGCCCCTAAATGCTGTTTCGTTCGTGATAGGTGCGCAGAAAGGCCTGGATGCGCGGGTCGCTGGGCTGGTGCAGGATGCGGTCGGGGCTGTCCACGCCCACCAGTTCGCCCTTTTCCATGAAGGCGACCTGATCGGCGACATGGGCGGCAAAGCCCATCTCATGCGTCACAACAACCATGGTCATGCCCTCGGCCGCCAGCGTCTTCATCACGTTCAGCACCTCGCCCACCAGTTCGGGGTCCAGCGCGCTGGTCGGTTCGTCGAACAGCATCAGCCGCGGCTCCATGGCGATGGCGCGGGCGATGGCCACGCGCTGCTGCTGGCCGCCCGACAGGCGCGAGGGGTGGTTGCCCATCTTGTCGGCCAGCCCGACCTTGGTCAGCGCCTCGGCCGCGCGCTTTTCGGCCTCGGGCCTGGGCATGCCGCGCACGCGGATCAGCCCTTCGGCCACGTTTTCGCGCGCGGTCATATGCGGCCACAGGTTGAACTGCTGGAACACCATGCCGATGCCGCGCCGCATCTCGCGCAGGCGCTTGCCCGACATCTTGCGGCCCGGCGCGTCATAACCGATCAGGTCGCCGTCGATGCGGATTTCGCCGGAATCGTAGGCCTCCAGAAAGTTGATGCAGCGCAGCAGCGTGGACTTGCCCGAGCCTGACGGCCCGATCAGGCAGGTCACCTTGCCCGGCGGGATCGACAGATCCACGTCCTTGAGCGCGTGAAAGGGACCGTAGAACTTGTTGACCTTGCGGATCTCGACGGCGGAAGCCTGCATCGTTCAGGTCCTTTCTTCGATCAGGTGTTTGGTGACGCGCGCCTCAAGCCGGTGGCCGATGCGCGAAATGGTTTCGACCAGCGCCCAGAAGAACAGCGCCAGCACAAGGTTCGCTTCCAGATAGCGGAAGGTCTCGGCCGACATGCGGCTGACCTCATACATCAGTTCCGGCACGGTGATGATCGACAGGATCACCGTCTCCTTGGTCAGGATGATCGAGAAGTTGACCAGCGCCGGCAGCGACGACACCAGCGCCAGAGGCAGCAGGATGCGGCGGATGATCGTGGGTTCGGCCATGCCGATGGCGCGGGCGGCCTCAAGCTGGCCGGGCGGCACCGCGCGAAAGCCCGAGCGGAAGATTTCCGCGAAATAGGGGCTGCCGTAGATGGTCAGGCCCAGAAGCCCGGCGGGCAGCGCGTCAAGCCGCAACCCGATCAGCGGGCCGCCGTAATACAGCACGAAAAGCTGGACCAGAAACGGCGTGCCGCGGATCACCTCGATATAGATCTGGATGATCCAGCCGACCCAGCGCGGGCCATAGCGCTGGACCAGCGCGATCAGCAGCCCCAGCGCCATGCCGAAGACGGTGCCGAACAGCCAGCACAGGATGGTGACGCCAAAGCCCGCAAGCAGCGCCGGGCCGTATTGTCCGATCAGGTTGGTATCCATCACACGGCCGTCCTGTGTTCAAGGTAACGCCCCAGCACCGCAAGGCAGAGATTGATCATCAGATAGATGCAGGCCGCCGCCAGATAGACCTCAAGCGGGCGGAAGGTGGTGGCGGCCTGCGCCTGACTGGCGCGCGTCACCTCCATGATGCCGACGACCGAGACCAGCGACGACGCCTTGACCAGCAGGATCAGTTCGTTGATCAGCGCCGGCAGCGACATGGTGAAGGCCTGCGGCAGGATCACCCGGCGCCAGACATCAAGGGGCGACATGCCGATGGCGATGGCGGCCTCGGCCTGGCCTTTCGGCAGGGCGGCGATGGCGCCGCGCCAGATTTCGCTGATATAGGCGCTGGCGCAGATGCCGACGGTGACGATGGCGGCGAAAAAGGCCGGCACGTCCAGCCCGATCACCGGCAGCGTATAGTAAAAGACCAGAAGCTGGACCAGCAGCGGCACGCCGCGCAGGAAGCTGACCCAGACGGCGGCAAAGCGGCGCAGCGCGGCATAGGGCGACAGCCTGGCCGCGCAGATCAGCGTGCCGATGACCAGCCCCAGCGCGATCCCCAGGACCGAGATCAGCAGCGTATTCCGCGCCGCCCACATGAGCGGCCAGAAACTATCGACGAAGACCGGGATCGAAAACATGCAGGCCTCGGATCAGGGTGACGGTCGAAAGGATGCGCGGGCGGGGACCGGCCCCGCCCGCCCGGAGACTTATTTCGTCGGGACTTCGCGCGGCAGTTCGACCGCGGTGCCCAGCCATTTTTCCTGAATCGCCTTGACGCGGCCGTCATCGGTCATCTTCAGCAGCGCGTCGTTGATGGCCTTGGCGAAGGTTTCGCTGTCGGCATCCTTGCGCAGCACCCAGGCGAAGTATTTCGGCTCGCCGAACTGGGCGGGGTTCAGAAGGGCAAAGGTCTCGGGGCGGTTCTTGACCAGATAGGTCAGGTTCGGCAGCGAACCGGCCACGGCATCAAGACGGCCGGCGGCAAGGTCGGCATATGCCTCGTCGGTGGTGCCGTATTCCTTGATGGTCACGCCGCCCAGCTTTTCGCCATAGGCCTCAAGCTGCTTGAACTGCGCGGTGCCCTGCTGGACTCCGACGGTCTTGCCCTTGATGTCCTCGGGCTTGTTCACGTCGGCATTGGCGGCGGCCTTGACCAGCGACACGGTGGCGTCGGCGATCGGCAGGGTAAAGGTGTAACGCTCAAGCCGCTCGGGCGTGATGGTCACGGGGGCGATGACGATGTCGAACTTCTTCACCTCAAGGCCCGGCAGTTCGGCGGTCCAGGGAATGTCCTGATAGACCGGCTCGGCGCCGATTTCCTTGCTGACCTCGTCGAACAGATCCTTGGTGATGCCCTCATAGGTGCCGTTGTTCAGCATGTCGAAGGGCGCATAGTGCATGTCGGTGGCGGTGACGATCTTGCCCGCGGCCTTGATATCGGCAAGCTGGTCGGCCTGGGCCGCCGTGCCAAGCCCAAGCGCGGCAAGACCGAACAGCGCGGCCTTGAAGCTGGTATGGATAGTCATGTCGTTCCTCCTGTCTGACGATATCCGGGGGGCCGCGATGCGTTGCGCGACCCCCCCTTTGGATCAGAGAATCCCGGGCAAGTTCAAGCCATGCTCGCGCGCGCAGTCCAGCGCGATCTGATAGCCCGCATCCGCGTGCCGCATGACGCCGGTGGCCGGGTCGTTCCAAAGGACGCGCGCGATCCGGCGGTCGGCATCTTCCGAGCCGTCGCAGCAGATCACCATGCCCGAGTGCTGGGAAAAGCCCATGCCGACGCCGCCGCCGTGATGCAGGCTGACCCAGGTGGCGCCCGAGGCGGTGTTCAAGAGCGCGTTCAAGAGCGGCCAGTCGCTGACGGCGTCACTGCCGTCCTGCATCGCCTCGGTTTCCCGGTTGGGGCTGGCGACGCTGCCGCTGTCCAGATGGTCGCGGCCGATGACGATGGGGGCCTTCAACTCACCGTTCCTGACCATCTCGTTGAAGGCGAGGCCCAGCTTGTCGCGCAGGCCAAGGCCGACCCAGCAGATCCGCGCCGGCAGGCCCTGGAAGCTGATGCGCTCGCGCGCCATGTCCAGCCAGTTGTGCAGATGCGGGTCGTCGATCAGTTCCTTCACCTTCTGGTCGGTCTTGTAGATGTCCTCGGGGTCGCCCGACAGCGCCGCCCAACGGAACGGGCCGATGCCCTTGCAAAAGAGCGGCCGGATATAGGCGGGGACAAAGCCCGGGAAGGCAAAGGCGCGCTCGAACCCTTCTTCCAGCGCCATCTGGCGGATATTGTTGCCGTAATCGACCGTGGGGATGCCCATGTCGGCGAAGGCGACCATCGCCTCGACCTGCTTGCGCATCGATTTCTTCGCCGCGGCGGCCACGGCCTTGGGGTCGGTTTCCTGCTTGGCGCGCCATTCGGCGACGGTCCAGCCTTCGGGCAGATAGCCGTGGACCGGGTCATGGGCGCTGGTCTGGTCGGTGACGATATCGGGGCGGATGCCGCCGGCCTCGGCCCGGCGCACCAGTTCGGGGAAGACCTCGGCGGCATTGCCGATCAGCGCCACGGATTTCGCCTCGCCGGCCTTGGTCCAGCGCTCGATCATCGCCAGGGCCTCGTCAAGGCTGTGGGTCTTTTCGTCGACATAGCGGGTGCGCAGACGGAAATCGGCGCGGGTCTCGTCGCATTCGACGGCCAGGCAGCAGGCCCCGGCCATGACCGCCGCCAGAGGCTGGGCGCCGCCCATGCCGCCAAGGCCGCCGGTCAGGATCCACTTGCCCTTCAGGCTGCCGCCGTAATGCTGGCGCCCGGCCTCGACGAAGGTCTCATAGGTGCCCTGCACGATGCCCTGCGACCCGATATAGATCCACGAGCCGGCGGTCATCTGGCCGTACATGGCCAGCCCCTTCTTATCCAGCTCGTTGAAATGGTCCCAGGTCGCCCAATGCGGCACCAGGTTCGAGTTGGCGATCAGCACGCGCGGGGCGTCCTTGTGGGTGCGAAAGACGCCGACGGGCTTGCCGGACTGGACCAGCAGGGTCTGGTCGTCCTCAAGCGCCTTCAGGCTGTCGACGATCAGGTCGAAATCCTTCCACGTCCGGGCGGCGCGGCCGATGCCGCCATAGACCACCAGTTCATGCGGGTTCTCGGCCACGTCGGGATGCAGGTTGTTCATCAGCATCCGCATCGGCGCCTCGGTCAGCCAGCTTTTCGCGGTGATCTCGGTGCCGGTGGCGGGATAGATGTCGCGGGTGTTGTGACGGGGATTGTCCATGTTGTGCCTCGCTCAGGCCAGCATATTGCCGGAAATGATGTTGCGTTGAATTTCGCTGGAGCCTTCGTAGATGCGCATGATCCGCAGGTCGCGGTTGATGCGCTCAACGGGGAAGTCGCGGGTATAGCCATAGCCGCCATGCAGTTGCAGCGCGGTATCGGCGATGCGGCCCGCCGCTTCGGAAGCCGCCAGCTTGGCCATGGCCGCCGCCAGCGAGAAGCGCCCGCCGGTGCCCTCATGCGCCGCCTGCCGCTGGCGCGCGGCATCCTGCGCGATCAGCAGCGCCTGCCGGTAGGCCACGCCCATATCGGCGATCATCCAGCGGATGCCCTGCCGGTCGGTCAGCGCCTGCCCGCCGATCACGCGGTCCTTCGCATAGGCGATGGCGGCCTCCATCGCCGCGCCGGCAAGGCCAAGGCACTGGGCCGCGACCTCGATCCGGCCATTGTCCAGAACCTGCATGGCGGTGCGAAAGCCCTTGCCCTCATCGCCAAGAACGGCGTCGGCGGGCAGCTGGCAGTCGATGTTCAGGGTAAAGACATGGCCGCCCTTCAGCCCCATCGTGCGCTCGGCCGGGCCGGGTTCCAGCCCCGGCGTGCCTCTGGGCAGGATGAAGGCCGAGATGCCGCGATGCGCCTTGTCCGGGTCGGTCACGGCATAGACCACGATGAAATCCGCCTCGCCCCCGTTCGAGATGAAGCATTTCGTGCCCTTCAGGTGCCAGCCCGTATCGGTACGCCGCGCGCGGGTCTTCATGTCGGCGGGGTCGGAACCGGCGGTCGGCTCGGTCAGGGCGAATGCCCCCAGCGCGGCACCGGTCGCGGCCCGCGGCAGCCATTCCCGGCGCTGCGCCTCGGTCCCGCCGATCAGGATGGAATCGGTGGCCAGATAATGCGCGGTCAGCGCCGAGGCGGTCGAGCCGCAGGCCCCCGCCACGATCGCCACCGCCCGCAACAGCGCGGGCGCGGAAATGCCGCTGCCGTCGTAATCCTCGGGCAGGTTCGCGCCCATCATGCCGGCCTCTCCCAGAACGGCAAGCTGGTCGCGGACGAAGGTCGCATCCTCGTCGGTCCGGGCGGCCTTCGGCGCGATCTCATTGGCGCAGATGCGGGTCAGCACGTCGCAGAAGAGCCGCTCTTCCTCGGCCAGCATGGGCCAGTCGTCCATCATGCCATTTCCTCCAGTCCAAGCCGGCGCAGCACCGCCGCCAGATCGCCGCCCAGTTGCGGGGCGGATGTCGCCGCCACCGGCTTTTCGCCGTCAAAGCGCACCGGCTGGCCGACGCTGGGGGCCATGCCAAGGGTGGCGTGCGGCAACTGGCTGACAAGGCCGCGCGCCTGCGTGTGTTCGTTATCCGCCGCCTGGGCGATATCCCAGATCGGCGCGGTCGGCAGGCCCGCGGCGGTCAGGGCGGCGACGGCCTCATCCGTGGTCAGGCCAAGGGACCATGCCTCGATCAGCGCCTTCAGCGCCGGTTCATGCGCGGTGCGCATCTCGTCGCTGGCAAAGCGCGGATCGTCCGCGGCCCCCGGCGCGCCGATCAGCGCCGCAAGCGTGGCGAATTGCCGGCCGCTAAGGACCGCGATCACCACCTGCCCGTCGCGCGTCGCAAAGCAGCCGAAGGGCGTCGACAGGGGGTGGCGGTTTCCGACCCGCTGCGGCACCTGCCCGGCATAGAAATGCAGCGCATGGCTGGTGGTCAGCATGGAAAACAGCGCGTCGTACATGGCGACGTCCAGCGTCGCCCCCTCCCCGCTCCGCCCGCGCTGCACCAGCGCCGCCATGATCGACCAGCTCGCGAACAGCCCGGCGATCAGGTCGGCCACGCTTTCGCCGGTCTTCAGGGGTGCGCCGCCCTCTTCGCCGGTGCCGGCCATCAGCCCGGACATGGCCTGCACGACCAGATCATAGGCCGGCAGGTCGCGGAACGGCCCCTGCTGGCCAAAGCCCGAGATCGAGCAATAGATCAGCCCGGGATTGGCCGCCCGCAGCGTCTCGGCGCCAAGGCCCAGCCGCGCGGCCACGCCGGGGCGGAAGTTTTCCACCACCACATCGACGCGGGCGGCAATGGCCTGGGCCAGATGCAGATGCGCGGGGTCCTTCAGATCCAGCGCAAGGCTTTGCTTGCCGCGATTGTTCAGCGTGAAAAGCGCGCTTTCCCCGTCCAGAAACGGGCCGATATGGCGGTAATCGTCGCCCTGCGGCGGCTCGATCTTGATGATCTCGGCGCCCAGATCGGCCATCAGCGCCGTGGCATAGGGCCCGGCCAGCACCCGCGACAGGTCCAGCACCCTGATCCCGTCAAGGGGCTTCATGCACGGATCTCCGGCGCAAGGGCGGCAAGGCGTTCAAGAATGGCCCGCAGCGTGACGCGCAGCGCCTCGGCCTTGGCATCGTCATAGGCAAAGGGCGGCACTTCGGTCGAAAGATGCGTCGATTGCGCCAGTTCCATCTGGATGGCGTGGACGCCGGTGCCGGGCTGGCCGTAATGGCGCGTCGTCCAGCCGCCCTTGAAGCGGCCGTTCAGCACATGCGTCCGCCCCGAGGCCATGCAAAGATCGTAGACCGCCGCCTCGATCCGCGGGTCGCAGGTGGTGCCCAGATTGGTGCCGACGTTGAAATCGGGCAGCGTGCCGGGGAACAGGAACGGGATATGGCTACGGATCGAGTGGCAGTCATAAAGGATCGCCACGCCGTGACGGGCGCGCACCCGCGCCACCTCGGCCGCCAGCGCGGCGTGATAGGGGGCGTGGAACTGCGCCTTGCGATGCGCGATATCCGCGGCATCGGGTTCCGTCAGCCAGATCGCCTCGCCGTCGAAATCGGTCAGCGGCACCAGCCCCGTGGTGTTCTGGCCGGGATAAAGGCTCGCGTCGTCGGCGCCGCGATTGGCGTCGATGACATAGCGGTGAAAGGTCGCCCGGACCGTGGTCGCGCCGGGCAGCAGCCCGTCGTAAAGCCGCTCGATATGCCAGTCGGTATCGGCCAGCACCTGCCCGCGCGCGTTCAGCCGCGCGCGGATGTCGTCGGGCAGCCATGTGCCGGTATGGGGCAGCCCCAGAATGACCGGGCTGTCGCCGGGGGTAACCTCGACCGGGATCATGCCCGCACCTCGTCCAGGATGCCCGGCGCGACGGCGGCGGTCAGCTCGCCCTCGCGGACAAGGTTCGCGGCCTCGGTCAGGTCGGGGGCAAGATAGCGGTCCTGCTCCAGCGGCGGCACGGTCTCGCGCAGGCGCGCGATCACCGCCTGAAGCGTCTCGGACGTCTTCAGCGGCGCGCGGAATTCGACGCCGGCCACGGCGCAAAGCGCCTCGATCCCCAGGATATGCGCAAGGTTGGCGTTCATCCGCTTCAGCCGGCGGGCGCCATGGGCGGCCATGCTGACGTGATCTTCCTGATTGGCGCTGGTCGGGGTCGAATCCGTGCTGCAGGGCGTCGCCAGATGCTTGTTCTCGCTCATCAATGCGGCGCTGGTGACCTCGGCGATCATCAGGCCGCTGTTCAGGCCCGGATCGGGGGTCAGGAAGGGCGGCAGGTCGTGGCTCAGCGCGGGGTCCACCATCAGCGCGATGCGGCGCTGCGAGATGGCGCCGATCTCGGCAATGGCCAACGCGATCTGGTCGGCGGCGAATGCCACCGGCTCGGCGTGGAAGTTGCCGCCCGACACGATCTGGTCCGAGGCGGTCAGCACCAGCGGGTTGTCGGTCGCGGCATTCGCCTCGATCTCCAGCGTGCGGCCGGCCTGCGCCAGCAGATCGATGCAGGCGCCCGTCACCTGCGGCTGGCAGCGGATGCAATAGGGGTCCTGCACGCGGGCATCGCCCTCGCGGTGGCTTTCGCGGATTTCCGAGCCGGCCATCAGGTCGCGAATGACGCGGGCGGCAAGGATCTGGCCGCGATGGCCGCGCAGCGTATGGATTTCCTCAAGGAAGGGCGCGGTCGAGCCCATGATCGCGTCCGTCGACAGGGCCGAGGTGACCAGCGCCGCCCGCGCCGAGGCGAAGGCGTCGAACAGCCCCGCCAGCGCGAAGGCGGTGGAAACCTGCGTGCCGTTGATCAGGCCCAGCCCCTCTTTCGCGGCCAGGACCACCGGCTTCAGCCCGGCGGCGGCCAGCGCGTCGGCGGCGGGCATCTCGCGGCCCTGATAGGTCGCGCGCCCCTCGCCCAGCATGGCGGCGGCCATATGCGCCAGCGGCGCCAGATCGCCCGAGGCCCCGACCGAGCCCTGCGACGGGATCACCGGCAGGACGCCGCGGGCCAGCATACCCTCGATCAGGTCGATGACTTCGGGGCGGACGCCCGATGCGCCGCGGCCCAGCGACAACAGCTTCAACACCATGATCAGGCGGACGGTTTCGGCCTCGACCGGCTCGCCCACGCCGCAGCAATGCGACAGGATCAGGTTGCGCTGCAAGGTCGCGGTATCGCCGGGCGCGATCTTGATCGAGGCCAGTTTGCCAAAACCCGTGTTCACGCCATAAACGGCGGCATCGCCATCGACGGCGGCCTGAATGCGCGCGGCGGATGCGGCGATGCCGGGCCGGGCGCTGTCGGCCAGCCGCACGGCCAGCCGCTTGCGCCAGACCTGTTCAAGTTCGGCAAGGGTGGTTTCCCCGGGGGTCAGGATCAGTTCAGACAAATTCGCCTCCGACGATGCGGGCATGAAGGGGGTTGAAGCCGATGCGATAGGTCAGCTCGGCCGGGTGTTGGGCGTCCCAGATCGCCAGATCGGCGCGCATGTCCGGGGCAAGGGTGCCGCGATCGGCCAGACCCAGTGCCGCCGCCGCGTGGCGGGTGACGCCGGTCAGGCATTCGGCGGGGGTCATGCGAAACAGCGTCGCCCCCATGTTCATCGTCAGCAGAAGCGATGTCAGGGGCGAGGTGCCGGGGTTGCAGTCGGTGGCCAGCGCGATGGGCACGCCCGCATCGCGCAGCGCCTGCACCGGCGGGTATTGCGTCTCGCGCAGCGTATAGAAGGCGCCGGGCAGCAGCACCGCCACCGTCCCCGAGGCCGCCATCGCGTCGATGCCGTCCTGCCCCAGCCATTCCAGATGGTCGGCCGACAGCGCGCCATGTTCGGCCGCCATCGCCGCGCCATGCAGGTCGGAAAGCTGTTCGGCATGCAGTTTCACCGGCAGGCCCAGCCGCCTGGCATGATCAAAGATCGCCGCCATCTCGTCGCGCGAAAAGGCGATGCCCTCGCAGAAACCGTCGACGGCGTCGATCAGGTCCTCGGCGTGCCCCGCCTCCATCCCGGCGATCACCACGTCACGGATATAGCCGGCGCGGTCGCCGGCATATTCCGGCGGCAGCGCATGGGCGGCCAGCCAGGTGGTGCGGACATGGACGGGGCGCATCTCGCCGATCAGGCGGGCGACGCGCAGCATCTTCAGTTCGGAGGCGATATCCAGCCCATAGCCGGACTTGATTTCCAGCGTGGTGACGCCCTCGGCCAGCAGGTGATCGACGCGCTTGAGCGCACGGGCCAGCAGCTCGGCCTCGTCCGCGTCGCGGGTCGCCCGGACCGAGGACAGGATGCCACCGCCCGCGCGCGCGATCTCCTCATAGCCGGCGCCTTCCAGCCGCATCTCGAATTCGCGGGCGCGGTCGCCGCCAAAGACGATATGCGTATGGCAATCGACCAGCCCCGGCGTCACCAGACGCCCGCCCAGGTCGTGACGATGCACCGCGCCATATTCCGCAGGTAGATCCGATTCCGCGCCGACCCAGGCGATTCGGTCGCCGTTCAGAACCAGCGCACCACCCTGAATCAGGCCGTATCCGCCTGATTCTGCATCCATTCTGGCGATTTGCGCATTGGTCAGGACCAGCATAGGCAAAGCTCCGGATTGATTTCTCGTTGCGTCTATGTCTATACTTAATGAAACTCTATGTCTAAACTTATTTTCGCATCCAAGGGGACGATAATGGTGCAGATCTGGGCAGAGCGGGCCTTGTTGCCCGGCGGCTGGGCGGAAAATGTCGGCGTGACGCTGGATCAGGGGCGAATCGCCGATGTGCGCCCCGGCGCCGCGCCGCAGGGCCAGCGGGTCGGGCTGCTGCTGCCCGCCATGGCGAACCTGCACAGCCACGCCTTCCAGCGCGCCATGGCCGGCCTCTCCGAAGCCAAGGGCCCCGAGCCGCGCGACACCTTCTGGACCTGGCGGCAGATCATGTATCGCTTTCTCGACCACCTGACGCCCGACGATGTCGAGGCCATCGCCGCCCTTGTGCAGATGGAAATGCTTGAGGCGGGCTATGCCAGCAATGTCGAGTTCCACTATCTGCATCACCGCCCCGGCGGCGGCCATTACGACAATATCGCCGAGATGTCGGCCCGCATCGCCGCCGCCAGCGCCCGCACCGGCATCGGCCTGACGCTGCTGCCCGTGCATTACCAGTTCGGCGGCACCGACCGCCGCGCACTGGCGCCGGGCCAGAACCGCTTTGGCACCACGCCTGCGGAATTCGCCCGGCTGGTCGAGGGGGCCGAGGCCGCGCTGGCCGCCCTGCCCCCCGACGCCGGCATCGGCATCGCGCCGCATTCGCTGCGCGCCGTCTCGCCCGAGGGGCTGGCGGCCTGCGTCGATCTGCGCCCCTCGCGCCCGCTGCACATGCATCTGGCCGAGCAGATCCCCGAGATCGACGAGATCAGCGCCGCCTATGGCCGCCGCCCGGTCGAATGGCTGCTGGACAACTTTGCCCCCGACCGCCGCTGGACGCTGATCCACCTGACCCACATGACCGGGGACGAGACCCGGCGCCTTGCCGCCACCGGCGCGGTCGCGGGCCTGTGCCCGATCACCGAATCAAGCCTTGGCGACGGCATCTTCAACGGCACCGTCTGGACCGAGGCCGGCGGGCGTCTGGGCTTTGGCTCGGACAGCAATATCCGCATCTCGCTGACCGAGGAGTTGCGGACGCTGGAATACAGCCAGCGCCTGCGCGACCGCGGCCGCGCCATCCTTGCCACGCCCGACCGCTCGACCGGGCGGGTGATCTATGAGGCGGGGCTGGACGGCGGCGCCACCGCCGCCGGCCGCGAGACCGGCGCGATCCGCCCGGGGCTTTGGGCCGATCTGATCGGCATCGACACCGCCAACCCGGTCATGGCCGGGCGCGCGGGCGACCAGATGCTGGACAGCCTGATCTTTGCCGGCGACGACAGGCTGGTGCGCGAGGTCTGGTCGGCGGGCCGCCATGTCGTCAAGGATGGCCGCCATATCGACCACGACCGCATCATCGGCGATTATCTGGGCACCATCGCCCGCATTCAGGACCGCATGTGACCGAGAAAACCGCCCAGCCCTCGAAGGCCCAGGCCATCACCAGCGAAGTGCGCCGCCGCATCGTCGACCGCGAATGGCGTCAGGGCGACCGCATCCCGGACGAGGCGGAACTGGCCGTCGAATTCGGCGTCGCCCGCGCCACGGTGAACAAGGCGCTGCAACTGCTGGCCGAGGAAGGGCTTCTGGACCGCAAGCGCCGCGCGGGCACCCATGTCACCGTGAACCCCGCGCGCAAGACCACGCTGACCATTCCCATCGTGCGCGAACAGATCGAGGGCGCGGGGCTGGAATACAGCCACCGCCTGATCGCCCAGAAACGCGGCCCCGCCCCGGCCGAGGTCGCCGCGCGCATGGCACTGGCCGAAGGCGTGCCGCTGGTCCGCCTGCGCACCGTCCATTACGGCGACGACCGCCCGTTTCTGGTCGAGGACCGCTGGATCAACCCCGAGGCCGCCCCGGGCGTCGGCAATGTCGATTTCCAGCGCATCAACGCCAATGAATGGCTGGTCAGGCATTATCCCTGGCTGCATGCCGACATCGCCTTTTCGGCGGAAAACGCCAATGCCCGCGATGCCCGCCTGCTTGAGACGAAGCCCGGCACCGCGCTGCTGATCCTGCAACGGACGACCTTCAACGACCTTGGCGCGATCACCTCGGTCCGGCTGGCCTTTCATCCCGGCTATCAACTGATCGCCGGGCATTAGCGCGGGGGGCGCTCGCCCCCGGCGCAAACAGTCAGTAAAGGCCGCGATTGGCCTGATAGACCTGCGCCTGCCGCCGCGACAGGTCGGCCCATGCCCCGCCGGCGCCCGGGTCGGGCATGGTGGTGTCGGCGACGCGCGACATGGCCGCGACCGCCTCGGCAAAGCCCGCATACCAGCCCGCCCCAACCGCCGCCGTCATCCCCGCACCAAGGGCCGAGGCCTCGTTCGACAGGCCGCATTGCACGGGCGTTCCCGTCGCATCGGCGATCATGCGCAGCCACAGCTTGCTTTGCGCGCCGCCGCCGATGGTGGTGATGCGGTCGATGCGCACGCCCGCCGCGCGCATCTGCGCCAGCGCGCGGGCATATTCCAGGGTGATCGCCTCAAGGCTGGCGCGGTAAAGATGGCCCATGCCGGTATCGGGGCCCATGCCGGTAAAGGTGGCGCGGGCATCGCCGTCCCAATGCGGGTCCATGCAACCCAGAAGATATGAGCAGACCAGCACGCCCTCGGACCCCACCGGCAGGTTCGCCGCCGCCTCGGTCAGGCGCGCGAACACCGCCGGATCGCTGCGCCCGCCGGCAAAGGTATCGACCAGCCAGTTGACGAAATAGGCGCCGCCGCGCTGCGCGGTTTCAAGGATATACCCCTCGCCGGTGGGCGAGGTCAGCGTCCGCCAATAGCTGCTCAGTTCGGGATTGGGCGACCAGGCCCCGGCGACCAGCGCCGTGCCAAGGTTCAGATACATCGTCCCCGGCGCGATCACGCCCGAGCCAAGCCCCGCGCAATGCCCGTCGCCGCCCGCGGCAAAGACCGCCAGCCCCTGCGGCAGCCCCGTCGCGGCCGCGGCCCCGGCAGTCACCGACCCGATGCGGCTGCCCGGCCGGTGCGCCGGCGGCAGTTTCGTCACCGGCACGCCAAGCGCGGCAAGGATCTCGGGCGACCATTGCTTTGCGGCGATATCGAACAGGCCAAAGGGATCGGCGCTGGTCCACGAGGCCGAGGCGGTGCCGGTCAGCTTGCGGGTCAGGAAATCATGCACCGAATAGACATGCGCGGCCCGGTCCAGCAGCTCTGGCGTATGGGCGCGGAAGTGGCGCAGGCGATAGACGCAGGGAATGGTGTCGACGGGCTTGCCGGTGATCTGGTGCAGCCGGTCGCGCCCCACCTCGGCCGCAAGCATGTCCACCGCATCGCGCGACCGCCGGTCCAGCCAGACGGTCGCGGGGGCGATCGGATCGCCCCCGGCATCGGTCAGCACCATGGTTTCGCGCTGGTTGGAAATCGCCATTGCATCCACCCGCGCCATGTCGATCTGCGCGGTCAACTGGCGCAGCGCCTCTTGCGCGGCGCTCCACCATTGGCGGGCGTCCTGTTCGGCGATCAGGGGGCTGGGAACATGGATGTCATGGGTGGCACGCCCCTCGGCCATGGGGGTGCCGTCCCGGCTCCAGGCGATCGCCTTGACCGATTGGGTCGATGAATCGATGCCGATGACAAGGCGTTCGGTGTCGGTCATGCAAGTCCTCCGCTTGCGACAGGATCATTCGGCCAAGAGCGCCTCGGCCGTTTCAAGGTCGGTGACGAAATGCGTGGCGTAATGCGCGCCAAGCGTGGCGCGGATCGCCGCGATCTTGGACAGGCCAGCCGCCACGCAGATCCGGCCCGGCACGTTCTTAAGCTCCTCCAGCGAGATGCCGACCATGCGGCTGTCATGATCGCCGCCAAGGGGCGTGCCGTTCGCGTCGATGAAGCGGCCGATGATGACGGCTTCGGCGCCGCGGGCCAGATAGTCGTCCAGTTCCGGCCCCGTGCACAGGCCCGAGATGCGCACCGTTGCCCGCTCGCCGATATCGCCGACGCCGAACAGGATGCGGTTGGTGCGATGGATCAGCTCGAACTGGCGTTGCAGCACCGGCTCGTCCAGCAGCATGGCGCGCAGTTCGGGCGTGGACAGCACCGCCGGCGCCAGCAGGTTGACGCAGCGCGCATTGATGCGCCCCGCCATCAGCGAGGTGCAAAGCTCGGGCGAGAAATCCGGCGCCCCGGTCGAACTGCCAGAGACCTGCACCACCGTCAGGTCGCGCACCGGCCGGTTCATGGCGATCTGCGCCGCCACCGACAGCACGGTCTTGCCCCAGGCGACGCCGATGGTGTCGCCGTCCTCGATCTGGTCGGCCAGCACGCGCGCGCCCGCCGCGCCAAGACGGCGGGTCAGGGACACGTCCTCGTTCGGAGGGATGACGAAAGCACCCGCCAGCCCGAATCGCTGCATCAGCCGCCGCGCGACCGAGGTGCGCGCATTTGCCAGCGGGCTGATGCTGATATTGACGATGCCGCGGTCCCGCGCGTCCTGCAGATATTTCACGATGGTCGCCCGCGACACGTTCAGCCGGTCGGCGATTTCGCTCTGCGTCATCTGGTCGGCATAATAAAGCCACGCCGCCCACATCACGGCATCGTCGAATTCGATCGGAACTGCGCCTGCGGTGTCCATGTCTGCCCTTGGCCTGCCCTTGGTGAACCGCCCCCCGTTTCCCAAGGCTAGGGGCTGCACCTTACATTTGTCAACACTCCGCATCATTTGCATTGACAGATGATATTGGGCGGTAACATATGTATCGGCATGAGGATGACCCAACGGAATTACGGGTAAGGGGATGACTGACGTGCAAAAGACCGAAGGACCGGCAAAAGGCTGGACTGAACTGATCGGCGACATCGTTTCCGGGCACTGGACCAACCCCGAGACAGGGCAGCTTGCCTCGGTCCCCTATGATTCCATCGTCATCGACGAAAGCCTTGACGGGCGCGAGGCCGATCTGGTCGCGGCCCTGAACCTTGGCGACAGCTTCCGCGTCGTGGCCGATGCCGCGACCTATGACGCGATGGGCGCGCGGGTGGTCAAGGCGCTTGGCAAGCTGGGGCCGGTCGATACCGTGATTCTGGACCACCCCCATGCCGACATGGCGCAGGTCGTCGCGCTTGGCGAAAAGCTCAGCGACGACCGCGCCGTGGTCGCGGTGGGTTCGGGCACCGTCAACGACCTGTGCAAATTCGTCACCGGGCGTCAGGGCCGCAAATATTGCGTCTTCGGCACTGCCGCCTCGATGAACGGCTATACCTCGACCACGGCTTCGATCACGCTGGAAAGCGGACTCAAGGTGTCGCTGCCCTCGCAGGCGCCCTCGGGCTTTTTCGTCGATCTGAAGGTGCAGGCGGATGCGCCGCGCCACCTGTCGGCCTCGGGCTTTGCCGATTGCCTTGTGCGGTCGGTCGCACAGGTGGACTGGTGGATGTCGCACCGGCTGCTGGGCACCTATTACAGCACCGTCCCCTTTGTCATCCAGGAAGAGGACGAGCGTGAACTGAACGCGCGCGCCGCCGGCATCGCCGCGGGCGACATTGCCGCCAACGGCTATCTGCACCGCGTCCTGACACTGTGCGGGCTGGGCGTCTCGTTCACCGGCACGTCGAATCACGGCTCGATGGGCGAACATCAGATTTCGCATTACATCGACTGCTTCGCGGGCGAGCGCCACCCCGGCACGCTGCACGGCCAGCAGGTCGGCGTCGGCGTGCTGACCATGGGCCGCCTGCAAGCGCAGATGCTGGCATCCGAAACCGCGCCCGTGCTGCGCCCGACCCGCCTTGACCGCGACGGCATGGCCCGCCGCATGGGCGCCGAGGTCGCGGGACAATGCTGGACCGAAATCCAGCCCAAGGTCTTTGACGAGGCCGGCACCGCCGTGCTGAACGAGCGTCTGCAGCAGATCTGGCCGGAGCTGCGGCGCGAACTGGCGCAGTTCATCATCCCCGTCGATGAGATGACGCGCCTGCTGCGCGCCGCGGGCGGGCCGCTGACCGCGGGCGATCTGGGCGTTCCGGTCGATCTTTACCGCGAGGCGGTCGTCCATTGCCGCGAGATGCGCAACCGCTACTCGTTCCTTGACCTGGCGGCCGATGCCGGCCTGCTGGACGACTTCGCCGCCTCCGAGGTGTGATCCCGATGCGCCCGCTTTCCGAAATGCCGCTTGCCACCGCCGCTGGCATCCGTGTCGTCTTTTGCGATATCGACGACACGCTGACCCATGAAGGCCGCCTGCCCGCCTGCGCCTATCAGGCGCTTGAGGACCTGGCCGCCGCCGGCATCGCCGTCGCCCCGATCACCGGGCGCCCGGCGGGCTGGTGCGACATGATCGCCCGCATGTGGCCGGTGGCCGGCGTCGTCGGCGAAAACGGCGCATTCTATTTCTCGTATGACGAAAAGACGCGGCGGATGCGGCGCGTCTTTTCCCTGCCCGAAAATGTCCGCGCCGAGGGCCGCGAGCGCCTGAAGCATATCCGCGCCCGCGTTCTGGCCGAAGTGCCCGGCGCCGCCATCTCGGCCGACCAGCTTTACCGCGAGGCCGATCTGGCCGTCGATTTCTGCGAGGACGTGCCCGCCCTGCCCGCCGCCGAAGTCGACCGCATCAAGCGGATCTTCGAGGAAGAGGGCGCGGTGGCCAAGGTTTCGTCCATCCATGTCAACGGCTGGTATGGCGACTATGACAAGCTGACCATGACCCGCCGCTTTGCCGCCGAGGTGCTGGGGCTTGACGTGGACAAGGACGGCGCGGCGGCGGCATTCGTCGGCGACAGCCCCAATGACGCGCCGATGTTCGGGTTCTTCCCGAATGCCTGCGGCGTCGCCAATGTGCTGGCCTTCCGCGGCCGGATCGAGGCCGAACCGGCCTATGTCACCAATGCCGAGGGCGGCTACGGCTTTGTCGAAGTCGCAGAACGCATTCTTGCCGGTCACAACGAGAGCCGCACATGAAACGGGATATCGTCCATGACCTCGTCATCATCGGCGGCGGCGTCAATGGCTGCGGGATTGCCCGCGACGCGGCGGGACGCGGCATGTCGGTCCTTTTGTGCGACAAGGCCGATCTGGGCTCGGCCACGTCCTCGGCCTCGACCAAGCTGATCCATGGCGGGCTGCGCTATCTGGAACATTACGACTTCAAGCTGGTCCGCCATGCGCTGACCGAGCGTGAAAAGCTGTGGGCCATCGCGCCCCATATCATCTGGCCGCTGCGCTTCGTGCTGCCGCATCGCAAGGGGCTGCGCCCGGCCTGGATGCTGCGGCTGGGCCTGTTCATCTATGACCATCTGGGCGGTCGCAAGCTGCTGCCGGCGACGAAGACGCTGCGGCTCAGGCGCGACCCGGTGGGCAGGCCGCTGCGCAATGTCTCGGGCGTGGGGTTTGAATATTCCGACTGCTGGGTGCAGGACAACCGGCTGGTGGTGCTGAACGCCGCCGATGCCGAGGCGCGCGGCGCCACCATCCTGCCGCGCACCGAATGCACCGGCGCGCGGCGCGAAAACGGCATCTGGAACGTCACCCTGCGCGACAACGAGACCGGCGCCGTCCGGCAGGTGCGCGGCAAGGTGCTGGTCAATGCCGCCGGGCCATGGGTGGACCGGGTCATCTCGGACACCATCGGCATCAGGGCGCCGGGTGCGGTGCGGCTGGTGCAGGGCTCGCATATCGTGGTGCGCAGGCTATACGAGCATGACCGCTGCTACATCTTCCAGAACCCCGATGGCCGCATCTTCTTTGCCATCCCCTATGAGAACGACTTCACCCTGATCGGCACCACCGACGCCGATTACAAGGGCGATCCCGGCGCGGTGGCGATCACGCCGGCCGAGACCGACTATCTGCTGAAGGCGGCCTCGTCCTATTTCAACCGCGACCTGACCCATGCCGACCTGTGCTGGGCCTATTCGGGCGTGCGCGCGCTTTACGACAACGGCGCCTCCAGCGCGCAGGAAACCACGCGCGACTATGTGCTGGCGCTGGACCGCGCGCCGGGACAGGCAACGCTGCTGTCGGTCTTTGGCGGCAAGATCACCACCTATCGCTGCCTGGCCGAGGACGTGCTGGCCAAGCTTGCCCCGGAATTTCCCGCGATCGCCGGGCGTGCCGGCTGGACGGCCAACGCCGCCCTGCCCGGCGGCGATTTTCCCGTCGGCACCGCCGCCGCGCTGGCGCGTGAACTTATGCGTGAATATTCTTTCCTTTCTCCCGCAGAGGCTGAAAGATATGTTCGCCACTATGGCACGAAAACGCGTATCATCCTTGGGGGCGCCAGAACCCGGACCGATCTGGGCCGGCAATTCGGCGGCGACCTGACCGAGGCCGAGGTCGCCTATCTGATGGACCACGAATATGCCGCCGCCGCCGGCGACGTCGTCTGGAGACGCACGAAGTCCGGCCTGCGCATGACGGCCGAGGAAATCGCGACCCTGGCCGGCTGGATGGCCACCCGCCACCTGCGCGCCCCTGTAAGGGAACTGCAAGCAGGCTAGGGCAATCCGGCAGCCCGGCTTTTGGAGGAAGAACCGGGCGCAAGAACGACAATGACCCCCGAAAAAGCGGGGAAAAAGGGGAGGAAATAACATGTCGGTTGCGCATATGAAGCGCATCGCGGTGTCAGATTCGCCGGTGCCATGGCTGGCGCCGCTGGTGGCTCTGCTGGTGGTCTTCACGATCTTCCCGCTGTTTTACAACATCTGGCTCAGCTTCCATGAATTCGTGCCGATGAAGCGCAGCCTGACCTATGTCGGGCTGGACAACTGGAAGCTCTTGATCCACGACACCCGCTTCTGGAGCACGCTGGGCGTCACGCTGACCTATTTCTTCGTGGCGCTGGTGCTGGAGGTCGCGCTTGGCCTTGGCATCGCCATGCTGCTGGACGCGGAACTGCCGGGCTTTGGCATCCTGCGCGCGGTCCTGTCGATGACGCTGGTGATCCCGCCCGCCATCGCCGGCATGATGTACATGCTGATGGAGGACCCGCAATTCGGCCTGCTCACCTGGGTGCTGAACAGCCTTGGCGTGCTGGACAAGACGACGCCGATCCTTGCCACCTCGGCCACCGCGCTTGCCGGCGTGCTGATCGCCGAGGTCTGGCAATGGACGCCCTTCATGGTGCTGATCTTCCTGGCCGGCCTGCGCTCGCTTCCGTCCGAGCCCTATGAGGCGGCGATGATCGACGGGGCGTCCTCGTTCCAGATGTTCCGCCGCCTGACCCTGCCGATGATGAGCCGGGTGCTGGCCGTCGCGGTGCTTTTGCGCGGGATCGACCTGTTCCGGGTCTTCGACTACGTCTTCGTGATGACCTCGGGCGGGCCCGGGACATCGACCTATACCCTCAGCCTTTATGCCTGGCAGCAGACTTTCAGCTTCCTGAAATGGGGTTATGGGGCCACCTTGTCGCTGGTCAGCCTGTTTCTGGTGATGGCGCTGGCCAACCTGTTCATCAAAGTCACGAAAATCCGGTGGTAAGATGACATATTCGCGCAAACAGAACATCATCCGCACGATCATCGGCTGGACCGTCGTCGGGCTGTTCTTCTTTCCGATCTACTTCTGGACCTCGGTGGCCTTCCGCAACGGCAAGGACATCTTCAACTGGCCGCCGATCATCTTCGACTTCGAGCCGACCTTCACCAACTTCCGCAAGGTGTTCGGCATCACGCTGGGCGACCAGTCGGTGAACCCCGGCGGCGGCAACTTCTACATGGCGCCGCGGCTGTGGGATTCGATCGTCGTTGCCTCGCTTTCGACGGTGCTGGCGATCACGGTGGCGACGCTGGCATCCTATGCGCTGTCGCGGATGCGCTTTTCGGGTCGGCATGAATTCGTGAACTGGGTGCTGTCCACGCGGATGATGCCGCCGGTCGCCGTCGCCATCCCGATGTTTTTCATCTTCAAGCAGTTCTCGCTGCTGGACACCTATACGGGGCTGGTGCTGATCCATGCGGTCATGAACCTGCCGCTGGCGGTCCTGCTGATGAAAAGCTTCTTCGACGACATCCCGGCCGAGATCGACGAAAGCGCGCTGCTGGACGGCGCCTCGCGCTGGCTGATCTTTCGCCGGATCGTCCTGCCCATGGCCAAGGGCGGCATCGCTGCCTCGGCCGTTCTGTGCTTCATCTTCAGCTGGACCGAGTTCCTGTTCTCGCTGACCCTGACGCAGACCAACATCAAGACCGTGCCCGTCGTGTCATCGACCTTTGTCACGTCCATCGGCACAGCCTGGGGGAATATGGCGGCGCTGGGTGCTGCCGCCATCGTGCCTGCCTTCATCGTCATCCTGCTGGTTCAGCGCCATCTGGTGCGCGGCCTGACCATGGGATCGCTGAAGCAGTAAGGATGCGCATCCCGCATCCGTGAGTGGGCCGGCAAGGCCCGACAACAGTGGAGGAAGGAATATGAGGTTCATGAAGGATAGTGAGCGCAAGGCCCATCTGGCCGCGGTCACTGACCGGTATGTCAAGGGACAGATGGGCCGGCGCGAGTTCCTGCGCGCTGCCGGCTATCTGGGCCTGGGCGCAGGCGTCCTGGGCATGGGTATGAAGCGCAACGGCATGGGCCTGATCACCCCCGCCTATGCACAGGACAAGCTTGAGCCCTCGGCCGAGGTCATTTCCTGGCTGAAGGAAGTCGGCAAGCCCTTCGCCGGCACCACGATCAAGCTGGCGACGGAATCGACGCCGCCCTCGAACGCGATCAACAGCCAGCTCAAGAAGTATTTCGAGGACGCCACCGGCATCAAGGTCGAGATCGAGGTCCTGCCGCTTGAGCAGGTGCTGCAGAAGATGACGCTGGACGTCGCCTCGTCGCTGGGCACCTATGACCTTTACTATATCGACCAGTCGTGGGCGGCGTCCTTCAGCCAGGACGTGTTCGACCCGCGCGAACAGATCGCCGACAAGCCCGATCTGGCGATGCCGAACTACAATATCGACGACTTCCTGCCGGCGCTGGTCGACGGGATCTCGAAATACGAAGACCGCTGGGTGGGCGTGCCCTACGACATCCCGATCTTCATCATGATCTACCGCAAGGACATCTACGACAAGTTCGGCCTGAAAGCCCCCGAGACGATGGAAGAGTTGCTGTCCAACTCGGAAATCATCACCAAAGAAATGGGTCCGAACGTCTATGGCACCACCGGCCAGATGAAATCCGGCCACTATTCGCTGGAATGCGACTGGACGGCGTGGCTGTGGGGTCATGGCGGCTCGATCTTCAACAAGGACGGCAAGTTCACCGGCAATGACGAGGCGGGTCTCCAGGCGATGGCCTATTGGGACAAGCTGAAAAAGACCATGCCTCCGGGGGTGGACGGCTGGACCTGGGACGGCGAAGGCCAGTCCGTGGCGCAGGGCGTCGCGGCCTCGATGCTGTCCTGGGGCGAGTTCTTCCCCTATTTCGACGACCCGACCCAGACCAAGGTCTCGGGCCTGTGCGAAGTCGCGGTGCCGCCCAAGGCCACCTCGCTGCGCACCGTCGAGCAGACCGGCTTCGGCGAGATCCCCGGCGTCGGCCATCAGGGCGGCTCGTCGCTGGCGGTGTCGCGTTACTCGAAGAACGCCGATGCGGCATGGATCTTCATGCAATGGGCGACCTGCGCCGATACCCAGGTGCTGATCACCACGCTGGGCGGCGGCACCGGGCCGACGCGCTCGTCCGTCTATGACGACCCGCGCGTGCTGGCCAATGCCCGCGTCGGCGCCGGCACCACCCGTCACCTGCCCGTCGTGCGCGAGACCATCTCGAAGCACATGGGTTCGGAACCCGACCTGCCGCAATGGGCGCAGCTGTCGAACGACACCATCCCGGTCTCGCTCGGCAAGTATTTCGCCGGCGGCTACGGCTCGGCCAAAGAGGCGATGGACGATATCGCCGCGCAGGTCGAAACGGTGATGAAAAGCTGATCGCTGATCGAAAACAGGGCTGTGGCGGGGCGACCCGCCGCAGCCCGGCACGAAGGCTTGAGGGAGGGGAAAAAGAATGACGAAAAAACCGCTTATCGCGATCACCGGCGCAAGTTCCGGCATTGGCGAGGCCACCGCCCGCGCCTTTTCCGCCGCCGGGCATCCGCTGCTGCTGATGGCGCGCCGCCTTGACCGGCTTGAGGCGCTGGGGCTGCCGGACGCCGTGCTGGCCAAGGTCGATGTCCGCGACCGCGAGGCCATCGCCCGCGCCGTCGCCGAGGCCGAGGCAAAGTTCGGCCCCGTCGACATGATGTTCGCCAATGCCGGCATCGCGCGGCTGGGCGACATCGCCACCCAGCCCCCCGAGGACTGGGACGAAATGATCGACATCAACACCAAGGGCGTGATGAACAGCGTCCATGCGGTGATGGCCGGCATGATCGAACGCAAGCACGGCACGCTGGTGATGATGTCCTCGATCGCGGGGCGCAAGGTCTACCCCGATCACACGGTTTATTGCGGGACCAAGTTCTTTGTTCATGCGGTCTCGGAAAGCCTGCGCGAATATCTGGCGCCGCATGATGTGCGCGTCATCGTCCTGTCACCCGGCATCATCGATACCGAGGTATTGGGCGGCGTGCGCGACCCGCAGACCCTTGCCGCCTACAAGGCCAACAAGGAAGCCATCGGCGGCGGCATCGGTGCCGATATCGTGGCCGGGCTGATCCTTGACGCCTACCAGCTTCCCCAGCGCGCCATCGTGCAGGAAATCGTCATCACGCCGACACGGCAGAAATACTGAACGCAGGCCCCCGGGCGCGCAGGGCGTCGCCCGGTCCCCCGGCCGCAAAGGATGGAGTTACAGCCTTATGGCAACCGTCGAATACCGCCGCATCGGCAAGTCCTATGGAAGCGTCGAGGTCATGCGCGACATTTCCTTTTCCATCGACGACCATGAATTCGTCGTCCTGCTGGGCCCCTCGGGCTGCGGCAAGACCACGCTTCTGCGCATGACCGCCGGGCTGGAAAATGTCAGCGCGGGCGATCTGCTGATCGACGGCAAGCGGGTGAACGACGTGCATCCGCGCGACCGCGACATCGCCATGGTGTTCCAGAACTACGCGCTTTACCCGACGATGAAGGTGCGCGACAACATCGCCTTCAGCCTTGAGGTCGCCAAGGTCGCCCCGGACGAGATCAAGCGCCGCGTCGACCGCGCCGCCGAGATGCTGAACCTGACCGCCTATCTGGACCGCTATCCCAAGGAACTGTCGGGCGGCCAGCGCCAGCGCGTTGCCATGGGCCGCGCCATGGTGCGCGACGCCTCGGTCTTCCTGTTCGACGAGCCGCTGTCGAACCTGGACGCCAAGCTGCGCGCCCATATGCGCACCGAGATCCGCCAGCTTCACAACCGCCTGAAGACGACCACGATCTATGTCACCCATGACCAGATCGAGGCGATGACCATGGCCGACAAGATCGTGGTCATGCGCGCCGGCAAGATCGAACAGATCGGCAGCCCCGACGATGTCTATGACCGCCCCGAAAGCAAGTATGTCGCCGATTTCATCGGCAGCCCCGGCATCAACTTCCTGAACGGCATCGTCGTCCATGGCGAGGGCGTGCCCGCCGTCGAAACCGCGGCCGGGCGGGTGCCGCTGGGCCGCCATGTCGGCGTGAAGCCCGGCCAGCAGGTCATCTGCGGCCTGCGCCCGACCGATCTTACCGTCCATGCCGACGGCCCCATCACCGCCACCACCCGGCTGCTGGAACGCCTTGGCCACGACGCCCAGCTTTTCTGCGAGACCCCGGACGGCGGCTTCAGCGCCATCGTGGACAAGTCCGCCCGCTTCGACGAGGGCACCGAGGTCCGCTTCTCGATCCCGGAAAACAAGATCCACATCTTCGACGCCGCCACCGAACGGCGCCTCTGACCGGGCGCCCGACATTTTTCGCGGCCGTGAACCGGCCGCGCACCGCTTTGCAGGAGCTTAGAATGAAATCCCGCTGGTCCGACGCAGACTTTAAAAGCGTGGTCGATGCCTATGTCGCCAAGGGCGTGAACCGCGACCTTGCCATCCGCACCTACACCACCCGGCTTCTGGGCATGGACCCCGAACTGGTGCTGCACGGGGGCGGCAATACCTCGGTCAAGACCGTCTTCACCGACCGCGACGGCTCCGAGGTGCCGGTGCTTTGCGTCAAGGGCAGCGGCTGGGACATGGGCACGATCGAGCCGCAGGGCCTGCCCGCCGTCCGGCTGAAGCCGCTTTGCGACATGGTCGCCTTCGACGAACTCAGCGACGACGACATGGTGATGCTGCAACGGCGGCTGCTGATGGACCCGAACGCGCCCAACCCCTCGGTCGAGGCGATCCTGCACGGGCTTTTGCCGTTCAAGCATATCGACCACACCCACGCCAACGCCATCGTGTCGCTGACCAACCAGCCCCATGGCGAGGATCTGGTGCGCGAGATCTTCCCCGATTCGATCGTCGTGCCCTATGTCATGCCCGGCTTCGTGCTGGCCAAGGCCTGCGATGCGGCGTTTGCCGCCCAGCCCAAGGGCGACGGGATGATCCTGCTCAAGCATGGCATCTTCACCTGGTCCGAGGACCCGCGCGAAGCCTATGAGGACATGATCGCCAAGATCGATGCCGCCGAAAAGCGGCTGGCGCGCGGCAAGGCGCATCCCTTCAGCGCCGCCCCGCAGCCCGCCGCAATCGCCAGCGCGGCCGAGATCGCGCCGATCCTGCGCGGCGCCATCGCCATCGATACCGGCATCGAGGCAATGCCGAAACGCTTCGTGCTGGAACACCGCGCCACGCCCGCGGTGATGGAATTCGTCAATGCCGAAAACCTGGCCAGCCTTGTGCGGCGTGGCAATGCCACGCCCGAACATGTCCTGCACATCAAGCGCTTCGGCCTTGCGCTGCCGGCGCCGCAGGCGGGCCGGCTGGATGAATGGGCGGATGCGGTGCGCGCCGCCATCGCCGCCTATCAGGACGAATACCGCGCCTATTTCGAACGCAACAATGCCCGCGTCGGCGGCATCAAGAAGATGCTCGACCCGATGCCGCGCGCCTTCTACGTCCCCGGTGTCGGCATCTTCGCCGCCGGCCCGACGCGCAAGCAGTCCGTTGTCGCCGCCGACGTGATCGAGGCGACCATCGATGTCATCACCAAGGCCGAGGGCATCGACAGCTTCGAGGCGCTGTCGGAAGCGGACCTGTTCGATATCGAATACTGGTCGCTGGAACAGGCCAAGCTGGCCAAGCAGACCGAAAAGCCGCTGACCCGGCAGGTCGCCATCGTCACCGGCGGCGCCGGCGGACTTGGCCTTGCCATCGCCGAGGCGCTGAAGGCCGAGGGCGCGGAACTGGCGCTGTTCGACGTCTCGGACGAGGCGCTGACCCGCGAGGCAAAGCGTCTGGGCGCCCTGCCCGTCCTGTGCGACGTGACCGACCCGGCAGCGGTCGATGCCGCCGTCGCCCGCGTGGCGGCGCATTTCGGCGGCGTCGATATCCTGATCTCGAACGCGGGTGCTGCCTTTCAGGGCCGGCTCATTGACGTGGACGAGGCGACGTTCCGCCGCGCCTTCGATCTGAACTTCTGGGGCCACCACTATATTGCCCGCGCCGCCGTGCGGGTGATGGAGACGCAGGGCACCGGCGGCGCGCTGGTCTTCAACGTCTCGAAACAGGCGGTGAACCCGGGCCCGGATTTCGGCCCCTACGGCACCTCGAAAGCGGCGCTGATGGCCTTGATGCGGCAATACGCTGTCGAACATGGCGCATCCGGCATCACCTCGAACGCGGTCAACCCCGACCGCATCCGCACCGGGCTGATGACCGACACCATGGTGGCCGAGCGCAGCCGCGCCCGCGGCGTCACCCCCGAGGTCTATATGCGCGGCAACCTGCTGGCCCGCGAAGTCACCGGCGATGACGTGGCGGCGGCCTTTGTCCATCTGGCCAAGGCCCGCACCAGCACTGGCGCGGTCATCACCGTCGATGGCGGCAATGTCGCGGCGATGATGCGCTGAACCATGACGGACGGGCGGCGGCTTTCCCGTCGGACCGCCGCCCGCCCGTGCTGCCTGCCCCGAAACTTTGTGCGGGCAGGCAGCACGGGCTTTTTTCATTCCGGGACCGGCCGACCGGCCGGATCAAGAAAACGCGAAATTTCCGGTTGTCGGAAGATCGTCGTTGACTTGCCGCCCGAAGTTCGCAAAAAATTACAGCAAGTGCAAAAAACTGCACACAAAGAATCGACGCCCTGACGGGCCGGCATCATCTAGGGAGGGGTGATGGCGCGAACCCCAAGAACCCGGGATGCCGAGGACAGCCTCGCGATCCGCGCCGCATGGCTGCATTATGCGGGCGGCCTGACCCAGGCCGAGGTGGCCAAGCGGCTGGGCGTCACCGGCGTCAAGGCGCATCGCCTGATCGCCCGCGCCAATGAGGCCGGCGCCGTCAAGGTCCGCGTCGATGGCGACGTGGCCGAATGTGTGGCACTGGAAAAGGCGCTTTCCGACAAATACGGGCTGGATTACTGCGAGGTCGTCCCCGACCTGCTGGAAGAGGGGCTGCCCCTGCGCGCGCTTGGCGTCGCGGGCGCCGCATATATCCAGCGCAGCATCGACATGAACCCCAGGGGCGTCATCGGCATCGGCCATGGCCGCACCCTGGCCGCCGCCGTGCGCGAGATGTCGAACTGCGACGCGCCGGACATCCGCTTCGTGTCGCTGCTGGGCGGGCTGACGCGCAACTATGCCGCCAACCCCCATGACGTGATGCACCGCCTTGCCGAAAAGACCGGCGCCGCGGCCTATGTCATGCCGGTGCCCTTCTTCGCCAATTCCGTCGACGACCGCGAGATCCTGCTGTCGCAGCGCGGCGTCTCGGACGTGTTCGCGCTGGCCAACCGGGCCGATCTGATGCTGGTCGGCATCGGCACGACCGAGCCGGGCGCCCAGCTTGTCGCGTCCCGCATGATCGAGATGACCGAGATCGCCGAGGTTCGCGACCGCGGCGGCGTTGCCGAACTGCTGGGGCATTTCTTCGATGCCGATGGCAATACGATCCAGACCTCGCTGACCCAGCGGACGCTGTCCGTCGGGCTGGCCGAATTGCGGGAACGGCGCATCGTCGCCATTGCCGGGGGCGAGGAAAAGACCTGCGCGATCAGGTCTGTCCTGATGAGCGGCCTGCTGGCCGGCCTCATCACCGATGAGCGCACGGCACATGCGCTTACAGATACCGCGGCATAGCAAGCCGCGGGACAACGGGAGGAGAAGTCTATGTACGATAAAGAAAAAGGCCTCATCGACGCCTACATTCGTGGGCAGATGAGCCGCCGCAGCCTGATCAAGGGGCTTGGCGCGCTTGGCCTTTCGACGGCGGCGGCCGGCGTCCTGCTGAATGCCTCGGCGACGCGCGCGCTTGCGGCCGATTTCGACTGGCAGAAGCACAAGGGCACCGGCATCAAGCTGCTGCTGAACAAGCACCCCTATACCGATGCGATGATCGCCGACCTTGAGAACTTCAAGACGCTGACCGGCATCGACGTCACCTATGACGTGTTCCCCGAAGACGTGTATTTCGACAAGGTGACGGCGGCGCTGTCCTCGGGTTCGACCGAATACGACGCCTTCATGTCGGGCGCCTACATGACCTGGACCTATGGCCCGGCCGGCTGGATCGACGACCTGAACGAATACATCAAGGACCCGGCCAAGACCAACCCGCTTTACGCCTGGGACGACTTCCTGCCCGGCGCGGTCACCTCTTGCGCGTGGAACGGCGTGCCCGGCGGCGCGCTGGGTTCGGCGGATGCCAAGCAGTGGTGTATCCCGCTGGCCTATGAGCAGAACAACATCACCTACAACAAGCGCATCTTCGAGGCCAACAAGCTGAAGGTTCCGACCAACCTCGACGAGCTGCTGGACACCGCGAAGGCCGCAAAAGCGGTGATGAACGGCGGCTACGGCATCGGCGTGCGCGGGTCGCGGTCCTGGGCCACGATCCATCCGGGCTTCCTGTCGGGCTATGCCAACTTTGACCAGAAGGACCTGAACGTGGACGCCAACGGCATGTTGTCGGCGGCGATGAACACGGACGTGTCCAAGGAATACCACAAGAAATGGGTGCAGATGATCCAGGAATCGGGTGCGCCCGACTGGTCCACCCATACCTGGTATCAGGTCGGCACCGATCTGGGCGCAGGCAAGTCGGCGATGATGTTCGACGCCGACATCCTGGGCTATTTCATGAACGGCGCCGGCAATGCCGAGGCCGGCAACCTGGCATTCGCCCCCTTCGCCGCCAACCCCGCCGCCAAGGCGCCGACGCCCAACATCTGGCTGTGGGCGATGGCGATGTCGTCCTTCTCGAAGAAGAAGGACGCCACCTGGTACTTCCTGCAATGGGTCACCGGCCCCGAACACGACCTGTTCGGCGCGCAGAAGATGGACCTTGTCAACCCGGCGCGCAAAAGCGTCTGGGCGGACGGCGCCTTCCGCGACAAGCTGTCGGGCAAGTATCAGGGCTATGTCGAGATGTTCGACGTCTCGGCACCGGGCGCCTCGATCAAGTTCACGGCGCAGCCGCTGTTCTTCGATCTGACGACCGAATGGGCCGCCACGCTGCAGAAGATGGTCGCCAAAGAGGTTCCGGTGGACGAGGGCCTCGACCAGCTTGCCGAAAGCGTCAACAAGCAACTCAAGGACGCCGGTCTGGGCTGATCGCCCATACGCCATGCTGCGCCGCTCCTCCCCGCGGCGTAGCAACCGCCCTGACACAAATCCAAGGTCATCCGCCAGTCCTTGCCGCGCGCCGGCAAGGGCCGGCGGGTTGCCGCGCCAAAGGATGATGAACCCATGACCGATGCAAGCAACGGACAGAAACCCGCGCCCGGCTTCCGCGTCAGCCGAAAATTCCTGCCCTATCTGCTGAGCCTGCCGGCCCTGTTTGCATGTATCGGGATCCTTGTCCCCTTCGTGACGGCGGTGGTCTATTCGCTGCAGCGTTATCGCCTGTCCCAGCCGTTCGCGCGGAAATGGAACTGGGGACAGAACTACCTTGACCTGCTGTCGGACGCCTCGTTCTGGAACACGGTCAAGGTTTCGGTGACCTATGCGGTTCTGACCGTCTCGATCGAGCTGCTGCTGGGCCTTGGCATCGCGCTGCTGCTGCAAAAGCGCTCGCGCGTGAACAATTTCGTGTCGATCATGCTGCTGATGCCGCTGATGACCGCCCCGGCGCTGGCGGCGCTGATGTGGAAGCTGATGACCAACCCCGGCTTCGGCATCCTGTCCTATCTGGCGGGCGTCGCCGGGTTTGCCAACATGACCTGGGCCTCGGACCCGGTCACGGCGATGTTCACGGTCGTTCTGGTCGATGTCTGGGTCTATACGCCCTTCATCATGATCCTGCTGCTGGCCGGTCTGCGCAGCCTGCCCACCCAGCCCTTCGAGGCGGCGGCGCTGGACGGCGTGCCGCGGCTTTTCGTCTTCTGGCGCATCACCCTGCCGATGCTGACGCCGTTCCTGCTGACGGCGACGCTGTTTCGGGTCATCGAAAGCGCGCAGCAGTTCGACATCATCTACGCGATGACCCAGGGCGGACCCGGCGACAAGCTGATGGTCTTTCAGGTCCGCGCCTATCTCGATTTCTTCCAGTCCACCAACGTGGGCCGTTCCGCCGCGCTGCTGATGATCCTGTGGGCCATCGTCTATGCGCTTTCCAACGCCTTCATCAAGAACTGGCTGCGCCTGCGCGAACGCCAGCGCGGCAACGCATAAGGAGGACAGCCCATGAACAACCCATCCCCCCTTGAGCGTATCCTGCGCGGCATCGCGATCACGCTGGTCTGCCTGTTCTTCATGTTCCCGATCGTCTGGATCTTCCTGATGAGCTTCCAGACCAATGCCTCGATCCTGCGGGTTCCGCCCTCGATCGTGTTCAGCCCGACGCTTGAGAACTATCAGGCGCTGATCACCGGCAAGCTGGAAACCTCGTCCGGCGTGCTTGAGATCAACTTCATGCGCAACCTTGCGAACTCGCTGTTCCTGTCGACGACCTCGGTGGCGCTGGGGCTGATCCTTGGGGTGCCGGCGGCCTATGCCTTTGCCCGGCTCAAGTTCCGCGGCTCCGAGGACATCGCCTTCACGCTGCTGTCGTTCCGCTTTGCGCCGCCGCTGCTGGTGCTGCTGCCGCTGACGATCTATTTCCAGCAACTGGGCCTGTCGAACACCTATGTCGGCCTGATCTGGGTCTATCAGCTGATCGTGCTGCCGCTGATCCTGTGGATCGTGCGCGGCTATTTCGAGGACATCCCCGCCGATGTCGAATACGCCTATCGCATCGCCGGGCACGGCTTCTGGGCCACCTTCCGCAAGGTCGCGCTGCCTCTGGCGATGCCGGGCATCGCGGCGGCGGGGCTGCTGGCCTTTATCTTCGCCTGGAACAACTTCATCTTCGCACTGGTGCTTGCCTCGGCCGACAAGCAGCCGGTGACCGTGGGCGCGCTGGCTTTCGTCACCGCCGCGGGCATCCAGTATGGCCAGGTCGCCGCCGGGATCGTGCTGTCCATCGCGCCGACCTTCGCCCTTGCGCTTTACGCACAGCGCTATCTGGTCGAGGGCCTGTCGCTTGGTGCGGTCAAGGGGTAAGCCATGAGCATCCAACTGAAAAACATCAAGAAATCCTTCAAGACCAATACGGTCCTGAACGGCGTCAGCCTGGATGTCGCCAAGGGGGAAACGCTGGTCCTGTTCGGCCCCTCGGGGGCGGGCAAGACCGTGCTCTTGCGGCTGATCGCAGGCGTGATCGAACCCGATGCGGGCCAGATCGCCGTCAATGGCCGCGACATGGCCGGGCTGGAGCCCGAGGACCGCGGCATCGGCATGGCGTTTCAGAACTTCGCGCTGTTTCCGCATATGGACGCCTATGACAACATCGCCTCGCCCCTGACCGCCAAAAGCGAGACGAAATCGGCGATGAAGCAGACGGTGGACAAGGTCGCCCGCCTGCTGAAGATCGACCACGTCCTGCACCACAAGCCCAAGGAGCTGTCGAACGGGCAAAAGCAGCGCACCTCGCTGGCGCGGGCGCTGGCGGGCGAGCCGTCGGTCCTGCTGCTGGACGACCCGCTGCGCAACGTCGACGCCAAGCTGCGCTTCGAGATGCGGCTGGAACTGCCACGCCTTCTGGGCCAGCAGAACGCCACCGTCATCTACGTTACCCAGGACTACAAAGAGGCGATGGCGCTTGGCCATCGCATCGCGGTCATCAAGGACGGCGCCATCCAGCAGATCGGCACCCCGGCGGAGATCTACCTGACCCCGGCCAGCACCGAGATCGCACGCCTGTTCGGCGACCCGGTCATCAACCTGCTGGACGTGCGCCCCGAACGGCACGAGGGCGAGGTGGTTGCCCGCATCTCGGAACGGCCGCTGCGGCTGGACCCGGGCTACGCGGCCCGCGTCGGCAGCGACTGCGTGCTGGGCGTGCGCCCGGAATCGATCCGCTTCGTCCCTGCGGGAACCCCCGGCGCCATCCCCGTCGAGGTCGAGGCCGAAACACCCCTGAACGAAAAGACCGTGACGCTGGTGCTGACCGCCGGCGGGCGTGAAATCCTGGTCTCGCGTCCGGCAGGCTCGGCCGGCCCGACCGACCGGCAGGCGTTCATCGCCATCGATACCCAGGCGGCGATGCTTTTCGACCGCGCGACCGGCAACCGCATCGCGCCCGCAGACGCGCCTGCGCGCAAGGAGGCACTCGCATGACCGCGCCCGTCCAGCTTTCCCTGAAGGCCGTCGACAAGTTCTACGGCGCCATCGATCACGGCGTCCACGCCGTACGTTCCATCAACATGGACGTGATGAAGGGTGACATCATCGCGCTGCTGGGGTCGTCCGGCTGCGGCAAGACCTCGACCCTGCGCATGATCGCGGGCTTTGAGGAAGTGTCGCGCGGCACCATCGAACTGGCCGGGCGGCAGGCGCAGATGCTGCCGCCGGTGCGCCGCAACGTCGCCATGGCGTTTGAAGGTTACTCGCTTTACCCGACCGTGACCGTGCGCGACAACATCACCTTCGCGCTGAAAGCCCGCCGCCTGCCCGAGGCCGAGGTCACGGCCCGCGTCAGCGAAGTCGCGAAGATGCTGGAAATCAACGATATCCTTGATCGCTATCCGACCTCGATCTCGGGCGGGCAGCAGCAGCGCGCCAGCCTTGCGCGCGCGCTGGTGCGCGATGCCGACCTGCATCTTCTGGACGAACCCATGGGCCAGCTTGAGCCGCAGCTTCGCACCCTGCTGCGCGGCCGGATCAAGCATTTCATCAAGGAACGCGGGCTGACCGCCATCCTTGTGACCCATGACCAGACCGAGGCGAACGCGCTGGCCGACCGCATCGCCGTGATGGAGGGGGGCGTGCTGCAACAATATGGCAGTCCCGCCGAGATCAAGGAACAGCCCGCAAACCTGTTCACCGGCACCTTCGTGGGCGAGCCGCCGATGAACGTCTTCAACGCCCGGGCCTCGGCCTCGGGCGGGCGGCTGAACTTCGATCTGGGGTCAGACGTGACGCTCTCCTATGCCGAGGGCGACTTTGACGAGGCGGTGCGCCAGATGCTGCTGAAGCGCGGCGAGGTGGTGCTGGGCGTGCGGCCCTATGCGGTGCATCGCACCAGCCATGGGGCGCCGGCCCGCGTGGTCACCAACCAGTGGCTGGGCGACCAGTCCCATATCGCAGCCAGCTTTGCCGGCAAGACGGTGGTGCTGGTCGAACACGACCGCGCCGCGCTGTCGGACGGCGAGGCGATCTCGATCGAGATCAGGCCGGGCGACCTGCACATCTTCGACCCCGAAACCGGCCGCGCGCTGAGCCACGGCCACAGGCTGGCGGGCTGAGCCATGGCGGATGCGGATATCCTGATCGGGATCGACGCCGGAACCTCGGTCATCAAGGCGGTGGCCTTCGACCTGGCGGGGCGGCAGCTTGCCGTCGCCTCGACCCCGAACCGCTATGTGACGCGCGCCTCTGACGGGGCGGCGTTCCAGTCGCTGGACCAGACCTGGGCCGATTGCGCGCGCACGCTGGCCGAGCTGGGCGAAAAGGTTCCGCAGCTTGCCGCGCGCACCGCCGCCATCGCGGTGACGGCGCAGGGCGACGGCACATGGCTGGTCGGCGCGGGCAATCGCCCCGTCACCGACGGCTGGATCTGGCTTGACGCCCGTGCCGCCCCGACCGTGCAGCGCCTGCGCGAAAACGGCGCCGATGCGGAACGCTTTCAGCAGACGGGCACCGGCCTCAATGTCTGCCAGCAGGGCAGCCAGCTTGCGCATATGCTGGCCACCACCCCCGAGATCGTCGCCGCATCCGAGGTCGCGCTGCATCCCAAGGACTGGCTGTTTCTGAACCTGACCGGGGTGCGGGCCACCGACCCTTCGGAAGCCTGCTTCACCTTCGGCGATTTCCGCAGCCGCAGCTATTCCGACAGCGTGATCGCGGCGCTTGGCCTGACCGCCCAGCGTCACCTGCTGCCGCCCATCGTCGACGGCACGCAGACGACCTTCCCGCTGACCGCCGAGGCGGCCGCCCTGACCGGCCTGCGCGCGGGCACCCCCGTCAGCCTTGGCCATGTCGATGTGGCCTGCACCGCGCTTGGCGCCGGCATCCTGACCGACGCGCCGGCGGCCTGCTCGATCATCGGCTCGACGGGGATGCACATGCGCGCCCAGCGCGCCGGGGATGTCGCGCTGAACCCCGAACGGACCGGCTATGTCATGTGCCTGCCGGTGCCGGGCATGGTGGCGCTGATCCAGTCGAACATGGCGGCAACGCTGAACATCGACTGGATTCTGGATGTCGCCGGCGATTTTCTGGCCAGCTCGGGCGTGGCGCAGGACCGTGCCACGCTGATCCGCCGCATCGACGACTGGATGGCGGCGTCGCGGCCCGGCAGCCTGATCTATCACCCCTATATCTCGGATGCGGGGGAACGCGGGCCCTTTGTCGATGCCACCGCCCGCGCCAGCCTGATCGGGCTGAACCGCGCGCATCGCTTCCCCGACATGGTCCGCGCCGTGATCGAGGGGCTGGGGATGGCCGCGCGCGACTGCTATCTGGCCACCGGCTCGCTGCCCGACGAATTGCGCCTGACCGGGGGCGCGGCGCGCTCGACCGCGCTGCGGCGGGTGCTGGCGGCCTCGGTCGGGGCGCCGACCCGCATCGCATCGCGCGAAGAGGCGGGGGCGGCGGGCGCCGCGATGATGGCCGCCGTGGCCATCGGGGTCTATCCAGACATGGCCGCCTGCATCGCCGAATGGGTGACCCCCACCCTTGGCGCGGCCGAGCCGAACGACCCCGCGCTTACCGAAATTTACGCCCGACTTTACCCGTCCTATCGCGATGCGCGTCTGGCGCTTGCGCCGGTCTGGTCCGGCCTTTCAAAACAGGAGTGACACCATGCCCAGAACCGTCGCCATCATCGGCGATAACTTCATGCTTCCCGAGATTTTCGAGCAGAAGCTGACCGAGGCCTGCGGGTCCGACCTGACCATCCGCACCCGCCAGGACGCCTGGCCGGACGAGCCGATGGAGCATGGCTATGCGGTCGCCGGCATGGACGGGCTCAAGGAATATTTCGGCACCGCCGATGACGTCGTCGAATTCGTCGGCGACGCGGAAATCCTTGTCACCCAGCTTGCCCCCATGTCGCGCGGCATGTTCGAGCGGCTGCCGAACCTGAAGCTGATCGCGGTGTCGCGCGGCGGCCCGGTCAATATCGACATGCAGGCGGCGCGCGATCATGGCGTGCTGGTCGTCAACACGCCCGGCCGCAATTCCTCTGCCGTGGCCGAATTCACGCTGGGCGCCATCCTGGCCGAGACCCGCAAGATCCGCGTGGGCCACGAGGCATTGCGCGCCGGCGACTGGCGCGGCGATCTTTACCGCGCCGACGTGACGGGGCGCGAACTCAGCGAGATGACGGTGGGTGTCATCGGCTACGGCAATATCGGCACCAAGGTCGTGCGCCTGCTGCGCGCCTTCGGGGCAAAGGTGCTGGTCAACGATCCCTATGTCCAGCTTTCCCCCGAGGATATCAACGCCGGCGTCGAGATGGCCAGCTTTGACCGGGTGCTGGCCGAAAGCGACATCGTCACCCTGCACCCGCGCGTGACCGAGGAAACCCGCGGCCTGATGAACCGCGAGGCCTTCGCCCGCATGAAGCCCGGCTCGCTGTTCGTGAACACCGCCCGCGGCCCGCTTTGCGACTATGAGGCCCTGACCGAGGCGCTGACCGACGGCCCCATCGGCAGCGCCATGCTGGAGACCTTCGCGGTCGAGCCGGTGCCCGCCGACTGGCCGCTGCTTCAGCTTCCCAATGTGACGCTGACCCCGCATATCGCCGGCGCATCGGTGCGGACCGTCACCTATGCGGCCGAACAGGCCGCCGAAGAGGTGCGCCGCTTTATCAATGGCGAGCCGCCAAGGAACCCCTGCTGATGAACAAGCACAAGGAAATCTGCGATGCGATGGTCGATCTGGTCGTCACGGGCCTGAACCGGGGCGCGTCGGGCAATGTCTCGGTGCGCGATGGCGACGACATGCTGATCTCGCCCTCGGGGGTGCCGCCGCGCGAACTGACGCCCGACATGGTGGCGCGGATGCCGCTGGCGGGCGATGGCGAATATGTCGGCGACTGGAAGCCTTCGGTCGAATGGCGCTTTCACCGCGACATCCTGCGCGCGCGCCCGGAAATGAACGCCGTCGTCCATACCCATGCGCAATGGAGCACGGTTCTGGCCTGCGCGCGCCGCACCATTCCGGCGGTGCATTACATGATCGCGGCCTTCGGCGGCCCGGAAATCCCGCTGGCGGATTATGCCACATACGGCTCTCCCGAGCTTTCGGAGAACGTGCTGAAGGCGATGGCGGGCCACAGCGGCTGCCTGATGGCCAATCACGGCATGGTCGTGGCCGGCGACAATCTGGGCCGCGCGATGTGGCTGGCCAACGAGCTTGAGGCGCTGGCCCACCAGCACTACCACACGCTGCTGCTGGGCGGCGCAGCGATCCTGACGCAGGACGAACTGGACGACACGCTGAAAAGCTTCGCAAGCTATGGCAAGAAATCCCGGGGGGATGCCACATGACCCCGGACAAGGTTGAAACGGTAGACCTGTTCATCATTGGCGGCGGCATCAACGGCGCGGGTATCGCCCGCGATGCCGCCGGACGCGGCCTGAAGGTCATCCTTTGCGAAAAGGACGACCTTGCGCAGGGCACCTCGTCGCGCTCGGGCAAGCTGGTGCATGGCGGGCTGCGCTATCTGGAATATTACGAATTCCGGCTGGTGCGCGAGGCGCTGATCGAACGCGAGGTGCTGTTGGCCAGCGCGCCCCACATCATCTGGCCGATGCGCTTCGTGCTGCCCCATTCCGCCGATGACCGCCCGGCATGGCTGGTGCGGCTGGGGCTGTTTCTTTACGACCATCTGGGCGGGCGCAAGCGCCTGCCGGGCACCCGGTCGCTGAACCTGCGCCGCGACCCCGAAGGGGCGCCGCTGAAGGGCAAATACACGCGCGGCTTTGAATATTCCGACTGCTGGGTGGACGATGCCCGGCTGGTGGTGCTGAACGCCGCCGACGCCGCCCGCAAGGGCGCCGAGATCCTGACGCGCACCGCCTGCACCCAGGCCCGGCGCGAGGGCGGCATGTGGCGCATCGAGATGACCGATACCCGCACCGGTGCCACCCGCACCGTCATGGCCCGCGCCCTGGTCAATGCCGGCGGCCCCTGGGTCAACGACATCATCACCCGCGTCGCGGGCACGCGCTCGTCGCGCAATGTGCGGCTGGTCAAGGGCAGCCACATCATCGTGCCGAAATTCTGGCAGGGTGCGCAGGCCTATCTGGTGCAGAACCCCGACAAGCGCGTCATCTTCATCAACCCGTACGAAGGCGACAAGGCCCTGATCGGCACCACCGACATCCCCTATGAGGGCCGGGCCGAGGACGTCGCCGCCGACGAGGCCGAGATCGACTATCTGATCGCCTCGGTGAACCGCTATTTCACCGAAGGGCTGCGGCGCGAGGACGTGCTGGAAAGCTTCTCGGGCGTCAGGCCGCTTTACGACGACGGCGCCGGGAATCCCTCGGCGGTGACGCGCGACTATGTCTTCGATCTTGATACCGAAGGCGGCGCGCCGCTGCTGAACATCTTCGGCGGCAAGATCACCACCTTCCGCAAGCTGGCCGAACATGCCATGCAGCGGCTGGCGCCGCATTTCCCGACCATGAAGGGCGACTGGACGGCGGGCGCGGTCATGCCCGGCGGCGATCTGCCCGATGGCGACCCGGCGGCCTTCATGGCGCAGCTTGCGCAGGAATATCCGTGGCTGCCGCGCGACCTTGCGCGCTATTATACCCGCACCTATGGCACGCTGACGCGTGAGCTGATCGGGCAGCGGACCTCGGTCGCGCAGTTGGGCCGCCGGTTCGGCCCCCTGCTTTACGAGGCCGAGGCCCGCTATCTGACAGCCCGCGAATGGGCCGAAACCGCCGAGGACATCCTGTGGCGGCGCACCAAGCACCAGTTGCACATGACCGCGGATGAACAGGGCGCCTTCGCCGAATGGTTCATCAGCACCCCGCAGGAGCGAACCGCATGACCCCGACCCGTCCCGACAGTCTGCACGATCTGGCGCGCTTGTCGGCCCGCATCGGACAGGACCCGCTGCTGATCCAGGCGGCGGGCGGCAATACCTCGGTCAAGGACGGCGGGGTGATGTGGATCAAGGCCTCGGGCACGCTTCTGGCCGATGCGCTGGTCCGCGATGTCTTTGTCGCCTGCGACCTTCCCGCAATCCGCACCGCCGTGGCTGCGGCATCGGCCATCGCCGACCAGCCTGCGGAATTCGCGCTGGTGAAGGGGGGCCTGCGCCCCTCGATCGAGACGCCCTTGCACGCGGTATTCCCGCAGCGCGTGGTCGTGCATGTGCATTGCGTGAATACGCTGGCCATCGCCATCCGCCCCGATGCCGACGCCCGGCTGGCCGAGCGGTTGCAGGGCTTCAACTGGGCCAGCGTGCCCTATTGCAAGCCCGGCGCGGCGCTGGCGGCATCGGTCGCCGCCGCCCTGCGTCCCGGCACGGATGTGGTCGTGCTGCACAATCACGGCCTGATCGTCGCCGCCGACACCATCCCCGAGGCCGACGCGCTGCTGACCCGCACCGTCGCCGCCCTTGCCGCCCAGCCCGCCCCCTTCGCCCCCGACATGACCGCGCTGACGGCCCGCGCGGGCGATGGCTACGTCCCCATGATCGAGGACAATCCGCTGCATGGCGTGGCGGTCCACCCGGCGCTGCTGGCGGCGGCGCTCAAGGGCAGTCTTTACCCCGATCACGTCGTCTTTTGCGGCATCGGCGCGACGGCGCTGGAGGCTGGCGAAACGCCCGCGATGGCGGTGGCGCGCACCACCCTGCGCGGCCTGCCGGCGCCGCCCTTCCTGCTGGTGCCGGGCGCGGGCGCGCTGATGCGCCACGACGCGCCCGAACCGGCGCAGGCGCTGATGCGCTGCCTGGGCGACGTGCTCTTGCGGCTTGAGCCCGAGGCAGGCGTCACCGCCCTGACCGACGCGCAGAACGCCGAGCTGATCGACTGGGATGCCGAGAAATACCGGCAGGCGCTCAATGCCGGATAAGCGCCTTTTCGTCGGGCTGGACCTGGGCACCTCGGGCGCAAGGGCGGTCGTCATCGATGCCGCGCGGCGCGAAATCGCGATGGCGAAATCGGCCATGACCGATCATGGCGCGGATATCCGCGATCCGCACGTCTGGTGGGCCGCCGCGCAGCTTGCGCTGCGCCACGCGCTGGCGCAGGTTGATGCGGACCAGGTCGCGGCCATCGCGGTCGACGGCACTTCGGGGACCATGCTGGGCGTCGATGCGGATGGCGCGGCGCTGACCACCGGGCTGATGTATAACGACGCCTGCACCGATCACGCCATCCTTGACGCCATTGCCGCCCATGCGCCGGCCATATCGGCGGCGCATGGCCCGACCTCGGGCGCGGCGCGGGTCTTGCTGCTGGCGCGCGAACGCCCGTTCAAGGTGCTGCATCAGGCGGACTGGATCGCCTTCCAGCTTTCAGGCCGCATGGTCAGCGATGCCAATAACGCGCTGAAAACCGGCTATGATCCCGTGGCGGGCGGCTGGCCCGACTGGCTGGCCGATGCCGGGATCGACATGGCGCTGCTGCCCCCGGTCGTCGAGCCGGGCACATCCACCGGCACCGTTACCCCGGCGGCGGCGCAGGCCTTTGGCCTGCCCCCCGGCTGCAAGGTGGTGGCGGGGACCACCGATGGCTGCGCCTCGTTTCTGGCGACCGGCGCCGCCGAGGCGGGCGACGGCGTCAGCGCGCTTGGCACCACGCTGACGGTCAAGCTGCTGTCCGACCGGCCGATCTTTGCCCCCGAATACGGCATCTACAGCCACCGCCTGCTGGGGCGCTGGCTGGCGGGCGGGGCCTCGAACAGCGGCGGCGCGGCGCTGCTGAAGCACTTCACCCCCGCCGAGATGGCCGCGCTGTCCGAACGCATCGACCCCGAAACCGACAGCGGGCTTGACTATTACCCGCTGCCCGGCACGGGTGAGCGTTTTCCCGTCGCCGACCCCTCGCTGCCCTCGCGCACCGCGCCGCGTCCGGCGGATGACGCGCTGTTCCTGCAAGGGCTGCTTGAGGGCGTCACCGCGGTCGAGGCGCTGGCCTATCGCCGCCTGACGGAACTGGGCGCGCCTGCGCTGCGCAGCCTGCGCAGCGTCGGTGGCGGCGCCGCGAACCCGGTCTGGACGCGGCTTCGCGCCCGCAGGCTGGGCGTCCCGATGCCTGCCCCCCTGTCCGCCGAGGCCGCCTATGGCGCGGCGCTGCTGGCCCTTGCCGGAGGTGATGCATGACGCCCCCTCGCACCACCCTGCCCGAACTGGCCGCCGCCTATGACGCCTTCCTGATCGACCAGTTCGGCGTGCTTCTGGACGGCGCCGCCGCCTATCCCTGGGCACCCGCCGCGCTGGACTGGCTGGGCCGCACCGGCAAGCCGGTGATCCTGCTGTCGAATTCGGGCAAACGCTCGGCGCCCAATGCCGCGCGGCTGGACCGGCTGGGCTTTCGCCGCGACAGCTACCGGCTGGTCATGTCCTCGGGCGAGGCGGCCTTTGCGCATCTGGCCGCGCGGCTGGCGCCCGGCACGCCCGTCTGGCTGCACGCCCGCGAAGAGGACCGCAGCGCCATCGACGGGCTGGACCTGCGCGAAACCTCGCGCCCCGAGGATGCCGCGCTGCTGATCCTTGCCGGCAGTCAGGCCGATGCGCTGACGCTGGGGGAATACGAACAGATCCTTGCCCCCGCCGCCCTGCGCGGCATCCCGATGCTGTGCACCAATCCCGATCTGGAAATGCTGACGCCGCTGGGCCGCCGCCCCGGCGCGGGCCGCATCGCCCAGCTTTATGCAGAGCTTGGCGCCCCGGTCGAGCTGATCGGCAAGCCGCATCCGCTGATCTATCACGAGGCCGCGCGGCTCTTGCCCGACATCCCGGCGGGGCGCATCCTGTGCCTTGGCGACAGTGTCGAGCATGACATCCTGGGCGGCCAGCGCGCCGGCCATGCGACGGCGCTGGTCATGTCCGGCCTGCATCACGGCGCCGGCGCCGATGCTCTGGCACGCCTGTTTCACGCGGCGGGCGCCGCGCCCGACCACATCATCGACCGTTTCGACATAACCGGGGCCTGACATGCTGACCCTTTCGCTGAATACCAACCCGCTGGTGAACCGCTTCGCCGATCCCGACGACCTGATCGACGCGGTCGCCCATGACCTGCGCATCCGCGACCTGCAACTGACGCATGAATTCATCAACCCAAGCTGGCCCGCGCCGGTGATCCGCCGCCTGACCCGGCAGATGGGCGCGGCGCTGCGGCGCACCGGCGTGCGCGTCACCAGCGGCATGACCGGCCCTTACGGGCGGCTGAACCATTTCGGCCATCCCGACCCCGAGGTCAGGCGCTACTACATCGACTGGTTCCGCACCTTCGCCGATATCACCGCCGATCTGGGCGGCACCTCGGTCGGCACGCAATTCGCCATCTTCACCTATCGCGATTTCGACGACCCGGCGCGGCGCGAGGAGCTGACGCAGATCGCCATCGACTGCTGGGCCGAGGTGGCTGAACACGCCCGCGCCGCCGGGCTGGAATATGTCTTCTGGGAACCGATGAGCGTCGGCCGCGAATTCGGCGAGACCATCGAAGGCTGCCTTGCGCTGCAAGACCGGCTGACGGCGGCGAACATGGCGGTGCCGATGTGGATGATGGCCGATATCGACCACGGCGACGTCACCAGCCCCAACCCCGACGACTACGACCCCTATGCCTGGGCGCGGGCGGTGCCGAAGATCTCGCCCATCATCCACATCAAGCAAAGCCTGATGGACAAGGGCGGCCACCGCCCCTTCACCGCCGAATTCAACGCGCGCGGCCGCATCCACCCAGAACCGCTGCTGGCGGCCTTTGCCGAGGGCGGCGCGCAGGACAATGAAATCTGCCTTGAACTTTCGTTCAAGGAACGCGACCCGAACGACCGGCAGGTGATCGCGCAGATCGCCGAAAGCGTCGCCTATTGGGCGCCCCATATCGACAGCGGCGCGGCCGACCTGAACATCTGAGCCCGGCATCCGCCCGACATCTGAAGGACAAGACGACATGAGCGAACGGCAATTCTGGATCGGCACAAGCTGGAAGATGAACAAGACGCTGGCCGAGGCGCTGCATTTCGCCCGTGGCCTTGCCGCGGCCGACGCCGCGCGCCACCCGCGCATCCAGCGCTTTGTCATCCCGCCCTTCACCGCCATGCGCGAGGTCAAGGCGATGCTGGCCGCGACCTCGGTCAAGGTCGGGGCGCAGAACATGCATTGGGCCGATGCCGGGGCCTGGACGGGCGAGATCTCGCCCCTGATGCTGCGCGACTGCAACCTCGATCTGGTCGAACTTGGCCATTCCGAGCGGCGCGAGTTCTTCAACGAAACCGACGAGACCGTCGGTCTGAAGACCGAGGCCGCCATCCGCCACGGCCTGACGCCGCTGATCTGCATCGGCGAGACGCTGGCCCAGCGGCAGGAAGGCCGCGCGGCCGAGGTGCTGGCCGCGCAGGTCCGCGGCGCGCTTGGCAAGCTGGAGGGCGCACTGAAATCGCGCCGATCCTTTTGGCTATGAGCCGGTCTGGGCCATCGGCGTGAACGGCATCCCCGCGACATCGGACTATGCCGACGCGCGGCAGGCCGAAATCATCGCCGTCGCCCAGGAGGTGCTGGGCCGCCGCATCCCCTGCCTTTACGGCGGTTCCGTCAACCCGGACAACTGCGCCGAACTTGTCGCCTGCCCGCATATCGACGGGCTGTTCATCGGCCGCTCGGCCTGGAGCGTCGAGGGATATCTCGACATCCTCGCCCGCAGCGCGGCCGCCATCTGACCCATGACAACAGGAAGGAAAATCCCATGAAAATCGCGGTTGCCGGCGACAGCGCCGGCGAAGGTCTGGCCAAAACGCTGGCCGATCACCTGAAAGCCAGCCACGAGGTCGCCGAGATCAGCCGGACCGATGCCGGTCCCGACGCCTTCTATGCCAATCTTGCCGACCGCGTCGCCAACGAGGTGCTTCAGGGCAAATACGACCGCGCCATTCTGGTCTGCGGCACCGGCATCGGCGTCTGCATCTCGGCCAACAAGGTGCCGGGCATCCGCGCCGCGCTGACCCATGACACCTATTCCGCCGAACGCGCGGCGCTGTCGAACAACGCCCAGATCATCACCATGGGCGCGCGGGTGATCGGCCCCGAACTGGCCAAAGCCGTCGCCGACGCCTTCCTGCGCGAGACCTTCGACCCCGCCGGCCGCTCGGCCGGCAATGTCGAGGCGATGAACCAGGTCGACGCCAAGTACAGCCGGCGCTGAAACCGCCGACGCCGCCCGCGCCACCTGCCGGCGCGGGCGGCGGCAGCCCTCCAAGCGCCCGCTTCACTTTTCGCGGGCCTTCACATATGACGGCGGCCAATCCCAAAAAGGAAAAGCCATGGCCAGCGCCAATCTCAACATCATGATCAAGGCCGCGCGCAAGGCGGGCCGCAGCCTCGTCAAGGACTTCCGCGAGGTCGAGAACCTTCAGGTCAGCGTCAAGGGCGCCGGCGATTTCGTCACCCGCGCCGACCGCGAATCCGAACGCGTCATCAAGGAAGAACTGCGCACCGCCCGCCCGAACTACGGCTGGCTGGGCGAGGAAACCGGCACCGAAGCCGGCGAGGACCCGACCCGGCGCTGGATCGTCGATCCGCTGGACGGGACCACCAACTTCCTGCACGGCCTGCCGCATTGGGCGATCAGCATCGCGCTGGAGCACAAGGGCGAGATCGTCGCCGCCGTGGTTTTCGACGCAGCCAAAGACGAGATGTTCACCGCCGAGCGCGGCGACGGCGCCTTTCTGAACGACCGCCGCATCCGGGTCTCGGCCCGGCGGCAGATGACCGAATCGATCTTTGCCACCGGCGTGCCCTTTGGCGGCCGCGGCACCCTGCCCGCCACCATTCGCGACCTTGGCCGGCTGATGCCGCTGACGGCGGGCGTGCGGCGCTGGGGCTCGGCCTCGCTTGACCTCGCCTATGTCGCGGCGGGGCGCTATGACGGTTACTGGGAACGCGGCACCCATGCATGGGATGTGGCGGCGGGGACGCTGCTGGTGAAAGAGGCGGGCGGCTTCGTGGAATCGATCCATCCCGATCAGAACCCGGTCGAATCGGGATCGGTCGTGGCCGCGAACCCGCAGCTTTTCGACGAATTTTCGGCGGTTATCCGTCAGCGCGACTGACCCGGCTTGACCTTTGCCAAGGCGGCGCGCATGTCCGGTATACCAAACCGGGACATGCGCGATGTCAGACGAATCCGAGACCGGCCCCAAGACGGGGCCGATGATGGCCCTTTCCACCCAGCCGCCTACCCCGCCCTTCGCCGCGCCGTCCGCCGCGCCGCCGCTGGCGAAGCCGCGCGATAGCCGGCAGGGCACCGCGATCCTGCTGATCTGCGGCTCGGCCTTCATCTTTGCGGCGCAGGACGGGATTTCGCGCTATCTGGGCGCGGCTTATACGCCCGTCTTCATCATCATGCTGCGCTACTGGTTCTTTGTGGTCTTCGTGCTGCTGCTTTGCGCCCGCGCGCCGGGCGGTCTGGCGCGGGCCGTGCGCAGCAAGCGGCCGGGATTGCAGATCTTCCGCGGCATCCTGCTGGCCTGCGAGGTGATCGTCACGGTCGAGGCCTTCATCCGGCTGGGCCTGATCAACACCCATGCGATATTCGCCTGCTATCCCCTGCTGATCTCGGCGCTGTCGGGGCCGGTGCTGGGCGAAAAGGTCGGCTGGCGCCGCTGGGCGGCGGTCGCGGCGGGGTTTCTGGGCATCCTGATCGTGCTGAAGCCGGGCAGCGGCGTCTTTTCCACGGACGCGATCCTGCCCTTTGTCGGGGCGGTGCTGTTCGCGGTCTATGGCCTGCTGACGCGGCTGGCCGCGCGTGACGACAGCGCCATGGTCAGCTTTTTCTGGACCGGCATCGCCGGGGCCGTCGCGATAACGGCAATCGGCATCTGGCAATGGCAGCCGATCGCGCCCCGCGACATCCCGTGGCTGCTGCTGTTGTGCCTTGGCGCGGCCTGCGCGCATTTCATGCTGATCAAGGCCTATGAATTGGCCGAGGCCTCCAGCCTGCAACCCTTTTCCTATACCCAGCTTGTCTGGGTCAGCCTGTTCGGGGTGACCATCTTCGGCGAAACGCTGGCCCCGAACGTGGCGCTTGGCGGCGCCATCGTGGTCGGGGCGGGGCTGTTCACCTGGTGGCGTTCGCGCCAGCGCGCGCGGGCCGGGTTGGAGTGATCGCCGCCGCCGCAGGCGTGCCCGCCTGATCTGATGCCGCCTGACTGGACGCCCCCTGATCTGGCGCCGCCTCGGATGACGGCAGCGCGGCGATCTGGACCGGCCCCAGCACCTCGGACAGCACGCCCCCGGCGGCGAAATAGGCCAGCGCCGCCGGTCCCGGCCGCGGTCGCGCCGACAGCGCCAGCCGCAGGGGCGGCGCCGCCGGCGCAGGCTTCAGCCCGCCGCCGGTCAGGTCCCATGTCGGCACCAGCGGCGCGGGCGCGCCCTTGATGCGGGCGCGATAGACCGGCAGCGCCTCGGCCACGCGCATGACATAGTTGCGGGTCTCGTCAAAGGGGATCATCTCGACCCAGTCGACCGGATCGACGCCGCCGCGCAGGTCGCCGAAATCCTCAAGCCAGCGGGCCGAGCGCCCCGGCCCGGCATTGTAGCCCGCCGCCACCAGCGCGATCGAGGGGCCGAAACGGTCGCGCAAGCCGCCCAGATAGGCCGCACCCAGCCGGGCGTTATAGGCCGCGTCGCGGGTCAGCCGCGACTGGTCGAACGGCACGCCGATCTTGCGCGCCATCGACCGCGCGGTGTCGGGCATGACCTGCATCAGCCCCAGCGCGCCTGCATGCGAGGCGACGGTATGGTTGAATTCGCTTTCGCGCCGGGCAATGGCCATGACCAGTTCGGGCGGCAGGCCAAGGTCGTCGCGTTCAAGCCCGGTCAGCGGGAAATAAGCGGCGGGATAGACGGCGCCCTTGGCCGCGGCGGCCTTGGCCAACCGCAGCGCATTCCACGGCATGCGCATTTCCAGCATCATCCGCGCCATGCGGCCGATATCCTCGGGTGCGGCGGTTTCGGCCAGATGCGCCAGAAAGCGCTGGCCCTGATCGGGGTCGCCCGCCGCGATCAGCCAGACGCCCGCCTGCCAGACCGGGTTTTCCCGCAGGGCGCTGCCACGCCATTCGGGCAGCGTCGCCTCGGCCAGGCCGGGGATGCCAAGCGCCGGCTGCATCGGCAGCCCCAGCTTTTCCGAGGCAAGCTGCCCATACCATGCCGACTGATAATCCGCCGCCGCCCGCCACGCCGCCTGGGCGCCCGGCTCGTCGCCCGCAACCTCCAGCGCGCGGCCCTGCCAATAGCGTGCCCGGGACAGCGAGATCGGGCTGGCGACGGCCTGCTCCAGCGCGCGGAAATGCGCCAGCGCCCGGTCCGCAGCGCCGCCGCGCAGCGCCGCATAGCCCGCCAGCCACTCCAGATCGATGAATTCGTCGCTGCCCGGCGGCATGAAATGCCCCGCCGCCAGCTTTTCGGCCAGCGCCCAGTCGCCCTGACGCAGCGCAAGGCGGGCGTAATCGGCGCGCTTGCCGGCCCATGCGGCGGGGTCGCGCAGCGCCTCGGCGCTGGTCGAGCGTTCCAGCATCAGGTCGCGGGCAAGCTCGGGCATCCTGGCCCAGACCCGCCAGCGGAAACGGTCCAGCGCCAGCCCGGCATCGGCCTGCTGGGCCTTGGGCAGGGACAGGATCAGCTTGTCGACGCCCGGCTGCCCGGCCTGAAGTGCCAGCCGCGCCTTGCCCAGGGCCTGCCCGGCGGCCGAGGCAAAAGGCAGCGCCACCTGCGCCGCCTGCCATTCGCCAAGGTCCAGCAGATGCGCCAGCCTTGCATCGCCAAGACCGGCGATCTCGGTGCCGTAGGCGGCGACGAAAATCTCGGATTCGGCCTTGTTCAGCGCCTGCGTGGTCCAGAAACGGACAATCTCGGCCTCGGCCGCGGCGGGGTCGGTCGCCTGCAAGGCCGCAATCAGCGCCAGCGCGCCGTTCAGCGTGTCGGGGCGGCGCGCGCCGAACCAGCCGATCACATCGGCGGGCGGCAGGTCGGCGCGCAGGACCGCATCGCCGCGCTTGTAAAGCAGCGCCATGCCGGGCCAGTCGCCGTGCCGCGCGGCAAAATCGCGATATTCCGGCCATGTCCCCTGCCCGGCGCGCAGCCGCTGCCACGCCACCAGATCCAGCGCCATCGGCCCCGACATCGCCGCCGCCGCCTCGGCCGCGGGCCAGTCGCGCACGCCCGCCGCGGCCAGCGCGCGGGCGATCTGCGCCGCATCCTCGGCCAGCGCGGGACCGGCGCAGAACGCCAGCGCCGCCGAGGTCAGCAGGCCGAACAGCTTGTCGCGAAGGGGATATGTCATGGGCCTATTTCTGCGAGAGTCTGCCGACGGGTGCAACTCACATCCTTGGCAAGCGCGGCTTCGGGATGTAAGCCCCGATGAGGCATAAACAAGGATTCCGTCATGTTCAAAGGCTCGCTGCCCGCGCTGGTCACGCCCTTCACCCCGGACGGGGAGCTGGATCTCCCCGCGCTGGAAAAGCTTGTCGAATGGCATATCGCCGAAGGCAGCCACGGGCTTGTCCCCGTCGGCACCACCGGCGAAAGCCCGACGCTGAGCCATGACGAGCACCGCAAGGTCGTCGAAGAGGTGATCCGCGTCGTCAACCGCCGCGTTCCGGTCATCGCCGGCGCCGGCTCGAATTCGACGCGCGAGGGGATCGGCCTGATCCAGCACGCGCAGGCCGCGGGCGCCGATGCCGCGCTGGTGGTGACGCCCTATTACAACAAGCCGACCCAGCCCGGCCTGATCGCGCATTACACCGCGCTGCACGATGCCAGCGACCTGCCGATCATCATCTACAACATCCCCGGCCGCTCGGTCATCGACATGACGCCCGAGACCATGGGCGAACTGGCGAAGCTGCCGCGCATCGCCGGCGTCAAGGACGCCACCGGCAAGCTTGAGCGTGTCAGCCTGCAACGCATCACCTGCGGCACGGATTTCATCCAGCTTTCGGGCAATGACGACACCGCGCTTGGCTTCAACGCCCATGGCGGCACCGGCTGCATCTCGGTCACGGCGAACGTCGCGCCGCGCCTGTGCGCCGAGTTCCAGAACGCCATGCTGGCGGGCGATTACGCGCTGGCGCTGACCTATCAGGACCGGCTGATGCCGCTGCATGTGGCGATCTTCATGGAGCCGGGCGTGGCGGGGGCGAAATACGCCATGTCGCGGCTGGGCCTGTGCAGCGACCGCGTGCGCCTGCCGCTGGTCGGCCTGACCGAGGCGACCAAAGCCGCCATCGACGCCGCCATGAAACATGCCGGCCTGATCTGAGGATCTGCGCCAGGATCTGCGCCGCCCGCCCATCGGCGCGGGCGGCCGCCGGGACCTAACCCTTGCGCGCCGCCTCGTTCCGGTCGACCAGACTTTCCTGATCGGGCGCAGCGAAGGTGGCCCAGTTCTTGCCCGGCTCGGGGCGCGGCATTTCATCGGCGTTCCAGCCCAGATGCATATGGGCCTTGGCAATGAAATAGCCGGTGACGGGCGCGGTCAGGAACAGAAACAGCATGATCAGCAGCTCATGCCAAGTCGTCTGGCCATGACGCACCGGAAACCAGATCAGCGAGGCGATCAGCACCGCCCCCACGCCCAGCGTCGCGGATTTCGTCGGCGCGTGCAGCCGCGTCATCGGATCGGGCAGCTTGACCAGCCCGTATGAGCCGACAAGCCCGAAGAAGCCGCCGATGACCAGAAGCGCCGAGACGATGATTTCCCAGATCATGGCCCCCCCTATTCGATGATGTCGCCGCGAAGGACGAACTTCGCATAAGCCACGGTCGAGATGAAGCCGACCATGGCGAAAAGCAGCGTCGCCTCGAAATACATGGCGGTGCCGCGATCCATGCCGAACAGCGTCAGCAGCGCGATCATGTTGATGGCCATGGTGTCCAGCGCCAGCACGCGGTCGGCAAGCCCGGGGGCGAAGACAACGCGGAACAGGCAGAACAGCAGCGCCAGCCCGAAGCACCCATAGGCGAAGTAAAGCGCGTATTGGATCATTCGAAGATCTCCTTCAGCCGGGCCTCGTAGCGTTCCTGGATCTCGATGCGCACGGCATCGGGATCGGGGGCGTGCAGGCAGTGGACCAGCAGGGCGCGGCCGTCCTCGGACAGGTCGCAACTGACGGTGCCGGGGGTCAGGGTGATGGTGGCCGCCAGCGAGGTGATGGCCTCGGGGCGGCGCAGTTCCAGCGGAATGACGATCCATGCCGGGCGCAGGTCGCGGCGCGGCATGAACAGCACGATCCGCGCCACGACGAAATTCGCCTTGATGATGTCCCAGATGACAATGCCGACATAGGCGGGGATCTTGCCCGGACGGCTGTAGCCGCGCGCCTCGGGCCAGTAGGGCGCGGTCATCAGCGGCACCACGGTCCCCACGATCACCGCAAAGACCAGCGAGCCGACCGCCCAGCGGTTCACCAGCAGCATCCAGACAAGGACCAGCGTCAGCGACAGCCACGGATGGGGATAAAGGCGACGGATCATTTCGTGCCCTCCTGCATCGCCAGCACCGCGTCGATATAGGCCGGGCTGTCATGCAATTGCTGCGCGGTCGCATCGGCAAAGCGCATGACCGGCCCGGCAAAGACCGTCATGGCGACGATCCCCGCCAGCAGCATCCCCGTGGCCGCAAAGGCCAGCGCGGGCGAGGCGGCGTCGCCAAGGTCCTGCATATGCTCGTCCGGCTCAAGCCGGGGCGGGATGGGGCCGGGCCGGGGCGCATGTTCTTCGGGTTCGGGGGGCTTCGGGCCATGCACCTCGTAGCATTTCCAGAACACCAGCGTGCCGGCGCGGGTCAGCCCGTAAATCGCGATCAGCGAGGTCACAAGGATGATCGACCAGATCCACACCCATTGCGCCGAACCCGCCGTCGCCTGCATGACCAGCAGCTTGCCGATAAAGCCCGACAGCGGCGGCATCCCGGCGATGGCGATGGCGGTGATGAAATACAGCACTGCAAGGATGCCGTTGCCGGGCATCACCGGCGCAAGGCGCAGCCACAGATCGCCGCGGCGCGCGCCGATCATGTCGACGATCAGGAACAGCGCCGCCGCCGACAGCGTCGAATGGATCAGGTAATAGACCGCCGCCGCCGTCGCCTGCGGCGTATATTGCGACACCGCGATCATCAGCGTCCCGATCGAGCCGATGGCCGCGAATGCCGCCAGCCGCCCCAGATTGCGCGAGCCGAGAATCCCGATCTGGCCGACGATCAGCGTGAACAGCGCCGCCGGCAGCAGCAGGTCGGCCACCACCGTCTCGATCACCGTGTCCTGCGGGAAGACGATGGTGAAGAAGCGGATGATGGCATAGACGCCGACCTTGGTCATGATCGCAAACAGCGCCGCCACCGGCCCCGGCGCGTTGGCATAGGTCGAGGGCAGCCAGAAATGCAGCGGCACCAGCGCCGCCTTGATCGCAAAGACCAGGATCAGCAGCACCGCGCCAGTGCGCAAAAGCGCCGTATCCTCGGCCGGCATCTGCGCGATGCGCAGCGCCATGTCGGCCATGTTCAGCGTGCCGGTGACCGCATAAAGCACCCCCAGCGCCACCAGAAACAGTGTCGAGCCGGCAAGGTTATAGGCGATGTACTGGACGCCCGCGCGCAGCCGCATCTCGCCCCCGCCATGGATCATCAGGCCGTAGCTGGCGATCAGCAGCACCTCGAAGAACACGAACAGGTTGAAGGCGTCGCCGGTCAGGAAGGCGCCGCAGATGCCCATCAACTGGAACTGCCACAGCGCATGGAAATGCCAGCCCTTGCGGTCCCAGCCCGAGCCGATGGCGTAAAGCTGCACCGCCAGCGCCAGAAGCGCCGTCAGCAGCACCATCAAGGCCGACAGCCGGTCCAGCACCAGCACGATGCCGAAGGGCGCCGCCCAGTTGCCCAGCCGATAGACATGCACCTGTCCCAAGGCGGCAAGCCAGCCAAGATAAAGGCCCACGCAGACCAGCAGCGCCGTCCCCACGACCGAAAAGACGCGCTGCAACAGCAGGTCGTTGCGCATCCACAGGATGATCAGCGCCCCCATGACGGCGGGCAGCAGGATCGGGGCGATGATAAGATGGCTCATGCGCCTTTGTCTCCTGGCCGGGTCTCGGGCAGGCGGTCGGCGCGCGGCATGTCCACGCGGTCGTCGCCCCCTTCAAGGAAGGCGCCAAGCGCCATCATCACCACCACCGCCGTCATCCCGAAGGAAATCACGATGGCGGTCAGCACCAGCGCCTGCGGCAGCGGGTCGGTATAGGCCCCGCCCCCCTCGCGCAGGATCGGCGGCGCATCGACGACCAGCCGCCCGGTCGCGAACAGAAAGACGTTGATCGCATAGCTGAGCATGGTCATGCCCAGGACGACGGCGAATGTCCGCAGCCGCAGGACCAGATAGACGCCGGCGGCGGTCAGCACCCCGATTGCGCTTGATACCAGAAGTTCCATCAGGGACGCGGCGCCTCCTTGCTGGGGTCGATGTCCATCGGGTGCAGGTTCACGGTCTCTCCGGCATGGCGGGCAATGCGCGACAGCGAGTTCAGCATCAGCATCACCGCGCCGACGACGCACAGGAACACGCCAAGGTCGAACCCCATGGCCGAGGCCAGCTCGAACTTTTCAAGCCCCGGCAGCTTTACATAGCCATAGGTCGAGGTCAGGAAGGGCAGCGCCCCGAACCATGCGCCGATGCCGGTGATCCCGGCGGCCATGACCCCCGCGCCGATCAGGGCGTGATACTGGATCTTTTGCCGCTCTTGCGCCCAGGCATAGCCCGAGGCCATGTATTGCGACACCAGCGCAATCGCCACCACCAGACCGGCGATGAAGCCGCCGCCCGGCGTATTGTGCCCGCGCAGAAAGATATACAGCCCCACCACCAGCGTGATCGGCAGGATCAGCCGCGTCACCACCACCAGCATCAGCGGATGGCGGTCGCCGGCGCGCAGGCTGTCATGGACCCAGTTGCGCAGCCGCCGGCTGCTTGTGCCGGTCAGCAGCGTCTCGGTCAGGGCGAATATGGTCAGCGCGGCGATGCCCAGCACCGTGATCTCGCCAAAGGTATCATAGCCGCGGAAGTCCACCAGAATGACGTTCACGACGTTGTCGCCGCCGCCCAGCTTGTGGCTGTTCTCGACCATGTAGCCCGAGATCGAGGGAAAGGCGAAATCGCTGCGCATGATGATATAGGACAGCGTGCCGAAGCCCAGCCCCGCCACGGTGGCGATGAAGGCGTCGACGCCGCGCTTGCGGTCGCGGCTGTCCAGCACGGTGAACTTGGGCAGGAAGTTCAGCGCCAGCAAGAGCAGGATCACCGTGACCACCTCGACCGAGATCTGCGTCAGCGCCAGATCCGGCGCCGACAGATACAGGAACGAACAGGACACGATCAGCCCGATGATGCCCACCAGCACCAGCGCCATGATCCGCAGCCGGTGGAAATAGACCATGCAGCCCGTCGCCACGATCAAGAGTGCCCAGCCGATCAGCGGCACCGCCCTGATTTCCAGCATGGGACGGGTGGCGCCCTGATAGCCCCCGGTCGAGAACGCCCACAACCCGCACAGCACGATGGTCAGCGTCAGCGCCGCCAGCGCCCGCGACATCGAACCGTTGGTCAGCCGCTGCGTCAGCGCCATGGCCGCGCAGGTGCAGGCGCGGGTGATGGCGTCGAAGGCGCGCTTGCCGTCGGGGCGCCAGACCATGTCGCGAATGGCGATCATGCGATGGTTCAGCGCCAGCAGCACCATCCCCCCCAGCAGCGCCGTCACCGACAGCATCAGGGGCAGCGTCAGCCCGTGCCACAGCGCGAAATGCGGATGCTGCGCCACGCCCGTCACCGCGCTGGCCGAGGCCGCGACCAGCCAGCCGACCATGGTGTTGGAAAACAGCCCGATCAGCACCACCAACACCGCCAGCAGCGCCGGGCTGCCCCACATGCCGAAGCCGGGATCATGGGGATGGTGGGGATAGTCGTCACGCTCGGGCCCGAAAAAGACCTGCCAGATGAAGCGCAGCGAATAGCAGACCGAGAACACAGCCCCGATCGCCGCCATGGTGACGATCAGCGCCGGATGGCCCGCCCAGACCATCTGGCTGGATTCCTGCAACATCATCTCTTTGGACAGAAAGCCGTTCAGCGGCGCCACCCCGGCCATGGACAGCGCCGTGACCGTGCCGATGACGAAGGTAATGGGCATCAGCCGCCGCAAGCCCCCCAGCCTGCGGATCGAGCGGGTGCCGGCCTCGTGGTCGATGATGCCGGCGGTCATGAACAGCGAGGCCTTGAAGGTCGCGTGGTTGATGATGTGAAAGACCGCCGCCACCGCCGCCGCCTCGGTCCCGAAGCCCAGCAGCATGGTGATCAGCCCCAGATGCGAGACGGTGGAAAAGGCCAGAAGCGATTTCAGGTCGTCGCGGAACATGCCGATCCAGGCCGCCATGACCATCGTCACCAGACCCGTGGTCGCGACGATGTAGAACCATTCGGGCGTGCCCGACAGCACCGGCCACAGCCGCGCCATCAGGAACAGCCCCGCCTTCACCATGGTCGCCGAATGCAGATAGGCCGAAACCGGCGTCGGCGCCGCCATCGCGTGCGGCAGCCAGAAATGGAACGGGAACTGCGCCGATTTGGTAAACGCCCCGATCAGGATCAGGATCAGCGCCGGCAGGTAAAGCGGGCTCGACTGGATCGCCTCGCGCGCCTGAAGGATGCCCGAGATGTCATAGCTGCCGGCGATATTGCCCAGGATCAGCATGCCCGCGATCATCGCAAGGCCGCCAAGCGCGGTGACGGTCAGCGCCATGCGCGCGCCCTGCCGCCCCTCGGGCAGGTCCTTCCAATAGCCGATCAGCAGGAACGACGACAGCGAGGTCAGTTCCCAGAACACCAGCAGCAGCAGGATATTGTCCGACAGCACGATCCCCATCATCGCGCCCTGAAACAGCATCAGATAGGTGTAGAACTGCCCCACCGGATCGTTGCGCGACAGGTAATAGCGCGCATAGGTGATGATCAAAAGCCCGATCCCAAGGATCAGGATGCCGAACAGAAGCCCCAGCCCGTCGATGCGGAAATTGGCGTTCAGCCCCAGCGACGGCAGCCAGTCGATGCGCGTGGTGATGACCTCTCCGGCCATGATCGCGGGGATGTGCAGGCACAGCCCCAGAAGCGCGATCAGCGTCGCCGCGCCGCAACTGATCGCCGCCACGTCGCGGCCCGAACGGATCAGAAGGCCGGGCAGCAGCGCCCCGATGAATGGCAGGATGGCAATCAACGCTGGCGACATGGATCCTCTTTCCCCCACTTAAGTCCTGTGTCCGCGATGGGCGCCGGCAATGTCAAGCAGATGCGCGGCCGATGACAAAGCCGCTAGGCGATGTTCGCCTTTCGTGCTAATCACGACGAAAAAGGGAACAGGCATGAAGATCATCGGCATAGACCCCGGCCTGCGCAACATGGGCTGGGGCGTGATCGCTGTCGACGGCCCGCGGCTGCGCCATCTTGCGAATGGCATCGTCCATTCCGCCGCGGGTGGCGGTGCGGATGGCGGCGCGGGCGATCTGGGGCCGCGGCTGGTGACGCTTTATCGCGGGCTGCGCGCGGTCATCGCCGAATACGCCCCCGACGCCGCCGCGGTCGAACAGACCTTTGTCAACAAGGACGCCGTCGGCACGCTGAAACTGGGACAGGCGCGCGGCATCGCCCTGCTGGCCCCGGCCGAGGCGGGGCTGGAGATCGGCGAATATGCCCCGAACGCGGTGAAGAAGACCGTCGTCGGTGTCGGCCATGCCGCGAAAGAGCAGATCCAGCACATGGTCCGCTTCATGCTGCCGGGGGTCGAGTTCGCCGGGCCGGACGCCGCCGACGCCCTTGCCGTGGCAATCTGTCACGCCCACCATCTGCAGGGCCGCGCCCTGCGCATCAAGGCCAGCGCATAAGCGCATAAAGGAACGGGCATGAGGGAACGGGCATGATCGGACGTATCGCGGGCATCATCCTGCACCGGGCACAGGACCATGTGCTGATCGACGTGCGCGGCGTGGGCTATATCGTCCATGTCAGCGAACGCACCGCTGCCAGCCTGCCCGCCGCCGGTCAGGCCACCGCGCTTTATACCGAACTCTTGGTGCGCGAAGATCTGTTGCAGCTTATCGGCTTTCCCAGCCTGCTGGAAAAGGAATGGCACCGGCTGCTGACCTCGGTCCAGGGGGTCGGGGCCAAGGTGGCGCTGGCGATCCTTGGCACGCTTGGCCCCGACGGCCTTGCGCGCGCGCTGGCGCTTGGCGACTGGTCGGCGCTGCGCAAGGCGCCGGGCGTCGGCCCCAAGCTCGCGCAGCGCATCGCCATGGAGCTGAAGGACAAGGCCCCCGCCGTCATGGCGCTGGGGGGCGCGCTGACCGTCGACCCGGGCCCCCTGCCCGATGCCGAGGTGATCGAGACGCCCGCCCCCACTGCCTCGCGCCCCGCCCGGACACCGGATCAGGGCGCACAGGCGACGGCGGATGCGCTGTCGGCGCTGGGAAATCTGGGCTATGGTCCCTCGGAAGCCGCCCGCGCCGTGGCCGAGGCCGCCGGCGCGGAACCGGGCGCCGCCACGCCGGCGTTGATCCGCGCGGCCCTGCGGCTGCTGGCCCCCAAGGAGTAAGGCGATGCCCGGCAATATCCGCACCTTCATCCTGATGGCCGCCATGACCGCGCTGGTCATGGGCATGGGCTGGCTGATCGGCGGACGGGGCGGCGCGGTGATCGCGCTGGTGCTGGCCGGCGCGGGCAATGTCTGGGCATGGTGGAACAGCGACAAGGCAGTGCTGAACCAGCAGGGCGCCATGGCCGTCAGCCGCCAGCAGGCGCCCGAGCTTTACGACATGATCGCCGCGCTGGCGCAGCGGGCCGGCCTGCCGATGCCGGCGGTCTATGTGCTGGCCACCGAACAGCCCAATGCCTTCGCCACCGGCCGCAACCCCGAAAACGCCGCCGTGGCGGTGACGCAGGGCATCATGCAGGTCTTGACCCGCGACGAACTCGCCGGGGTGATCGCGCATGAGCTGGCGCATATCAAAAACCGCGACACGCTGACCATGACCGTCACCGCGACGCTGGCCGGCGCCATCGCCATGCTGGGCAACATGCTGATGTTCTCCAGTCTTTTCGGCAGCCGCAACGATGATCGCGGCGGCGGGCTGGCCTCGCTTCTGGCGATGATCTTTGCGCCCATCGCCGCCGGCATGGTGCAGATGGCGATTTCCCGCACCCGCGAATACGAGGCCGACCGCCTCGGCGCCCAGATCAGCGGCCAGCCCCTGGCCCTTGCCGGCGCGCTGGCCAAGATCGCCCGCGCCGCCGGCCGAGTGGTCAATATCCCCGCCGAGCGCAACCCCGCCTCGGCCAGCCTTTTCATCGTCAACCCGCTGCATGCGCTGCGCATGGACCGGCTTTTCGCCACCCATCCCCCGACCGAGGACCGCATCGCCCGGCTTCAGGCCATGGCCGCCGGCCCGCGCGTTCAGGCGGGCGCCCGCGCCTCGGGCCCATGGGGCACGCCATGAGCCAGCCCGACCCGATGCTGCGCCCCGAGCCGCTTGAGACCGATGCCGAGGACCGCGCCCTGCGTCCGCAACTGCTGGCCGATTTCGTCGGTCAGGCCGAGGCCCGCGCCAACCTGCGCGTCTTCATCGAAAGCGCCCGTATGCGCGGGCAGGCGATGGACCACACGCTGTTTCACGGCCCGCCCGGCCTTGGCAAGACGACGCTGGCGCAGATCGTCGCGCGCGAGCTGGGCGTGAACTTCAAGATGACCTCGGGTCCGGTGCTGGCGCGCGCCGGCGATCTTGCCGCGATCCTGACCAACCTTGAGGCGCGCGACGTCCTTTTCATCGACGAGATCCACCGCATGAACCCGGCGGTCGAGGAAATCCTTTACCCCGCGCTTGAGGATTTCGAGCTGGATCTGGTCATCGGCGAAGGCCCCGCCGCCCGCACCGTGCGGATCGAGCTGCAGCCCTTTACGCTGGTCGGCGCGACGACACGGCTGGGCCTGCTGACGACGCCCCTGCGCGACCGCTTCGGCATCCCGACGCGGCTGCAATTCTACACGGTCGAGGAGTTGGACCTGATCGTTTCGCGGGGCGCGCGGCTGATGAACATCCCGGCCGAACCCGCCGGCACGCGCGAGATCGCCCGCCGCGCCCGCGGCACGCCGCGCATCGCCGGGCGCCTTTTGCGCCGGGTGATCGACTTCGCGCTGGTCGAGGGCGACGGCCGCCTGACCCGCGAGATCGCCGACTCGGCGCTGACGCGGCTGGGCGTGGACCATCTTGGCCTCGATACCGCCGACCGCCGCTACCTGACCCTGATGGCCGAGCATTACGGCGGCGGCCCGGTCGGCGTCGAAACCCTGTCGGCGGCGCTGTCCGAAAGCCGCGACGCCATCGAGGAAGTCATCGAACCCTACCTGATGCAACAGGGCCTTGTCGCCCGCACGCCGCGCGGCCGGATGCTGGCACGGCTGGGCTGGCGGCATCTGGGTCTTGACGCGCCGCGCCAGCAGGAAAGCCTGTTCGATGAATGACATCGAGGCGCGCGTCCGAAACAGCTTTGCCCGCCAGACGATGATGCAGACGCTGGGCGCGCAGATCGCCAGCATCGCACCGGGCCGCGTCACCATCACCGCGCCGATCCTGCCCACGGTGCTGCAACAGCAAGGCGCCGGCCATGCCGGTCTGGCCTTCAGCATCGGCGATTCGGCGGCGGGTTATTCGGCGCTGTCGCTGATGCCCATGGACGCCGAGGTGATGACGGTCGAAATTAAGATCAACCTGATGTCACCCGCCGTGGGCGACCGGCTGGTGGCCGAAGGCCGCGTCATCCGTCCCGGCCGCCGCATCATGGTCGTCGCCGCCGACATCTGGGCCGAGACCGGCGCCACGCGCAAGCATGTCGCCATGCTGCAAGGCACGATGATCCCGGTCTGAGGTCATATTCCCCGGCCGCCCTGCCGGACCGGGGGCGCTGCCCCCGGACCCCCGGGATATTCGAGCATGAAAGAACGAACGCCGACGCGCCCCATGCTTCTTTCATGCCTAAATATCCTGGGGGAGCGCGGAACGCGCGGGGGCAAAGCCCCCTCTTTCGGCCGGCTTAGTCGCTTTTCGGGGCAGACAGAACGCGGTCCTCTTGCGCGATGAAGTGTTCCATCATCACCCGCCACAGCCGTTCAGCCAGTTCGGGGTCAAGGCCGTGTTCGACAGCAAGGCGGCGGGCGTTGCCGGCGACCTCTTCGACGCGCGAGTCGATGCGGGCGGGCAGGTGCTCGCGCGCCTTGATCCGCGCAGCCTCATCGATCAGCGCCGAGCGTTCGGCCAGAAGCAGCACCAGCCGCGCGTCCAGCGCGTCGATACGGGCGCGCAGCGCAGGCATGGCCGAGTCGGGCGGCAGTTCGGGATCAGTCTTCTTCATAGCCGAGCCATGCCCTGACCAGCGCAGCAAGGCAAGCGCAGCGATCGGCAATATGTGGCCGATATGCCGCATCTGATCGGCGATTTTTCGCCGATCAGATATCCGACTGGCCAGAATCGGCATTTCGGGCCAGCGTGGTGAAGGGGGCGACCCCGACGATTGTTGTTGAAAGGTGATTGCAAATGAAGGCTGCCAGTCTTGTCATAAATCTGGGCTTTGGCCTTGGTCTGGCGCTTGGCGCCGTCGCGCTTTTGCTGTTCTGAGGCCGCCGCGCGCCCGTCTTCTGAAAGATCGCTCGAAACGGTCCGGGGAACGCGACGCCCCATGATTCATCTTTCAGCGACTACCGCGCATCGGCGGCAGGCCCGGTCCCCCAAGGCGCCCCTCATGTGCGTTCCTTTGGAAATGCAAAAAAGGGCGCGGACCGGGGACCGGCGCCGCGCCCTTTTCGTATCATCGATCCGGCCTTAGCCGACGTGACGGCCCCGAAAGCCGTCAGCCCTGTGCCTGCGTCGCCGGCTCACCCGCGGGTTTCGCGTTACCCGCGCGCGGGATCGTGCTGACCGAGGGGATCGAGGAGCCCGGCGTATCGTCATCGCCGCCCAGAGGCTCGCCGCGGATGATCTTGCCGATATCCTCGCCGGTCAGCGTTTCGTATTCCAGCAGGCCCTGGGCCAGACGCTCGAATTCCTCGTCCTTTTCCAGCAGGATGCGGTGGGCGGTCTGATAGCCCTCCTCGATCAGGTCATGGACCTCCTGCTCGATCAGCTCCTTGGTCGCAGCCGAGACCGAGAAGCCGCCGGTATTGCCGGAATAGCCCTCATGCGCCTCGGCATAGTCGATATTGCCGACCTTGTCGGACATGCCCCAGCGCATCACCATGGCGCGGGCAAGCTGGCTGGCCTGCTGGATATCGCCGGCCGGACCGTTCGAAACGCCGTCCTCGCCGTATTTGATGATCTCGGCGGCCTTGCCGGCCATGGTCATCGCCAGACGCTGCTTGGCCTCGTCCTTGTGATAGTTCAGCCGGTCCATCTCCGGCAGGCTGACCACCATGCCAAGCGCGCCGCCGCGCGGGATGATCGTCGCCTTGTAGACCGGGTCGCATTTCGGCAGGCTCAGGCCGACAATGGCGTGGCCGGCCTCGTGATAGGCGGTCTTTTCCTTCTGCTCGGGCGTCAGGACCATGCTGCGGCGTTCCACCCCCAGCATGACCTTGTCCTTGGCGTTCTCGAAATCCTCCATGGTGACGAAGCGGCGGCCGATGCGGGCGGCCATCAGCGCGGCCTCGTTCACGAGGTTCATCAGGTCGGCGCCCGAAAAGCCGGGGGTGCCGCGCGCGATGATGCGCAGGTCCACATCGGGGCCGGTCGGCACCTTGCGGGCGTGGACGGACAGGATCTTTTCGCGCCCCTTGATGTCGGGGTTCGGCACATGGATCTGGCGGTCGAAGCGGCCGGGGCGCAGCAGCGCCGGGTCCAGCACGTCCTTGCGGTTGGTGGCGGCGATGATGATGACGCCTTCATTGGCGTCGAAGCCGTCCATTTCCACCAGAAGCTGGTTCAGCGTCTGTTCGCGTTCGTCATTGCCGCCGCCGATGCCGACGCCGCGCGCACGGCCCACCGCATCGATTTCATCGATGAAGACGATGCAGGGGGCGGATTTCTTGGCCTGCTCAAACATGTCGCGCACGCGGGAGGCGCCGACGCCCACGAACATTTCCACGAAATCCGAGCCCGAGATGGTGAAGAAGGGCACGCCCGCCTCACCCGCGATGGCACGGGCGAGCAGGGTCTTGCCGGTGCCGGGCGGGCCGACCAGCAGCGCGCCTTTCGGGATCTTGCCGCCAAGACGGCTGAACTTCTGCGGGTTGCGCAGGAACTCGACGATCTCTTCCAGCTCTTCCTTGGCTTCGTCGATGCCGGCCACGTCGTCGAAGGTCACGCGGCCATGCTTTTCGGTCAGCAGCTTCGCCCGCGACTTGCCAAAGCCCATGGCGCCGCCCTTGCCGCCGCCCTGCATGCGGTTCATGAAGAAAATCCACACCCCGATCAGCAGGATGAACGGCAGCCAGACACCCAGCAGCGACATGAAGCCCGATTGCTGCTGGCGTTCGACCTTGACCTCGACCCCGTCGGCGATCAGGCGATTGGCGATTTCCTCGCCCTGCGGACGGACGGTGCTGTATTGCTTGCCATCCTTGCCGGTGATGCCGATGTTTTCGCCGTCGATGGTGACGGCGGTGACTTCATCCTTCTCCACCCGCTGGATGAATTCGGAATAGCTGATCTGGCGGCTGTTCATCTGGGCCGATCCGTCGCTGAACAGATTGAACAGCGCCAGGATCATCAGAAACAACACGACCCAGAAGGCGATATTGCGCGCATTGCCCAAAGGCATGTCCTCCGCGGGTAAAGAGCTTTGCAGTGAAAATAGGGATTCCGGCGTCAGGTTCAATGCGTATAGAGCAACGCATCGAATTCGCCCAGCCCGCGCAGGGGCCATGCGGCGACGGGACCGGCGGATTCCAGCAAGGGCGCCGCGATCAGTGCCCCCTGCGACCAGATACCGGGCGAGGACGCGGCCTCGTCCCGGCTCAGGCCAGAGGCACGCCAGTCGCGATCTGCCAGCATGTCGTAACCCAGCGCGCGCACCTCTTGCCCCTGCCCCAGCCCGGTCAGCCGCCAGCGCCCGTCCCACAGCGCCGTGCCCTGCGCATCGGGCAGGCCGGGCGGGCTGCGGCGGGCGGCGGCGGGTTCGCGGATCAGGCGCAGCGCGCCGCCCCTTGGACCAAGGATCACGCCGTCCAGCGTCAGCCGCGCCTCGCCTTGCAGGGCATCAAGCGCGGCCAGCAGCGGCGCGCGGCGCGGCGGGTAATCGGCGCCGGTGACATGGCGCAACCCTGCGACAAGAAGCCGCCGCCGGATGTCCAGCGGTGCCGCGCGAAACGCCGCCAGCGGCAGGTCCAGCGCCCCGGCCATGGCCGTGGCCCCGCGTGCGACCTGGGCCGCGAAAACCTGCAACGCCTCGCGCGCCAGCGCCAGATTCGCCGCCGATTGCGCCAGTTGCGGCAGCGGCAGCCCTAGCGCCGCCAATGCGTTGCGGGCGCGGATGCGTTCAAAATCCTCGTTCCGGTTCGAGGGGTCCTCGGCCCAGCCGATCCCCCGCGCCACCAGCCAATGCCGCAGATCGGCCCGCGAGACGTCCAGCATCGGCCGCAGCCAGCGCGTGCCCATCGCCGCGCGCGCGGGCGCCATGCCCGAAAGGCCATCGACCCCGGCACCGCGATTGAGCCGCATCACCAGCGTTTCGGCCTGATCGTCCTGCGTATGTCCCAGAACCACGGCATTCAGCCCGTGCCGCAGCGCCCAGTCGGATAAAAGCCGCAGCCTTGCGTCCCGTGCCGCCGCCATCAGGTTGCCGGCGCCTTCGCGCTGCCAGATCAGGATGTCGTGGGGGATGCCAAGCGCCTGCGCCGCGGCCCCCGCCTGCCGCGCCTCGGCGGCCGAGCCTGCCCGCAGGCCGTGATCCACGGTCGCGGCCATCAGCGCGGTCCCGCGCGGGCCGGCCCAGCCATGGACCAGATGCATCAATGCCGTCGAATCGCCGCCCCCCGACAGGGCGATGCCAATTCGCGGCAGATCGCCAGCCAGACGGTCCAGCGCAGCATGAACGATGGTTTCGGGGGTCGGGGCCTCAGCCCTCATTCGCCGGGTCCGCAGCCGCGCCGGGGGCGACAGGGGCGCCGCCATCGCTCAGCGCGCCGCAATCCAGCGTGCCAAGCCGCTTGTCTGCCTCGGCCGCCTGGGGCGAGCCGGGAAAGCGGCTGGTGATTTCCTGAAGATAGAAGCAGGCTTCCTGCGGGCCGGCCTTGGCCGACATGGCCCGCGACAGGCCCAGCAGCGCATCGGCGGCCTGCGGGCCGTTGGGGCTGGCGGCAAAGCTTTCCAGCCAGGCGATGCCGGCGCCGTCCAGATCGCCCGCCGCATCCAATGCCGCGCCGCGCAAAAACAGCGCCTGCGCGGTCAGCGGACTGCCGGCATGGGTCTGGGCAATGGCCGCGAAGAGGTCCGCAGCACGACGAAAGTCACCTTGACCGAGCACCCCCTGGGCCCGGTCGAAGTCAGCCTTTTCCGCCGCGGTCATGGCGGCCCCGGCCTGGGGCTTGGGGGATGCGGGCGCAAGCGCGCCCTGCTGGTCCGATCCGGGCAACGGGCTGGAGCCGCCCTGCTCGCCCAGCGTCGGCGTGGTCAGGCTGCCAAGGTCGCAGCCCTCCTCCATCTCGCACAGGCGGAATTCGATATCGCCGATGCGGGTGGTGCCGTCCTTGACGACGCGATCGATGCGGTTCTGCAACTGCTCGGTCTGGCCGGTCAGTTCGGCCAGCCGCGCCTCCATCGCGTTCATGCGGTCGATGGCGCTGTCGCCGCCGGCAGCGGCAAAGCCCGCCGGACCCGAGGCCACAAGCTGCGCGCGCAGCGATTGCAGGTCCGCGGTCAGCTGGTTCAGCTCGGCCCGGATATCGGCCAGGCTTTGCGCCTTGTCCTGCGCGACCGCTGGCAGCGCGCCCAGGACAAGGCCGGCCGCCAGCACCAGCGCCCTGAAGCCAAGGCGCGCCATCACATGCCTGCCCCGGGGCCGACCACGGTCACGGCGCGGCGGTTCTTGGAATAGCAGGCCTCATCCGAACAGATCGCCAGCGGGCGTTCCTTGCCATAGCTGACCGTGCGCAGCCGGCCCGGCGCCACCCCCTGCGAGATCAGGTATTCCTGAACCGAGTTGGCGCGGCGCGCACCCAGCGCGATATTGTATTCGCGGGTGCCCTGTTCGTCGGCATGTCCCTCGACCACGGCCGAAAAGCCCTTGTTCTGGTTCAGCCAGCCGGCCTGGTTGGCCAGCGCCGCCCGCGCCTCGGGCGAAAGCGAGGACTGGTCGACCGCGAACAGCACCGTGTCGCCGACGCTGGCCTTGAAATATTCGGGCGTGCCCGGCAGGGCGTTGGCGCCGACGCCACCGGCGCCGCCGGCACCCGCATAGGGGTCCTGCACCTGCTGCACGTTTTGCGCCGGCCGGGCACAGGCCGCCAGCCCAAGGATGGCGCCGATTGCAGCGATTTTAACGAAAGTCTTCATTCTGACCGTTCCTGTCCCGTCCATATGCTCAGGGCAGCAGGGGACCCCAGTCGGGGTCCGATGCCGCGCCGCCAATCTTGACCGGGCGCATATTGCGCCCCGTGATGTCGACCGAATGCAGGAACGGCTGGCCGTTGCCGCCCGGCGTCACCCGCGTGAACATCACCACCCGCCCATTGGGGGCCCAAGTCGGGCCCTCGTCAAGGAACGATTCCGTCAGCATTTTCTCTTCCGAACCATCGGTGCGCATGACGCCGATGTGGAACTTGCCGCCGACCTGCCGGGTGAATGCGATCATGTCGCCGCGCGGCGACCAGACCGGCGTGCCATAGCGCCCCTCGCCAAAGCTGATGCGCCGCGGCTCGCCGCCATTGGCGCCCATGACGTAAAGCTGCGGCGTGCCCGAGCGGTCGCTTTCAAAGACGATCTGGCGCCCGTCCGGGCTGTAGCTGGGCGAGGTCTCGATCGAGGGCGCGTTGGTCAGCGCCCGCTGCGCCCCGGACGAGGCGTCCATCTGGTAGATGTCGGTATTGCCGCCCTGCTCAAGCGAATAGACGATCCAGCGCCCGTCCGGCGAAAAGCGCGGCGAAAAGCTCATCGTGCCCTGCTGTGCGCCGCCAAGCTGGCGCAGCGAAAGCGAATTCACATCCATCACCATCGCCTGCGGGAAGCCGCTGGCATAGCTGGTGTAAAGCAGCCGCGACCCGTCGGGCGAGAAGCGCGGCTTCAGCACCAGCGCCGAATCGTCGGTCAGCCATTTCACGTTGGCGCCGTCGTAATCCATGATGCCGATGCGCTTGCGGCGCGCGTCCTTGGGACCGCTTTCCTGCACGAAGGCCACGCGGCTGTCGAAATAGGGGCCTTCGCCGGTCAGCCGGGCATAGACCTGGTCGGCGGCCTTGTGCGCGGCGCGGCGCCAGTTGCCGGTGCTGGCGTCGAACTGCATGCCGTCGCCCAGAGGCTGGCCGGAGAACACGTCGAACAGGCGGAACTTGACATAGATCTTGCCACCCTGAACCCGGACGGCGCCGGTGATCAGCGCCTGCGCGTTGATCGCCTTCCAGTCCTCATAGGACACGGGCGCGTCAAAGCTTTCGGGCCGGGCGATATGGGCGCTGGCCGGGATTTCGCGGAAAAGCCCGGTGCCGGTCAGGTCGGCGGCGATCAGGCTTTGAACCTGCGACAGATATTCGCCGGCACCGCCTTCGTCGTGAAAGGCGGCGATGGCGAAGGGCATCGGCTCGATCACGCCATTGGTGATCTCGATGCGCAGGGGTCCATCCTGCGCCTGGGCGGGGGCGACCAGTCCAAGACCCGCAAGGGCCATTGCCGAAGTCAGAAGAAAGTTACGCAACATGTATCGCTTCCATGAGGTCTTGGCTGCAGGATATAGGGTGACGCGACGGGATACCATGGGTTGCACTACTTAACCCGCGCACTGCCGCTGGCGTTGAAGTCGATGATGACATCTTTCCAGCGGTTGTATTTCTCGGTCGGCAGTTTGTAACCACCTTTTTCGCACATGAGGATGGCACGCCGCGCCGCCTCATAGGCCTGTTTCGCCGCCGCGGCCGAACCGCCGTCATGGCCGACCATCTTCATCGAGCCCTTGTCGACCCTGCCATCGGGCGTCATCGAGAAGGCGACGGAGACCGTCGTCCGGCTTGCCTCGGTCGAAAGCGAGCCGCGGTTCCAGCAGCCCTCGACGGCGACGCGGAAGCCGTCCTTTTCGCCCTGGCTCAGCGGCGGCCCGTCCGTCGCGGCCCCGCCCCCGCCCGAGCCGGCCGCGCCTTCGTCCTTCATCGCCTCTTCCAGCGCGGCGCGCTTGGCGGCGTCGGCGGCCTTGCGTTCGGCGGCGGCCTTTTCCTTGGCCTTGGCGGCGGCTTTTTCCTCGGCGGCCAGCTTGTCGGCGGCGGCCTTGGCCTCAGCCGCCTTCTTTTCAGCGGCTTTCTTTTCGGCAGCCTTCTTCTCGGCCGCCTTCTTCTCGGCTGCGGCCTTTTCCTCGGCGGCCTTTTCAGCCTCGGCGGCTGCCTTCTTCTCGGCCTCTTTCTTCTCGGCGGCTTTCTTCTCTGCCTCTTTCTTCTCTGCCGCCTTCTTTTCGGCAGCCTTCTTGTCGGCAGCCTTCTTGTCGGCGGCCTTTTTCTCGGCAGCAGCCTTTTCCTCGGCCCGCTTTTCGGCGGCGGCTTCCTCGGCCGCAGCTTCCTGCGCGGCGGCCTCGGCATCGGCCTGACGGCGGGCGCGCGCCTTGGCCTCATCGGCCTTGCGGGCGGCTTCGGCCTCGGCGGCGGCGCGCTCGGCCTCGCGCCGGTCGTCGCGGGCCTGTTCCTCGGCGGCGCGGCGGGCGGCGGCCTCCTGCTTTTTCGCGGCAGCGGCTTCGGCGGCGGCGGCTTCCTCGGCCTCGCGGGCCAGAACCTGCTCGCGCTGGCTGGCGGCAGCGGCGGCCTCGCGGCGGGCCTGCGCGGCCTCGGCCAGACCTTCGGGACGGCCACGCGGCCGCGACGAGTCCGCCGGCGCCAGCACTGATCGCTGCGGGATCGGCGCCGGCGATTGCGGCTGCGCCGGGTTCCGCGCCGGATCGGGCCGGTCCGAGGCGCGCGGCAACGACGCAACCTCGATCGCATCGCTGGGCTGCGCAGGCTGCGGCGCGTCGGTCGCCACGGCCACCGGCGGCGTCGGTGTCTGCAAATCCGTCAGGTCCGGCCGCGCCTCGGCCTGATCCGAGGGCGTGCTCAGCTCGGCCGCCTGCTGGTCGGGCTGGGGCGGGCTGGTCGCCTCGGGCGGGCCAAGGCGGTTCTCGTTCACAGGCGGGCGCGGCTGCGCCGGCGTCGTCGAGGCCGCGTCCGACACCGGCCCGCGCCCGGCAGCGGCGGCGGCCAGCGACTGGAATTCGGCCTCGGACATGGTGGCGACTTCGGCCATGCGCACGGCCTCAAGCGGCTGCGGGCGAAACAGCGCGCCGCCGACCAGCGCCACGCCGATCAGCCCGGCATGCGCGACACCCGAGACCCAGTAGCCGATGCGATCCGCAGGGTCCATGGCCTAGCCGTCCGCATCCATGCGCGGGCCGCCGGCCTCGGTGACCAGCACGATATTGTTGAAGCCCGCGGCATTCAGCGCGCCCATGATCTCCATGATCCGCGCATAGGGGATCGAGCCGTCGGCGCGCAGATAGATCTTGTCGCTTTGGCGTTCCTCGGCGACGGCGCGCAGGCGGGTGATCAGCTCATCCTCGGGGACCTCGGTGGTCATCACCATGATCGGGCCCTCGGGCGTGACCGAGACGCTCAGCGGCTCCTCGGGTTCGGCGGGAACGGCCTGGGCGGCGGTCTTGGGCAGTTCCAGCGGCACGCCCACCGTCAGCAGCGGCGCGGCGACCATGAAGATGATCAGCAGGACCAGCATCACGTCCACGAAGGGCGTGACGTTGATTTCCGCCATGGGCTGGCTGCGGGCGCGGCCCCTGCCCTTGCGGCTGCGCTTGACGACCCCGGCCCCCATTTATTCGTCGTCCAGCTGGCGCGAGAGGATGGTCGAGAACTCGTCCGCGAAGGCTTCCTGATTGCTGATCAGGCGGTCGGAATCGGCGCTGAGCTTGTTGTAGAAGATCACCGCCGGAATCGCGGCCAAAAGACCCAGCGCAGTCGCCACCAGCGCCTCGGCGATACCCGGCGCGACGACGGCCAGCGAGGTGTTCTGCGAAATGGCGATTTCCTCGAACGCGGTCTTGATGCCCCAGACGGTGCCGAACAGCCCGATGAACGGCGCGGTCGAGCCGACCGTCGCCAGGAACGGCAGGCCACGGGTCAGGCGGTCGTTTTCGCGGCTGATGGCGACGTTCATCGCCCGCTCGATCCGGGCGGTGACGCCGGCGATCAGGTTGCCGTCATCGCGGTGGCTGCGCCGCCATTCGGTCATCCCGGCCGAGAAGATGCGCTCGGACGGGCCCGAGGGATTCTCGCCGATGCGGTCGTAAAGGTCGTCCAGGGGCTGGCCCGACCAGAAGGCGCGGTCGAAACGGTCGGCTTCGCGCCGGGCCTGCGCATAGGTGATGAATTTCTGGATGATGATCGACCAGGCCCAGAACGAGGCCAGGATCAGCATGATCATGACGATCTGCACGGTCAGCGAGGCGCGCGAGAAAAGCGCGATCAGCGAGAAATCGACCGGCGGCGCGGCTGCGGCGAGTTGTTCCATGTAGTCTGGCCTGTCCTTTGGGGCCGCCTGCCGGGCGGCTTCTGCGGGGGCAGTTAGCAGAAGCCCCCGCCGCGACAAACCCTGAAAGCGTCAATTCTGCGTCAATTCGGCGCGAGATCGCGCCCTTGCAGCCGCAGGGCGACCTCGGCCGGAATCCGCGCCGGCCGCCCGCTGTCGCCGACACAGACCACGGTGACGCGCGCGGCAAACAACGCCTGCGTGCCCCGCAATATCCGCTGGTCCAGAACGATCCGCGCCGGGCTGAGGGCGTGCAGGCCGGTCTCGACCTCCAGCAGGTCGTCGAAACGCGCCGGCGACAGGTAGTCGGCCTCGACCCGGCGCACGGCGAAAACAAGGCCATCGGCCTTCATGCGCAACTGGTCCACGCCCAGCTCCCGCAACCATTCCGAGCGCGCACGTTCGATGAATTTCAGGTAATTGGCGTAATAGACGATCCCGGCAAGATCGGTGTCTTCGTAATAGACGCGAATCGGAAAGCGGTGCATGGCGGCCCTGGCTGATAGGGGGTCAGGGGGTTTTCCACCCCCATCGCCTGACGGCGATTCCCCCGGAGGATATTTGTCCATGAAAGAAGCGGAAAGCGCTAATGCGGCAGCCGCGCCGCAAGCCGCAGCGCATGCGAGGGGTCGCGCGCGACGCGAGGCATCGCGGGGTCATAGGCGGCGCGGATCAGCCCGGCCAGTTCGGGGGTCGGCGTCACGTCATGGGCGAAGGTCAGCATCGAATTGACCGCCAGCGCCTCGGCCAGTTGCGCGGGATGCGCGTCGGCAAGCTTGCCGCCCATATTGACGAAATTCATGCAGGCGCGGATCGCGCCATCGGGATCAAAGCGGAACAGCCGGTAATGCGAGGCGCCCTGCCGCTTGAGCCTTTCGACAAGGCCGGGCTGGCCGGTCAGGCGGTCAAGGTCGGGCAGCGCCGCCAGCTCGTCCCAATCGCGAACGAAGAAGGTCATCATATTGGCGCCCATTTCGGGATCGGTCTCGGCCAAGGACTGTCCCGCATGGGCGATGACTGCCCTTGTCGCATCCCGAAACACCGGCAGGCTTTCGTCGCCAAGCCCGAAGATCACCGGCGCGATCGGCCGGCCCCAGCGCGCGCAAAGATACTGGCCGTCGCGCGTGAACAGACCGGCGATCTCATCCGCGCCAAGGGCCCGGCCATCTTCTTTCATGCTGAAATATCCTCGGGGGTGAATTGCGGCGCCAGCCGCAAGAGGGGGCAGACAGCCCCCTCAGCCTTCGCGGCATCAGTTGACGATGGTCGCCTCGGTCGAGGCGCGCAGTTCGTCCTCGGTCACGCCATCGGCCAGTTCGACAAGCTTCAGCCCGCCATCGACCACGTCCAGAACGCCCAGGTTGGTGATGATGCGGTCCACCACCTTCTGGCCGGTCAGCGGCAGGGTGCAGGCCTTCAGCACCTTCGATTCACCGGCCTTGTTGGTGTGGTCCATCACCACCACCACGCGGCCGACGCCGGCGACCAGATCCATCGCCCCGCCCATGCCCTTGACCAGCTTGCCGGGGATCATCCAGTTCGCCAGATCGCCGTTCTCGGCCACTTCCATCGCACCAAGGATCGCCATGGCGATCTTGCCGCCGCGGATCATGGCGAAGCTTTCGGCGCTGTCGAAGAACGCCGTCTGCGGCAGCGCCGTCACCGTCTGCTTGCCGGCATTGATCAGGTCGGGATCCTCTTCGCCCTCATAGGGGAAGGGGCCGATGCCCAGCATGCCGTTTTCCGATTGCAGCGTCACCTCGACGCCCTCGGGGATATAGTTGGCCACCAGCGTCGGGATGCCGATGCCAAGGTTCACATACCAGCCGTCCTGCAGTTCCTGCGCCGCGCGGGCGGCCATCTGATTGCGGTCCCATGCCATGTTCAGGCCTCCTCACGCTTGCGGGTGGTGCGCTGCTCGATGCGCTTTTCATGCGGGCCCTGGACCAGACGGTGGACATAGATGCCCGGCAGGTGGATCGCGTCGGGGTCAAGGCTGCCGACGGGGACGATTTCCTCGACCTCCAGCACGCAGACCTTGCCGCATTTGGCCGCCGGCACGTTGAAGTTGCGCGCCGTCTTGCGGAAGATGGCGTTGCCGGTCGCGTCGGCCTTCCAGGCCTTGACGATGGACAGGTCGGCGACGATCCCGCGTTCAAGGATGTATTCCTTGCCGTCGAAATCCATCACCGGCTTGCCGTCGGCGATGACGGTGCCGACGCCGGTCGGGGTGTAGAAGCCGGGGATGCCGGCGCCGCCGGCGCGCATGCGTTCGGCCAGCGTGCCCTGGGGGTTGAACTCAAGCTCAAGCTCGCCCGAGAGATACTGCCGCATGAATTCCGCGTTCTCACCCACATAGGAGGAGATCATCTTTTTGATCTGGCGGCTGTCCAGCAGCTTGCCCAGACCGAAATGATCGACGCCGCAATTGTTGCTGGCGACGGTCAGGCCCTTCGTTCCCGCCTTCAGGATGGCGTCGATCAGCAGCTCGGGGATACCGCTCAGGCCAAAGCCACCCGCGGCGATCAACATGCCGTCATGCAGCAGGCCGTTAAGCGCGGCATCCGCGCTTGCGTAGACCTTCTTCATCGCTTCCTCCACTATTGAACGAGGTCGTTGTGGCCAGAATCGAAAACCAAGTCAACGCAACCCGCATCATGTTAGCGCGACCGGCGACCGGTCGGGCGGAAAGGCAGATCATGGTCCAGATTTTCCTGCATCGCGTCTATGACCACGGCCCCGGGGTCGAGGGGCAGCCGGTGCTGGTCGACCGGCTTTGGCCGCGCGGCATCAGCCATGCCGAACTGGGCGAGGATACGCCCTGGCTCAAGGACATCGCGCCCTCGGACGCGCTGCGCGAATGGTTCGGCCACGACCCCGCGAAATGGCCCGAGTTCCGCCGCCGCTATGCCGCGGAACTGGACGCCAACCCGGGCCCCGTGGCCCAGTTGCGGGCGATGATCGCCGAGGGGCCGGTGACGCTGCTTTTCGGCGCGCATGACACGCAGCACAACAACGCCGTGGCGCTGCGCGACTATCTGCTTCAGTAGCCCAGCGTCGCCGCATCCGGGCGGCGCGGGTCGGATGCGCCGTAAAGCGCGCCGGTCGCCGGATCGCGCATGATCGACTGGGTCGAGCCCATGGCGTCCTTCAGCGCGATCGTATGGCCCTTGGCCTGCAACAGGCGGACGGTATCAAGGCTGATGCCTTCCTCGACCCGCAATTCGTCTGGCAGCCACTGGTGATGGACGCGCGGCGCGGTCGAGGCCTCGGCCACGTTCATGCCGTGGTCGATCATGTTCATCACCACCTGCAGGACGGTGGTGATGATCCGCGCCCCGCCGGGCGAACCGGTGACCAACCAGACCTTGCCATCCTTCAGCACGATGGTCGGGGTCATCGACGACAGCGGCCGCTTGCCCGCCTGAATGGCATTGGCATCGCCGCCGATCAGGCCAAAGCCGTTGGGCGTTCCGGGCTTGGCGGAGAAATCGTCCATCTCGTTGTTCATCAGCACGCCGGTGCCGTCGGCAACCAGACCCGAACCATAGTTGAAATTGATCGTATAGGTGTTCGAGACCGCGTTCCCGTCCTTGTCCACGACCGAAAAATGCGTGGTCTGGTCGGATTCGTAGGGCGCGAGGTTCGCCGGCGCGATCTGCGCCGCGGGACGGGCGAAATCGGCGCTGATCTTGGCGCGCATGTCGGCGGCATAGGCCTTGCTGGTCAGCGCCGCCACCGGCACATCGACGAAATCCGGGTCGCCCAGATATTCCGAGCGGTCGGCATAGGCGAGCTTCATCGTCTCGGCCATCAGGTGGATGGTCTCGGCCGAGTTCTGGCCAAGCGCGGCGATGGGATAGCCCTCAAGCGCGTTCAGGATCTGGATCAGGTGGACGCCCCCGGACGAGGGCGGCGGCATCGAGACGATCTCATAGCCGCGATAGCTGCCCTTGACCGGCGCGCGCTCGACCACCTTGTAGGCGGCCATGTCCGCGGGCGTGATCAGGCCGCCATCGGCCTGCACGGCGCGGGAAATCGCCTCGGCCACCTCGCCCTTGTAAAAGCCGTCCGGACCTTCGGCCGCGATCTTCTTCAGCGTTTTCGCAAGATCGGCCTGCACCAGCCTGTCGCCGGGACGATAGCTTTCGCCACCCTCCTTGAAGAATATCTTCATGGTGGCTGGGTATTTGGTCAGGTATTTGCGCTCGGCCTCGATGCTGTCGGCCAGTTCGGGGGTGACGGTGATGCCCTCCTCGGCCAGCCGGATCGCGGGGGCGATGACGTCCTCCCATTTCATCGTGCCGTATTTTTCCAGCGCTAGCCGCATCCCCGCGACCGTCCCCGGCACGCCCGAGGCCGCGCCGCTGTAAAGCGACTTGTCGCTGTCGGGATCGCCCTTGGCGTCCAGAAACATGTCGCGCGCGGCGCCACCGGGCGCCATTTCACGATAATCGATGGCATGGGTCTGGCCGGTCTTGGCGTCATGGACCAGCATGAAGCCGCCGCCGCCGATATTGCCCGCACGCGGCAGCGTCACCGCCAGCGCAAAGGCGACCGCGACGCCGGCATCGACGGCATTGCCGCCCCGCTCCATGATGTCGCGGCCAATGGCGGCGGCAAGGCTTTCCTGCGCCGAGACCATGCCGTTCGCCGCCCAGACCGGATGGATGCGGTCCATCGGGTCGAAGATCGCCCCGCCCTCGGCCAGCGCGGCCGAGACCGAGACCAGGGCCGCGATGGATGCGCCCGCCATCCCCAAGGCCAAGCGCGTGAAACGTCCTGATGCAAATGCCATGAAATCCCCCCTTCGTGCTGAAAAACCACGAAGGGCAGCGTAACAGGCCCTGACCACAGGTCAAACGCTGGCGGGCGGGCATGAAAAAACCGGCGCGGGACGGCGCCGGTTTCGGGAAGGGGGCAGCAGGCTTATTCGGCGTCAGCGGCCTTTGCGGGCGCCTTCTTCGCCGTGGCCTTCTTTGCCGCCGGTTTCTTGGCCGCAGCCTTTTTCGCCGCAGCCTTTTTCGCCGGGGCCTTTTCGGCCTTTTCGGCCTTCGCGGCAGGCTTGGCGGCGGCTTTCTTCGCCGGCTTCTTGCCCGACTTCGCCGCCTTGGCCGCGATCAGCTCCAGCGCCTGCTCCATGGTCAGGGCGGCGGGCTCGACATCGCGCGGCAGCGTGGCGTTGACCTTGCCCCATTTGACATAGGGACCGTAACGCCCGCTCATCACCTGTACCGGGCCGCCATCGGGATGCTCGCCCAGTTCCGCCATCGGCGCGACCGCCGCCGCCCTGCCCCGCATCTGCTTGCTGGCCAGCACCTCGACGGCACGGTTCATGCCGATGGTGAACACCTCCTCGACATCGGGCAGGTTCACATATTTCGCGGCATGTTTCACATAGGGGCCATAGCGCCCGATCCCGGCCTCGACCGGAACGCCGTCCTCGGGGTGCAGACCGATCTGGCGCGGCAGGGCCAGCAACGCCAGCGCCCGTTCCAGATCGACCGAGGCCAGATCCCAGCCCTTGGGGACCGAGGCGCGCGGCGGCTTCGGCACCTCGGCCGTCGCCTCGCCGCGCTGGACATAGGGACCGAAGCGGCCATTCTTCAGGCTGATCTGGTCGCCGCCATCCTCGCCCAGCACGGCATCGCCGACGACCTCGGCATCGGGGCTGCTGATCGGCCGGGTAAAGCGGCATTCGGGGTAATTCGTGCAGCCGATAAAGGCGCCGCCCGAACGCGCGGTCTTCAGATGCAGCCGCCCGACATGACAGACCGGACATTCGCGCGGATCGCTGCCATCGGCGCGCGGCGGATAAAGATGCGGGGCCAGCGCCTCGTCGATGGCCTCCAGCACCTCGCCGATGCGCAATTCGCTGGTGCCTTCCAGCGCGGCGGTGAAATCCCGCCAGAAGCGGCGCAGCACCTCGCGCCAGGCCAGATCGCCGGCGCTGATATCGTCCAGCTCGCCCTCAAGATGGGCGGTGAAGTCATAGCTGACATAGCGCGGGAAATATTTCAGCAGGAAGATGGTGACCAGCCGGCCCTTGTCCTCGGGGATCAGGCGGTTCTGTTCCTTGCGGACGTAGTCGCGGTCCTGGATGGTCGTCACGATGCTGGCATAGGTCGAGGGGCGGCCGATGCCCAGTTCTTCCATGCGCTTGACCAGCGTCGCCTCGGTATAGCGCGGCGGCGCCTGGGTGAAGTGCTGCTCGGGCGTGATGCCGCGCTTGGCGGCGGTCTCGCCCTCGACGATCAGCGGCAGACGGCGGCTGTCCTCGTCCTCCTCGTCGTCGCGGCCCTGGTCATAGACCTTCAGGAAGCCGTCGAACAGCATCACCTGCCCGTTGGCACGCAGGCCCACCTGCCCGTCGGCCGACCCCACATCGACGGTCGTGCGCTCCATCCGCGCCGATTCCATCTGCGATGCGATGGTGCGCTTCCAGATCAGGTCGTAAAGCGCGCGCTGATCCTTTTCCGCGACCGCCAGCCTGTCGGGCGACAGCATCATGTCGGTCGGCCGGATGCATTCATGCGCTTCCTGCGCGTTCTTGGCCTTGTTCTTGTACATGCGCGGGCTTTTCGGCAGGTACTCCTCGCCGAAGCGCTTCTTGATGGCGTCGCGGGCGGCCATCACCGCCTCGGGGGCCATGTCGATGCCGTCCGTCCGCATATAGGTGATGTGCCCGGCCTCATACAGGCGCTGCGCCGCCGACATGCAGGCCTTGGCGCCCATGCCCAGCTTGCGGCTGGCCTCCTGCTGCAGGGTCGAGGTCATGAAGGGCGGCCAGGGATTGCGGCTGGCGGGCTTCGCCGCCACGCTGGTGACCTTCAGATCGCGCGAGGCGATGGCCGAGACCGCCAGCATCGCGTCCTTCTCGGTGGCAATGTCGAACCGCTCAAGCTTCTTGCCGCCATAAACGGTCAGCGTGGCGTCATACTGATCGCCGCGCGGCGTCGCCAGCCGGGCATGGACGGTCCAGTATTCGCGGGCCCTGAAGGCCTCGATCTCCATCTCGCGGTCGACGATGATGCGCAGCGCGACCGACTGCACGCGACCCGCCGACTTGGCGCCGGGCAGCTTGCGCCACAGGACCGGCGACAGGTTGAAGCCGACAAGGTAATCCAGCGCCCGCCGCGCCAGATAGGCATCGACCAGCGGCTGGTCGATCTGGCGCGGATTGGCCATGGCCTCGGTCACGGCGGATTTGGTGATGGCGTTGAAGGTGACGCGGCTGACGACGGCGCCCTTCTTCAGCACCGGCTCCAGCGCCTCCTTCAGATGCCAGGAAATCGCCTCGCCCTCGCGGTCGGGGTCGGTGGCCAGGATCAGGTCGGGATCGCCCGCCAGCGCGTCCTTGATCGCCTTGATGTGCTTTTTCGAATCCGCCGCGATTTCCCATTTCATCGCGAAGTCGTGGTCGGGCTCGACGCTGCCATCCTTGGGCGGCAGGTCGCGGACATGCCCGAACGAGGCCAGAACCGTATAGTCGTCGCCCAGATACTTGTTGATCGTCTTGGCTTTGGCAGGGGATTCGACGACGACGACAGGCATGAACATTCCTTCGCATGATTCGGCCCGGGAACATGGGCATCCCTCAGCGAACTGTCAACGACCCCGTTCTTTCATGCCGAAATATCCCACGGGGGTCCGGGGGTGTGAAACCCCCGGTCCGGCGGTTCAGACCCCGTCGCCGACGAAGGCCTTTTCGACAACGAATTCCTTGGGATCGCTGTTGGCGCCCTCATGCAGGCCAAAGCCCTCCAGCACCGCCTTGACGTCGGTATTGAATGCAAGGCTGCCACAGATCATGGCGCGATCATTGGCCGCATCCATCGCCGGCAGATCCAGATCCGCGAACACCTTGCCCGAGGTCAGGTTGTCGGTGATGCGGCCCATGAACGGGCTCTCTTCGCGCGTGGTGGTCGGGTAATACAGCAGCCGGTTGGCGAAATCCTCGCCGTAAAGCTCGGACAGCAGCGGGTCGTCCTTCAGGTTTTCGACCAGCTCGCGGCCATAGGCCAGCTCGTCGGCGGTGCGGCAGGTATGCATCATGATGACCTGCTCGTAACGCTCATAGGTCTCGGGGTCGCGCATCAGGGATGCGAAGGGCGCGATTCCGGTGCCGGTGGCCAGAAACCACATCCGCTTGCCCGGCAGCAGCGCGTCCAGCACCAGCGTGCCCACGGGCTTGGGGCGCAGGATGATCTCGTCCCCCGGCCGGATGTTTTGCAGCTTCGAGGTCAGCGGCCCGTCCGGCACCTTGATCGAATAGAATTCCAGCTCCTCGTCCCAGTTGGGCGAGGCGATGGAATAGGCGCGCAGGATCGGCTTGCCGTGATCGCCGGGCAGGCCGATCATCACGAACTCGCCCGAACGGAACCGCAACGAGGCGGGCCGCGTCACGCGGAACGAAAACAGGCTGTCGGTCCAGTGCCGGACCGAGGTCACGGTCTGGGCGTCGGGCATGGTCTTGGCGGGTTTTGCAGCAGCGTCGGCCACGGAAAGATCCAATGTCATGTCAGGGTCCCGTGTTATCTAGTCCAGATCGGGGGGCGTTTGAAACCCCAAGCTTCAGGCGACGCGCCCGGCAAGGCGCGAGCGGTGGTCCCAATCCTGCCAGTCGGCGCGATAGGTCCACTGCTCCTGCGGCTGGCGGGCGGCAAGGGCGGCAGAGATGCGCACCTCGTCAAAGCCGACGCGGCGGGCCATGGCGTATTGATCGGCGATCAGCCCGCCCACGGCGCGCAGCCGGCCCCGATAGCCCTTTTCACGCAAAAGCCGCGCCAGCGTGAAGCCGCGCCCGTCGGTCATCGACGGAAAGTCGATGGCGACCAGCGCCGCCTCCAGATGCTCGCCAAGGCTGGCGGGGTCGGTGTCGGGCGCCAGCACGACCGGCTCGGCCCCGTCATCGGCGTGAAAGCCGTCGTCGCGGACAAGGAAAAACTCGCTCATGCATTCGCTCCTGTGCGGACCATCTTGCCGCCGATGAAATGGATGCCGCATTCGGTCTTCTGGCTGCCGCGCCAGCGCCCGGCGCGCGGGTCCTCGCCCGGCTTCACCGGCGAGGTGCAGGGCGCGCAGCCGATCGAGGCATAGCCCTGCGCCACCAGCGGGTGCCGCGGCAGGTTGTTCTCGGCCATGTAGTCCTGAACGTCCTGCGAGCGCCAGTGCGCCAGCGGGTTGATGCGCAGCCGGGCCGGAGGCTCGGATTCGAAGAACTGCAGCTCGGTCCGCTGGCCGCCCTGAAAGCGCTTGCGCCCGGTGATCCAGGCATCGAACTGCGACAGTTCGCGCTCAAGCGGGATGGTCTTGCGCAAATCGCAGCAGGCATCGGTGTTGAACTGGTGCAGCGTGCCGTCGGGGTCGTTCAGCGCCACCTCGCGTTCGGCAGCGCGGATGATGCGGATATCGGTCAGCTTCAGCTTTTCCGCGACCTCGGTCTGATAGGCCAGCGTCTCGGGGAACAGCATCTGCGTATCGATGAACAGCACCGGCGTACCCGGCGCCACTACCGAAACCATGTGCAGCAGCACGACCGATTCCGATCCGAAGGACGACACCAGCGTCACCCGACCCAGATCGGGGTCGTTCAGGGCGCGGCGCAGGACCTCGGTGGCGGCGTGGTGCCGATAGCGCTCGTTCAGGCGCGCGGCGCGGGCGTCCAGCGTCTGATCAAGCATGTGCCGGATACAGCGCCGCCTTGAACGGCGCTACCCCCAGGCGGCGATAGGCATCGATGAAGGGCTCATCCGCCGATTCCCGCAGTTCCAGATAGGTGTCGATGACGCGGTCGATGGCAGGCACGACCTCCTCCATCGGGAAGCCGGCGCCGGCACGCTCGCCGATGGCGGGAATGTCGTAGCCGTCGCCGCCGAGCGTGATCTGGTAGTTCTCGACACCCGCGCGATCCAGCCCGAGGATGCCGATATGACCCAGATGGTGATGGCCGCAGGCATTGATGCAACCCGAGATGCGGATGTTGAACTTGCCGATCTCGTCCTCAAGGCCGCGGGCGCGGAAATGGTCGGCGATGTCCTGCGCCACCGGGATCGAGCGCGCCGTCGCCAGCGCGCAGTAATCCATGCCCGGGCAGGCGATGATGTCGCTGATCAGCCCGGCATTGGCGGTGGCAAGGCCGGCGGCCTTCAGTTCCAGATAAAGCGCGTAAAGGTCCGACTTGTGGACATGCGGCAGGACCACGTTCTGGTCGTGGGCAATGCGCAGGTCGCTGTGGCCGAAACGCTCGGCCAGATCGGCCAGCAGGCGCATCTGCCCGGCCGAGGCGTCGCCCGGCGTCTGCCCCGGCGCCTTGAAGGTGACGGTGACGCTGGCATAGCCCGGCGCGCGATGCGCCGACAGGTTGGTGTCGGTCCAGCTGCGAAAGGCGCCCTGGCTCGCGCGCTTGGCCTCATATTCGCCCTCGGGGGCGATGCGGAAGGCGGGCGCGGCATAGGCGTTCTTCAGTTCCGCCAGCAGCGCCTGATCGACGCCGGTAAAGACAGTGCGGCGGTTCAGGAACTCGGCCTCGATCTCCTCGCGCATGACGTCAAGGCCGCGCTCGGCGACGGTGATCTTGATGCGGGCCTTGTATTTGTTGTCGCGGCGCCCGGCGAGGTTGTAGGTCGAGATGATCGCCTCGACATAGGGCAGCAGGTCGGCCTCGGGCAGGAATTCGCGCACGACCTTGCCCAGCAGCGGCGTGCGGCCAAGGCCGCCGCCGATCCAGACCTGAAAGCCCAGTTCGCCCGCGTCATTCGTGACCAGCCGCAGCCCGATGTCATGGGCGGCGATCACCGCGCGGTCGCGCTTGCCGCCGGAAATGGCGATCTTGAACTTGCGCGGCAGGAACTGGAATTCGCCGTGATCGGTGGACCATTGCCGCAGCAGTTCCGCATAGGGGCGCGGATCGGTCACTTCATCGGCGGCGGCGCCGGCGAAGGCGTCGGTGGTGACGTTGCGGATGGTGTTCCCCGAGGTCTGGATCGCGTGCAGGCCCACATCGGCCAGCGCGTCCAGCATGTCGGGAATATCGACCAGCTTCGGCCAGTTGAACTGGATGTTCTGGCGCGTGGTCCAGTGGCCGTAACCCTTGTCCCATTTCTCGGCCAGCAGCGCCAGCGTGCGCATCTGGTCGGGGCTGATGGTGCCGTAGGGGATCGCCACACGCAGCATATAGGCGTGCAGTTGCAGATAGACGCCGTTCATCAGGCGCAGCGGGCGGAACTCGTCCTCGGTCAGGCTGCCGCTCAGCCGGCGCTCGACCTGCTGGCGGAACTGGGCCGAACGGTGGCGCAGATATTCGTTGTGCTGGGGACGGGCATCAAACATTGCTGGCCTCGATATCGGCTTGCTTGCCATGGAAGTAGTTGGAGGGGCCACGGCGGCGGAAGGCCTCGCGGAAATGCGTGGGCTCGGGGCGGCCGTCGGCGCCGCGCTTCGCCTCGGCCAGGTAGGGGCCGACGACGATATTGCCCTGGGCCACGGCATCCAGCAGCGCCAGATCGGCGATGGCCTCGTCCTCGAACAGCTCGGCCTCGCGCGGGTCGGCGGTCCAGCCACCGTCGCGCATCCAGACGCAATGGCCCATGCGCAGGTCATTGGCGGTAATGACGGCGGGGGTTGCGGCGGAGGGGGTGAAGCCTTTGGACATGGCCTTTGCCTTTCGTTTTCTCGTCTGGGAATATAGGAAAAAATCCCCCTTATTGACGAGTGGGGTGAAAAAATAAGAAACATCTTCCACGCGAATGCCGCCAGAACAGGAACAAATTTCACAATGGGCGCAGACCGACAAACACCGATCCGGCTGGATGAGACCGACCGGAAAATCCTGTCCCTGCTGCAAGAGGACGCGACCCTGTCGCTGGACGATATCGCCGCCCGCGTGGGGGCCTCGAAGACGCCGGTCTGGAACCGGATTCGCAAGCTGCGCGAGGCCGGCGTGATCCGCGCGCAGGTGGCGCTGCTGGACCCTGACGCGCTGGGGCTGGATGCCTGTTTCTTTGTGCTGATCCGCACCAGCGAGCACGATCCCGACTGGGCACGCCGCTTTCTGGGCGCCGTGCGCGCCCGCCCCGAGGTGCTGGAGGCGCACCGGCTGGCGGGCGATATCGACTATATCCTGAAGGTGCGGGTCAGCAATGCCCGCGCCTATGACCGCTTCTATCAGGCGCTGATTTCCGAGGTGAAGATTCACAATGTCACCGCGCTGCTGTCCATGGAGGAACTGAAGGCGACCACCATGCTGCCTTTGGGCTGACGGCGCGGTTGCATGGATATTTGCATGAAGAAGAAAAGGATGCGCCGCGCCTAAAGGATGGTGCGCAGCGCCCGCGGCAGCGCCTCGGCGAAGGCGGCGAGTTCCGGCGCCGGTCCGCAGGAGACGCGGATGCAGCGGTCCATGGGGGCGGTGCCGGGCATGCGGGCGAAGATGCCTTCGTCCGCCAGCGCAGCCAGCAGGCGGCGGGCGAAGGCGCCGTCCCGGCCGCAGTCGATGGCGACGAAATTCGTGGCCGAGGGCAGCGGCGTCAGGCCGTTATCCTGCGCGATCTGGCCGATGCGGATACGGGCAGCGGCGACCTCGGTCAGGATGCGGTCGAGCCAGTCCTGATCGTTCAGCGCCGCCAGCGCGCCGGCCTGAGCGATGCGGTTGATGCCGAAATGGTTGCGGATACGGTCGAAGCCGGCGATCAGCTCGGCCGGGCCGATGGCATAGCCGATGCGGGCGCCGGCCATGGCATAGGCTTTCGAGAAGGTGCGGAAGCGGATGACGCGGGCGTCCTCAGGGTCGATGGTGGGGATGGCGTCGGCGGGGGCGAATTCGGCGTAAGCCTCGTCAAGGACCAGCAGGCAGTCCGGGGGCAGATCGTCCAGCATCGCGTTGATGCGCGCGCCCTTGTGCCAGCTTCCCATCGGGTTGTCGGGATTGGCAAGATAGACCAGCCGCGCGCCGGTTTGGTGTGCGGCGCGGGCCAGTGCCTGCGGGTCCTCGGCATCGTCGCGATAGGGGACCTTTTCCAGCACGCCGCCGAAGCCCGCGACATGGTAGTTGAAGGTCGGATATGCCCCGTCCGAGGTCACCACCCGGTCGCCCGGCGCGATCATCAACCGCACCAGAAGGCCCAGAAGCCCGTCGATCCCTTCGCCCGGCATGACGTTTTCGGGCCGGACATGGTGATGGGCGGCCAGCGCGTGGCGCAAGTCGTGGCTGTCCGGGTCGCCGTATTTCCAGACCTCGGAGGCGGCGCGGGCCATGGCCTCGATCGCGCGGGGCGAGGGGCCGAAGCCGTTCTCATTCGCACCAAGCCGGGCGCGGAAGGGCGCGCCGCGCCGCGCCTCGAGCGTTTCGGGGCCGGTAAAGGGAACCGTCGCCGGCAGCGCGGCAGGGATCGGGGCGAAGCGAAAGCGGGTCATGCGCCGATCCAAAACCCATTCGGGCGCATCGCGCAAGCCCCTGCGTTCGTGGGGTCCGGGCGTTCGTGCTCAACGCTCGGGCCCAGAGTTCGGGCCTAAGGTTCGGGATCCCTGCCCTGCATCATGCGCCGGTCCTCGTCCAGCTCCAGCCACATCGCGTTCAGCACCGCGAAACCCGCCGCCAGCGGCAATCCCAGGATCCAGGCGAAATACCACATGGGCGTGTCCTTTCAGTAGGCGTGGTTGTCGGGGTTTTCGACCTCGTCCGGGGTGACCTTGCCCCACAGCACGCGATAGACCCAGACCGTATAGATCATGATCAGCGGCAGGAAGATGGCGCAGCCGACCAGCATCACGAACAGCGTCTGATGCGAGGACGAGGCGTCCCAGACCGAAAGCGAGCTGTCGGGATGGGTGTTCGAGGGCAGGATGAACGGAAACATCACCAGCCCGACCGAGGAGATGATGCCGAAAACCGCCGCCTGCGACCAGCCCAGCGGCGACAGATCGCCCCGCCCGCCCATGGCGCGCCACGACATGACCGTGCCAAGGATGCCAAGCAGCGGGGCAATGGCGATCCAGGGCCGGTCCGCAAAGGCGATCAGCCAGCTGTCGGTGCGCATCACCTGGTAAAGCAACGGGTTCGAGGGGCCGTCATGGGGCGGCTCGGTCACGAAGCCATAGCCCTGGATCCCGAAGGCAAGCCAGAGGCCCGCCAGCGCATAGCCCGCCAGCACCGCCAGCGCCGCCGGGCGGCCGATGGCGCGGGCGCGGGCCTGAATGGCGCCCTCGGTCTTCAGGACCAGCCAGCCGGCGCCCAGCATCACCGCCATGGCCAGCGAGACGAGGCCGCACAGCAGCGCGAAGGGCCGCAGAAGGCCGAAGAACTTGCTGAAAAGGCCGCCCTCATAGACCGGCATCAGGTCGGGGGTCAGGTGGAACGGCACGCCCAGAAGCACGTTCCCGACCGCCACGCCGAACAGCAGCGCCGGCACGAAGCCGCCAATGAACAGCGCGCGGTCCCACATCGCCCGCCAGCCCGGATCGGGGCGCTTGCTGCGATACTTGAAAGCCACCGGCCGCAGGATCAGCGCGCCAAGGATCAGGAACATCGCCATGTAGAAGCCGGAAAAGCTGATGGCGTAAAGCGGCGGCCATGCGGCAAAGATCGAGCCGCCGCCAAGGACGAACCAGACCTGATTGCCCTCCCATACCGGGCCGACGGTGTTGATGATGACGCGCCGCTCGGTATCGTCTTGGCCGATGAAGGGCAAAAGGATGCCCACGCCCATGTCGAAGCCGTCGCTGGCGGCAAAGGCGATCAGCATGACCCCGATCAGCAGCCACCAGACGACGCGCAGGAACTCGAACGGGACAAGCTCGAACAGGATCATTTCGCCACCTCCGCCCGGCCCGAGAGCCGGCTTTCATGCTGCGCCATCCATGCCTCGGTCAGGGCGACGTCCTCTTGCGGGCCCTTGCCGATGGCCTTGAACATCAGCCCCATCTCGACCACCAGCAGCGCCGTATAAAGCAGGAAGAAGCCGGTCAGCGTCACCGCCACCTCGGCAAAGGTCAGGTTGCTGACCGACAGCGCCGTGGGCAGGACGCCCGCCACGGTCCATGGCTGGCGGCCATATTCGGCGACGATCCAGCCCATCTCGATGGCGATCCATGGCGCGGGCGTGGCGACGACCGCCAGCCACAGCGCCCATCGCGGAAAGCTCATCCGGCAGAAGGACGCGCGCCAGAAGAAATAGGCCATGACGCCGACAAGGCCGAAGCCCATGCCGACCATGATGCGGAAGCCCCAGAAGATCGGCCAGACATGGGGCACGGTATCGTTGGCGGCTTGTTCGATCTGCGCCTCGGTCGCGCTGCGCGGATCCTCGACGCGTGCCTTCAGCAGCAGGGCATAGCCAAGGTCCTGTTCGTACTGGCGAAACTGCGCCAGCAGGGCCGGATCGACGCCCGCCGCGCGCTGCGCCTGGATCTGCATCATCAGGTCATAGGCCGTGATGCCATTGCGCACCCGGTCGCGCGCCCGCGCCACAAGCTGGTCGATGCCCAGAATTTCCTGCGTCAGCGAGCGGGTGCCGATCAGCCCCATCACATAGGGGATATGGATGGCCCATTTCGTTTCGTGTGTCGCCTGATCGGGAAAACCGAACAGGGTAAAGCTGGCGGGCGCCGGTTCGGTTTCCCACATGGCCTCGATCGCGGCCATCTTCATCTTCTGGTTTTCGCTGGCGTCATAGCCGGATTCGTCGCCCAGCACGATCGCCGACAGGATCCCCGCCAGCCCGAAAGCCGACGCGACCGCGATCGAGCGCCGCGCAAGCTGGATATGCCGCCCCTTGAGCAGATACCACGCCGAGACCCCCAGCACGAAGGCCGAGCCGCAGACATAGCCCGCGCTGACGGTATGGACGAATTTCGCCTGCGCCACCGGGTTCAGCGCCACGTCGTAAAAGCTGGTCAGTTCCATCCGCATGGTGATCGGGTTGAACCGGCCGCCGACCGGATATTGCATCCAGCCATTCGCGATCAGGATCCACAGCGCCGAGAAGTTGGTGGCAATCGCCATCAGCCAGCCCACCATCAGATGCGCGCGCTTGCTGAGCCGTTCCCAGCCAAAGAACCACAGGCCGATGAACGTCGCCTCCATGAAGAAGGCCATCAGCCCCTCCATCGCGAGGGGGGCGCCGAAGATGTCGCCGACGTAATGCGAATAATAGGCCCAGTTCATGCCGAACTGGAATTCCATGGTGATGCCGGTGGCGACGCCGATGGCGAAGTTGATGCCGAACAGCGTGCCCCAGAACTTGGTCATCTGCCGCCAGATCGGGCGGTCGGTCATGACGTAGACCGTCTCCATGATGGCGACGATGATCGACAGGCCCAGCGTCAGCGGCACGAACAGAAAATGGAACAGCGCCGTCGATGCGAATTGCAGACGCGACAGCTCGACAACACCGATGTCCATGATTCACCCCACCTGTTCGCCCCCCGAGTCTAGCGCAGCTCGAAGCGTATGCCACCCCGGTTAAGATCGGATGAACGATGCGAGGCGACGACAAGCGCCATCTGTGGAGTTCTTGCCATGATTTCGTCCATGACCTGCCGGGCGGTGGCCTCGTCCAGACCCTCGGTCGGCTCGTCCAGCAGCAGGATCTGCGGCGCGCGCAGCAGGGCGCGGGCCAGGGCCACGCGCCGCGACTCGCCCCCCGAAAGCCCGGCGCCGCCGTCGCCCAGCCGCAGGTCGAGGCCGCCGCGCAGGTGATCCAGCCGCATCGCGCGCAGGACATCGTGCATCTGCGCATCGCTGGCGTCCGGGTTGGCCAGCGCAAGGTTTTCGCGCAGCGTGCCCGCGATCAGCGCCACCCGCTGCGGCACCAGCACCAGCGAGGCGCGCAGCCCGGCCTCGGGCCAGTCCTGCACGGGACGCCCGGCCAGCATGATCGGCTGCTCTGGCGCGGGCGGGATCAATCCCGCGATGCGCGCCAGCAGCGTCGATTTACCCGCGCCGCTGGGGCCGGCCACCGTCAGCACCTGCCCGGCCCCAAGCCGCGCCGCGCCGATCTGCAAGGGCAGCGCCGGGGGCGGCGCGGTGGGCGCGGGCATCGCATGACCCAGCATCGGCGCCACGCGCGCGGCGGCGTCGCGGATACGGCCCCAGTCCGACACGGCGCGGCGCAGGGGCGCGGTCGCCTCGGCCAGCGCCATGGCGGCGAAAAAGCACATGGCGGCAATGGCGGGGCCGAAATGGCCCAGCCGGATGCCGGTCGCGCCCAGCCCCAGCACCCCCGCCATGGCGGCGATGCGGGCCAGGTCCTGCACCAGCGCGACCGCGCGCTCGGTCGTCTCAAGCGCGGCGGTCAGGTCGGCGACGCGGGCCTCGGCCGCCATGGCGCGGGCGATCTGCGCGGGCAGGCGGCCATGCATCGCCAGATCGTCGCGCGCCGCCACAAGGTCCAGCGCATCGCTGCGAAAGTCGCGCTCGGCCGCCGCCGCCAGCCGCGCCTGCCGGGCCGAGCGGCGCAGCCCCCACACCCCCGCGGCCAGCGCCGGACCCAGATGCGCACCGCAGACCCAGACGGCCATCTGCCAGCCCGCCAGCCACGCGATCAGCGCGAACGCCCCAAGAAACGCCGCCAGACCGCCGCAGGCCGGCAGCACGACGCGCAGCGGCAGACCGTCCAGCGCGTCGGTATCGGCCACGATCCGCGCCGTCGCCGGTCCGCGCCGCAGCCGCTGCATCTGCGGCCATGGCAGCGTGGCCAGCCCGGCAAGCACCGCGCCGCGCAGGCCAGCGACGGCGCGCAGCGTCGCGTCATGGCCCAGCATCCGTTCGCCATAGCGCGCGGCGGTGCGGATCAGCGCCAGCCCGCGCACCGCCGCCGCCGGGCGGAACACGTCGAACATGCCCAGCGACGCCAGCCCCGCCAGCGCCGAGGCGGTGATGAACCAGCCCGACAGCGCCAGCAGCCCCGCCCCCGCCAGCAGCACCAGCGCCGCCAGCGCCGCGGCGCGCGCCATGCCGCCCCCGGCAGCCATGATCCTCCAGACGTGCCGCATCAGGGACGCTCCAGCCGGTATTCGCGCCCGATGGCCGCGACCAGCGCCGGGTCGTGGGTGGCGACGATCAGCCCCGCGCCGGCGCGATGCGCTGCCAGCAGGCCGCGCGTGACATCGGCCGCGGTCGCCGCGTCCAGATCGGCGGTCGGCTCGTCGGCAAGGATCAGGCGCGGCGCACCATGCAGCGCGCGGGCCAGCGTCAGCCGCCGCCCCTCGCCGCCCGAAAGCCCGGCGCCGCGTTCGCCCAACCGCGTCGCAAGGCCCTGCGGCAGCGCGGCGACCAGATGCGCGGCGGCGGCATGGGTCAGGGCGGGGCCAAGGTCGCCGCCCCGGCCCATGCGCAGGTTGGCCTCAAGCGTGTCGTCGATGAAATGCACGCCCTGCGGCATCCAGCCCAGCCCCGCGCGCCACGCATCGGCATTGGCATCGGTCAGGGGCACGCCGTCCAGCATGACCGCGCCGGCCTCGGGACGCTCAAGCCCGGCGATCAGCCGCAGCAGCGTCGATTTGCCCGCGCCGCTGGCGCCCGTGACGGCCAGCGCGGCGCCCGGGGCCAGGTCGAGGTCGGGGCAGGTCATGCCATGATGAACCACTCCGCGCAGGGCAACGGCGGCGGGTGCCATCGCCGGGGCGGGCGCACCCTGCCCCGGCATCCGCCCTTGCGGCGCCGTCGCCCGATCCAGCGCCAGCGCCGCCGCATCGGCCGAGGCGCGGTCGTGCCACGCCGCCGCAAGATCCCGCAAAGGCTGGAAGAACTCCGGCGCGATCATCAGCAGGAACAGCGCCTGCGCGGGCGAAAGCGGTGCCCCCCAGGTGCCAAAGCCGATCTCGCCCAGCAGCGAAAAGCCGCAGAAGACCGCGATCATGGCGATGCCAAGCGCCGCGAACAGTTCCAGCACGGTCGAGGACAGGAAGGCGATGGCCAACACCCCCATGCTGGCGCGGCGCAGGGCCTCGGCCGCCTGCGCAAAATCGCGACCCAGCGCGGCAGAGGCGCCCAGCAGCCGGATATCGGGCAGCGCGCCGATACGGTCGGCCAGCAGCGCGCCCATGCCGGCCATGTCGTCCAGTTGCCTGCGGCTGGCATCCCTGGCGGCATGGCCGATCAGCGCCATGAAGACCGGAATCGCCGGCCCCGCCACCAGCAGGATCAGCCCCGCCGCCCAGGCGGTCGCGAAGGCGCAGGCCAGCACCGCCGCCGGCAGCACCGCAACCCGCATCTGCGCCAGCACATAGCGCGCCGCATAGGGCCGGATCAGCGCCGCCTGATCCCCCGCAACCGAGGCAAAGGCCCCCGCCCGCGGCAGGTCTGCCCGCCGCGAGACCCGTTCCAGCAAGCCGCCCCGCAGCCGCGAGACGGCGGCCAGCGCGGTCCGCTGCGCCGCCGCCTCGGCCATCGTGGCCAAAGCCGCGCGCAAGCCGCCGCAGACCAGCAGCCCGGCCACCGCCGGCAGGACCAGCGCTCCCTCCAGCAGCCCGGCCAGCGCCATCGCCGCGAAACCGGCCAACGGCAGCCACAACAGCCCCGAGGCGACCGACAGCATCGCCGCGCGGCGCAGATGCGGCCATTCGGGCGCCAGCGCCTGCCTTGCGGTGCCAGCCCGGACCGCAGCGGTCGGTTCAGCCATGATCGGTGCTCCTGCGCATCGGGCCAGCCTAACCGTTCCCCGCGCCGGGGGAAATGCGGCCTGTCCGCGCCGCGGCTCAGGCCACCGACGGCGGTGCCGGATCGGGAACGAAGCCCTGCGCCACCGATTTGCGCATCACCAGACGCGGGGTGAAAAAGACCTCGGCCATGGCGGGCCCCTGGCCTTCATCGCCGCTGTCACCGCTGTCGCCGCCGCCATCCGCGATGGCCGACAGCCAGGCGACGCTTTTCGCCGCCATCTCGTCGACGGGCTGGGAAAAGGTGGTCAGGCCATAGCTGTCCCAGTCGGCCTGCGCGATATCGTCGAAGCCGATCAGCGAAAGCTGGTCGGGCACGCGGATGCCCAGCCGCCAGCGCGCCGTGTCCATGACCCCGCAGGCCAGCAGATCGGTGGTGCAGAATATCCCGTCCGGCCGGTCGGACCGCGACAGCAGCGCCATGCCAAGGTCGCAGCCCGTCCGATAGCCGGTCGAGCCAAAGCGTTCCTCGGCCCAGTCGATGCCGGCGGCGGTCGCGGCCTCGCGGAAGCCGCGCTCGCGTTCGGATATGCTGTGGGTGCCGACGCCGGAACTGGCCAGACCCAGCCGCCGGCAGCCCGCCGCCAGCAGGACCGCGACGGCGCGGCGCCCGGCCTCGGCATCGTGAAGGCGCACCTGCAAGGCGCCGGGGCGCCCCTCGTCGCGATTGATCAGCACCAGCCGCATGCCGTTTCTGACGCAGGTTTCGGCCAGCGAGCGCGCGGGCATCCCCGACAGGAAGATGGCCGCATCGGTGCGATAGCTGATCGCCTGCCGCAGGGCCTGTTCGGCGCTGCCGTCGCTGCGGTCGGTCTTGATCAGCAGCGCGACCTTGCCGGCCTGCTGCACGGCCTCGGTCAGCGCGGCCAGCAGCTCGGAGCGATAGGGCGTCGCCATGTCCGAGGCGATCAGCGCCACCAGCCCCGTCTCGTTGCGGATCAGCCCGCTGGCCAGACGGTTGACCTGATAGCCAAGCTGGTCGGCGGCCTTGATGATGCGCGCCCGCGTTTCCGCCGAGACGCTGGCACCGGGGGTGAAGCAGCGCGAGACGGCCGCGCGCGAGACCCCCGCAAGCTCGGCCACGTCCTTTGCACTGACGGCGTTCCTGGACATCATTCCCCCCGCGATAGCTTTCTGCACAGCTTTGCAACGATGATACTGCGTTGCAACGGCCCGGGAAAGTAAAATCTTGGCAATTTTGTGTTGACACATTGGTGATTCGCGACGAATGGTAATGCACAGGTGTGCAACACCACCCCCAGGGAGGGGGCAAGGGAGGAAAGCAATGAAAATCAGTACCACCGCCATCGCGGCCGGTGTCGCGTTGGCCGTCCCGGCCTGCGCTGCCGGCGCCGCCGAACTGAACGTGATCTGCTCGGCCGAGGTCGCCATCTGCGAAAAGCTGGTCGGCGCGTTCGAGGCCAGCCATTCCGATATCGACGTCAACATGGTGCGCCTGTCCTCGGGCGAGGCCTTCGCCAAGATCCGCGCCGAAGGGCGCAATCCGCAGACCGACCTGTGGTGGGGCGGCACCGGCGACCCCCATCTGCAAGCGGCGGCGGACGGGCTGACGGCGGAATACAAGTCCGAACACCTGCCCGAACTGCATGACTGGGCGGTGAAACAGGCCGAAACCTCGGGCTATCGCACCGTCGGCATCTATAGCGGCGCGCTTGGCTGGGGCTACAACACCAAGATTTTCGCCGACAAGGGCCTGAAAGAGCCGGCCTGCTGGGCCGATCTGCTGGACCCCAAGCTGAAGGGCGAAATCCAGATCGCCGACCCGAACTCGTCGGGGACGGCCTATACCGCGCTTGCCACGCTGGTGCAGCTGATGGGCGAGGATCAGGCCTTCGATTACCTGAAGAAACTCAGCGCCAACGTCGCGCAGTTCACCAAGTCGGGCTCGGCCCCGGTGAAGGCGGCGGCGCGCGGCGAGGCGGGCCTGGGCATCGTCTTCATGCATGACGCCATCGGCCAGACCGTCGAAGGCTTCCCGATCAAGGTCGTCGCCCCCTGCGAGGGCACCGGCTACGAGGTCGGCTCGATGTCGATCATCGAGGGCGCGCAGAACCCGGACGAAGCCAAGGTCTTCTATGACTGGGCGCTGACCCCCGACGCGCAGAACCTGATGCCCGAGGCCGGGTCCTATCAGATCCAGTCGAACAAGGCAGCGAAGGCGTCCGAACACACGCCCGATTTCAGCAAGATGAAGCTGATCGACTATGACTTCGCCAAATACGGCTCGGCCGAGACCGGCAAGGCGCTGTTGGCGCGCTGGGATGCCGAGGTCGGCGGCCGCGCCGCCGAATAACCCCCAAGCGGTTCCCCCGGGGCGGCCTGACGCCGCCCCGACCCATCCCCGAACCCGACGGAACATCCACATGAATGCTGATGACAGGCGGCTGGACTGGGTCCTTGGCGGCGCGATGGCGGCGCTTCTGATCCTGCCCTGGTACAAGATCCGCGGGGGCTTCTTTGGCCTCGGATGGATTACAGATTTCTTTACGAAACCAGACCTTTGGCCGGCGGCGGTCCAGGCGGTGTCAGGGCGTTGGCAGCTTGTGCCGATGCTGGCGCTGGTGCTGGCCGCGGTCTGGCTGCGCCGCGCCCGTCCATCGGGGGCGGAACGCGGCCGCTGGCTGGTGCGGCTGGGCGCCATCGGGCTGGCATGGCTGGCCATCGAGGGCCTGTCCATCGGCGCACGCGGCTGGAACTGGAGCCTGCTGGAAAGCCTGCTCGGCGAGACCAGCGGCCAGCCGGCCTTTGGCGCGGGCGCGGTGGTGCTGGCGCTGGCCTTCACCTTGATGATCTCGTTCGGGGCGGCGGAACGCGGCGCGCTGAAGGGCGATGCCTTCGTCCTCAGCTCGATCGCGCTGCTGATCCTGCTGGTCACGACCTTCGTACTTTACCCGGTGCTGTCGATCTTTACCGGCGCATTCCAAAGCTTCGACGGCTCGTTCACGACCGAGGGCGTGGCGCGCAATATCGCCGACCCCAAGATCTGGAGCCTGTCCTGCCTGATCGGCGGCGCCGATTGCGGCGTGGCATGGCGCACGCTGTTCCTGGCGGTCTGCACCGCCACGGCCGCGACCGCGCTTGGCCTGGCGTTCGCGCTGGTCGCCACGCGCACGCAGTTCCCCTATAAGAAGGGGCTGCGGCTGCTGACGATCCTGCCGATCATCACGCCCCCCTTCGTGGTCGGCCTGGCGCTGATCATGCTGCTGGGCCGTTCGGGCACCATCACGCAGGTGCTGCAATCGATCACCGGGGTCGAGCTTGGGCGCTGGATCTATGGCCTGCCGGGGATCTGGCTGGCGCAGGTCCTCAGCTTCACGCCGATTTCCTTCCTGGTGCTGATCGGCGTGGTCGAGGGCGTCAGCCCCTCGATGGAGGAAGCCAGCCAGACGCTGCGTGCCGGCCGCTGGCGGACCTTCCGCACCGTCTCGTTGCCGCTGATGGCGCCGGGTCTGGCCAATGCCTTCCTGATCGGCTTCATCGAAAGCATGGCCGATTTCGGCAACCCGCTGGTGCTGGGCGGCTCGGGCGGTGTGCTTTCGACCGAGATATTCTTCGCGGTCGTCGGCGCGCAGAACGACGCCTCGCGCGCGGCGGTGCTGGCGGCGATCCTGCTGGTGTTCACGCTGTCGGCCTTTCTCGCGCAGCGCTACTGGCTGACCGGCAAAAGCTTTGCCACCGTCAGCGGCAAGGGCGATGGCGGCATGCATGCGCAACTGCCCGCCCGCATCGCCTGGCCGGTCATCGGCATCGTCTCGGTCTGGTGCGTCTTCACGCTGGTGATCTATGCGATGATCCTGTTCGGCGGCTTCGTGAAGCTGTGGGGACTGGACCATACGCTGACGCTGGAACATTACGCCCATGCCTTCGGCATCAGCTTCGACGGCGGCATCCGCTGGACGGGCGTGGCGTGGAACAGCTTCTGGACCACCATGATCATCGCGCTGATCGCGGCACCGCTGACCGCCGCCATCGGGATGCTGACCGGCTGGCTGATCTCGCGCCAGAAATTCCCGGGCAAGGGCGTCTTTGAATTCGCCCTGATGATGAGCTTTGCCATCCCCGGCACGGTCATCGGCATCAGCTATATCATGGCCTTCAACCTGCCGCCGATCCAGATGACCGGCACGGCGCTGATCCTGATCCTGTGCTTCGTGTTCCGCAACATGCCGGTGGGCGTGCGCGGCAGCATCGCCGCCATGGCCCAGCTTGACGCCAGCCTGGACGAGGCCTCGCTGACGCTGGGCGCCAATTCCGGCCGCACGCTGCGGCGGGTGATCCTGCCGCTGCTGCGTCCGGCGATCACGGCGGCGCTGGTCTACAGCTTCGTGCGGGCGATCACGTCCATCTCGGCGGTGATCTTCCTTGTCTCGGCCAAGTACAACATGGCGACCGCCTATATCGTCGGCCTGGTCGAGAACGGCCAGTATGGCGTGGCCATCGCCTATTCCTCGACGCTGATCGTGGTGATGATCGCGGTGATCGGCGGCTTCCAGATGCTCGTGGGTGAACGCCGGCTGCGGCGCCGCCCCAATCCCCCTGCCACAACGGAGGCAAAAGCATGAGCAATCCGCAAAGAGGCGCGGTCGAATTCCGCGCGGTCCGCAAGAATTACGGCGCCTTTACCGCCGTTCCCGACCTGAACCTGAAGATCGAACCCGGCCAGCTTGTCACGCTGCTTGGCCCCTCGGGCTGCGGCAAGACCACGACGCTGCGGATGCTGGCCGGGCTTGAGACGCCCAGCGCGGGCGCCATCCTGATCGGCGGGCAGGACGTGACGCGCCTGCCGGCCAACCGGCGCGACGTGACCATGGTGTTTCAAAGCTATGCGCTGTTTCCGCATATGACGGTGCTGCAAAACATCGCCTATGGCCTTGAATCGGGCGGCATGAAGCCGGCCGAGGCGCGCGATCAGGCCGCCCGCGGGCTGGATCTGGTGGGTCTTGCCGGGCGCGGCGACCGCCTGCCGTCCGAGCTGTCGGGCGGCCAGCAGCAGCGCGTCGCGGTGGCGCGTGCCCTGGTGCTTGAGCCGCAGGTCCTGCTTTTGGACGAGCCGCTGTCGAACCTTGACGCCCGCCTGCGCCGCCGCGTGCGCACCGAGATCCGCGAGCTTCAGCAGCGGCTGGGCTTTACCGCCGTCTATGTCACCCATGACCAGGACGAGGCGCTGGCCGTCTCGGACCGGATCGTGGTGATGAACAACGGCGTCATCGCCCAGGACGGCACGCCGCGCGACCTTTACGAAACCCCCGCCTCTGAATTCATCGCCGACTTCATCGGCGAGGCGAACGTGATCGATTGCCAGATTCTGGGCGTGGCAGACGGTCAGGCGCATATCAGCGTCGGCGGTGCCGAAATGACGCTGCCGGCACGCAAGGGCCGCCCCGGCCCGGCGCGGCTGGCGGTGCGCCCCAATGCCTTCCATGTCCGCCCCGACGGTTCCGGGATCGAGGGCCGCGTGGCCAGCGCCGCCTATCTGGGCGACCACATCGAATATGAAATCGACGGCCCCGCCGGGCGGCTGTTCGTCGTCGATGCCGGCAGCACGGCGGCCATGGCCCCCGGCATGCCGGTGCGGCTGCAATATCGCGGCAGCGGCGCGGCGCTGATCGCCTGACGACATGAAGGATGGATATCGAAAAATGACACAGACCGAAATTGATCTTGGCGCCAGGCTGGACGTGATGGAGGCGGTCGCCCGCCGCGCCGGCGCGCTGGCGCTGCGCTATTTCCACGCCCGCGACCAGTTGCAGATCGAGACCAAGCGCGTCCTGACCGACATGGTCTCGCAGGCCGACCGCGAGGTCGAGGACCTGATCCGCGATGCGCTGCGCACGACCTTTCCCGAAGACGCCTTCATGGGCGAGGAATACGGGCTTGAGCCGGGCACCAGCAAGCTGACCTGGGTCGTCGACCCTATCGACGGCACCGCGCCCTATCTGAACGGGCTGCCGGGCTGGTGCGTCTCGATCGGCCTGATGGACGAACGCGGGCCGCTGCTGGGCGTGATCTACGTCCCCGTGCTGGAGGAGATGTTTCGCGGCGGCCGCGGTCAGGGCGCGACGCTGAACGGCCAGCCGATTCGGGTGACCGAGCGTTTCGACCTGACCACCGGCCTTCTGGGCGTCGGCTTCAACGACCGCGTGCCCGCCCGGCGCATCGGCCAGCTTCAGGCCGATCTGGCCGCCGAGGGCATTGCGCAGGTGCGTTACGGTTCGGGCGCGATGATGCTGGCCTATGTCGCCGCCGGCCGCCTTGTCGGCTATTGCGAGCCGCGCATGTCGGTCTGGGACTGCCTTGCCGCCTATGCCCTGATCGAGGCCGCCGGCGGCCGCGTCGCCGCGATCAGCAACGGCGCCATGAAGGGCAAGCCCTTCCCGGTGCTGGGTGCGACGCGGCGCGACTATGAACGGCTGGCGGCGCTGACCCGTTTCGACGCACGCGACTGGGTGCTGGCCTGACCGGCCAGCGCCTTTTCATGGCCGGTGCCTTTTGATGGCCAGCGCCTTTTCATGGCCTGCGCCTTCTGATGGCCTGCGCCTTTTCATGGCCAGCGCCTTCTGATGGACAGCCCTGCCCGCCCCTAGCTGCAAACGAATTCGCGCACGAATTCGGTGGCCGGGCGGGCGCGGATGTCCTGCGGGCGGCCGATCTGCTCGATCTTGCCCATCGACATCACCACCACCAGGTCGGCCAGTTCCATCGCCTCGTCCTGATCATGGGTCACGAACACCGTGGTCAGGCCGGTTTCGTCGTGGATTTCGCGCAGGCCCTGACGCAGTTCCTTGCGCACCTTGGCGTCCAGCGCGCCGAAGGGCTCATCCAGCAAAAGGACGCGCGGCTCGATCGCCAGCGCACGGGCCAGCGCCACGCGCTGACGCTGGCCGCCCGAAAGCTGGCTGGGATAGCGCTTGCCGATATCGGGAAGCTGGATCAGCTCCAGCAGCTTGGTGACGCGGCGGGTGATCTCGGCCTTTTCGGGACGTTTGGCGCGCGGCCGCGCCCGCAGCCCATAGGCGATATTGTCAAAGACCGTCATATGCCGGAACAGCGCGTAGTTCTGAAAGACAAAGCCCGCGCGGCGTTCCTGCACGGTCATGCCAGTGGCGTCCTGCCCGTCGAACAGCACCCGGCCCGAGCCGGGATATTCCAGCCCGCCAAGAATGCGCAGCAGCGTCGTCTTGCCCGAACCCGAAGGCCCCAGCAGCGCCACCAGCGCGCCCGAGGGGATGGACAGCGAAACCCCGTGCAGCGCGGCCGAGGTGCCGAAGCTTTTGGCGATCTCGTCGATCTCGATATGCATGATGGTGTTCCTCAATGGCGGCGGTTCGCGGCAAGCTGGCCGGCGAAACGCAGCTCAAGCAGGGTTTTCAGGATCAGCGTCAGCAAGGCCAGCGCGGTCAGCGCCGCGGCCATGCTGAAGGCGGCGACCGAAAGATACTCGTTGTAAAGCATTTCGATGGTGATGGGCATGGTCGCCGTCTCGCCCCGGATCTTGCCCGAGACGACGGCGACGGCGCCGAACTCGCCCATGGCGCGGGCGGTGCAAAGCAGTGCCCCGTAAAGCAGCGCCCAGCGGATATTGGGCAGCGTCACCGTCCAGAACACCCGCCAGCCCGAGGCGCCCAGCGTCAGCGCGGCCTCTTCCTCGGTCCGGCCCTGCTCGATCATCACGGGGATCAGTTCGCGCGCGACAAAGGGAAAGGTGACGAAGACGGTCGCCAGCACCACGCCCGGAATGGCAAAGACGATGGGCAGGCCATGCGCCACCAGCCAGCCCCCGATCAGCGAGTTGGCGCCGAACAGCAACACGATGCACAGCCCCGCCACCACCGGACTGACCGAGAACGGCAGGTCGATCAGCGTGATCAGCAGCGCCTTGCCGCGAAAGTCGAACTTGGTGATCAGCCAGGCGGCGGCAATGCCGAAGGCGGCGTTCAAGGGCAGCGCGATGCCGGTCACGATCAGCGTCAGCCGGATCGCCGACCACGCATCGTGGTTGCCCAGGCTTTCCACCGCCGCCGCCCAGCCCTGCGCCAGGGCCTGCGCGAATACCGTGGCCAGCGGCGCCACGATCAGCACGCCCACCCCGGCCAGGGCCAGCAGGATCAGGACCAGCCGGGCAGGCCGGCTTTCGGCGGTGGCCGCGCGGAATTTCGGCGCCCGCGCGCCGGTTTGCGAGGTCATCTCAGACATGGCCCATTCTCCGGCGCGACAGGATCTGGATCAGGTTGATGACCAGCAGCATCCCGAACGAAATCAGCAGCATGGCGATGCCGATGGCGCCGGCCGCCTGATAGTTGAACTCTTCCAGCTGGATCACGATCAGCAGCGGCGCGATCTCGGTCTTCATCGGGATATTGCCGGCGATGAAGATGACCGAGCCGTATTCGCCGACCGCCCGCGCCAAAGCCAGCGCAAAGCCGGTCAGCGCCGCCGGCGCCAGCATCGGCAGGATGACATGGACGACGGTATGAAGCCGCGAGGCCCCCAGCGTGGCCGACGCCTCCTCGACCTCGCGGTCGATCTCGGCGATGACGGGCTGGACGGTGCGGGTGACAAAGGGCAGGCCGACGAAGATCAGCGCCAGCAGGATGCCCCATTGCGTATAGGCGATGCGCAGGCCGAACTGCGCCGCGAACTGGCCAAAGACGCCGTTCGGCGCATAAAGCGCGGTCAGCGCGATCCCCGCCACCGCCGTCGGCAGCGCAAAGGGCAGGTCCACGGCGGCATCGACGAGGCGGCGGCCCGGAAACTCATAGCGCGACAGCACCCAGGCCAGCAGCACGCCAAAGACAAGGTTGAACAGCGCCGCCAAGAGCGCCAGCCGGAAGGACAGAAACAGCGCCGCCGCGACCCGGTCGCGCGTCACCACCTGCCAGATATTCGCCGGACCGAAGCTGGCGCCCTGCAAAAGCAGGGCACCGATGGGCAGCAAGACGACGATCGACAGCATCGTCAGCGTGATGCCGGCCGACAGGCGCAGGCCCGGCATCGGGGTTTTCTGGATGAACGGAGCCGAAGGCATGGCAGACCCCTCCCGTTTCACTGCGCAGTATAGATCTGATCGAAGATGCCGCCATCACCGAAATGCTCGGGCTGCGCCTTGGCCCAGCCGCCGAAATGGCTGATGTCGACCAGATCCAGCTTGGGGAACCGCGCCACGTCCGCAGGGTCGGCGGCGCTGGTGTCCCAGGCGCGATAGAAGTTCTTGAAGGCCAGCGCCTGCCCCTCGGGGCTGTAAAGGAAGGCCAGATAGGCGTCCGCCAGCTTGCGCTGGTCGTCATTGGCGATGTTGCTGTCCACGACCGCGACCGGCGGCTCGGCCAGGATGCTGACCGAGGGGACGACGATCTCGAACTGATCGGGACCAAGCTCTTTCATCGCCAGATAGGCCTCGTTCTCCCATGCCAGCAGCACATCGCCGATGCCGCGCTGCGCGAAGGTCGTGGTCGCGCCGCGCGCGCCGGTGTCCAGAACCGGGACATGCTTGTAAAGATCGGCGACGAAGCCCTTGGGATCCTTGCCGTTCTTTTCGGCCCATGCCCATGCCGCCAGATAGTTCCAGCGCGCGCCGCCGCTGGTCTTGGGGTTCGGCGTGATGACATCGACCCCGTCCTGAACCAGATCGCCCCAGTCCTTGATGCCCTTGGGATTGCCCTTGCGGACCAGGAAAACGATGGTCGAGGTATAGGGGCTGGAGTTGTGCGGCAGCTTCGATTGCCAGTCCGCGGGCAGCTTGCCGGCGGCGGCGATCTTGTCGATATCCGAGGCCAGCGCCAGCGTGACCACCTGCGCATTCAGCCCGTCGATCACCGCCCGCGCCTGCGCGCCCGAGCCGCCATGGCTGGATTCGATCTGCGGCGCCTCGTGCCCATCGGCCTGCCATTTCGCGGCGAAGGCGGCGTTCACGTCACGGTAAAGTTCGCGCGTCGGGTCGTAGCTGACATTCAGCAGCGATTCGGCGTGCAGTTGCAGGGGCGCGGCCAGCGCGCCCAGCAGCGCCAGCATCGACAGGCCAAGCCGCGCCGGCGACGGCAGGCGAAGGGCTGTGGCCGCGGCCGGGAAAATCCTGTTGGTCATTCGATTCCATCCCTTTTCCAGCGGCCGGTGGGGCCGCCATATCCCACATATTACGACAGGATAAGTCGTGTTTTTCAAGAAAAAAATACGACGCTGGCGATGGTGTCGAATGGCGCCACCGGGACGGAAAGGCCGCCTGTTTTCCAATTTTGAATCAATGACCTGCGTGATCGTCAGCGCAAGGTCCCGCGCCGACACGACCATCGCGACGGGGATGCCTGACCTTTGCCGCGCCTGGCCGACAAACGAAAATCGCGCGACTTACGCCGCGCGATTCGTCAACAGGACGAGAGAGGAATCAGTAACTGAAATTCACAAAAGCAGGCCGGCGGGGTCTGTAACAAATACCAGCCGCGCCGGCCCGAAAAATAACGTCTTGGCCACAATGGCCGATCTACTCGTTCACAACCCGCTCTGCTCATCCAGGACTAAACCAAGCTGCAGAAGCATTACCAGTATGTCCCATATTTGCCCCAAAGCCGTAAATTCGTGACATTGCCTAGGCAAATCTGCCTATGATGTCCCGGGCGTCGCGACGGCAATCGGAACATCATTCCATCTGACCTTGGGTCATTCGGGAAAGCATTGACTGTTTTTTTACGTCTATTTTGTTACAACGTCGCGGCGCAGGGCCGGATCGCGGAAACAGCCTGCGTCATCGCGACGAGACAGCAGGACATGACGCGCCACGCCATCATCCGTTCTTGCCCCGGTTCTGCCGGTCGGCGCCCCCGGCGCGGGGTCTTGCGATGACCAAGTCGCTGGGCGCGCTTCTGGCGGTCGGGCTGGCCGGCCTGCAGTTCCTGGCCGTGCTGGCTGTGGTGTTTTCGTCCTATATCACCTCGCAACATGCGCTGCTGGATCAGGCGCGCGACCTTTTGCGCGATGTCGGCATCAACACGATGGAGCACTCGAAGGGCTTTCTGAGCCCGGCGCAGGGCGCCGCGGAACTGGCCGCGCGGCTGGCGCAGAACCGCGTCGTCGCCAGCGACGATTCCGAGCGGCTGGAGCAGTTGCTGTTCCAGCAATTGCAGATCGCCCCGCAATTCGCCGGCGTCTATTACGGCAGCGAAAACGGCGATTTCGTCATGGTGATGCGCAGCCCCGGCGGCCCGGGCGCCTTTCGCACCAAGATCATCGAGCATGTCGCGGGCCAGCGCCGCGTGCGCCTGATCTGGCGCAACGACGATTTCTCGGTCGTGGTCCAGCGCGAGGACCCCTCGGACAGCTTCGACCCGCGCCTGCGCCCCTGGTATGTCAAGGCCCGGGCCGAGCGGGTGACGATCTGGACCGACCCCTATATCTTCTTCTCGTCCCGGCAGCCGGGCATCACGCTGGCGGCGCCGGTCATGGACCATGACAGCGGCGTGCGCGGCGTGGTCGGCGTCGATATCGAGATCAGCATGATCTCGGAATTCCTGTCGCGGCTGAATATCGGCACCAACGGCAAGGCGCTGATCATCTATCGCAACGGCGATGTGATCGCGCATCCGAATCAGGCGCTGATCAAGACCGAAAGCGCCGACGGCCAGTTGCGTTTTGCCGATATCCGCGAAATCGACGACCCCATCGCCCGCGCCGCCTTCGGCCCCATGGCCGAGCGTGGCGCGATCCCCGTGTCCAAGGAAACGCCCTCGCAATTCCTGTTCAAGGGCGAGCGTTACGTTTCGACCATCATGCCGGTCATCAGCGAGAAGCTGCCCTGGTCCATCGCCGTCTACGCCCCCGAGGACGACTTTACCGGCGTCGTCAAGCAGAACCGCACCATGAACATCTGGCTGGCGGCGCTGGTGGCGGCGGTCACGGCGCTGGTCGGGCTGGCGCTGGCGGATTACATCCACAAGCCGGTGCGCGCATTCGCCGTGCGCACGGCGCTGATCTCGCAGGGCGAGATCGATCCCGACGCCCCCCTGCCCAAGACCTACAAGGAGCTTGAGCGCGCCAATGCCGCGCTGGTCCAGCAGATCGTCGCCCGGCGCGAGGCCGAGCGCGAATACGGCCAGACCTTCAACATGGCCTCGCGCGGGATGGCGCAGATCGCCCCGGAATGTGACGCCTTCGTGCGCGTCAACCAGCGCTTCAGCGATATCGTCGGCTATGACCGCGAGGAACTGGTTGGGATGCGCCTCGTGGACCTGCTGCATCCCGACGACCGCCCGGGCTTTGCGGTACTGGGCGGCCCGGAAAGCGACGATTTCGTGGTCAACCGCGATATCCGCTGCATCCGCAAGGATGGCAGCGTGATCTGGGTGACGCTGAACGGCATCACCATCCGCGACCGTCAGGGCAAGGCGCTGCACGCCGTCCTGACGATGGAGGACATCACCCAAAGCCGCAACCGCGAGCAGGAGATCGACCGCCTGAACAAGGACCTGACGCATCTGGCGCGCGGCAATACCATGGGGCAGATGGCCTCGGGGCTGGCGCATGAACTGAACCAGCCCCTGACCGCCATCGCGCAGAACGCCGATACCGCACTGCTTGTCCTCAGCCAGATGTCCGAGGACGACGCCGAGTTGCGCGATATCCTGGTCGAGATCGAGCAGCAGTCGCTGCGCGCCGGCGATATCATCCGCGCGCTGCGCAGTTTCATCCGCAAGGACGAAGGCGCGCGCACCAGTTTCGACTTCACCGAACTGCTGGGCCAGACCCTGCATCTTGTCCATGCCGAGGCGACCGAGGCCCATGTCGGCATCGAAACCGATCTGGCCCCCGACCTGCCTGATGTCGTCGCCAACCGCGTCCATATCGCGCAGGTACTGATCAATCTGCTGCGCAACGCGATCGAGGCGATGGCGACCCAGCCCGAAGGCCCGCGGCGGGTCACCGTCTCGGCCCGGCAGGCCGAAGGCATGGTGCTGGTCGGCGTCGAGGATACCGGCCCCGGCATCCCCCCCGGCCTGAATCTTTTCACGCAGTTTGAAACGACGAAGCCGGGCGGCATGGGGCTGGGCCTGTCGATCTGCCGCTCGATGGTCGAGGCGAATGGCGGCACGCTTTGGCACGCCGACCGCGACCAGCCGGGCGCAAAATTTTACTTCACGATTCCAATGCGTCAGACGTTACAGACATAATGAACCCCAACACCGGCGTTGAGTCCGGCAGGAAAACCGCTTGAATGACTGCCTTGCGCGACGCGAATCAGAATGAATACCTGACGATATGCCCAATACAGCGCTAACGGTCTTTGTGATCGACGATGATGAAGGGATCCGCACGTCGCTTGCCCGCGCGCTGCAAAAGCGTGGCTATGAGGTCGAGACCCATGCCTCGGCGCGTTCGTTCCTTGAGTCCTACGACCCCGACCGGCCCGGCTGTCTGGTGCTGGATTACGGCATGCCCGACATGAACGGGCTTGAGCTGCAAAAGCACCTGAACGCCAATGGCATGCAACTGCCGATCATCTTCATCACCGGCCATGGCGGCGTCCCGGAATCGGTGCAGGCGATCAAGGGCGGCGCGCTGGATTTCCTTGAAAAGCCCTTCCCGCAGACCGCCCTGATCGAGCGCATCGACGCCGCGTTCCAGATCCTGCACGAGACCATCTCGGCCCGCAGGAACGAACGCCGGCGTCAGGCCCGGCTGGAAAGCCTGACCGCGCGCGAGCTTGAGATCGTGAAGCTGATCGTCGAGCGCCCCTCGGGCGCCTCCAGCAAGGAGGTGGCGGCGCATTTCGGCATCAGCCCGCGCACCGTCGACCACCACCGCGCCCGCATCCTTGAAAAGCTGGGGGTGAAATCGCTGACCGAGATGATCGCGCTGGTCCGCCCCGACGATCTTGTGGACTGACCCTGCACCTGCTGACCCGGCGCCTTACAGCGACCGCGCCAGCGCCTCAAGCTGGTCGGCGGCGGCGTTCCAGCCGGCGTGAAAGCCCATCGCCTCGTGCTGCTCCAGCGCCGCGCGCGTCCAGTGCATGGCGCGGGCGACATAGCGGGTGCGGGCCTCGCCCTCGGGCTGAAAGCGGATGTCGGCGACCATGAAGGCCTGATCGTTCGGGACCCAGCCCGGACGAAAGGCATCCGTCGTGACCAGCCGCCGCTGGGGCTGGATCTCCAGGAACACGCCAAGGTTCGGGACCTTTTCGCCCTCGGGCCCGCGCATGAGGGTGAAGAACTCGCCGCCCGGGTGCAGGTCCATGCGCGCCTCGGTCACCTGCCAGGGGCGCGGGCAGAACCATTGCATCAGCAGATCAGGTTCAGTCCAGCAGCGCCAGATGCTGGCCAGCGGCGCATCAAGCACACGGTCAAGCGTCAGGACATGTTCCGGCGTGGCGGTTTCAGCCATGGTTCCCCCTTGTCGCAGTCGGATCGGCGCGGGAAACGGGCAGACGCCCCCGGGGCGTTACCGCCAGCGCCACCCCGGGATTTTCAGCACGCCGCTGTGCGAAACGCCAGCCCCTTTTCGGTCGACACCCAGCCGCCGGCGCCCGCGCCCCTTGACGCGCGGTGCAAAGCCTTACAAGGTGCGCGCGTTCAGGGCCTGTAGCTCAATGGTCAGAGCAGGGCGCTCATAACGCCTTGGTTGGGGGTTCGAGTCCCTCCGGGCCTACCATCCCCTCCCCTCTCGCGAAGGTGACATGCGCCGCCCCGGCGCGCGCGCCCGCCCCCGTTGACAGTCGCTGTGCGCATCAACGAAATGGCCGCGAACAGGGCAATGAAGGGACGTTCCCCGAATGGAGCAACTCTTGGGCAACGGCACGTTGAGCAATCTGACCACGCAGGCGCTGACGCTTTGGGAACATGGCTACATGGGCGTCAGCATCAAGCGCACGGTCCTTGCGCTGGCGATCATGCTGGTGGCGCTGATGGTGCGCCGGCCTGTCGCCACGCTTTTCCTGTCGCTGGCAAAGCGCGCCATGCGCAACGACAAGCACCCCGGCCGCGACGCGGCCATCGTCAAGGTCCTGCACGCACCGGCGCAGATCCTTGCGCCGCTGATCGGACTGATCGTCGTCAGCGAGGCGGTGCTGCAAAACGACCGCATGAAGGACATCTGCCAGGACCTGTCGCGTTCGCTGGTGATGTTCGCGCTGTTCTGGGGGCTGTTCCGGGTCGTTGACCCGATCCTGCGCCGGGTCGATGAACGCTCGCCCTATCTGAACACCTCGATGCTGGGCGTGGCGATGGCGGTGGCGCATATCGTCGTCTTTTCGCTGGGCGCGGCGGCGCTGCTGGATATCTGGGGCATCAGGGTCGGCCCGATCCTGGCCGGCTTCGGGCTGGTCGGCGCGGCGGTGGCGCTTGGCGCGCAGGATCTGTTCAAGAACCTGATCGGCGGCATCTTCATCATCATCGAGGACCGTTTCCAGATTGGCGACTGGATCTCCGCCGATGGCATCTGCGAGGGCACGGTCGAGGCCATCGGCCTGCGCACCACCACCGTGCGCCAGTTCGACATGTCGCCGATCTATGTCCCGAACTCGCAGCTTTCGGACACCCCGGTGGTGAACAACCAGCGCATGACCCATCGCCGGATAAGCTGGTCGGTGGGGCTGACCTATGACTGCACGGCGGCGCAGATCAAGCAGGTCTGCGACGGCATCCGCGACTATCTGACCGGCAGCAAGGACTTCGTGCAGCCGCCCGAGGCGCCGCTTTTCGTCCGCCTTGACGAACTGGGCGACAGCGCCATCAACGTCATGGTCTATTGCTTCACCCGCACCACCGACTGGGGCGAATGGCTGCGCATCAAAGAGGCGCTGGCCAACCAGATCACCGCCATCGCGGCGGCGGCGGATGCGGGCCTCGCCTTCCCCAGCCAGTCGCTGTACATCGAAACCTTCCCGCGGCAGAGCCTGCAATTCGAGGCCGCCCCCGCCCCTGCGGCCCCGGCCCCGCAAAAACCCGCCTGAACCGCCATCCCCCGGCGCCGCTTGCAGAAATCCGGGCTTGCGCGGATCGCGGGCCTGTGGGCTGATGGCGGCGAAAGGCCCCCGGCCGGTCGTGGCAGGGCGGCATGCAACCGGAAGGACTGCCCATGACCCGAACCCGCCTGCTGCCCGTCATCATCTGCGCCAGCCTGACCTCGGCTGGCCTGCTGGCCGCTCCGGCGCTGGCCGCCGATCCGGCAAGCTGCGCCACCGTGCGCCTGTCCGATCCGGGCTGGACGGACATTACCGCGACGGACGGCGTCGCCTCGGCGCTGCTGTCGGGGCTGGGCTACAGCGCCAATATCGCCACGCTTTCCGTCCCCATCGGCTATGAGGCGCTGAAGAACGCCGAGACGGACGTGTTTCTGGGCAACTGGATGCCGGCGCAGCAAAAGTTCCGCGACGATCTGGACGCCTCGGGCAAGACGCAGGAACTGGTCCAGAACCTGACCGGCGCCAAGTTCACGCTGGCGGTCACCGACGCGGGCGCGGCGCTTGGCATCAAGGACTTCGCCGATCTGGACGCGCAGAAGGACGCGTTCGGCGGCAAGATCTATGGCATCGAGCCGGGCGCCCCCGCCAACCAGTCCATCGCCGCCATCATCGCAGCCGACAAGTTCGGCCTGGGCGACTGGGAACTGGTCGAATCCGGTGAACAGGCCATGCTGGCGCAGGTGACGCGGAATGACGCCGCCGGCAAGCCCACGGTCTTTCTGGCCTGGGCGCCGCATCCGATGAACGTCAGCCACAAGCTGACCTATCTTTCGGGCGGCGATGCCGAGTTCGGCCCCGATTTCGGCGGCGCGACCGTCCACACCCTTGCGCGCAAGGAATGGGTGGCGCAATGCCCGAACGCCGCGCGGCTGTTCAGCCAGCTTGTCTTTACCGTCGACATGGAAAACGTGCTGATGGGCAATATCCTTGACGACGCCATGTCCCCCGAGGACGCAGCGCAAGGCTGGATCGCCGCCAACCCCGATACCGTCAAGACCTGGCTTGACGGCGTCACCACGCTGGATGGCAAGCCGGGCATCGATGCCGTCATGGCCTCGGTCCAGTAAGTGGGGAACCCGGTGGCGCGTCCGAATATCCTGATCGTCATGGCCGACCAGTTGTCGGGGGTGCTGTTCCCCGACGGCCCGGCCGGTTTCCTGCATGTCCCGCATCTGCGGGCGTTGGCGGCGCGTTCGACCCGCTATGCCAACGCCTATTGCGCCAGCCCGCTTTGCGCGCCCAGCCGCGCCAGCTTCATGACCGGGCAATTGCCGCACCGCACCGGCGTCTATGACAACGCGGCCGAGTTCGCCTCGGACATCCCGACCTATGCCCATCACCTGCGCCGCGCCGGTTACCAGACCTGCCTTTCGGGCAAGATGCATTTCGTCGGCCCCGACCAGCTTCACGGTTTCGAGGAACGGCTGACGACGGACATCTATCCCGCCGATTTCGGCTGGACCCCCGATTATCGCAAGCCGGGCGAGCGGATAGACTGGTGGTATCACAATCTGGGCTCGGTCACCGGCGCCGGCGTGGCCGAGATCACCAACCAGTACGAATATGACGACGAGGTGGCCTATAACGCCTGCCGCAAGCTTTACGACCTGTCGCGCGGCGCGGACGACCGGCCATGGTGCCTGACCGTCAGCTTTACCCACCCCCATGATCCCTTCGTCGCGCGCCGCGAATATTGGGACCGCTATGAGGGCATCCCCGAACTTGAGCCGCCCGAGGCGCTGGCTTACGACCAGATGGACCCGCATTCGCAGCGGCTGATGGATGCCTGCGACTGGCAGGCGCTGAAGGTCTCGCCCGACCACATCCGCCGCGCCCGGCAGGGATATTTCGCCAATATCAGCTATATCGACGACAAGCTGGGGGAAATTCTCGACGTGCTGGCACGCACCCGGCAAGAGGCGATCGTGGTCTTTGTCGCCGACCATGGCGAGATGCTGGGCGAACGCGGGCTGTGGTTCAAGATGAACTTCTATGAACAATCCGCCCGCGTGCCGCTGATGATCGCGGCGCCGGGCATGACACCGGGCCGCGTCGAAACCCCGGTCTCGACCGTCGATATCCTGCCGACGCTGTGCGAGCTTGCCGGCGTCCCCATCGGCGATATCGCACCCTGGACGGATGGCCGCTCGCTGGTCGGCGGCGCCGGGGGGCACGGTCCCGTCGCCATGGAATACGCAGCCGAAGGCAGCATCGCGCCGCTTGTCTGCCTGCGCGACGGCGACTGGAAATACATCGCCTGTCAGGCCGACCCCGAGCTGCTGTTCAACCTTGCGATGGACCCCGGCGAACGCGTGAACCTAGCCCTCCATCCCGGTGCCGCCGAGGTGCTGGAACGGATGCGCGCCATGGCGGCGGAACGCTGGGATCTTGCCGCCTATGACAGCGCGGTGCGCGAAAGCCAGGCGCGGCGCTGGATCGTCTATGAGGCCCTGCGCCACGGCAGCTATCACCCCTGGGACCACCAGCCGGTGATGCCCGCGTCCGAGCGTTACATGCGCAATCACATGGACCTGAACGTGCTTGAGGACTCAAAGCGCTTTCCCCGGGGTGAATGAATGGTGCCGCTGTCCCCCGGCCGCTATGCCGCCCTGCGTCTGAAACCCGGCGAGGACCCGGTGGCGGCGCTTCGCGCGCTGCAGGTTCAGACCGGCGCGCAGGCCATGGCGCTGGTCACCTGCGTCGGCAGCCTGACCCGCGCCGTCATCCGCCACGCCAACCGCCCCGAAGGCACGGTCTATCGCGGCCATTACGAGATCACCTCGCTGGTCGGTACCATCGACCCCTTGGCCGAGCACCTGCACCTGACCATCACCGATGGCGAGGGGCGGGCCTTCGGCGGCCACCTGCTGCCCGGCTCGGCGGTCTATACCACGGCGGAAATCGTCGTCGTGCTGCTGGAGGAACTATCCTTCGCGCGCGCGCCCTGCCCCTATTCCGGTTACGACGAGTTGGTCGTAAATACGGTCGCCACAGAGACGCCTTAGATACCGCCGCCAAGCAGGACACCGGACGCATGAGCCAACCGATCTTCACCACCCGCACGCTGGTCCTGATGGCCACGGGCATCGCACTGAACATGGCGCTTGGCCAGTTGGCCGAGTTGCTGAAGCTGCCGATCTTTCTGGATTCGCTGGGCACGATGCTGGTCGCGGTGCTGTGCGGGCCGTGGATCGGCGGCCTGACCGGGCTGATCACCAACCTGCTTTGGGGGCTGATCCAGGGACCGACCGCCGCCTTTTTCGCCCCCGTCGCCGCCATCATCGGCGTGGCGGCCGGGCTGCTGGCGCGGCCGGGCCTGTTCCGCACGCCCTGGGGCGCGGCGATTGCCGGCGCGCTGATCGCCATGGCGCTGGCCCCGGTCGCGGTGCCGATCCGCATCTACCTGTTCGGCGGCGTGACCGGCAGCGGCGCGGATTTCCTGACCGCCTATCTCGCCAAGGTCGGGCAGGATCTGTTCAGCTCGGTCCTTGTGACGGTCATCACCTCGAACCTTGCCGACAAGATCGTGACCGCGCTGCTGGTCTGGGTCATCATCCGCGGCCTGCCGCAGCGCGCAGTCGGCGACTGGCCCTATCTGGCGCATAGCCGGGGCTGATGCTCTAGATGCTTTACCGGCATGGCCATTCGGTGCTGCACCGGGCGGGGCCGCTGACCAAACTGACGCTGATCGTGCTGGCGGCGACGATGCTGCCCCTGTGGCCGGCGCCGGTGCTGCTGGCGACGGCGGCGCTGGTGCTGCTGGCCGGCGCGCTTTGCCGCATCGGCTGGGCGATGGCGCGCCGGCTGGCGCTGATCCTGCTGCCGGTGGGGCTGGCGCTGTTCGTCGTTCATGGCTTCATGCTGGAAAACGGCCCGGCGCAGCCGCTGGGGCCGGTCGACTATTATCCGCAGGGGCTGGCGCGCGCGCTGACCTATTTCGCGCGCATTGCGCTGTTGCTGTCGGTGTCGCTGCTGGTGGTGATGACGACGCGCGTGAACGACCTTGCCCGCGCGCTGGACCAACGGGGGCTGCCGCCCGCGCTGTCCTATCTGCTGACCGCGCCGCTGAACCTGATCGACGGCATCGCGGACGAGGCCGCCGCCATCCGCGATTCGCTGCAGGTGCGCGGGCTTTCCGCACGATCCGGCCTTGCCGCGCGGGTCCGGCTTCTGGGCGCGATGCTGGCGCCGCTTGTCCGCGACATGATCGCCGAGGCCGGCACCCGGGCCGAGGCGCTGGACGCCCGCGGCTTTCGCGCCCTGCCGCGCCGCAACCTGCTGGACCCGCTGACCGAAACCCGGACCGAGGCGCATCTGCGCATGGCGATCCTGCTGGCCTCGGCCCTGCAGGTCGGGATGGCGCTATGGGCCTGAGCACGCGCGACCTTGTTCTGGCCCATCCCGGCCAGCCGCCGCTGCTGAGTGGCGCGGGCCTGGACCTGCGTCCCGGCGACCGGCTGGCGATCCTTGGCGACAATGGCGCCGGCAAGACCACGCTGGGCCGGGCACTGGCGGGCCTGATCCCGCCCACGCAAGGCGACATCCTGTGGGCCGGGCGCCCATGGGCCGGTTACAGCCGGGCCGAGCGCGCGGGCCTTGTCCAGTTCGTCGGCCAGCGGCCGTGGCTGCAACTCTCGGGGCGTGCCTTCACCGTGCGCGAGGAAGTCGCCTTCGGCCCCGAAAACCTGTGCCTGCCCAGGGACGAGATCGCGCGCCGCACCGATGAGGCGATGGCGCTGCTTGGCCTGACCCACCTTGCGCGACGCAACTGCCGCCACCTCTCGGGCGGCGAGACGCAGCGCGTGGTGCTGGCCGGCGCGCTGGCGATGCGCCCAAAATTGCTGATCCTTGACGAGCCGATGACCGATCTCGACCAGCAAACGCGCGATGCGCTGGTCCGGCATCTGCACGATCTGCCGTGGCAAATGGCGATGGTGTTTCTGGATGTCGCGGCCCAGCCATGGATGCGGGGGCTGGTCCATGACCGGCTTGCCATCCGCAACGGCGCCCTGCTGCCCCCCCTGCCCCCCGCCACGCCCGAGGCGCCGGCCATCTCCGGCCAACCGCCCGAACTGGAACACGACCCCGCCGGCCCGGCGATCCGCCTTGACCGCCTGACATTCGGCTATCAGGGCGCGGCACCCCTGTTCCGCGACGCCTCGCTGGATATCGAGCACGGCACCGTCACCGCCGTCCTTGGCCCGAACGGCGCCGGGAAAAGCAGCCTGCTGCGGCTGCTTTCGGGGCTCGCGCGCCCGGTCTCGGGCCGGGTCGAGGTCGCGGGCTACGACCCCGTGCGCGCCAATCCCCGCGCGCTGGCCGCGCATGTGGGCGTGACGTTTCAGGCCTCGGACCGGCATGTGGTGCAGGCGCGGGTGCTGGACGAGGTGGCGCTGGCGCTGCGCTATCAGGGCATCAAGGCGACGGCGGCGCGGTTCCGCGCCGGGCAGGTGCTGGCATGGATGGGCATGACCGATCTGGCGCAGGCGCATCCGCTTGACCTGCACGCGGGCGCGCGGCGCATGGTGGCGCTGGCCGCCGCCGTCGCCCATGGCCCCGAGGTGCTGATGCTGGACGAAAGCCAGCGCGGGCTGGACGCCGAACATCTGGCGCGGCTGGAACGGCTGATCGCCTTCATGGCGGCGCGCGGCGCGGCAGTGCTGATCGTCACCCACGATCTGGACTTCGCCGCCCGCATCGCCAGCCACAGGCTGACGCTGGGCGACGGTCGCATCCACCTGACCGCCTGCGCCTGACCGGGACGGCGGCGGGGGCGAGGGCGGCCCCGCGCGCATCGGTCGCGGGAACCCTTTCGCCACCGCCGCGTTCCCGGGCTGGTAACATGAAAGGATAAGCGACATGTCCGACCTGCTTGTGATCGCCTTCAACAACGAGGCAGACGGCTTCGAGCTGCGCACCGAACTGGTCAAGATGCAGCAGGAATACCTGATCGAGCTTGAAGATGCCGTGGTCGTCACCCGCGACGCCGATGGCAAGGTCAAGCTGCATCAGGCCGTCAACCTGACCGCGGCGGGCGCCGTGGGCGGCGGCTTCTGGGGCACGCTGGTCGGGCTTTTGTTCCTGAACCCGCTCTTGGGCGCGGCGGTCGGCGCGGCCTCGGGCGCGATCGCGGGCAAGCTCAGCGATGTCGGCATCAATGACGACTTCATGCGCAATCTGGGGAACTCGATCCCGCCGGGCGGCTCGGCGGTGTTCATCCTTGTGCGCAAGATGACCGCCGACAAGGTGCTGGCCAAGCTGGAAAGCCTGCACCTTAAGGGGCGCGTGCTGCAAACCTCGCTGCCCGACGCCGAGGAAGCCCGCCTGCGCGAGGCCTTCGATGCCGGCAAGCTGGGCAGCGCGCTGGGTGCGCCGGCCGCCGATACCACACCCCCGGCAGCGGCGCCCGCCACCTGACCGGCTTTGGCTTGACGCAAGGGGCGTGGCCGTGACAGGACGCTGCCATGCCCCAAAGTCAGGACGACCCCCTTGAGCCCCCTGCACGCCCCGCCCGCCGGGGTGTTTTCGGGGGCGTTTTCGGCGGCGCTTTGCGGCGCCTTGCGCGATGGCTGTGGGGCTGGACGCGCTGGATCGGGGCGCGGCTGCTGGCGCTGATGTTCGTGCTGGTCTTCCTGTTTTCCTTCATCAACCCGCCGACAAGCTGGACCATCCTGACCGGGACTTACGAATACCCCGGCACGCCACATGAATGGACGCCCATCGGCGACATCGCCCCCGCCATGGTCCGCGCCGTCGTCGCCGCCGAGGATGCCAATTTTTGCAGCCACTGGGGTTTCGACATGATCGAGATCCGTAAGGTGATCGCCTCGGGCTCGTCGCGGGGGGCCTCGACCCTGACGCAGCAGACCGCCAAGAACGTGTTCCTGTGGCAGGGCCGAAGCTGGCCGCGCAAGGTGCTGGAAACCATGTATACCCCGATGATCGAGGCGCTGTGGTCCAAGCGCCGCATCGTCGAGGTCTATCTGAATCTGGCCGAATTCGGCCCCGGCGTCTTTGGCGTCGCGGCGGCGGCGAAATATCATTTCGGCACGACCCCGGACAAGCTGTCGATGCGGCAGGCGGCGGCCCTGGCCTCGATCCTGCCCGCGCCCAAGGAACGCAAGCCGCAGGGCGGCTCGCGCCGCAGCCGCGCCATCGCCGAGGGCGCGGCGACCATTCAGGCCGACGGGCGCGATGCCTGCCTGCGCCTGACGTATTAGCGCGCGCGCCCTGCGCCAATGCGGTTGAAACGCCGCCCCCCAGCGCGTATCAACCTGCAATCCCGCGCCTGAACCGGTTTTCCGCAGATGAACACGTCCTCGCCCAATTCGACGATCCGCCTTTACCACATCTCGCTGTCGCCTTTCTGCCGAAAGGTCCGGCTGGTGCTGGCCGAAAAGCGGATCGAGGTCGAGCTGGTCGAGGACCGCTATTGGGAACCCGATTCCGAACTGACGCGCCGCAACCCCGCCGGCAAGCTGCCGGTCCTGCGCATGGACGGCCGCCTGCTGGCCGAAAGTCAGGCGATCTGCGAATATCTGGACGAAACCCACCCCGTCCCGGCGCTGATGCCCGCCAATGCCGTCGACCGCTACGAGGTACGCCGGCTTTGCGCCTGGTTCGACGACAAGTTCAACGCCGAGGCGACGAAGCCCGTCATGAACGAACGCGTCTGGAAAAAGGTCATGCGGCAGGGCTACCCGGATTCGCGCACCGTCAAGGCGGGGCTGGGCGCCATCCGCCGCCACATGGATTACATGCGCAGCCTGCTGGAACACCGCCGCTGGCTGGCTGGCGATGCGATGACGCTGGCCGATTTCACCGCCGCCGCGCATCTGTCCTGCCTTGACTATATCTCGGACGTGGACTGGACCCATTCCGCCGAGGTTCAGGAATGGTATGCCAAGATCAAGTCGCGCCCGGCCTTCCGCAGCCTTCTGGCCGACCACCTGCCGGGGGTGCACCCGGCGCCGCATTATGCGCTCCTGGATTTCTGACCCGGCCGAGATTCGCGCCCGGCTTGAAAATCAGGCCCGCGCCGAGGGCTTTTCGGCCCTTGGCATCTGCGCCCCCGACGCCAATCCGCACCTGCCCGCGCGGCTGGCGGCATTTCTGGCCGCCGAGCGCCATGGCCAGATGGGCTGGATGGCCGAGCGCACGGCATGGCGCGCCGCCCCAGATGCGCTGTGGCCCGAGGCGCGCTCGGTCATCATGCTGGCCGAGCTTTACACGCCGGAACACGACCCGGCCGAGATCCTGACCCATCCCGACCGTGGCGCGGTCAGCGTCTATGCGCAGGGCAAGGATTACCACGACATCGTCAAGAAGCGGTTAAAGCGGCTGGGCGGCTGGCTGGTCGGCCTGACCGGTTGCCAGATCAAGGTCTTTGTCGACACCGCCCCGGTGATGGAAAAGCCGCTGGCGCAGGCGGCGGGTCTGGGCTGGCAGGGCAAGCATACCAACCTTTTGTCGCGCGAACTGGGAAGCTGGTTCTTTCTGGGCGCCATCTTCACCACGCTGGACCTGCCCCGCGACACGGCCGAGCGCGAACATTGCGGCTCCTGCCGCGCCTGCCTTGACGCCTGCCCGACCGGCGCCTTTCCCGCGCCCTTTCAACTGGATGCGCGGCGCTGCATTTCCTACCTGACGATCGAGCACAAGGGCCCGGTCGCCCCCGAACTGCGCCCGCTGCTGGGCAATCGCATCTATGGCTGCGACGACTGCCTTGCCGCCTGCCCGTGGAACAAGTTCGCGCAGGCCGCGACCGAGCTGCGCTATCACGGCCCCCATGGCGGCCCGGCACTGGCCGAAATCGCCGCGCTGGACGACGCCGCCTTTCGCGAACGCTTTTCCGGCAGCCCGATCAAGCGCGTCGGCCGCGACCGCATGGTCAGGAACGTGCTTTACGCCATCGGCAATTCCGGCCTGCCCCATCTGCGCCCGGTGGCCGAGGCGCTGACGAACGACCCCGACCCGACCGTTGCCGATGCCGCCCGCTGGGCCTGTGAAAGATTGCCGTGATGTCCACACGCGACGGCGCCAGCCATGTCGAACTGCCGCCGCAAAGCCCGCTGCGGGGCATCCTGCTGCAATGCCTCAGCGTGCTGGTGTTCACGGTCATGGGCGCCGTCGTCAAGGCCACGTCCGAGGGCGGCCTTGGCGTGCCGCCCGGCCAGCAGGTGTTTTTCCGTTCGCTTTTCGCGATTCCGGTGATCCTTGGCTGGCTGGCATGGCGGCAGGAACTGCGCGTCGGCCTGCGCACCTATCGGCCGATGGGGCATTTCTATCGCGGCATCATGGGCACCGGCTCGATGGCGCTGGGGTTCTGGGCGCTGGCGCTGCTGCCTTTCCCCGAGGTGACCGCCATCGGCTATGCCGCGCCGCTGATGGTCGTCATCTTCGCCGCGATGTTTCTGGGCGAGGACGTGCGCCTGTTCCGCCTGTCCATGGTCGTCCTTGGCCTGATCGGCGTCGTCATCGTGCTGTCGCCGCGCTTCGGCGCCGGCACCGGCCTTGGCTACAAGGAAACCCTTGGTGCGGTGGTGGCGCTGGCCGCCGCCGCCTGCACGGCGCTGGCGCGCATCTTCGTGCGCAAGCTGGTACAGGACGAACGCACCTCGGCCATCGTCTTCTGGTTCACCATCACCTCGACGCTGCTGGGGCTGCTGACGCTGCCCTTTGGCTGGGTCATGCCCGATGCGACGCAGGCGGCGCTGCTGGTCAGCATCGGCTTGCTGGGCGGGCTGGGACAGATCCTGATGACCTCGTCCTATCGTTATGCCGATGCCTCGCTGGTGGCGCCGTTCGAATATGTCTCGATGCTGCTGGCGCTGGCGATCGGCTGGTTCGTCTTTGGCGAGGCGCCGACGCTGGTGATGCTGGCAGGCGCGGCGCTGGTCATCGCCGCCGGCATCCTGATCATCTGGCGCGAACGCCAGCTTGGGCTGGAACGCACGCGCCAGCGCAAGGCGATGAGCCCCTAGGGCTGCCCGGCAAAGCCGAAGGCCACATAGTCGCGCAGATAGGCCTTTTTCGCCGCCGCGCGCAGGCCGTGATCCTGAAGGAAGGCCGGGAATTCCGGCGTGTCGGGGGCCGAGACCGCCCCCTTGATCCGCGCGCTGGCCGCCAGCCAGTCCAGATCGCGCGCCAGCTCCGCCTCGCGCAGCACCATGTCCGGGGCGCCAAAGCGGGAAAACCCGGCCAGCAGTTCGGCCTGGCTGGCCCAGCCCGGAAAGGTCTGAAGCGAGGTCTGGCCGTTCAGGTTGCGGCGCAGGAAATCCAGAAACTCCTCGAACAGCGCGGCCTTGCGGTCGTCGCCCAGATCCGCCAGCGCCGCGTCCTCGGGCAAGGAAACGCGATAGATGTCGCGCATCAACTGCCGCAATTCGGCGTTCTTGCCGGTCAGCAGCGCCTGAAACGCCGTCCATGCCCGCAAAAGCGGGTGGCGCAGGACGGTAAAGCTGCGATGGCCGGTATGGTCGCGCTTCCATTGCCGCAGGCTGTTCTGGGTGAAATCGGCGGCGACCGGCCCCATCTGGCGCAGCCAGCCGGTGATGGCCTCGGTCGGGCCGCCCTTGACCGGCATGAAGATCAGCCCCTTGCCGGCCTCGGCGCCGATGAACGAGGGGACGGCGGGGCCTTTCCGCGGCTCGAAATTCGGGATGCGGCGCAGCATGAACGGATCGAGCCGCGCCAGTTCGGCCTGCATCTCGTCGAAATTCGTCACCTTTTCGGCCAGTTCGCGCGGGTTTTGCGGCACCTGATCGCTGGCGGGCGCCACGCGCTCCAGATCGGTGCGGCCCAGCCAGTGCAGAAGGCCGGTCATCACATCGGCATCGCGCAGGTCCTCATATCCCAGCCAGAAGGCGCTTTGGCCGCTGATTTGCAGGCGGTGCATGATGCCAAGCTGGAATTCCTCGACCGCGCCGGTCAGGCGGCGGAACTCGGCCGCATCAAAGGGGATGGCGGCGGGGATCGGGGTCTCGGTCTCGTTCAGCTTCCACTGGTTGGTGGCGCGCGCAAGCTCGGTCGAGACGAAGCTGTCGACCGGGTTGCGGGTCAGGATGATCTTGGCGCAGGCGCGGTTGTCGATGATGGCGTCCAGCACGCGCGGGTCGTGGTCGTGGAAATAGCGGAACCCCGGCAGGTGGTTGGGCTTGTCGAAGATCGCCGCCAGCAGCCGGTGCGGGTCGGCGTCGCGTTCGGCCATGGTGATGCCCTTCAGCTCATCCTTGTCGGGCCAGCCCATCATGTAGGGGTTGAACGCCTCGCCGAAGCAGGTGACGCGCTTGATGGCGTTCAGCGTCGCCTCAAGCAGGTTCGAGCCGGTGCGCATTTCGGCAAAGATCACGAAGCTGGCGAATGGCTGGGTCATGTCACGGCCCCTCTTTGCTGCGGGTCGGATCGACCACCGGGAAATCGCCCATCAGGCGCGGCTGCAAGCCGGCATTGCGCAATCGTTGCAGAAAGCGCCCCATGCCGGCCAGGTCGCGCATCTGCGGCAGGTCGCTGGCAGAATCGGGATCGCCGCCAAGGTCGCGCAGCACCGTACGCAGGACCCCTGCCGGGCGGGCGCAGAAATCGCCAAGGTCCCAGATATGCATCCGCGCCTTAAGCCAGACCGAGCGCAGGATGGCGACCTGCGCCAGTTCCGCGCGTTGCAGGGTCGCCGCCACCCGGCGGATATCGTCAAAGGGCATGCCCGAATGCAGAAGCGGCAGCGCCCAGGCCCCGGTCACGACGAAGATGCGCGCATTCGGGTCGGTGGTCATGAACCAGTTCAGGTCCTGCGTGTCGCGGGGGCTGTGCTGCCAGACCTGCATCCGGCGCGAGATGCGGATCAGGTTGGCGACAAAACTGCGCGGGTCAAGGTCGCGCAGCGCCGCGCTGTCGGACAGCGCCCCCGGCCCGATGGCCGAACGCCCGGCGAATTCGACCCCGTTCGGGGCGAACAGGTGGCCATGGACATCGGCATCGATGCGTTGGGCCAGCCATGGCTCGAACTCGGGGAAAATCTCGCCAAAGCCGTGAAAGACGGCGTAGGGGGCCGAGGTCTTGCCGTTCTCGCGGTCCTTCAGCGGAAAGCGGCTTTGCATGTAAAGGCCGGGGCGCCCCAGCCGGCGGCGGGCGGCGGCATGGGCGATGATGCGGTCCAGCCGCGCCGGCGTCGGCTCGGCGGCCGAGGGCGGCTCTTGCGCGGGCTGCGGGAAATGGTCGTAAAGCCGGCCGGCATGCGGCCAGATCTTGCGGGCCAGAAAACAGCCCGATTCCTGCAGGATGCGCTGGTGATCGTCATAGAAAATATAGGGCTTGCCCTGATCGTCGAACTTGGACAGCGTCAGCGACCGGCTTTCGACCTGGCGCGAGTGCCGCCGCGCCAGCGTCTGGAAATAGCTTTCGTCAGGAATCCAGACGCGGCGGAAATAGCGGTCGAACTCGGCCCGCTTCGGATCGTCCAGGATCGCGCTCAGCGTGGCGCGCGTCAGGCACCACCATTGCGAACCCAGATGCGGCACCAGTCCCGCCGGCACCCGCCGCCTGACCCCCAGCTTGCGCTGCAACTCGACATAGCGGTCGAAAAGCTTGCGCTGGCGGCGCAGCGAGAACGGGAAATACAGGGTGAAGCGTTCCTCGTTCAGGCCGCCCACGGTCCAGCCGACATCCTCGGCGGTGACGCTTTCGATAAAGTCGCGCTGCGGATAGCGGGCAAGGAAGGCGCGAAGATCGGCCACCGGCCGCAGGGGCAGGCAGGCCCCCGAAACCAGGATCACATGCGTCAGGTCCGGAAAGCGGTCAAGCAGCAGCGCGGCCGCATCCTGGGTCGCGCGCACAAGGCTGAAGGTGCCCCATTCGCAGACATGGCGGCGGCTGAAGACGACCTGCGGCAGATCGCCCAGATCGGCGCGCATCTGCGCGATTTCGGGCCGCGGCGTCTTGGCATCGACATGGACCGAGACCGGCGCCCCGTTATCCGCCCAGACGCGCGCCATGCGCGCGGCGATGGCCAGCTCGTTATGGCACAGCATGACGACGCCCAGCCTGATCTCCTCCATCGGCACGGCGGCGTTCATATCCAGTTCCCCGCCGAGATCAGGCCAAGCTCCTCAAGCTGGCGCCAGCCCTGCAACTCTGTCGAATGGCTGCACCAGAAATCCGGGCTGTCCTGCAACCCGCCGTGATAGGCCTTGTATTCGTGGCTCAGCGCATAATGCTGGCGGCGGGTCAGTTCCTCGGCCGATTTCGCGGCGAAGGTGGACAGGAACTTGGCGTGCAGCAGACAGCCCGAGGCCTTTTCGCCCCCCTGTTCGTCATAGACCATGTTCAGCGCGCGCGGCAGCAGCATATGGGTTGAACTGGCATAGGCGAACCAGCGTTCCCAGCGCACCAGCGGGATCTTGTTCAGGGCCGGCGCCTTGTCGGGGTCGGTGGGAAAGAACACCCGGCTGCGCACGCCGCCCTGAATCCACAGGTTGCCATAGGTCTTGTTCTTGCGGATCGAGTAATTGGCCGGGTCGAACCAGCGCGCGATCTCGAACGGGTTCTGACCCGAGTAATAGGGCTGCTCGTCCAGCGGCCCCTTGGGATACATGTCCAGAAGCATGGCCGAGAACGACTTCACCGCCGAAGCGTCAAGCCAGTCCGTCAGCGCCATCAGCGGGCGCGTGTCGCAATGCGGATAGACCAGGAATTCGTCGGGATCGACGGTCAGGCACCAATGCCCGCTGCCGTATTTGCGCAGCAGCCAGTTCAGCCAATCCATGCCGAAGCGCGATTCCTTGTAGCTGCCATGGGTGTGCCACAGCGACACGTCCGGTTGCCGCTCCAGGTATTCCAGGCCGCCATCGTCCGAGCCGTTATCGACGACAAGGAACTGCCGGATGCCCATTTTCCTGTAGTAATCAAGGAAATAGGGCATGCGCACGGCTTCGTTGCGCAGGACCGTGAACAGCAGGATATCGCCCGGCCGGATCAGGCCGGTGCGGTCCACCACCGGCCGCAGCCCGCGGCGACGACGGATGGCGCGCGCCAGCAGCCATTGCCTGCGGGCGCGATATTGAAGCTGGCGGCGATAAAAACGGAACAGGCGGGGCACGGATCTATGTCATGAAGGTCAGGCCGCACATAGCGGCCGCGTCAAGGTTAAGCAATCACTCCCGCATGATGGCACAGGCCTGCTGGAAATGGGTGTTCCAATCGCGCAACTCTGGCGGGTGCAACCGCAAGGGCGGCGCCGCAGCCAGAAGCGCCACCGCCCCCGCCCAGGCCCGCGCGTCGTCGGGCGACAGCGATCGCGCATAGTCGCCAAGGATTTCGCGCGCCGCCGGCAGGGGCGCGGACAGGACCGGGACGCCGCGCGCGGCGGCCTCGATCAGCGGCAGGCCAAAGCCCTCGGCCCGGCTGGGCATCAGAAGGCCGTGGCTGCGCGCCAGCAGAAACGCCACCGCGCCATCGTCAAGGCCGGCAAGTTCGCGCACGGGGCCGTCCTTGGGCAGCGCATCCAGCCGCGCGAATACCGCGTGATTTTCCCAGCCGCGCCGGCCGATGATGTAAAGCCGCGGCAGCCGCTCGGGCGGCAACCGCCGCGCCAGTTCCTGCCAGGCGTCCAGCAGCGCCGCGTGGTTCTTGCGCGGCTCGATCGTGCCCAGCGTGACGAAGAACGGCCGGTCCAGCGGCACGCCCGCCGGGGCCGCGCCCGGCGCGGCAAGCCGTGTGCCCAGGGGGACGGCCTCGACCCGGGCGCGGGCGGGCAAGCCCAGCCGCTCGCGCCAGCGCAGCACGTCGGCGCGCGTCGCGGCCGAGACGGTCAGCACCAGTTCGGCATGGCTCAGCGCGGCGGCAAAGCGGGCCGCGAACCTGGCCGATTGCCCGGCGCGGGTGAATTCGGGGTGATCCAGCGGGATGGTGTCATGGATCAGCACCACGCGCCGCAGCCCGCGCAGGTTCTGCCACAGCCGCGGATGCAGGTTCGCATGGCCGACATTCAGATAGCAGATCGGCAGATCGCGGGCGCCCGCCAGCACGCGCGCGGCCCGCCGCGCGATGCCCTGACCGTCACGGCGCGCGCGATATGTCGCCATGCGCCGCAGCGCGGCCTCGGCACGGGCGGGAACGCCCTGCCGGCCGCGCAGCCGGTTCAGCAGGCCGGGCGGCGGCAGGTCGGCGATATCGCCTTGCAGCCAGCGCAGGATCGCGGCGCCGGCCTCGGGCGGCAGCAAGAGTTGCGCGCGCGGCACCCGGCACAGCAGCAGATGCGGGCGCGATTGCAGATGCGCCAGCCACTCGGCCTCGACCCGGTCGATGCCGGTCGCCGGGCCCTGCCCCAGCCGCGACACCAGCCGCGAGACATCCAGCAGGATCGCCGGATCAGGCGTCATAACCGCCGTTCTGGTGCCAGCGCCACGCGTCGCCGATCATCTGCGGCAGGGTCGAGCGCGCCGGGTTCCAGCCCAGCACCGCCACCGCCTTTTCGCTGCCCGAGACCAGCTTGACCGCATCGCCGCCCCGGCGCGGGCCGTCATTGACGGGCACCGGGCGGTTGGTGACATAGCGGGAATGGTCGATCACCTCGCGCACCGAAAAGCCGTTGCCGGTGCCCAGGCAGAACACCTCATGCGCGCCCCTGGCCACCTTGCCGTCCAGCAGGTGCCGCAGGCCCAGCACATGCGCATCGACCAGATCCATGACATGGACATAGTCGCGGATGCAGGTGCCATCGGGCGTCGGATAGTCGGTGCCGTGGATGGTCAGCGCCGGACGCTTGCCGTCGATGGCGTCAAGGATCAGCGGCACCAGATGGGTTTCGGGCTGGTGGAATTCGCCCACCTCGCCTTCCGGGTCGGCACCGGCGACGTTGAAATAGCGAAAGATCACGCTGCTGAGCCCGTCCGAGGCGCCGAAATCCTTCAGCATGTCCTCGATCGCGCGCTTGCTGGCGCCATAGGCGTTCAGGGGCTGCTGGGGGGTGTTTTCGTCCAGCACCACGCCGTCATGGTCGCCATAGGTGGCGCAGGTCGAGGAAAAGACGAAATTCCCCACCCCCGCCGCCAGCGCCGCCTCGATCAGGTTCAGCGAGGCGCTGACATTGCCGCGCCAGTATTTGCCGGGCTGGACCATCGCCTCGCCCACCTGGCTCAGCGCGGCGAAATGCATGACGGCGACGGGCTTGTGACGGGCAAAGACCTCGTCCAGCCGCGCCCGGTCAAGAAGGTCGCCCTGCTCGAACGGTCCGAACTGCACCGCACCGCGCCAGCCGGTGCACAGGTTGTCGTAAGTGACCGGCACGAAGCCCGCGTCACGCAATGCCTTGCAGGCGTGCGAGCCGATATAGCCCGCCCCGCCCGTCACCAGGACCGTCGCCGCCATGCGTTATTCCGCCGCCTTGCGCAGCGAATTGAGGTCCGACAGGTATTCGCCGAATTCCTGCTTCAGGTCCTCGCGCGCAAGGCCAAAGGCCACCGTCGCCTGCAGGAAGCCCGCTTTCGAGCCGCAGTCGAAGCGCTGGCCGCGGAAGCGCAGGCCATAGACGCCGCGGCCTTCGGCGATCTCGTCGGCGATGGCGTCGGTCAACTGGATTTCCCCGCCCGAGCCCTGCTTGAGCTTGTTGAGGTTGGTCAGCACCGTCGGCGCAAGAATATAGCGCCCGATCACCGCCAGGTTCGAGGGCGGGTTTTCCTTGGGCTTTTCGACCATGCCCTTGGCGCGGACGATGGCGCCCATGTCCTCGGCCACGTCGAGCACGCCATAGGATTTGGTCTTGTCCAGCGGCACTTCCATGGTGGCGACCATGCTGCCGCCGGTGTCCTGATAGGCCTCGATCATCTGTTGCAGGCAGGGCGGCTCACCCATGATGACGTCGTCGGTCAGGATGACGGCAAAGGGCTCGTCGCCCACCAGACGGCGCGCACACCAGACGGCATGGCCCAGACCCAGCGCCTTGTGCTGCCGGATATAGGCGATGGCGCCCGAATCCATGTTGGTGTTGCGCAGGATCTCAAGCAGGTCGGTCTTGTTGGCCTTTTTCAGGTTCGACTCAAGCTCGTGGGCGTGGTCGAAATAGTCCTCAAGCGCGCCCTTGCCGCGCGAGGTGACAAAGATGAACTCCTCGATGCCGGCGGCACGGGCCTCGTCGATCGCATACTGGATCAACGGCTTGTCCACCAAGGTCATGATTTCCTTGGGAATACTTTTCGTGGCGGGAAGGAAACGGGTCCCCAGGCCTGCCACGGGAAAAATGGCCTTGGTTACTTTGCGGCTCATCAATTAGGTCTCCTGACGTCTGCGTCAACTTTCGGGGACTTATCCCCTTTTGTTTGCAACTGCGCAACAAGCGCACAAAGTGCCAAACCGTTCCGTCTAAATTCGGAGCGGTTCAACTTTTTATCGTTATCCCCGCCATTTTCCGCCTATTCCGAAGCCAGGTCCAGCAAATTTCCCCTTTCGCGGGTGCATCTGGCGTCCCAACCCGCCAGAAGGACCGGCGGATCGCCGGGACGCGACGGCCCCCACAAACCGCCGCGCTGTTCCCACCAGCCGCCATCGGCGATGACCATGCGATGCGGCTGAAGGCTGGGGGTCATCAGCAGGATCGTGGCCATATCGCCCCGGGCAAGGGCGCGGCGGGCGGTTTCGCGCAAACCCCTTGCCCGCCAATGCCATCCCGCAAGGAATATGTGGCGGGGCTGCGCGGGCGGCATCGGCTGAAATGGCGGCGGATCATCCGCATCCCACGGCGCCGGAAAGGGCGGCGACAACCGCGCGCCCGCGGCCAGCCCGGCCTCAAGCGTGGCCATCAGCGGCGCCACGGCAAAGGGATCCAGCCGGCCCGCGACCAAGTGACGCAGCAGGCGGCGGCGCTGGCTGGCGCGGACCCAGCCGGCATCGCCGCCGTGGCGCGCGGCAAAGATCGCGGTCGAACGCCCGATGGCGGTCAGGTCATGGGGCACGCCCGCGCTGCTGCGCCCGGTGCCGGGCGCGATGCCGTGGATCACCTGCGCCTGCGGAATCACCGCCGTCAGCGCCTGCGGAAACCGCGCGGCCATGCGCATGTTCACGTCGCTTTCGTCAAGGTGATAGGCGAAAGCCGGGTCGAAACCGCCGATGGCCAGCAGCGCGTCGCGACGAAAGGCGCAGTTCGTGCCGATGGTGCTGACCGGCTGGCCGTGGTCGGGGGAAAGCAGCGCGGGCGCGCGCAGATCGATGGGCCGCGCCTGCCCCGAGGGGGTCATCCGCTCGGCCCGGGCCTGCCAGCTTAGCCCGTCGGGGCCGCGCGTGAAGCCGGTCGCGGCCAGCACGCGCGGGTCGGCAAAGGGCCGGGCCAGTGCGCTGGCCCAGTCCGGCACGGCGATGGCGTTGTCGATGAAGGCCAGCACCGCGCCCGCAGCCAGTGCGATGCCGCGGTTCCGCGCCTGCGAGATATTGGGCACGTCAAAGGCGCAGCGCTTCAGCGGCAGGTCCGGCCGGATATCGACCGAGCCGGGATCGGCGACCAGCACGATTTCGCAATCGGGATGGCTTTGCCGCGCCAGCGCGTCGAGGCAACGGGCCAGATGCCGCGGCCGGTGACGCGAGACGACGATGATGCTGGTCCGCGGCAGCGGGCCGGCTGACGGCATCAGGCAATGCCCATGCGCTGCATCATCGATTCCAGCTTCGACACGTCCGAGGGGTTGTTCAGCTCCCAGAACTCGCGGCCACGGGCCTCGACCTCGACGCAAAGGATGCGGCGGCCGCGTTCCAGAAAGCGCAACTGCTCCAGCCCCTCCAGCGCCTCAAGCCTGCCCTCGTCCCAGGTCGGGTATTCGGCCAGCGCCTCGGGCCGATAGGCGTAGACGCCGACATGGTGATAGACCGGCGTGGGTTCGCTGGGGCCGAAGTCGCGCCCGACATAGGGAATCACTTCCTTCGAGAAATAAAGCCCGTGGTGGTCATGGCCAAAGACGGCGGTGGTGCCACCGACGCGCCCCGCCACCCGGTCGGCGATCAGCTCGGATCGCATGGCGCCGGTGCAGCGCAGCACGGGCGTCGCCACATCCGCGCCGGGATCACCGCGCAGGCCGGCGACCAGATCCTCGACGAACCAGGCGGGCGTCAGCGGCGCGTCGCCTTGCAGGTTGACGACGATCTCGGGCGTCAGGCCAAGGTTCGCGATGGCCTCGGCGCAGCGCTCGGTGCCGTTTCGCGCGGCGGTCGAGGTCATCGCCACCTCGGCGCCGAAGCCCAGGGCATGGTCGCGAATACGCTCGTCATCGGTGGCGACGATCACCCGGTCGATGCCCTGCGCGGCGCGCGCGGCCTCCCAGCTGCGGCGGATCAGGCTGAGCCCCTGCCCCGAGGCGCCGCGCAGTTCGACCAGCGGCTTGCCCGGATAGCGGGTCGAGGCATGGCGTGCGGGAATGACGATGACGACGGACATGGGCCTAACCCCGCACCAGCAGCACGCCGGGGGCATAGGCGATGAAGAAGGGGTTCTCGAACCCCGGCTTGCCATAGGTCAGGGGCGTGTGGTCGTCGAAACGCACCACCTCGCCGCCGGCGGCGCGCAGCACCGCATCGCCCGCCGCCGTATCCCATTCCATCGTGCGGCCAAGACGCGGGTAAAGATCGGCCTCGCCCGTCGCCACCAGACAGAACTTCAGCGAACTGCCGGCCGAGGTCATGTCGCGCACGGCATAGTGATCGATATAGGCGTCGGTCGCCGCGTCGCGATGCGATTTCGAGGCCACGATCATCAACCCCCGATTGTCGGGCGTCGAGTTCACGCCGATCGGCACCACCTCGCCCGGCTGATCGCCGAAGGGGGCCTTTTCCTCGACCGCACCGCCATGGGCGGCGGTATAGAACAGCCGCCCCTTGGCCGGCGCATAGACGACGCCAAAGCGCGGGGTGCCGTTTTCGACATAGGCGATGTTGACGGTGAAATCGCCGCGGCGCTGCACGAATTCCTTGGTGCCGTCCAGCGGGTCCACGATCAGGAAGGTCGAAAGGCTTTGCCCATGGGTGGCGGCCTGTTCCTCGGTCACCAGCGCGATGTCCGGGAAGGCCGCGCGCAGCCCGGCCGAGATCAGCGCATCCGCCGCCTCGTCCGCCTCGGTCACCGGCGAGTCGTCCGACTTGGCGCGCACCTCGAAATCGTCCGAGCCATAGATCTGCATGATCTTGTCCCCCGCTTGCAGGGCCAGACGGCGCATCTCGGCAATCATTTGATCGAATTGCATAGGTTTTCCTTTCGGTCCCGGCTTTACCGGCATGCCCCGCTGATTGTATAGAGCATCACTGTTTCTTATGATGCGGCGGATCGCGCAGGGCAAGCGCCCCCGCCCGCCGCATCGCCAGAGGGTCGATCCGAAATGTTCGTGCAGCAGCGCAATCGGAACATGCTTGAGGCCGCGTTCAACACGCTGGCCCTGATCTATCATGTCACGGTGAACAACCTGCGCAAGGGTCAGCGCAACGCGGTGGTGGGGCTGATGATGACGGTCGTACAGGCCGTCGCGATGATTCTGGGCTTCTATCTGGTCTATTTCATCATCGGCGTGCGCTATTCGCCGATCCGCGGCAACTTCATCGTCTACATCATGACCGGCATCTTCATGTTCATGGCCTTCTCGCAGGCCATCGGCGCGGTGTCGGGTTCGGGCGGGGCCAGCAACCAGATGATGAAGCACGGGCCGATGAACACGGCCGTGACCATCTCGGCGGCGGCGCTGGCATCGCTTTACAAGCAGACCTTCTCGGCGCTGGTGGTGCTGACGGCCTATAACTACATCGTCGAGCCGATCCAGATCGAGAATCCGCTGGCCTGCTATGGAATGCTGCTGCTGTCGTGGTTCTGCGGCTGCTGCATCGGCATGATCTTCCTGTCGATCCGCCCGTGGTGGCCGCAGGGCGCGCAGGTGCTGACCATGTTCTTCCAGCGCGTGAACATGGTGTTTTCCGGCAAGATGTTCGTCGCCAACAACCTGTCCACGGCAATGCTGCACGCCTTTAGCTGGAACCCGCTGTTCCACATCATCGACCAGACCCGCGGCTATGCCTTCATCAACTATTCGCCGCGCAATTCCAGCCTGGAATACCCGATCTATGTCACGCTGGCGCTGCTGATGATCGGGCTGATGGCGGAATTCGTGACCCGCCGCGCCGTGTCGCTGAGCTGGTCCGCCGGTCGCTGAGCGCGCCTGACGCATGCCGCAAAGCCCTGCCCGAAAGCCGCAACTTCTGCCGAATGCGCTGCTTGCAGGCCGCAAAACCCGTTCCTATATAGGCCGGAGAGCACCGGACGCCCGTCGTCGCGCGGGACGGTCCGGGGCAATCAAGGGATCCGGGTTCCGGGGGCCTCATGGGACCCGAAACCCAAGAATATCGCCGCAAGAAAGGTTATTGCATGTCTAAAGTCATCGGCATCGACCTCGGGACCACGAACAGCTGCGTCGCCATCATGGATGGCAGCCAGCCCAAGGTCATCGAGAACGCGGAAGGCGCGCGCACGACGCCCTCCATCGTCGGCTTCACCGACAGCGAGCGTCTGGTCGGTCAGCCCGCGAAACGCCAGGCCGTCACCAACCCCTCGAACACCGTTTTCGCCGTCAAGCGCCTGATCGGCCGCCGCACCACCGACGCCGAGGTGGAAAAGGACAAGAAACTTGTTCCCTATGCCATCGTCGATGGCGGCAATGGCGACGCCTGGGTCGAGGTGCGGGACGACAAGTATTCCCCCAGCCAGATTTCCGCCTTCATCCTGCAAAAGATGAAGGAAACCGCCGAAAGCTATCTGGGCGAGCCGGTGACGCAGGCCGTCATCACGGTTCCGGCCTATTTCAACGACGCCCAGCGTCAGGCCACCAAGGACGCCGGCAAGATCGCCGGTCTGGAAGTCCTGCGCATCATCAACGAGCCGACCGCGGCCGCGCTGGCCTATGGTCTGGACAAGAAGGATTCGAAAACCATCGCGGTCTATGACCTTGGCGGCGGCACCTTCGACATCACCATTCTGGAAATCGACGACGGCCTGTTCGAGGTGAAATCGACCAACGGGGACACGTTCCTTGGCGGCGAAGACTTCGACATGCGCATCGTCAACTACCTTGCCGACGAGTTCAAGAAAGAGCACGGCGTCGACCTGACCAAGGACAAGATGGCCCTCCAGCGCCTGAAAGAGGCCGCCGAGAAAGCCAAGATCGAACTGTCCAGCGCCAGCCAGACCGAGATCAACCAGCCGTTCATCTCGATGGACAAGAACTCGGGCACGCCGCTGCACCTGGTCATGAAACTGACCCGCGCCAAGCTGGAAAGCCTGGTGGGCGACCTGATCAAGCGCACGATGAAGCCGGTTCAGGACGCGCTGAAGGACGCCGGCATGTCCAAGGGCGACATCGACGAGATCGTTCTGGTCGGCGGCATGACCCGCATGCCCAAGGTGATCGAGGAAGTGACCGCCTTCTTCGGCAAGGAACCCCACAAGGGCGTGAACCCTGACGAAGTCGTGGCGCTTGGCGCGGCCATTCAGGCCGGCGTGCTGCAGGGCGACGTGAAAGACGTCGTGCTGCTGGACGTGACGCCGCTGTCCTTGGGCATCGAGACGCTGGGCGGCGTGTTCACCCGCCTGATCGACCGCAACACCACGATCCCGACGAAGAAATCGCAGATCTTCTCGACCGCCGAGGACAACCAGAACGCCGTGACCATCCGGGTCTTCCAGGGTGAGCGCGAGATGGCCGCTGACAACAAGCTCTTGGGTCAGTTCAATCTGGAAAACATCCCGCCGGCGCCGCGCGGCATGCCGCAGATCGAGGTGACTTTCGACATCGACGCCAACGGCATCGTCTCGGTCAGCGCCAAGGACAAGGGCACCGGCAAGGAGCAGACGATCACCATTCAGGCCTCGGGCGGCCTTTCGGACGCCGAGATCAACCAGATGGTCAAGGATGCCGAGGCCAATGCCGAAGCCGACAAGAAGCGCAAGGAACTGGTCGAGGCCCGCAACCAGGCCGAAGGTCTGATCCACACCACCAAAAAGTCGCTGGAAGAGCATGGCGACAAGGTGGACGGCGCCACTGTCGAGGCGATCGAACTGGCCACCGGCGCGCTTGAGGAAGCCCTCAAGTCCGAGGATGCCGGCAAGATCAAGGGCGGCATCCAGAACCTGATGGATGCCTCGATGAAACTGGGCGAGGCCATCTACAAGGCCAATCAGGCCGAAGGCGGCAATGCCGAAGCCGGTCCCGAAGCCGGTCCCCGCGACGTCGACGATGAAATCGTCGATGCCGATTTCGAGGATCTTGGCGAAGACAAGCGCAAGTAAGCGCGATGTAAACGGATCGACCGGCCCGCTGCGGACCCGCACCGGGCCGGTCATTGCTTGAAGGACCCTGGACGCGAACGACATGGCGAAACGTGATTACTACGATGTGCTGGGCGTCTCCCGTGGCGCGTCGGCTGACGAGATCAAGCGGGCCTATCGCTCCAAGGCAAAGCAGCTTCACCCTGACCGCAACAAGGATTGCAAGGTCTCGGAGGCCGAGTTCAAGGAGGTGAACGAGGCCTATGAATGTCTCAAGGACGATCAGCGCAAGGCGGCCTATGACCGCTTCGGCCATGCCGCCTTTGAAAACGGCGGCGGTGGCGGCTTCGGCGGCTTCGGGCGCGGCGGCGGCGATTTCGGCTCGGCCTTTGCCGATGTGTTCGAGGATCTTTTCGGCGACATGATGGGCCGCCGGGGCGGCGCTGGCGGCAGTGGCCGTTCGCGCGCCAGCCGCGGCCAGGACCTTCGCTACAATCTGCGCGTCTCGCTTGAGGACGCCTATAACGGCGTGCAAAAGACCATCACCGTGCCCGGCTCGGTCGCCTGCGGCGCCTGCAATGGCACCGGCGCCGAGGGCGCGGTCGAACCTGCCACCTGCCCGACCTGTTCGGGCATGGGCAAGGTGCGGGCCACGCAGGGCTTTTTCACCGTCGAGCGCACCTGCCCGACCTGCAACGGCCAGGGCCAGATCGTCAAGAATCCCTGCAAGGAATGTCAGGGCGCCGGCCGGATCGAAAAGGAACGCGCGCTGTCCGTCTCGATCCCGGCCGGGGTCGAGACCGGCACCCGCATCCGCCTTGCCGGCGAGGGCGAGGCCGGCATGCGCGGCGGCCCGGCGGGCGATCTTTACATCTTCATCGAGGTCAAGGAACACCCGATCTTCATGCGCGACGGCAAGATGCTGGCCTGCCAGGTGCCGGTCAGCATGGCCACCGCCGCCCTTGGCGGCGAGATCGAGGTGCCGACCATCGACGGCGGCCGCTCACGCGTGAAGGTGCCCTCGGGCACGCAGTCGGGCAAGCAGTTGCGCCTGCGCGGCAAGGGCATGCCGCCCCTGCGCCACGGACCCGGCCTGAACGGCGAGGCCGGCGACATGCTGATCGAGCTGTCGGTCGAAACCCCGGTGAACCTGACCTCGCGGCAAAAGGAACTGCTGCGCGAGTTCGAGAACATCAAGGCCGACAACAGCCCGCAGACCCAGGGTTTCTTCCAGAAAATCCGCGACTTCTGGGATGAGATGAAGGGCTGAGGCCCGCGCCGCCAGCCGCGCGTTAAGCCTTTCTTCACCGGTCCCGTGCCAGTCTGGGGCATGGGATCGAATCACGCCTTTCATGAAGCTCCGCTTCCACTTTTCGCCCCCGCGCAGCCCTTGGCCGTCGCGGGGGATGAAACGCCGGTTTCCGCGACGCCTCTGCCCCGCGGCGAACGAACCCCCAGCTATCTTGCCGATCACCGCGCCCGGCTGCGCGAACGCTTCATGCAAGGGGGCGCCGATGCCCTGCCCGATTACGAATTGCTGGAACTGGTGCTGTTCCGGGCCATTCCACGTCAGGACGTGAAGCCCCTCGCCCGGCGCCTGCTGGACCATTTCGGCGACTTCAACCGCGTGTTGACGGCGCCGCCGGCGCGGCTGGCCGAGGTCGCGGGCGCCGGCCCCGCCGTGGTGCAGGAATTCAAGATCGTCGAGGCCGCGGCCCAGCGGCTGGCGCGGTCGCGCGTCATGCACCGGCCCATCCTGACAAGTTGGGGCGCGCTTCTGGATTATTGCCACACCGCCATGGCCCATCGCGAGATCGAGCAGTTCCGCGTCCTTTACCTCGACCGCAAGAACGTGCTGATCGCGGATGAGGAACAGGCCCGCGGCACCGTCGACCATGTCCCCGTCTACCCGCGCGAGATCATGCGCCGCGCGCTGGAACTGACGGCCAGCGCCCTGATTCTGGTCCATAATCACCCGTCGGGCGATCCGACCCCGTCCGAGGCCGATATCGCCATGACGGCGCGCATCGTCTCGGCCGGCGAGGTCATGGGAATCACGGTCCACGACCATCTCATCATCGGCAAATCGCGCGAGCTGAGTTTCCGCAGCGAAGGCCTGCTGTGACGGGCTGCCGCAGGGGCTTGCGGGCCATGGCGGCGCTGCCGCGGCCATCGCTCGCAGCGAAAATCCCACACATGCGGCGTTTTGCGACACATCTGCGCCCCCCGCCTTCTGGACTGACGCACATTTGATCGCTAGAACCGCCTAGGCGAGGGCTGTGCCGTGTCACGGCCCGTTCGGTCGTATCGCCCCGCAAGGGGCAAGAATGGAGATCAAACCCGTGTCCCACGCAGACGAACACGCAGGCGACCACGGCACCCGGAGGGACTTCCTCTATTTCGCGACGGCCGGTGCCGGCACGGTCGCGGCCGGAGCCGCGGCCTGGACGCTTATCAACCAGATGAACCCCTCGGCGGATGTGCAGGCGCTGTCCTCGATCCAGGTCGATATCAGCGGCGTCGAGACCGGCACCCAGCTGACGGTGAAATGGCTGGGCAAGCCCGTGTTCATCCGCCGCCGCACCGCCGAAGAGATCGAGAAGGGCCGCGCGGTCAAGCTGGACGAGCTGATCGACCAGAGTGCCGAGAACGCCAACAAGCCCGACGAGCCGGCGACCGACCAGAACCGCACCATGGACGAAGCCGGCGAATGGCTGGTGATGATCGGCGTCTGCACGCATCTTGGCTGCGTGCCGATCGGCGACGGCGCCGGCGATTTCGGCGGCTGGTTCTGCCCGTGCCACGGCTCGCACTATGATACGGCCGGCCGCATCCGCAAGGGTCCTGCACCGCAGAACCTGCATATCCCCGTTGCCGCTTTCGTCAACGAAACCACCATCAAGCTGGGCTGAGGAGGCGCAGATGGCCGGAATTCCCCACGACCATTACGAGCCCAAGACCGCGTTCGAGCGCTGGCTGCATCGCCGCCTGCCGGTCGTCAGCCTGGTCTATGACACATTGATGATCCCGACCCCCAAGAACCTGAACTGGTGGTGGATCTGGGGCATCGTGCTGGCATTCTGCCTTGTGCTGCAGATTGCGACCGGCGTCGTGCTGGTCATGCACTACACCCCGCATACCAGCCTGGCATTCGCCAGCGTCGAACACATCATGCGGGACGTGAACGGCGGCTACATGCTGCGTTACCTGCATGCGAACGGCGCTTCGCTGTTCTTCCTTGCCGTCTACATCCACATCTTCCGCGGCCTCTACTATGGCAGCTACAAGGCCCCGCGCGAAGTGACCTGGATCGTCGGCATGCTGATCTATCTGTGCATGATGGGCACGGCGTTCATGGGCTACGTTCTGCCCTGGGGCCAGATGTCCTTCTGGGGCGCGACCGTGATCACCGGCCTTTTCGGCGCGATCCCGGGCATTGGCGAATCGATCCAGACCTGGCTGCTGGGCGGCCCGGCGGTCGACAACCCGACGCTGAACCGCTTCTTCTCGCTGCACTATTTGCTGCCCTTCGTCATCGCGGCGCTGGTCATCGTCCATGTCTGGGCCTTCCACACCACCGGCAACAACAACCCCACCGGGGTCGAGGTGCGCCGTGGCTCGAAGGAAGAGGCCGAAAAGGACACCCTGCCCTTCTGGCCCTATTTCGTGATCAAGGACCTGTTCGCGCTGGCCGTGATCCTGGTGGTGTTCTTCGCGGTCGTCGGCTTCATGCCGAACTACCTTGGCCACCCCGATAACTATACCGAGGCGAACCCGCTTTCGACGCCTGCGCATATCGTGCCGGAATGGTATTTCCTGCCCTTCTACGCGATCCTGCGCGCCTTCACCTCGGACGTGTGGGCGGTGATGCTGGCCGAGAAGATCACCTTCGGCATCGTCGACGCCAAGTTCTTCGGCGTTCTGGCGATGTTCGGCGCGATCATCGTCATGGCGCTGGTGCCGTGGCTTGACACCTCGCGCGTGCGCTCGGGCCAGTATCGTCCGCTGTTCAAGTGGTGGTTCTGGATCCTTGCGGTCGACTTCGTCGTGCTGATGTGGGTGGGCGCGATGCCGGCCGAGGGGATCTATCCCTATATCGCGCTGGCGGGTGCGGCCTATTGGTTCGCCTATTTCCTCGTGATCCTGCCGCTGCTGGGCATCATCGAAAAGCCGCTGCCCATGCCGCAGACGATCGAGGAAGACTTCAATGCCCATTACGGGCCCGAAACCCATCCTGCCGAGTAAGGAGAGGCAACAATGACCATGAGAAACGCATCGCTCACGGCTATTGCGGCCCTGACGGTGGCACTGGCAGGGGGCGCGATCGCCCAGGACGCCAGTTCCACGACCGGCACGACCGCCCCGGCGGGCTCCAGCTATCACGAGAACGCAGCGGCCGCCCCGGCGGCCGAGGCGGCGCCCGCGGCTGAAGCCCCCGCCGCTGCCGCACCTGCCGAAGCCGCGCCTGCCGCTGCTCCGGCCGAGGCGGCACCGGCTGAAGCTGCCAAACCGGCCGAGGCGCCGGCGACCGAAGCCCCGGCGGCAACGCCCGCGGCCGAGGCCCCGGCGGCGGCTGCACCGGCTGAGGCTGCACCGGCTGAGGCGGCCAAACCCGCTGAGGCCCCCGCTGCCGAAGCGCCTGCCGCTGCGGCCCCTGCAGCTGCGGCCCCTGCTGCCGAAGCCGCGCCTGCCGCAGAAACGCCCGCAGAAATGCCCGCAGAAATGCCCGCTGCCACGGCCGAGCCCGCAGCCGAACCCGCGGCAGCCGAGGCGCCTGCCGCTGAACCGGCTGCAAAGCCGGCATCGGACGAAGCTCCGGCCAAGGAAACCCCGGCTGAAGCTGCCGCCGAAGCTCCGCCAGCCGCCCCGGCCGAGGCACCCGCCGCCGAAAAGGCTGCACATATCGAGAATGTCGCCTTCAGCTTTGAAGGCCCGTTCGGCAAGTACGACCAGTTCCAGCTTCAGCGCGGCCTGCAGGTCTATACCGAGGTCTGCTCGGCCTGCCACGGTCTGCGCTATGTGCCGCTGCGCACGCTGGGCGATCCCGGCGGCCCCGAGCTGCCCGAGGAGCAGGTTCGCGCCTATGCCGCGCAGCTGACCATCCCCGACGCCGAAACCGGCGAAGACCGCCCGCGCATCCCGACCGACTTCTTCCCGACCATCCATGGTGAGGGGATGGGGCCGGACCTGTCGCTGATGGCCAAGGCGCGCGCGGCCTTCCACGGGCCTTATGGCACCGGCATCTCGCAGTTGTTCAACGGCATCGGCGGCCCGGAATACATCCATGCCGTCCTGACCGGCTATAACGGCGAGACCAAGGACGAGGCGGGCAGCACCTTCTATCACAACGCTGCTTTTGCCGGTAACTGGATCAAGATGCCGCAACCGCTGACCGACGATCAGGTGACCTATGAAGACGGCACCCCGGCGACCGTCGATCAGATGGCCAAGGACGTCGCCGCGTTCCTGATGTGGACGGCCGAACCGAAGATGATGGACCGCAAGCAGGTCGGTTTCGTCTCGGTCATCTTCCTGATCGTGCTGTCGGCGCTGCTGTATCTGACCAACAAGAAACTGTGGTGGCCGGTCAAGCACCCGCGCAAGCCCGAGTGATCGCCACGACATGACCTTTGAACGCGCCCCGCCCCGGGGCGCGTTTTTCGTTTCAGCCCCTGGGGTTTCGGCCAGCGTTCCAGCCCGCCTCCCGGCCCGAACTCTGACGAGGACTCTGACCCGGGCTCTGGCCCATATTCTGGCCCATAATCCGGCCCCTATTCCGGCCCGCGCCGCGCCCTGCATATGGACAAAGCCCCGCCTTCCCGGTCAGATTGCGGCAGCAACAGGGGACGGACGCATGACCATCTACAATCTCGGTTCGATCAATATCGATCATGTCTATCGCCTGACCGCCCTGCCCCGCGCCGGCGAGACGATCAGCTCGCTGGATTACAGCCTGGGGCTGGGCGGCAAGGGCGCCAACCAGTCCGTCGCCGCCGCCCGCGCCGGAGTCGCGGTCGAGCATCTGGGCGCGATGGGTCCCGGCGACGGCTGGGTGCTGGAAAAGCTGGCAGAGGCTGGCGTCGGCACCGGCGGCATCGCGCGCCTGCCCGGCGTCGCGACCGGCCACGCGATCATTCTGGTCGATGACAGCGGCGAAAACTCGATCATCCTGCATGGCGGCGCCAACCACGCCCTGCCCGCCGATCTGCCGGCCCGCGATCTGGCCGGCATCGGCCCGGGCGACATCCTGATGCTGCAAAACGAAACCAACCTTCAGGCCGAGGCCGCCGCCCATGCGCGTGCCGCCGGCGCCCGCGTGATCTACTCGGCCGCGCCCTTCCAGATCGAGGCCCTGCGCGCCGTGCTGCCGCATGTCTCGGTGCTGGCGGTGAACGAGGTCGAGGCCCGCGACACCTTCGCCGCCTTCGGCGAGGCGCTGCCGGTCGAGGCCATGCTGATCACCCGCGGCGCCGAGGGGGCGGAATACCGCGACCTGCGCTCGGGCCAGGTCTGGCACCAGCCGGCGTTCCGCGTGCAGGCGGTGGACACGACCGGCGCCGGCGACTGCTTTGCGGGCTGGTTCGCCGCCGGCCTGTCGCGGGCCGAGGATCCGCAGACCGCGCTGCGCCACGCCGCCGCCGCCGCCGCGATCCAGGTCACGCGCAAGGGCGCCGGCGACGCCATGCCGACCCATGCCGAGGTCGTGGCTTTCCTGAAAGCGCAGGCATGACCGCTTGTCGGAACGCCGCCGCGCGCCTATCTGCATGAACATGAAGATCCCATTCCTGACCCGACCCGACACTATCGCCGTCCTGCGTTTGCAGGGCGCCATCGGGGTCGCCGGGCGCGGCGGCGCCGGGCTTTCCGACGCAGCGCTTGCGCCGCTGCTTGAACGCGCCTTCAAGCGCAAGAAACCCTTGGCCGTGGCGCTGGCGATCAATTCGCCCGGCGGCTCGCCGGTGCAGTCCAGCCTGATCGGCGCGCGCATCCGCCGCCTGTCCGAGGACACGAACGTGCCCGTCCACGCCTTTGTCGAGGATGTGGCGGCCTCGGGCGGTTATTGGCTGGCCAGCGCCGCCGATTACATCTGGGCCGATGACAGTTCGGTTCTGGGCTCGATCGGGGTGATCTCGGCGGGCTTCGGCTTTACCGACTTCATCCACCGCCACGGGATCGAGCGGCGCGTCCACACCGCCGGACGCTCGAAATCGATGATGGACCCGTTCCGCCCCGAAACGCCCGAGGACGTCGCCCGGCTGGAACGCCTGCTGGTCCCGATCCATCAGGCGTTCAAGGATCAGGTCGTCGCCCGGCGCGGCAGCCGCCTGCCCGCCGACCGCGACCTGTTCACCGGCGAGATCTGGGCCGGGCGCGAGGCGGTCGAACTGGGTCTTGCCGACGGCATCGCCCATCTTGTCCCCAAGATGCGCGAACTTTACGGCGAAAAGGTGCGCTTCCTGACCTATGGCCAGCGTGTGCCGCTGCTGCGCCGCTTTGGCATCTCGGCCGACGCGGTGCTGGGCGCGGTCGAGGAACGCGCCGCCTTTGCACGCTTCGGGGCGGGACGCGGATGATCAAGTTCGTCATCATCTGCCTGCTGATCATCGTGGCGCTGGCCTTGGCCGCCGGTCCGGGCGTGCGCCGCCTGATCGCCCGCATTCTTGGGCTGCCGCATAAATGACCGCCTGCGGGCGCATCTGGGGGTGACATGACGGCATTGGTGACCGCGGGGGCGCGCCGGCTGGGCCGGGCCATGGTGCTGGAACTGGCGCGGCGCGGGCATGACGTGGCGATCCATTACCACAGTTCCGCCGCCGAGGCCGAGGCCACCGCCGACGCGGCCCGCGCGCTTGGCGTGCGGGCCGTGACCCTGACGCCGACCTTCTGGACCTTGACCAGACCGAGGCGCTGGTCGGCCGCGCCCGTGACGCGCTGGGGCCGCTGACGGTGCTGGTCAACAATGCCTCGATCTTTGAATATGACAACCTTGGCAGCGCCACCGGCAAAAGCTGGGACCGGCACATGGGCGTCGAACCTGCGCGCGCCCTTCGTGCTGACCCGAGGGCTTCGCCCGGCAGGCGCCCAAGGCCGACCGCAGCGGCGCCGAGCCGCGCGCGCAGGCGTTGATCGTGAACATGATCGACCAGCGCGTGCTGAAGCCGACGCCCGAATTCATGACCTATTCGCTGGCCAAGGCGGGGCTGTGGTGGCTGACGCAGACCTCGGCGCAGGCGCTGGCGCCCGATATCCGCGTGAACGCCATCGGCCCCGGCCCGACCTTGCAAGGCAACCGCCAGTCCGACGACCATTTCGCCCGCCAGCGCGCGGCGACCATCCTGCAACGGGGCGCGGACGAGGGCGACATCCAGGCCGCACTGGGCTATCTTCTGGATGCGGGCGCGGTCACCGGGCAGTTGATCTGCGTCGATGGCGGCCAGCACCTGGGGTGGCGCACGCCCGATGTGCTGGGGGTAGAGTAGCGCCCGCTTTCGCGCCAAACGCGACAAGTTGTCCACGCCTTTGGACAGCCGTTCACGAAACCTTCACGATTCTCGCAAGGATTTCAGAGGATTGCACCAAGGACAAAAAAATATGCGCAATATCAATGCGTTACAAAAATGTCTATTTTTTAGGCAAACTCGTGAAACCCCAACAAAGCCTCGGTGATCGTGCTGTTCCCCCAAGGGAGCCCACAGACTTATCCACAGATTCCGTGGACAGGTTTCCTCTTGAACCTTCCAGTTCGATTGTGCAGCCGCAGCATAGAATCACCATATTGATGAGCATGACCGATTCGCCGACCGAACCCACCGCACCGACGCCCGCCCCCAAGACCGGGCACGCGCTGATCCACGACTATCTCAGGACGCTGGACGCCTCGCCCGGCGTCTATCGGATGCTGGATGCACAGGGCGCGGTGCTTTACGTCGGCAAGGCCGCGGAACCTGCGGGCGCGGGTCTCGAACTATGCGCGCGCAGCGGCTTCATTCAGGGCGCATCGCGCGGATGATCCGCAGACGGCCTCGATGATGTTCCTGACCACGCGCACGGAAACCGAGGCGCTGCTGCTGGAACAGAACCTCATCAAGCAGTTGAAGCCGCGCTACAACGTGCTGCTGCGCGACGACAAATCGTTCCCGAACATCCTTGTCGCCAAGTCGCATCCCTTTGCCCAGATCAAGAAGCATCGCGGCGCCAAGTCGGAAAAGGGCGACTATTACGGCCCCTTTGCCAGCGCAGGCGCGGTGAACAGGACGCTGAACCAGTTGCAGCGCGTGTTTGCTGCGCAATTGCACGGACGCCACCTTTTCAGCCGCACGCGGCCCTGCCTGCTTTTCCAGATCAAGCGGTGCAGCGGCCCTGCGTCGGCCGCATCGGGCTGGATGACTACAACACGCTGGTTGCGGATGCCGAACTGTTCTTGCGCGGCAAGTCCACCGCCATCCAGGCCCAGCTTGCTGCCGAGATGGGCGCCGCCGCCGAAGCGATGGAATACGAACGCGCCGCCGCGCTGCGCGACCGCATCAAGGCGCTGACCGCCGTGCAGTCGGTGCAGGCCATCAACCCCGCGGCGTCGCCGAGGCCGACGTCATCGCGTTGCATATGGAGGGCGGGCAGGCCTGCGTGCAGGTCTTCTTCATCCGCGGCAACCAAAGCTGGGGCAACCGCGATTTTACCGAAGCTGAACGGCGTCAGATCGGCGGATGAGGTGATGCAGGCGTTTCTGGCGCAGTTCTATGACGGCAAGGTGCCTCCGCGCATGCTTCTGCTGTCGCACGGGATCGAGGACCCCGACCTGATGACCGAGGCGCTGTCGGAAAAGGCCGGGCGCAAGGTCGTCCTGGGCGTGCCCCGGCGCGGCGAAAAGGCCGAGCTGGTGGAAAACGCGCTGCGCAATGCCCGCGAAAGCCTTGCGCGCCGCATGTCGGAAAGCGCCGCGCAGGCCCGCCTGCTGGAGGGGCTGGCCGAGGCCTTCGACCTGCCCGAGGCCCCGCAGCGCATCGAGGTCTACGACAACAGCCACATCCAGGGCACCAATGCCGTTGGCGGCATGGTCGTCGCCGGCGCCGAGGGCTGGATCAAAAGCCAGTATCGCAAGTTCAACATCAAGGGCACCGAAATCACCCCCGGCGACGATTTCGGCATGATGAAGAGGTGCTGACGCGCCGTTTCTCGCGCCTGTTGAAGAGGACCCGGACCGCCAGACCGACGCACGGCCGGACCTGCTGCTGATCGACGGCGGCGCGGGGCAGGTCTCGGCGGTGCATGAGATCATGGCCGAAATGGGGTCGAGGACATCCCCATGGTCGGCGTCGCCAAGGGCGAGGACCGCGACCACGGCAAGGAAGAATTCCACCGTCCCGGCCGCCGCCCCTTCGCGCTGCGCATGAACGACCCGGTCCTGTATTTCGTCCAGCGCCTGCGCGACGAGGCGCATCGCTGGGCCATCGGCACCCACCGCGCCAAGCGCGCCAAGGCCACCATGGCGAACCCGCTGGACGAGATCGCCGGCGTCGGCGCGGCGCGCAAGCGCGCGCTGCTGGCGCATTTCGGCAGCGCCAAGGCGGTCAGCCGCGCGGGCCTTGCCGATCTGGTCGCCGTGGGCGGCATCAGCGAGCAACTGGCCCAGAAGATCGTCGATCACTTCCAGAAGGGCTGACAGGACGGCCCAAGGTCGCGCTTGCCCGCCGCCGGGGCCGGGGCGTATCCTTCGTCATGAACCGCGCGAGGGGGAGAGAGGCATGACCATCAGGGCATTGGCATTCGGCGCGCTGGCGGCCCTTGCGGCCTGCGCCCCCGGCACCGGCGTCGTTTCCGGCCCCGGCACGCCGACCGGGAAAACCCATACCGAAGAGCTGTTCGTCGCCAGTTCCCGGGTCAGGTGCATGGGCGTCGGCCCGCGCGACTGCATGCAGGTCCGCAATACGCCGCAGCAGGAATGGCGGCTGTTCTATGACGATATCGACGGCTTCACCTATGAGCCCGGCTATGACTACCGGCTGAAGGTTCAGGTCAGCGAACTGACGGACGTGCCAGCCGACGCCTCGTCGCTGAATTATCGCCTGATCGACACCATCTCCAAGACCCGGGCAAAGCCGCCTCGCTGACGGCCCCCGTGCCGGAAAGGGCGGGGCAAAGGCCCTGCGGATCGCGGGTGGCGCGAACCTCCCCCTTTCCCCCGGGCGCGCAAAGCCCTAAGTTGCCGCCATGCGCTGGACCCTGCCCAATATCCTGACCGTGCTGCGACTTGCGGCTGCCCCTTTGGTGCCGCTGATGTTTCTGTTCCTCAGCCGGCCCTTCGCGGATTTCGCCGCGCTGGTGCTGTTTCTGGTCGCCGCCGTCACCGACTGGTTCGACGGCTATCTTGCGCGGCTCTGGCGGCAGGAAAGCCGCTTTGGCGCCGCCATGGACCCGATCGCCGACAAGGCCATGGTCATCATCGCCGTGGTGGTCATCACCGGCTATTCCGGCATGAACCCGTGGCTGATCCTGCCCTCGACGATGATCCTGTTCCGCGAGGTCTTCGTTTCCGGCTTGCGGGAATTTCTGGGCGACAACGCCAAGCTGCTGAAGGTCACCAAGCTGGCAAAGTGGAAGACCACCGCGCAGATGGTCGCCATCGCCGTGCTGTTCCTGGGCACCGGGCTGAAATATTACGAGGTCGGCCACCCGCCCCTGGTCGGCGAAACCAGCCTGCCATGGTCCAGCAGCTGGTCGGATCTGGCGACGCAGATCGGGCTGGTGCTGATCTGGGTCGCGGCGCTGCTGACGGCCGTCACCGGCTGGGATTATTTCGACAAGGCCCGCCCCTTCCTGAGGGATCGCGATGGCCATTGACGTGCTTTACTTCGCCTGGCTGCGCGAACGCATAGGCCACCCCCGCGAACGCATCGAGACCGGCGCCGCCACTGTGCGCGAACTGATCGCCCAGCTTGCCGCCATGGACGAATGGCACGCAGCGGCGCTGTCGGACCTGTCCGCGGTGCGCGTGGCGCTGGATCAGGAACTGACCGATCTGGACGCGCCCCTTGCCGGCGCGCGCGAGGTCGCCTTCTTTCCGCCGATGACCGGGGGTTAGCATGTCCGTCCGGGTCCAGCGCGAAGCCTTTGACCTTGGCGCCGAACTGGCCGGCTTTGGCAGGGGCGCGGGCGCCGTGGTGACATTTTCCGGCCTTGTGCGCGACGAGGGCGGCCGGCTGGTCGCGCTGGAGATCGAGCATTATCCCGGCATGACCGAAAAGGCGCTGTCGGCCTTTGGCGCGCAGGCCGCCGAGCGTTTCGACCTTGGCGACTGGCGCATCATCCACCGTTACGGCCGGCTTGAGGCGGGCGAGACGATCATGATGGTCGCCACCGCCGCGCGGCATCGCGCCGCAGCATTTCAGGCGGCGGAATACCTGATGGACTGGCTGAAATCGCGCGCGCCGTTCTGGAAGCGGGAAATCGGCCCCGACGGGCCCGGCGACTGGGTCGCGGCGCAGACGGGTGACGAGGACGCGCTGGCCCGCTGGCAGGGCTGACCCCGCACAGGGCCAAGCCCGACATTGCAATCCGGCCCTTTGGGGATCATATAGCGACCAGACCGGATGACAGCGCGGAGCCCTGCATGACTTACCTGGAGTTCGAAAAGCCGCTTGCCGATATCGAAGGCAAGGCCGAAGAGATGCGCGCGCTGGCCGGCAAGGGCGAAGGCGTCGATCTGGAAAAAGAGGCCGCCGCGCTGGACAAGAAGGCCGCCGAGATGCTGCGCGACCTTTACAAGCAGCTTGATCCCTGGCGCAAGACGCAGGTGGCCCGCCACCCCGAGCGGCCGCATTGCAAGGACTATATCGACCAGCTTTTCACCGAATACACGCCCCTGGCCGGCGACCGCGCCTTTGGCGAGGATCACGCTGTCATGGGCGGGCTTGCGCGGTTCCGCGACAAGCCCTGCGTGGTCATCGGCCATGAAAAGGGCAATGACACCAAGACCCGCATCCTGCACAATTTCGGCATGGCCCGTCCCGAGGGCTATCGCAAGGCGATCCGGCTGATGGACATGGCCGACCGCTTTCGCCTGCCGGTCATCACGCTGGTCGACACGCCCGGCGCCTATCCCGGCAAGGGCGCCGAGGAGCGCGGTCAAAGCGAGGCCATCGCCCGCTCGACCGAGAAATGCCTGCAAATCGGCGTGCCGCTGGTATCCGTCATCATCGGCGAGGGCGGCTCGGGCGGGGCGGTGGCTTTCGCGACCGCGAACCGCATCGCCATGCTGGAACATTCGATCTATTCGGTGATTTCGCCCGAGGGCTGCGCCTCGATCCTGTGGAAGGATGCCGAGAAGATGCGCGAGGCCGCGGTGGCGCTGAAGCTGACGGCGCAGGACCTCAAGAAGCTGGGCGTGATCGACCAGATCATCCCCGAGCCGCTGGGCGGCGCGCAGCGCGCGCCCGCCGACGCCATCGCCGCGGTGGGCGATGCGATATTCGCCATGCTGGGCGAGCTGGACGGCAAGAAGCCGGCCGAGATCGTCAAGGACCGGCGGCAGAAGTTTCTGGCCATGGGGTCGAAGGCCCTGGCCTGAGGCGGCACGCCCGGCGCCGGTTGCGCGGCCGCATGGATATTTGAGTGAAGAAGAAAGCGAAGGCCCGGCCAGACGGTCGGGCCTTTTTTCTGTTGTTGCAGGGTCAGGCGCGGGCGGCGCGGATCGACGCTTCGAGAGTGTCGAGCGCTTCGTCGAAGACCTCGTCCTGGATGGTCAGCGGTGCGAGGAAGCGGATGACATTGCCGTAGACGCCGCAGGTCAGCAGGATCAGGTTGCGCTTGAGCGCCTCTTCGCGGACGCGGCCGGTCATCTCGGGGTTGGGTCTGTCGGTGCCGGCGACGTTGAATTCGACCGCGTTCATGAAGCCGGGGCCGCGGATATCGGCGATTTCCGGCACGTCCGAGGCGATGCCGGCAAGACGCTGTTTCAGCCGCTGGCCAAGGCGGGTGGCGCGGTCGCAAAGCTGTTCGTCCTCGATCACGTCAAGGACGGCATGGGCGGCGGCGACCGCTAGCGGGTTGCCGGCATAGGTGCCGCCAAGGCCGCCGGGATTGGGGCTGTCCATGACCTCGGCCCGGCCGGTGACGGCGCTGATGGGCAAGCCGCCGCCAAGCCCCTTGGCCATGGTGGTCAGGTCGGCGGCGACGCCGTGATGTTCCATCGCGAAAAGCTTGCCGGTGCGGGCAAAGCCGGTCTGCACCTCGTCGGCGATCAAGAGGATGCCGTACTGGTCGCAGACGGCGCGCAGGCGCTGCATGAAGCCTGCGGGCACCTCGTAGAAGCCGCCCTCGCCCTGCACCGGCTCGACGATGATGGCGGCGACGCGGGCGGGGTCGATATCGGCCTTGAACAGCCGGTCGAGCGCCGCCAGCGCGTCGTCAGAGCTGACGCCGTGCAGGTCGTTGGGGAACGGCAGGTGCCAGACATCGTTCATCATCGGCCCGAAGCCCGCCTTGTAGGGCTGGACCTTGCCGGTCAGCGACATGCCCATGAAGGTGCGGCCATGGAAGCCGCCGGCAAAGGCCACGATGCCGGGGCGGCCGGTATAGTGGCGGGCGATCTTGATGGCGTTTTCCACCGCCTCGGCGCCGGTGGTGTAGAAGGCGGTCTTTTTCGGGAAGTCGCCGGGCAGCGCGGCGTTCAGCCTTTCGGCCAGCGCGACGTAGCTTTCATAGGGCACGACCTGGTGGCAGGTATGGGTGAAGCGGTCGAGCTGATCCTTGACCGCCTGGATCACGCGCGGGTGGCGGTGGCCGGTATTGACCACCGCGATCCCGGCGGCAAAGTCGATATAGCGGTTGCCGTCCTTGTCCCAGATCTCGGCGTTTTCGGCGCGGTCGGCATAGATCTGCGTGGTCATGCCGACGCCGCGCGAGATGGCGGCGTTCTTGCGGTCGGTGATCGTTGTCATTCGTGCCCCCCTGATGGACGATTCGCCGTGATGCTATACGCGCGCCCCTGCGCCGAGAAGGCCCGCTTGCGCTATCATCCGGCTTGCGCCACCCTCGGCCGTCCCTGCAAGATAGGCCGATGTTTCCGATACGCGATCACAACCCCTCCGAGCGCACGCCCTATGTCACCTATGGGCTGATCGTCCTGAACGTCGTGATGTTCCTGATCACCGCGCCATGGGCTGGCGGCGCAGTCGGGTTGTGGGACCGGCTGGCGCTGTATCCCATCGCCATCACGCATGGCGAATGGCTGTGGGGGCTGGTCACGCATATGTTCCTGCATGCGGGCATCATGCATATCGCCGGGAACATGCTGTTCCTGTGGGTGTTCGGCGACAATCTTGAGGACCGGATGGGCCATGCGGGCTTTCTGGTCTTTTATCTGGCCTGCGGGCTGGCGGCGGCGGCGGGGCAGATCGTCTCGGACCCGACAAGCACGGTGCCGATGGTCGGGGCCTCGGGCGCGATTGCCGGGGTGATGGGGGGGTATCTGCTGCTGTTCCCGCGCGCCCGCGTCGATGTGATCGCGATCATCATTATCATCATCAAGCGGTTCACCATCCCGGCATGGGTGCTGCTGGCGGTGTGGTTCGGCATCCAGATCGTGTCCAGCGTCGCGGGCGCGGACCGGGGCGTGGCCTATATCGCCCATATCGCCGGCTTCATCGCCGGGACCCTGTTTGCGGTGCCGCTGTTCCTGCGCCTTGGCGGGCGCGCGTTCTGGAGCCGCACCCATGGCCGGCCGCCCTATCCGGCCATCGGCTATGCGCGCAGCCGCATCCCGCAGGTGCGGCGCTAAAGCTGGCCGCGGCTCATGTGGCGCTTGCCGGCGAAGCCCGGCGCACGGGTGACGGCGAACCCCGCCGCCGCCAGCGCGCGGCGCACATGCCCGGCAGCGGTATAGGTCGCGAAGCTGCCGCCCGGCGCGGTATGGGCGGCGACCTCGGCCATCAGGTCCTCGCCCCACAGTTCGGGGTTTCTGGCGGGGGAAAAGCCGTCAAGGAACCACGCATCCGCCCGCCCCGCCCATGCGGGAAGGGCGGTCCGGGCGTCGGCCTCGATCACCTCGGCGCTGACCTGCCCGACGGTGAAGCGGCGCGCGGGCCAGCCGGCGCGCAATTGCGCCGCAAGATCCGCCAGTTCCGGAAAGGCGGCATGGGCGCGGGCCAGTTCGTCCCCGGACATGGGAAATGCCTCGAAGCTGGTGAAGCGGACGGGCACGGTCGCCACCTGCGCCAGCGCCAGCAGGTTCAGCCCGGTGCCAAAGCCCAGTTCGGCGACGTGAAATCCGGGCCGCAGCCGCGCCGGCAGGTCATTGCCGGCCAGAAACACATGCCGCGTTTCCTCCAGCCCGCCATTCAGGCTGAAATAGGGGTCGTCGAAGCGGCGCGAGACGGGAATCGCCCCCTCGCGCCAGTCCAGGTCGGCGCGGCTCTGGTCCTGCTGATCCATAAGCGCTAACTCCTTTTTCCGGGCAGATGCGGCAAGGGGCGGCAGAATGGCAAGCGCAAAGATCACCATCGCCGGGGCCGGCATCTTCGGCCTTGCCTGCGCGTGGGAACTGACCCGCCGCGGCCAGCCCGTCCGCGTGTTCGATGCAGCGCGGATCGGCGCCGGCGCCTCGGGCGGGCATGTCGGCGCGCTGGCGCCGCATGCGCCGGAAAACTGGAATGCCAAGAAGCAGGTGCAACTGGACGCGCTGATCGCCGCCGCCGACTGGTGGGAAGGCGTGGCGCAAGCCGGCGGCGCCGACCCCGGCTATGCCCGCACCGGCCGCATCCAGCCCGTCGCCATCGGGACCGAGGCCCATCTGCGCGACCGCATCGCCGCCGCCCGCGCGAACTGGCCCGAATGGGCGGGGATGGCGCTGACCGACCGCGCGCCGGGCGATCTGGTCCCGCAATCGCCCTCGGGGCTGTGGCTGGTGGACCGGCTGACGGCGCGGATCAGCCCGCGCCGGGCCGGGGCGGCGCTGGCGGCCGCCATCCGCGCGGCGGGCGGCGAAATCATCGAGGGGGTGCCCGCCCCCGACGCCCCGGCGATCTGGGCGACCGGGGTGGCGGGGCTGGCGCCCTTTGGCGGCGGCGGGGTCAAGGGGCAGTCGGCGCTGCTGGGCTTTGCCGCGCCCGGTCAGCCGCAGGTCTTTGCCGACGGGCTGCATATCGTCCCCCATGCCGACGGGACCGTGGCCATCGGCTCGACCTCGGAACGCGACGTGATGGATACCGGCACCGACGCCCAGCTTGACGCGCTGATCGACAAGGCCCGCGCGCTTTGCCCGGCGCTGGCGGATGCGCCGGTCATCGACCGCTGGGCCGGCATCCGGCCGCGCGCGAAATCCCGCGCGCCCATGGTCGGGCCGTGGCCGGGGCGGCCGGGGCATTACGTCGCCAATGGCGGCTTCAAGATCGGGCTGGCGATGGCGCCCGCGGTGGCCGTCATGCTGGCCGACCTGATCCTTGACGGCACCGACCGCATCCCGCCGGGCTTTCTGCCGCCCGTGCCTATGGCCGGGGGCTGACCCCGATCACCAGCGGATGCAGGTGAAACAGCGCCGCCCAGATCAGCGCCACGGCCAGCAGGCGCGGCCATGTCAGCCGCAGCCGCGCGCCCCGGCGCAGGCAGATCGCCAGCCCGAACGCCGCATAGACCAGCATCAGCCCGAACAGCACCACATGCGCCAGATCGCCATTGGCGACCAGATGCGCCCCGGCCCAGATGGCGAAGCCCGCCATCAGCCCGGCCATGCCGCCCAGAACCGCCGCCGCCACCGCCAGCGGCATCGCCAGATTGACCAGCCAGCGCATCCAGCCGTCCTGCGGCCACAGCTCGACATAAGGCGCCCGCCCCGAGGCGACGATCAGCCAGTAAAGCAGCGCCAGCGACAGCGCGCTATAGGCCAGCACATAGCCCCGCAGCCCCAGCCGCGCGACCAGTGGCCCACGACAGCGGACCGGGATCACATGCGAGCCCAGAAACGCCGCCAGCGCCAACAGAAATTCAGCCCATTCCATGCGCAGGACCCTAGTGCGCCGCGCCCGGGGCGGCAATCCGCGTTGACGCCGCACGCGCCTGCGGCATGATGTCCGAAACGCAAAGGACCGACCATGACCCGCCTTCAGACAGCCTTCGCCGCCATCGATCAGGCCAACTCCGCCGACCCGAACCGAACCGACGGCCAGCCCGACGAACTGCTTTACGGCCAGCGCATGACGGCCGAGCAGCAGGCCCTTTACCCCGAGGCCACCGACCCGCTGCGCATCGCCTGCCGCGGCCAGCATATCGAACGCTGGACCCTTCCGCGCCACGACTACCCGATGGACCGCCCGGGCTATCTTGCATGGCGGACCGAACAGGGCCGCCGCCACGCCGCCCGCGTGGCCGCGATCATGCGCGATGCCGGCTACGGCGAAGATGACATCCAGCACGCCGAAAAGATGCTGATGAAACAGGGGATCAAGCGCGACGGCGACGTGCAGGCGCTTGAGGACACGGCCTGCTTCACCTTCATCCGCTGGTATATGGGCCCCTTCGCCGAAGGCCGCGACCCCGAGGAATTGCAGCGCATCGTCGAAAAGACCGCCCGCAAGATGTCGTCCATGGCCCGCACCCGCGCGCTGACCGAATTCGCCATCCCCGAACCCTTCGCCAGCGCCTTCCGTGACTGAGGTGCTGATCGTCGCCCATGGCCAGCCGGGCGACCCCGAACCCCAGCAGGCAGCGGCAGAGGCGCTTGCCGCCAGTGTCGCGCCCCTCGTGCCACAGGCGCGGATCGGCGGCGCGACGCTGGCGATGCCCGGCGCGCTCGGTCTCGCGACGGCGGCGACGCTGATCTATCCGATGTTCATGGCGACGGGCTGGTTCACCCGGACCGAGCTGCCCCGCCGCCTCGCCCTTGCCGGGGCAGAGGGGGCGCGCATCCTTGCCCCGTTCGGCGCCGATCCCGGCCTGCCCGCGCTCTGCCTGCGCCTGATCGCAGACGCCGCCACAGCACGAAACTGGCCGCTTGCCAAAACGCATCTCCTGATCGCCGCCCATGGCTCCGGCCGCTCGCGCGCCCCGGCCGAGGCCGCCCGCGCCATGGCCGGCCACCTCGCCCCGCATGTCGCCGCCACCACCTGCGGCTTCATCGAGGAGGCCCCCCATATTGACGTGGCCGCCCGCGACCTGCCGCCGCGCACGATCTGCCTGCCGCTTTTCGCCACCCGCGCCGATCACGTCACCGACGACCTGCCGCGCGCCCTCGCCGCCGCGGGCTTTCAGGGTATCACCCTGCCTCCCGTCGGCATGGCCCCGGCCGTCCCCGCCCTGATCGCCGAAAGCATCAAGGCCGCCCTTCACGAGCGGCCCTGACTTTCTTCTTCATCCAAATATCCATGCGGCCGCGCCACCGGCGCGGCCCGCGCCTACATGGCGGCCAACTGCGCCAGTGCCGCCCTGATCCGCGCCAGGTCATCCTCCAGCGCGGCCAGCTTCTCGCGGGTGTCCTCGATCACCTCGGCTTCGGCATGTTCGACGAATTTCGGGTTTCCAAGCCGCCCGCGCAGCCCGCCCGCGTCCTTTTCGGTCTTGGCGGCGGCCTTTTCCAGCCGGGCGGTCTCGGCGGCGACGTCGATCATGTCGCCGACCGGCAGGGCGAAACTGGCGCCAAGCGCCGCGACCGAGATCATCCCCGGCCCCATCGCCCCGTCCTGCGGCGGGTTCACCCGCGCCAGCCGCTCGATCAGCGGGCCGTTCGCGGCCAGCGCGGCACGCGCCGCCGTATCGGCTTCGGTCACGATCAGGTCGGGACGCGCGCCCGCGGGCACGCCGATCTGCGCCCGGGCCGAGCGGATGCTTTCGATCAGCGAGATCACCCAGTTCATCTGGCGGTCGGCATCGGCGTCGATCAGGTCCGGCCCGAAATCCGGCCAGTCGCCATGGACCAGCATCTTCGTGCGATCCCCGGTCAGCGCCCAAAGCTCTTCGGTCAGGAAGGGCATGATCGGGTGCAGCAGGATATAGCACTGGTCCATGACCCAGCCCATCGTCGCCTGCGTCTCGTCGCGGTATTCGCCGTCGAACAGCGGCTTTGACAGTTCCACATACCAGTCGCAGACCTTGCCCCAGACAAAGGCGTAAAGCCCGGTCGCGGCATCGTTGAAGCGATAGCTGGCCAGCGCCTCGTCGGTCGCCTGCCGGATGCGGGCGACCTCGCCGATGATCCAGCGGTTGACGACATGCGCCGGCACGGGACGCGCCACGCCGCCGCGCACGCCGTTCATCTCGGCAAAGCGGGTGGCGTTCCAGATCTTGGTGACAAAGTTGCGGTTCGCCTCGACATGCTTCGGCCCCAGCTTGGGGTCGCGGCCCATGGCGGCCATGCTGGTCAGGGTGAAGCGCAGCGCATCGGCGCCGAAATCGTCGATCAGCGTCAGGGGGTCGATGACGTTGCCTTTCGACTTCGACATCTTCGCGCCCTTCTCGTCGCGCACGAGGCCGTGGACATAGACGGTGTGGAAGGGGATCTCGCCCACCACCTCCATCTGCATCATCATCATCCGGGCGACCCAGAAGAAGATGATGTCAAAGCCGGTCACCAGCACGTCGGTGGGGAAATACTTCGCCATTTCCGGCGTCTTTTCCGGCCAGCCCAGCGTCCCGATCGGCCAGAGCCCCGAGGAAAACCACGTGTCCAGCACATCCGCGTCGCGCCAGACCGGATAGACCAGCTTTGTCGGATCCTGCGTCAGGTTGTAGTCGGCCAGCCCCTGCGCAAAGGCGTCGATGGCTGCGGCGCGGTCGGCGACCTCGATCACCCGGCTGATTTCCAGCGGTTGCGGCAGGCCGGCGATATCGTCGCGGAACTTCTCGATCACGCCGTCGAAGCCGGGGGCGGCGTGGTGGATCTCGTCGCGATGGACCAGTCCTTCCTCGAGAAGGGCGAAGATTTCGACCTCGTCCAGCGCGCCGTCATGGTCGTCATCGACCTGCCCCTCAAGCGACAGGTCGAGGCCGTACCAGACCGGGATCTGGTGGCCCCACCAAAGCTGGCGGGAAATGGTCCAGGGCTCGATGTTTTCCAGCCAGTTGAAATAGACCTTCTTGTGCTGTTCCGGCAAAATCTGCGTGCGACCGTCGCGCACCGCCTCCAGTGCCGGGCCGACGATGCGGGCGGTGTCGACGAACCACTGGTCGGTCAGCATCGGTTCGATCACCACGCCCGAGCGGTCGCCAAAGGGCTGCATGATCGGCTTGGCGTCGACCAGCGCGCGGCGTTCAAGATGCTCGGCGCCGGTCTCGCGGTCGATTTCCTTGTGCAGATAGGTGACGGCCAGCCCCTCGGCATTGATCTGGTCGATCACCAGCTTGCGCGCCGCATAGCGGTCAAGGCCGCGCAGGTCCTCGGGCACCAGGTTGACGTTCGAGACATCGCCCACGTCCTCGCCCCGCGCGGCGCGGGTGGCGATGGTGGCGCTGTCCGCATAGGACAGGCCGTCCTGACGCATCGCGCCCTTCGTGTCCATCAGCGCGTAAAGCGGGATGCCGGCGCGCATCGCCACGCCATAGTCGTTGAAGTCATGCGCGCCGGTGATCTTGACCGCGCCCGAGCCGAAATCCGGGTCCGGGTATTCGTCGGTGATGATCGGGATCAGGCGGCGGTATTCCTTGGGCCCGACCGGAATTTCGACCAGCTTGCCGACGATCCGGGCATAGCGCTGATCGTCGGGATGGACGGCGACCGCGCCATCGCCCAGCATGGTTTCGGGCCGGGTGGTGGCGATGCTGATATAGTCGCGGGTCTCGCGCAGGGTGACGCGGCCATCTTCGTCGCGTTCGACATATTCATAGGTCTCGCCGCCGGCCAGCGGATATTTGAAATGCCACATGTGGCCGGGAACCTCGCGGTTCTCGACCTCAAGATCGCTGATCGCGGTCTCGAAATGCGGGTCCCAGTTCACCAGCCGCTTGCCGCGATAGATGATGCCCTTGTCGTAAAGATCGATAAAGACCCGGATCACCGCGTCGTGGAAATTGCCTTCCTCGCCCGCGGGGGCGCCGGGGGCGCCGGACATGGTAAAGGCGTTCCGGGACCAGTCGCAGCTTGCGCCAAGCCGTTTCAACTGGTTGATGATCGTGTCGCCGGATTCCTGCTTCCACGCCCAGACCTTTTCGATGAAGGCGTCGCGGCCGATCTCGCGGCGGTTGGGTTCCTGGCGTTCGGCCATGCGGCGTTCGACCACCATCTGGGTGGCGATGCCGGCATGATCCTGCCCGGGCTGCCACAGCGTGTCGAAGCCGCGCATCCGGTGCCAGCGCACAAGGATGTCCTGAAGCGTGTTGTTCAGCGCGTGGCCGATATGCAGGCTGCCGGTGACGTTCGGAGGCGGGATCACCACCGTGAAGCTGTCGGCCCCGGGCCGTGCATTGGCGCCCGCGGCGAAAGCATTGGTTCGCGCCCATTCACCCGCGATCCGCGCCTCGGCGGTTTTCGCGTCGAAGTTCTTTTCCATGGCCATTCCGTCACCCCTCGAATTGCAACGGGGATAGCGAAATGCGGGCCAAAGGCCAAGAGGGCCCGCACCTCGTGCCTGCCGGTCAGCCCGCGCGGTCCAAAGGCCCGACAATGGCGAAATGCGCCATCTGCGGATCGCGGGCGACGGCGATATAGGCGCCGCCCGGCACCTCGATCGGGCCGTGCAGCACCGTGCCGCCCGCATCCGCGATGCGGGTCATCGCCGCCTCGACCCCGTTCACGCCGAAATAGGGCAGCCAGCAGGATTGCGGCGCATTGCCCAGCCCCATCATGCCGCCGATATCGGTGCCGCGCCACGCGAACAGCTGATAGGTGCCCATCTCGCCCATGTCGACGGCGGTGGATTTCGTCCAGCCGAACAGCGCCGAATAGAAGTCGAACCCGGCGGCGGGATCGGTGCTCATCAGCTCGATCCAGTTGCCATGGCCGGCCTTGCGCTGGCTCCATGCCCCGGCCTCGACCGGGGGCTGCGGGTCCATCGGCAGCGGCGCCAGCAGGCCGAAGGCCGCGCCCTGCGGGTCGCTGGCGATGGCAAAGCGGCCGGTGCCGGGAATGTCGGCGGGTTCGCGAAAGACATGGCCGCCCAGGGCCTTGATCTTTGCGGCCGTGGCATCGGCATCGTCCACGTCCAGATAGATCATCCAGAAGGGCGGCATCCCCACCACATTCGCCGGCATCTCCATGGCGCCAGCGACCATGTCGCGGCCATGCTCGGCCAGATGATAGGTCATGCCCGTCATCCCGGAATCGGCAAAGCGCCAGCCAAGGACCAAGGCATAGAACGCCTCGACCTCGGCCAGCTTGCCGGGGTTGGTCGAAAGCTCGAACCAGCAAGGTTTTCCCTGATACATCAATTCCCCCTCATCATCAGGTCATGCCATGACCGACCATCCAGCTTGTGCCGAAACGGTCGGTGCACATGCCGAAGCCCTTGGCGAAGAAGGTCTGGCCATAGGGCATGGCGACCTGTCCGCCCTCGGCCAGGGCGTGGAACAACTGCCGCGCCGTGGCATCGTCGTCGCGCGTCACGGAAATCGAGACCCCGGCCTGTGCCACGCCGCCGAATTGCGGCGGCATGTCGGCGCCCATCAGCACCCCGTCCGCGGTGTCGATCTGGGCGTGCATCAGCCAGCCTTGCTGTTCGGGCGGCAGCGGCGGCGCACCTGAATCGGCGGGCATGTCGGCAAAGGCATGGGTCTGGGGCGTGGCGCCGAAAACCCTGCCGTAAAAGGCGAAAGCCTCGGCGCATTGACCCTGAAAGGACAGGTAGGGGATGAAAGGCATCGGCGCTCCTCAGGCCTTCAGGTCAAGAAGCGGCTCGAAGCCGCCCCACATCATGCGGATGCCGTCAAAGGGCATCTCGCCCATGTTCTGCATGTCGGGATCCTCCATCATCGAGGCGAATGCCGCATCCGCCGTCTGCCGGTCCGGCCATTCGATCCACGCGAAAACCACGGTCTCATCCTCCTTGGCCTTTGTCGCCATGTAGAAGTCCGTCACCTTGCCATGGGGCACGTCGACGCCCCAGGCCTCGACCAGGCGCAGCGCGCCGCGCTTCTGGAACATCGGCCAGGATTTCGCGGCATGGTCGGCATATTCCTGCCTGTTCGCGGTCGGAACCGCCAGAAGAAAACCGGAATGATAGCTCATGTCTTTTCCTCCTTTGCATGAAGGCGCGAAAAGCACCATGTGGCAAGGGTCTCACTTGCAGTATTAAAAAGCAACTGTTAATCTGGAAACATGACTGACACCGACAAATCCTCACGCCTGCGCTATGACGAGGGCTGTCTGGGTGCCCATGCGCTGAACCTTGTCGGGGACCGCTGGGCGCTTCTGGTCGTGCGCGAGCTGATGTTCCAGCCCAAGCGCTTCCAGATGATCCGCGCGGGCCTGCCCGGCATCACCGCCAGCGTGCTGACGCAGCGGCTGGCGCAATTGGTGCAGGCGGGCGTCGTCGCCCACGATCAGGTGCTGGGGCTTTACGCGCTGACCGATGCGGGCCGCGCCCTGCACCCGACCCTGCGCGAGCTTTGCCGCTGGGCGCTGCTGATGCCGGGGCATGACCCGTCGAAGTTCATCTCGATCTCGGCACTGATGATCTCGATCTCGGCGACGGTCGATGCGGCGCGCGCGGCGGGCGTCCCGATCCGCGCCGGCTTCCTGTCAGGGCATGAGGGGTTTCAGGTCACGCTGTCGGCGCGGGGCGCGCCCATCGTTCATGCGGTGCGCGCGCCGCAGGGCGATTTCGTGCTGACGGGCAGCGGCAATGCGCTGGCCGCCGCGATCTATGGTCCCGGGCCGCGCGCGCTGGCGGCGCTGGGGGGGATCGCGCTGCACGGCGACGCCGCCGCCGCGCAGAGGTTCACGGATCTGTTCAGCCTGACGCCTCAGACCAGATCCAGCAGCGAATCGCCCGAGGAGATCGAGCAGGCGCCGGGCGATTCCTCGACCTGAAGCTCCTGCACGACGCCGTCGCTGACCAGCATCGCATAGCGTTTCGAGCGGCCGTTGATCCAGCCCGCGCCCTCGATATTCATGCCAAGCGCCTTGGTATAGCTGCCATCGGCATCGGCCAGCACCTCGATCCCGGCGGCGGTCGCGCCGGTGTCGCTGGCCCATGCGCCGGCCACGAAGGGATCGTTGACGGTGATGCAGATGACCCGCGACACGCCACGGTCGCGGAACTTGTCGGCATTCTTCACGAAGCTGGGCATATGCGCGTTCGAGCAGGTCGGCGTATAGGCGCCCGGCACGGCAAAGATCGCCACGCGGCCGGTTGCCAGTTCCGCCGTATCGACCGGTTCAGGGCCGTTCGCGCCCGGTTTCAGCAACTGGCCCGCCGGCAGCTTGTCGCCTTTTGAAATGGACATGCGCGTTCCTCCGTGAATTGCATCGCTCCGATGGCGACTATAGGCTGCGCCGCGCAGGCAGACCAGCGAGGGCAGAACATGAATATCGTGATCCTGGGCGCGGGACAGGCGGCGGCCTCGGCAGCCGCGAAGCTGCGCGCGCTGGGGCATGAGGGCGGCATCACCATCATCGGCGAGGAAACGCTGCCCCCCTATCAGCGCCCGCCGCTGTCCAAGGCCTATCTGCTGGGCGACATGGGCGAGGACCGCCTGACGCTGCGCGCCCCCGAATGGTGGGCGGAAAACCGCATCGCGCTGCGGCTGGGCGAACACGCGCTGGCGATCGACCCCGCCCGCCGCATCGTTACGACCGACAAGGGGCAGGTGCCCTATGACGCGCTGGTGCTGACCCTGGGCGCAACGCCCCGCCGCCTGCCACCCGCGATGGGCGGCCACCTGCCCGGCGTCAATGTCGTGCGCAATATCGGCGATATCCAGACCGCAAGGCCGATGCTGCAACCGGGGCACCGGCTGGTGGTGATCGGCGGCGGCTATATCGGGCTTGAGGCCGCCGCCGTCGCCCGCAAGCTGGGGCTTGAGGTGACGCTGGTCGAGGCGGCCCCCCGCATCCTTGGCCGCGTCGCCGCACCCGAGACCGCCGACATGATCCGCGACCTGCACCGCGCGCATGGCGTCGAGATCGTCGAGGGCGCCGGCATCGCCCGCATCACCGGCACCGGCAAGGCCGAAGGCGTCGATCTGACCGACGGCCGCCACCTGCCCGCCGATCTGGTCGCCTGCGGCATCGGCATCGCCCCCGAAACCGCGCTGGCCGAGGCCGCCGGGCTGGCAATCGACAACGGCATCGCCACCGATGCGCAGGGCCGGACCTCGGACCCCGCCATCTGGGCCGCGGGCGATTGCGCCAGCTTTGCGGTGCCGGGCGGGCGGATGCGGCTGGAAAGCGTCGGCAACGCCATCGACATGGCCGAGGCGGTGGCGGCGAATATCCTTGGCGCCGATGCCGATTACGTCCCGAAGCCATGGTTCTGGTCGGATCAGTTCGACGCCAAGTTGCAGATCGCCGGGCTGAACAGCGGCCATGACCGGGTGGTGACGCGGGCGGGCGCCGGCCCGCATTCCGGCTCGGTCTGGTATTTCCGCGACGGCCGGCTGATCGCGGTCGATGCGCTGAACGACGCCCGCGCCTATATGATCGGCAAGCGGCTGATCGAATCGGGCAAGTCCCCCGCGCCCGAGGCCGTGGCCACCGCCCCCGATCTGAAGGCGCTGATGTAATGCGCATCGTCGGCGGCAATCTGCGCGGGCTGAAGCTTGCGGATGTGGGCGCGGGCGATCCGGCGGCGCATCTGCGCCCCACCACCGACCGCGTGCGCGAATCGATCTTCAACCTGCTGATCAACGGCACCCACGGCAATCCGATCCCCGGCGCGCGGGTGCTGGACCTGTTCGCCGGCACCGGCGCGCTGGGGCTTGAGGCGCTGTCGCGCGGCGCGGCGCGCGTGGCCTTCGTCGATGACGGCGTGGCGGCGCGGGCCTTGCTGCGCCAGAACATCGAAAAGGCCCGCGCCATGGGCGTGACCGATGTCTGGCGCCGCGACGCCACGCGGCTGGGCGAGAATCGCGGCGCGCCTTACGGGCTGATCTTCCTTGACCCGCCCTATGGCAAATCGCTGGGCGAACAGGCCATGGCCGACGTCATTTCAGGCGGCTGGCTGGCCCCCGGCGGCATGGTCGTGTGGGAGGAATCGCAGCCCCCCGCCCCCGTCCCCGGCACGACCCGCATCGACCAGCGCAAATATGGCGACACGCTGGTGACGCTGTTGCGCGCAGACCACGCCTAGGTGGCGCGGTCCAGCTTGGTGGACAGGTGAATCAGGCTTTCGCTGGACTTTACGCCGGTCAGACCGCCGATCTGGTCCAGCACATCGTCAAGCTGGCTGGTCGAACTGGCGGCCAGTTGCAGCAAAAGATCGACACGGCCGCTGGTGGTATGGATGCGCTCGACCTCGGGCAGGCTGCGCAGCCGGGTCAGGATGGCGGCCTGCGCCCGCGGCTCGATATTCAGCAGGCAGGTGGCGCGGATGCGATGCTCACGTGCGGAATCGCCAAGGCGAAGCGTGTAACCGGCGATGGCGCCAGAGGTTTCCAGCCGCTCAAGCCGCGCCTGCACGGTTGACCGCGCCACCTTGAGCCGGCGCGCAAGCACCGCCACCGACATGCGCGCATCCTGCGCGAGATGGGCCAGAATGCCCCGGTCAAGCTCGTCCACCCGTTCACCCGCCACATTGACGAAACATTCGGCATATTAACCAGCCTCGTGTCCGTTTCCACCCTTTTCATTGCTTCAATCGGAACTCATAGGGCGCAGACTTGTTTTCACCCCGAAGCGCGAACTGAAAGGACATGATGCCGATGGGACTGACCGAGGGCCGCGGCCCCAAGACTGTCTGGGCCAACCCCGCCGAAATCATCCGCAACCTTCAGCCGGAAAATCCGGTGATGGTGTTTGCCCCCTCTGTCCTGCGCGCGACGGCGCAGCGGTTTTTGCAAGGTTTCCCCGGTCTTGTCACTTATGCGGTCAAGTCCAACCCCGATGAGGCGGTGATCCGCACGCTGGCCGCCGCCGGCGTTTCGGGCTTCGACGTCGCCTCCCCCTATGAGATCGACCTGATCGGCCGTCTGGCGCCCGATGCCGCGCGCCACTACCACAACCCCGTGCGCTCGCGCGCCGAAATCGCCCATGCGGTCGATGCCGGCATCAAGGCGTGGTCGGTGGACAGCCAGTCCGAGCTTGAGAAGCTTTTCGCCAGCGTCCCCGCCGGAAACTGCGAGATCTCGCCCCGCTTCAAGCTGCCGGTGCTGGGCGCGGCCTATGATTTCGGCTCGAAATTCGGCGCCTCGCCGGAACTGGCGGCAGAGCTGCTGCGCGCGGTCGCGGATCGCGGCTATACGCCCTCGCTGACCTTCCATCCCGGCACGCAATGCGTCGATCCCCACGCGTGGGAGGCCTATATCGCCGCCGCCAAGGACATCTGCGACATGGCCGGCGTGCGCGCAAAGCGCCTGAACGTCGGCGGCGGCTTCCCCTCGCATCGCGTGGCCGGGGTCGAGCCGGACCTGACCGGGATCTTCGACCTGATCGGGCGCACCACCGCGCGGACCTTTGGCGAGGACGCGCCGGAACTGGTCTGCGAGCCGGGCCGCGGCCTTTGCGGCGACGCCTTCTCGCTGATCACCCGGGTGAAGGCGGTGCGCGACGGCGCCGGCATCTTCCTGAATGACGGCGTCTATGGCGGGCTGTTCGAGCTGCCGATGATCGGCAACCTCGACCGGCTTGAGGTCCTGACCCCCGAAGGCACCCCGCGCGAGGATGAGGCCATGCCCCGCGTCATCTTTGGCCCGACCTGCGATTCGGTGGACCGCCTGCCCGGCGAACTGGCCCTGCCCGCCAATATCCAGGAAGGCGACTATGTCATCTTCCACGGTGCCGGCGCCTATTCGACGGTGACGAATACCCGCTTCAACGGCTTCGGGCAGATGGCGCACCTGACCGTGAACGCGCTTGACTAGGCATTAATCGAACATTCGCTTTTCCATGCTAGCTTGTGGGCATGGAATCGTCTCGCCCACCCATTTGCCAGGTCGTGTTACTGGATGGAACCTTCGCCTCGCTGACCGAGGGGCGAAGGTCTTCCATTGCCCGCATCCGCGCGCTTCTTGATGGCGAATACGGGGCCAATCCGGCGCCGGTGCGCCTGTATTACGAACCCGGCCAGCAATGGGAGGCGTGGCGCGACCTGCCGCAACTGGCCATGGGGGTCGGGCTGGAACGCTCGATCTGCGCGGCCTATGCTTGGCTGGCGCGCGAATGGCGGCCGGGCAACCCGCTGTTCTTCTTTGGTTATTCGCGGGGCGCCTTTGGCGTGCGCTCGCTGGCCGGGATGATCAATCATGTCGGCCTGCTGAAACCCGCCCACGCCACCCGCGCCAACATCCAGCGCGCGTGGGACCATTACCGCATGGGCGGGCACGGCGGCGTCAAGCAGCGGCTGGACCCGGCGCTATGCCACGCCAGCGTACCGATTCGCATGATCGGCGTCTTTGACACGGTGACGGTGCTGGGGCTGCGGCTGCCGCTGCTGTGGATGCTGACCGAGCCGCGCTTCCGCTTTCACGACAGCCACCTTGGGGCCGAGGTCGAACATGGCGTGCAGGCCTTGGCGCTGGACGAAACCCGCGCCGCCTTCCAGCCGGTGATCTGGGACAGCACCGGCACGGCCGGGCAGGTCGAACAGATGTGGTTCCGCGGCTGCCACCCCGATGTCGGCGGCCAGCTCAGCGGGCTGGAATATGCCCGGCCGTTGGCCAATATCCCGCTGGTCTGGATGATGTCGCGGGCCGAAAGCTTTGGCCTGCCCCTGCCCCTGGGCTGGGAGGCGCATTTCCCCTGCGATGCGACGGCGCCCTCGGTCGGGTCCTGGCGAAGCTGGGGCAAGGCGTTTCTTGCGCGCGCGCCCCGCCTTGCCGGCGCCGACCCGTCCGAGGCGCTGCATCCCTCGGTGCCCCGCCCCTATACCGGCCCGGCGCTGCTGACCGGCGCGCTGACCGATGCCGCCCCTGCCCGCCCGCACCGCCGCCGCAAAACGCCCCGCGATGGCGCGGCCCGGCCGACCGACGCACCCGATGCGACGACGCCCGAAATGGCGATGGTCGATATGGGGTTGGACGAGATGGCGATGGCTGGCGCCGCGGCAATGCGCATGGACCTGATCGACGAGGTCGAGGCGGAACTGACGAAGTCCAACGCCGCCCGCAATGAGGTGCCGTCCGCCATGCCGCAAAGCGACGCCGCCCCCCTGCCGCCGCCCGCGCTGCAGGACCTTCCCATCAGAGAGGAGGACACCGAACAACAACGGGCAAGGCGACGGCGCTGAACGCCGAAAGCTGGGAGCTGGGAGCTGGGAGCTGGGAGCTGGGAGCTGGGAGCTGGGAGCTGGGAGCTGGGAGCTGGGAGCTGGGAGCTGGGAGCTGGGAGCTGGGAGCTGGGAGCTGGGAGCTGGGAGCTGGGAGCTGGGAGCTGGGAGCTGGGAGCTGGGAGCTGGGAGCTGGGAGCTGGGAGCTGGGAGCTGGGAGCTGGGAGCTGGGAGCTGGGAAACTTTCCCACCTTCTCATGCCGGTCAAGGACAAAACGACGGCCTGCCGGGCGTCGGAATCGGCGCTGCATAGCTATGCTGCTTAGATATGACGACGCAGGGCGGCCGGGGCTGCTGGCGTTGGCCCGACCGATGGCGGCCTGTCACGGCCAGCGCCTCGCCAACACAGCATGGATCAACACGGCACTGGCGCAGCGTGGCCTTTGTCGGGGTCTGGCCCAGAGGAATCGACCCCGCACCGGCACCATGGCAGACCGGCAGGAAACCCTGATCGCGCAAGGCCCGCTGCCCGGCCTCCAAGCTCAGGCAAGCTGCGACAATCAGGCGACCTGCGACATGTCGCGCTTGGCGGTGACGCCCAGGGCGGCGCAGACCTTCAGGACCAGTTCCGGCTTGTTCAGCGTATAGAAATGCAGCCGGTCGACGCCCTCGGCGACCAGACGCTCGCACAGGCGCACGCAGACATCCAGCGCCAGCTGCGCTTCGCCGTCCTTGCCGGCGGCGGCGAAGGCGTCCTCGGCCCATTGCGGGACGGCGGTGCCGCAGCGCTCGGCGAAACGGCGGGTGCCGGCCCAGCTTTGAATCGGCAGGATGCCGGGCAGGATCGGCGCAGAGATCCCCGCCGCAACGCATTGATCGCGAAAGCGGAAATAGGTTTCCGCGTCAAAGAAGAACTGGGTGATCGCGCTGGAGGCGCCGGCATCCACCTTGCGCTTGAGCCAGGCCACGTCGGCAGCGGTATCGGGGCTGTCGGGATGCGGCTCGGGATAGGCGCCGCAGCGGATGGTCATGTCGCCGCGCGCAGCAATCGCCTCGATCAGCTCGACCGAGCTGGCAAAGCCATCGGCATGGGGGGTGAAGCGGTCATGCCCCTGCGGCGCGTCCCCGCGCAGGGCGACGATCTCGTTCACGCCGGCGGCGGCGTAATCGGCGACGATCTGCAGCGTTTCCTCGCGCGTGGCATCGACGCAGGTCAGGTGCGCGGCGACGTTCAGCCCGTAATGGCTGGCCAGCGCCGTCACCGCCTCATGCGTCAACTGCCGGGTGGTGCCGCCCGCGCCATAGGTCACCGACACGAAATCCGGCGCCAGCGGGGCCAATGCGCGCGCCGTCTCGGACAGGCGGAACGACTGGTCCATGTTGCGCGGCGGAAAGAATTCAAAGCTGACGGCGGGGGTGGTATTGGGCATGACGAGGTCCTTTCGCAGCCTGCTTGTGCCATGTCCCGCGACGTGAGACAAATTCATAATCTTCAAGATCGTCATGAGGCACGCTCAAGATGCATTTGGAACTTCGCCATCTTCGCAGCCTGCGCGCGATCCACGATCAGGGCGGGCTTGCCCGCGCGGCCGAGGTGCTGAACCTGACGCAATCGGCGCTGTCGCACCAGATCAAGGCGCTTGAGGAACAGGCCGGGGTCGAGCTGTTCCTGCGCAAGACCAAGCCCCTGCGCCTGTCCGCCGCGGGCATGCGCCTTTTGCGCACGGCCGAGCAGGTCTTGCCGATGATCGACGCCGCCGAGGCCGAGTTCCGCGCCGTCGAACTGGGCCGCGCCGGGCGGCTGCATGTCGCGATGGAATGCCATCACTGCTATGACTGGCTGTTGCCGGTGCTGGACCAGTTCCGCCGCGCCTGGCCCGAGGTCGACCTGGACATCCGCTCCAGCCTGGCGCTGAAGGCGCTGCCGGCGCTGCAACGCGGGCAGGTGGACATGGTGATTTCCTCGGACCCCGAGGACATGGCGGACGTCACCTTCCAGCCGCTGTTCGACTATGCCCCGACGATGGTGGTCGCGGCCAGTCACCCGCTGGCCGCCAAGGGCTATGCCGAACCCGCCGATCTGGCCGGCGAGACGCTGATCACCTATCCGATGGAGCGCGCGCGGCTGGACGTGTTCTCGCAATTCCTTGACCCTGCGGGGATTGAACCCGCGCATGTGCGGCAGGTCGAACAGACTGCCATCGCGCTGATGCTGATCGCCTCGGGGCGGGGGGTCGCGGTGATGCCGGACTGGGTCTTGCGCGCGCAGGCCGGCAACCCCGAACTGGTGCGCCTGCCGCTGGGCCGGAACGGGCTTTTGCGGCGGCTTTACGCCGCCGTGCGGACCGAGGATCTGCACCAGCCCTATATGGCGCATGTCCTGCGCCTTGCCCGGACCGAGCCGGTGCGCCTGATGCGCGCCATGCAGGCATGACCGGCGATGCCCCGCCCAGGCCGGGCCAGCCGCCCGCGACGTCGGGGCACCGCCAGACATGGCGTTTGACAAGCCCCGGCATTCCCCAGAGAAAAAGCAGGTAATCATTTCAGGACCGCCATGGCCAGCCCCCCCACAGCACCCGAACTGACCGCGACCACCGCCGATGGCGCGCTGCGGCTTAGCGGCGATTTCACTGTCTGGACGCTGGAATCGCTGCCGGCCGAGGCCGGCTCGGCGCGGCTGATCGACCTTGCCGGCGTCAAGCGGCTGGATACGGCCGCGGCCTTATATCTTGCGGCGCGCGAACGCGACGGCGCCAGCCTGCAAGGGCTGGGCGCGGCGCAGGCCAGCCTGCTTGAGACGGTGCGCAAGGCCACGCCCACGCCCGACAAGGTGGCGCCGCCGCCGACCGGCTGGCGTGCCGCCTGCGGCGATACCGGGCGCAGTCTTGTCAACGGGCTGATCTACATGCGCGAACTGGCCGAATATCTGGGCCGGTTCCTTGCCTCGATCCTGCGCGCGATCCGGCATCCGCGCGATTTCCGCCTGACCTCGCTGGTCTATCACTGCCAGGAAACCGGCGTGCGCGCGGTGCCCATCGTGGCGCTGATGTCGTTTCTGATCGGCATCGTGCTGGCGTTTCAGGGCGCCTCGCAGCTCAAGCGGTTCGGGGCCGAGATCTTTGTCGTCGACCTGATCGCCATCGCCGTCCTGCGCGAGCTGGGCATCCTGCTGACCGCGATCGTCGTGGCGGGGCGAACCGCCTCGGCGCTGACGGCCTCGATCGGGTCGATGAAGATGAACGAGGAAATCGACGCCATGCGCACACTGGGGCTGGACCCCGACATGGTGCTGCTGCTGCCGCGCGTGCTGGCGCTGGTCATCACCCTGCCGATCCTTGGGCTGATCGCGGATGTGTCGGGGCTTCTGGGCGGCGGGTTGATGGCCTGGATCGACCTTGGCATCTCGCCCTCGATGTTCACCTATCGGCTGCTGTCGGATACCGATGTCAGCCATGTCTTCGTCGGCCTGAGCAAGGCGCCGATCTTTGCCGTCATCATCGGCATAATCGGCTGCCGCGCCGGCATGAAGGTCGGCAATGACGCGGAATCGCTGGGCGCGCAGACATCGGGCGCGGTCGTGCAGGCGATTTTCGCGGTGATCGTGGCGGACGCGATGTTCTCGATCTTCTTTTCCGAGGTGGGCCTGTGACCGATCCTGTGACCGACAACGTGATCGAGGTCCGCGGCCTCAAGAACCAGTTCGGCACCCATGTCGTGCATGAAAACCTGGACCTGGACCTGCGCCGGGGCGAGATCCTGGGCATTGTCGGCGGCTCGGGCACCGGCAAGTCGGTGCTTTTGCGCAGCATCGTCGGGCTGAACCGGCCGGTGGCGGGCAGCGTCAAGGTGTTCGGAGAGGACATCACCAAGCTGTCGGGCCCCGCGCGCGAGGCGCTGGAGCGCCGCTGGGGCGTGCTGTTTCAAAGCGGGGCGCTGTTTTCGTCGCTGAACGTGCGCGAAAACGTCGAGGTGCCGCTGAACGCCGTCCCCGGCCTGTCGCCCGAGACGCGCTCGGCGCTGGCGGAACTGAAGGTCTCGATGGCGGGGTTGCCCTGGCTTGCCAATGACAAAAGCCCGGCCGACCTGTCGGGCGGCATGGTCAAGCGCGCGGGCCTTGCGCGCGCGCTGGCGCTGGACCCCGAGATCGTCTTTCTGGACGAACCGACCGCCGGGCTGGACCCGATCGGCGCGGACGGCTTCGACCGGCTGATCCTTGAACTGCGCGATTCCCTGAACCTGTCGGTTTTCATGGTGACGCATGACCTTGATACGCTGCATACCTGTTGCGACAGGATCGCGGTCCTGTCGCAAAAGCGCGTGCTGGCCACCGGCACCATCGCTGAACTGCTGAAAGTAGACGATCCATGGATTCACGAGTATTTCCACGGTCCGCGCGCCCGCGCGGCATTCTCGGTCGAAGAAGGTAAGGAGCAGGGCTGATGGAAACCAAGGCCAATTACGTCCTGATCGGCGCCTTCACCATCCTGGGCTTCGCGGGGATCCTGCTGTTCCTGATGTGGTTCGCGAAACTGCAGATCAACCGCCAGTTCGCCTATTACGACATTTACTTCACCGAGGTGTCGGGGATCGGCGTCTCGTCCGAGGTGACATTCGCCGGTCTCAGCGTCGGCAAGGTCATCGACATGCAGCTGGCCGATGACGACAACGGCGTCGTGCGCGTTCGTGTCGAGGTCGAAGAGGACACGCCCGTGCGCGAGGATTCGACCGCCTCGCTGGTCAGCCAGGGCGTTACCGGCGTCTCGAACGTCGCCATCACCTCGGGGACGCCCGGCTCGCCGCGGCTGACCGGCAAGGATGGCCGCACGCCGATCATCGTGGGCAACGATTCGGTCCTGCAGACGCTCAGCAACGAGGGGCCGCAGATGATCGCGCGGCTGAACACCGTGGCCGCGCAACTGACCGTGCTGCTGGGGGACGAAAACCAGACCCGCGTGCGCAACATCCTGACCAATGTCGAACGCTCCAGCGGCAATATCGACAAGGCGCTGGCCGATGTCAGTGACGCGACCAAGTCCATCGCGGACGCGGCCAACAACTTCAAGGACTTCGGCGACAAGCTGGGCCCCCTGTCCGAGACCGCCGACACCACGCTGAAAAAGATCACCGAAAGCGCCGGCAATGCCGACAAGGCGCTGGCCTCGGCCACCGCGACGCTGGACGAGGCGCGCGGCTATATCTCGGGCGATCTGAAGACGCTGACCGCCAGCCTGAACGACACCGCCGGCACGATGCGCGACGAACTGCCGCCGCTGGTCAGCCGGCTGCGCACGACGCTGGACAATGCCGATCCGCTGATCCAGGTCACCAAGGATGCGATGGGCTCGGCCGCGCGCACCTTCGATGGCGCCGACCGCATCATCAATACCGAAATCGGTCCGGTCGCATCCGATCTGCGCGTCACGCTGGGCAAGGCGAACACCGCCATCGACACCCTTGCGACCGACATTCCCGGCATCGTCGAACATGTCCGCGGCGCCGCCGCCTCGGCCAATGACGCGTTCAGCAGCCTGCGCGGCATGGTCGATGGCGCGCGCGGCGGCGTCGTCGCCTTTACCCAGGACGGCCTGCCGCAATATACGCGCCTTGCCACCACGCTGCGCAATGTCGCCGACAACGTGAACGAGCTGGTCTCGTCGCTGAAACGCAACCCGTCCCGGGTCCTGTCGGGGCCGAAAACCCCCGATTTCCGCCGCTGACTTCCGCCGCTGATTTTCGCCTGAGGAGATAAAGATGCGCCTTTCCGCCGCCACCCTTCTGGCTTTTGGCCTGACCCTTGCCCTGCCCGGCTGCGGCGCCCTCAGCGCGTTGCAGGGCGAACCCGACCGCGACGTGTTCGAGCTGCGCCCGCCGTCGGACGTGCCGAAGAAATGCGGTCGCGGCCGCGTGACCGAGCTGATCATCGAGCTGCCCAAGACCCGCGGCACGCTGGATACCGAACGCATCATGATCCGGCCCTCGGCCTTGCAGACGCAATACCTGCCGGATGCGCGCTGGGGCGACACGGTGCCGGTGACGCTGCAAACGCTGCTGGTGCGCGGCTTTGGCGTCTATGACGTCTTCAACCATGTCGGGCGCGCGCCGCTGGGCAGCGTCGGCGACTATGCCATCATCAGCGAAATCAACGACTTCAACGCCGAGGTCGCGGGCAAGGGCGCCATCGTCAAGCTGACCGTCGATGCCCAGATGGTGCGCGAGGCGGATTCGACCGTGGTCGCACGCGGCCATTTCGCCACCTCGGCCGAGGCGCCCTCGACCAAGACCGACGATCTTGTGCCGGCCTTCGACGTCGCCGGCCAGCAACTGGTGGCCCAGATGACGGAATGGGGGCTGAGGGCCGCCGGCGTGAACCCGTCCCGCTGCCGCTGAGGCGCGCTATTCCGCTGGGCGGCGACTGTCGCCCGGCTTGCCGCGCCGGAACAGGCTGGCGCGGTCGTAAAGATATTCCAGCCGCTTCATCCGCGCCTCGGTTTCGGGCCAGGTATGTTCCTGCACGGCGGCCAGCAGGGTTTCGACCAGCACCAGCAGCGCCACCGAACTGTCCCAGGCCGAGGGCACCTCGATCTGCGCCGAAAAGCGGAACCGCGCATGGGCGGCGATCGGGCTGACCCAGGGATCGGTGATCAGCACGATCTCGGCCCCCTGCTCGGCCGCCAGTTCGGTCAGTTGCAGGATGGCGCTTTCATAGCGGCGGATGTCAAAGACGATCAGCACATCGCCCCGCCGCAGGTCCAGCAGCACCGGCGGCCAGGCGTTCGACAGGCCGCCCAGCACCGTCACATCCGCCCGCACGATGCCCAGTTGCGTGACAAGGTAATCGGCCAGCGCATGGGTGATTCGCCCGCCGGTCACATAGATGCGCCGCCCCGGGTCGGCCAGCATCGCCGCGCAGGCATCGAATTCGGCATGATCGATGCGGCCCAGCGTCACCGAAAGATTGGTCAGCACCGCATCGGCAAAGCGGTTCAGGATATGCGTCTGCGGCACGCCATGGGTCCAGCGCGCATGTTTGGACAGGGGCGATTCCAGCCGTGCCTCGACCTCGGCGCGAAGCTGGGTCTGAAAATCGGGATAGCCGCGAAAGCCCAACTTTTGCACCAGCCGCAGAACGGTCGGCGTGGACACGCCCGCCTCGCGCGCAAGCTGCGGCATCGAGCCGAGCCCCGCCACCGGGTAATGCCGCGTCAGATGTCCCGCCAGCAGCCGTTCCGAGGGCGTCAGCGCCGGGAACCGCTGGGCCAGGCGGTCCTCGATCATGCCTGCGGGGGCGGGGTCGTCGGACATGGGCTGATCCTTCGGGCAAGGGGCGGAACATTCGCGGGGCAAGAGCCGTAATAATCGTAACAGAAAAACCTGTCCTGAAAAGTAATTGACAGACGCAAGGTCGCTGATCCAGCCTGTATGACAAAGGGGGGCTGCGATGACCGATCACGGACCATTCTACCAGATCGAAGGCCGGGATGCGCCCGGCCGCGTGGTCCTTGTCTGCGAACATGCCTCGAACCGCTTTCCGCCGCCATGGGACGGCGCGCTGGGGCTGACGGACGACCAGCGCCGCGCCCATATCGCCTGGGACCCGGGCGCGCTGGGACTGGCGCGCGGGCTGGCGCAGGCGCTGAAGGCGCCGCTGATCCACGCCACCGCCTCGCGGCTGATCTATGACCTGAACCGCCCGCCCCACGCGCCCGGCGCCATGCCCGCCCGCAGCGAGGTTCATGACATTCCCGGCAATGCCGACCTGCCGGCGCCCGAGCGGCTGGCCCGCACCCGCGCGCATTACCTGCCCTTTCACGCGGCACTGTCCGAGCTGCTGGCCTGCCGGCTGGCGCAGGGCCAGCGTCCGGTGCTGGTCACCGTCCACAGCTTTACGCCGGTCTATTTCGGCCAGCCGCGCGCGGTCGAATTCGGCGTCATCCACGATGCCGACGACCGGCTGGCCCGCGCCATCGCCCGGCAGGAGACCGGGCTGCTGACGCGGCTGAACGAACCCTACAGCGCCGCCGACGGCGTGGCGCATATGCTGGCGCGGCACGCCACGCCCTTGGGCCTGCCGCATGCCATGCTGGAAATCCGCAACGACCTGATCGCGACGCCCGAGGCCGAGGCCGGCATGGCCGCCCGCCTTGCCCCCGCGATCCTTGCCGCCATCGATGAGGTTGGATGATGCCGAACTGGGCAATCAGCTATGTGCGGCGCATCGAGGCGGTGAATTACCGCATCGGCCGCGCCGCCATGTATCTGCTGTTCGCGATCATGGGGATATTGCTCTGGTCCTCGATCACCAAGATCGCCAATATCCCCTCGCTCTGGACGCTTGAGATGGCGCAGTTCACGCTGGTCGCCTATTACCTGCTGGGCGCACCCTATTCGATGCAGCTTGGCGCCAATGTGCGCATGGACCTGCTTTACGCGCGCCTGCCGGTAAAGCGGCAGGCGGCATGGGACATCTTCACCGTCTTCTGCCTGATGTTCTATCTGGGCGTGATGCTGTGGGGGGCGGTGGACAGCACCGCCTATAGCCTGCAAATCGGCGAGCGCGCGCCAAGCGCGTGGCGCCCGCCCCTGTGGCCGATCAAGCTGATCATCACGCTGAGCTTTGCGCTGATGATCCTTCAGGCCATCGCCCACCTGATCCGAGACATCGCCATCATCCGCGGGGTCGATATCCCGATGCCCTTCTCCGGCGAGGTCGACAGATGAGCTACGAATGGATCGCCACGCTGATGTTCTCGACCATGCTGCTGATGATGATCACCGGGCAGCGGGTCTTTGGCGCCATCGGCTTTGTCGCGGTGGTGGCGGCGCTGGCGCTTTGGGGACCGGGCGGCACCGACATGGGCTTTTCGGCGGTGATGAAGCTGATGAAGTGGAACGCGCTGCTGACGCTGCCGATGTTCGTCTTCATGGGCTATGTCATGTCGGAATCCCGGCTGGCCGAGGATCTTTACCGCATGTTCCATGTCTGGTTCGGCCCCTTGCCGGGCGGTCTTGCCATCGGGACGATCCTGCTGATGGTGCTGATTTCGGCGATGAACGGGCTTTCGGTGGCGGGCATGGCCATCGGCGCCACCATCGCGCTGCCGGAACTGGTCAAGCACCGCTATGACAAGCCGATGATCTCGGGTGTCATTCAGGCGGGGTCCAGCCTTGGCATCCTGATCCCGCCCTCGGTCGTGCTGGTGCTGTATTCGCTGATCGCGCGCCAGCCGGTCAGCCAGCTTTGGCTGGCGGGGATCGGGCCGGGCCTGCTGATGGCGGGGCTGTTCATCGTCTATATCCTGATCCGCACATGGCTGAACCCCGCACTTGCGCCGCCCATGCCCCCCGAGGAACGCGCCGCCATCACCTGGGCCGAGCGGTTGCGGCTGCTGCGCGCGGGCGTCCTGCCGCTGGTGATCTTTGCTGCGATGATGATCCCCTTCGTCAAGGGCTGGACCTCGCTGACGGAAAGCAGCGTCGTGGGCGCGCTGGCCGCCGTGCTGGCCGCCGTCATCAAGGGCCGCTTCACCCGTCATGTGTTCGAGGTGGCGACCCGGCAGACGCTGGCCATCACCTGCATGTTCATGCTGATCATCATGGCGGCGCTGAGCTTCGGCGCGGTCTTCGACGGCCTTGGCGCCGGCCGCGCCATCGAGGACCTGTTTCTGGGCCAGTTCCACCTGACGCCCTTGCAGGTGCTTTTGCTGATGCAGGCGACGTTCATCTTCATGGGGATGTTTCTGGACGACACGGCGATGCTGGTCATCGTCGCGCCGATCTATGTGGGCCTTGCGCGCAGCCTTGGCTTCGATCTGATCTGGTATGGCATCCTTTACACGATCACCTGCCAGATCGCCTATCTGACCCCGCCCTTTGGCTATAACCTGTTCCTGATGCGGGCCATGGCGCCGCGCGATTTCACGCTGGGGGTGATCTATCGCTCGGTCCTGCCCTTCGTGCTGATCATGGTGCTGACGCTGGCGCTGGTGATCGCATTCCCGGGCATCGCCATGTGGCTGCCCCAGTCGATTTACGGACAATAACCAAGCAGGGAGGAAAGAACATGACCACCAGACGCAAGTTCCTGACCCATGGCACCCTTGCCGCCGGCGCCAGCGCATTGGCCGCGCCCGCGCTTGCGCAAGGGGCACCCCTGAAATGGCGCATGCAGACCTATGCCGGCGCGGCCCTGGGCGAGCATGTCTGCAAGCCCGCCGTCGAGGCCTTCAACAAGATCGCCAACGGCCAGATGGAGATCGAGCTTTACTATGCCGACCAGCTTGTGCCCACGGCCGAGCTGTTCCGCGCCATGCAGAACGGCACCATCGACGCCGTGCAATCCGACGATGACAGCATGGCCAGCCCGACCGAGGTGACCGTCTTTGGCGGCTACTTCCCCTTTGCGCTGCGCTATTCGCTGGATGTGCCGGCGCTGTTCAACCATTACGGCCTTGATGAGATCTGGAAGGAGCAATACGCCGCGCAAGGCATCCAGCATATCTCGGCCGGGTCGTGGGACCCGTGCAACTTTGCCACCAAGCAGCCGATCAACAGCCTTGCCGACCTGAAAGGCAAGCGCGTCTTCACCTTCCCGACTGCCGGGCGTTTCCTGGCGAAATTCGGCGTCGTGCCCGTCACCCTGCCATGGGAGGATATCGAGGTCGCCCTGCAAACCGGCGAGCTGGACGGCGTCGCCTGGTCCGGCATCACCGAGGATTACACCGTCGGCTGGGCGGGCGCGACCGGGCATTTCCTGACCAACAGCATCTCGGGCGCGTGGATCGGGCATTTCTTCGCCAACCAGAAACGCTGGGACGAGGTGCCCGAGCATCTGAAGGAACTGATGAAGGCCGTCTTCGACCAGTCGCATTACTATCGCCAGCACTGGTACTGGTCGGGCGAGGCCAAGCTGCGCGTCACCGGCGACAAGATGAAGCTGACCACCATTCCCGCCGCCGAATGGGACACGGTCGAGGCCGCCGCCCGCGAATTCTGGGACGAGATCGCCGCCGAATCCGAGGTCAAGGCCCGCGTCGTCGCCAAGATCAAGGAATATAACGAGGCGATGGCCAAGGCCGGACCTCCCTATCGCTATTCGTGACCGGCGCGCCCTGACAGCGGGGCGCGCCAGTCCCGGCGCGCCCCTTTCCACCCGGAGTAACCCATGCCCGCGAACCTGACCCTGGACTCTCTGCGCGCCGCCGTTCAGGCCGGCGAGATCGACACCGTCATGGTCGCCCTTGCCGACATGCAGGGCCGCCTGATGGGCAAGCGCTTCCACGCCGCGCATTTCCTTGAAAACCATGACGAAACCCATTGCTGCAACTATCTGCTGGCCACGGATCTTGAGATGAACACCGTGCAGGGCTACGGCGCGACAAGCTGGGCGGCGGGCTATGGCGACTATACCATGAAGCCCGACCTTGCCACGCTGCGCCGCCTGCCATGGGCGCCGGGCACCGCCTTCTGCATGGTCGATCTTTACGACCACCGCACGCATGACCTTGTGCCGCACGCGCCCCGCAGCGTCCTGCGCCGCCAGATCGCGCGGGCCCGCGCCATGGGCTATGAGCCGATGATGGCGACGGAACTGGAATTCTTCCTGTTCGCCGAGGGTTACAAGGACCTGTTCGACAACGACTATCGCGCCCTGACCCCCACCGCGCGCCACAATGTCGATTACGCCCTGACCGGCACCTTCGCCGACGAGCCGGTGATGCGCGCGCTGCGCAACGGCCTTTACGGCGCCGGCATCCCGGTCGAGAACTCGAAGGGCGAGGCCGAGGCCGGCCAGCACGAAATCAACGTGAAATACTCGGACGCGCTGGACACGGCCGACATGCATGTGCTGGTCAAGGCCGCGACCAAGGAAATCGCGCAGGCGCATGGCCAGTCCGCGACCTTCATGGCGAAATACCGCCATGGCAAGGCGGGCTCGTCGAGCCATGTCCACCAGTCGCTGTTCCGGGACGGCGCCAACGCCTTTCACGACCCCGGCGCCGAACATGGCATGTCGGGCCTGATGCGGCATTACATGGCCGGGCAACTGGCCCATGCGCAGGCGCTGACCTATTTCCTTGCGCCTTACGTCAACAGCTACAAGCGCTTCGTCACTGGGCTTTTCGCGCCGACGAAGGCGATCTGGTCCATCGACAACCGCACCGCCGGCTTCCGCGTCTGCGGCGACGGCACCCGCGGCGTGCGCGTCGAATGCCGCATCGGCGGCGCCGACCTGAACCCCTATCTGGCCTGCGCCGCGCTTCTGGCCGCCGGCCTTGACGGGATTGAACGCAAGCTGGCGCTTGAGCCGCAATTCACCGGCGACGCCTATGCCGCGCAAAGCGCCCGCCAGATCCCGAAAACGCTGGGCGCGGCGGCACAGGCGCTGGACGGCTCGGCCATGCTGCGCGCGGCCCTTGGCGATCAGGTGATTGACCATTACCTGCGCGCAGCCGAATGGGAGCTTGAGGAACATGACCGCGTGGTGACCGATTGGGAACTGGCCCATGGTTTTGAACGCGCCTGACAGGATTTCGCCGGCCCCGCCCGGCATGATGAGGATGACATGACCCAGACGATCAAGCTGATTTCCCCGGCGGATGGCGCGGTTTACGCCGAGCGCACGCCCCTGACCGGGGCCGAGGCCCGCGCCGCCGTCGCCCGCGCCCGCGCCGCCCAGCCGGCATGGGCGGCGCTGCCGCTTGCCGACCGGATCGCCAAGGTTCAGGCGGGCATTGCCGCGCTGAACACGATGAAGGATGACGTGGTGCGCGAACTTGCCGGGCAGATGGGCCGCCCGGTGCGTTATGGCGGCGAATTCGGCGGCGTGAACGAGCGCACCGCCTATATGTCGGCCATCGCCGCCGAGGCGCTGGCCCCCATGGTGGCCGAGGACAGCGACCGCTTTCGCCGCGAAATCCGGCGCGAGCCGGTGGGCGTCGTCTTTGTCATCGCGCCGTGGAACTATCCGTTCCTGACCGCCGTGAACACCATCGTGCCCGCCCTGATCGCCGGAAATGCGGTGATCCTGAAACACGCCAGCCAGACCCTTCTGGCCGGCGAGCGGCTGGCTCTGGCGCTGCATCAGGGCGGCGTGCCGGCGGATGTGTTCCAGAATGTCGTTCTTGACCACCAGACGACCGAGGATCTGATCGCCGAGCGCAGCTTCGGCTTTGTGAACTTCACCGGCTCGGTCCGGGGCGGTCAGGCGATCGAGCGCGCGGCGGCCGGCACCTTCACCGCCACCGGGCTGGAGCTCGGCGGCAAGGACCCCGGCTATGTTCGCGCCGATGCCGATCTGGACGCCGCCGTGGACGGGCTGATGGATGGCGCCATGTTCAACAGCGGCCAGTGCTGCTGCGGGATCGAGCGCATCTATGTCCATGAAAGCCTGTATGACGCCTTCGTGGAAAAGGCCGCGGCATGGGTGATGGGCCAGCGGCTGGGCAACCCGAACGACCCCGAGACCACCATGGGTCCGATGGCGCATCGCCGCTTTGCCGAGCTGGTACGCGGTCAGGTCGCCGAGGCGGTGGCGCAGGGCGCCCGCGCGCTGATCGACCCCGCCGCCTTCCCGGCTGACGATGGCGGCGCCTATCTGGCGCCGCAGATCCTTGTCGATGTGAGCCATGACATGCGGGTGATGCGCGAGGAAAGCTTTGGCCCGGTGGTCGGCATCATGCCGGTTTCCGGCGATGCCGAAGCCATCGCGCTGATGAACGATTGCGATTACGGGCTGACGGTCTCGATCTGGACCGCCGATGCCGAGGCCGCGGCCGAGATCGGCGCGCAGCTTGAGACCGGCACCGTGTTCCTGAACCGCTGCGACTATCTTGACCCGGCCTTGTGCTGGACCGGCTGCAAGGATACCGGGCGGGGCGCTGCACTGTCGAACCTGGGTTATCTGGCCGTGACCCGGCCCAAATCCTACCATCTGAAGAAGGTGACGAAATGAGCCTGCGCGCAAACTGGTCCTATCCGACCGCGATCAAATTCGGGGCCGGCCGCATCGCGGAACTGGCCGAACAGTGCAAGGCGGTGGGCATGACCCGGCCGCTGCTGGTCACCGACAAGGCGCTGGCCACCCTGCCGATCACCGCGCAGGCGCTGGACATCCTTGAGGCCGCGGGCCTTGGCCGCGCGGTGTTTTCCGATGTCGATCCGAACCCGAACGAACACAACATGGAAGCCGGCATCGCCGTCTACAAGGCCGGCGGCCATGACGGGGTGGTGTGTTTCGGCGGCGGCTCGGCGCTGGATCTGGGCAAGATGATCGCGCTGATGGCCGGTCAGACGGTTTCCGTCTGGGATCTTGAGGATATCGGCGACTGGTGGACCCGCGCCGATGCCAGCAGGATCGCCCCGATCATCGCCGTGCCGACCACCGCCGGCACCGGCTCCGAGGTCGGGCGCGCGGGCGTGCTGACCAACTCGGCGACGCACAAGAAGAAGATCATCTTCCACCCGAAGCTGATGCCCGCGGTCACCATCTGCGACCCGGAACTGACGGTGGGGATGCCGAAATTCATCACCGCCGGCACCGGCATGGACGCCTTCGCCCATTGCCTTGAGGCCTATTCAAGCCCGTTCTTCCACCCGATGAGCCAGGGCATCGCGCTGGAGGGGATGCGGCTGGTGAACGAATACCTGCCCCGCGCCTATGCGGTGCCGGGCGATCTTGAGGCGCGCGCGCAGATGATGGCGGCCGCCGCCATGGGCGCGGTGGCGTTCCAGAAAGGCCTGGGCGCGATTCACAGCCTCAGCCACCCGGTCGGTGCGGTCTATGGCACCCATCACGGCACCACCAACGCGGTCGTCATGCCGATGGTGCTGGACTTCAACCGCCCCGCGATCGAGGAGCGGCTGGCCCGCGCCGCCGATTATCTTGGCATCAAGGGCGGCTTCGACGGCTTCCGCGGCCGGGTGATGGAACTGCGGTCTGAACTGGGGATTCCCGCGAACCTGACCGCCATGGGCGTCGAGGCCGCGCGGCTGGACGAATTGACCGAGATGGCGCTGGAGGATCCGTCCTGCGGCGGCAACCCGGTCGAGATGACGCGCGAGAATACGCGCGCCCTGTTCGAGGCGGCGATGTAGGGCCGGGGGGCTCTGCCCCCCACGCCTTGCGCGTCCCTCGACGGGACGCACAAGGCGTCCCCCCGGGATATTTGGACATGAAAGAAGCGGTCAGGCCGCCGGCTTCCTGGGCGCGGCCCGATCCATCAGGCTGCGGATCCAGCGGCCTGCCGCCCAGGTGGCGGGCAGCCCGAGGGGCAGCGCCAGAAGCGCCGCCATATGGGGCGAAAGGACCGGCAGGCCGAGCCAGCTTGTCAGCAGCGACAGCATGAACAGGTTGATCCAGACCGCCGTGCCCGCAAAGGGGTAAAGCAGGATCGCCAGTTTCCAGACCGGCCAGCGGCCCGGTTCCTCAGTGGCTGGTTCCGTCCTCGAAGGTGATCTTGTTCCAGACATTGTATTTCCCCGAAGGCTTGCGCATCGGCAGGCGCTTCACCTCTTCCAGCGTTTTCGCATCATAGACCACCACGGCGCCGTCGTCCTCCCATAGCGAAACGAGGACGTAGCGGCCGTCGCGGGTGAATTCGGCATGGGCGAAGGTCTTGCCCGGGAAGGGTTTCAGCGTCTTGACGATCTTCAGCGTCTGTTTGTCGATGACCAGCATCTGGTCCTTGTTCGGGCCGAAGAACACGTCCGCCCAAAGATAGGGGCTGGTGTGGTGGCTGCGCAGGAAGAAACCCGGACCGGGCGTCTTGATCTGGTCGATCAGCGTCCAGTCCTGCATGTCGATGACCGAAAGCACCCCTTCGTTCAGATGCGGCGTCGCCATGACGCGGCGGCCATTGCGTTCCCAGGTGATGCCCGAGCCCAGATGCGGCATGCCGGGCAAGGGCAGCTCGGCGATCTCGCGTCCCTGGTCGAGGTTCACGACCACGCCCTTGTCGCCGTTGCGGTTGGTGCCGATCAGGTTGCTGTAATCGGGCGAGAAGAAGAAATCGTCCAGCGATTCCCGGATCGCGATGCGGCGTGGCGCGAACAGCGGCTTGTCGGGGTCGGTCGAGATTTCCCAGATCTCGGGTGCGTCCTTCAGCGCCAGCACGAAGGATTTTCGGCTGGGCGCCTGATAGACGGCCGAGACCCGGCTTTCGCTGCCATCCGCCGCCGTCACCGGGATTTCGGCCGCAACGCCAAGGTCCTCGGTCGAGAGGATCGTCAGGCTGGCAGGCAGGTAGTTCGCCACCGCCAGCCATTTTCCGTCCTGGCTCATGGCGATATTGCGGCTGTTGAGACCGGCGCGGATGCGGCCAACCTCTTGCAGGGACCAGATGTCGTATTTCTGCACCCAGCCGTCGCGCGACATGATGAAGACATAGCGCCCGTCGGGGCTGAATTTCGGGCCACCATGCACCGCGAAGGGCGTGGCAAAGCGGTCGAGCACCGCAAACGTGTCGCCGTCCAGCACGCTGACATGGTGATCGCCGGTTTCGACGACCAGCGTGATGTTCATCGGATCGGCCTTGAAAACCGGCTTGTCGGCAGCCTTGTAATCCGGGTTCATCTGGCGGCTTTCGGCAATCTGCTGCGCCGTCCATTCGGGCGACTTCGCCAGCGGCGCCTTCACATAATCGACCAGCCCGGCGATCTGCTGCGCGGAAAGCTGATCCGAAAACCCCGCCATCTGGGTCGAGGGGCGGCCCTTGGCGATCACCTCGTCAATGCCCTTCAGCCGGCCCAGCGTTTCGGGGATCAGCGCCGGGCCAGTGCCGCCAAGGCGGTCGGCGCCGTGGCATGAGGCGCAGTTTTCGGCGTAATCGCTGGCCGGGTCGGCAAGCGCGGCAAGCGGCATGAGCGCGAAAAGACTAAAGGAAACGATGCGCCGGATCATGGCTTTTGCCTTTGAAGGGGGTGACGGACACGCGGTTCAGGTCGGCATCGGCGACGCCGATTTCCGCCGCGTTCAGATAGCAGGCGGGATCTTCCGCCCAGGGGTCGCCGGTCAGTTGCAGCGCCCGGATGCGGGTATTGCCGCCGCAGACCTGTTTGTAGGCGCAGGCCCCGCAGCGCCCTTTCAGCGGGCGGGGGCGGGTGCGCAGGGTGGCAAGGATCGGGTCGGCGCCGGTCCAGATTTCCGAGAACGGCCGTTCCTTGACCGAGCCCACGGTGTAATCCGACCAGTAGGTGTCGGGATGCACCTTGCCCTGCGGGTCGATATTGCCGACGCCGAGGCCGGATGAATTGCCACCCCACGCCTCCAGATGCTGACGCAGATGGGCCACGGTGGCGGCATCGAAACGCGATTCCGCCCAGCGCAGGAAATAGACCGCGTCGGCGTCGTTATTGCCGGTGACAACCTCGAACGCCTCGCCGGCCTCGACCGTCGCCCAGGCGCGGTCCATCAGCAGGTCCATGGCGCGGCGGGTATGGTCGTGGGCGGTATCCTCGCCCCGGTGTTTGTCGCCGCGACCGGCATAGACGAGGTGCGACAGGTAGAACTTGTCCACGCCTTCGTCCCGGCACAGATCCAGCATGGCGGGCAGATGATGGGCGTTGCCGTCGGTGATGGTGAAGCGCAGGCCCACCTTGACGCCGCGCGCCTTGCAGGCGCGAACACCGGCAAGCGCCTGATCGAAAGCGCCCTCGACGCCGCGGAACCAGTCATTCACCTGACCGATCCCGTCCAGCGAGATGCCCACATAGTCAAAGCCCAGATCGGCCAGCCGGTCGACGTTTTCGGCGTTGATCTTGGTGCCGTTCGTGGACAGCGACAGGTGGCGAAAGTTCAGGCGCCGCGCCTCCTCGGCCAGCTCCCAGAAATCGAAGCGCGACATGGGTTCCCCGCCCGACAGGATCAGGGCGGGAATGCGGAAATCCGACAGGTCGTGCAGCACCGACATGGCCTGATCGTGCGTCAGCTCGCCCGGAAAGGGGCGGTCGGCGGACACGGTATAGCAGTGGCGGCATTTCAGGTTGCAGCTTCGGGTCAGGTTCCAGATCACCACCGGCTTGACCGGGCCGGACCGGCGGCGCGCCGGGGTCGGGTTCAGGATCTGGTGCATGTATTGGGTCAGGCGGAACATTCAGGCCCCCTTTCAGCCGTCGCGCAGGCGCAGGCCGGTCTTTTTCAGGATCCGGGTGGAGTAAAGGATATCGTCGGCAGCGCAGGCCGGCCCCAGAAGGTCGCGCAGGATGGCGCGCTTGCCCTCGACCTCGGCGCGCGAGGCGCCGTGCAGCATCGCGAACAGGTTATAGCGCCAGACCGGAGCACGCGGGCGCAGATAGCAGTGGCTGACGAAATCCAGCGCGCCGATCCGCGCGCCAAGGGTTTCGGCCTGCGCGTCCTCGACGTCCCAGACGCTCATGCCGTTGGCGGTCATGCCAAGCGCGTAGTGGTTCGGCGCAATGGCGATGCGGCGGATGATGCCAAGGTCCTGCAACGCGGTCAGGCGAAAGATCACCTCGGCCTCCGTCAGATCGAGGCTGGCGGCGATCTGTGCATAGGGGGCGGCGACCAGCGGCAAGCCGGCCTGCGTGGCGGCGATCAGGCGGCGGTCGGTATCGTCAAGATCATTCATGCCCGCACCCGGAAGCCGATGAAGAACTCCTGCAATTTCGGGAATTGCCAGACGGTCAGCCCGGTCTCGGCCTCGATCCGGGCGGCGGTCTGGGCGATGCCCTCGGGCGTGGGGGTGGCGAGGACGAACCACATGTTCAGTTCGTGGTCGCGGGCATAGTTATGCGCGACCTCGGGATGGGCGTTGACCAGATCGGCGATGCGGTCAAAGTCGTCCGCTGGCGCGGTCAGCGCGCAAAGGCAGAAATCGCCCCCCATGGCGGCGGCGTCGAAGAACGGGCCGAAACGGGTGATGGCGCCGATCTCGCGCAGGCGCGACAGGCGGGCGATCAGGTCGTCCCCGGTCAGGCCAAGGGTGGCGCCGGCGTCGTCGAAGGGGCGCGGGGTCAGGGGAAAGCCCTCTTGCAGGGTGTTCAGGATGGCGCGGTCGGTCGCGTCCAGCGCGCCCTCGGGCAGGGTCTGGCGGGTAGGGCGGGTCATGCGGCGGCCTCGGTGATCGTGGCACCGCGCTGGCGGAAACAGCGGGTCGAGAACAGGACGCGGTGATCCGCCCCGGCCAGTTCCGGCAGCGCCCGGGCCTGATCCAGCACCGCCATCGCCTCTGGGCGCGAGCGGGCGTGGATCATGCAGAACAGCGGAAATTCCCACAGGCCCGGCACGGTGCGGCGCTGATAGCACAGCGTCACGCCGGGAATGGCGGCCAGCGCCGGGCCGGCGGTGGCGATGGCGGTTTCGGGCAGTTGCCAGACGACCATGGCGTTTTCGCGCCAACCAAGGGCGCGGTGGCGCACGATGACGCCGACGCGGGTCAGCAGCCGCGCTTCGGCCAGCGCGGCGATACGGTCGATCAGCTCGGCCTCGGGGCGGTTCAGGGCACGGGCCAGCAGGGCGAAGGGGCGCGGCTCAAGCGGCAGGCCCGAGGACAGCGCCTGCATCAGCCCCGCATCGCCAGGACGCAAGGCCGACAGATCGGCGGGGCGGTCCAGCGCCATCCGGCGGCGCGGGCCGTCCAGCGGAAAGCCCAGATCGATATTGAAGGCGCGGACCAGCGGCAGCGACAGCACCGGCAGGCCGGTCGCGGCCTCGATCCGCCCAAGGCTGGCGTCAAGGCGGTCCTGACCGGCGGCGGTGGCGACGAACCACAGGTTCCAGTCGCCTTCGCGCAGATAGGAATGGTTCACGCCCGGCTCGGCCCCGACCAGCGCGGCGACCTCGTCGATGCGGGCGGGCGGCACCTGCAAGGCGGCCAGCGTCGAGGCCCCGGCCGTGTTCGGGCGGCAGGTCGCGCCGACGCGCGCGATGCGGCCCGCGTCCCGCAGACGGCGCAGGCGGGCGATGACCTCGGCCTCGGTCGTGCCAAGGCGGGCGGCCATGGCAGCGAAGGGCTGCGTCACCAGCGGCAGGTCGCGCTGAAAGTCGTTGAGCAGGTGCAGGTCCAGTTCGTCCATGGTCACAACCCCGTCCGATGTGCGCGGTCGGTGAAGAAGATGCCCGAGGGCGCCTTGGCCGGAATTTCCGCCAGCACCTCGCGCGTGCGGGCGTCGCGGACCTCGACGCGGTTCTCGTCGCGGACGGACAGCCAGACCTCACGCCCGCGGGGGGTGAACTCCATGTGCAGGACGCCCTTGCCGGGGGTCAGGGTGTCCGTGACCTTGTGGGTCACGGCATCGACGATCTGCACCTTGCCATTGTCCGGCGGCGCGAAATTCACCCAGATTTCACGCTTGTCGGGGCGGGCGACGGCAAAGACCGGCTGGCCGGCCAGATCGGTGCGGGCGATTTCCGTCAGGTTCGCGGCATCGACCCACAAAAGCTGGTGCAGACCCACCGCAGGCAGCGCGAAAACGCCATCCGCCAGCGTCCAGCCTTGCAGATGCGGCATCTTGTAGACCGGCAGATCGGGCTGGTTCTTGCCATAATCGGGCAGGAAGCGCGTGACCTTGGGCGGGTCCTGCCACAGGTCCACCGCCGTCAGCCCCTTTTCGCCGAACAGCCCGACGATATAGGTGCGCCCGTCGCCGGTCAGCAGCGCGTCATAGGGGTTGGCGCCGATGCCGGTCAGCTTTGTGATCACAGGCTTCGCCGGATCGGCGGAAAGGTCCAGCAGCCAGACCTCGCCCGTGTCCCATGTCGCCACGGCAAAGCGGCCCCCCGGCACGTCGGCGATGCCCACGGTTTTCGAGCCCATGGGAATGTCGGCGACCAGATCCAGCGTTTCGGCGTCAAAGACCTTGACCCCGCCCGGTTCGTAATTCGACACCGCCACCAGCTTGCCATCGTCGGAAATCGCGCCGCCGATGGAATTGCCGCCCTGCACCACGCGCTTGACGATCTTTTGCGTCAGGATGTCGACCTTGGTCAGGCCGCCGTCGCGGCCAAAGACATAGGCGAAACGCTCGTCCGGGGAATAGACGAGGCTGGCGTGGGACAGATCGCCCAGACCCTCGATCCGGCCGATGGCGGCGCGTTCGCTGCGATCGACGACCAGAAGCGAGCCCGCCTCGCGTTCCACGATCAGGCCAAGATCGCCGGTGCCGCGCAGGTCGTCAGCCAGGGCGGCGGGGGCCAGCGCGAAGGGCGCGGCCAGGGTGAACAGGGCAAGGGCAAGGGCCTTCAGCATCACGGCTCCTGTGTCATCAGATAGTCGGCGATCCAGCGGGCCTCGTCCTCGGTCAGCAACGGGCGCCAGCCGGGCATGGCGGTGCCGGGCATACCGTCAAGGATGATGGCCGCCAGATCGGCGGGGTCGCGGCCGGCCAACGCGGCGGGGGTGATGTCGCGGCCAAGGCCGCCGGTCATCCGCAGCCCATGGCACGAGCCGCAATCCTGCCGGACCATGTGGCGCAATTCCTGCGCGCGCTCGGACGGGACGGTGCCTGCCTGCGCGCCGCCGGCCAATGCCACGGTCAGCGCCAATGCCGCCCACCTAGCCATGCGCGGCCAGCTTGCGCATCGGGCCGGCATCCAGCGCCGCCAGCGCCAGCAGGTCGGGGGCCAGCGCCTCTTGCGGCACGGCCTCGTCGGGGGCCAGCGCCGCGACATGGCCGATCAGGAACAGGACCGGCGCCGGCATCGGGTTGTCGCGGATCGCGGCGGCGATGCCGTCCAGATCGGCGCGCAGCCGCCGCTCGCGCGGGGTCGAGGCCTGCGACACCGCCAGCACCGGCAAGTCGGCAGGCATGCCGTGGGCGATCAGCTCGGCCGAGATGCGGGCGATATTGGCCGCGCCCATATAGACCGCCAGCGTCGTCTGCGGATCGGCAAGCGAGGCCCAGTCCAGATCAAGCTCGGCGTCCCGCGCCCGGTGGCCGGTCACATAGCGCAGGCCAGTGGCCAGCCCGCGATGCGTCAGCGGCAGCTTCAGCGAGGCGGCGGCGCCCTGCGCGGCGGTGATGCCGGGCACATAGTCGCAGCGGATGCCGGCAGCGACCAGCGCCTCGTATTCCTCGCCGCCGCGGCCAAAGATGGTCGGGTCGCCGCCTTTCAGGCGGGCGACGGTCAGCCCGGCACGGCCCAGTTCGACCAGAATTTCATTGATGCGGTCCTGCGGGACCGGGTGGAAACCCGCGGCCTTGCCCACCGGAACGCGCCGGATATGGGCGGGCACGCAGGCCATGATTTCATCGGATACCAGCCGGTCATGGACCACGACATCGGCGGTCTGCATCAGGCGCAGCGCGCGCAGCGTCAGCAACTCGGGGTCGCCCGGTCCGGCGCCGATCAGGTAAACTTGCCCCGTCATGTCCAACCCCTTCTGCCTGGGCAGGGGCGCGGCGCGCCCCTGCCTTGGTTCATCCAATCGCGATCAGTAGGTATCGGTCTTGGTGTTGTAGACGTTGAACTTGCCGGTCGGGGTGACCAGACGCTCGTCCTTGATGACTTTCTTCAGTTCCAGCGTCTTGTCGTCGATCACCACGATGGCCGAGGTCTGGTCCTTGCCGTTCCAGATGCTGAACCACACTTCGCTGCCGTCCTTGTTGAACTCGGCCTGCACGGCGCGCGGCTGCCCCTCGGTGATGCCGGCCCATTCGGCCAGCGGCAGGGTCTTGAACTCGGGGTCCGAGCCGTCGCCCTTCATCTTGGTGATGTCGAACACCGCGACCGAACCCGAAATCCCGGCCTCGGGGTTCAGCGTCGCATCCACATAGAGGTATTTCGACTTGGGATGCGTCTTGACGAACAGCGAGCCGCCGCCAAGCGCCGGGAAGCTGTCGATGATCTTCCAGGCATTGTCGGGATACTTCTCGGGGTCGGTGCCGATCAGCGCCACCGAATCGTCGCCAAGGTGCGAGGTCGCCCAGACCGGACCATAGACCGGGTGGGTGAAGTTCGCGCCGCGACCCGGGTGCGGCGTCTGCCCGCCGGTATCCTGGATCGAGACCAGCTTGCCTTCCTTGGTGTCGATCACGACCAGCTTGTTGCGCGCGTTCGCCGCAGTGATGAAGTAACGCTTGGTGCTGTCCAGACCGCCATCGTGAAGGAAGCGCTCGGCCTCGATCTCGGTGGTTTTCAGGTTTTTCAGGTCGGTATAGTCGACCAGCAGGATTTTCCCGGTTTCCTTGACGTTGACGATGAATTCCGGCCGGTAGTGGCTGGCCAGGATCGCCGCAACGCGGGGCTCGGGGTGGTATTCCTGCTCGTCATAGGTCATGCCGCGGGTCGACTGGATCTTCAGCGGCTCCAGCGTCTCGCCGTTCATGATGACGTATTGCGGCGGCCAGTAGGCGCCGGCAATGGCGTACTTGTCCTCCCAGCCCTTCATCTTCGAGGTCTCGATCGAGCGCGCCTCGGCGCCGATCTTGATCTCGGCGACGGTCGCCGGTTCCTTCATCCACAGGTCGATCATGTTCACCTTGGCATCGCGGCCAATGACGAACAGATACCGCCCCGAGGCCGACAGACGGCTGATATGGACCGCGTAGCCGGTGTCGATGATCGACTTGATCTCATAGCTGCCGCCATCGATCAGGGCGATCTGGCCGGCATCGCGCAGGGTCACGCTGAACAGGTTTTCCAGATCCCAGTCGTTTTCCTGCTTGGTCGGGCGCTGCTCTGGCGGCACCAGAAGCTTCCAGGTCTCGCGCATTTCCTTCATGCCGAATTCCGGCGGCGGCGCGGGGTCCAGCAGCAGGTAATTGGCCATCAGGGTGACCTGCTCGGGCGACAATTGCCCCGAGGTGCCCCAGTTCGGCATCCCCGCCGGCGAGCCGTAGGTGATGAAGCTTTGCAGGTAATCGAAGCCCAGCTCACGCGTCAGGTCGGGGGTCAGCGCCTTGCCGGTGGCGCCGTTGCGCAGAACGCCGTGGCAGCCGGCGCAGCGCTCGAAATAGATCTTGTTGGCCTCGTTGTACTGGGCGTCGGTCAGGGCGGGAATGCCTTCGGGCGCACCGGGCGCCGACACGTTCTCGTCCCGGGCCAGGTTGTCCAGCGAGGGTTCGTATTTGTTGTCAGTCTTGCTTTTGTGGTCGTCAAGCTGCGACTGCGGGATGGCCTGGTCCGTCGGCTGATCCGTCTTCTGTTCCTGGGCGGCCGCGGCAAGCGGCCCCAGGACAAGGGCCAGGGCTGCTGACGCGAGCAAGCTCGGTCGGGCGAATGGGAGCCTTTGTCTCATCTGGCTTTCCTATCTGCTGGAGCGCGTTCGCCCTGTTCCATGCGCAAGAATCAGCCCCGATGCTTTGATCTTGGTTAAGGCCCCGCGGCGGAATCTGCGGGACAACCGCCCGGTGAACAGTGGACGGAGCAGATGGCCCGCGGCAGAAGTTTTCCGAAATCCCTGCAAGTCCTGCTGCTGGCATGGATATTGCTGATGCTGGCCGTCCCCGGCCTGCGCGCCCAGACCCCCGCCCCCGCGCCCGAGCTGCGGCCGGATGTCGCGGCCGCCCTTTTCGGGCAAAAGGGCGATGTCGGCATCGAGCGCCGCGACGCGCCGGTGCCCGGCTGGCGCGTCAGCGCGGGCGGCCGGGTGCTGGGCATGGTCGGCTCGACCTGGGAAATCGCGCAGACGACGGGCTATTCCGGCAAGCCGCTGGACGTGCTGGTAGCGGTGACGCCGCAGGGCGCCATTGCCGGCGCCAAGCTGGTGCGCCAGACCGAGCCGGTCCTTAGCCTTGGCATCTCGGATGCCGATATCATCGCCTATGTGGACGGGTTTCGCGGCGTCAACCTGATGCGCGACCACGCGGCGCTGGGGCCGGACCCGGCGCTGCCGGACGTGATCTCGCGGGCGACGGTCTCGACCGGGGTGATCCGCGACGGCATCCTGCGCACGGGCCGCGTGCTGGCGCAGGCGCAGGGGCTGGGCGGCGGCGGCATCGACCGCGTCAGCTACCAGCCCGAGACATGGGCCGGGCTGATGGGCAAACAGGCCTTTGCCCGCAGCCTGACCACCATGGCCGATGCCGCCCGCGCCTTTGCCGGCGCCACCGTCCCGATCGAGGCCTCGGACGCGCCGTTCCTGGACCTTTACGCCGGGCTGATCGACACCCCCACCGTCGGGCGCAATCTTCTGGGCGAGCTGCCCTTCACCGCCGCCACCGGCGCGCTGCAACCCGGTCAGGCGCTGGTCGCGGTCATGTCGCAGGGGCTTTACAGCCCGCGCGGGACCGAATGGCGGCGCAGCGGCACGTTCGAGCGCATCCTGTTCCAGCAGGGCGACACCCGCATCACGCCGCGGGCCGACGACTTTACCCTGATCGAGACGCTGGCGCCGCCCGACGCACCCTCCTTCAAGGAAATCAGCCTATTCCGGCTGAATGCCGACCCCGAGGCGGGCGGCATCGACCCGCGCAAGCCCTTTGACCTTGTCGTGACCGCCAGCCGCCCGCTTGCCGCAGGGGGCAAGGCCACGCTGCCCATTGTCACCACCATCGCCCTGCCCGCCGCCTTTGCCGTGGCCGAGCCGCCGGCCGCCGTGCCGCTGTGGCAGGAATTCTGGCTGCAAAAGAAGCTGGGCATCGCCGTGGTCGGGGCCATGCTGTTCGTGCTGGCGCTGATCCTGTTCGGGCAAGAGGCGCTGGTCTCGCGCCCGAAACTGTGGCTGCGCGTGCGGCTGGTCTATCTTGCCACGACGCTGTTCGTCCTTGGCTGGGGGCTGAACGGGCAGCTTTCGGTGGTGCAGGTGGTGGCGTTCCTGAACTCGCTGCTGTCCGGCTTCCAGTGGGAGACCTTCCTGATCGCGCCGATCATCTTCCTGATCTGGTCCACGGTCGCGCTGGGGATGCTGTTCTGGGGGCGCGGGGTCTATTGCGGCTGGCTGTGCCCCTTTGGCGCGTTGCAGGAGCTGATGAACGTCGCCGCGCGCCGGCTGGGCGTGCGCCAGATCGCGGTGCCGCAGGGGCTGCACGAACGGCTGTGGGTCATCAAGTACACGCTGTTCGTCGCCATCGTCGCGCTAAGCTTCTACAGCATGGAAAAAGCCCTGCTGCTGGCCGAGGTCGAGCCGTTCAAGACCGTGATCTCGATGCGGTTCATGCGCGCATGGCCGTTCGTGCTGTTCGCGCTGGCGGTGCTGGCGGGTGGCCTGTTCATCGAGCGTTTCTATTGCCGTTACCTGTGCCCCCTGGGCGCCGGGCTGGCGATTCCGGCCAAGCTGAAGGTCTTTGACTGGCTGCGCCGCCGCCCGCAATGCGGCCGCGAATGCCGGCTGTGCGAAACCAAATGCACCGTCGGCGCCATCGACCCCTTGGGCCGGATCAATGCCAACGAATGTGTGCTGTGCCTGCGTTGCCAGGTGGTGATGAACGATCCCCAGACCTGTCCGGTCCTGAAACGCCGCGCGCGGACCCCCGACGCGCCGAAGGAGGCGACATGAAACCCGATTACCTGTTCACCGCCGGATGGCGGGTGTTCTTTCTGTCCGCCGGGTTGTGGGCGGTGATCTCGGTGGCGATCTGGCTGATGTGGCTTCTGGGACTGATCGATGGCGACCATCTGGGCGTCGTGCCGCAGACATGGCACGCGCATGAGATGATCTTTGGCTATGCCACGGCGGCGATGGGCGGCTTCTTCCTGACCGCGGTGCCGAACTGGACCGGCGCCAAGGCCGCGCCCGAGCGGTTCGTGATGCTGGTCTCGGGCCTGTGGCTGGCGGGGCGGCTGGCGGTCTGCCTTGCGGGCTATCTGCCCGCGGTGGTGGTGGCGGCGATCGACCTTGCCTTCCTGCCGGTGCTGGCGGCCAAGATCCTGACGCAGCTTCTGGTGAAGCCCAAGCCCCAGAACATGATGTTCTTGCTGCTGATCTCGCTGGTGTGGACCAGCAACCTGCTGGTGCATCTGGACTGGATGGGGCTGACGAATACCGGCTGGCAGGGACTGCGCGGCGGCCTGCTGACCGTCTGCGCGATGATCGCGGTCCTTGGCGGGCGCGTGACGCCGGCCTTCACCCGCAATGCGCTGCTGCGCGAGGGGCGGCCGGACCGCCTGCCGGTCGAGCATCGCCGCCTTGACGCCGCCGGCATCATCCTTGCCATCGCCACCGCCGTCGCGGTGCTGATCGGCCTGCCCGACGCGGTGGGCGCGGTGCTGGCGATCCTTGCCGGGCTGGCAGCGGCGGCGCGGCTTTCGGGCTGGAGGGGCCTTGCCCTGCCCGGCCAGCCCATCGTCTGGGTGCTGCATCTGGGCTATGGCATGCTGGCGCTGGGGCTGGTCCTGTGGGGGCTGGCGCAGCTTGGCCTTGGCGACGAGATGGCCGCCCTGCATGTCCTTGGCATCGGCGCCGTGGGCGGCATGACGCTGGCGGTGATGAGCCGCGCCACGCTGGGCCACAGCGGCCGCGCGCTGGTCGCCCCCGGCCCGGTGGCGCTGGCCTATGCGCTGATCCCGGTCGCCGTGGTGCTGCGGTTGGCGGGCTCGACCTTCCCGGGCAGTTTCTACCTGCCGGGGGTGCTTGGCTCGGGGCTGGCATGGTGCCTTGCCTTCACGCTTTATGTGGTGGCGCTGTGGCCGATCTTCGTCGGCCCGCGCAGCAACGGAAAAGAGGCCGCCGCATGATGAAACGCCGCCGCTTCCTGACGCTGTCGGCCTGCGCCACCCTGCCCTTGGCCGCCGGCCTGCGCCCCGCCCGCGCCGCGCCGCAGGAATGGCGCGGGCAGGCGATGGGCGCCGACGTGACGCTGCGCCTTGAGGGCGCCGGAACTGCGCAGGCCCGCGCCTTTTTCGCCGAGGCTGCCCGCCTGCTGGCCCATGTCGAGGGCCAGTTCTCGCTGCACAGCGATTCCGACCTTGCGCGGCTGAACCGGCTGGGGCGGCTGCGCTATCCCTCGGGTGACATGCTGGCGCTGATGGCGCTGTCGGCGCAGTTGCACGATGCGACCGGCGGCGCCTTCGATCCGACCGTCCAGCCCCTGTGGCTGGCGCGCGCCCGGGGCGGGGACGAGGACGCCGCCCGCGCCCTGACCGGCTGGCGGGGCGTCGAATGGTCGCAGGACGAAATCCGCCTGCCGCGCCCCGGCATGGGCCTGACCTTCAACGGCATCGCGCAGGGCCTTGCCGCCGACCTGTTGGCCGAGGCCGCCCGCCGCCACGGCCTGACCGAAGTCCTGATCGACGCGGGCGAGACCCGCGCCATGGGTCCGCGCGACTGGCGCGCCGCACTTGCGGATGCACAGGGCCGCGTCCATCGCCGGATTACGCTGCGGGAACGGGCACTTGCGACCTCATCCCCCATGGGCACGCGCATCGGCCCGGCGGGCCGCGCGCATATCCTTGCCAGCGACGGCCGGCCGCCCCTGTGGGACACGGTCTCGGTCAGCGCGCCGCGGGCGGCGCTGGCGGACGGGCTGTCGACCGCGCTGTGCCTGATGTCTGCTGCGGCGGCGCAAAAGGCGCTGGCGATGCTGCCGGATTGCCGGATCGAACTGGCAATCCCGACAGAAAACATCCGCCAAAACGGCTGAGGCCGGAACTGCTTGACTTCCATCAATGACCGACTCGGCCCATGCGCGCAGTCAGTGTTCACCCGCATTAACCAAAGAGGTGACCGCGTCATGAGCGATATCATGACTAAAAGCATGGCCCGGAACGTCTTTTATGGCGGGTCGATATTCTTTTTCCTGGTCTTCGTGCTGTTGACGATTCACAGCCATATCTATGCCCGCACCAAGGCCGTGGACGAAAGCAAGCTGACGGCCTCGGTGGCCCAAGGCAAGCATATCTGGGAACGCTATACCTGCATCAACTGCCACACGATCCTTGGCGAGGGCGCCTATTTCGCGCCCGAACTTGGGAACGTCATGAAACGCTGGGCGGTTCAGGACGATCCCCAGGCCGCGTTCGAGGCGCTGAAGGGCTGGATGCAATCCATGCCCACCGGCATCGAGGGCCGCCGCCAGATGCCGCGCTTCGACCTGACCGACGACGAATTCCGGGCGCTGACCGACTTCCTGCTCTTCACAGGCACGATCAATACCCAGAACTGGCCGCCGAACGACGCGGGCTAAGGGGGACAAACCGATGAAATATCAAACACAACGCATCGCCTACATCTATTTCGTTGTAGCCATGGTGCTGTTTGCGGTCCAGGTGACGCTGGGCCTTGTTCTGGGCTGGATCTATGTCAGCCCGAACTTCCTGTCCGAGCTTCTGCCCTTCAACATCGCGCGGATGCTGCACACCAACAGCCTGATCGTCTGGCTGCTTCTGGGCTTTTTCGGGGCGACCTATTACATCATCCCCGAAGAATCCGAGCGCGAGATCCATTCGCCCTTCCTTGCCTATCTTCAGCTCATCATTCTGGTGATCGGCACGGCGGGCGTGGTCGTGACCTATCTGTTCGACCTGTTCAACGGCAACTGGCTTCTGGGCAAAGAGGGGCGCGAGTTCCTTGAACAGCCCAAATGGGTCAAGGTCGGCATCGCCGTCGCCGCGGTCATCTTCATGTACAACGTCAGCATGACCGTGTTGAAGGGCCGCAAGACCGCCGTCACCAACGTCCTGCTGGTCGGGCTTTGGGGGCTGGTGCTGCTGTGGCTGTTCGCCTTCTTCAACCCGGCGAACCTTGTTCTGGACAAGCAGTACTGGTGGTGGGTCGTCCACCTGTGGGTGGAAGGCGTCTGGGAACTGATCATGGCCTCGGTCCTGGCCTTCCTGATGCTGAAGCTGACCGGCGTGGACCGCGAAGTGGTCGAGAAGTGGCTTTACATCATCGTCGCCACGGCGCTGTTCTCGGGGATCCTCGGGACCGGGCACCACTACTACTGGATCGGGCTGCCGGCTTACTGGCAGTGGATCGGTTCGATCTTCTCAAGCTTCGAGATCGTGCCCTTCTTCGCGATGATGTCATTCGCCTTCGTCATGGTCTGGAAGGGCCGCCGCGACCATCCGAACAAGGCCGCGCTGGTCTGGTCCCTGGGCTGCACGGTGCTGGCCTTCTTCGGCGCCGGTGTCTGGGGCTTCCTGCATACGCTGCACGGGGTGAACTACTATACCCACGGCACGCAGATCACCGCCGCCCACGGCCACCTGTCCTTCTACGGCGCCTATGTCTGCCTGGTGCTCGCCATGGTCACCTATACCATGCCGATCATGCTGAACCGCGACCCCTACAACCAGGTCCTGAACATGGCGGCCTTCTGGCTGATGTCGTCGGGGATGGTGTTCATGACGGTCACGCTGACCTTCGCGGGCGCGATCCAGACGCAGATGCAGCGGGTCGTGGGCGACTACTACATGGACGTGCAGGACGGTCTGGCGCTGTTCTTCTGGATGCGCTTCGGTTCGGGTCTGTTCGTCGTCGCGGGGGCCTTGCTCTTCATCTATTCGGTGCTGTTCCCGCGCCGCGAGGTGGTCGATGCCGGCCCCGTGCAACGTCACAAGGACGGCCATCTTGAGGCCGCGGAGTAAGCCATGAACGCGCATGCAAATCCACAACGGAAGGGGGCGGCGGACGCCCCCTTCTACCTGCCCGGCGCCGACGAGATCGCCATCTTCGAGGCCGCCGCCGCCAATGACCTGCCGGTGCTGCTGAAGGGCCCCACCGGCTGCGGCAAGACCCGCTTCGTCGCCCATATGGCGGCGCGGCTGGACCGGCCGCTTTACACCGTCGCCTGCCATGACGACCTGTCGGCGGCCGACCTGATCGGGCGCTATCTGCTGAAGGGCGGCGAAACCGTCTGGACCGACGGCCCCCTGACCCGCGCCGTGCGCGAGGGCGCGATCTGCTATCTCGACGAGGTGGTCGAGGCCCGCAAGGACGTGACCGTGGTCCTGCACCCGCTGACCGACGACCGCCGCATCCTGCCCATCGACCGCACCGGCGAGGAGCTTGAGGCCGCGCCCGGCTTCATGCTGGTCGCCAGCTACAACCCCGGCTACCAGAACATCCTGAAAACGCTGAAACCCTCGACCCGGCAGCGGTTCCTGGCGCTGGAGTTCGACTTTCCCGAACCCGCGCGCGAGGTCGAGATCGTCGCCCGCGAATCCGGCCTTGACCGCGACCGCGTGACGGCGCTGGTGCGGCTGGCGGGCAAGATCCGCGGGCTGAAGGGCCAGGATCTGGAAGAGGGCGTCTCGACCCGGCTGGTGGTCTATGCCGCCACGCTGATCCGGCAGGGCATGGGCGTGGACCGCGCCATCGAGGCCGCAATGATCGAGCCGCTGACCGACGACGCCGACACCAAGCGCGGCTTGCGCGACCTGTCCGCCGCGGTCTTTGGCTGAGGCGGCGCCATGGGCCTTGATCTGGAACCGTGGGAGCCCGAGGAAACCGTCGGCAAGCTGTGGCACGCATGGGCCACAAGCTTTGACGCGCCGCAGGACTTCGCCGATCAGGCGGTGACGCTGGCCGAGGTGACGGGCCGCATCGCGGTGCTGTTTCGCGGCCTTGGCGGCGCCGCCGCGGTCGAGATCAGGCCCGCCGCCGAACAGACATCGCATCACCGGATCGGCTGGCGGCGCAAGCTGGGAACCTCGGCCGAGACGGTGCCCGCGGCCAGTTTCGACGGCGAGATGCTGCGCCTGCCCGAACGGCTGTCGGTGCTGCCGACGCGGCAGGCCAATGGCGCGCTTTACCTGTGGCTGGCGGCCTGCGCCGCCCATGAACACCGCCCCGCCCCGCAAGAGGACCCGCTGGCGCGCGATCTGGCCCGTATCGGCGCCGCCCGCCACGCGGTTCAGGCAACGCTTGACGACGCGCCGGGGCTTGGCGGCCTTTATCACGGGCTGGCCGCGCTGGTCCTGAAGCTGCGCCCGGTCACCGGCCTGCCCCCGGCCGAGGCCAATGTCGAGGCGCTGATCCGTTATCTTCTGGGCGATCCCGCCCCGCTTTCGCCGCTGTCGCAGGAATGGCTGGCGATGCTGGACGACCCCTCGTCCGTGCGCGCGCCGCGCGGCTATCTGCCGATGCGGCCGGTGGCGCTGTGGCCCGATTTCGCCCCCACCGACAGCGCCGAGGCCGCCAGCGGCGCCGAGGCGACCGATGGCGTCGCCGCCGAACTGACCAACCAGCGCATGTTCCGCGCCCAGCGGCGCAAGTCGGATCAGCCGAACCGGCGCGACAGCCTGATCCTGCACAAGTTCGAGGCCCTGCTCAGCTGGGCCAATCTGATGAACCTCAACCGGCATGTCGACGATGATGATCAGGACGACGCGAAGAAGGCGGCAGAGGATCAGGAAGAACTGGGCCTTGGCCAGATTTCAAAGGCGCCCGCAACGCGTTTGCGGCTGCATCTCGATCTTGCGCCCGAGGATGCGGATCTTGAAGCTGTTGCCGGCATCCACACCTATCCTGAATGGGACGCGCGGCGCGGGCGCTATCTGCCGGACCATGTGCGCGTGCTGGAAAACCGTGCCCCCGAGATCGATCCATCTGCCGATGCCGCAGCCGATCTGATCCGCGACCCCGCCGCGCAACGCCGCATCCGCGCCGTGCGCCGCCAGTTCGAGGCCCTGCGCCCCGGCCGCATCACCACCACCGGTCACCGCGACGGCGATGAACTGGACAGCGACCTGACCGTGCGCGCCGCCGCCGACCTGATCGCCACCGGGCAGGGCAGCGACCGCATCTGGCGGCAATCGCGGCCCGAGGCGCGCAACCTTGCGGTCTCGATCCTGCTCGACGTGTCGCGCTCGACCGAAAGCGCGGTGACGGGCCGCGCCGTGATCGAGATCGAGCGCGAGGCCCTGACCGCGCTGGCCTGGGGGCTGGATGCCTGCGGCGACAGCTTCGCCATCAACGCGTTTTCGTCGCTGAAACGCGACCGCGTGTTCCTGAGCACCTGCAAAAGCTTCGACGAACCGATGAACGCCGTGATCGAGCGCCGTCTGGCCGGCCTGCGCCCGCGCTTTTACACGCGGCTGGGCGCCGGCATCCGCCATGCCTCGGCCGGGCTTTCCGGGCAGGCGGCCAAGCGGCGGCTGCTTTTGGTCATCACCGACGGCAAGCCCAACGACCTTGACCATTACGAGGGCCGCCACGGCATCGAGGACAGCGCCCGCGCCGTGCGCGAGGCCCGCATGATGGGCCATGCCGTCCATGGCATCGCCGTGGATCGCGACGCGAAAAGCTGGTTCCCGCGCATCTTTGGTCAGGGCGGCTTTTCGCTGATCCCGCATCCCGACCACCTGCTGGCGGCCTTGCCTGCGATCTATCGGCAACTGGTCGGCGGATAGGGCGGCGCGATCCGCGCCCTGCCCCGCCCCGCCCACGGCCTGCCCTGCCGCGCCCTGCCCGCTGCGGACCCGCCCCTTGCGGGTCAGTCCTGCGCCAGCAGGCGCAGGGTGGCGATATCGTCGATCTCGGCCTTGCTGGCATCGACCCTGACGCCATGTTCGCGCAGCCGCGCGAAGGCGCGCGACAGGCTTTCCGGCTGCATGCCCAGATGGCCGGCGATCAGGCGCTTGTTATAGGGCAGCCGCACCTCGCAGGGGCCGGTTTCCTCATCCGTCAGGTCGGCCAGGAACTGCGCCACGCGCTGCACGCCGGTATGGGCCTTAAGCCGTTCGATCTGGTCGACCAACCCTTGCAGATGCACGAAGGTCGAGGCCAGCATGCGGATGGCGAATTCCTGGTTCTCCAGCAGGAACTGGCGCAGCCGCACGCCGTCGATCTGCAGCAGCGTGCTGTCGGTGATGGCCTCGGCGGTGACGGGATAGGGCTCGCCGCGCAGCACCATCGCCTCGGCGAAACTGCGGTTGCGGCCCATGATCGTCACCACCGCCTCGGTCCCGTTCGGGGTCATCCGCGACAGCTTGATAAAGCCGCTCAGCACGATGAACACGGCGCGGGCGGTGTCGCCCTGCATGAAGATCGTCTCGCCCTCGCTATAGGTGCGCCGGACGGAATCCTTCAGCAGCTTGTCGCGCATGTCCTCGCTCAGCCCGCTGAGCAGGACGGACTTTTTGACCGCCTCTGGCAAGGGCGACTTCATTGACAGGACCTTTCTGCTCGCGATGGCGCAATTTGGCACGCCCGGACCGCAAGGGGAAGCGTCAAAATCCCGGCGATACGGCGCGCGTGGTCGCAGGGTGCTGACACGGGCGCCCTTGCCGCGTAGGCTGGAAATCAGGCGGACACCGCTGGCAAAAAGGGGAACGAAATGGACAGACTGGATAGCGGCGGACAAAGCTTTTCCCTTGCCAGCGCCACGCGCGAGGACAGCTCGCAGCAGCATCTGGACGACCGCGCGGCCGAGCTTTTCGGCCTGTTTCTGGAACGAGAGCGGGATTTCGGCTTCAACCCGGCGGTCGTGGTCGAATATCCCGATGCCGCCGATCCGGCGACCAGCGCCTTTCTGAACGACCCGCTGACGCAGATCGCAGCCCGGCGCGCGGCGCTGGCGCAGTCGGGCGACCCCGTCGCGCGGGTGCTGGTCCTGACCACCCATGCCGACCGGCTGGGCGCGGCGCTGACCGGCGCGGGCTATCAGGCGCTGCCCATCGACATGCCTGCCGGCCCCGACCACACCGCCGCCTTCGCGCGCGATTTCCCCGAGGCCGGCCCCGAGGCCGAACCGGGGCGGACGCTTTACCTTGAGGTCGTGAACGAGGCCGACGAAAAGATCCGCCCGGGATTCGCGCTGACGATGACCGATGCCGCGGGGCGGCTTTGCGGTGGCGCCAGCGGATCGCTGCACCGGCGCGACGGCCGCCTTTACGCCTATCTGGCGACAATGACGGTGGTGGCGGGCCTGCCGCCCGGCACCGGCACGAAGCTGGCCGGGGCAATGCTGGATTTCCTGCGCGGGCTGGGCGTCGCCACGGTGCATCTGGGCACGCAGACGGCGGGGCCGTTCTATGAACAGGTCGGCTTTCGCGTCACCCGCCGCCTGATCCCGGAACTGCGCAACCGCCGCACCGCTGACGGGCGCGTGGTGCCGCATGATCTGGTCATGCTGGAAATGGACCTTTAGGCGCTAAAGGAAACTCTGCGGGTCGATATCGACCGCCAGCCGCAGGTTCGGGGGCGCCTTCGGCGCCATCGCCAGCCATTGCGAGATCGCGGCCTGCACCGGCGCCTGCCGCGCCGCATGGATCAGCATCCGCACCCGGTAACGCCCGCGGATGCGGGCGATGGGCGCGGGCGCCGGCCCCCAGACCTCGGCGCCGATGGCTTGCAGGGGCGCGTTGCGGCGGGCCAGCGCATGGGCGTAATCCTCGACCACGGGCTGGTCGGGATGGGACAGGATGATCCCCGCCAGCCGGCCAAAGGGCGGCATCCCGGCCGCCTGACGCCCGGCGGCCTCGGCGTCCCAGAATTCCTCGTCCTGACCGGAAAGGATGGCGCGGATCACCGGATGTTCGGGCTGATAGGTCTGCAACAGCGCCAAGCCCCGCGCCTCGCCGCCCTCGCGCCCGGCGCGGCCGGCGACCTGCCGCATCAACTGGAACGAACGCTCGGCCGCGCGCATGTCGGCGCCTTGCAGGCCAAGGTCGGCATCGATCACGCCGACCAGCGTCAGGCGCGGGAAATTGTGGCCCTTGGCGACAAGCTGGGTGCCGATGACGATGTCGGTTTCGCCCGCGCCGATATCCGCAATCGCCTGTTTCAGCGCGCGGGCCGAATGGAACAGGTCCGAACTCAGCACGCTGGCGCGGGCGTCGGGGAAACGCTGGGCGACCTCTTCGGCCAGCCGCTCGACGCCGGGGCCGACGGCGGTCATCTTGCCCTCGACCCCGCAGCTTGGGCAGGCGGTGGGAATGGGCTTGGTCGCGCCGCACTGGTGGCAGACAAGGCGGTTCTGGAAGCGGTGCTCGACCATGCGGGCATCGCAATGATCGCAGCCGATCTGCTGGCCGCAGGCGCGGCAGGCGGTGACGGGCGCATAGCCGCGCCGGTTCAGAAACAGCAACGACTGTTCGCCCCGCGCCTTGCGCGCGCGGATTTCGGCGGCAAGGCGCGGGCTGATCCAGCGGCCCTTCTCCATCTCCTCGCCGCGCAGGTCGATGGTGCCCATCTCGGGCAGTTCGGCGGTCCCGTAGCGCGCGCGCAGGTCGATGCGCGCATATTTCCCCAGACCCGCGTTCACCCAGCTTTCGACCGAGGGCGTGGCCGAGGCCAGCACCACCTGCGCCTGCGCGATGCTGGCGCGCAGCACCGCCATGTCGCGGGCGCTGTAATAGACCGTATCTTCCTGTTTATACGAGGAATCATGCTCTTCATCGACGACGATCAGGCCAAGGTCGGCAAAGGGCAGGAACAGGGCCGAACGCGCCCCCACGACCATGCCGACATGGTTTTCGGCCGCCATGGTCCACAGCCGCCGCCGCTCGCCCCGGGTGATGCCGGAATGCCATTCGCCGGGGCGTGCGCCGAAACGCGCCTCGACCCGGTTCAGGAATTCGGCCGACAGCGCGATCTCGGGCAAAAGCACCAGCGCCTGCCGGCCCTTGCGCAGACATTCGGCGACAGCCTCAAGATAGACCTCGGTCTTGCCCGAGCCGGTGACGCCGCGCAAAAGCGTGGTGCCGTAGCGGCGCCCATCCATGGCGTCGCGCAGCCGGGCGGCGGCCTCGGCCTGATCGGGGGCAAGGGGCTTGCCGGGCAGGTCCGGGTCAAGGCGCGGATAGGGCGTGTCGCGCGGGGCCAGCGTCTCGGCCAGCGTGCCGGCGCGCACCAGCCCCTGCACGACGCCGGCGCTGACGCCCGCCAGTTGCGCAAGCTCGGTGGGCGCAAAACCGGCGCCGCCGTGATCGGCAATCACGCGCAGCACGGCGGCACGGGCATCGGTCATGCGTTCCGGCGGCGGGCCTGCCGGATGGATCACCCGCCGGGCCGAGGGCGGCTGATCCAGATCCGGCGCGCGCGTCGCCATGCGCAGCATCAGCGGCAGGGGCGTCAGCGTGTATTCGCCCATCCGGGTCAGGAACTCGATCATCTCGGGCGTCAGCGGCGGCGCATCGACCAGCCGTGCCACCACCCGCAGCCGCGCGGGGTCGAAGTCGCCCGCGCCCGGCCCCCAGACCGCCCCCATCACCCGCCTTGGCCCAAGGGGCACGACGACAAGCTGGCCCAGCCTGACGCCGCCCTCGGGCGCAAGATAGTCAAGGATGCCGACCACCTCCTGCGTCAGCACCGCGATCCGCGTGCCATGCGGGTAAAAAGCCGGCAGGTCCGTCATCGGAAACCGGCACCCGCCGCCACCGCCATGCAGGCCGGCGCCGCCGCACGGGTGGCGGGCGGCATGTCGGACGGCCTTGGATCGCGGGACGGCATGGCGTTTCTCCGGGGGTGTGGCGGGGCGCCGGCCGCTTGTGCCACGACCCCGCCCCATGCCGCAAGGCGGCGCGGCCCGGACTTCACCCCCGGGACGTTCTGCGCTAAGGCTGTGGCAGAACCGACAGCAGGGACGCCGATGACCAGCGACGCACAAGCCGAAACCCTGTCCCAGGACGAACGCGCCCGGCTTCTGGCCCGGCCCGAGCTGATCCTTGCCGACCGCGACCTGATGCGCGCCCTGATCGGCGCCCGCGAAACCGAGGTCGGCGAGAACGTCATCGACATCCGCGGCCGCGCCATGCAGGCGCTTGAGACGCGGTTGGACCGGCTGGAAAGCACGCATGAATCGGTGATCTCGACGGCTTATGAAAACCAGACCGGCATGAACACCGTCCACCGCGCGGTGCTGTCCCTGCTTGAACCGATGGATTTCGAGGGCTTTCTTGAAAACCTTGAAACCACCGTCGCCCCCATCCTGCGGGTGGAAACGCTGCGGCTGGTGATGGAAACCGGCGGCACCCTGCCCGAGCCGGAAAGCTCGGGGCCACTGGTGATCGTCCCCGAGGGCGCGATCGCCGAACTGATCTCGGGCGGCCGGCGGATGCCGCGCGGCGACGACATCGTGCTGCGCAGCGCGGTCGCCGAAACCCTGCCCATCCATGGCGAGGCCCGCGCCCCGATCCGCTCCGAGGCGCTGATGCCGCTGGATCTTGGCCCCGGGCGGCGGGCGGCGCTTTTGCTGATCGGCTCGGCCGATACCGCGCGCTTCAACCCGGCGCAGGGCACGGACCTTTTGCGCTTTTTCGGGCAGGCGTTTCGGCTGGTCCTGCTGTCCTGGCTGCGGCAATGACCGCGGGGGCCATGCCGCCGCTGGCGCTGGCCCCGGTGATGTCGGATGCGCTGGCGCGCTGGCTGGACAGCGAACGCGCCACCCGCGACCGCTCGGACCACACGATCCGGGCCTATCAGGCCGATTTGCTGGCATTCCTGTCGTTTCTGGGCGGCCATCACGGCGCCCCGGCCCTGCCCGCGACGCTGGCCGAGCTGACCCAGACCGACATGCGCGCCTTTGCGGCGGCCGAGCGCGGGCGCGGTCTTTCCGCCCGCTCGCTGGCGCGCAGGCTTTCGGCGACGCGCAGCTTCATCCGCTGGATGTCGGACCGCCACGGCTTTGACGCGTCCCGGGCGCTGGCCTCGCGCGGGCCGAAATACACCCGTTCGCTGCCCCGGCCGCTGGCGCCCGAACAGGCGCAGGACCTGCTGGACCTTGCCGGCATCACCCACCCCGAGGCATGGATCGCCGCCCGCGACACCGCCGTGCTGACGCTGCTTTACGGCTGCGGGCTGCGCATTTCCGAGGCGTTGGCGCTGAACGGCGCCGACTGGCCCCTGCGCGAGGCGCTGACCATCCGCGGCAAGGGCGGGCGCGAAAGGCAGGTGCCGGTGCTGCCAGTCGCGCGCGACGCCATCGCCGCCTATCTGCAACTTGGCCCCTACCCTCTGGAACGCGACGGCCCGCTGTTTCGCGGCGCGCGCGGCGCAAGGCTGGGCCAGACGGCGGTCGCGGGCGCGATGCGGGTCCTGCGGCAGGGCCTTGGCCTGCCGCCGACGGCGACGCCGCACGCGCTGCGCCATTCCTTCGCCACGCATCTGCTGGCGGCGGGGGGGGACCTGCGCACCATTCAGGAACTGCTGGGCCATGCCAGCCTGTCGACGACGCAGGTCTATACCGGCGTCGATGACGCGCATCTGCTGGCCGTCTATCGCGCCGCCCATCCTCGCGCCTGACCGCCGCGCCCTCATTGTCCCGGGGCCCATACCGCCTGCGGCGATCTTTACAATTCCGGCACGGCAGATCATCACGGCCGCATGTTCGAGCTGTCCCTTGATCTTGTCCTGATGCTGGTCGCCGCGGCCTTTGCCGCCGGTTTCGTCGATTCCATCGCCGGTGGCGGCGGCCTCATCACCGTGCCTGCGCTGCTGCTGGCGGGGCTGCCGCCCGCACAGGCGCTGGCCACGAACAAGGTGCAGGGCGTCTTTGGCGCGGCGACGGCGGCGCTGTCCTATGCAAGGCGCGGCCTTGTCGACCTGCACAGCCAGAAGACCGAGGCCATCGTCGCCTTCATCGCCGGGCTGTGCGGGGCGCTGATGGTGTCATGGATCCCGACCAGGGCGCTCAGCTATGGCCTGCCGGTGGTGCTGATCGGCATTGCGGTGTTTTTCGCGCTGAAGCCCGGTCTTGGCGATACCGACCGGGCAAGGCGCATCTCGCCCGCCGTCTTCACCGCCACCTTCGTGCCCGCCATCGCCTTCTATGACGGGCTTCTGGGGCCGGGCACGGGCGCGTTCTTCATGCTGGGTTTCGTCATGCTGGCGGGCTACGGCATTCTGCGGGCGACGGCGCATACGAAGCTTCTGAACTTCGCGTCGAACCTTGGCGGGCTGGTGGCGTTCTCGATCGTCGCGAAACCCCTGTGGATGCTGGGTGCGGCGATGGCACTGGCGCAGATCGCCGGCGCCATGCTGGGGGCGCGGCTGGCAATGCGCGTCGGCGCGCGCGTCATCAAGCCGCTGCTGGTCGTCACCTCGACCGGGCTGGCGCTGCGGCTGATCTGGCAGCTTGTCGCCACCGGCTGAGGACGCCTAGCCGGGAAATCCGCTGGCCCGCCGCAATTCGCCCGTCTCAAGGCCCCGCCAGTTCCGCAACGGCCCGGTCAGGTATTTCGCCACCACCGGGTCGCCCGGCTCCAGTATCCCCAGATGCACCATCAGCGCGGTTATGGCGGCCTCCGAGCCGCGGGTGCCGCCATCGGCGACCTTCAGCGCCAGGCCAAGCCCCCGCTCGGGGATGATGCCGACAAAGACCGCCTCGGCCCCGGTCTTCAGCGCCACGCGGCCCTTGGCGGCACGCATCAGTTCGGTGCAGGCGCGGCCTTCGCCGGCGACCAGTTCGGGATGGGCGATCATCGCCTCGACCAGCCGGCGCTGCGCATCGCCGCGCGCACCGCCGCCGGGCGCGGCAAAGCCCGCCATCGCCCGCGCCAGCCCCCCGACCGTGCAGGCGAAGTTCGGCGCCGAACAGCCATCGATGCCCCAGCCGGGCGAAATCTGCTCGGTCACCTCCTCGAAGGCGTTGCGCACGGCCTGCTGGACCGGGTGATCGATCGCGACATATTCGGCATCGCCGCCCAGATGCCGGTTCAGCGTCAGGAACCCGGCATGTTTGCCCGAACAGTTGTTGTGGATCTGGCAGGGCGCCGTGTCCGAGCAGATCAGCCGCCGCGATTCCGCGGGGTCCTTGGGCATATGCGCGCCGCAGCGCAGATCGCTCTCGGCCAGCCCAAGACCGGTCAGCCACGTCTCGACGCGGCTGGTGTGGATGCGGCCGCCATTGTGGCTGGCGCAGGCCAGCGCCAGATGTTGCGGCCCCAGACCCGCCGCATCGGCCGCGCCGCTTTCGACCAGCGGCAGCGCCTGGATCATCTTGCACGAGGATCGCGGAAAGATCACGGCGCCCGGATCGCCCCATGCCTCGACGATGCCGTTCCGGTCGGCGATCACCACATGCCCAAGATGCGTGCTTTCGCGAATCCCGCCACGCCACAATTCGATCAGTTTCGCCGCCGTCATGCGTCATTTCCTCTGACATTCGCGCGATTTTCCATGAAAGGGCTTTTTCGCGCCGCCGATTTCGCATTATTTTGCTGCGAGATGGTTGAAAAGACCACCATCATCGGCAACAAGCCGGATAAACCGGACATGGCAGGAGGCCAGAGCATGTTGAAATCCGCGCCGCGCGCAGCAGCGGCAGTTGCCGCACTCATGATCGCCGCGTCGCCGGTCCTTGCGCAGGACTCGACGAACGTGGTCGCGACCGAAGGCGACTGGACCGTCTTTTCCGCCAAAAGCCCCAAGGAATGCTGGGCCGTCTCGGCGCCGAAATCGACGCAGAACCTTGATTCCAGCGGCAAGCCCAAGGACGTGACGCGCGGCGACATCCGCCTTTACATCGCCTATCGCCCCGGCCAGTCCGGCGAGGTGTCGTTCTCGGGCGGCTATCCCTTCGCCCCGGATTCCGCGGTCGAGGTGAATATCGGCGGCAATGTCTTCAAGCTGTTCACCGAGGGCGAAAGCGCCTGGACCGGCTCGCCCTCCGAGGACGGCAAGCTGATCTCGGCGCTGCGCGCGGGGTCGTCGGCGGTCGTCTCGGCGCGTTCGGCGCGCGGCACGGTCACCAAGGACACGTTCAGCCTGTCGGGAATCACCGCCGCCACCAACAAGGCGCAGGCCGCCTGCAAGTAAGCGGCGCCGCGATTTGACGATGACAGGGGCTGCGGCCCCTGTTTTCTTTTGCGCGCATCTCGCCTATATATCCGGTTTCGCCCCTCGCCCGGACAGATGCCATCATGACCGCCCAGACCGCTGCGCCCATCACCCAGGACCTGCTGACCGTTCCGCGCAAGCTGCCGGAAACGGCGCGCACGAATATCGTCGGCCTGACCCGCGACCAGCTTCATCATGCCCTGATCGAGGCCGGCACGCCCGAGCGGCAGGCGAAGATGCGCGTCGGCCAGATCTGGCAATGGGTCTATCACTGGGGGGTGCGCGATTTCGCGCTGATGACCAACCTTGCCAAGGACTACCGCGCCTTTCTGGCCGAAAAGTTCGAGATCTCGATCCCCGAGATCGTCACCCGGCAGGTCAGCGCCGACGGCACCCGCAAGTATCTGCTGCGCATCGCCGGCGGGCATGAGGTCGAAACCGTCTATATCCCCGAGGAAAACCGCGGCACGCTGTGCATCAGCTCGCAGGTCGGCTGCACGCTGACCTGTTCCTTCTGCCACACCGGCACGCAGAAGCTGGTGCGCAACCTGACCGCGGGCGAGATCGTCGGGCAGGTCATGGTCGCCCGCGACGACCTTGGCGAATGGCCGAAGCCGGGCGAGCCCAAGGACGAGACCCGCCTTGTCAGCAACGTGGTGCTGATGGGCATGGGCGAGCCGCTTTACAATTTCGACAATGTCCGCGACGCGATGAAGGTGGTGATGGATGGCGAAGGGATCAGCCTGTCGCGCCGCCGCATCACGCTGTCGACCAGCGGCATCGTGCCGGAAATCGCCAAGACCGCCGAAGAGATCGGCTGCCTGCTGGCGGTCAGCTTCCACGCGACCGAGGACGCCACCCGCGACCGGCTGGTGCCCGTGAACAAGAAATGGAACATCGAAACCCTGCTGAACGCGCTGCGCGACTATCCGCGGCTGTCGAACTCGGAACGCATCACCTTTGAATATGTAATGCTGGACGGGGTGAACGACAGCGACGCCGATGCGCGCCGGCTGGTCAAACTGATCCGCGGCATCCCGGCCAAGATCAACCTGATCCCCTTCAACGAATGGCCCGGCGCGCCCTACAAGCGCTCAAGCTGGGAACGGATCGAGGCTTTCGCCGACATCGTCCACAAGGCCGGCTACGCCAGCCCCATCCGCACCCCGCGCGGCGAGGACATCATGGCCGCCTGCGGCCAGCTCAAATCCGCGACCGAACGCGGCCGCAAATCCGCCGCGCAGATCGCCGCCGAGGCCCGCGCCTGACCTTGCGGGGGGCGGTGCCCGGCCGCATTGCCGCATGGATATTTATATGAAGAAGAAATCAGGGGCGCGTCTCGTTGGGGGCGGCCTTGATCTTCTTCCATGTTCAAATATCCAAAAAACGGTGCCGCAAGCACGATGCGGGCATTTTTCACGGCTTTGTGCGGGGCCAGCCGGAACTTGCCCTGCGCGCCTGCTGGTCGTAGAAGCGAAGCGACCCCCGGAATGAGGCTACCCATGACCCACCCCAAGCCTGTCGTCCTTTGCATCCTCGACGGATGGGGCATTTCCGACCGCCCCGAGCAAAGCGCCCCGGATCAGGCGGATACGCCGAATTTCGACCGGCTGATGCGCGAATGTCCGAATGCGACGCTGGTGACCTTTGGTCCCGATGTCGGCCTGCCCAAGGGGCAGATGGGCAATTCCGAGGTCGGCCACACCAATATCGGCGCCGGCCGCGTCGTCGCCATGGACCTTGGCCAGATCGACCTTGCCATCGAGGATGGCAGTTTCTACAGCAATACCGGCCTTGGCGACTTCATTGCGAAGCTGAAGGCGACCGGGGGCACCGCACACCTGATGGGCGTCGTCTCGGACGGGGGTGTGCACGGGCATATCCAGCATGTCGTCGCCGCCGCCCGCGCCATTGCCGACAAGGGCGTGCCGGTGGTCCTGCACGCCATTACCGATGGCCGCGACGTGCCGCCGAAATCGGCCATGGGCTTCATCACCGAGTTGCGCGGCGACCTGCCGCGCAGCGTCGAGATCGGCACCGTGACCGGCCGCTATTACGCCATGGACCGCGACAACCGCTGGGAACGCGTGAGCCGCGCCTATGCCGCCATGGTCCGTGGCGAGGGCTTACCCGCCCCCGACGCCCCGACCGCCGTGGCCGAAGCCTATGCCCGCGGCGAGACCGACGAATTCATCCAGCCGACCATCATCGACGGCTATCAGGGTGCGCGCGATGGCGACGGCGTCTTTTGCCTGAACTTCCGCGCCGACCGCGCGCGCGAGATCCTGGCCGCCATCGGCCAGCCCGATTTCGACGCCTTCGACACCGTGCACCGGCCGGAATGGGCGGCGCTTCTGGGCATGGTCGACTATTCGGCGAAGCATGACGAATACATGACCGCCGCCTATCCCAAGCGGCAGGTCGTGAACACGCTGGGCGCCTGGGTCGCCGCAAAGGGCCTGCGCCAGTTCCGGCTGGCCGAGACCGAGAAATACCCCCATGTCACCTTCTTCCTGAACGGCGGCAAGGAAACGCCCGAGACGGGCGAGGACCGCTTCATGCCCTCAAGCCCGAAGGTCGCGACCTATGATCTTGCGCCGGAAATGGCCGCGGCCGAGGTCAGCGCCAAGCTGGTCGAGGTGATCGAGGGCGGCTACGATCTGGTCGTCGTGAACTTCGCCAATCCCGACATGGTCGGGCATACCGGCAGCCTGCCCGCCGCCATCCGCGCCTGCGAGGCGGTGGACAAGGGCCTGGGCATGATGCTGGCGGCGCTGGAAAAGACCGGCGGCGCGGCGGTGGTCATCGCCGACCACGGCAATTGCGAAACCATGATCGACCCGGTCACCGGCGGTCCGCACACCGCCCATACCACCAACCCGGTCCCGGTGATCGTCTTTGGCGGGCCGGCCGGCGCCAGCACCCGCAAGGGCCGGCTGGCGGATGTGGCGCCGACGGTCCTGGACCTGATGGGCCTTGACCTGCCACCCGAGATGACCGGGAAAACCCTGATCGAGCGCGCATGAGACCCAGACTGCTTTTGCCGCTGCTGGCGGCCTTTGGCCTTGCCTCGATGGCGCCGGCCCAGCCCGCGACGCCGGTGCAGGAAGACAGCCAGTTGAGCCAGGCCGCGCAAGAGGCCGCCGCCGCCGCCGAGACGCTGCGCGGCGCCCTCGGCCAGATGGATCAGGCCCTGACCGAGGACGATCAGGTGGTCGCCCTGACCCGCATGATCCGCGCCTATGAACAGGGGCTGGCGGCGCTGCGCGATGGCCTGCGCCGCGCCGGCATCCGCGAGCAGGAAATCCGCGCCGATTTCGACGCCCGCCGCGACCGGCTGAGCCGGGTGCTGGGGGTGATGACCGCGATGCAGCGCTCGCCCGAGACCATGCTGCTGCTGCATCCCGCCGGACCCGAGGCCTCGGCCCGCGCGGGCATGATCCTCAGCTCCGTCGCCCCCGGTCTTGAGACCGAGGCCCGCGACATGAGCGAAAAGCTTGAGGAAATCCGCGCCGTCCGCGCCATCCAGCTGAGCGCCGCGAACACGCTGGCGCAGGGGCTGGCCGATGTGCAAGAGGCGCGGCGGCTGCTGGCCTCGGCGGTGACCGACCGTTCCAGCCTGCCGGTGCGCTTCGGCTCGGACCCGCAGGAGCTGACGGCGCTGCTGCAATCGGCCGATACGCTGGACGCCTTTGCCTCGGGCATCGCCGGGATGGAGCAGGACGTGGGCGCCCCCATGGCCGATTTCGAGGGCGCGCAGGGCAGCCTGCCGCAGCCGGTCATCGGCACGGTGCTGCGCCGCTATAACGAACCCGACGCCGCGGGCACGCGCCGCCCGGGCGAGATCATCGCCACCGGCCCCGCCGCGCTGGTCACGACGCCATGGCCGGCGACGATCCGCTATCGCGGGCCGCTGCTGGATTACGGCAATGTGATGATCCTTGAACCCGCGCGCGGCTATCTGATGATATTTGCCGGCATGGCGCAGGTCTTTGGCGAAACCGGCGACGTTCTTGCGGCGGGCGAGCCGGTCGGCCTGATGGGCGGCAAGGAACCGTCCGCGCAGGAGTTCGGCGCCGAGTTCGTGGCCGACGCGGCGACGGGCAGTGGCGCTGGACAGAGCGAAACACTGTATGTTGAACTGCGCCGGGGCAAGGAAACACTGGACCCCGCCGAATGGTTCGTGATGAATCCGATCATTGGCGAGAACCCTCGCGACGCAACCGGCCAGAATGCAAGCGGCCATAACCCTATCGGTCAGGACGGAACGGAATGAAACACTATCTTCTGGCAGGGGCGATCGGCACGCTTGCGGGCATCACCGTCGCCACGCAATTCGCCGGCCCGCTGGTCGCGCAGGAAACCGGCAAGAACGCCTCGGTCTATGAACAGCTTGACCTGTTCGGCAACGTCTTTGAACGCGTGCGCAGCGACTATGTCGAGCCGGTGGACGACAAGAAGCTGATCGAGGCCGCGATCAACGGCATGTTGACCTCGCTTGACCCGCACAGCTCGTTCCTGTCGGCCAAGGATTACGAGGACATGCAGACCCAGACCCGCGGCAGCTTCGGCGGCCTTGGGATCGAGGTCGGGCAGGAAGACGGGCTGGTAAAGGTCATCTCGCCCATCGACGACACCCCCGCCGCCGAGGCGGGCGTGAAGGCCGGCGACCTGATCAGCCATGTGAACGGCGAATCGCTGATGGGGCTGACGCTGGACGAGGCGGTGGAAAAGATGCGCGGCCCGGTCGGGTCCGAAATCAAGATCACCATCCTGCGCCAGGGCGAGAAAGAGCCTTTCGACCTGACCATCGTGCGCGACACCATCAAGCTGACCGTGGTCAAGACCCGGATCGAGGGCCACGCCGTCGTCCTGCGTGTCACCACCTTCAACGACGAAACCATGGACACGCTGCGCAGCGAGATGGCGAAAGCCGTCAAGGATGCCGGCGGCATCGACAAGGTCACGGGCTTTGTCCTTGACCTGCGCAACAACCCCGGCGGCCTGCTCAATCAGGCGATCGAGGTGTCGGACGCCTTCCTCGACAAGGGCGAGATCGTCTCGACCCGCGGCCGCAAGCCCGAGGAAAGCGAACGCTGGAATGCCAAGCCGGGCGATCTGGCCGAAGGCAAGCCCATGGTGGTGCTGATCAACGGCGGCTCGGCCTCGGCGTCCGAAATCGTGACCGGCGCGTTGCAGGACCACCGCCGTGCCATCGTCGTGGGCACCAAGTCCTTTGGCAAGGGCTCGGTCCAGACGGTGATGCCGGTGACGAATGACAGCGCCATCCGCCTGACCACCGCGCGCTATTACACCCCCTCGGGGCGGTCGATCCAGTCCTTGGGCATCCAGCCCGACATCATCGTCGAGCAGCCGGCGGCCAAGCCCGCCGACGAGGCCGCCGCCGACAAGCCGCGCAGCGATTCGAAGTTCCTGAGCTCGGAAGCCGATCTGCGCGGCGCGCTGAACAACGATTCGATCACCGACGAAGAGCGCAAGCAGATCGAGGCCGAGGCCAAGGCCGTCGAGGCCACCGCCAAGCTGCGCGAAGAGGATTATCAGCTTGCCTATGCGGTCGATATCCTCAAGGGGCTGGCGACGATGGACTTCAGCGCCGACAAGGTGACCGCCGACGCCAAGCCCGCCAATACCGGCGAAGGCTCGGGCCAGAAGGCCAAGACCGAATGAAGGCGGATGAGACCGGCCCCTCGGGCCTGCCCTATCGGCTGGGCGCGGGGGTGGTGTTGCTGAACGGCAAGGGGCTGATCTTTGCCGGGCAGCGCATCGACAACCCCGGCCCGGCCTGGCAGATGCCGCAGGGCGGCATCGACAAGGGCGAAACCCCGCGTCAGGCGGCGCTGCGCGAACTGACCGAGGAAACCGGCGTCAGCGCCGATCTGGTCGAGGTCATGTCCGAAACCCCCGACTGGATCACCTATGAACTGCCGCCGGAACTGCTGGGCCGGATCTGGAACGGCAAATATGGCGGCCAGAAGCAGAAATGGTTCGCCCTGCGCTTTCAGGGCACCGACAGCGCCGTGAACATCGCCACCGAACACCCCGAGTTCGAGCGCTGGCAATGGATGCGGGCGGCCGACCTGATCGACAGCATCGTGCCCTTCAAGCGCGACCTTTACCTGCGCGTCTTTCAGGATTTCCGCGAATATCTGGCCTGATCCGGGCCTGATCTGCACCTGATCTGCGCCTGACCCGATCCCGAACGCGACCGCAAGCCCCCTTGCAGTCGCGTTTTGCTGTCTGCCTGCCCTGCCCGGTGGCGGCGATGCGGCAGGGCCTTTCATCCCTTGCCCGGACAAGCCTGTTGACGCAGGGTCAGCGACTGTCACAAAGTCGGGATACGTTCATCACGAATTCGTTACACCCGGCTGCAATGAAGCGCCTGACCATAAAACGGGAGCCTTCCATGACATTCCGCATTCTTACCGCCTCGCTCGTCGGCACATTCCTTGCCACGGGCGCCTTCGCCGAAGTCGCCGTCGCCCAAAAGGACAGCAAATGGTTCACCGACGCGCAGGCGCGCATCGCCGAACTTGCGGCCGTCACCAACAATACCGGCCGCGCCAGGAACGTCATCCTGTTCATCGCCGACGGCAATGGCGTCGGCTCGAACTATGCGACCCGCCTTTGGGTCGGCCAGAAGAAGGGCGGCCTTGGCGACGATTATGTGCTGCCGCAGGAAATGTTCCCGAACGTCGCGCTGGTGAAGACCTATACCACCAATGGCCAGTCCCCCGATTCGTCGCCCACCGCCAGCGCCATGAACACCGGCGTCAAATCCCGCAACGGCACCGTGAACCTTGACGATGCCGGCGCCTATGAGGATTGCAACGCCGCCGCCAAGGCCGGGCTGACCACCTTCGCCGAGGTCGTCTCGGGCATGGGCAAGTCGGTGGGCATCGTCACCACCGCGCGCCTGACCCACGCCACCCCGGCGGCGGTCTATGCGAAATCCGCCCATCGCGACTGGGAGGACGACACCAAGCTGCCGCCGAACTGCGCGCAAAAGGACATCGCCGCGCAGCTTGTCGATGCCATCGACGCCGGCACCGTGGACTTTGCCATGGGCGGCGGGCGTCAGCATTTCCTGCCCAACGGCATCACCGATGACGAGGGCGGCAAGGGCCGGCGCATCGACGACCGCAATCTGGTCGAGGAAGTCAAGGCCAAGGGCTGGCAATATGTCTGGGACGACAAGACCGCCGCCGCCGCCGATCTGGCAAAGCCGGTGCTTGGCCTCTTTGAGGCCAGCCACATGAAATACGAAACCGACCGCAAGGGCGAACCCTCGCTGGCCGAGATGACCGAAATGGCCATCAAGAACCTGTCGGCCAACGATCAGGGCTATTACCTTGAGGTCGAGGCCGGGCGCGTCGATCACGCCAACCATGACGGCAACCTGCACCGCACCGTCACCGATGGCGAGGCCTTCGGCGAGGCCATCGCCAAGGCCGTGTCGATGGTCGATACCAAGGACACGCTGATCATCGTCACCGCCGACCACAGCCATGCCATCAACTTCAACGGCTATTGCGGCCGCGGCACGCCGATCACCGGCCTGTGCTACGAGGTGGACGACAACGGCATCAAGCATACCGGCAAACCCTCGGTCGGGCTGGACGGCAAGCCCTATACGGTCGGCGGCTACCTGAATGGCGCGGGCTCGATCCTGCATGAGGACGAGGCGACGAAGCAATGGTCCGGCGCGCGTCCCGACCTGACGCAGGAACAGGCGACCAACCCCGACTATCTGCAACAGGCGCTGATCCCGCTGCCCTCGGAAACCCATTCGGGCGAGGATGTCGCGGTATTCGCCACCGGGCCGTGGTCGCACCTGTTCCGCGGCGTGATCGAACAGAACGTGATCTATCACGTCATGGCAAAGGCCGTCACCGCCGAGTGATGCCCGACAGACCGGGCCGGGCCAGCGATGGCCCGCCCTTACCCGCTGTCGCGGGCGTCGCATGGGCGTGATTTTTTCGGGACGTCCTGCTGTTTGAGGAAATGACCGCGCGCGAAAATGCGCTGGCCGATGGTGCAGGACCTGCACGGCCAGCCGTCACGCTCAGCCGTCACGTTCGGGCCGCAGCCCCAGCGCCTGCATCAGGCCCGCAACGTGGCTGCGCCCGACTGCCAGCTCGGTGCCGTCCTCAAGCCGCACGGCCAACATGCCATAGCGGCGGCGCACCAGCCCGGCGATGGCCGCCTGCCGGACCAGAACGCTGCGATGGATGCGCAGGAAGCCCATGGGCTGCATCCGCTTCTGCATCGCGGCCATGCTGTCGGCGATCATGTGCGACTGGCCGCCGATGAAAATGCGCATATAGTCGCGTTCGGCCATCACATAGTCGATGCGGTCGATCGCGATGCGCCTTTGCCCGTCGCGCGTGCGTACCCACAGATCGCGCGCGCCGCAGTCCGGCGCGACCTGCGCCCGCAGGCTGGCCACCATGCCCTGCAATTCCGCGATGCGGTCGCTTTGCCGGCGGGCGGCGACGGCGCGGCGGCCGCGGGCAACGGCCTCGGCAAGGCGCGGCATCTCGACGGGCTTGGTCAGGTAATCGACCGCCGCCGCGTCAAAGGCGCGCAGCGCGAACTGGTCGAAGGCGGTGACAAGGATCACTGGCGGCAGCGCCGCGCCCAGCCGCTCGATCACCGAAAAGCCGTCACCGCCGGGCATTTGCAGGTCCAGCATCAGCAGGTCGGGGCACAGGTCGCGGACGGCGGCAACGGCCCCATCGCAGTCGCCAGCCTCGCCCACCGGCACGATGCCGTCAAGTTGCGCCAACATGCGGATCAGCCGGCGCCGGGCGATGGGTTCGTCATCGACGATCAGCACGCGCAGGCCGGTCATCGCGGCACCGGCAGGTCAAGCTGGGTCCGCAGCCGCCCCGGCGCAACGATCCGCGCCGTGCAGGCGGCATCGCCCGGAAAGCGCGTCGCCAGCCGGTCCGAGACATTGCGCAGCCCGATCCCCATGCCCTCGGGCGCGCCGGTCCCGTCAGGCGCGGCGGGGACCGGGTTTTCGATCCACAGCGCCAGCCGCCCGCCGGGACCGACCTCGGCGCCGATTTCCAGATCGGCGCGGCCGGGGGTGCGGGCGACGCCATGCTTGATGGCATTCTCGATCAGCGGTTGCAGGATCAGCGCCGGCACCGGCACGCGGGCCGCGTCGGGCGGCAGGTCCACGCGCAGGGCAAGCCGGTCCGAGAAGCGCAGCTCCTCGATGGCAAGGTAGTCAAGCTGCAAGGCGATCTCGTCCTTCAGCGCGACATCGGACAGCGGGTCCAGCGCCAGCGTCCGGCGCAGGAACCCCGCCAGCCGCAGCACCATGTCGCGGGCGGGTTCGCGCGCGCCCTCCTCGATCAGGCCGGCGACCGAGTTCAGCGTGTTGAACAGGAAATGCGGACTGACCTGATATTGCAGCGCCCGCAATTGCGCGGTCGCGGCAAGCTGGCGGGCCTCGGCCAGGCGGCGCTCGGTCTCGCGGATCTGGCTGGCATATTGCAACGCCAGATACAGGCAGGACCAGCCGAACAGTTCCGAGGTGGTGAAGGTCACGACCGAGGCGACGTATTGCGGGTCGATGGGCGCGACATCGGGCCGCGTCATATAGATCTGCAAGCCCCGGTCCACCACCGCCGAGACGCAGGCCCCGATCAGCGACAGCAGGCAGGCGACCAGCGCCTTGACCCCCAGCCGCATGGCCGAGATGCGCCACAGGACAAGGCTGATGATGATGGCAAGCGTCGCGTCGGCGGCCATGCCGACCAGCTTGGGCAGCGCGCTGGCCACCGGATCGAAGCCGGCCATCCACCAGATCAGGCTGGCGACGATGAACAGCGTGCCGGCAAAGCCAAGACCCAGCACCACCACGTCGCGGCCAAAGGGTGCGGGGCGGGATGGCGGGACAGGTGCGGCAGGCAGGGTCATGCGCCCATCATCACCGCCGCCCATGGCCATGTCGAGCCACGCCCGTCGCCGAATTACGGTCGTTCGTCGTTTTTCGGGCGCGTCCCCATGCCGCAGGCAGACCCGGCCCCAGGATGGGACCGGGCGGACAGGTCGTCAGGCGGCCAGACGCTCGGCCACCAGCTTGATCAGGGTGCGGTGATCGGCGTCGAAGTTGCGGATGCCCTCGGCCAGCTTCTCGGTCGCCATGGCGTCGGCGTTCATCTGCCAGCGGAACTTCGCCTCATCCATCGAGACCCGGGCGACGCCGGTCGCGTTCTGCGGCGACAGTTCGCGCGTCAGCACGCCCATGTCATTGCCCAGTTCGTCCAGCAGTTTGGGCGAGATCGTCAGGTTGTCGCAGCCCGCCAGCGCCTTGATCTGGTCGGTATTGCGGAAGGACGCGCCCATGACCACCGTCGCGATGCCGTTCGACTTGTAATAGTCATAGATGGCGCGCACCGACTTGACGCCCGGATCCTCGGCGGGGGCATAGCTGTCGCGGCCCTCGGCCTTCTTGTACCAGTCGGTGATGCGGCCCACGAAGGGCGAGATCAGGAACACGCCCGCATCGGCACATGCCACCGCCTGCGCCATGGAAAACAGCAGCGTCAGGTTGCAGTCGATGCCTTCCTTTTGCAGGATCTCGGCGGCGCGGATGCCTTCCCAGGTCGAGGCCAGCTTGATCAGGATGCGGTCCTTGCCGATGCCGCGCGCCGCATAGTCGGCGATGATCGCCCGCGCCCGCGCCAGCGAGGCGTCCTTGTCAAAGGACAGGTTCGCATCGACCTCGGTCGAGACGCGGCCGGGGACCAGTTCGCTAAGCGCCGCGCCCACGGCGACGGTCAGGGTGGCGGTCACGTCCGCAGCGCTTTTGCCGGCCTTGCGGCCTGCCTCGATCTCGCGCGCGATCAGCGCCTCGGAGGCCGGATCCTTCAGCGCCGCCAGCACCAGCGAGGGGTTGGTCGTGCAGTCGATCGGCTTGTATTTCTTGACCGCGGCGACTTCGCCGGTGTCGGCAACGACGACGGTCATCTCTCTGAGTTGATCAAGAACGCTGGTCATCTCGGCCTTCCTTTCATTGCGATCCGCTGCGGCCGGCTGCCGCTGAATCAGTCCGTGTGCAGGATGTAATCCACCGAACCGCCTGATTGCGCAACCACCCGTCCGTTGGGAAGGTCGTTCTGATCCAGTTTGAAGTCGATTTCGGCCTCGGTCAGCTTATAGCCCAGCCAGCGCTGCCGCAACCGGCGGCGCAGCTCGGCCTCGGGGACGTCGATCAATACCGTGGCATCGAAACAGGGTCGCAGGCTGCGCCAGGGATCGGCGTCCAGCGTCAGGTAATTGCCCTCGGCCAGGATCAGCCGCACCTCGGGTCCGATGATGCGCGCGCTGCCGCGCGAGATTTCAAGGTCGCGGTCAAAGACCGGCACGGCCACGGCGCCCTCGGCCGGGTCGCGCAGCCGCGCAAGCGCGCTGCGCAGCCCGCCCACGTCGAAGGTGTCGGGCGCGCCCTTCCACGGGCGCCGCCCCATCGCGTGCAGAACCGCGTCGTCATAGTGAAAGCCGTCCATCGGCAGGATTGCGACCGGCTGGCCGGCCAGCGCCTGCGCAAGGCTTTCGACCAGCGTCGACTTGCCCGAGCCGGGCGCCCCCGCGATTGCCAGCACCTGCCGGCCCGGACACGCCAGCAATGCGCGCGCCACCCGGACCAGCCCTGCAAGATCGACGCGTTCCGCCATCAGATCAGCCTGTATTGTTTGGCCTTGTTTCGCAGGAAGGGCAGGCCCTTGTCCATGACTTCCTGAAAGCTGTTGGCGACCGGGCGCCAGACGGCAAGGCCATAGCCCACCTCGGGCGGCATGTTGATGAAGCTTTCCATCGCCAGCCCGCCCTTGAAGCCGATGGCGGCCAGCGCGCCGTAAACCTCGTCCCAGGCGACGGTGCCTTCGCCCGGAGTGCCGCGGTCGGATTCGGACAGGTGGATGTAACGCAGGTGGTCGCGCGCATCCAGAATGCCGTTCGCCTGGCCCTTTTCCTCGATATTCATGTGATAGGTGTCCAGATGGACGAAGATATTGTCGGCACCCACCCGCTCGATCATGTCGACCGACTGGCGGGCGGTGTTGATGAGGTGGTTCTCATAGCGGTTCACCGCCTCGATGCCGAAGGCGATGCCCAGCTTTTTGGCATGTTTCGCGGCGGCGTCCAGCGCGCGGGCGATATTGTCGTATTCCGCCTCGGTGGGCGGCACGCCGGTGCGTTCGCCGATGCCGCCATAGGTCACGCCGGACAGCGCCTCGCAGCCCATCGCGGCGGCGACGTTCATCGCCTCGATCAGGTGGGCGATGGCGCCGTCGGGGTTGACGCTGGCCCAGTTGCGTTCCGGCAGCCCCAGCGAGGCGACGGCGCGCATCCCGTGCTTGTCCAGAAGCGCGCGGGTATGGGCCGCATCGACGGCCGGCGCGTTCAGCAGCGCGATCTCGATGAAGTCCATCTTGTAGGCGGCGGCGGCGGGAATGGTCCTTTCGGCCCCCGCGCGGTCCCAGTTCATGGTCCACATGCTGGTGTGAACGCCGAATCCTTCCATGGTTTCAGTCCTTTCTGCGGAATAAGGTGGATAGCTGGCCGGATCGCAGGATCATTACGGCGACCAGGAACAGGCCCCAGACTGCGGTGGCAAGATGTTGGTTGGCGCCGACCATGTTCAGCCCCGACGACAGGATTTGCAGGATCAGCACCGACAGGATCACCGGCGCGACCTTGCCATGGCCGCCAAAGGGATCGATGCCGCCCAGAAAGATCGCCAGCACGGTGACCAGCAGCAGCGCCTCGCCATGGCCGACGCGGACCGAGTTGAAGCGCGCCGCCATCAGGATGCCGGCGACGGCGCAAAGCATCCCCGACAGCGCATAGATCTTGACCAGCGTGCGCTTGGTGTCGATGCCGGAATATTCGGTGGCGCGGATGTTCGAGCCGACCATATAGACCGAAAACCCGTGCCGCGACCGGCGCAGCATGATGTGCCAGATCAGCGCCACGATGCCGAACAGGATCAGCGGCACCGGCACGCCCAGCAGGGTCCCGTGCCCCAGCACCGCCAGCGATGGCGGAAAGCCCGAAATGTCGCCGCCACGGGTCAGGAACTCGCCCAGACCGCGCAGGAAGATCATCATCGCCAGCGACACAAGGATCGGATGCGCGCCGATATAGGCGATGACGACGCCCATGACCGCGCCCGCCAGCGTGCCGACGACCAGCGCCGCGACCGAGCCAAGGATCAGCGCGCCGATCCCCGCCTCGGGTCCGCCGAATTGCAACAGCACCCAGGCCAGCGCCAGCGCCGAGATATTGGCGGTGTAGATGATCGCCAGGTTGAACCCGCCCGAGATCATCGGCGCCAGCATCGCCAGCGTCAGCACCCCCAGCAGCGGCGCCTGAAACCCCATCGAGGACAGGCTGGGCATGGCCAGGAATTTCGGATTGGCGACGGAAAAGCCGAAGACCATGACGGCCATCAGGATCAGCAGGCCAAAGCTTTCGCGGCCAAGGATGTCGCGGCCGCGCTGGATGATGCCGTTCATGTCCGCCCCTCCTTGCGGGCCGGGCGCAGCCCCGCAAACGAGATGTTCGAGGTCGAGATCGCGACAAGGATCGCCGCGCCGATGATCATCTTGAACGCAAAGGGCGAGATGCCCAGCAGGTTCAGCCCGTTCTGCGTCACCGCCACGAACATGACGCCCAGGATGCAGCCGGTGATGGTGCCGCGCCCGCCGCCAAGGCGCGCGCCGCCCAGAACCACGGCGGCCAGCACGTCAAGTTCGCGCCCGCGCAGGGCGTTGGGGACGACCTCCTGCACGATATTGACCTGCATCAGCCCGGCGATCCCGGCCATCAGCCCGCACCAGCCGAAGGCCAGCGCCTGCATGACGGGGATGCTGACCCCGGCGCGGCGCGCGCCCTCGGGATTGTCGCCAAAGGCGTAAAGCTGGCGGCCCAGATTGCTGCGCCGGATCAGCGCCCAGGTCAGGCCGACGCAGACGACCATGACGGCGAAGGGCAGCGTCAGTTCCGACCAGGTGCCGTCGGCGGACTGGTGCTCGAACAGGATGACGCGGCTGGTCCACCAGTCGGGCAGCGAATAGATGCTGCGCCCGCCGCTGAAATACATCAAGAGCCCGAAATAGGCGTTGAAGGTGGCAATCGTCACCACGATCGAGATGATGCGGAAACGCTGGATCAGCGCGGCGTTGATCAGCCCAAGGCCGATGCCCAGCAGGCTGCATGTCAGGAAACCCAGGACCCAGTTGCCACCGCCGATGGCGACCAGAAACTGCGCCGCCAGATACTGCACCACCGACGAGGCGACGGCGAAGGAAATGTCGATGCCGCCCGCGATCAGCACGACCAGCAGGCCCACCGCCCAGATCAGGTTGACCGAGTTGTTGTTCAAGAGCGCCGTCAGGTTGCCCATGGTCAGGAAGGTATCGGTCGTCAGCGACAGTGCAACGCACAGCGCCAGCAGGACCACCAGCAGCCGGAACTCGACCTGACGGTTGCGCAGGAGATTACTCATAGATCGCCTCCTCCAGCGCGTGGACCGAGGTCTGGCGCGGGTCGTATTCGCCGGCGATGCGGCCATGGGCCATGTGCAGCACGCGGTCGGCGTTGTGGAATACTTCGGTCACCTCGTCCGAGATCAGCAGGATCGCCAGACCCTGCGCCGCCAGATCGCGCACGATGCGGAAGATGCCCGCCCGCGCGCCGACATCGACGCCCACGGTCGGACTGTCCAGGATCAGCAGCCGCGGCTGGGTCGCCAGCCATTTCGCCAGCACGACCTTTTGCTGGTTGCCCCCCGACAGCGTCGAGATGGCGTTTTCCGGCGGCCCCATCCTGATGCCCAAAGGCTCGATCCAGCTTTCGATCAGCCCGGTCTTGGCCGGGTTCGAGATCAGCCCGAAACGGTCCAGCAGCCGGTCCAGAACCGCAATCGCGGCATTGTCGGCGATGGATTGCTTTTGCAGCAGCCCCAGATGCAGCCGGTCTTCAGAGACATAGGCCATGCCCTGCGCGATGGCCTCGCGGATCGAGGCCGGGTCATAGGGCTGGCCGTAAAGCCGCATCTCGCCCCGCGCCGGGCGCGACATGCCCATCATCGCATGGGCAAGCTCGGTCCGGCCCGCGCCCAGAAGGCCGATCAGGCCGACGACCTCGCCCTGCCGCACGGTCAGGTCGATATCCTCGAACTGGCCGGGCAGCGTCAGGCCGCGCGCCTCGAAGACGGCGGGGGCGGCGCCCATGTCGCGGGCGGCGACCTCGTCGGTCAGGACATGGCCGGTCATCAATTCGCCCAGCCGGGCCTGCGTCATGCCCTTGGTCGGATAGACGCCGACCAGCTTGCCGTCGCGCACCACGGTGACGCGGCTGGCGATATCCAGCACCTCGGCCAGCCGGTGGCTGACAAAGACGATGGCGACGCCATCGGCGGACAGGCGGCGCACGATCTCCAGCAGGCGGTCGGTTTCGGATTGGGTCAGCGATGCGGTCGGCTCATCCATGAAGATCAGCCGCGCCTCGTTCATCAGCGCGCGGGCGATGGCCACGACCTGACATTGCGCGATGGGCAGCGTCTCAAGCCGCGCGTCAAGATCCAGCGAGACGCCCAGCCGCGCCAGCACGGCGGCGGCGCGCGCCTTCATGCCGCGGTAATCGACGCCGCGCGGGCGCAGGCCCACCATCTCGTCAAAGGCGATGTTCTCGGCCACGCTCATGTTCGGGAACAGCGCCAGATCCTGCCAGATGACCGAGACGCCGCGCGCCCGCGCCTGCACCGGCGTGATGCTGTCAAGGCTTTCGCCGAACAGCTCGAACGCCTCGGCGGATTCGGGGCGGTAAACCCCGGTCACGATCTTGATAAGCGTCGATTTCCCGCAGCCATTCTCGCCGGCAAGGCAATGCACCTCGCCCTCAAGCACCTCGAAATCGACATGATCCAGCGCCTTGACGCCCCCGAATACCTTCGAGACGCCCTTCAGGCGCAGCGCAGCCCTGCGTTCGGGCATGTCCTGTCCCCCCTTCCCGTCGGACCGCGGGCGCAGCCGCCCGCGGCATGGTCACACGGCCCGCAAAAGGGGGCCGGGGCGAAAGAGGCGTCAGAGCCCCATCTCGGCCAGCTTGTCGACGGTGTCCTTGTTCAGTTCGATCAGGTTGTCGGTGATGATGTCGTGGCCCTCCACGTCCGGCTGGATCACGCCAAGGCCGGGGATATCCTCGCCCGCCTTGATCTCCTTGCCGTCGGCCAGCATCTTGCCCAGCGTGACAAAGACTTCGCCGGCCTGTTCGGGGTTCCACATGTAGCCGCCGGTCAGCGCGCCGTCATGCACCATCTTGCGGCCCTGCCCCGGCGAGAACGGGCCAAGCACGAAGATCTCGCCGATCTTGCGGCGTTCCTCGACGGCGCGGCCGGCGCCGATGGGACCCTGGCTGCCAAAGGCAAGGAAGCCCTTCAGGTCGGGATTGGCGGCGATCAGGTCCAGCGCGGTCGAGCGGCTGTCGTCGACGTTCTCGGCCACGCCGTAACGGTCGCCGACCAGTTCCAGATCGGGGCGGTTGGCCTTCATCCAGGCGATGGCGGCGTCAGCCCAGGCGTTGTGCAAGGGCACGGTCAGCGAGCCGACGAACACCGCATATTTGCCCGGACCGGGGATTTTTTCCGACAGCAGCTTGGCATGCGCCTCGCCAAAGCCCTTGGCCGAGGCCAGTTCAAAGTCCCAGTCGACGTTCTTCAGGCCCGGGCCTTCATGCGCCAGCACCTTGATGCCGGCATCGCGGGCCTTTTTCAGCACCGGCTCAAGCGCGGCCTCGTCGTTGGGGACCACGCCGATCACGTCGACGCCCTTGGCGATCAGGTCCTCGATCGCCTGCACCTGCAATGCCGGGTCGGCCGAGACCGGGCCGATCATCTCGGCGGTCACGCCCAGTTCCTTGGCGCGTTTCTGGATGCCCTGATCCATGGCGTTGAACCACGGAATCCCGCCGATCTTGACCACGACGCCGATATCCTGCGCCAGAGCGCCGCCCGACAGGCCGGCCGACAGGGCGACAGCGCTGGCGAAAGCCAGAAGTCTTTTCATCTCTTCCTCCCATCCGGGCAGAAACCCGGTCCATTTCGGTGCCCTGCCTTTGCACAGGGCTTTGTGCAATCGATTGTGCATCCCGCTTCAAAAAAAGACCGCCGCTGTTTCGCCCGCAGACCAAAACCTGGCGATCGCCTTTGCACAATCGATGTTGCCAACTAACATCGATTCGCGCCAACCTGTCAAGAAATTCGCGAAGGACGTTCGGGGTGTCAAAGCCGACGCAGAAACAGACGATCTATGACATCGCCCAGCAGGTCGGTGCCTCGCCCTCGACCGTCAGCGCGGCGCTGAACGGGACGTGGAAGGCCCGCCGCATCAAGGAGGAAACGGCCCAGCGCATCATCGCGCTGGCCCGGCAGATGGGCTATTCGGTGAACCTTCAGGCGCGGGGGTTGCGGACGGCGCGCTCGGGCCTTGTCGGGCTGCTTTTGCCCGAACACAACAACCGCTTCTTTTCCGATCTCAGCCAAAGCTTCACGCTTGAGGCGCGCTCGCGCGGGCAATGCCCGGTCATCATCGCGACCCAGCGCAACCCGGCCGAGGAAATGCAGACCGTGCAGGATCTGCTGGCCTATTCCATCGACGCGCTGTTCGTCGCCGGCGCCGCCGCGCCCGGGCAGATCAGCGATTTCTGCCGCGCGGCCGGATTGCCGCATGTCTTCATCGACCAGCCCTGCCCCGGCGCCTCGTCGGTGACCACCGACAACGAGGATGGCGGCCGCCGGCTGACGGCGGCGATCATCGGCACCATGCATCCCACGGGCACGCCCGCGCGCGACAAGGTCTATCTGATCGGGGGCGATGCGCGGCTGCATGTGACCTCGCGCCGCATCGCCGGCTTCCGCGCCGAGATCGCGGCGCATTTCGGCCATTGCGACGAGGATCAGATCCTTGCCTGCGGCTATGCGCTTGAACCGGCGCTGGCCAGCATCCGGGCGCTGCATTCGGAACTGGGCGGCCTGCCTGCGGGCATCTTTGCAAACTCCATCAATGTGTTCGAGGCGATCCTGCGCTTTCTTGTCGAACTGCCCGAGGCGGATTTGCAGGCGGTCTCGATGGGCTGCTTCGACTATGAACCCTACGGCGAACTGCTGCGAGTGCCGGTCCATATGGTCCGCCAGCGCCACCGGCAACTGATCGCGCGGGCCTATGAACTGCTGGAAAGCCAGCCAGCCGAGCCGGAACTGATTACGGTGAAGCCGGAACTTTACCCGGCGCGGCCGCGCATCCTGCCCGCGACCGCCTGACCTCCCTGCCCCAGTTTTTCTAATACCTCGCGCGCGAACATTCTGCTTTGCCGCAAGCGGGGGCGATGCCTTACCTGTTTCGGGGGACACATCACCAGAAAGGCTGGCCATGACACCGCGAATGGTTCTTGAGGGCATCTATACCCCGCTGATCACGCCGTTCCGGTCCGACGGCTCGTTCGATCTGGACGCGCTGGACGCCCTGATCGAGCGGCTGATCGCGGCGGGCGTGCACGGCCTGATCTCGGGCGGATCGACCGGCGAGAACTATGCCGAAACCGTGGCCGAGCGGCTGGAACTGGCCCGCTTTACCGTCGAGCGTGCCCGGGGCCGCCTGCCGGTGATCGTCGGCACCGGCGCCATGCGCACCCCCGATTCCATCGCGCTGGCGCAAGGCGCGCGCCAGATGGGGGCGGATGCGATCCTGCTGGCGACGCCCCCCTATTCCGTCCCGACCGAGGCCGAGAACGCGCTGAACGCGCTGGCCATCGACCGCGCCGCCGACCTGCCGGTGATCCTTTACAACTATCCCGGCCGCATGGGCGTCCAGATGGGGCGGGAATTCCTGGACCGCGTGGGCCGGTCCAGAAACATCGTCGGCATCAAGGAAAGCTCGGGCGACATCAACCGCGTCCACCTGCTGGCGCGCGACTATCCGCATGTCCAGCTAAGCTGCGGCATGGACGATCAGGCGCTTGAGTTCTTCGCCTGGGGCGCGCGAAGCTGGATCTGCGCCGGCTCGAACTTCCTGCCGGCTGAGCATATCGCCCTTTACGACGCCTGCGTGCGGCGCGGCGATTTCGACCGCGGGCGGCGCATCATGTCGGCGATGCTGCCCTTGATGGCGGTGCTGGAACAGGGCGGCAAGTTCATCCAATGCGTCAAGCACGGGGTCGAGACGACCGGCCTGCATGCCGGGCCGATGCGCCCGCCCCTGCGGGGCCTGAACAAGGACGAGAAACGTGCGCTGGAACAGGTGATCCGCACGCTGAAAACCACCGTCGCGGCGATCACGGAAGGAAACTGAGATGCGCGATCTTCTGACCACCGAGGAGTACAAGGCCATCGCCGCCGGGCTGAGCCTGCCGCAGAATGCCTTCATCGATGGCGGCTTCCGCCCGGCGATCTCGGGGCGGACCTTTCCGACCGTGAACCCGGCGACCGGACAGGTGCTGACCGAAATCGCCGCCTGCGACGCCGACGACGTGGACCTTGCCGTGGCGAAGGCCCGCGAGGCGTTCGAGGACGGGCGCTGGTCGCGCCTGCACCCGGCGGCGCGCAAGGACGTGCTGATCCGGCTTTGCAAGCTGATGACCCGCGAGGCGCGCGACCTGGCGGTGATGGAAAGCCTCGACAGCGGCAAGACCATCTACGACTGCGAGACCGTCGATATCCCCGAGGCGATCCACGTCATCAAGTGGCATGCCGAACTGATCGACAAGATCTACGATCAGGTTGCGCCCGCCTCGGACGACCACATCGCCATGATCCTGCGTGAGCCGGTCGGCGTCGTCGGGCTGGTGCTGCCCTGGAACTTTCCGCTGCTGATGCTGGCATGGAAGATCGGCCCGGCCCTGGCCGCCGGCTGCTCGGTCGTGGTGAAGCCGGCGGCGGAAACCTCGTTGACGGCGCTGCGCATCGCGGAACTGGCGGCGCAGGCCGGGGTGCCGCGCGGCGTCCTGAACGTCGTCACCGGATCGGGCGCCGAGGCGGGCGAGCCCCTGGGCCGGCACCCCGATGTGGACATGGTCAGCTTTACCGGCTCGACCGCGACGGGGCGGCGCTTTCTGCATTATTCCGCCGACAGCAACCTGAAAGAGGTGGTGCTGGAACTGGGCGGCAAGAACCCCTGCATCGTGCTGGAGGACGCCGAGGATCTGGACGCCGTCGCCGCCCATGTCGTCAACGGCGCCTTCTGGAACATGGGGCAGAACTGCTCGGCCGCGTCGCGGCTGATCGTGCATCGCGACATTCAGGCGGCGTTGCTGGACCGCGTGCGCGCCCACGCCCGCGAATGGATCCTTGGCGATCCCCTGGACCCGCAGGTGCGGGTTGGGGCGCTGGTCTCGGACGCGCATTACGCCAAGGTCAGCGCCTATCTGACTGCGGCGCAGGACGAAATGGTGCTGATGGGCGGCGCCAGCCCCGCGCCCGGCTTCATCGAGCCGACCATCGTGCAGACCGCGCGCGGGAACCGGCTGGCGGTCGAGGAAATCTTCGGCCCGATCCTGACCGTCATCCCCGTCGCCAGCTTCGAGGAGGCGATCGCCGTCGCCAATGACACCGACTACGGTCTTGCCGCCTCGATCTTTACCGCCAATGGCAAGCGGGCGCTGCGCGGCGCGCGGATGCTGCGCGCCGGCACCGTCACCGTGAACAGCTTTGGCGAGGGCGATATCTCGACCCCCTTCGGCGGTTACCGGCAGTCGGGTTTCGGCGGGCGCGACAACTCGATCCACGCCCATGACCAGTATACGCAACTGAAAACGATCTGGCTGGATCTCAGCGACAATTCCGACACGGCGCTGGACTGAAAGGACAGGCGGTCATGGCCACGCATCAGGCAGCCCGCATCCCGGTCCTGAACGGCCCCGCCGGCTGGAGCGTGATCCTGCCGCCCGCGCCGCCCCGCGCGCCCCTGACCGGGGCCGCGGGCTGCGACATCGCGATCGTCGGCGGCGGCTTTGCCGGGCTGTCGGCGGCGCGGCGGCTGCAACAGATCGATCCCCGGCTGGAGGTGGTGATCCTTGACGCCGCCCGCATCGCCGAGGGCGGCACCGGGCGCAATTCGGGCTTCATGATCGACCTGCCGCATGACCTGACCTCATCGGACTATGCCGGCGCGGGCGAAGGGCATGACCGGCAATTGACGCGCCTGAACCGCCACGCCATCGACTTCGCCGCCGCCGCGGTGGCGGAATATGCCATTTCCCCCGGCTATTTCCAGCGCGCGGGCAAGATCAACGCCGCCGCCTCGGACGCGGGGCTGGCCGCCAACCGCAGCTATGCCGCCCATCTGCAACACCTCTCCGAGCCGCATGAGCTGCTGGACGCCCGCGCCATGCGCGAGATCACCGGCAGCGCCTATTATCGGGGCGGCCTTTTCACGCCCGGCACCGCCATGCTGCAACCCGCGGGCTATGTGCAGGGGCTGGCGGCCGGGCTGGAACGCGCGGGCCTGCGCATCCACGAAAACGCCCCCGTGCTGCGCATCGAAAGCGCCGCGCAGGGCTGGCTGCTGACCACCGCGCAGGGCAGCCTGCGGGCGCAACGGGTCATCATGGCCAATAACGGCCATCTGGAAAGCTTCGGCTTCAAGCGCGGGCGGCTGATGCATATCATGCTGAACGCCTGCATGACCGAGGAACTGCCCGCCGACGCGATCCGCGCCCTTGGCGGCCGTGAATGCTGGGGCGCCACCCCCGCCGACCCGATGGGCACCACCGTGCGCCGCATCGGCCCGGCGCAGGGCGGCAACCGCATCGTCATCCGGCAGGGCGGCTATTACCGCCCCGACATGCAGACCAGCGCCGCCGACCTTGCCCGCGTCACCCGCATCATGCGGCGGAAATTCGACGCGCGCTTTCCGGCGCTGGCCGGCATCCGCTTTGAACATGCGTGGTCGGGGCATCTGTGTCTGGCGAAGAACGCCGTCTCGGTCATGCGCGAACTTGAGCCGGGGCTTTACGCCGCCTGCGTGCAGAACGGCCTTGGCTCGGCCCGGGGCACGCTGACCGGCATCGGCGCGGCGGAACTGGCCTGCGGGCAACGCAGCGCCATCACGGATTTCTTCACCGCCGAGACCGAGCCTGCGCGCCTGCCGCCGCATCCCTTCGACACCATCGGCGCAAATGCCTATCTGCGCTGGAAAGAATGGCAGTCGCGGCTAGAATGACCGCCTCGCCCCCAGGAAAGCCCCGCCATGCCGCCGATCAAGCGTCGTTACCTGCCATCCCTTGGCGCCTTCGCGACATTCGAGGTGGCGGCCAAGCACCTGAGCTTTACCCTTGCCGCGCGCGAACTGAACGTGACGCAGGGCGCGGTCAGCCAGCAGATCCGCCTGCTTGAACGCGCGCTTGAGGTGCCGCTGTTCCTGCGCCGTCACAATGCGCTGGAACTGACGCCGCAGGGGGCAAGCCTGTTTCACGCCGTCACCGCCGGGCTTGACACGATCAGCGCCGCCGTGTCGGTCCTGACCGGGGACGAGGGGCCGCAGACCGTCACCGTCTCGGCCACCGACGCGATGGCGCTGTTCTGGTTGCAGCCCCTGATCGACAGCTTCCGCGCCCGCCACCCCGAGATCGGCTTCGTCGTGCTGGCCTCGGACGCGGATGACGCGCTGCGCAACTATTCCGAGGTGGACCTGTCGTTTCTATGCGGCAATGAGCGCTGCGAACCCGGCGAGGACCTGCATTTCCTGTTCCCCGAGGTGGCGCAGCCGGTCTGCTCGCCCGCGTTTCTGGCAGAGCACGGGCCGTTCGACGACCCGGACAGCCTGAACCGCGTCAACCTGCTGCACCTGCACGACCGGCATTGGAGTGCGGACGCCATCGGCTGGCAGCCGCTTGGCTGGGCCGAGTGGTTCCGCGCCAATGGCGCCGAATGGGCCAAGGCACCGGCCAGCCTGTCCACCAACAAGGTCAGCCTGCTGATCGAGGCGACACTGGCCGGTCAGGGCGTCATGCTGGGCTGGCACCACATGATCGAGGCGTTCATCCGGCAGGGCACGCTGGTCTTTGCCCATCCCGCGCCGATCACCGCCGGACGCGGCAACTTCCTGAACTGCCGGCAGAAATCCATGGAGCGCCAGAGCGTTTCCGCCTTCGTCGCGCATGTGCTGGGGGCTGTGAAGGGGGCGGAGGGGTGATTTGGTGGCATCCCCCGTTCACGCGGCCGAAAGCATGGCCGGGATCAGCGCAGACAGCCCCGCATCCCGGACGCTGCGAAACCGGCCCTAATCACGCTCGTCGGCAGTCTCATCCTTGGGACGCAATCCCGCAACGGCATCACGGGCGTCACCTTCTGCGCAACCCCACAGATCGACGCGCACCTTGACCAGCGCATTGTCCCGCGCCTCTTCGGCAAGGTGATATGCATTGCCGCGACTGGTGGATTTCATCTGTTTGACCGGCCTGACGTTGTTCAGCTCAGCGCGGACATGTGATCGATATTCAAAAAGCGCCTGTGTAAAGGCCTTGCAGACGCCGACCACATTTGCCGGCGCGTAAAGCAAAAGCGCCTCTTGCGCCTTGAGCAGCTTTTGGTAGCCGGCATCGAAACCGTCGGTGTTCCTTCTCCGCCAGCCGTCCTTGAGGGACTCGTAATAATCATTCGCGGCATCGAAGAAAGTGCGATAAACCGCCGCTTTCTCTTCTTGCAGCTTCAGCGCCCGATCCTGTTTTTTCTGAACAGGATAAACATAGTAGGCGATCCACAACGCGGTGCCCGAGGCGATAATCGCACCTAGAAAGCCAAACATTGAAATACTCCGCTTGCTTGGAATGAGACCGAATAAAATGTCAAAAAACCCGGTGCAGGTCGCGCCGGATCCAATATCAAATCAGTATAGCGTGATCAGTTAACGCGACAACCCGCCGCTGACGCTGGGCACATCCCCGGCGGCAAAGCCATAATGCCGCAGCCAGCGCAGGTCGCTTTCAAAGAAGGCGCGCAGGTCGGGGATGCCGTATTTCAGCATCGCGATGCGGTCGATGCCCATGCCAAAGGCAAAGCCCTGCCACTGGCTCGCATCGATGCCGCCCGCGGCCAGAACCTTGGGATGGACCATGCCCGAGCCAAGGATCTCAAGCCAGCTGTCGCCCTTGCCGATGGTCAGCTTGCCCCCTTCCCACGAGCAGCGGATATCCACCTCGGCCGAAGGCTCGGTAAAGGGGAAATGGCTGGCGCGGAAACGCAGCTCGACCTCGTCGATCTCGAAGAAGGCGCGGCAGAATTCCTCAAGCGTCCATTTCAGGTTCGCCATGGAAATGTCGCGACCAAGCGCCAGTCCCTCGACCTGGTGGAACATCGGCGTGTGGGTCTGGTCCATGTCCATGCGATAGACGCGGCCCGGGCAGATGACGCGGATCGGCGCACCGCTGGCCTGCATGGCGCGGATCTGCACGGGGCTGGTATGGGTGCGCAGGACATGCGGCGGGCGGGTATCATCCGCCGCTCGCGACATGAAGAAGGTGTCGTGTTCCTGCCGGGCGGGATGCTCGGGCGGGATGTTCAGCGCGTCGAAGTTGAACCAGTCGCTTTCGATCTGCGGCCCCTCGGCGACCGAGAAGCCCATGTCGGCAAAGATCGCGGTGACTTCCTCGGTCACCTGGCTGACGGGGTGGATGCTGCCCATGGGCCGCGGCCGGCCCGGCAGGGTCACGTCCAGCCATTCGTCCTTGAGCCGGGCGTCCAGCGCCGCATCCTCAAGCCCCTGCTTGCGGGCGCGCAGCGCGGTGTCGATCTCGTCCTTCAGGCGGTTCAGGGCGGCGCCGGTGGTCTGGCGCTCTTCGGGCGTCATGCGGCCCAGTTCCTTCATCATGCCGCTGATCTCGCCCTTCTTGCCAAGCGCGGCAAGGCGCACCTGTTCCAGCGCGTCAGGGTCGGCGGCGCCCGAGATGCGCGAAAGATAGGACTGGCGAAGGGTATCAATGTCGGACATGGCGGATTTCCTTGCGGTTCCGTCGCCGATTAGCACGCAAGGGGCGCGGGGAAAAGCCTAGCGGGCAAAGGTTTCCGGCGCCAGTTCCGGCGGACGGCACAAGCGCACGCCGCCGGGGCCGCAGACAAAGGGACGCTCGACCAGAACCGGGCTTTCGACCATGGCGGCAAGGATGGTTTCGGCGTCCGCGCCGATCAGGCCGCGTTCGGCCGCGTCGGTGCCCTTGACACGCAGGGCCTGCGCGGGGGTCACGTCGGCGGCCGCGAACAGGCCCAGAAGCTGCGCCCGCGTCCAGCCGGTCGCGACATAGTCGATGACCTGCGGATCGAAGCCCGCCTCGCGGATCATCTGCAGCACCTTGCGAGAGGTGCTGCAGGTCGGTTTGTGATAGATCGTGATCAAGGGGTTATTTCCAGATGGTCTTGCTGACGCCCGGCGCGATCTCGGGATGCTCGGACAGGTGGAAGATCGGGTTCTTGCCGGCGCGCCGCTGGCGCAGATAGTCCTGCGTCACATAGGCGACGGTTCCCGACAGCGCAACGATGGCGATCAGGTTGATCGTCGCCATCAGCCCCATCGAGGCATCGGCAAAGTCGAACACCGTCTGCACCGGCTGGATCGCGCCCCAGATCACCATGGCCATGACCGCCACCCGCAGCCCCAGCACCGGCATCATGCTGCCATGGCCCAGGAAGATGATCGAGTTCTCGGCATAGGCATAGTTGCCGATGATCGAGGTGAAGGCGAAGAAGAAGATGGCGATGGCGACGAAGTAATGGCCGAAATTGCCGAAATGCTCACCCAGCGCGGCCTGGGTCAGCACCACGCCGGTATTCTCGGCCGAGGGGATGGCGCCCGACAGCAGGATCATGATGGCGGTGGCGGTGCAGACCAGAAGCGTGTCGATAAAGACGCCAAGCGCCTGCACGAAGCCCTGGCTTGCGGGGTGGTGCGGATCGGGCACCGCCACGGCGGCGATGTTGGGGGCCGACCCCATGCCGGCCTCGTTCGAGAAAAGCCCGCGCTTGACCCCGTTCAGCATCGCCGCGGCCATGCCGCCCGCGACGCCGCCCGCGGCCTCTTGCAGGCCGAAGGCCGAGCTGATGATCTGGCCCAGCACGCCCGGCACGGCGGTGATGTTGGTGACCAGCACCCAGATCGCCGCCAGCAGATAGGCGCCGGCCATGAAGGGTACGACGAATTCCGCCACGCGGGCGATCTGCGGGATGCCGCCAAAGATGATGATGCCGGTCAGGATCGCGATGGCGATGCCCACCCACAGCTTGCCGATGCCGAACGCGCCCGAGGTCGCCTCGGCGATCGAGTTCGCCTGCACGGCGTTGAAGATCAGCCCGAAGGCGATGATCAGCGCCACCGCAAAGACCGAGGCCAGCCAGCCCTGCCCCAGCCCCTTCTTGATGTAATAGGCCGGGCCGCCGCGATACATGCCGCCGGGCCCGTGTTCCTTGTAAAGCTGCGCCAGCATCGATTCCGAATAGGCCGTGGCCATGCCGACCAGCGCCACCATCCACATCCAGAAGATCGCACCCGGACCGCCCAGCGTGATCGCCACCGCGACCCCGGCGATATTGCCGGTGCCGACGCGGCTGGCCAGACTGACGGTCAGCGCCTGAAAGGGCGAGATGCCGTCCTTGTCCACCTCGCGCGAGCCGATCACACATCGGAACATCTCGCCGAAATGGCGGAACTGGATGAAGCCAAGGCGAATGGTGAAGTAGATGCCGACGGCCAGCAAGCCATAGATCAGCACATACCCCCAGAAGATCGTATTCAGGAAGTCAATGACGGCGATCATAACGCACACTCCGGTTAACTGGCCCGATAGTGTAACTGTTTGGTGAACGGCGCAAGCGGGCTGTGTTGGCGATAACACCGGCAGGACGTCGCAGGGCAGACCGGCCTGCAGGCGGCCCCGCGCCTATCGGTTCGCGGCGCGCGCCAGTTGATGCGCGATGGCGGCCAGCCCCAGCAGGATCGCAGGCTGGAAGGCCGAGGTGATGACGCTGACGATCACCGCGTTCAGCGCCGGAATGACGTCCAGAACGCCGCTGCTGACGGCCTCGGACACGTTGGCAAGGTTGGTAATGGCCTGCACCGCAAAAAACAGCAGCGCGACAAGAACCAGGATCGAGGGCGCCTTTTTCAGCAGGGTCGGAATCACGGGATTCATCCTTTGTCGTTACGGGAAGGGGCCGGGCACGGGTCATCCGCCCGGTATGAAAAAACCCGCGCTTTGGCGGCGCGGGTTTCGTCGTTTCCGGCTGTCGCCTGCGATCAGGCCGAGGCTTTCGCCTGCGCGACCACGGCGGCAAACGCCTCGGGCTCGTTCACGGCCAGGTCGGCCAGAACCTTGCGGTCCACCTCGATCCCGGCTTTCGCCAGCGCGGCGATGAAGCGCGAATAGGTCATTTCCGCATCGACCAGACGGACGGCGGCGTTGATCCGCTGGATCCACAGCGCGCGGAAGTTGCGCTTGCGCGTCTTGCGGTCGCGGGTGGCATACTGGTTCGCCTTGTCCACGGCCTGGGTGGCGGTGCGGAAGTTGCGCGAACGGTTGCCGTAATAGCCTTTTGCCGCGTCAAGAACCTTCTTGTGGCGGGCGTGGGTGACTTTACCCGATTTGACTCGTGCCATGTCCGGTTCTCCTTAGCGGTTATAGGGCATGTATTTCTTGACGATCTTCGCATCCGATTCGGACAGGATCATGGTCCCGGTCACATCGCGGATGAATTTCGTCGAGCGCTTGATCATGCCGTGGCGCTTGCCAGCCGGGCCAGCTTTCACTTTGCCCGAGGCCGTCATCGAGAACCGCTTTTTCGCGGCCGATTTGGTCTTCATCTTCGGCATTTTACTCTCCTTGCGGTCAGAGTGAACGCGCGACTCGGCAATGCCATATCGGCCGGCCGCGCGGGTGGAAGCGTGCCCTATAAGCGGGCACGCGCGGATTGGCAAGCCTTATTGGCTGGGGGCGGCGGGGGCCGCAGTCCCGGCCGGTTCAGCCGCGGCGGGTTCGGTGGTGGCCGGTTCTGTGGTGGCGGGTGCAGCCGCGGCGGGCGCCGTCTCGGCCGGCGCGGGGGCGCTGGCCGGATTGCCGCCAAGGCGGATCTGGCCGTCGATCAGCCGTTGCCCGGCGCCGGTCAGCGAGGTGACGCCGAACGGCTCGGGCGACAGCTTCGCGCCGCCGAACATCAGCAGGATGCCCAGGATCAGCGTGATGGCGGCGCCGCGCGGCGCCTGCATCCGCAGGACCGAGATAACGGCCATCAGCACCGACAAGGCGCAAAGCGCCATACCAGCCAGCAGCAGGACATCAGACATGTGGACCACCCTATGGTTGTTTCCGGTGCCTTTATTCCGGGTCGGTGCGATAGATCAAGCGTTCGTCGCAGGGCGCGATGCGCAGGATGTTGGTGGTGCCCGGCACGTTGAAGGGCACGCCCGCCATGACCACGATCTGGTTCGTCTCATCGGCAAAGCCGAAATCGCGCGCGGCCTTGGCGGCATTGACGACTGCCTGCTTGAAGCGCTCAAGCGGCGGGGTCTGCACGCAATGCGCGCCCCAGGTCAGGCACAGGCGACGCAGCGTCACCGTTTCCGAGGACATGGCGATGATCGGCACGCGCGGACGTTCGCGCGCGACAAGGCTGACCGTCGTCCCGGACGAGGTGAAGGCACAGATCGCGGAAATATCCGTGGTCTCGGCGATTTCACGGGCGGCGGCGACGATGCCATCGGCGACGGTCTGGCGGCGCGCGCTGCGCGAACTTTCGATGATCTCGCGATAGGTCGGGTCGCTTTCGACCGACACGGCGACGTTGTTCATCGTGGTGACGGCCTCGATCGGATAGGCGCCGGCGGCGCTTTCGGCCGACAGCATGATCGCGTCCGAGCCTTCATAGATCGCAGTCGCCACGTCCGACACCTCGGCCCGCGTCGGCATCGGGCTTTCGATCATCGATTCCAGCATCTGGGTGGCGACGATCACGGGCTTTGCGGCAGCGCGGCAGGCGCGGACCAGCCGCTTCTGGATCGGCGGCACGGAATGGACGGGCAGCTCCACCCCCAGATCGCCCCGCGCCACCATGATCCCGTCCGAGACCTTGAGGATGTCGGCGAAGGCGCGCACGGCGGCGGGCTTTTCGATCTTGGACAGCACCGCGGCGCGGCCCTTGGCCAGTTCACGCGCCTCGATCACGTCCTCGGGACGCTGGACAAAGGACAGCGCCAGCCAGTCCACGCCCATTTCGCAGGCGAATTCCAGGTCGTCCTTGTCCTTGGCCGACAGCGCCGCCAGCGGCAGCACCACGTCGGGCACGTTCACGCCCTTGCGATTCGAGATGGCGCCGCCGGCGGTGACCACGCAATCGGCGAAATCGGCGCCGCAGGCCTGCACCTTCAGGCGGATCTTGCCGTCATTGACCAGCAGTTCCGCGCCCGGCTCAAGGGCGGCGAAAATCTCGGGATGGGGCAGTTGCACGCGGGTGGCGTCGCCCGGCGTGGGGTCAAGGTCAAAGCGGAAGCTCTGCCCGTCGTCCAGATCGTGCGGACCGTTGGCGAAGGTGCCGACGCGCAGCTTGGGGCCTTGCAGGTCGGCCAGCACCGCGATGGGGCGGCCCGACTCGGCCTCGACCCGGCGGATGATGTCATAGCGCGCGCGCTGCTCAGCGTGGGTGCCGTGGCTCATGTTCAGGCGGAACACGTCGGCGCCGGCCTCGAACAATGCGCGAATGGTGGCAAAATCGCTGGAAGCCGGTCCCAAAGTTGCAACAATCTTGACCTTGCGAAGCCGTCTCATGCGTGTCTCCCGTCGGTGTTTGCGCTAGCGCGCCCGTTATACCCACATTCCTGACGGCGCGGCAACTGGTGCATGAACATGCGGTTGCACTAATGATGGCGTCATGCAAGGCAAAGGTATCATGACGGCAAAGGCTTATTCGATCATCGGGGGCATGCGCCCCTCGCGCTGGTTGCTGACCTGCGACCACGCCACGAACCGCGTGCCGGACTGGGTCGGCGGCGGCGATCTGGGCATCGCACCCGAGGACATGGCCCGCCACATCGCCTATGACGTGGGCGCGGCGGGGCTGACGCGGGCGCTGGCGGAACGGCTGGACGCGCCGGCGATCCTGTCGGATTTCTCGCGCCTCGTGATCGACCCGAACCGGGGCGAGGACGACCCGACGCTGCTGATGCGCATCTATGACGGCACGGTGATTCCGGCCAATCGCCACGCCGACGCGGCCGAGCGCGAGCGCCGTCTTGACCGGCTTTACCGCCCCTATCACGCGGCTTATGCGGAATTGGCAGCAAGCCGCCCCGACCGGGCGATCTGCGCCATCCACAGCTTTACCCGGCAATTGCGCGGCCGCCCGCGCCGGCCGTGGGCGGTGGGGGTGCTTTATTCGCACCGCGATGAAAGGCTGGGGCCGGCGCTGATCCGCGAATGTCGCGAACTGGGCTGGATCACCGGCGACAACGAGCCCTATTCCGGCCATCTGGAGGGCGATTCCATCGACCGCCACGCGCTGGCCCATGGCCGTCCGAACGTCCTGATCGAGGTCAGGAACGACCTGATCGAGGATGCCGCCGGCCAGGAGCTTTGGGCGGACCGGCTGGCGGGCGTGCTGACGGGGTTCCTTGACCGGCAGGGCGTCTGAAAAAGGGGGCGGCGTGACCGCCCCCGCCCGGCTTACGCTTTCACGCGGTCGGGGCTGGTGCCGTCGCGGCTGTACATCCCCGCCAGCACCACGGCCAGCCAGACCAGCGCCAGCAGCCACCAGAAGCCGCCATAGATCAGCGCCATGCCGATAAAGGCGCCCTGCACGACATAATAGGTCATCGGCATCAGCGTCTTGCGGATCAGGTCGCCCTCGCGGTCGACCAGCCCGACCGTGGCCGAGGCGGCAACGACGTTATGGACGCAGATCATGTTGCCCGCCGCGCCGCCGATGGCCTGCAGGGCGACGACGATGGTGGCGCCCGCCAGATCCAGCCCGATCCCCTGCGCGGTCGAGAACTGGAACAGCGAAAACATCATGTTGCTGATGGTGTTCGACCCGGCGATGAACGCCCCCATCGCCCCGATCAGCGCCGCGAACATCGGCCATGCGGTGCCCACCAGCGCCGACATGCCGGCGGCCAGCGTCAGCGGCATGGACTGCACGCCCTCGGACCCCGAATTGATGAAGACCTGCACCATCGGCACCGCCAGCAGCAGCGCCGGCGCGGCCGCGATCATCGTCCTGGCCGACAGGCTCCAGGCGCGGCTATAGTCGGACGCCTTCATCCGGTAGATGAAATAGGAAATCACCGAGGCCAGAATCAGCACCGTCCCCGGCGAATACAGCATCTGCACCTTGGACGTGATGCCCGAGCCGAACAGGTTCTCGAACGCGATGGTGGTCGAGGGGCCGGTCAGCCACGCCTTCAGCGGCCCGATCACGCGCGTCAGCACAAGAATGGCAATGGTGATCAGATAGGGGCTCCACGCCGCCATCAGCGAGATGTCGCCGCGCCCGTGCGGATGCGCGGTATCGGCGGCCTCATGTGCGATCTCGCTGTCCATCTTGCCCTTCCAGCTTGCGTCCCAGTCGCGCCGGTCGGGAAAGTCGAAGACGGTTTTCGGCAGGAACAGCCCGCGCCGCGCGCCGGTGACGACGATCAGAAGCCCGATCACACCGCCGACCAGCGACGGAAATTCCGGCCCCAGAAACCTGGCCACAAGGTAATAGGGCAGCGTAAAGGCAAGGCCGCCGAACAGCGCGAACTGCCAGGCGCCAAAGCCCTCGCGGAAGCTGCGGCGGGCGCCGAAAAAGCGCGTCATCATCGCCACCATCAGCAGCGGGATGATGAAGCCGATGGTCATGTGCAAAAACGCCACCCGCTCGGCCACCACGGGGATGTATTCGGGAAGGGTCGCGGGGGCGATGGCGGCGGCGACGGTGTCGCTGTTCGACAGCCCCGTCTGCACGCCCACCAGCATCGGCGTGCCCACCGCGCCGAACGAGACCGGCGTCGACTGGATGATCAGCGTCACCATGACCGCCGCCATGGCCGGAAAGCCGATGGCGACCAGCAGGGGTGCGGCGACCGCAGCCGGGGTGCCAAAACCCGAGGCCCCCTCGACCATCGCGCCGAACAGCCATGCGATGATGATCGCCTGCACCCGGCGGTCGGGCGAAATCTCGGTGAAGCCGCGCTTGATCGACTGGATCGCGCCGGATTCCTGCACCGTATACAACAGAAGAATCGCGCCAAAGACGATATAAAGCAGCGTGATCGCGGTGATGACGCCATTGGCGGTCGCGCCCGCCACCTTGGCGAAATCCGTGCCCCACAGCGTCAGCGCCAGCGCCACGGTCGCAAGATAGGCGTAAAGCATCGCCACCTTGGCCGACAGCTCCATGACCACCAGGAATATGAAAACCGCCGCGATCGGAACCAGCGCGGCGACGAACATCAATGACGACATTATCGCTCCCCCACAAATGAATGGAGCCATCATCGCCGATTGACGCGGGCAGGCAAGCGCCGAGACAGAAAACTTCGCCGCCGCCAGCCGTGCAGCAATATTATTGCCACGCGCGAAGCGGGTTCAGATCGTCCCGGCCTCGACCAGGAAATCCTGCGCCGTGCACATCGCCGCATCGTCCGAGGCCAGAAACACCGCCATGCGCGCGACATAGACCGGCTCGATCATGTCCTTCAGGCATTGGCGGGCGCGGTGTTCCTCAAGCGCCTCGGGGGTCAGCCAAAGCTGCTTTTGCCGCTCGGTCATGATCCAGCCGGGGACGACGGTGTTGACGCGGATGCGATGCGCGCCCAGATCGCGGGCCATGTTGCGCGTCAGCCCGTGCACCGCCGATTTGCTGGTCGTATAGGCCGGAAAGCCGCCCTGCGGCATCATCCACGACACCGAGCCCATGTTCACGATCGACCCGCCGCCGGCCGCGATCATGTCGGGCGCGACGGCCTGAATGGCAAAGAACATGTGGCGGATGTTGGTGGCGGCGCGTTCGTCCCAGTAATCCACCGTCACGTCGCGCCAGTCGTGGCGGTCGTCGCGGGCGGCGTTGTTGACCAGCACCTGCGCCGGGCCAAGCTGCGCCTTCAGGCTGGCGAAGGCGGCTTGCAGCGCCGGGATGTCGCGCAGGTCGCAGGGGACAAAGACCACCTCGCCCGGCGTCTCGCGGACCAGCGCGGTGCCGGCCGTCGCATCCAGATCGACAAAGCCGACCCGGCAGCCCTGCCCGGCGAATTCGCGCACCAGTTCCGCGCCGATGCCCGAGGCGCCCCCGGTGATAAAGACCGTGCGCCCCCTGAGGCTGGGATAGATGCCGAATGTCATGCGTTGCCCCCCGTTTGAACCCCGGCGCGGCCCCGCGCCTTGCGGCCAGTTTCAAAGGGATTCGCGGCGGGACGCAAGCCCGCCGCGCAAGGGTCGCTTGCGCGGGGTGCGGGGGGGCGCTGACGCAGGCTGTCGCTTAACTGCGCAGCAGGGCCAGCAGGCGGGTGTCGGCATAGCCGTCCGCCGTCACCCCCCGCGAACGCTGGAACTGCTTGATCGCCTCGGATGTCTGGCTGCCGATCTTGCCGTCGACGCCGCCGGTGTCAAAGCCGCGCGCGCTCAGCTGGCGCTGGATCTCGGCCTTTTCGCCGGTGGACAGCGCCCGGTCGCCGCGCGGCCAGCTTTGCTGGATGCCCTGCCGCCCGGCGATGGCGTCGGCCAGATAGGCCACCCCCAGCGCATAGCTGTCCGAGGCGTTGTATTTCAGGATGGCGCGGAAGTTGTCGGTAATCAGGAAGGCCGGGCCGCGCGACCCCGCCGGCACCAGGATCGAGCCCGAGGGCGGCGCCATGCCGCTGGCCGTGCGCACCCCCATCGCCGCCCATTGGCTGCCCGAACGGGTGACGGATTTCCCGGTCTGGGCATAGTCGAAGCCCGGCGGCAGGATTACCTCGGTCCCCCAGGGCTGGCCGGGGCGCCAGCCCATCTGGCGCAGATATGACGCGGTCGAGGCCAGCGCGTCGGTCGGATCGTCCGACCAGATGTCGCGCCGCCCGTCGCCGTTGAAATCGACGGCATGGGTCAGGAAGGACGAGGGCATGAACTGCGTATGCCCCATCGCGCCGGCCCAGCTTCCGACCATGCGGCCATTGTCCACGTCGCCGGCCTGAATGATGCGCAGCGCGGCGACCAGCTCGCCTGCGAAGAATTCGCCCCGCCGCCCGTCATAGGCCAGCGTCGCCAGTGCCGGCACGGTCTGCGTATTGCCGCGGCCGGCGCCATAGTTCGATTCCATCCCCCAGACGGCCAGCACCACCTCGCGCGGGACGCCATAGCGCGATTCGATGGCCGACAGCGCGCCCGCATGGCGCGCCGCCATCTGCCGCCCGGTCGTGGTGCGCGCGCCGCCCACGGCGCCGTCCAGATATTCCCAGATCTGCTTGGAAAACTCGCTTTGACGGCCGTCCAGCGCCACGATGCCTGGCTGGTAATGCGCGCCCGCCATGGTGCTGTCAAAGACCTGCGGCGCCACTCCGGCGGCCAGCGCGCGCGGGCGGAAGGCGACGACCCAGTTGCGGAAGCCCGCCTCGCTGCCCTGCCCGTTGGCGGTGGGCAAGCCGGCGAAATTGCCGCCCGACACCGCGCCAGGCGTCTGGCTGAGCGAGACCCCGCAGCCGCTAAGCGAGCCGATCAGCAACGCCGCAAGGGCGATCCGGGTAATGCGTCTGGTCATGTTCGGGCCTGTCCGTTTCCGTTATCTGCTCTGGGTTTTCTTTTTTTGGCAGTCTAGCCCAGCCTGCCCGGACTGGATAGGGGCGGATCAGTCCGCGCGTTCGTCGCCGTCTTCATCACCCTCGTCGTCGCCGAAAAGCGGCTCCATCTGGGCGACGATGACGGCGTTTTCGGCCAGCGCGCGGTCCATCAGGGCGCGTTCCTCGCCGGGGATCTCGTGGCCCTCGGCCAGGCGCTCGTCGATGGTGCCGTGGCCGGTGACCTCGATCGGGGCAAGGCCGGCCTGCTTGAGGATGGCGACGGTTTCGCGCACCGCTTCCTCTTCGTCCTTGCCCGAGGCATAGCAGACCAGCGCGGCGCCCGTCGCGCCCTCGGGCAGACCGTCATCGGCGGCGCGGCCGACCTCGACCAGAAGCGTATAGACCTGTTGGGCCATGTCATGTCCTTTGCACTGATGTGCCGCCATATCGCCCGAAACCGCGCGCCCTGACAATCCGCCGCCCGCGGGCCGGCGCACCGGGAAACAGGATTTTCGCCACCGCCGCACAACCGTAAGGATGGCGCAAGCTTCGCCCGCGATACGGACACCATCGCATCGCAACGAAGGAGACATTCATGCGCGCGTTTCATCTGATTCTGGTTCCGGCCCTTGCCACGCTGCTGGCCGGCCCGGTCCTTGCCGCCGACCGTTGCGACGCGCCCAAGGACAAATGGCGCCCGGTCGAGGAACTGAAGGCCGAGCTTGAGGGCAAGGGCTGGACGATCAAGAACGTCAAGACCTCGGACGGCTGCTACGAGGTTTACGGCAAGGACAAGGACGGCAAGAAGGTCGAGATCTTCTTCGACCCGGTCACGTTCAAGGACATGGGCTCGGATGACTGACCGGGTCCTTGTCTGGGACCGCTTCGTGCGGCTGTTCCACTGGTCACTTCTGACATTGATCGCGGGATGCTGGGCGACATCGGATTCGGGCAAGACCCTGCATGAGGCGATGGGCTACGCCATCGGCGCGCTGATCGCCATGCGGCTGGTCTGGGGGTTCATCGGCCCCCGCCATGCCCGCTTTGCCGATTTCGTGCGCGGACCGCGCGCCGTCCTTGGCTATCTTCGCGACCTGCTGGCCGGGCACGAACGGCGCTATCTGGGCCACAACCCCGCCGGGGGCGCGATGATCGTCGCGCTGCTGGTGACGGTCGCGGCCACGGTGCTGACCGGCTGGCTGCAAACCACGGATGCCTATTGGGGGTCCTCGACGGTCGAGAACATCCACTATGCATTCGCGATCCTGATCCCGATCCTTGCCGTCTTTCACGTCGGCGGGGTCATCTTTGAAAGCCTGCGCCATCACGAGAACCTGGTGGCAGCGATGCTGAACGGGCATAAGCGCGGGCTGGGCGAGGAAGCCGGCAACAAGAACCGAGCCACGCCTTCAACTGGCAAGGCAGGCCGCCCCTCGACGCACTGACGCGAGCGAGGCGGCCCGCCGCCGCAGCGGCAGGATATATGGCGCCGCAGCCGCGGCCGACCATATATGATGCCGCAGCCGCGGCCGGGACATATGGGTCAGAAGCGCAACTCGACCCTGGCCCGGCCGTCGGCAATTTCAAACCCAAGGCCGATACCTTCCTTGCCGGCGATCTTCTGCACGATCCCCAGCCCCAGCCCGGTCCCGGACGAGCGGGCGGATTTCTCGAACATGTTGTGGTGAAAGGCCCCGTCCGCATCGACGCGGTTCGAGACGGTCAGCACCGGCCCCGGCGCCAGCCGCACGCGGATGTCGCCCGTGCCATGGTCGCGCGCATTGCGCAGCAGGTTGCCCAGGATCAGCGCCAGCGCCTCGGGCGGGATCGTCACCACCGCGGCCTCGATATCGCCATCGTCGAAAATCGCGGCGACGCCGGTATCGGCGATGACCATCCGCGTCACCTGCACAAGGTCGCAGGTCGCACCGGCAGCACCGATCGCCTCGGCGCGCGACAGTTGCAGCAGGCGGTCGACCAGTTGCGACAGCCGCCTGAGCGCCTCGACCATGCGCGGCGCGGCGCCCGGATCGTTCACCCCCGCCGCCATAAGCTGCGCCTGCGCCGAGGCCGCGGCGATGGGCGTGCGCAGTTCATGCGCGGCATGGGTGGCGAACTGGCGCTCGGCCTCGACATGATCGCGGATGCGGTCCAGATACAGGTTCATCGCCTGCGAGATCGGCGCCAGTTCGCGCGGCAGGTTGCCCGCCGCGACCGGCGACAGATCGCCGGGCTTGCGCGATTGCAGCCGCTCGGCGAAGCGCGTCGCCGGGCGCAGCGCCGAGGTCACGGCGCGTCCCACCACCCCCGCCAGCAACAGCGACACCGGCACCATCATCAGCAGCAGCCAGCCGACGCTTTCCAGCAGCTCCTCGCGCCACCAGTCGTCGCTTTGCCCGACCTCGACGCTGATGCCGCTGGCCGGGTCCGAGACGCGAAAGACCCGCCAGCCCTTGACGTTCTGGCCGCCGTTCCGGGTCAGCACCGGCCAGTCGGCGCCGACGATCTCGACGCCGTCGCGCATGACGCGGATCGCCGAACTGGCCGTCGGCTGCGGCAGATCGACCTTGTCCGAGCTTTTGTAAAGCGTCAGCGTGAACCGCGCCGAGGCCCGCAGGCTGTCGTCCAGCAACTCGCCCATTTCGTGGTTCAGGACCAGCACCGACAACAGCAGGCCCAGCATCCAGCTTGCGGCGATGCCGATGACGACCCGCCGCAGCAGCCGCCCGCGCAGCGACCAGCCCGCGCTCATGGGATCAGGTATCCAAGGCCGCGCCGGGTCTCGATCACGCTGCTGCCCAGCTTGGTGCGCAGGCGCGAGACATAGACCTCGACCGCGTTGCCTTCGATGGCGTCGTCAAAGGCGTAAAGCCGTTCCTCAAGCACCTGCTTGGACAGCACCCGCCCGCGCGAGGACAGCAGCGCCTCGAACACCGCCCATTCGCGCGAGGTCAGGCGGATCTCGGCCTCGTCGCGAAACAGCCGCGCGCCGATGCGGTCGATGCGCAGGTCGCCCAGAAAGGTCTCGGCCGCCGGATCGCCCGAGGCGCGGCGGCGATGGGCGCGCAGCCGCGCCTCAAGCTCGCCCAGATCATAGGGCTTGACCACATAATCGTCGGCGCCAGCATCCAGCCCGGCGATGCGGTCCTCGATCTGGTCGCGGGCGGTGGCGATCAGCACCGGCACGCGGTTGCCGCGCCGCCTTTCGCGGCGCAGAAGCTCCAGCCCCGAACCGTCGGGCAGAGACAGGTCCAGCAGCACGGCGTCGAATTCGGCGACCGCCAGCGCCGCCTCGGCATCGGCCACGTCCATGGCCAGGTCGACCGCATGGCCCTGCGCCTGCAGGAAACGCTGCAACGCATCGGCGATATCCGCCTCATCCTCGACCAGAAGCACGCGCATGCGGTTCCCTTCTTCGTGGCGTTTTCCCCCTCATGCCGCCCGCGTCGGCGCAATTCAATCGCCTTGATGTCGCCCCTGCCGGATCGCCGGGCGGTCTCGCGCGGTCGTGATGGCGGCAGGCGGCGGTGTAAGGCGCCCGCAAGCTTGACCGGATTTGTCCTGCGGTAATGACAAGGCAGGTAAACCACAGAATGCAGGTCGAATTCCTATCCTGGCGCGATGCGGGCTGGCAGGCCGCCGCCGCGCTGATCGAGGAACATTTCGCCAGGGTCCATGGCGCGCGGATCACGCTGCCGGCGATCCGGCTGGCGGTCGCGGTGGCGGCCAATGGCGCGCTGCTGGGCGCGGCGGGCATCCGCGATCACCGGCAGGGCTTTTTCTCGCAGGCCTATCTGGACCGCCCGATCGCCGACGAGATCGAGGCCCGGACCGGCGCCGATGTGCGGCCGACCGACCTGATCGAGGTCGTCTCGATGGCCTGCCCGGCCCCGAACGCCACCCTGCCGCTGATCGACGCCATCACCGCAAGGGGCCGGCACGAGGGGCGAAGCTGGGGCGTCTTTACCGCCACCGGCCCCCTGATGCGGCTTTTGCGGCGCACCGGCGCGCCGCTGGTGCCGCTGGCCCGCGCCCTGCCCGAGCGGATCGGCATCGCGGCGGATTGGGGGCGCTATTACCAGACCGATCCATGGGTCTGCGCGCTGCACGACCGCGCGGCGGGCCTGCGCTTCATGCCGCGGCCGGCTGGCGCGGCCGCACGGGCGGCCCTGACATGAAACCCGTCTTCGACGCCCTCGCGGGCCACGCCCGCACCCGCCCCGACGCCACCGCCTTCAGCGACGGCCAGCGCCACCTGACCTGGGCCGGGTTGGCCGATGCCGTGACCGCGGCCGCCGACGGCTTCCGGCAGGGGGCGCGCACGGTCGGGCTGCGGCTCAGCGGCATCGACATGGTGGTGGGCGACCTGGCCGCGACGCTGGCCGGTTGCCGCGTGGTGCCGGTGCCGTGGTTCTTTTCGCCGGCGCAGGTCAGCCATCTGCTGGCCGATGCCGGCGCGCGGCTGGTCGAGGCGCTGCCCGCGGGCGCGCCCGGCGCCCTCGACTATGCCGGCGGGGCCGAGCGGGTCATCTATACCTCCGGCACGACCGGGCGGCCCAAGGGCGTGATCCTGGGCGACCGCCAGGTTGCCGCCTCGGTCATGGGGCTGGCGCAGGCGCTGCGCCCGGGGCCGGACGACCGCTACCTGTCGGTGCTGCCGCAGGCGCAATTGCTGGAACAGATCTGCGGCGTCTTCCTGCCCATCCTCGCAGGGGCCGCGACCGTCATCAGCGCAAAGGCCGGCGCCAGCATCTTTACCGGCGACGGCGCCGCCCTTGCCCGCATCGCGGCCAAGATCGCGCCCACCGTCACCGTGCTGGCGCCGCGGCAGTTGACGCTGTGGGTCGCGGCGCTGCGCGCAGGCGCCCCCGCGCCCGCCAGCCTGCGCTATGTCGCGGTGGGCGGCGCACCCGTCGCGCCCTCGCTTCTGGCCGAGGCGCGCGGCCTTGGCCTGCCCGTGGCCGAGGGCTATGGCCTCTCCGAGGCGTGCTCGGTCGTGGCGCTGACGCCGCCCACGGGCGCGGCGGGCTCGGCCATGCAGCCGCTGGCTGGCGTGGGCATCGCCATCGAGAATGGCGAGATCGTCGTGTCCGGTCCCACGATCATGCAGGGCTATCTGGGCCGCGATCCGCAGGCGGGGCCGTGGCGCACAGGCGACCTTGGCCGCATCGAGGACGGCCGCCTGCTGGTCCTTGGCCGCCGCGATGCGATGATCCTGCGCCAGTCGGGCCGCAACATCGCCCCCGAATGGGTCGAGGCCGAGGCGCTGGCCGATCCGGCCATTCCCGCCGCCGCGCTGGTGCTGACGGGCGATGACGAACTGGTTCTGGTCGCCGCGGCGGCCGCGCCCGTCGATCTGGCCGCGCTGACTGCGCGGCTGGCGATGCTGCCCGCCTATGCGCGGCCCGACCGGCTGGTGCTGGCAGATCCGCGCGGCAGCGGGCTGATCCGCCCCTCGGGCACCGCCGACCGCAGCGTGGCCGCCGCCATCGCCGCCGATCCGGCCCAGGCCCCGATCCTGCTGACCTATCCCGTCGAAGAGGTGGCCATATGAGCGGCAAGCATATCCTGATCACCGGCGCCGGGTCGGGCATCGGCCAGGCCCTTGCGGTCGAGGCCGCCCGCCACGGCCACCGCCTGACGCTGGTCGGGCGCCGCCTCGACGCGCTGGCGGCCACCGCCGCGCTGATCGGCGGCGGGGCGCAGATCCTGCCCGCCGACATCACCCGGCCCGAGGATCGCGCCCACATTGCCGCGGCGGTGGAGGGGCTTGATATCCTTGTCAACAACGCCGGCATCGTCCCCGCCGGCGCGCTGGAAACGGTGACCGACGACGACATCGCCGGGGCGCTGGCGCTGAATGTCGCCGCGCCCGTGGCGCTGACCCGCGACCTGCTGGGCCGCCTGATCGCCAGCAAGGGGCAGGTGGTCAACATGGGCTCGGTCTTCGGCGATATCGGCTTTCCGTTCTTTGGCCTTTACTCGGCGACGAAATTCGCCCTGCGCGGCTTTTCCGAGGCCCTGCGCCGCGAGGTCGCACCGATGGGCGTCGCCGTCACCTATATCGCCCCCCGCGCCACCCGGACCGAGGCCGAGGACGGTTTCCGCGCGCTGGTCGGGCCGATGGCGATGGCCGTCGATACGCCCGAAGCCGTCGCCCGAAGCGCATGGCAGGCCATCGCCCTGCGCCGGCGCGAACAGTTCCCGCCCACGCGGGAACGGCTTTTCGTCGCCCTGCAACGGCTTCAGCCCCGGCTGATCGACCGCGCCCTGACCAAGCTTGCGCGCGACCCGGCGGTGATTGCCGCCGCGCGCGACATGAAATCCTGACGAAAGGAGACCCTGATGGATTACAACGTCCTGCGCCGGCGCGACTTTGCCGGCGGCCTGACCGACGAGGCGCTGAAAATCCGCATCCAGGACGATCTGGCCCGCGATGGTTGGACGCTTCTGCGCGGCTTTCAGCCGGACATGGCCGGTTTCGCCGGACTGGTCGGGCGGCTCTGCCGGCGCGTGACCTTCGACCCGGCCCGCAGCCACAGCACCGACAAGACGCAGATGGTCGATGCCGGGCTTGGCCCCATCGGGTTGCATATCGAGAACGGCAATACGCCCCGCTGCCCCGATATCGTCTGCTTCTTCGCCGAGCGCGCCGCCTTCGAGGGCTCGCAGACCACGATCTGCGACGGGGTCCGGGTCTGGGACCGTTTCGACCCGGCCCGCAAGGCGCGCTGGAACCAGCCGATGACGGTCGAGCGCGTGCTGCCCGAACTGCTGTGGAAACGCTATCTGGCGAACGAACACCCCGCCATCTCAAGCCCCGACGAGGTGACGATGGAACATGTGCTGCAATTCCAGCAGGCCGTGCCCGGTCAGGCGTTCGAGCTGCACGACGACGGCTCGCTGACCTATCGCCTGACGGTCGCGCCGGTGCGCGCCTCGGTCTTTGGCGGCGGCCAGTCCGGCTTTGCCAATGCGGTGCTGGGACCGTCGCACAACTATCAGCCGCCGCGCTATCGGCTGGCCGACGGCTCGGAGGTGAGCGCCGCCGAAATCGAGGAGATCCGCGACATCGCCGAGACCGCCACCCACGAAATCAACTGGCAGGATGGCGATATCGCCATTCTGGACAATACCCGCGTCATGCATGGCCGCCGCGCCATCGCCGACGCGAACCGCAACCTGTTCATCGGCATGGGGATGATCTGAAATGACCCGCTCTACCTTCGTGAAAACCGCCTGCGCCGCCCTGCTGGCGGTGACCGCCGCCGGCGCGGCGCTGGCCTCGCCCGGTGCCAGCGTGCCGGCCTCGGGCAAGCTTGCCTTCGACGTGATCCGCAAGGGCAAGGATATCGGCAACTACACGCTGACATTTAACGGCAAGGGCGGCGATCTGACGGTCGGCATCGCGACCGATGTCAAGGTCAAGGTGCCGATCATCGGCGTCAGCGCCTATACCTTCCAGCAACAAAGCACCGAGACTTGGCGCGGCGGCAAGCTGGCGGCACTGGCCTCGCAGACCGATGACAACGGCACGGCCCACAAGGTCAATTCCGGGCCGACGCCGCTGGTCCCGGCAAGCCTGTGGAACGCCGATATCGTGAATGCGCGGCAGGTGCTGAACACCATCAACGGCGGCACCGACAAGATCAGCGTCACGAAACTGGGCGAGGAAAGCGTCAATACCGGCGCCGGCGCGGTCAAGGCCATGCATTACGCCGTCAGCGGCGGGCTGGACCGCGACCTGTGGTATCAGGACGGCAAGCTGGTCCATGTCCGCTTCAAGGCCGAGGACGGATCGACCATCGATTACGTCCTGCGCTGAGCGCGTCGCCCCGTTCCTGACCGGCAGGCTCCAAACCGGCAGGCTCCGCGCCTGCCGGCATGGCATCGGCGGCGATATTGCGCTTTGATGCGGCGACATTCGCCACGAATCATCCGGGTCGGGAACCGCCATGAGCAAAAGTCTGCGCCGCGTCCAGTCGGCATTGGAGGCCGCCGGCCTGACGATCGACATCCGTGAAACCGACGACAGCGCCCGCACCGCCGAGGGCGCGGCGGCTGCCGTCGGCTGCACGGTGGACCAGATCGCCAAATCGATCATCTTCCGCGGCGAGGACAGCGGCCATGTCGTGCTGTTCCTGACTGCCGGCGGCAACCGCGTCGATCCGGCCAAGGCGACGGCGGTTGCCGGGCAGGTGCTGGGCAAGGCCGATGCCGACCTGATCCGCGCCGAGACCGGCTTTGCCATCGGCGGCGTGGCGCCCCTTGGGCATCTGCGCCGGATCGACGCCTTTCTGGACCCGCGCCTGCTGGAATTCGATCAGGTCTGGGCCGCCGCCGGCACGCCGCGCCATGTCTTTGCCATCGCCCCCGGCGACCTGCTGCGCGTGACGGGCGCGGTGCAGGCCGATTTCACCGCCTGAAAAGGGCATGGGCGCAGGTTGATCCCCGCGCCCGCGCCGCCTTCGATGCCTGCTGCCGCTATCCGGCGACGGCGCGGTAAAGCCAGATCAGCACCACGGCGCCGACCAGCCCGGCCACGCCCTGCGCCACCCAGCTTCCCGATTGCGCGCTCAGCCCGACCAGTCCCAGCAGCGCATTGCCGACCACCGCCCCGACAATGCCCAGGATGATATTGAGAAACATCCCGGTATCCGCCTTCATGATGCTGCTGGCGATCCAGCCCGCAAGACCGCCGACAATGATCGCGGCCAGCCACCCCAAACCCTGCATCTCTTCCTCCGATTGCAAGTCCCTTGAAACGCTTAACGCAAAGGCCCGGCGCGAGGTTCACGCCGGGCCTGCGAATTCTGCGCCGAAGGGCGGGCGCGGGTCAGTCGCGCAAGAGCTCGTTGATCGAGGTCTTGGACCGGGTCTGCGCATCGACGCGCTTCACGATCACCGCGCAGTAAAGGCTGATCCCGTTCTTCGACGGCATCGAGCCGGCGACCACGACCGAACCCGCCGGCACCTCGCCATAGGTGACGTTGCCGGTCTCGCGGTCGACGATCTTGGTCGATTTGCCGATGAAGACGCCCATGCCAAGGACCGAGCCTTCGCGGACGATGCAGCCCTCGACCACCTCGGAACGGGCGCCGATGAAGCAGTTGTCCTCGATGATGGTGGGGCCGGCCTGCATCGGCTCCAGCACGCCGCCGATGCCGACGCCGCCCGACAGGTGGACGTTCTTGCCGATCTGCGCGCAGGACCCGACCGTGGCCCAGGTATCGACCATCGTGCCTTCGTCGACATAGGCGCCCAGGTTCACGAAGCTGGGCATCAGGATGACGTTCTTGCCGATAAAGGCCGATTTGCGCACGATGCAGTTCGGCACCGCGCGGAAACCCGCCTCGCGCCAGCGGTTTTCGCCCCAGCCGGCGAACTTGCTGTCGACCTTGTCCCACCAGCCGCTGCCCTGCGGGCCGCCCTGCTGCATCTCCATGTCCTTCAGGCGAAAGCCCAGCAGCACGGCCTTCTTGGCCCACTGGTTCACATGCCAGTCGGCGCCGCGCTTTTCGGCGACGCGCAGCGCGCCCTTGTCCAGCGCCTCAAGCGTGGCTTCGACAGCGTCGCGGGCCTCGCCCCTTGTGGCGGGGGTGATCTGGTCGCGGATCTCCCAGGCGGCTTCGATGGCGGCTTCAAGGGCGTCATTCGACATGGGCTGGCCTCTCTGAGGTGGAAACTGTTCGCCAACGGCTATAAGCCGAGGGTTCCGGTCGTGCAATGCGCGGCATAGAGGCAGAGGTTTCGATGAAAGACGACGACGAGCGCAGCCACCCCTTTCGCGACAGCCAGCAGGACGCCGCCGCGGCGCGCACGCTGCCCGATACGCCGCAGACGCGCTCGCCCGCCTATCGGCTGGCCTTCACCGATACCGAGTTCCTGCTGCGCGAGGAATTGCGCGCCATCCGGCTGCAACTGGAACTGCTGAAGCCGCAGATGATCATGGATGAGCGCGGCATCCGCTCGACCATCGTGATGTTCGGCGGCGCCCGCATCCCCGCGCCCCAGCACAAGGACCGCGCCGCCACGCCGATGCTGGCCGAGCTGTCGAAATATTACGACGAGGCCCGCCGCTTTGCCCGGCTGATGACCGAGCGCAGCATGGAAACCTATGGCAAGGAGGACGTCATCTGCACCGGCGGCGGCCCCGGCGTCATGCAGGCGGGAAACCAGGGCGCGCATGACGCGGGCGGCATCTCGATCGGGCTGTCGATCGTCCTGCCGCACGAACAGGCGCCGAACGAATACGTCACGCCCGACCTGTGCTTCAACTTCCACTATTTCGCCATCCGCAAGATGCATTTCCTGATGCGCGCCAAGGCAGTGACGGTGTTCCCCGGCGGCTTCGGCACCATGGACGAAATGTTCGAGACCCTGACCCTGATTCAGACCGGACGGATGCGGCCCGTGCCCTTCATCCTGTTCGGGCGCGAGTTCTGGCACAAGGTCATCGACTGGCAGGCGCTGGCCGATTACGGCACCATCAGCCCCGAGGACCTTGACCTGATCAGCTTTGTCGAAACCGCCGACGAGGCAGTGGCGATCATCGACGACTGGGAAGCGCCCTGCCCCTGATGCCCTGCCCCTGATGCCCTGCCGCTGATGCTCTGCCGCTGACCCTCGGCCCCCGACACGCTTGCCCCCGGCCCGCCGATCCCGGACCCGTCTATCCCGGGCCGCCTATCCCGACCCGTGCGGGCCGGGGCCGGCGCCTATTTCGGCCACCATGCGACAAAATCGCTGGCGCCGATGGCCGCCTGTCCCGGCGGCCTTAGCCGGGCCGGGCCGGGGTCGATGACGGTCTGGCCGGCCTGCATCGCGCCCTGCCGATAGATCGCATAGGCGATTTCCGGGCGCATGTCGGGTTCGGGCATGTCCTCGACCGCGCGGATGACGATGGTGCCGTGTTTCAGCGCGCGCTGAAAGGCGGTGTCGTCGTGATAGATCGATTGCAGGAAGCGGATGACCTTGGCGCGGAACACCGCGCGGTCCTGCGGGGAATCGGCATCCGCGGCGGCGTCCTGCCCGGTCCGGGCAAGGCGGCGCAGTTCGGCCGCCGACTGCGCGTCTTGGGCGCGGTCGATATCGTCGCGCCCGCGCTGAAAGGTATCGGCGGCAGCATCGGCCTGCACGACCGGTGGAATGTCCTGCCGGGCGCTGGCCTGCATCGGCTGCACCGCGTCGATGGAACGGGTCGGCTGCACCGGTCCCGGGCCAGCCCGGCTTTGGATCTGATTGGCGAATGGCAGCATTTCACGCCTCTGACGACTCACGATTAACTGTCGTTCATCGTAGCTTACAGATCGTGAACTTCACCCAGGAAACTAGTTAAAAACTTAACTGTTCCAGTGACTTGACGTCACTCTCGGTGATAAGGGCTGCCGGACAGGATGGTGGTGGCGCGATAGATCTGTTCGGCCAGCATCACGCGCACCAGCATATGCGGCCAGACCATGCGGCCAAAGCTGATCGCCAGATCGGCGCGGTCGCGCAGGGACGCATCGATGCCGTCGGCGCCGCCGATGACAAAGGCCACGTCGCGCGCCTGATCGCGCCAGCCGGCGATCCTGCGGGCAAATTCGGGCGAGGACAGCATCTGCCCGCGTTCATCCAGCACCACCAGCGCGGCGCCTTCGGGGATGGCGCGGGCCAGCAGCGGCGCCTCGGCGGCCATGCCGCCGCCGCGCTTGTCCTCGACCTCGGTCAGGGTGACGGGCGGCAAGCCAAGCGCGCGACCGGCCTTGGCGTGGCGGTCCAGATAATCGTCGATCAACCTGGCCTCGGGGCCCTGCCGCAGCCGCCCGACTGCGGCAATGACCATGCGCATCGCGTGATCCCGGGCCTAGTTCCGGGACTTGCGGGCCTCTTCGGCCGCATGTTCGGCGCGCAGCCGGTCCAGTGTGACCGAGCGCAGCGCGTCGGCCGGCATCCACATCTTTTCAAGCTGATAAAATTCGCGCACCTCGGGACGGAAGACATGAACGATCACGTCATCGGTGTCGATCAGCACCCAGTCGCCGGTATCCTTGCCCTCGACCCGGGCCGAATGGCCGGTCTGCTCTTTCAGGCGCTCGACCAGCTTTTCGGCGATCGCGGCCACCTGCCGGGCATTGCGGCCCGAGGCAATGACCATGTGATCCGCCATGGCCGAACGGCCGCGCAGGTCAATGGCCACCACGTCTTCGGCCTTGTCGTCATCAAGCGAGGTAAGGATGCGGTCCAGGATCTGATCACTGGTCAGCCCGGGCTCGGCGGGGGTCGCGGCCGGCGCAGGGGCCGGCGAAGCGGTATTGGACAGGGGTTCATCCTCCGGTCAGCGCGCCGATCGCCCCCGGCGCAGGGGATGCCCTAAAGATAACATCTTTTCGGGCCATCTCAATGACCGGCGGTGGAATCGGGCTTCTCCGGTGCGGCATGGCCGGCGGCGGTGCCAAAAGGCTGGCCCAGAAGCCGCACCTCGCGCCGCGGAAACGGGATGGTGACGCCATGCTGCTTGAAGGCGTCCCACAGCGCCAGGAACACCTGACCGCGCACATTGGTCAGCCCGGCGGTGGCGTCGCCGATCCAGAAACGCAGCACATATTCGACCGAGCTTTCGCCGAATCCCGTCACCCAGCAGACCGGGCGCCGCCCCGAGATCACGCGCTCGACCTCCATGGCGGCGGTGATCGCGATCTCGCTGACCTTGTGCGGATCGTCGGCATATGAGGCGTTGAATTTCAGGTCCAGCCGGACGTAATTGTTGGTATGGGACCAGTTGACGACCTGTCCCGTGACCAGATCCTCGTTTGGAATCAGATACTCGCGCCCGTCGCGGGTGACGACGCTGACATAGCGCGCGCCCAGTTCCTCGATCCAGCCGAAGGTGTCGCCAAGGCTGATGACATCGCCCGGCTTGATCGAGCGGTCCAGCAGGATGATGATCCCCGACACCAGATTCGAGACCACCTTCTGCAGGCCGAAGCCCAGCCCGACACCCACCGCGCCGGAAAATACCGCAAGCCCGGTCAGGTCGAACCCCGCCGCCTTCAGCCCCACGATCAGCGCCAGGCTGAACAGCACGACCTGCAACAGTTTCGCGGTCAGCACCCGCATCGTGGGCGAGATGTCCTCGTTCCGGGCCAGCCGGGCCGAGATGATCTGCGACAGCAGCCGCGCCCCCGCGATCAGCAGGCCCGTAACCACCAGAGCGCGCAGAACGGTCAGCGTGGACAACCGGAAGTCGCCAATGCTGATCGCCGCCCGCTCCAGCACGGTGCTAAGCGATTCGGTCAGGCCCATCAGGTCCAGCGTCACCCAGACCCATGCCGCCCAGCTGACGATGCGGCGCAGGAAGCGGTTGGCGATGAACCGCGCCAGGAAAAAGATCAGCACCCATGCCGTCGCGATGGTCGCCGCCAGCGCGATGACCTGACTGCGCGACGGCCAGGTGATTTCGCGCATGATCAGCACGACTGTCCATGACAGCACCGAAAAGACGATCAGAAGCAGCCGGCGGTCGATCTGCAATCCCAGCCGCAGCCGCCATTTCGGCCAGTTCTCGCGGCTGCGCAGCCAGCCGGTGAACCGCGGCGACAGGACCCGCGCCAGCGCCCATGACAGCGCGATCAGCACGACGATGGCGACAAGCTGGTTGCGGCGCGAGGGCAGCATCAACAGCGAGAAGAACGTGACGACGCTGCCCCACAGCCCCTGTGCGGCATCGACCATTTCGGGATTCAACTGCTCCATGCCGCGCGCCCCCCTTTGGTCAATTCAAACCCGCATGTGGCGGCGCTGACAAGGACCAGCGGGCCGCGCTGCAATATTGCTTCATGGGCGAAAGACGCGTAAAAGGCCGCTCATGCGAGGATTCGTCTATTTCGACATTCATGACCGCGCCCGCCTGCCGGGCCGGTTCTACGGCGAAAGCCTGTCCATCACCGCCCGACTTTGACGGCGCGGGCGCCCGCGTGCGCCCCGGCCCTGCCCGATGCGACCAGCCGGGCGGCCAGACAGTTTCCATCCCAGCTACTCTTATCCGAAAGAGACAGCCATGACCGGCAAGACCAACGCGGGCGCGCCCCGCACCCTCTACGACAAGATTTTCGACGCGCATGTGGTTGACCGTCAGGACGACGGCACCTGCCTGCTGTATATCGACCGGCACCTGGTCCACGAAGTGACCAGCCCGCAGGCCTTCGAGGGGCTGCGCATGACCGGCCGCAAGGTCCGCCGCCCGGACCAGACCATCGCCGTGCCGGACCATAACGTGCCGACCACCGCCGACCGCGTGAACGGCATCGAAAACCCCGAGGGCCGCATCCAGGTCGCCGAGCTTGACAAGAACGCCCGCGAATTCGGGCTGAACTACTATCCGATGAGCGATGTCCGTCAGGGCATCGTCCATATCGTCGGCCCCGAACAGGGCTGGACCCTGCCCGGCATGACGGTCGTTTGCGGCGACAGCCACACCGCGACCCATGGCGCCTTTGGCGCGCTGGCCCACGGGATCGGCACGTCCGAGGTCGAACACGTTCTGGCCACCCAGACGCTGATCCAGAAGAAATCGAAAAACATGAAGGTGGAGATCACCGGCAAGCTGCGTCCGGGCGTCACCGCCAAGGACATCACGCTGGCCGTGATCGGCAAGACCGGCACCGCCGGCGGCACCGGCTATGTCATCGAATATTGCGGCGAGGCGATCCGCGACCTGTCCATGGAAGGCCGCATGACGGTCTGCAACATGGCCATCGAGGGCGGCGCCCGCGCCGGCCTGATCGCGCCCGACGAAAAGACCTATGCCTATGTCATGGGCCGCCCGCACGCGCCGAAGGGCGCCGCATGGGAAGCCGCGCTGAACTGGTGGAAGACGCTCTACACCGACGAAGGCGCGCATTGGGACAAGGTCATCACCATTCGCGGCGAGGACATCGCCCCGGTCGTGACCTGGGGCACCTCGCCCGAGGACGTGCTGCCGATCACCGGCAAGGTTCCCGCCCCCGAGGATTTCGAAGGCGGCAAGGTCGAGGCCGCGCGCCGCAGCCTTGACTACATGGGGCTGACCCCCGGCATGGAGCTGCGCGACATCAGGATCGACGCGGTCTTCATCGGGTCCTGCACCAATGGCCGGATCGAGGACCTGCGCGCCGCCGCCGGCATCCTCAAGGGCAAGAAGCTGGCGCCGGGCGTGCGCGGCATGGTCGTCCCCGGCTCGGGTCTGGTCCGCTTGCAGGCCGAGGAAGAGGGTCTGGACAAGATCTTCACCGATGCGGGCTTTGAATGGCGCCTGGCGGGTTGCTCGATGTGTCTGGGCATGAACCCCGACCAGCTTGCCCCGGGCGAGCGCTGCGCCGCCACCTCGAACCGCAACTTCGAGGGCCGCATGGGCTACAAGGGCCGCACCCACCTGATGTCGCCGGTGATGGCGGCAGCGGCGGGCATCGCGGGCCACCTGACCGACGTGCGCGAAATCCTGGTGGAAACCGTCTGATCCGGCGCGGGCGGGGGCTCTAGCGTCCCCGCCCGAGCAGGACCAGCGCATTGACCGCGATCATGGCAAGACCTGCGTTCTCGAACCAGAAGTTGAAGCCGACATTCGCGAAATCCATGCTGATGAGCCTGTCCACATGATGAAAACCCACCGCGCGCACCAACACGAAGCCGCAAAGAACGGCCAGCCCGGCAAGGGCCAGCCCGTTCCCGCGCCTCTGTCCGCGCAGGGTTTTCGCCGCCCAAAGCAGGCTCAGCACGACGCCCGCCACCAGTCCGGCGATAAAGGCCAGCTGGACAAGATAGCGCCGGTCGTACCAGCCCTGCGCCCGGGCCAGACAACGGCCGGTGGCGGTCAGCGCAGTTTGCAGGTCAAGCTGCTTGTTGACGGCAAGGAACGCCATCAGCACCGCGATTACCCACCACAGCCCGCGCGCGGCCCGCGCCGGGCGGCGGCGCAGCACCATGACTGCCAGCACAAGGCACAGGACATACGAGATCACCGTCAGCCAGCCGGTGATCTCGGGATCGCCGATGCTCGGCGTCCAGCCCTGCGCGATGCAGGCGCGCAAGGCCGCAAGATCGGGGAAACCCGCAAACATTCTCACCACCCGCACCAGCTGTCCGGCACCGGCGGCCGGTCTGTTCCGGGTTAACGGGCGCACGCGCCCCAAGTCAATTCTGCGAGGACCACAAAATGGACAAGTTCACCACCCTGACCGGCATCGCGGCGCCCATGCCGCTGGTCAATATCGACACCGACATGATCATCCCCAAGCAGTTCCTGAAGACGATCCACCGCTCGGGTCTGGGCAAGAACCTGTTCGACGAGATGCGCTTCAACGCCGACGGCTCGGAGGTCGCGGATTTCATCCTGAACCAGCCGGCCTATCGCGAAAGCCAGATCATCGTTGCGGGCGACAATTTCGGCTGCGGCTCGTCGCGCGAACATGCGCCCTGGGCGCTTCTGGATTTCGGCATCCGCTGCGTGATCTCGACCAGCTTCGCCGACATCTTCTACAACAACTGCTTCAAGAACGGCATCCTGCCCATCGTCATGCCGGCCGAGGTCGTGGATGTGCTGATGTCGGACGCGCAAAAGGGCGCCAATGCCCGCATGACCGTCGATCTGGAAAACCTGACCGTGACCACCTCGGACGGGCAGAGCTTTGCCTTTGAACTGGACCCGTTCCGCCGCCACTGCCTGCTGAACGGGCTGGACGATATCGGCCTGACCATGGAGAAATCGGCCGCCATCGACACGTTCGAGACCCAGATGGCGCAAAGCCGTCCGTGGGTCTGAAGCCGCTTGCCGGGGCGGCGCTGATCGCCGCCCTTGGCCTTGCCGCACAGGCGGACCCGCTGCGGATCGCCACCTACAGCCCCGACCTGTCGCGCGACGGGCCGGGGCTTTTGTTGCGCGACCTGACCCGCAGCGGCAAAGCGGCCGATCCCCAGATCGCCGCCGTGGTGCAGGTCCTGCGCGAGACGCGCCCCGACATCCTGCTGCTGACCGATTTCGACTGGGATTACGACGGCCGGGCGCTGTCGGCCTTTGCCGCTCGGCTCAAGGAGGCCGGGCTGGACTATCCCCACCGCTTCGCCGCCCGGCCCAATGCCGGGATGGAAACCGGGCTGGACCTGAACGGCAATGGCCGGCCGGGCGAGGCGGCGGACGCGCAGGGTTACGGCGAATTCACCGGACAGGGCGGCATGGCGATCCTGTCGCGCTATCCCATCGGCCCGGTCGCCGACTATTCCGACCGGCTGTGGCGCGACCTGCCGGGCCAGATCATGCCGCCCTTGCCGCCCGATGTGGCGGACAGGCTGCGGCTGTCGTCCTCGGCGCATTGGGACGCGACGATCACGGTGGCGGGCAGGCCGCTGCGCCTGCTGGCGATGGCGGCGACGCCGCCGGTCTTTGACGGCCCCGAGGACATGAACGGCCGGCGCAACCATGACGAGCTGGCCTTCTGGCTGGGGCACCTGCCCGATCAGCCCTTCGTGCTGGCCGGGAACCTGAACATCGACCCCGCCGATGGCGACGGCCGCCCCGAGGCGCTGGCCCGCATCATGGCCCATGTCACCGACCCCAGGCCGCGCAGCGCCGGCGGCGCGGCGGCCAGGGGCGGCGTCAATGACAGGCAAAAGGGCGATCCGGCGCTGGATACCGGCGACTGGCCGGACGATAAGCCGCCGGGCAACCTGCGCGCCGATTACGTCCTGCCGCAAAAGGGGCTGAAGGTGCTGGGCGCAGGCGTCTTCTGGCCCGCTGGCGGCGAATTGGCCAAGGCCGCGCTGGCGGCCTCGGCGCATCGGCTGGTCTGGGTCGATCTGGACTGGCCCGCAGGCCAGCCCTGACCCTGCCACGTTACTGCTGCGGCGCAGGTGCCCCGCCCATGACGGTCCCGTTGACCGAGACGGCGCCGCTGGGGTCGGTCGCGTCGATATCCCAGACCAGTTCGCCATTCGGGCCGGGCTTGCCCATCATCTGCGCCATTTGCAGCATCATCAGCGGCTGCTGGGCCTGTTCGGGCGGCGCGGCCTGCAACGCCGCCTGGATCTTGTCGAGACCCGTCGCCGTGACCTTGGCTTTCATCGCCGGCGGCAGGTTCGGGTCGATGCTCGCCTCACCCTGATAGCCGATCTCGTAGCCCTCGCCCTTGATCGCACTGGGGGCCAGCCCCAACAGAACCGGCTTGCCGCCAAAGAATGCCGACTGCAACTGCTCGGCGCTGACCTTCTCCAGCGGCGATTCGGCCTTCAGGTCAAAGCCCTCGATGATCAGCTTGGCCGGCGCGGCAAGGTTGAAACCGCTGACCGAGAAATCGAACGAAATCTCGGTCGGCAGGATCGGCTGCGCCCATTGCGGTGCCAGCCCGGCAGGAACCTTCAGCCCGCCCAGCGTGACCATTTCGCGAAACTTGCCCTCGGCCTCGACGCCGGACATGTCGATCTGCGCGATGGCCGAGCCGATGCCGAACTCGCCGAAGGGCGAGCCGATCTTCATGTCGCGCAGCGACATGTCCATGGTGGCATCTTCCCACAGCGGCATGGCAGCGCTGAGCTTGTCGCGCAACCCGTCCTGCGAACCGGCGATCAGCTCTTGCGACGGATGGGCGACGAACCAGCCAAGCAGTCCAAGCACGCCTTGGCTGCGCAGGCCGGAAATCCGCGCGGCGCCGTCATAGCCGGGTATGGTGGCGTCGAACTTCATCGGGCCGAAACCATTGAGATCGGTATATTCCGCGGTCTGATAGGAGCCTTCGGCGCGATAGGCCATGTCGTAGTCGACACCGCCCGCAGTGCCGGCCTTGCCGGTCAGCGTCGACTCGAACTTGTCGGTGCTTTGCGTATCGCGCGAAAACAGCACGGGTTCGGCCGCGCCGGGTTCAGCCGCGCCGGTTTCGGGTGCAGGCGTGCCATCGGCGGACACCGGCACGGGCGCAGGCTGGTATTGCGTCGTGTTGACGGTATAGCCCGTCATCACCGCCTTCTGTTCGCGAAAGCCCGGCAGGGCCTCGTCCCAGATGCCGGTCGACTCGATCTTGGTCGAGGCGGTCTGCTCCATCACGCCCGGCACGTTCACCGACCAGGACATGACCTGATTTTCGCTGACACTCCAGGTGCCGTCGCCATTGTCGGTCAGATGATAGGTCAGCGCGCCGACCTCGACCTTCATCGTCTTGTCGGGGATCTGCGCCAGCAGCGGCTTGGCGTCGATCACCAGATCATAGGTCTCGCCCTTGGGGGTCACGGTGACCACGCCCTCGGTTCCGCCGAAATAGGTCTGGAAGACGCCCTTCAGGCGCGCGGCGCCCTCGTCGGTGGCGGGGACCGCCCAGGCCGCCGAGACCGGTCCCAGCGCCAGCAGCGCCACAAGCCCATGCTTGAGATACATTATCGATAGCTCCTCAACTCGATTACACGCAATTCCCTTTTCCGCGCGCAATATGTCAAATAGGACGACTTGGGGGAAGCCTCAGAACTCGACCCCCGGCTGGGCCTTGATGCCGTCGCGGAACGGGTGCTTGACCACCTCCATCTCGGTGACAAGATCGGCCAGTTCGATCAGTTCGGGCTTTGCGTTGCGGCCGGTCAGCACGACATGGGTCATCGGCGGCTTTTCGTCGCGCAGAAAGGCCACGACCTCGGCAATGTCCAGATAGTCATAGCGCAGCGCGATGTTGATTTCGTCCAGCAGCACCATGCGGATCTGCGGATCGCGGATCAGCTGCTTGGCCTTGTCCCAGCCGGCGCGGGCGGCGGCGATGTCGCGTTCCTTGTCCTGCGTTTCCCAGGTAAAGCCCTCGCCCATGGCATGGAACTGGCACAGATCGCCGAAATGCGTGGTCAGCAGGCGGCGTTCGCCGGTGTCCCATGCGCCCTTGATGAACTGCACCACCGCGCAGGGCATCCCATGCGCGATGCAGCGCAGGATCATCCCGAACCCGGACGAGGACTTGCCCTTGCCCTTGCCGGTATGGACGATCACCAGCCCCTTTTCGCCGGTCTTTCCCGCCATCATGCGGTCGCGGGCGGCCTTGATCCTTGCCATCTTCTCGGCGTGGCGGGCGTTGTCGGCGCTGTCCATCGGGCACTCCTTCGCTTGACAAGTCGGGACCGGGGGCGCAGAGCTTTGGCTGCGCTGGTTCCTGTCCTATGACAGGCCAAGAGGGAATGCGACAGGCGAAAGCCTGAAAGCAGCCGCCCCCGCGACCGTGACCGGAAAGGCCGCCCGAGGCCACTGGCGTCAGCCGGGAAGGCGGGCCGGCCGCTGGCGAAAGCCTGAATCCGCAAGCCGGGAGACCTGCCCGCGCGAAGGATTGACCGGCGGACGGGGTGTTCCTGCCCGGGATGGCGCGGCCATGTCATGCCCGCGCCCCCGTGCCAGCATCCTGCCCGCCAGAACGGATGAAGGGCGCATGACCGTCACGCTGCATGTCTGCATCACCTGCCGCGCGGGTGAGCCCGCCAACGGCGCCACGCCGCCGCCCGGCGCGCGCCTGCACAGCGCCCTGACCGGGCTTGGCGCGCCGGCGGGCGTCAGCATCGTCCCGGTCGAATGCCTTTCGGCCTGCAACAACGGCGCCGCCATCGCGCTTAGCGGGCCGGGCCGCTGGACCTATGTCTATGGCCGCATGACGCCCGAGGACGCCGCCGAAATCCGGCAGGGCGCCGCCGATTACGCCGCCAGCAACGACGGCATCGTGCCATGGCGCGACCGCATCGCCATTTTCCGCAAGCGCAGCCTCGCGCGTATTCCTCCGATTGGGTAGCACATGACCGACCTGACCAAGACCCCCGTCACCGTCATCACCGGCTTTCTGGGGGCCGGCAAGACCACGCTGATCCGGCATCTGATGCTGAACCCGCAGGGCAAGCGGCTGGCGGTGCTGGTCAACGAATTCGGCACCATGGGCGTCGATGGCGACATCCTGAAATCCTGCGCCGATGAAAACTGCCCCGAGGAAAACATCATGGAGCTGTCGAACGGCTGCATCTGCTGCACCGTGGCCGACGACTTCATCCCGACGCTGGAACGGCTGATGGCGATGCCCGTGAAGCCCGACCACATCCTGATCGAGACCTCGGGCCTTGCGCTGCCGAAACCCTTGCTGAAGGCCTTCGACTGGCCCGCGATCCGCTCGCGCATCACCGTCGACGGCGTCATCGCGCTGGCCGATGCCGAGGCCGTCGCCGCCGGCCGCTTCGCCCCGGACGAGGCCGCCGTGGACGCGCAGCGCCGCGCCGATGACAGCCTCGACCACGAAACGCCCCTGTCCGAGGTGTTCGAGGATCAGATCGCCTGCGCCGATATCGTGCTGCTGAGCAAGGCCGACCTTGCGGGCAAGGCCGGGCTGGCCGCCGCCCGCGCGGTGATCGAGGCCGAGGCGCCGCGCAAGCTGCCGATCCTGCCGCTGACCGACGGCGTCATCGACCCGCGCGTGATCCTTGGGCTGGGTGCCGCGGCCGAGGACGACCTTGCCGCGCGGCCCAGCCATCACGACGGCGCCGACGACCATGAACATGACGACTTCGACAGCGTGGTGATCGACCTGCCCGAGATCGCCGACCCAGCCGATCTGGCCGCCCGCATCGGACGCCTTGCCCGCGAACAGAACATCCTGCGGGTCAAGGGTCATGTCGCCGTCGCCGGCAAGCCCATGCGCCTGTTGGTGCAGGCCGTGGGCGAACGCGTGCGCCACCAGTACGACCGGCCATGGGGGGCCGCGGCCCGCGCCTCGCGCCTTGTGGTGATCGCCGAACATGACGACATCGACGAGGCCGCGATCCGGGCGGTTCTGGCGGCCTAAGATGCACGTCGTCTTTCGCGAAAGCCGTGGGCTTGAGGAAACCGAGGTCCCGACCGACCCCGGCCAAAGCCCCGCCGACATGGTCGTGCTGTCCTATTCCGACAGCGACCTTGGCGCTTTCGCGGCGGGCTGGCATCGCGCGGCCGGCGGGCTGCCCAGCCTGCGGCTGTGCAATATCTCGGCCCTGCGGCATCCGGTTTCGGTGGACAATTACCTTGAAACCACGCTGGCCGGCGCCCGCGCCGTGCTGGTGCGCCTGATCGGCGGCGAGGCCTATTGGCCTTATGGCATCGCCAGCCTTCAGGACCTTGCGCGCCGCCGGGGCATCGCGCTGGCGCTGCTGCCCGCCGATGGTCGCCCCGACCCGACGCTGGCGCGGCTCTCGACGCTGGATACGGCCACGCTGCACCGCCTGACGGCGCTTTGCGACGAAGGCGGCGCGGTGGCCGCGCAGATGGCGCTGGCCGGGCTGGCGCAGGCCGCGGGCCTGCCCGCCGCCCCGGTCGCGGGTCAGCCCAGGGTCCCGCAATGGGGGTTTTACGACCCGGATACGGGTGTGATCACAAACCCGGTCCCCGGTGAAAACCCGGTTCTGGTCAGCTTCTATCGCAGTTACCTGACCGCAGCCGATCTTGGCCCGGTCGATGCGACGATCCGGGCGCTGCGGGATGCGGGCTTCGCCGCGACCGGGGTTTTCGCGCCCTCGCTGAAGGCGCCGGGCCTTGGCGCGTGGCTGGCGCCGCATCTGCCGGGCGTCGCGGCCATCCTGAACATGACCGCCTTTTCCGCCCGCGACGATGCCGGCGCCACGCCCTTTGACGCCTGCACGGGGCCGGTCTTTCAGGTGGCGCTGTCGACCGCCCCCCGCGCGCTTTGGGCAACCGGGGATCGCGGCCTTTCCGCCGCCGACCTTGCCATGCATGTCGTCCTGCCCGAGGTGGACGGCCGCATCTTCCTTGGCGTCGTCAGCTTCAAGGCGCCGCAGCCGCGCGACGAGGCGCTGCAGTTCTCGCGCCAGATCCACGCGCCGGACGCCGACCGGATCAATGCCGCCGTCCGGCGCATCGCGGCATGGCACCGGCTGCGCGCGCCCGCACGCGGGACCCCTGCACGCCGGGCTGTCGTGCTATCCACCTATCCCGGCAAGCCGCACCAGCTTGCCCATGCGGTCGGACTGGATGCGCTGGCCTCTTGCGGCGAAATCCTTGGCATCCCGCATGGGGACCTTGGCCGGCGGCTGATGACGGAACGCATGGCCTGGCCGCTGGCCGAATACCGCCGCGCGCTGGCCACCCTGCCCCCGCGCCTGCAAGACGACCTGACCGCCGCATGGGGCCCGCCCGAGGCCGAGGCCACCGACGGCGCCCTCCATTTCGCCGCCCTTCGTGCCGGTGACGCGCTGATCGCGCTGCAACCCGAACGCGGCGAGGTCCGCCGCCGCGCCGACGACTACCACGACCTCAGCCGCACGCCGCGCCATTCCTATGTCGCCTTCTACCTGTGGCTGCGCCAACAGGCCGATGCGCTGATCCATATGGGCGCGCATGGCACGCTGGAGTGGCTGCCGGGCAAGTCGGTGGCGCTGTCGGACGATTGCTGGCCGCAGGCGCTTTTGGGCGATCTGCCTGTCGCCTATCCCTTCATCGTCAACGACCCCGGCGAGGCGGCGCAGGCCAAGCGCCGGCTGGGCGCGGTCACGCTGGGACACCTGCCCCCGCCGCTGGTCGAGGCCGCGCTGCCCGAAAGCCTGGCGCATCTGGAACGCCTGCTGGACGAATATTCCACCGCCGACGGGCTGGACCCCCGCCGCCGCGACCGCCTGATCCTTGCCATCCGCGACGAGGCCCGCGCCGCCGGGCTTGAGACCGACCTTGGCCTGCCCGCCGACGCGGCGCCCGCACAGGCGATCCCGCTGATCGACCGCTTTGTCTGCGACCTCAAGGAAAGCCGCTTTGGCGAGGGGCTGCATGTCTATGCCACCGGCCCCTGCGCCGACAGCGAACGCGCCGGGCTGGCCTGCGCGCTGGCGGGGCTGCGGGTCGCGCCCGGCCCCTCGGGTTCGCCCGCGCGGGGACGGCAGGACGTGCTGCCGACGGGGCGCAACCTTTTCGCCGTCGATCCCCGCGCCGTGCCCAGCCGCGCCGCCCATGCACAGGGCGTGAAGCTGGCCGAGGAGCTGTTGCGCCGCCACCTGCAAGACCATGGCGACTGGCCGCGCGGGCTGGTCGTCGATCTGTGGGGCAGCGCCACCATGCGCACCGCGGGCGAGGAATTCGCCATGGCGCTGCATCTGGCGGGACTGGCGCCGCGCTGGGACGCGGCATCCGGCCGCGTCGGCGGCGTCGATATCCTGACGCTGGCCGAACTGGGCCGGCCGCGCATCGACGTGACGCTGCGGGTCTCGGGGCTGTTTCGCGACGTGTTCCCCGGCCTTGCCCAACTGTTCGAGACCGGCGCCGAGGCACTGGCCGGCCGGGACGAGGACGCCGGGGACAACCCCTACCTTGCCCGCGCGCCCCGCGTCTTTGGCCCCCGGCCCGGCCTTTACGGGCTGGGGCTGGCGGACCTGGCCGAAACCTTCACCCCCGAGGCCCGCGCCGCGGCGGGCGAGGCGTGGCTTTCGGCATCGTCCCACGCCATCGGCGCGGACGGGCAGATCCGCCATGCGCCGCAGGCGATCCGCCAGCGGCTGGCGGCGGCGGATGCCTTTGTCCATGCGCAGGACCTGCCCGAATCCGACCTGCTGCTGGCCGGGGACTATGCCGCGCATGAGGCGGGCTTTGCCGCCGCCATGGCCAGGCTGGGCGCGCCCGCCCCGGCGCTTTACCACCTTGACGCGACGCGCCCCGATGCGCCGCGCGCCCGCACGCTGACGCAGGAAATCGCCCGTGTCACCCGCGCCCGCGCCGCCAATCCGGCATGGGCGGACGGAATGATGGCGCATGGTTTCCGCGGCGCCGCCGAAATCGCGGCCACGCTGGACCACATGGCGGCCTTTGCCAATCTGGCGGGGGTGGTGCCGGGGCATCTGTTCGATCTTTACCACGACGCCACGCTGGGCCGGGCCGAGGTCCTGGCCTTCATGGAGCGCGAAAACCCCGCCGCGCTGGCCGCCATGCGGGCGATGTTTGCGCGGCTGCTGGCCTCGGGGCTATGGGTGACGCGGCGGAACTCGGTCCTGGCCGCGCTGGAGGGCACGCCATGACCGGATTCGAAATCAAGGGCTGGTGTCCCGGCGCGCTGCGGCCGATGGAATCGGGCGACGGCCTTGTGCTGCGCATCCGCACCCCGAACGGGCGGCTGACGCCGGATCAGGCAAGCCGCATCGCCGCGCTTTCGCGCCGCCATGGCAACGGGCTGATCGACCTGACCAGCCGCGCCAATCTGCAACTGCGCGGGCTGGACGCGGCAGGCCATGCCGCCACGGTCGCGGCGCTGGCCGGAATGGGCCTTCTGGACAGCGATGCGGTGGCCGAGGCGCGGCGCAACGTCATCCTGTCGCCCTTTGCGCCCGTGGACGGCCCGGCATGGCAGGTGGCGACGGGTATCGCGCGGGCCATGACCGCCCCCGACGCACCGCCGGTGCCGGGCAAGTTCGGCTTTGCCGTCGATGCGGCGCCTGCGGTGCTGGCGGCGGTGCCTTGCGATATCCGCCTGCGCCCGCAGGGTGACGGCTGGCTGATCGCCCCGGATGGCGGCGACTGGGCGCTGGCCGCGCCCGATCCCGCTGGCGCCATCGCCGCCGCCATCGCGCTGGCGCGCTGGTTCGCGCAGGGCGGCATCCACGACGGGCGCGGGCGGATGCGCGACTATTTGCGCCAAAACCCGCCGCTGCCGGCGGGGGCGGCGCCGGTTGCGACCCCTGCCGCCGTGACGCCGGGACCGGGTGCGGCGGCGGGCGGCTGGATGCTGGGCTTTGCCTTCGGGCAGATCACGCCCGACCAGCTTGACGCCTGCGCCAAGGCCGGGCCGATCCGCCTGACGCCGTGGCGCGCGCTGCTGATCGAGGGCGCGGCCCCGGTATCCACCATCGCCCCGGCCATTCCCGGCGCCATCCTTGATGCCGCCGACCCATTGCTGCGCATCCATGCCTGCACCGGCGCACCCGGCTGCCCGCAGGCCCGCGCCGATGTCCGGGCGCTGGCGCGCCGCCTTGCCCCGCGACTTGGCCCCGGCGCCAGCCTGCATCTCAGCGGCTGCGCCAAGGGCTGCGCGCATCAGGGCGCGGCCTCGCTGACGCTGATCGCGACCGCGCCGGACCGCTATGACCTGATCCGCAACGGCCCGGTCCGCGGCCCCATCACCGCGCGCGATCTGGACGAGGACACCCTTCTGCGCATAGTCGCATCCACCGACCGAATATCCGACAACGGCAAGGCAGGCCCCATGCACCAATACGAAACCGACGGCGCAAGGATCTATGCCCAATCCTTTGCCACCATCCGCGCCGAGGCCGACCTCGCCCGCTTCGACGCCGACGAGGAACCCGTGGTCGTGCGCATGATCCATGCCGCGGGCCTCGTCGGGCTGGAACGCGACGTCCGCTTTTCGCCGGGCATGGCCGCTGCCGCCCGCCGCGCCCTGCAGGACGGCGCGCCGATCCTGTGCGACGCCCGCATGGTCAGCGAAGGGATCACCCGCGCCCGCCTGCCCGCGAACAATCGCATCCTGTGCACGCTGAACGCGCCAGGCGTGCCGGAACTGGCGGCGGGCATGGGCACCACGCGATCGGCCGCCGCGGTCGAGCTGTGGCGCGATGACCTAGCCGGGTCGGTGGTCGCCATCGGCAATGCGCCGACGGCGCTGTTTCACCTGCTCAACATGCTGAAAGACCCCGCCTGTCCGCGCCCGGCCGCCATCATCGGCTGCCCCGTCGGCTTTGTCGGCGCCGCCGAGTCGAAGGACGCGCTGATGGCCGACCTGCCGGCGCCCGCGCTGATCGTCGCGGGGCGGCTTGGCGGCTCGGCCATCACGGTCGCCGCCATCAACGCGCTTGCCAGCCGAAAGGAATAGCCATGGGTAAGGTCATCTGCGCGGGCCTTGGTCCCGGCGACCCCGATCTGATCTCGGTCCGTGCCGACCGCGCCATCCGCAATGCGCGCCAGATCGCCTATTTCCGCAAGAAGGGCCGCGCGGGTCAGGCACGCCGCATCGTAGCGCATATGCTGGCCGAGGGCGTGGCCGAACACGCGATGGAATACCCCGTCACCACCGAAATCCCCTTTGACAGCCCCGAATACAACCGCCTGCTGGCCGCGTTCTATGACGACTGGACCGCGCGGCTGGCGGCGCTTGCCGAACAGGGCGACGTGGTCGTTCTGTGCGAGGGGGACCCGCTGTTCTACGGCTCGTTCATGCATCTGCATACGCGGCTGCAAGGGCTGGCCGAGGTCGAGATCATCCCCGGCATCCCCGGCATGACCGGCTGCTGGAACGTGGTCGGCCGGCCGATGACATGGGGCGACGATGCCATGTGCGTGCTGATGGGCACCCTGCCAGAGGCGGACCTGACCCGCCACATCGCCGGCGCCGACGCGGTGGTGGTGATGAAGACCGGCCGCAACCTGCCCAAGATCGCCCGCGCCATCGCCGCCGCCGGGCGCATGGCCGACGCGTGGCTGGTCGAACGCGGCACCATGCCCAATCAGCGCATGACGCCGCTGGCCAGCGCCGATCTGGACGCCTGCCCCTATTTCGCCACCGTGCTGGTGCATGGCAATGGTCGCCGGCCCGAGGCGCACCATCCCGTGGCGCAAACCGATGCCGAGGCCGCCGAATGACCGGCTGGCTGGCCGTCGCCGGGCTTGGCCCGGGCGCCGAGGCCCTGATCACGCCCGAGGTTCAGGCCGCGCTGGACACGGCCACCGATATCGTCGGCTACATCCCCTATGTCGCGCGCATCGCGCCGCGCCCCGGCCTGACCCTGCACCCATCCGACAACCGGGTGGAACTGGAGCGCGCCCGCGCGGCGCTGGCGCTGGCGGCAGCGGGCAGGCGCGTGGTCATCGTCTCATCCGGCGATCCGGGGGTATTCGCCATGGCCTCGGCGCTGTTCGAGGCGCTGGATGGGGCGCCCGCGCCGGGTTTCGACATCCGCATCCTGCCCGGCATCACCGCCATGCTGGCCGCCGCCGCCGCGCTTGGCGCACCGCTGGGGCATGATTTCTGCGCCATCAACCTGTCGGACAACCTGAAACCCTGGGCATTGATCGAACGCCGCCTGCGCCTTGCCGCCCAGGCCGATTTCGCCATCGCCTTTTACAACCCGCGCTCGAAATCGCGGCCCGAGGGGTTTGCCCGCGCCCTCGACATCCTGCGCGAGGAATGTGGCCCCGACCGGCTGATTTCATTCGCCCGCGCCGTCTCGACCCCCGATCAGGCGCTGGCGACCGTCACGCTGGCCGAGGCGCGGCCCGACATGGCCGACATGCGCACCGTCGTCATCCTTGGCAACAGCGCCACGCGCCGCGCCGGGCCTTGGGTCTATACGCCGCGGTCGGCGGCATGAAGCCAGTCCATGACCCCGGCCACGGTGGCGGCGACAGGGCGCGGCGGCAGCGCCGGGCGGTCGATCATCACCACCGGCAGGCCCAGTTCGCGGGCGGCGGCAAGCTTGGCCTCGGCCGCGTGGCCGCCGGCGTTCTTGGTGACAAGGTGGCGGATGCCGTGGCGCTGCATCAGCGCGATATCGCCCGCAACCGTGAACGGCCCGCGCGAGACGATCAGCGTCGCATCGCGCAGGGGGTGGCTGGCGACCTCGGCAAAGCGCAGCATCCAGCGGTGGTGCAGGCCCTGAAAGGGCGCCAGTTGCTGCCGCCCGATCGCCAGAAACACGCCCGAGCCATCGCCGGGCAGCGCGCGGGCGGCGGCGGCGAAATCGGCAACGCCGCGCCAGCGGTCGCCGGGCTGCGGGCGCCATGGCGGCCGCTCAAGCGCGATCATCGGCACGCCTGCGCGCGCGCTGGCGGCGACGGCGTTCTGGCTGATCGTGGCGGCAAAGGGATGGGTGGCGTCGATCAGATGGGTGAAGCCCTCGGCCCGCAGGTAGCCCGTCAGCCCCTCGGCGCCGCCAAAGCCGCCCATGCGCGTGGGCAGGGGCGGCAGGATCGGATTCTGCGTGCGCCCCGCATAGGAATAGACCGCGTCCAGCCCGGCCGCGGCCAGCGCCTCGGCCATGGCGCGGGCCTCGGTGGTTCCACCCAGAAGAAGGACGCGCGTCATGGCTGATCCCTGGCTTTGCATCATCGGTCTGGGCGAAGATGGCCTTGCCGGCCTGCCGCCCGCAAGCCGCGAAGCGCTTGCCGGCGCGGAAATCGTCTTTGGCGCGCCGCGCCACCTTGCGCTGGCGGGTGTCGGCGCGCGCGGGACGCCCTGGCCGCTGCCCTTTGACATCGCGCCGCTGCTGGCGCGGCGGGGACAGCGGGTGGCGGCGCTGGTCTCGGGCGATCCGTTCTGGTTCGGCGCGGGCGGCACGCTGGCCGCCGCACTTGACCCCGGCGAATGGCGCGCGCTGCCCGCGCCGGGGGTGTTCTCGCTGGCCGCCGCGCGCCTTGGCTGGCGGCTTGAGGATACCACCTGCCTTGGCCTGCACGCCGCCCCCCTTGCCCGGCTGCGCCCGCATCTGACGCGCGGGTGCCGGGTGCTGGCGACCCTGCGCGACGGCCCGGCGGTGGGCGCGCTGGCCGAATGGCTGGCGACGCAGGGCCTTGGCGCGATGCGGCTGACCGTGCTGGAACGGCTGGGCGGCCCGGCCGAGCGCATCCGCGACTTCGCCGCCCGCGACGGCGCACCGGCGGATATCGCCGCGCCGGTGGCGGTGGCGCTGAACGGCGACGACCTTGCGCCCGGCGCCGGCCTGCCGCGCGGCTTCGGCCTGCCCGACGACACCTTTCGCCATGACGGCCAGATCACCCGCCGCGCCATCCGCGCAGTGACGCTGTCGGCGCTGGCGCCGCGCGCGGGCGAAATGCTGTGGGATATCGGCGGCGGCTCGGGCTCGGTCAGCGTCGAGTGGTGCCTGAACGGCGGCCGGGCGCTCTGCATCGAACCCCGCCCCGACCGCCTTGCCAATATCGCCACCAATATCGCCGCCTTCGGGCTTGAAGGCCGGATGCGCGCCATTCCCGGCCGCGCGCCCGAGGCGCTGGCGGATCTGCCCGCGCCGGATGCGGTCTTTGTCGGCGGCGGCGCCGATGCGGGGCTGATCGCCGCCCTGCCCGCCGCCCGGCTGGTCGTCAACGCGGTGACGCTGGAAACCGAGGCGCTGCTGGCCGGTCTGCACGCCGAACGCGGCGGCAGCCTGATCCGCCTTGCGCTGGAGGAAGCCGCCCCCCTTGGCCGGATGCGCGGCTGGACCCCCGCCCGCAGCGTCACGCAATGGAGCTGGCCATGAGGGTGGCGGGTCTGGGTTTCCGGGTCGGGGCACCGCTGGCGTCACTGGCCGAGGCGCTGGACCTTGCCGGTCCCGCCGACGCGCTGGCGACCATCCCCGGCAGGGCGGCCGCGCCCGCGATCCTTGCGCTGGCCCGCGCGCGCGGCCTGCCGCTGCTGGCGGTCGAGGTCGCGGGCATCGCCACCCCCACGCAATCGCCGCGCGTCATGGCGCTGCACCGCACTGGCTCGGTCGCCGAGGCGGCGGCGCTGGCGGCGCTGGCCCCTGGCGCGCAGATCGTGGCGGCACGCGTCACGTCACAGGATGGCACCGCCACAGCCGCCATCGCCGAAGGAGACCCCGCATGACCGTCCATTTCATCGGCGCCGGCCCCGGCGCGGCCGACCTGATCACGCTGCGCGGGCGCGACCTGATCGCCGCCTGTCCGGTCTGCCTTTATGCCGGCAGCCTTGTGCCGCAGGCGCTGCTGGCCCATTGCCCGCCCGGCGCGCGGATCGTGAACACCGCCGCGATGGACCTTGACCAGATCATCGGCGAAATCGCCGCCGCCCATGCCGAGGGCCATGACATTGCGCGGCTGCATTCGGGCGATCTGTCGGTCTGGTCGGCCATGGGTGAACAGTTGCGCCGCCTGCGTGCGCTGGGGGTGCCCTATGACGTGACGCCGGGCGTGCCGGCATTCGCCGCCGCCGCCGCCGCGCTGGGGGCGGAACTGACGCTGCCGGGCGTGGCGCAGTCGGTGGTGCTGACGCGGACCTCGGGCCGGGCCTCGGCCATGCCGGATGGCGAGACGCTGGCCGCCTTCGGCGCGACCGGCGCCACGCTGGCCATTCACCTGTCGGTGCATGTGCTGGCCCGCGTGCAGGCGGAACTGATCCCGCATTACGGCGCCGATTGCCCGGTCGCCGTGGTCTTTCGCGCAAGCTGGCCCGACCAGCGCATCATCCGCGCCACGCTGGCGACGCTGGACCCCGCCATCGGGGACGGAGAGCGCACCGCCCTGATCCTTGTCGGCCGCGCCCTGACGGCCGAGGGCTTTGACGAAAGCCGCCTTTACGCCGGCGATTACGACCGCCGCTTCCGCCCTGTCGGCACCGATCCAAGGTTTCCCGAATGAAGGGGCTGGTCATCAGCGCGCCGGCCTCGGGGTCGGGCAAGACCACGGTGACGCTGGGGCTGATCGCGGCCCTGCGCGCGCGCGGTCTGGTGGTGCAGCCCTATAAAAGCGGGCCGGATTACATCGACCCCGCCTTTCACCGCGCGGCGGCGGGGCGCGAAAGCTACAACCTTGACAGCTGGGCGATGGGCCGGGCGCAGATCGCGCATCTGATCGGCGCGGGCGCGGGCGCCGATCTGGCGCTGGCCGAGGGCTCGATGGGGCTGTTCGACGGCGTGGCCGTCCCCGGCGGCTGCGGCAATGGCGCCAGCGCCGATATCGCCGCGCTGACCGGCTGGCCGGTGGTGCTGGTGATGGATTGCAAGGGGCAGGCGCAATCCGCCGCCGCCGTAGCGCTGGGGTTTCGCCAGATGCGCGCCGACATGCGGCTGGCGGGGGTGGTGCTGAACCGCGTGGCATCCCCGCGGCACGAGGCCCTGATGCGCCACGCGCTGGACCCCCTTGGCATCGCCGTCCTTGGCGTCCTGCCGCGCGAGGCCGCGATCGAACTGCCCGAGCGGCATCTGGGCCTTGTGCAGGCGCAGGAACATGCGGCCCTGGACGCGCTGCTGGCCCGGGCGGGTGAGGCGGCGGCGCGGCATCTGGATCTGGACGCCATCGTGGCGGCGGCCTCGGGCGGGATCGGGGCCGAGCCCTTCCGCCCGCTGCCGCCCCCCGCCATGCGCATCGCGCTGGCGCAGGATCAGGCGTTTTCATTCGTCTATCCGCACCTGATCGGGGGATGGCGGGCGGCGGGGGCGACGATCCTGCCCTTCTCGCCCCTGGACGATCAGGCGCCCGATGACAGCGCCGGGGCCTGCTGGCTGCCGGGCGGCTATCCCGAACTGCATGCCGGGCGGCTGGCCTCGGCCGATAATTTCAGGAACGGGCTGCTGCGCTTTGCCCGGACCCGCCCCGTTCATGGCGAATGCGGTGGCTATATGGCGATGGGCGCGGGGCTGGTCGATGCCAGTGGCCAGCGCCACCGCATGGCCGGGCTTCTGGGGCTGGAGACCAGCTACGAAAAGCGCCGGATGCATCTGGGATACCGCCGCGCCGCGCCGCTGGCTGCGGTCGCAGGCGCTTATGCCCAGACCCTGACCGGGCATGAATTCCACTATGCGACCATCCTTGCCCAGCCCGACGCGCCCCTTGCCCGCGTGACCGATGCGAATGGCGATGCCGTGGCCGAGACCGGCTCGCATCGCGGCCATGCCTCGGGCAGCTTTTTCCACCTGATCGCGGAAAGCTTGCAGAATCCTTGACCTGCGCGCGCCGATGGCATTTAGCTGAAGCTCTGATTGGTGCCCGCAAGACGTTTCGCGTCGGGCTTGATCGGGAATGGGGTGAGATGCCCCAGCCGCCCCCGCGACTGTAAGCGGAGAGCGTGCCTTGACAGCGCCACTGGGCCCCGGCCCGGGAAGGCCAAGGCCACGCCCCGACCCGCAAGCCAGGAGACCGGCCGTCAGGACAACGCCAATCGCCGTCGGGTGTGACGGCAACAGGAGAATGACAGAATGCATATCGAACCCGGAATCGTCACCGGCGCCAAGATCGCGCTCAGCTATGCCACCGCCGCCGGGGTGGGCGTCTTTGGCGCGAAACTGGCATGGCAAAGCCTGCGCGAACGCGGCCTGCCCTCGGTCCTGGGGCGCAGCGCGCTGACCACGGCGCTGGTCTTCAGCTTCTTCCAGGTGCTGCCGCATTTCCCGGTCGGCGTCTCCGAGGTGCATTTCATCCTTGGCTCGACCCTGTTTCTGCTGTTCGGCGCGGCGCCTGCGGCCATTGGGCTGGCGCTGGGGCTGCTGATCCAGGGGCTGTTCTTCACGCCCTTCGATCTGCCGCAATACGGCATGAACGTGACGACGCTGCTGGTGCCGCTGTTCGCATTGCAGGCGCTGGCGCGGCGCATCATCGCGCCCGGCACCGCCTATGTCGATCTGGGCTATGGGCAGGCGCTGGCGCTGTCCACGGCCTATCAGGGCGGCGTGGTGGCCTGGGTGGCGTTCTGGGCCATCTATGGACAGGGATTTGCGGGCATCAGCGGCATCGCGACCTTCGGCGCCGCCTATATGCTGGTCGTCCTGATCGAGCCGCTGGTCGATCTGGCGGTGCTGGCCGGGGCGAAATCGCTGCGCGGGCTGAGGGACAGCGGGCTGGTCACCTCGCGCCTGTTCGCCTGAGGGGTGACTGACCCCGCATGATCGAGCTGACACTGATCGGGATCGGGACCGGCAATCCCGATCATCTCAGCCTGCAGGCGGTGGCGGAAATCGCCGCCGCCGAACTGATTCTGATCCCCCTGAAAGGCGCCGAGAAAGAGGACCTCGCCGGCCTGCGCCGCAGCATCTGCCTGCGCCATGCCGGCCCCGCGACCCGGATCGCGGAATTTGCGCTGCCCACCCGCGACGCCGCCGACCCCGACTATCGCCACGGCGTCAAGGCATGGCACGACGCCATCGCCCGGCAATGGGCGGCGACGATCCGCGCGCATCTGCCGGGCCTTGCCGGCAAGGTGGCGCTGCTGGTCTGGGGCGACCCCTCGCTTTACGACAGCACGCTGCGCATCGCCGGGCGGCTGGAGATGGCGCTGACCATCCGCGTCATTCCCGGCATCACCGCCATTCAGGCGCTGTGCGCCGCCCATGCCATTCCCCTGAACGCGGTCGGCGCACCGGTCCAGATCACCACCGGCCGCCGCCTGCGCGACCATGGCTGGCCTGCGGGTGTGGACCGCATCGTGGTCATGCTGGACGGCGAATGTTCGTTCCAGTCCCTTGATCCGCAGGGCATGACGATCTGGTGGGGCGCCTATCTTGCGATGCCGGAACAGATGCTGCGCCACGGCCCCCTTGCCACGACCGGACCCGCGATCATCGCCGCCCGCGCCGAGGCCCGCGCCCGCCACGGCTGGATCATGGACATCTATCTGCTTGAGCGCGCCAGCCGCTGAAATGCCGCCGCCCGCGCGACGCGGGGTGACCCGCCGGGCCGGGTGCCCCAGCGCGGCCGGGGCTGCGGCATTGCCCGTTATTTGGTCAATCCCCATGCGAAAACCCGCAAGGGCCGCGGATCGCGGCGCCCGAATGACGGCCGCGCGGGCAGAAACCGGACGATGATGCGCAACCCCGCGTTGGCAGACCGCCGCGACTGTGTAAATCTGTGCGCACGCGATCCACGAATGCAGCCATTACGCCACATGAAAGGAACGACGACATGCGCTTATTCCTGATTGCCGCCGCCCTTGCCTCGGTACCGCTGACGGTCGTTGCCGAGGACGAGGACCCCATCGCCCTGGCGATCGAGGCCCGGCACGGCTATTACCAGATGCTCAGCATGAGCATGGGCACGCTGGCCGGCATGGCCAAGGGCGATATCCCCTATGACGAGGCCAAGGCCGTCACCGCCGCCAGCAATATCGAGGCGCTGACGCATTACGACCTGCCGGGCCTCTTCGTCGAGGGCAGCGGCGTCGGCCAGACCAAGGTCGAAAATGCCGCGAAGCCGGTGATCTGGGAAAAGATGGAGGATTTCCGCGCCAAGTTCGCGGGCCTTGGCGAAGCCGCGGCCGGCTCGGCCGAGGCGGTCAAGGGCGGCGCGGAAAGCGTCGGGCCGGTGGTCGTCAAGATCGGCGCCGCCTGCAAGGCCTGCCACGACGTCTATCGCGAAAAAAGCTGATGTCGGGCCGGATGCTGAAGGTCCGGCTGTGGGACCCGCTTCTGCGCGGGTTCCACTGGCTGCTGGTCTTTTTCGTCATCCTCAGCTGGTGCCTGGGCCAGTTCGGCCCGGCAAAGATGACCCTGCATTTCTGGAGCGGCTACGTCATCGCCGGGCTTTTGGTCTTTCGCCTGATCTGGGGGTTCGTCGGGCCGCCCGCGGCGCGGTTTTCGCATTTCCTGCGCGGGCCGGGGGCGATCCGCGACTATGCCAGCCGCATGTTCCTGCGCCAGCCCAGCTATTGGCCTGGGCATAACCCGCTGGGGGCGCTGTCGGTCATCGCCATGCTGGCGGTGCTGGCGGCGCAGGTGACGACCGGGCTGATCTCGGACCCCGACGATTTCATCAATGTCGGGCCGCTGGCGAAGCATGTCGCCAGCTCGACCCGCTCGGCCGCGGTGGGCTGGCACGGGCTGGGCGGCAACCTGATCCTGCTGCTGGTGGTGCTGCATGTCGGCATGATCCTGTTCTATCGCTTCTGGAAGCACGAGGATCTGGTCGGCCCCATGCTGACCGGCGAAAAGGAGGTTCCCGAAGAGGTCGCCCATAAGCTGAGCCATGATCGGCCGACACACCAGATTTAACGTCAGGTCCGCCCGCGGGGCATTGAACGAATCACGACCCTGTGCCAGCGTGAGCTTACGGCTGTGGGGGCCGGTTCGGGTGGCAGCGCCGCGAGCGCGGCCCGTCATACCATCCTTCGCCCGCCCGACGTGGATCAACTACGAAAGGAGCAAGGACGACATGACAAAGATTGCCGCTGTGTTTGCCGCTTTGACCTTGTCGTTGGCCGCGCTTCCGGCACTCGCCGAATGCGCGGGAAAGAACAAATCACATGACGTATCCGCATCGACAGGCACCGAAAAACCGGTGATCAAGGCGCCCAAGGGCAGCGTTTGACAGGAATGAAAAGGGCGGCAGGATTGCCGCCCTTGGTCGTCTTGGGGTTCATCGGTTCCGTTCAGTTGAACTTGTTGTCGCGCGGAAAGCCGCGCGGCGCCATGTAGCCCGCGCCCGCCCGCTTGCCCAGCCACGCGGTCAGGTCGGGTTCGCTGCGCGTGCGGCCGCCGGTTTCCTGCCAGCGCAGCCCCTCGGCCAGGGTGATGCAGATCGCATCCGACAGGCCGCCATCCTTGAACTTTTGCAGGCGCACGCCCTTGCCGCGACCCATTTCCGGCAGCTCGTCCAGCGCGAATACCAGCATCTTGCGGTTCTCGCCCACGGTCACGACATGGTCGCCCGCGACCGCGCGGCACAAAAGCGCGTCGCCGTTCAGCACCTGCTTGCCCGAGCGCGTCTGCGCCATGATGTCGCCCGCGCCGACGATGAAGCCATCCCCCGCCTTCGAGGCGACCAGATAGCGCCCGCCATCCCGCCACGGGAACATGTCGATCACCGCCGCATCATTGGGCAGGTCGATCATCAGGCGCAGGGGCTCGCCCATGCCGCGCCCGCCGGGCAGGTTGTTGGCCGGCAGCGTATAGAAGCGGCCGTTGGCGCCAAAGATCATCAGCTTGTCGGTGGTCTCGGCATGCAGCGCCATGAAGGGGCCGTCGCCATCCTTGAACTTGACCTCGGCATCCAGCGGCTGGTGGCCCTTCATGGCACGGATCCAGCCCATCTTCGACAGGATGACGGTGACCGGCTCGCGCTCGATCATGGCGTCCATGTCGATCTCGGCCACGTCGCCGGCCTCGCCGATCTCGGTGCGGCGCTGGCCGCCGGGGGCGGATTTGCCGAACTTGCCGCGCGTGTCGCGCAGTTCCTCGGCGATGCGCGCCCATTGGCTGCCCTCGTCGGCCAGCATGGCGACAAGGCCGGCGCGCTCGGCGGTCAGCGTCTCGTGCTCGGCGCGCAGTTCCATTTCCTCAAGCTTGCGCAGGGCGCGCAGGCGCATGTTCAGGATCGCCTCGACCTGCACCTCGGTCAGCTTGAACTCGGCCATCAGGACGGATTTCGGATCGTCCTCATAGCGGATGATCTCGATCACCCGATCAAGGTTCAGGAAGGCGACCATGTAGCCTTCCAGCACCTCAAGCCGCGCGGCGATCTTTTCCAGCCGGAAATTCGCCCGCCGCACCAGCACGTTGCGGCGATGGTCAAGGAATGCGCGCAGCACCTCCTTGAGCGAGCAGACCTTGGGCACACGCCCGTCGATCAGCACGTTCATGTTCAGCCCGAAGCGCGTTTCCAGATCCGAGACCCTAAACAGCGCCGCCATCAACTGTTCGGCATCGACGGTGCGGGCGCGCGGTTCCAGCACGATGCGAATATCCTCGGCCGATTCGTCGCGGACATCGGCCAGGATCGGGACCTTCTTGGTCTGGATCAGTTCGGCCAGCCGCTCGATCAGCTTGGATTTCTGCACCTGATAGGGGATTTCGGTGACGATGATCTGCCACTGGCCGCGGCCCAGATCCTCGATATGCCAGCGCGCGCGCAGGCGCAGGCTGCCGCGCCCGGTGCGATAGGCCTCGGTGATGGTGGCGCGGTCCTCGACCAAGACGCCGCCGGTGGGGAAATCCGGGCCGGGAATGATCGAGACCAGCGTTTCATCCCGCGCGTCGGGCGACTTGATCAGATGCAGGCAGGCATCGATGACCTCGTGCAGGTTATGGGGCGGCACGTTGGTCGCCATGCCGACGGCGATGCCGCTGGCGCCATTGCACAGAAGGTTCGGGAAGGCCGCCGGCAGGACCACCGGCTCCTCAAGCGTGCCGTCATAGTTGGGGCGGAAATCGACGGCATCCTCGGCCAGCCCCTCCATCAGGGCCTCGGCGGCGGCGGTCAGGCGGGCTTCGGTATAGCGGCTGGCGGCGGGGTTGTCGCCGTCGATATTGCCGAAGTTCCCCTGCCCGTCCACCAGCGGATAGCGCATGGCGAAGGGCTGCGCGAGACGCGCCATCGCGTCATAGATCGCGGCGTCGCCATGCGGGTGATAGTTGCCCATCACGTCGCCGGTGATCTTGGCAGACTTGCGGAAGGCGCCGGTAGGCGACAGCCGCAATTCGCGCATCGCGAAAAGGATGCGGCGGTGGACCGGCTTCAGCCCGTCGCGGGCATCGGGCAGCGCGCGATGCATGATCGTGGACAGCGCATAGGTCAGGTAACGCTCGCCGATGGCGCGCGACAGCGGCTCGTTGCTGGTCTGACCCTCGTTCGGGTCGGGAATGTTCGGATCGTCGGACATGGCCCCGTGAATAGGGCCGCGCGCGCGTCCGGTCCAGCCCGGAAAAGCGCCGCTTGCGCCGGGCGGCGCCATGCCGCAGAAGCGGCGCCGGATAGGGGGCGCGCATGAAGACCGTTCTGATCACCGGCTGTTCCTCGGGCATCGGGCTGGACGCGGCGCGCCACATGCGCGACCGCGGCTGGCGCGTCATCGCCACCTGCCGCAAGGACGAGGACATCCAGGCCCGCCGCGCCGAGGGCTTCGTCACGCTGCACCTTGAACTGTCCGACCCCAAAAGCGTCGTGCGCTGCGCGCGCGAGGCACTGGCCATGGGTCCGGTCGATGCGCTGGTCAACAATGCCGCCTTCGCCATTCCCGGCGCCGCCGAGGACCTGCCCCGCGGCGCGCTGCGTTCCATATTCGAGGCGAACCTGTTCGGCACCCATGACCTGACGCTGAAATTCCTGCCGCATTTCCGCGAGCGCGGCGGGCGGGTGGTCAATATCAGCTCGGTCCTGGGGCTGGCGGGCATCCCGTGGCGCGGCGCCTATGTGGCGACCAAGTTCGCGCTTGAGGGGCTGACCGACGTGATGCGGGTCGAAATGGCCGATACGCCCGTCAGGTTCGTGCTGATCGAGCCCGGCCCCATCGGCACCAGGATCCGCCTGAACTCGATCCCGCATTTCGAGCGCTGGATCGACTGGCAGGCCAGCCCCCGCGCCGGGCAATACCGCCGGACGCTGCTGAAACGGCTCTACGAGCCGTCGGCGAAAAAGGACCGCTTCGAGCTGCCGCCCCGCGCGGTCAGCGAAAAAATCGCGCATGCGCTGGAAAGCCGGAACCCCCGCCCGCGTTATTATGTCACCACCCCCACCTGGATCGCCGGGATCGGGCGGCGGCTGCTGTCCACGCGCGCACTGGACTGGTTCGCGCGGCGCAGCTAGGTTTCACGCCGAAAGGGCCCGCTTCATGCCAGACAAAACCCTGTTCTACCTGCTCGTGGTCTGCTGCCTTGCGGTGGTGGTGATTCTGGCCATCGGCATCGGCGGCTTCGCCAAGGGCGGCGAATTCAACCGCAAGCACGGCAACCGCATGATGCGCTGGCGCCTGATCGCGCAGGCCATCGCCATCGCGGTGTTCCTGCTTTACCTGTGGGTGCGGGGGCACTGATGGTCGTCCTGAACCGCATTTATACCCGCACCGGCGACAAGGGCGACACCGCGCTGTCGGACGGCCAGCGCGTCCCCAAGCACGCCCCCCGGGTCGAGGCTTACGGCACCGTGGACGAACTGAACGCCACGCTGGGCCTTGCGCGGCTGCATGCCTCGGACCAGATCGCCGCCCGGATCGCGGTGATCCAGAACGACCTGTTCGATCTGGGCGCCGACCTGTCGCGCCCGCATATGGACCGCGACGATCAGGCCCCCTACCCGGTGCTGCGCATCATCGAATCACAGGTCGCGCGGCTGGAAACCGAAATCGACGCGATGAACGCCGGGCTTGCGCCGCTGCGCAGCTTCATCCTGCCCGGTGGCAGCGCGCTTTCGGCGCATCTGCACCTGTCGCGCACCGTCGCGCGCCGGGCCGAGCGCGCCGCGACCGCCCTTGCCGCGGCCGAGGACGCCAATCCCGCCGCGATCAAGTATTTGAATCGGCTGTCGGACTGGCTTTTCGTCGCCGCCCGCGTCGCCAATGACAATGGCGCGCAGGACATCCTGTGGGTGCCCGGCGCCAGCCGTTAGCGTCAACATCGCGGGATCGTTGCGTAACAATGCTTAAGGCGCGATTTTTCCCTGTCCTTGCCGATCATCGCCCGCTAACAAATCCCCCGAACAGGTGACGCAACCAAAGGGGAGAGGCCATGAAGGTTCTCGTGCCAGTGAAGCGCGTGATCGACTACAACGTGAAGGCTCGCGTTAAGGCGGACGGGTCCGGTGTCGATCTTGCGAACGTGAAGATGTCGATGAACCCGTTCGACGAAATCGCGGTGGAAGAGGCGATCCGCCTGAAAGAGGCAGGCAAGGCCGATGAGGTCATCGCCGTCTCGGTCGGGGTCAAGCAGGCGGCCGAAACGCTGCGCACAGCGCTGGCCATGGGCGCGGACCGCGCCATTCTGGTCGTCGCCGCCGACGACGTCCATCAGGACATCGAGCCGCTGGCCGTGGCCAAGATCCTTGCCGCCGTCGCCAGGGCCGAAGGCACCGAACTGGTCATCGCCGGCAAGCAGGCCATCGACAACGACATGAACGCGACCGGCCAGATGCTGGCGGCGCTTCTGGGCTGGGGTCAGGCGACCTTTGCCAGCAAGCTGGAAATCGATGGCGGCAAGGCGAAAGTCACCCGCGAAGTCGATGGCGGCCTGCAAACGATCGAGGTCAGCCTGCCCGCCGTGGTCACCGCCGACCTGCGCCTGAACGAGCCGCGCTATGCCTCGCTGCCCAACATCATGAAGGCCAAGAAAAAGCCGCTGGATGAAAAGATCGCCGGCGATTACGGCGTCGACACGTCGCCGCGGCTGGAAATCGTCTCGGTGCGCGAGCCCGAGGGCCGCAAGGCCGGCATCAAGGTCGGCTCGGTCGATGAGCTGGTCGGCAAACTGAAAGAAGCGGGGGTGATCTGATGGCTGTTCTGCTGCTTGGAGAAGTCACCAATGGCGAACTGAACCGCGACGCGACGGCCAAGGCCGTCAACGCGGTCAAGGGTCTGGGCGATGTGACGGTGCTCTGCGCCGGGGCCTCGGCCAAGGGTGCCGCCGCTGAGGCCGCGAAGATCGCTGGCGTTGCCAAGGTGCTGGTGGCGGAAAACCCGCTTTACGGTCACCGCCTGGCGGAACCCACCGCGGCGCTGATCGTGTCGCTGGCCGGCGACTACAGCCATATCGCGGCGCCGGCGACGACGGATGCGAAAAACGTCATGCCGCGCGTTGCCGCGCTGCTCGACGCGATGGTGATCTCGGATGTCTCGGCGGTGATCGATGCCGACACGTTCGAGCGCCCGATCTATGCCGGCAACGCCATCCAGACGGTGAAATCGAAAGACGCCAAGAAGGTCTTCACCATCCGCACCGCCTCCTTCGACGCGGCGGCCGACGGCGGCGCGGCCGGCGTCGCGGACGCGGCACCCACCGCCGACCCGGCCCTGTCCGCCTGGATCGCCGACGAGGTCGCCGAAAGCGACCGCCCGGAACTGACCTCGGCCAAGCGCGTGGTCTCGGGCGGCCGCGGCGTCGGCTCGAAGGAAAGCTTCGAGATCATCGAGAAGCTGGCCGACAAGCTGGGCGCCGCCGTCGGCGCCTCGCGCGCGGCGGTCGACTCGGGCTATGCCCCGAACGACTGGCAGGTGGGCCAGACCGGCAAGGTCGTGGCGCCGGAACTTTATGTCGCGGTCGGCATCTCGGGCGCGATCCAGCACCTTGCCGGCATGAAGGACAGCAAGGTCATCGTCGCCATCAACAAGGACGAAGAGGCCCCGATCTTCCAGATCGCCGATTACGGCCTGGTGGGCGACCTGTTCACGGTCCTGCCGGAACTGACCTCGAAGCTCTGAGCTTCTTTCATGCTGAAATATCCCGGGGGGACGCCGCTGGCGCCCCCTCGAGGGGCGCCAGCGGCGTGGGGGCAGAGCCCCCGGCCCTGCCCCGAACATGGCTCCCCGATCAGCCGCCCCGATCCTCCCCCAACGATATGACGCGACGCCGCCGCCATGGACGGCAGTTTCGCATTGAACCCCCTCTGCCCTGCTCCTATCGTTCCCACCAATCAAGCGGAGACGATTCATGGCAATTCAATCGGTAGGCGTCGTCGGCGCCGGACAGATGGGCAATGGCATCGCACATGTCTTTGCGCTGGCGGGTTATGACGTGATCATGACCGACATTTCGCGCGATGCACTGGACAATGCCGTGGCGCTGATCGACCGCAATCTTGAACGGCAGGTCAGCCGCGGCAAGATCCCGGCCGCCGAAAAAGCCGCCGCGATGGCCCGCATCTCGACCACGACGACGCTGGCGGACCTTGGCAAGACCGACCTCATCATCGAGGCCGCGACCGAACGCGAGACCGTCAAGCAGGCCATTTTCGAGGACCTGCTGCCGCATCTGAAACCCGACACCATCCTGACCTCGAACACCTCGTCGATCTCGATCACGCGGCTGGCCAGCCGCACCGACCGCCCCGGAAAGTTCATGGGTTTCCATTTCATGAACCCGGTCCCGGTCATGCAACTGGTCGAGCTGATCCGCGGCATCGCCACCGATCAGGAGACCTACCAGACGCTGGTCGAGGTCGTGGAACGCATCGGCAAGACTTCGGCCAGCGCCGAGGACTTTCCCGCTTTCATCGTCAACCGCATCCTGATCCCGATGATCAACGAGGCGGTCTATACGCTTTATGAGGGCGTCGGCTCGGTCAAGTCGATCGACCAGTCGATGAAGCTGGGCGCCAACTGGCCGATGGGTCCGCTGGAACTGGGCGATTTCATCGGTCTGGATACCTGTCTTGCGATCATGAACGTGCTTTATGACGGGCTTGCCGACAGCAAGTATCGCCCCTGCCCGCTTCTGGTGAAATATGTCGAGGCCGGCTGGCTGGGCCGCAAGACCGGGCGCGGCTTTTATGACTATTCCGGCGACGTGCCGGTGCCGACGCGCTAAGACGGATGCGCAGGCGACGGGGGGCTCTGCCCCCACGCCCATGACGCCCCTCGACGGGGCGCCATGGGCGTTCCCCCGGGATATTTCGACATGAAAGAGATCAGGACTTCTTGCCGATCTTCGGCTCGGTCCCGGCCCTGATGCGGGCGATATTGGCGCTGTGGCGGATGAAGATCAGCACCGCCATGAAGCCGGTCACCAGCGCCAGCCTCGGGCCGTCCAGCCACAGCGCGATCACGGGCGACAAGGCTGCCGCGACCAGCGCCGACAGGGACGAGATCCGCGTCACCAGCGCCGTCGCCAGCCAGATCGCGCAGGCGGCAAGGCCCAGCCGCCAGTCCAGTGCCAGCACGGTGCCAAGGAAGGTCGCGACCCCCTTGCCGCCCCTGAAACCCAGCCAGACCGGGTAGAGATGGCCCAGGAATGCCGCCGCGCCCGCGATCAGCGCCGCGTCCTGACCGGCCAGCGCGCGCGCCAGCAGCACCGCGATGGCGCCCTTGCCCGAATCGAGCAGCAGCGTCGCCAGCGCCGCGGGCTTGTTGCCGGTGCGCAGGACGTTCGTCGCGCCGATATTGCCCGAGCCGATCTTGCGCAGATCGCCCAGCCCCAGCGCCCTTGTGATCACGATGCCGAAGGGGATCGAGCCAAGCAGGTAGCCGATCACGGCCCAGAGGATCAGCGTCATGCGGGGTCTCCGTAAACGCGCCGGCCCGAGACCCAGGTGCCCAGCACCCGGCCCTCCATCCGCGCGCCGTCAAAGGGGGTGTTCTTGGATTTCGAGAGCAGCCTGAAGCGGTCCAGCACGAAGGGCGCATCGGGGTCGAAAAGCACGAGATCGGCAGGCGCGTCCGCGCCAAGGCGGCCGGCTTCCAGCCCCAGCCGTCTGGCCGGATTGAGCGACATTGCCCGCCAAAGCTGCGGCAGGCTGAGGCCGCCCTGCTGGTAAAGCCGCATCGCGGCGGGCAGCAGCGTCTGCAACCCGACTGCGCCCGGCGCCGCCTCGGCAAAGGGCAGACGCTTCGATTCCTCGTCCTGCGGCGTGTGGAAGCTGGCGATGACGTCGATCAGCCCTTCGGCCACGGCCTCGATCAGGGCGAGGCGGTCGTCCTCGGGGCGGAGCGGCGGGGTGAAGCGGAAGAAGGTGCGATAGCCGCCCACGTCATATTCGTTCAGCGTCAGGTGATGGATCGAGACGCCGGCCGTCACGTCCAGCCCCGCCTGCCGCGCGCGGCGCAGCGCCGGCAGGCTGGCGGCCACGGTGACCTGGTCGGCGTGATAGCGCGCGCCGGTCATCGCCACCAGCACAAGGTCGCGGTCCAGCCCCATCACCTCGGCCATGGGCGAAACCGAGGGCAGCCCGTAAAGCGAGGCGAACTTGCCGCTGGTCGCCGCCGTGCCCCTGGACAGGCCCGGTTCCTGCGGATGGCCGACGATCAGCGCGCCAAGGCCGCGCGCATAGGTCATGCAGCGCGACAGCAGGCGGGTGTCGGCCACCACGCGCACGCCGTCGGTAAAGGCGATGGCGCCGACATCCTGAAGAAAGGACATCTCGACCATCTCGCGCCCCTCGCGCGCGCGGGTCAGGGCGGCCATATGGCGAATGTTCACCGGCGCATCGGCGGCGCGGCGGGTGACGAATTCCAGCGCCTCGGGCGTGTCGATGGGCGGCAACGTGTCGGGGCGCACGATCATCGTGGTCACCCCCCCGGCAGCGGCGGCAAGGCCGGCGCTGCGGAAGCTTTCCTTGTGACGCTCGCCCGGCTCGCCGATCTTGACGCCCCAGTCGACAAGACCCGGCGCAAGGCATTTGCCGCCGCAATCGATCAGCTCGGCGCCCTGCGGGGCGTCGGCGTTCACCGCCTCGATGCGGCCGTCGCGGACGGTCAGGCTGCCGGGCTCGTCGCTCAGCGCCTCGGGGTCGATCAGGCGGGCGTTCTGGAAATGCAGGATCATGCCATCATCTCCGAGGCTTTGGCGCCGCGTTCCGCCCGCAGGTTCCGCGCCAGCAGGTCCATAGCCGCCATGCGCACGGCCACGCCCATCTCGACCTGATCCTGGATGACGCTGCGGTTGATGTCGTCGGCGATGGTGCTGTCGATCTCGACCCCGCGGTTCATCGGGCCGGGATGCATGACGATGGCATCGGGCGCGGCAAGGGCCAGCTTTTCGGCATCCAGCCCCCAGCGGTGATAATATTCGCGTTCGGACGGGATGAAGCCGCCATCCATGCGTTCCTTTTGCAGGCGCAGCATCATGACCACGTCGGCCCCCTTCAGCCCCTCGCGCATGTCCTCATAGACCTCGCAGCCCCAGTCGCGGGCGCCCGAGGGCATCAGCGTCGCGGGGCCGACAAGGCGCAGCCGGTTCTCCATCTTGCCCAGCAGGAACAGGTTCGAGCGCGCGACCCGGCTGTGCGCGATATCGCCGCAGATCGCCACGGTCAGGCGGTGCAGCCGGCCCTTGGCGCGGCGGATGGTCAGCCCGTCCAGCAGCGCCTGCGTCGGATGCTCGTGCCGGCCGTCGCCGGCGTTCAGCACCGCGCAGTTCACCTTTTGCGCCAGCAGGTCCACCGCCCCCGATTGCGGGTGGCGCACCACCAGCAGGTCGGGATGCATGGCGTTCAGCGTCAGGGCGGTGTCGATCAGCGTCTCGCCCTTCTTCACGCTGGAGGACTGCATGGACATGTTCATCACATCCGCGCCCAGCCGCTTGCCGGCCAGCTCGAAGCTGGACTGGGTGCGGGTCGAGTTCTCGAAGAACATGTTGATCTGCGTCATCCCGGCCAGCGCGTCGGAATGCTTGATCGTGCGGCGGTTCAGGTCGACATAGCTTTCGGCCAGATCCAGCAGGCTGGTGATCTCGGCGGGGTGAAGCGGCTCGATCCCCAGAAGATGGCGGGCGCGGAACATGATGACGGATCCCCCGGTTCGGTTCCGCCCTCTATCGCAAATGCGCGGCGGGGCGGCAAGCGGGCAGTCCATCGCGTGCAGGCCCTTGCCTTGGCGCGAAATTTGCCGCATCGCGGGGACATGGAAAACCGCAAAGGCACGGTCAGTTTCGTCTCGTCAGGGCCCGGCGACCCCGAGCTTATGACCCTGCGCGCCATCCGCCGGTTGCAGGCGGCGGATGTGGTGCTTTACGACGACCTCGCCTCGGGGCCGATCCTTGAACTGGCCGGGCCGCAGGCCGAATGCATCCCGGTCGGCAAGCGCGCCGGGCGCCCCTCGGCGCGGCAAGAGCAGGTGAACGCACTGCTGGTCGAACACGCGCTGGCGGGCCGCCATGTCGTGCGGCTGAAATCGGGCGATTCCGGCGTCTTTGGCCGGCTGGAAGAAGAACTGACCGCGCTGCGGGATCACGGCATCGGCTATGAGATCATCCCGGGCGTCCCCTCGGCCATGGCGGCCGCCGCCGCCGCGGGCCTGCCGCTGACGCGCCGCCTGACCGCGCGCCGGCTGCAATTCGTCACCGGCGCCGATGTGACCGGCGGCCTGCCGCAGGACCAGAACTGGGCGGCGCTGGCCGACGACCACGCCACCACCGTCGTCTTCATGGGCCAGCGCACCTTTCCGGCCATGGCCGCCTCGCTGATCGAAAACGGCCTGCCCCCCGACACCCCAGCCCTGCTGGCCGAGGCGGTGGGCACGTCGCAACAGCGCCTGCTGCGCACGACCGTGGCCGAGCTTGCGGCCCTGCTGACCGCCGAGGGCCCCAGCCCCCACCCGGCACTGATCCTTTACGGGCCACTGGCGCAAAGCGACTGAGCCCGCGCCGCCCTTGCAGAAATACCCATGTTGCACCCGCCGCCACCGGGACTATTCTGGCGGCTGGACAAGGATCAGGCAGATGCTGGGCTATATCACCGTCAATGACAGCGCAGGCGCGGCCAACCGGCTGCTGGCCGAGACGGCAAGCGCGCTTCACGCACAGGGCTGGCGTCTGGCCGGCGCGGTGCAGCACAATCTTGACCGGGGCGAGGGGCATGACTGCGACATGGACCTGCGCATCCTTGGCGATGACGGGCCGGCCATCCGCATCTCGCAATCGCTGGGGCCCCATGCCACCGCCTGCCGGCTGGACAGCGGCGCGCTGGCGCAGGCCGTGGCGCGTGCCGAAACCGTGCTGGCGCAGGGCGCCGACCTTGTCATCGTGAACAAGTTCGGCAAGCAGGAATGCTACGGCCAGGGCTTTCGCCATTTCATCGCCGAGGCGCTGGCGCGGGGCATCCCGGTCCTGCTGTCGGTCCCCGCCGGGCAGTTGCCGGACTTTCAGGACTTTGCCGGCGATCTGGCCGAACCCGTCGCCCCCGCCGCCATCCTTGACTGGTGCCGCGCCCGGCGGATCGCGGCATGAGCCTGCGCATCGACGCACGCGGGCTTTTGTGCCCCCTGCCGGTGCTGCGCCTGCGCAAGCACCTGCTGGCGCAGCCGCCCGGCACCCGCGTCACGCTGATCGCCACCGATCGCGCGGCGCTGATCGACGTGCCGCATTTCTGCGCCGAATCGGGGCATATCCTGATCGAGACGCGCTCTCCCACCCCGACCGAAACCGAATTCACCGTCGAGCGCGGCCCGGATGCTTGAGATCTTTCTGAAAACCCTGCCGTTCTTTCTGGTGATCGGCACCGGATGGGCGGCGGGAAAGACGCGCTTCTTCCCGGCCGAGGCGACGGCCTGGCTGACGAAATTCGTCTTTTACTTCGCGCTTTCGGCGATGCTGTTCCGCTTTGCCGCGACGCTGGACGTGGACAGCCTGTTTCACCCGCATTTCGTTCTGGCCTATCTGACCGGCTCGCTGGCGATCTGGGCGCTGGCCTTCGGCGTGGCGAAATGGCGGGCGCTGCCCCTGGATCAGACCGCGATGGAGGCGCATGTCGCCATAACCGGCAATACCGGCTTTCTGGGCGTGCCGATGCTGGTGGCGCTGCTGGGGCCGATGGCGGTCGGGCCAGTGCTGATGGTGCTGACGATCGATCTGGTGGTGTTCTCGACGCTGATCACGCTGCTGATCACCGTGGCGCGGTCGGGACGGCTGACGCTGGCGATCCTGTGGCCGCTGCTGCGCGGCATCGTCGCCAACCCGATGATCGTCTCGATGGTGGCGGGGCTGGCATGGGCCAAGCTGCACGTCCCGATGCCCGCGCCGCTGGACGGCTATCTGGCGCTGCTGGGCGCATCCGCGACGCCCGGGGCGCTGTTCGCCATCGGCGCCAGCCTTGCCGAACGCTCGGCCGAGCGGCTGGGCCCGGCGATCTGGCTCAGCACCGCCAAGCTGGTGCTGCATCCGCTGGCCGTGGCCGTCGCGGCGCTGACGGTCTTTCATGTCGAGCCCTTCGCCGCCGGTGTGATGATCGCCGCCGCCAGCCTGCCGGTGGCCGGCAATTCCTATATTCTTGCCCATCATTTCGGCGTGGCGGTGCATCGCGTCTCGGCTGCGATCCTGATTTCGACCGCGGCCAGCATCGCCACGGTTCCCGTCGTCATTCACTGGATCACGAAAGGCTGACCCATGCCCGGACTTGCCGACCTGAACCTGCAAAACCTGCTGTGCGACATCGATGCCGACGGCATCGCCACCGTCACCCTGAACCGCCCCGCCAAGCGCAACGCCCTGAACGCCGCCACGATCGAGGAACTGGTGGCGCTGTTCTCGGCCCTGCCCAGCTCGGGGGTGCGCGCGGTCGTCCTGCGCGCCGAGGGGCCGCATTTCTGCGCCGGCCTCGATCTGGTCGAACACGGCCAGTCCGAACGCAGCCCGGCCGAGTTCATGCGCCTGTGCCTGCGCTGGCACGAGGCCTTCACCAAGATCGAATATGGCGGCGTCCCGGTCATCGCCGCGCTGAAGGGCGCGGTCGTGGGCGGCGGGCTGGAGCTGGCCTCATCGGTCCATATCCGCGTCATGGACGAGACCACCTATTTCGGCCTGCCCGAGGGGCAGCGCGGCCTGTTCACCGGCGGCGGCGCCACCATCCGCGTGCCGGCGCTGATCGGACGCGCGCGCATGGTCGACATGATGCTGACCGGGCGGCTTTATTCCGGGGATGAGGCCGTGGCCGTGGGCCTTGCGCAATACCGCGTCAAGGACAGCGAGGCCAAGGCTTACGAACTGGCCCGCGCCTGCGCGCAGAACACGCCCCTGTCGAATTTCGCCATCTGCTCGGCTATTTCGCATATGCAGAACATGTCCGGCCTTGATGCCGCCTATGCCGAGGCGATGGTGGCGGGCATCGTCAACACGCAGGATGCGGCCAAGGGGCGGCTTGACGCCTTCGCCAAGGGCACCGGGGTCAAGATCAAGCCGGCCTGACCTGAGGGCCGCCGCCTAATCCACCGGGCGGATCAGCTTCTTTTCCAGGACGCGCAGCACCGTGCGCAGGTCATGGCCGCGCTTGAGAATGCGCCCGTCCATGCCGATCACCGCGTATTGCCCCTGCGCACCGCGCAGCCGCGGGTGCTTTTCGATGCGGTAAAGCGGATGCTCGGTCGCGCGGCGAAAGACCGAAAACACCGCCATCTCGCGCAGGAACGACATGGCGTAGTCGCGCCATTCGCCCGCCGCGACCATGCGGCCGTAAAGCGACAGAATGATCCCCAGCTCTGCCCGGTCGAAGGCGACGCGGTCAGTATCGTAGGGGACGCCGAACGAGGGGTTGCTCATGCCCCCGATGGTGACACCGCGCGCAAGCCCGATCAACATGATTCGCCACCCCACGTCCCACGCGGCTCCACACAGGAAGTTCGGCAAGGCTTTGCCCATGCTGCCCCGGCGTCACCCGCGAATCTGGCCGAATGGTCAAAATTTGACTAGGTCTTTTGGTCAGAATATGACGTCGCGTCGTTATGTGCCGAGTTGTTAACGTCTTCCCGCTATAAGATGCCTGCAAAGGAACCGGCGACCCGTCTGTGTGTTGCTGTTTTCAACTACTGGACAGGGCCACCATGACCACTCGCCCAGATCTGCTTGATCGCTCGATCCCCCTAACCGAGGCGCAGGAGGGGTATTGGCACATGCAGGTCAGCGATCCGGGCAACCCGATCCTGAACACGGGCCTGTATCTTGAACTGCTGGGCGGCCTGAATGGCCGCGCCATGATGCAGGCGATCCGCCGCACCATCGCCGACACGCCGACGCTGTCGCTGCGCTTTATGGACCCCGGCGACGGGCCGCGCCAGATGCCCGGGCCGCCGGTGATGCTGGGTTTTGCCGATCTTTCCGTCCAGCCCGATGCCGAGGGGCAGGCCCTTGCCCTGATGCAAAGCGACAGCCGCCGCCCCTTGCGCCTGGCCGAGGAACCCGCGGCGGCGCTGACCTTCTTCGTCATCGCGCCGCAGCGGCATTTCCTTTACCTGCGCATCCATCATCTGGCCATCGACTGCTATGGCCTGCTGCTGATCGCCAACCACATCGCCGCCCATTACGCCGCGCTGATCGCCGACCGCCCCGCGCCCCAGCCGCCCGAGCCGCTGTCGCTGGCCGCGGACGAGGACGCGGCCTATCGCAACTCTGCCCGCCGGGCCGAGGATCGGAACTGGTGGCACGACCAGTTGGCGGGCCTGCCCAATGCCGTCAGCCGCGCCGCCTGCGGCCACGAATATCTGCGCGCGCGCCGCGAACTGGCGCCGGACCTGCTGGCGGCGCTGCTGACATTCGCCCGCACGCACCGGCTGGTCTGGCCCGACATCCTGCGCGCGCTGGCCGGCGCCTATCTGGCGCGGCGCAGCGGCGGCGAGGCGATGATCGGCCTGCCCTATCCCGCCCGCATCGGCGAACGGATGGCGGCCGCGCCCTGCACCATCGCCAATGTCCTGCCCCATTACCTGCAACTGGACGAGAACGCCCCCCTGCCCGACTGGCTGGCGGCGCAATCGGCACGCATGGCGCAGGGCCGCCATCACGGCCGCTATCGCAGCGAACTGCTGCGCCGCGAACTGGGCCTGACCGGCCGCGCCCGGCTTTACGGCCCGGTCGTCAAGGTGCAGCAGTTTGAAAAGCCGCCGGAGTTTCCGGGCATCGATTGCCGGCTGCACGTCCTGGGCACCGGCGCGGTCGAGGATCTGACCCTGACCTTTCGGGGCGAGCCGCCCTCGGGCATGGTCTTCGATCTGGACGGCAACCCGGCGCTGTATTCGGCCGAGGAATTGCAGGACCACGGCGACCGGATCGAGGCCTTCCTGGCCGCCGCCCTTCAGGCCGACCGCCTTGCCCGCGTGCCGGCCGATCATCGCCGGCGCCCCGATCGCTGAAGGCGGCCCGACACTGACGGTGGGCCGACCGCCGACGATGGACCGCCGAGCTAGTTGGCGCGCTGGCGCGAGCGGAAGGGCAAGGGCGCGACGGGGATGCCGTCCTCGATCAGCTTGCGGGCATCCTCAAGCTTCGCCTCGCCATGGATGGCGCGTTCGGGTGCGGCGCCTTCATGCATGGCGCGGGCCTCGGCGGCAAAGGACATGCCGACATAATCCGAATTCGCCTCGACATGGCGGCGCAGCTTGTCCAGCGTCGCCTCGCGCTCATCCCGGGGGCTGTGCAGGTCGGGGGCGCTGCCCTCGCCATGGGCGACGCGCGGCGCCATCAGCGCCTTTTCGACCTTGGCCGAGCCGCAGACCGCGCAGGTCACCTGCCCCGAGGCGCGCAGGCTGTCGAACCCGTCCGAGGACCGGAACCAGCCGTCGAATTCATGGCCTTGGTCGCAACGCAGGGAATAGCGGATCATGGTGGCTCCTTTCCCCGTGAATATCGGCCCGCGCCGGGGTTTACACAAGCCCGCGTTGCACAAGCGCCCGAATCCGCGCCACCAGCGGTGCCGGATCGCCCGCCCGCGCCAGCAAAAGCTTGCGCGCCGCGTGGCCCATTTCGCGCTGTCGTCCGGGGTCCTGCGCCAGCCCGGCCAGCAGGCCCGGCAGCGTCGCGGCAGTCGTCCCCGCCGCCGCCCCCGCCGCATCCAGATCGGCATAATCCGCCGCCTGATTGGCGACATGCGGGCCATGCAGGATGGCGCAGCGCCAGGCCGCCGGCTCCCACGGGGTATGGCCGCCATGATCGGCGAATGAGCCGCCGGTGATGCAGATGCCCGCCGCATGATACCAGCGCGCCATCTCGCCCAGCGTATCGGCCAGCAGCACCGGCGCAGCCGCATCGCCGCCCAGACTGCGGCGGGCGAAATCCAGCCCGCGCGCCGCGATCATCGCGGCCACGGCATCGCCCCGCTCGGGGTGGCGCGGCGCAAGGATCAGCCGCAGGTCCGGCACCATGGCCCGCGCCGCCGCCCAGGCGTCCAGCATCAGCGCGTCCTCGCCCTCATGGGTCGAGGCCGCCAGCACGGTCCGCGCCCGATCCGGCCCGTCCGCGCCCGGCATGACCTGCGCCGGGCCCAGCAGCTTCAGGTTCAGCCGCGCGCTCAGCGCATCGGGCGGCAGGCCAAGCTGCAAAAGCCGCGCCTCGCTGCCCTGATCCTGCGCCGACAGCGCGTCGATGCGCGCCAGCATCGGCCCGATCAGCCCCGGCAGCCGCGCCCAGCGCCGGGCCGAGCGTTCGGACATCCGCGCCCCCAGCACCACCTGCGCCACCCCCCGCGCATGGGTCATGCCCGAGCGGTTGGGCCAAAGCTCGTTCTCGACCGTGACCATGACCCGCGGCCGCACCCGGTCCAGAAACCGCCCCACCGCCTGCGGCACGTCGAGGGGTGCCAGCGCGCAGGGCCAGCCGATCTGCCGCGCCAGATCGCGCCCGGTCAGGCTGTTCGTCGTCACCACCAGCGGGAAATCCCGCGCCAGCGCCGACGCCAGCACCCGGACCGATGTCAGCTCGCCCACGCTGGCCGCATGCAGCCAGATGCCGCCGGGCGCGACCTTCGGCCCGGTCAGCGCCAGCCGCTCACGCCAGTCCGCCCCGCAGAACGGCGCCGCCAGTGCCAGCACGCCGCCGGCCAGCGCCGATCCGCCGCGCCAGATCACCGCAGCGCGGCCTCGGCGGCGTCGCGGATCTTGCGGATATTCTCGCCATAAGGGGCGCTGTTCGACACCGAGCCGCCCCGGAACACGCCCGAGCCCGCGACCAGCACATCCGCCCCAGCCGCCGCGACCAGGGGCGCGGTGACCGGATCGATGCCGCCATCGACCTCGATATGGATGGGACGGTCGCCGATCATGGCGCGCAGTTCGCGCACCTTGTCGGTCTGGCTGTGGATGAACTTCTGGCCACCGAAACCGGGATTGACCGTCATCACGCAGATCAGGTCGATATCGTCCAGCAGGGGGCGCACCGCCTCGGCCGAGGTGCCGGGGTTCAGCGCCAGCCCGGCCTTCATGCCGGCGGCACGAATGGCCTGAAGCGTGCGGTGGATATGCGGCCCCGCCTCGACATGGACGGTCAGGTTGTCGGCCCCGGCATCGGCAAAGGCGGCAATATAGGGATCGACCGGCGCGATCATCAGATGCACGTCCATGACGCCACGGATATGCGGACGGATCGCCTTGCAGGTGGCGGGACCAAAGGTGATGTTGGGGACGAAATGCCCGTCCATCACATCGACATGGACCCAGTCGGCGCCCTGATCCTCGATGGCGCGGCACTCCTGCCCGAAATTGGCGAAATCGGCGGAAAGGATCGAGGGCGCGATCCTGATCTTGCGGTCGAATGTCATGGCAGGCTCCTTCAAGGGGCCGGACCGGCCCGCGCTGCCCCCCGTTATCGCCGATCCCCCACACCCGTCAACAACGACCGCCCATTCTCCCGCCCCCCTCATTCTTTCATGTCGAAATATCCTCGGGGGTCCCGGGGCAGACAGCCCCCGGTCCTGCATCGCCGGCTTCCCCCCCCTTGGGCTTTTCCGCCGCGCGCCTATATTGGGTGCCAAGGCACGGGGCCAGCCAGACCCCGCGCATCCGCATTCCGAAGGATCAATGATGACCGAAACGAAGGACATTTCGTGGGACGATACCGTCCTGCCCTTTCAGCTTGAGCGCTCGGGCACGCGCGGCCGCGTCGCGCGGCTTGGCGACACGCTGGAACACATCCTGTCGCGCCACGACTACCCGGTCGTGGTCAGCGCCATGGTGGCCGAGCTTGCGACCCTGACCGCGCTGATCGGCCAGGCGATCAAGCTGCGCTGGAAGCTGTCGCTACAGGTGCGTGGCAACGGCGCCATCCGCACCATCGCCGCCGATTACTACGCCCCGGAAACCGAGGGCGGCCCCGCCCGCATGCGCGCCTGGGCCAGCTTCGACGCCGAGCGCCTGCAAGACGGCGTCTCCGGCTTCGAGCAGCTTGGCCAGGGCTATTTCGCCGTGCTGATCGACCAGGGCGAGGGCACGACCCCCTATCAGGGCATGACGCCCCTTGCCGGCGGCTCGCTTGCCAGCTGCGCCCAGACCTATTTCGCCCAGTCCGAACAGCTTCCGACCCGGTTCGAGCTGACGGTGGGGCGCTCGCGCATGGCCGGCCAGCAGGATGAACACTGGCGTGCCGGCGGCATCATGCTGCAAACGCTGCCCGCCGCGCCCCTGCCCTCGACGCCCGAATCCGGGCATGAGCCGCTGGAGACCGCCGACATCCTGCAAGGCGCCGAATCCGAGGACTGGACGCGCTCGACCACGCTGATGGCCACGGTCGAGGCGATGGAGTTGGTCGACCCGGCTCTGCCGCTGCCGAACCTCGTCTTCCGGCTGTTCCATGAGGAAAATCCGGTCTCGTTCGAGCGACAGGCCGTCCGGTTCGGCTGTTCGTGCAGCGCCGACCGGGTGCGCGGCACGCTGGCCATCTATTCGGCCAAGGACATCGCGCATATGACCACCGACGCCGGCAAGGTCACCGCCGACTGCCAGTTCTGCGGCGCGCATTACGAGTTCGACCCGAAAAGCCTTGGCTTCGAGGCGACCGTGGACGCCGAGGGCAACCCCCTGCCGCCGAAAGCCGCCGCAGGCAAAGCCGTCGCAGGTGTCGAAAGCCAGGCCGAAACCCGGGCGGCGCCTTGAACGGCACCCCCCGCGCAAGACTGATGCGGGCCCTGTCGCAACCGACGGGGCCCTCGTCCGACTTCGACTTCGGGGGGGCTGCGCCCCCGGCCGCCGCCCCCCGCCCCGCCGGGGTGCTGGCGGGCTTTGACGCCGCCAGCGGGCGGCTGGTGCTGACCAAGCGCGCCAGCAGCCTGCGCCACCACCCGGGCCAGATCGCGCTGCCCGGCGGCAAGGTCGATCCCGGCGACGCCGACGCCACCGCCGCCGCCCTGCGCGAGGCGCATGAGGAAATCGGCCTTGACCCCGCGCAGGTCGAGGTGCTGGGCACCATGCCGCCCCATCACACCGTCACCGGCTTTGCCATGACGCCGGTGCTGGCGCTGATCCACGGCCCCTTCACCCCCACCCCCGAACCGGGCGAGGTCGAGGAGGTCTTTACCGTCCCCTTTGCCCATATCGCCGACCCGGCGAATTTCCGCATCGAGGGCCGCATCTGGCGCGGCGCGCGGCGCGACTATTACATCGCGCCCTTCGGCCCCTATTATATCTGGGGCGCGACGGCGCGCGTCCTGCACTCGCTGGCGCTGAGGCTTTCCGCATGACCCCCGACACCGTCGCCCTTCCTGACGATCCCGCGCTGGCCCGCGTCCTGTCGGCCCTGTCGGCCGAGGGCGCGCAGGCGCTGGTCGTGGGCGGCGCCGTCCGCAATGCCCTGTTGGGCGAGCCGATCGCGGATATCGACATCGCCACCGCCACCCCGCCCGGCGACACCGTCCGCCTGGCCGAGGCCGCGGGCCTGCGCACCGTGCCGACCGGCATCGACCATGGCACCGTCACCATCATCGCCGATGGCCGCGGGTTCGAGGCGACGACCTTCCGCCGCGACGTGGAAACCGATGGCCGCCACGCCATCGTCGCCTATTCCGACAATATCGACGACGACGCCCGCCGCCGCGATTTTACCATGAATGCGCTTTACGCCACTGCCGATGGCCGCGTGCTGGACCCGGTGGGCGGACTGGCCGATCTGGCCGCGCGGCGCCTGCGCTTTGTCGGCGACGCCCGCGCCCGCATCACTGAGGATTACCTGCGCATCCTGCGCTTTTTCCGCTTCCTCGCTTGGTATGGGCGCGAGGCCGACATGCAGGCTCTTGCCGCCTGCCACGAACTCAGGGGCGGCCTTGCCGGCATCTCGAAAGAACGCATCGGGCATGAGATGCGCAAGCTGCTGGCCGCGCCCGACCCCGCGCAGGCCGTGCGGCTGATGGCCGAGGCGGGCGTGCTGCCGCTGGTCCTGCCCGGCGCCGATGGCTCGGACCTGCCCGACCTGATCGGGGCCGAACAGGATTTCGGCACCGGTGCCCTGCCCGCATGGCCGCGCCGTCTGGCGCTGCTGGCCCCGCAGGACGCCGCCGGCGCGCTGCGCCTGTCGCGGGCCGAAGCGCGCGTGCAGGCGCAACTGGCCGAGGCGCAGCAGATGCCGCCCGCCACCGCCGCTTACCGCTTTGGCCGCGCCATCGCCGCGCAATCGGTGCTGATCCGGGCCGGGCGCGGCGAGGCGCCCGCCTTTGGCTGGTGCCACCAGATCGCCCGCGCCGCCGACCTGACATTCCCGCTGACCGCCGCCGACCTTGCCCCGCGCCTGACCGGCGCCGCGCTTGGCCGGGCGCTGCGCCGCACCGAAGCGGCGTGGATCGACAGCGGCTTTACCCTGACGCGCGACGAACTGAAGGCGCTGGCGCTGGCCCCGCCGCCAACCGGGGCCGCCGGCAATGCATAGGCTTTTCGCCCGCATGATCGACGCCTTCCGCCCCGCGGACGGGCCGCCGCCGCATACGCTGCTGGCCTTTTTCCGCTGGTGCCTGTCGGGCGCGTGGCCGGGGCTGATCTTTGCGGCGCTTGCCTCGGCGCTTGGCGGGGCGGCGGACGTGGTCTCGGCGGTGCTGCTGGGGGCGGTGGTCGATGCGGTGATCTCGACCCCCGTGGACCAGATCTGGGCGCAGCAGGGCTGGCTGATCCTTGGCTTTGCCGCCTTCTTTCTGGCGATCCGCCCGGCGATCATCGGCCTTTCGACCGCCAGTTCCAGCGTCATCATCGGCCCGAACATCCTGCCGCTGGTCCTGTCGCGGCTGCATCGCTGGACCATGGGCCACGCCGTCACCTTCTTTGACAACGACTTCGCCGGGCGCATCGCGCAAAAGCAGATGCAGACCGCCCGCGCGGTCACCGATGTCGCCTCGGAATTCGTGAACGTCATCGCCTTCGCGCTGGCCTCGGTGATCGGCTCGGCGGCGTTTCTGGTTTCGGTCGATGGCTGGGGCGCGCTGGCGCTGCTGCTGTGGCTGGCCTGCTATATCCTGCTGATCCGCTTTTTCATGCCGCGCATCCGCCGCTATTCGGCGGGCCGCGCCTCGGCCCGCGCCATGGTCACGGGGCAGGTCGTCGACACCATCACCAATATCAAGACCGTGAAGCTGTTCGCCCATGCCGAATACGAGGACCGCGCCGCCCTTGGCGCCATGGCCGGATTCCGCGACCGCGCGCTGGAGTTCGGCCGCGTCAGCACATGGTTCCGGCTGACGCTGACCATCGTCGCAGGCGCGCTGCCGGTGATCCTTGTCGGCGGCTCGATCCTGCTCTGGCAGCATGGGCAGGCCAGTGCCGGCGACATCGCCGCCGCCGGGGCCATCGCCATGCGCCTGTCGCAGATGACCGGCTTTGTCAGCATGGCGCTGATGGGGGCCTGGGGCTCGGTCGGCGAGGTCGAGGACGGCATGACCACGCTTGCCCCCCCGCACGCGCTGACCGACGCGCCCGATGCGCTGGTCCTTGGCCGCGTCGCCGGACGCATCGACTATGACCATGTCGATTTCAGCTATGGCCGCAATGACGACCGCGCCGGCATCCACGATCTGGACCTGCATGTCGCGCCGGGCGAAAAGCTGGGCATCGTCGGCGCCTCGGGTGCGGGAAAATCCACCATGGTGTCGCTGCTTTTGCGCCTATACGACGTGGAACGCGGCGCGGTCCGGGTCGATGGCCATGACGTGCGGCAGGTCACGCAGGAAAGCCTGCGCCGCAATATCGCCATGGTCACGCAGGAAACCGCCATGTTCAACCGCTCGGCGCGCGACAATATCCTTTACGGCCGCCCCGACGCGACCGAGGCCGAGGTCATCGCCGCCGCCACCGCCGCCGAGGCGCATGACTTCATCCTTGGCCTGCGCGACCATGCCGGGCGCACCGGCTACGACGCCCATCTGGGCGAGCGCGGCGTCAAGCTGTCGGGCGGCCAGCGCCAGCGCATCGCGCTGGCCCGCGCGCTGCTGAAGGACGCGCCCATCCTGATCCTGGACGAGGCGACAAGTGCCCTGGATAGCGAGGTCGAGGCGCAGGTTCAGGCCGCGCTGCACCGCGCCATGCGCGGCAAGACCGTGCTGGCGATCGCGCATCGGCTGTCGACCATCGCCGAACTGGACCGCATCGTGGTGCTGGAGGCCGGCCGCATCGTCGAACAGGGCAGCCATGCCGGGCTGCTGGCGCAAGAGGGCACCTATGCCCGCTACTGGAACCGCCAGTCCGGCGGCTTCCTTGGCACCGAGGACGACCAGACCGAGGCCGCCGAATGACCCGCTGGACGGTCGAGCGGCTGGGCCGCAAGGGCGACGGCATCGCCGTCTCGGGCGATCAGCGCGCGCTTGCCGCGCTGGTGCTGCCCGGCGAGGTGATCGAGGGCGAGGCGGCCGAGGGCCGCATTGCGGACGCCCGGATCGTGACGCCCTCGGACCAGCGGGTGCGGCCGGCCTGCGGGCATTACCGCGCCTGTGGCGGCTGCTCGCTGATGCATGGCACGGGCGATTTCCTGCGTGGCTGGAAGATCGGCGTCGTCGAGCAGGCCTTGCGCGCGCAGGGGCTGGCGGCGCCGGTGACAGGGATGCATGTCTCGCCGCCGCGCTCGCGCAGGCGGGCGGTGCTGTCGGGACGGCGGACGAAAAAGGGCGCGCTGGTGGGTTTCCACGCCCGCGCCTCGGCGGTGATCACCGATATCGCCGATTGCCACGTCCTGCGCCCCGCCATCCAGTCGGCGCTGCCGCTGCTGCGCCAGATCACCGTCACCGGCGCCTCGCGCACGGGCGAGCTGTCGCTGGCGGTGACCGAGACGCCCGCCGGGCTGGATGTCGCCGTCACCGGCGGCAAGCCCATGGACGCGGCGCTGTTTCAGGCGCTGGCGGCGCTGGCCGATCAGGGCGATCTGGCGCGGCTGACATGGGACGGGCAAAGCATCACCCGCCGCCCGCCCGCGCTGCCCATGGGGCGCGCGCAGGTAGTGCCCCCGCCCGGCGGTTTCCTGCAAGCCACGCCCGAGGGCGAGGCCGCGCTGGTCGCCGCCATCCGCGACATGACGCGCGGTGCCGGGCGGGTGCTGGACCTGTTTGCCGGCTGCGGCACCTTTTCGCTGCCCCTTGCCGAAACCGCCGAGGTTCATGCCGTCGAAGGCCTTACCGCACCCTTGCAGGCACTGGACGCCGCCGCGCGCCGCACGCCCGGCCTGCGTCGAATCACGACCGAGACGCGCGACCTTTCCCGTCGTCCGCTGCTGCCCGACGAACTGGCCTATGACGCAATCGTGATCGACCCGCCGCGCGCAGGGGCCGAGGCGCAGGCCGGGCAGATCGCCCTGTCTGGGGTCGAAAAACTGGCCTGGGTCAGTTGTGATCCGGTGACTTTCGCACGGGACGCGCGAGTTCTGGCCGATGCGGGCTACGACATCGCCCGACTGTTCGTCATTGACCAGTTCCGCTGGTCGCCGCATGTGGAAACGGTGGCAGAAATTCGCCGACGCTAGCGAAATCTTAACTTTCATGTTATTTCAATGTGAAACGAAGCGCATAGCGCACACAGAGGGCAGTGATGATTCGGGCAATACGCGCATTGATCGCGCTTTTCGCAATTTGCGTCGTGGCAAGTTGCGGCGGCGGCGACAGCAGCAAAAGCAGCAAACTCAAGACCTATAGCGGGCCGCCGGTCACGCAGGTCGTGGTCAAGAAGGGCGACCGTAAGCTGTATCTGATCAGCGGCAAATCCGTCGTCAAGACCTATGAGATCAAGCTGGGCCAGCAGCCGGTCGGCGACAAGAAATACGAAGGCGACGGCAAGACGCCCGAGGGTGTGTATTTCATCGACCGCTTCAACCCCAACAGCCGCTATTACCTGTCGGTCGGCATCTCGTACCCCTCGGCGCAGGACGTGGCCGAGGCGGCGGCGCTGGGGCTGCCTCCGGGCGGCGACATCTTCATTCACGGCCTTGGCCGCGAAGGCCGGGTGCAATCGAAGCTGCGCAAGGACTGGACCGCCGGTTGCATCGCCGTCACCGACGACGAGATCGAGGAAATCTTCACCATGCTGCGCCCGGGCGTGCCGATCTTCATCTATCCGTAAGCGCCAGTATCCGTAAGCGCCGGCCCGCGCCCGTCGCGGGCATCGGCTGTCGGTCGGGGCATCGCGCCATCGGCCGAAGCTTGGATCATCGGTCGCGGCATCGCGCGGCGGAAATACCGGAAAACGTATCGGAAAATGACAAAGCCCCGGAAAACCGGGGCTTTTCTATGTTCTGGCCGATCTTGCGACGATTGCCGGGGGCGGTAACGCGGGTCACCCGACGCGCCCCCGCAAGGACCGCGAAAGGCCTAGGCGCGCTGATTCCGTGCCGGTCCGCGCCGCCGCATCATCGGCAGAGCCGGGCGCGGCAAGAACCGCGCCCGAAATCCTGCTTACAGGCCCGCGATCATCTGGCCGCTGGGCATGCCGGCGACGCCGCCGGTCAGCAGCACCCACCAGATCTTGCCCGACGGTTCTTGATACCAGCCGATGCCCATTTCGCTGTCGCGCGGATCCATGATGATGTCGCGGGTGTCGCGGTCCTGCATCCAGGCGTTCAGCGTGGTGATCTCGTTCTCATAGGTTTCCGAGATGTTCTCGCCGATCAGCTTGCCGGCATAGCCCTGACGGCGCACCCGGTCCAGCGGCGACGACCCGTCCGAGCCGAAATGCCAGGCGCGGTTCTGCGCGGCCATGTCACGGGCATGGGCCTTGGCGGCTGCGTCCAGCATCGGGTTTTCCACCATCGGCGCGGCGCCGACATTGGCGCGCAGCGCGTTGATCTGGCCCAGCACGCGGCCGGGGATCTCGGCTTCTTCGCGGCCGGTGATCCTGTAGGCGACCGGCAGCGGCTTGCCATCGGGGCCAAGCTGCGGCCCGGGTTTCTGGCAGGCGGTCAGCGCCAGCACCGAAACAAGCGCCAAGGTCGAAAATTTCAGCATGATTTCCTGTCCCATCGGAGATTTTGCGCCAGCCATACAAGGGCCGGCGCCCACCTTCAAACCCAAGATTGCGTGAGGGACACAGCCTGTGATTCTATTGCGACAATGACGCTTGTTTGAATTGAAAGCCGCGCGCAGTCGGCATAAATCCCCTTCCAAAGATCCCATCTTTGCAAATTCGGGCAAAAAAGGCCGCGACAAGCGGTTCGCCACCTATCAGGAGCGACACATGATCACGCCGAAAAACCCGGTCTCGCGCCGGAAATTCCTGACCGCTACGGCGGCCTTCGGCGCTGCGGGCCTTGCGGCCCCGGCGCTTGCGCAAGGCATCGACCCCTATACCGGCCAGCCGCTGCAGGGCACCGCCGGCGGCGCCACGCCGGATGCGGGCCTGGTGCAGGTCGATCAGACGCAGGATTCGCGCCGCAACATCTCCAGCTTCCGCATGCAGGACTGGCAGCCCTATTTCAGCAACCTGACCAACGGGGCGATTCTGGTCGACCTGACCTCGCGCGCGCTGCATTTCTGGTCCGAGGACCAGTCGGTCTACAAGCTTTACCCGACCTCGGTTCCCGTCAGCCCCGACCTGACCCGCAAAGGCCGCACCGAGATCATCAAGAAGGTGGTCGGCCCCAGCTGGTCCCCCACCCCCGAGATGAGAAAGCGCAATCCCGAATGGCCGGCTTTCGTTCCTCCGGGGCCGGATAACCCGCTGGGAACCCGCGCGATGTGGCTGAGCTGGCAGTATTACCGCATTCACGGCACCCACGACACGCGCAAGATCGGCCGCAAGTCCTCGAACGGCTGCATCGGTCTTTACAACGAACATGTCGAAGAGCTGTTCGAACTGGCCAAGATCGGAACGCAGGTTCTGCTGATCTAGCAAAAAGGCCCCTTCGGGGGCCTTTTCCTTTGCCTTTCCGCGGCTGGCCGGGGCTCAGACCCAGCCGGCCAGGTTTTCCGCCACCAGCGCCGTCAGCACGTCGATATGGTCGGGTTCGGCGTTCAGGCAGGGGATATAGGTGAACTCGCGCCCGCCCGCGTGGATGAAGGCCTCGCGGATTTCGCCCTGAATTTCTTCAAGCGTTTCAATGCAATCGGCCGAAAAGGCCGGAGAGATCACCGCGATTTCGGTGATGCCCTGCCGCGCCAGTTCGGCGACATGCTGGACGGTATAGGGGCGCAGCCATTCCTCGGTCCCGAAGACCGACTGGAAGGTGGTGTCGATCACGCCCTCGTCCCAGCCAAGCGCGGCGCGCAGCAGGCGCGAGGTCTTCTGGCACTGGCAATGATAGGGGTCGCCCTCGGCCAGGTAGCGTTTGGGCATGCCGTGATAGCTGGCGACCAGCTTGCGCGGCGGCTGGTCCCCCAGCGCGCGCCGGACCGACGCAGCCAGCGCCGCAATATAGTCGGGGCGGTCGAAATAGGCCGGCACCGTGCGCGCCGCCGGCTGCCATTTCTGCGTCATCAGCGCGCGGAAGAACTGGTCGTTCGCCGTCGCTGTCGTCGCCCCGGCATATTGCGGATAAAGCGGAAGGAACAGGATGCGGTCGCAGCCCGCCTTGACCATCCGATCGACGACATCGGGGGTCGAGGGATTGCCGTAGCGCATGCAGAAATCGACCATGACCCGGTCGCCCCACAGCGCCTGCGCGCGCGCGCGCAGCGCCGCCACCTGTTCCTTGGTAATGGTCATCAGGGGCGATTCGTCGGCCTCGTTGTTCCAGATCAGGCGGTAATTCGCGCCCGAGGTGAACGGCCGCTTGGTCAGGATCACCGTCTGCAACAGCGGCTGCCATTTCCACGCCGGATAGTCGATCACCCGCTTGTCCGAAAGGAACTCGTTCAGATAGCGCCGCATCGACCAGTAATCGGTCGCATCCGGCGTGCCGAGATTGGCCAGCAGGACGCCGATGCGGCGCGCGGGCAGCGCGGGGTGGCTAGCAGGAGGAGTTGCTGTCATTCGGGTTTCCCTGTGCGGCCGAGGGCCTCGGCCAGCGATGTGCGGGCCGAACCGGGGCGCAGCGGCTTTTGCTGGCTGTCGTCGGGCGCCCAGCCGGTCAGAAAGATCAGATCGAAGGTGGCGCGGATGCGGTCGGGGTCGTCGGGGTCCGGGTGATCCTGGGCGTAAAGCTGGCCCGCGCGAAGCAGGACATCGCGTCGTGTCGGGTGACGCAGGCGGCCGGCCAGCGCGTTCCCCTCGCCCATGGCGCGCAGGTCGTGGGCAAGGTGCGGCAGGCTGCGATAGCTGACATTCTGCGTCAGATGGTCGGCGACCGGCAGCGCCAGTCCGGCGCGCGGCAGCAGCGCGCCCAGGTCGCGGATCTCGGCCATGGGCAGGACGCGGGGGGACAGGCCGCCCGTGACCTCGGCCTCGGCGCGGGTCAGGACGTCGCGCAGTTCCTGCAGGCTGTTGCCGCCCGGACAGGCGGCGACGAACAGCCCGTCGGGGCGCAGCGCGCGGGCGCATTGCACGATCTGGCCGACCGGGTCCTCGGCCCAGTGCAGCGCCATGGCGTGCACGACCAGATCATGCGCGCCGGGCTCAAGGTCCAGTTCCGGCGTGTCGGCGACGATCTTGGCATCGGGCATGGCAGCGCGCCAGAAATCCGGCAGGCCGGTCACGACGGCGGGGGCCGTAAACTGTCTGTTAATCTCTGTGCGCCTATCCTCAATCTCGTCGGCAACGATTCGATGCAGGAAATCGACCGGGCCAAGGGCGTTGGCGCGGGCGCGGTTGCGCATCAGCGCCGGGCGGTCGGTCAGGCTTGGAACAGGGGTGGAACGGTCAGGCATCATGGGGGGGCAACATAGGGGCGTTCGGGCGCTGATGAAAGGCGCTTTGCGGCTGGTCTATCCGCCGCAATGCATCTGCTGCGGCGATGCCGTCGCCGAGGACGGAGGACTTTGCCCCGCCTGCTGGCGCGAGGCGGACTTTCTGCAGGGCACCTGCTGTTCGCGCTGCGGCACGCCGCTGCCCGGCGACGGGCTGGACGAGGATCAGGAGGACGGCGCCCTCATGGTCTGCGACGACTGCCTGCACATCCAGCGCCCGTGGCTGCGCGGGCGGGCGGCGCTGACCTATCGCGGCACCGGCCGCAAGCTGGCGCTGATGCTGAAGCATGGCGACCGGCTGGATATCGCGCCGGTGCTGGGTGACTGGGTGGCGCGGGCGGCGCTGCCCCTGGTGCGGCGCGACATGATCGTGGTGCCGGTGCCCGCGCATCTGCGGCGGCGGCTGACGCGCAAATACAATCAGGCCGAGCTGCTGTCCCACCGCGTCGCGCGCGTGCACGGGCTGGCGCATGTGCCGCTGCTGCTGCGGCGGCTGCGGCACACGCCGATGCAGGACCACGGCTCGGTCGGGGACCGTTTCGCCAATCTTGAGGCGGCAATCGACGTGCCTGCGCGCATGGCGGCGCGGGTGCAGGGGCGCGCGGTGCTGCTGGTCGATGACGTGATGGCCTCGGGGGCGACGCTGGCGGCCTCGGCGCTGGCGTTGCGGGCGGCGGGGGCGGGACCGATTTCGGTCGTGGTGCTGGCGCGCGCGGTCAAGGAGACCTAGATAGAGGGGAAATCACTGTTCCGGACACGAAAATGGCCAAGGTCGAGATCTATACCACCCCCACCTGCCCCTATTGCGCCGCCGCAAAGGCGCTGCTGAAGCGCAAGGGCGTCACCTATCAGGAAACCGATGTCAGCCGCGATCCGGCGATCCGCGTCGCGATGACCCAGCGCGCCGGCGGACGGCGGACGGTGCCGCAGATCTTCATCAACGGCCAGCATGTCGGCGGCAGCGACGACCTGCACGCGCTGGACGCGCAGGGCAAACTGGACGGGCTGCTGGCCCGCTCGGCATGACCGGGACGCGGGCAGGAACACAGGAAAAAGCCCCGGTTCGGGCCGGGTTGGTGCAACTGAACGTCTCGGACGACCCAGTGCGGAACCTGCCCGCCACGCTGGATCTGGTGCGCAAGGCGGCGGCCGGCGGCGCGGATTGGGTGCTGACACCCGAGGCCACCAACCTTCTGGGCGCCAGCCGCGAGCTGCAGGCGCAGGTTCTGCATGTCGAGGCCGCGGACCCGACCCTTGCCGCCCTGCGGGCCGAGGCGCGCGCGGCGCGCATCTGGCTGCTGATCGGCTCCCTGTCCCTGAAGACGGGGGAGCCCGGCGAGGACCGTTTCGCCAATCGCAGCTTTCTGATCGGGCCGGATGGCGACATCCGCGCCCGCTATGACAAGCTGCACATGTTCGACGTCACCGTGTCCGAGCGCGAATCCTATCGCGAATCGGCGGCGTTCCGGCCCGGCGACCGCGCGGTGCTGGCCGAAGGCCCGCTGCCCGTCGGCATGACCGTCTGCTATGACCTGCGTTTCCCCTATCTTTACCGGGCGCTGGCCAAGGCCGGGGCCGAGGTGCTGACCGTGCCCGCCGCCTTCAACGACACCACCGGCGCCGCCCATTGGGAGGTTCTGCTGCGCGCCCGCGCCATCGAGACCGGCTGCTATGTGCTGGCGCCGGCGCAATGCGGGCTGCATGCGACGCATTTCGACCCCGGCCGCCAGCCGCGCCGCAGCCACGGCCATTCGCTGGCTGTCGACCCTTGGGGGCGGGTGCTGGGCGATGGCGGCACCGAGCCGGGTGTAACTTTTGTCGAACTTGACCCGGCAGCGGTTGTCGGGGCACGGTCGCGCATTCCTTCGCTGACGCATGACCGGAACTTCGCAGGCCCATGAACGCAAAACTCCCGGACAGCCTGCAGGGCCAGCCCGAATCCTCGGCCGATGCGCTGGCCGCCAGCCTGTTTTCCGAGGTGTTCATCTCGGACCAGCTTGCGCGCGACCTGATCGGCAAGGCGCTGCCCAAGGGCATGCAGATTTCACATTTCTCGGTCCTGAACCTTCTGGCGCATCTGAATGTCGAACGCAGCCCCGCCGAACTGGCCGAGGCGTTCCACGTTACCCGCGGCGCCATGACCAACACCCTGTCGCGGCTGGAATGGTCGGGCTATATCCATATCCGCCCGGATTGGGACGATGCGCGGCGCAAGTTCGTGGCGATCAGCCCGGCAGGGCGGGCAGCGCGGGATGCGGCGCTGGCGGCCTTCATGCCGCGAATCGCCGATGTGGTGCGCGAGGTCGGCGCCGACCGGGTGCGTGCGGCGCTGCCGGTGCTGCGGCTTTTACGCAAGCAGCTTGAGGAAACCTTGCGGCAGGAAGGCGGCTCAGGCACGCGCTGACGGGGCACGCGCCAAGGGGCGGCCGGGCGCGGTTTTCACCGCCGGAAAGCCCCGATCACGCCTCGCGCAGCGCGGTCAGGACATAGTTCACCGACAGGTCGCGATGCGACAGCGACCAGCTCCACCCCAGCGGGTTGAAGACCATGCCGCAGCGGTCGACGACCGTCAGGCCGGCGGCCTCGGCCATCTGCGCCAGTTCGTGGGGTGTGATGAAGCGGTGCCAGTCATGCGTGCCCTTGGGCAGCCAGCGCATCACCCATTCCGCGCCGATGATGGCGGCGGCAAAGCTTTTCGCGGTGCGGTTCAGGGTCGAGGCGATCAGCACGCCGCCCGGCGCCACCAGATCGCGGCAGGTGGCGATGAATTCGGCGGGGTCGGCGACATGCTCGACGATTTCCAGCGCCATCACCACGTCGAAGCGGCGGCCCTGCGCCACCAGCGCCTCGGCCGTGGTGGCGACATAGTCGATGGCCAGCCCCTGTCCGGCGGCGTGAAGGGTGGCGATGGCGATATTGCCCTCGGCCGCGTCGGCGCCGGTGACGGCGGCGCCCAGCCGGGCCATCGGCTCGGCCATCAGGCCGCCGCCGCAGCCGATATCAAGGATGCTCAGCCCCGCGAAGGGTTCAGGCCCGGTCAGGTCGCGGCCGAACTGCGCGGCGATCTGCGCGGTGACATAGTCCAGCCGCGTCGGGTTCAGCATGTGCAGCGGCTTGAACTTGCCCTGCGGATCCCACCATTCCTGCGCCATCGCCTGAAACTTGGCGACCTCGGCCGGGTCGATGCTGGTCGGGGCCGCTTTGGGCAGGGCTGTTGTTTCGCTCATCAGGCCGTCCTTCATATAGCGGGCGCGCGCGAGCCGATATATAGTGGCGGCATGGACAGATTGGCAGGGCAAATCGGCGGCACGGTGTCGCATGGCAGGCTGCATCCGATGGTCGACCCCTTCGACCGCCGGGTGCTTGACGCCGGCGATGGCCATCAGTTGCATGTCGAACAAAGCGGCAATCCCGACGGCGTTCCCGTCATCGTGCTGCATGGCGGCCCCGGCGGCGGGTGCAGCCCCTATATGCGGCGCTTCTTCGACCCCACGCATTACCGCGCCATCCTGTTCGACCAGCGCGGCTGCGGGCGTTCACGCCCCCATGCCGAGGTCGCGGCCAACACCACCCCGCATCTGATCGCCGATATCGAGATGATCCGCCGCACCCTGGGCATCGGGCGGACGATCCTGTTCGGCGGAAGCTGGGGGGCGACGCTGGCCCTGGCCTATGCCCAGACCCATCCCGAGGTGGTCGATTCGCTGGTGCTGCGCGGGGTCTTTCTGGGGCGGCGCTCGGAACTGGACTGGTTCTATGGCGGCGGTGCGGCGCGCTTTTTCCCCGACCGCTGGGCCGAATTCCAGGCCCCCATCCCCGAGGCCGAGCGCGGCGACATGATCGCCGCCTATCACCGCCGGCTGTTTTGCGGCGACACCGCGCGCGAGGCGCGCTTTGCCCTGCCCTGGCTGATCTGGGAAAACGCGCTGGCCGGGCTTGAGATCAGCACCGCCGGCCACGCCCCCGCCGATTATGCCCGCGCCTTTGCCCGGCTGGAAAACCATTACTTCGCAAATGGCTGTTTTCTTGAGGATAATCAGCTTCTACGCAACCGCCACCTGATCGAGCATATCCCCGCGGTGATCGTGCAGGGGCGCTATGACATGGTCTGTCCGCCCGATGCCGCATGGGAACTGGCGCAGGGCTGGGACAAGGCGGAACTGCGCCTTGTTCCCGCCTCGGGTCACGCGCTGAGCGAGCCGCGAATCACCGCCGAACTGGTGCGGGTCATGGACAGCATGCGCCACCGGGTGCCCGCCTGACCGGCGCGGCGGACCGATGGTCGGCTTTTCCTTGCATTCCGGTAAAAGCCGCCCTATATGGCTTTCAACAACAGCGGCGCAGGCCTCCACAACCTGCCCACCGGTAATACGCACGGGCCGCGCAGGCCCGTTTTTTGCATTTGGGATAGCGATATGACCGACCTCATCGCCAAGACCGCCATCGACCGGCGCCTGGCCGAGATCATCGGCCCGGTCATCGAGGATCTGGGTTTCGAACTGGTGCGTATCCGCCTGCAGGGCGGCAAGACCGCCACCTTGCAGATCATGGCCGACCGCCCCGAAGGCGGCATCAATGTCGACGACTGCTCGGACATCTCGACCGCGGTCAGCGCGGTGCTGGATGTCGAGGACCCGCTGGAGGACGCCTATCATCTTGAGGTCTCAAGCCCCGGCATCGACCGGCCGCTGACCCGGATGAAGGATTTCGCCACCTTCGAGGGGTACGAGGCGCGGCTGGAAACCAACCAGCCCATCGATGGCCGCAAGCGCTTCAAGGGCATCCTTGCCGGGACCGAGGGCGACGAGGTGCTGCTGAACATCGAGGAAGCAGGCGAAACCCATACCATCGGGCTGAATTTCGACTGGCTGTCGGATGCCAAGCTGGTGCTGACCGACGAACTGATCGCCGAGATGCTGCGGCAAAAGAAGGATGCGGGCGTGCAGATCGAACATCTGGACGAAACCGCCTTTGACGAGATCGAAACAGAATCCGGCGAAATCAACGCCGACGCGAAGGAGTGAGGAATGGCCATCACCTCTGCCAACCAGCTTGAGCTTCTCCAGACCGCCGAGGCGGTCGCGCGCGAGAAGATGATCGACCCCGATCTGGTGATCGAGGCGATGGAGGACAGCCTGGCCCGTGCGGCCAAGTCCCGCTATGGCAGCGAAATGGACATCCGCGTCCGCATCGACCGCAAGACCGGCAACGCCACCTTTACCCGCGTGCGCACCGTGGTCGAGGATGACGCCGTCGAGAACTATCAGGCGCAACTGACCGTCCAGCAGGCCCGCCCCTATCTGGACGCGCCCAAGGTCGGCGACGAGATCATCGACGAGGTGCCCCCGGTCGAGCTGGGCCGCATCGCCGCGCAATCGGCCAAGCAGGTCATCCTGCAACGCGTCCGCGAGGCCGAGCGTGACCGCCAGTACGAAGAATTCAAGGACCGCGCCGGCACCATCATCAACGGTGTGGTGAAGCGCGAGGAATACGGCAACATCATCGTCGATGTCGGCCGTGGCGAGGCGATCCTGCGCCGCAACGAAAAGATCGGCCGCGAAAGCTATCGCCCGAACGACCGCATCCGCGCCTATGTCAAGGACGTCCGCCGCGAGACCCGCGGCCCGCAGATCTTCCTGTCGCGCACCGACCCGCAGTTCATGGCCGAACTGTTCAAGATGGAAGTGCCGGAAATCTATGACGGCGTCATCGAGATCAAGGCCGTGGCCCGCGACCCGGGTTCGCGCGCAAAGATCGCCGTCATCAGCTATGACAACTCGATCGACCCGGTCGGCGCCTGCGTCGGTATGCGCGGCAGCCGCGTGCAGGCCGTCGTGGGCGAGCTTCAGGGCGAAAAGATCGACATCATCCCGTGGTCCGAGGATCAGGCGACCTTCCTGGTGAACGCCCTGCAACCGGCCGAGGTGGCGAAGGTCGTCTTCGACGAGGACGCGACCCGCATCGAGGTCGTCGTTCCCGACGAGCAGCTCAGCCTTGCCATCGGCCGCCGCGGCCAGAACGTGCGCCTTGCCAGCCAGCTGACCGGCCTCGACATCGACATCCTGACCGAGGAAGAGGAATCCAAGCGCCGGCAGGCCGAGTTCAACGCCCGCACCAAGCTGTTCATGGATGCGCTGGATCTGGACGAATTCTTCGCCCAGCTTCTGGTCGCCGAAGGCTTCACCAATCTGGAAGAAGTCGCCTATGTCGAGGTGGACGAACTGCTGTCCATCGACGGCGTGGACGAAGGCACCGCCGAGGAGCTTCAGACCCGCGCCCGCGAACATCTGGAGGCCGCCAACCGCGCTGCGCTGGAAAACGCCCGCGCCCTTGGCGCCGAGGACAGCCTGATCGAATTTGCCGGCCTGACGCCGCAGATGGTCGAGGCGCTGGCCAAGGACGACGTGAAGACGCTTGAGGATTTCGCCACGCTGGCCGACTGGGAAATCGCCGGCGGCTGGACCACCACCAATGGCCAGCGCACCAAGGACGATGGCATCCTGGAACCCTTCAACGTCTCGCTTGAGGATGCGCAGACGCTGGTGATGACCGCCCGCGTGATGCTGGGCTGGGTCGATCCGACCGAGCTGGAAGCGGCCGAAGACGCCGCTGAAGGCGCTGACGAGGAGGCCGGGGTGTAACGCCCCGGGAGCCTGATGACACGCGGGGGCCGGGAAAAGGACCGCGAGACGCCCGAACGGCGCTGCATCGTGACGGGCGAAACCCAGCCGAAGGCCGGGTTGATCCGCTTTGTCGCGGGCCCCGACGGGCAGGTCGTGCCGGATCTGTCCGAAAAGCTGCCGGGGCGCGGCTTCTGGGTCGTGGCCGACCGGGCGGCGCTGGACAAGGCGGCGGCCAAGGGGCTGTTTTCGCGCGGCGCAAAGGCGCAGGTCTCGGCACCGCCGGACCTGCTTGAGATGATCGAGACCGGGCTGGCGCGGCGTGTCACCGACACGCTGTCGCTGGCGCGAAAGGCGGGGCTGGCGGTGGCCGGCTTCGAGAAGGTCAAGGACTGGCTGGCCGGTGGCAGGGCAAAGGTGCTCTTGCAGGCCAGCGACGGGTCCGACCGCGGCAAGGGCAAGCTTTGGACCCCGCCCGGGGGCCGTTGGTTCGGCTGCCTGACCGCATCAGAATTGGGTTTGTCCTTTGGGCGCGATCATGTCATACACAGCGCGCTTGCGCCGGGGGGCCTGACCGACAAATTGATCAGGGACGCCAGCAGACTGACGGGTCTGCGCGGGCATGACGGCGGTGTTTCCGCCGGGAAGGAATGAAGATCGGATGAGCGATAACGACGGAAAGAAACCCCTGGGTCTTGGCGGCGGCTCTGGCCGTTCGGGCCAGGTGAAGCAAAGCTTCAGCCACGGCCGGACCCATAACGTGGTCGTCGAGACCAAGCGCAAGCGCGTCGTCGTGCCGGGCAAGACCGGCGCGGCAAGCGGTGGCGCACGCACCGGCTCGGGCTCGGTGGTGTCGGGGGACCCGTCCAAGCGCCCCGCCGGCATCTCGGATGCTGAAATGGAACGGCGCCTGGCCGCGCTGAAGGCCGCCAAGGCCCGTGAGGTCGAGGAAGCCGCGCAGCGCGAGGCCGAGGAAAAGGCCCGCGAGGAAGAACGCGAGCGCCGCCGCCTTGAGATCGAGGCGAAGGAACGCGAGGAACGCGAACGCGAGGAAGCCCTGCGCCTGAAGGCCGAGGAAGACGAGCGCCGCGCCCGCGAAGCCGAGCTGCGCGAGAAGAAAAAAGCCGAGGTCGTGCGTCCCAAGCCCGCCGCCGAAACGCGTCCCGCGACGCCGGCCGACCGTGCCGCAGCCGAGGCCGCCGCCGCGCGCGCCGAGACCAAGGGCGTCAGCGCCGCGCCGCGCAAGACCGACCGCGACCGCGACACCCGCGGCCCCTCGACCGACGACCGCGACAATCGCAACAAGAACCGCGACGACAACCGCCGCACCGGCAAGCTGTCGCTGTCGCAGGCGCTTGACGGCGAAGGCGGGCGCCAGCGCAGCCTTGCCGCGATGAAGCGCAAGCAGGAAAAGGCCCGGCAGAAAGCCATGGGCGGCGCCCAGCGTGCGGAAAAGCAGGTTCGCGACGTGCAGCTTCCTGAAACCATCATGGTGTCGGAACTGGCGAACCGCATGGCCGAGCGCACGCCCGATGTCATCAAGTCGCTGATGCGCATGGGCATGATGGTGACCGCGAATCAGGGCATCGATGCCGATACCGCCGAACTGGTGATCGACGAATTCGGCCATCGCGCCGTCCGCGTCTCGGATGCCGATGTCGAGCAGGTCATCGACCAGGTCGAGGACAAGCCCGAGGATCTGCAATCGCGCCCGCCGGTCGTGACCATCATGGGCCATGTCGACCACGGCAAGACCTCGCTTCTGGATGCGATCCGCAAGGCGAACGTCGTCGCGGGCGAGGCCGGCGGCATCACCCAGCATATCGGCGCCTATCAGGTGAAGACCGAATCCGGCGCGCTGCTGACGTTCCTTGATACGCCCGGCCACGCCGCGTTCACCTCGATGCGGGCGCGTGGCGCGCAGGTGACCGATATCGTCGTGCTGGTCGTGGCCGCCGATGACGCGGTCATGCCGCAGACGGTCGAGGCCATCAACCACGCCAAGGCCGCCAAGGTGCCGATGATCGTGGCGATCAACAAGATCGACAAGCCGGCCGCGAACCCGCAGAAGGTCCGCACCGACCTGTTGCAGCACGAAGTCGTCGTCGAGGCGATGTCGGGCGACGTGCAGGATGTCGAGATCTCGGCCAAGACCGGCCAGGGTCTGGACCAACTGCTGGAAGCCATCGCGCTGCAGGCCGAAATCCTTGAGCTGAAGGCCAATCCCGACCGCCCGGCGCAGGGCGCGGTGATCGAGGCGCAGCTTGACGTCGGCCGTGGCCCGGTCGCGACGGTTCTGGTGCAGAACGGCACGCTGAAGCGCGGCGACATCTTCGTTGTCGGCGAACAGTGGGGCAAGGTGCGCGCGCTGATCAACGATCAGGGCGAGCGCGTCGACGAGGCCGGTCCCTCGGTCCCGGTCGAGGTGCTGGGCCTGAACGGCACGCCCGAGGCCGGCGACGTCCTGAACGTCGTCGAGACCGAGGCGCAGGCGCGTGAAATCGCCGATTACCGCATCCAGGCGGCCAAGGACAAACGCGCCGCCGCCGGTGCCGCGATCACGCTGGACCAGATGCTGGCCAAGGCCAAGGCCGACGAGAACGTCGCCGAACTGCCGGTGCTGGTCAAAGCCGACGTGCAGGGCTCGGCCGAGGCGATCGTGCAGGCGCTGGAAAAGATCGGCAACGACGAGGTGCGCGTCCGCGTGCTGCATTACGGCGTCGGCGCGATCACCGAATCCGATATCGGTCTGGCCGAGGCTTCGGGCGCGCCGGTCATCGGCTTCAACGTCCGCGCCAACGCTCCGGCGCGCAATGCCGCCAACCAGAAGGGTGTCGAGATCCGCTATTACTCGATCATCTACGATCTGGTGGACGACATCAAAGCGGCGGCCTCGGGGCTGCTGTCGGCCGAAGTGCGCGAAAACTTCATCGGCTATGCCGAAATCCGCGAAGTCTTCCGCGTCTCGGGCGTCGGCAATGTCGCCGGCTGCCTTGTCACCGAGGGTGTTGCCCGCCGCTCGGCCGGGGTTCGCCTGCTGCGCGACAACGTGGTGATCCACGAAGGCACGCTGAAGACGCTGAAGCGCTTCAAGGACGAGGTCAAGGAAGTGCAGTCCGGTCAGGAATGCGGCATGGCCTTTGAAAACTACGACGACATCCGCAAGGGCGACGTCATCGAGATCTTCGAGCGCGAGGAAGTGCAGCGTCAGCTGTAAGCCGCGCCGAAATCAACGAAATGGGGCGGGCCTTGCGGTCCGCCCTTTTTCATGGCCGCAATGGCGGGACAGGTTCGCGCGGCAATACCGCCCTGCGCCGCCCTGCCCCGCTGCCGGCTCAGTTCCGATAGTTCGGCGGCGGCGCATAGCCGCCCGTCGTCTTGCCCGCGTCCTGCGGGAAGGCGCAGGGGCCATCGCCGCAGCCGGGCGCCGTCGTGGCCTTGGGGTCGATCAGCCGAAACACCGCCGTGCCGATCACGCCGACATTCGCCACCGACCCGGCATCGCTGTTCGCGGCATAGGACTCTGCCACGCTTGAAAAGCGGAAGGCCGCAACCTCATCCGCGCTTTTGCGAAAGCCGTCAATACGCAGGACCGCGCCGGGGCGCAGGACATAGCCGCGGTTCTTGATGCTGCCGGACTTGCCGCTCAGCACGTCCAGCCCGTCGACGGTCGTCACGATCTCATAGGTCTGGGTTTCGGAATGGTTTTTATACTCAAGGCGATAACGCTCACCATCCTTGCCCTGAAGCACATTGCCCCCGGCCGTGCGACGAAGCGGCCAGGCCGCGCCGTCTTCCTTGACGACCCGCATTCCGACCTGGCCAAAGGCCAGCGGCAGTTCGTTGATCACCTTGCCGCCCGGCCTGGCGGCGGTATAGCGCAAGGTGCTGACCGACATGGGCTTCGCATCAGAGCGCACAAGGCTGACGGTCGAGACGCGCGAATCAAGGCTTTCGCCCCATTGCGTCCCCAGCCTGGAATTGGCGGTTCCGCTCGGGAATACGCCCGGGGTGCACGCCGCCAGAACCAGCGCGCCCAAGAACAGCATCAGCGCGGCAAGCGCGCGAAACGGAGTATGCAGGAATTTCAAATCATGCCCCTTTTGGCAAACTTTCGGTCAACGGGTGCGATCATGGTTGCCGCATCAAGGCATTGCAAATCAACTACTTGAAAAGGCACAGGGCCCCCGATGGGGACCCCGTTGTTCATGGGCTATCGTTTTTGGCCGTCAGACATGCGCGACGGGCTTGCCTTCGTAAGTCTTGCTTCCGACACGGACGACAATATTTCCGTTGGCCTGCTGGCGCTCAAAAACGCCTTGGACTGAAATACAGCTTCCGATCGTGATCGTGCGAATCATGTCCAGTTCTCCCTTTCCTTAGCCGGGTCAGAATTACACAAAATTGCGAATTGTTAATTAATTTCGCACCGATTTCAGACGAAAAGTGCAACTTTTCCCCCAAGCGGCGCGCTTGACATCACAGCCAGTCGCGCAAAACCGGGATCAGCGGGATGTCCGCGGGCGGCATCGGGTAGTTGCCCAGTTCGTTCGCCCGCGCCCAGGACAGCTTCTGCCCCTCGCGCGGGTGGGGAATGCCCTGCCAGCGACGGCAGGCAAACAGCGGCATCAGCAGGTGGAAATCGGGATAGGCGTGGCTGGCAAAGGTCAGCGGCGCCAGACACGAGGACCAGGTTTCGATCCCCAGCTCCTCGTGCAATTCGCGGATCAGCGCGGTTTCGGGCGATTCGCCCGGCTCGACCTTGCCGCCGGGGAATTCCCACAGGCCCGCAAGGGACTTGCCCTCGGGGCGCTGCGCCAGCAGAACGCGGCCGTCCTTGTCGATCAGGGCGACGGCCGCGACAAGCACGATCCTCATGAGCGGTAATCGGCGTTGATGTCGATATAGCGATGGGTCAGGTCGCAGGTCCAGACCGTGCGGGCGCCCTTGCCCAGCCCCAGATCGACGCCGATCACCAGCTCTGCCCGCTTCATGTAGGCGCTGGCCTTTTCCTCGTCATAGCTGGGCGCGCGCCAGCCGTTTTCGGCCAGCACCATATCGCCGAAGCGAATGGTCAGCCGGTCGCGGTCGGCCTGGGCGCCCGACTTGCCGACGGCGGCGACGACGCGGCCCCAGTTCGCGTCCTCGCCGGCGATGGCGGTCTTGACCAGCGGCGAATTCGCGATGGCCATGGCCACGCGATGCGCGTCGGCGGTGCTGGCGGCGCCGGTCACCTGCACCTCGACGAACTTGGTCGCGCCCTCGCCGTCCTTCACCACCTGCTGCGCCAGATCCAGCATGACCTGCGTCAGCGCCCTGCCAAAGGCCCGCGCCGGGGCCGAGCGCAGGTCGGTGATTGGCGCCGCCTTTGAGCGCCCCGTCGCCGCCAGGATCAGCGCGTCCGAGGTCGAGGTGTCGCTGTCCACGGTGATGGCGTTGAAGGTCTCGTCCACGCGCGCCGACAGCATCCGCTGCAACAGCGCCGGCGCGATCTTCGCATCGGTGAAGATATAGACCAGCATCGTCGCCATGTCGGGCGCGATCATGCCCGAACCCTTGGCGATGCCGACGATATTGATGGTGCCGCCCTCACCCTGAAAGCTGGCGGTCGCCCCTTTGGCAAAGGTGTCGGTGGTCATGATGGCGCGCGCCGCGGCCGCCGCACCCGTCGGGTCCAGCCGCGCCGTCAGATCGCCGATGATCGCGGTGATGCGCCCTGCGGGCAGCGGCTCGCCGATCACCCCGGTCGAGGACGAGAACACCCGCTCGCGCGGCAGGCCAAGCGCATGGGCGACACCGCCGGTCACGCTGTCCACGGCCTCTTGCCCGCCCTTGCCGGTAAAGGCGTTGGCATTGCCCGAGTTGACGATGATCGCCGCGCCCGCATCCATGTCGGGCTTGGCCGCCAGTTTCGCCTGACAGTCCAGCACGCAGGCCGCGCGCGTCGATGAGCGCGTGAACGCCCCGGCGATGGCAGTGCCCGGCGCCAGCCGGACCAGCATCACGTCGGTGCGGTCCTTGTATTTGATGCCCGCCGCGCCCGACGAAAACTCGGCGCCCTCGATCACCGGCAGGTCGGGAAAGCGCGCCGGCGCCAGCGGCGAGACCAGCTTCGTCGCCTTGACCGCCTTGACGGCGACGGTCGCCACCACCTCTTCGGCGCGGGTCTCAAGGTTGGCGGCGGCCTCCCGGACCGAATTCTTCAGCTTTTTAAGCTTTTTCTTCAGCACCTTCAGCTTGTCGGCATCAGAGGACCGGGCCTTCTTGTCGTCGGGCTTCGCCATCGCTCACTCTCCCAGGATGTCGGTCTTGTTCAGCAGATCGGCGTTCAGCCCCGGCGTCTTTTCAACCTTCGAGGCCGCCAGCCGCTTTTCGATCTCGGCCTGAACCTTGTCGCGGCGGACCTGCACGGCCAGTTGCTCTTTGACCTCGTCGAATTTCGGCGGCGTCACCTCGCGCGAATCGATCAGCTTGATGATGTGCCAGCCGAACTGGGTTTCGACCGGGGCCGAGACCTTGCCCTTTTCCAGCTTCTTCACCGCATCGGCGAAAGGCGCGACCATCTGCGCGGCCTGAAACCAGCCCAGATCGCCCTTGTTCGGGGCGGAATTGTCGGTGGATTTCTCCTCGGCCAGCTTGCCGAAATCGGCGCCCTCGGCCAGCTGCTTCTCGATCGCCTCGGCTTCTTCCTTGGTTTTCACAAGGATATGGGCGGCGTTGTATTCCACGGCCGGCGCGGCGCCACCGAAGGCCTGATCATAGGCGGCGCGCAGCTCGGCCTCGGTCGGCTCGGCGGCGGCGACCTTTTCCAGCACCGACCCTGCCAGATACGAGCGGCGCTCGATTTCCAGCGCGGCGGCGTCGCGTTTGCTGAGTTCCTTGCCGGTGGCCTGCGCCACGGCGGTCTGGCGGATCATCTGGTCCAGCATCAAATCCCACAGCGCCGTGTCGGGCATGTTCTGGGTCGCATCCGGCCCCAGCCCCTGCCGCATGACGATCATCTGGCCCAGCGTGATCGCCTCGCCGTTGACGGTGGCGACGACGGTATCGGCGTCCTGCGCGGCGGCCGGAAATGCGACAACGTGCCCGGCAATCAGGACCGAGGCGGCAAGAAACGGTTTCAGCATGGTTTTCCCCTTTGTGGGACGGCACGTCCACATTGCGTGAACAGGCGCAAGCGTTGACAGTTTGGCATGCGGGGCATACATCCAGCGCAACCGAAAATGCGCGCCCGTCGCCGTTTTCCGGCCCAACTGATAGGGCATGGCAAGCGGTGGCGGCAAGTGGCGGAACGTCCCGCGCACCCCCAGATACGCGATTTTGAAGGCAGACATGCTCGGCATCGGAACTTTGGCGAAAAAGGTCTTTGGCACCCCCAATGACCGCAAGGTAAAATCAGTCCGCCCGCTGGTGGCGCAGGTCAACGCCCTTGAGGATAAATTCAAGGTCATGTCCGACGCCGACCTGATCGGCAAGACCCGCGAATTGCAGGGCCGCGCGCAATCGGGCGAGGATCTGGACAAGCTTCTGCCCGAAGCCTTCGCCAACTGCCGCGAGGGGGCGCGCCGCGCCCTTGGCCTGCGCGCCTTCGACACCCAGCTTATGGGCGGCATCTTCCTGCATCAGGGCAATATCGCAGAAATGAAGACCGGCGAGGGCAAGACCCTGGTCGCGACCTTCCCGGCCTATCTGAACGCGCTGGCGGGCAAGGGCGTGCATATCGTCACCGTCAACGACTACCTTGCCAAGCGCGACGCGCATTGGATGGGCAAGGTCTTTGCGCAACTGGGCATGACCACCGGCGTCGTCTATCCCTTCCAGGAGGACGCGGAAAAGCGGCAGGCCTATCAGGCCGACGTGACCTATGCCACGAACAACGAACTTGGCTTCGACTATCTGCGCGACAACATGAAGGGCTCGATCGAGCAGATGGTCCAGCGCGGCCATTTCTTCGCCATCGTGGACGAGGTCGACAGCATCCTGATCGACGAGGCGCGCACGCCGCTGATCATCTCGGGTCCCAGCCAGGACCGCAGCGCGCTTTACATGACGCTGGACAAGTTCATGCCCGAGCTGACGCCCGAGCATTACAAGCTGGACGAAAAGACCCGCAACGCCACCTTCACCGAAGAGGGCAACGAATTCCTGGAAAAGCGGCTGCAAGCCGCCGGCGTCCTGCCCGAAGGCCAGACGCTTTACGACCCGGAATCGACCACCATCGTTCACCACGTCAATCAGGCCCTGCGCGCGCACAAGCTGTTCAACCGCGACCAGCAATATATCGTGCGCGATGACGAAATCGTGCTGATCGACGAATTCACCGGCCGGATGATGAAGGGCCGCCGGCTGTCCGACGGCCTGCATCAGGCCATCGAGGCCAAGGAAGGCGTCTCGATCCAGCCGGAAAACGTCACGCTGGCCTCGGTCACGTTCCAGAACTACTTCCGCCTTTACAGCAAGCTTTCGGGCATGACCGGCACCGCCGCGACCGAGGCCGACGAATTTGCCGAAATCTACAAGCTGGGCGTGGTCGAGGTGCCGACGAACCGCCCCGTGCAGCGCGTCGACGAACATGACCGCGTCTATCGCACCGCGGCGGAAAAATACACCGCCGTGGTCGAGGCCATCCGCGAGGCCAATGCCAAGGGCCAGCCGATGCTGGTCGGCACCACCTCGATCGAGAAATCCGAGATGCTGTCGCAGATGCTGACGCAGGCCGGCATCCGCCACAACGTCCTGAACGCCCGCCAGCACGAGGCCGAGGCGCAGATCGTCGCCGATGCCGGCAAGCTGGGCGCGGTGACCATCGCCACCAACATGGCCGGCCGCGGCACCGACATCCAGCTTGGCGGCAACGTCGAAATGAAGGTGATGGAGGCGATCGCCGCCGATCCCGACGTCAACCCCGACGAGCTGCGCGCGCAGGTCGAGGCCGAGCATGCCGACGAAAAGAAGGCCGTGCTCAATGCCGGCGGCCTGTTCGTGCTGGCGACCGAGCGTCACGAAAGCCGCCGCATCGACAACCAGCTGCGCGGCCGTTCGGGCCGGCAGGGCGACCCCGGGCGCTCGCTGTTCTTCCTGTCGCTGGAAGACGACCTCATGCGCATCTTCGGTTCGGAACGGCTGGACGCGGTGCTGTCGCGGCTGGGGATGAAGGAAGGCGAGGCCATCGTCCACCCCTGGGTCAACAAGTCGCTGGAACGCGCGCAGGCCAAGGTCGAGGGGCGCAACTTCGACACCCGCAAGCAGTTGCTGAAATTCGACGACGTGATGAACGACCAGCGCAAGGCGATCTTCAGCCAGCGCCTGGAAATCATGCATACCGACGAGGTCGAGGAAGTCGCCGCCGACATGCGCCAGCAGGTCATCGACGATCTCGTGGACCAGCACATGCCGCCCCGCGCCTATGCCGAGCAATGGGACGTCAAGGGCCTGCATGCCGCGGTGATCGAGCGGCTGAACATGGACCTGCCGATCGCCGAATGGGCCGCCGAGGACGGCGTCGACCAGGAGGTGGTGCGCGAACGCATCCAGCAGGCCACCGACGCCTATATGGCGCAAAAGACCGAGCAGTTCGGCCCCGAGAACATGCGCCAGATCGAAAAGCAGGTGCTGCTGCAACAGATCGACGGCAAATGGCGCGAACATCTGGTGACGCTGGAACATCTGCGCTCGGTCGTGGGCTTCCGCGGCTATGCACAGCGCGATCCGCTGTCGGAATACAAGACCGAAGCCTTCCAGCTTTTCGAGACGATGCTCGACGGCCTGCGCTTCGACGTGACCCAGCAACTGTCGCGCATCCGTCCGCTGACCGATGCCGAACGCGAACAGATGCTGCGCGAATACCAGCAGCAGCAGGCCGCCGCCGAGGCGCAGATGCATCCCGAACACGAAGAGGCCGAGGGCGGCGAAGTCTCGGGCCGTGTCGTGGGCTTCGACGAGACCGACCCCACGACCTGGGGCAACCCGTCGCGCAACGACCCCTGCCCCTGCGGCTCGGGCAGGAAGTTCAAGCACTGCCACGGCGCGCTGACATAAGATGACATGAAGGGGGCGTCAGCCCCCTTTTCTCATGCGCCGCGACCGTGGCCACCTTGGCATGGATATTTGAATGAAGAAGAAAAGCAGGCCGGCTTTCTTCTTCATCTAAATATCCATTCGCTTGCGGGCAGCCGGGCGGCTTTGTGCCAGTCTCGGATGTCAGTCGGGGACGAGCATGTATCCGGTGCCGCGCACGGTTTGCAGGTAGCGCGGCTCTTTCGGGTCGCGTTCGATCTTGCGGCGCAGGCGGGTGATCTGCACGTCGATGGCGCGCTCGGAATTCTCGCTGGTCTCGTCGCCGGGATTGCGGCCAAGATCCTCGATCAGTTCGATGCGGCTGACCGGCTGGCGCGGCGTGTCGGCAAGGCGTTTCAGCAGGGCCTGCTCGGTCCCGGTCAGGCGCAGCGGCACCTCGCCCTGCCAAAGTTCGCCCTTGTCGGCGTCATAGCGCAGATGGCCCAGCGACAGCAGTTTCGGACCGCGCGCTTCCGCCGCCGGCACCCGGCGCAGGATGGCGGCGATGCGCAAAAGCAGTTCGCGCGGCTCGAAGGGTTTGGGCAGATAGTCGTCGGCGCCGCTTTCAAAGCCCTCGATCCTGTCGCCGGTCTCGCCCCTTGCCGTCAGCAGCAGGATCGGCGTCGCCATGCGCTTGCGCAGGTCGCGGGTCAGCGAAAAGCCGTCCTCGCCCGGCATCATCACGTCCAGCACGATCAGGTCGAAGTCGAGCCCCCCCAGCAGCCGCCGCGCATGGGCGGCATCGCGCGCGGCGGTGACAAGGAAGCCGTTACGCATCAGGAAGCGGCGCAGCAGGCTGCGGATACGTTCGTCATCGTCGACGATCAGGATATGGGCCGCGGGTTGCGGGTCGGGCTGGGTCATGGCGTCTCGGGCAGGTCCTTGAGCGCACGATACTGGCGCAGGGTGTCGCGATCCATCATCGCCTCAAGCACCTGCCGGAACCCCGTCACCGCCTGCGGGCCGGCGGCGCGATAGGCGGCGCGCATCCGCGCGCGCTGGGTTTCCGACAGGCGACGTTCCAGCGCCGAGCCTTTTTCGGTCAGGAAAAGCTGGCGCTCGCGCCGGTCGCGGCGGCCGATGCGGCTTTCGATCAGCCCGTCGTCGATCAGCGTGCGCAGCACGCGGTTCAGCGATTGCTTGGTCACCCCCAGCACGTCCAGCAGCGCCGTCACCGTCAGCCCCGGCTCACGATGGACGAAATGGATCGCGCGGTGATGGGCGCGGCCATAATCCATATCGGCCAGGATCATGTCTGGGTCCGCCGTGAAGGCGCGATAGGCGAAGAACATCGCCTCGATCCCGCGGCGAAGCTGATCGTCGGTCAAGAACAGCAGGTTTTCGCCCCCTGCCGCGGCCACGCCTACCTTTTGTTGCATGCGATCCTCGTGTTGCAGGGCCATTATTACGTCAGGCTTGTTGACTTTCCAACCATGAATGGATAGCCGTGACCCCAAGTTGCGCAACTTTCTTTGCCAGACACGGTCAGGCAGCGCAACATTCCGAAAATCAGCGGCCGGAGGGAAAGATGGCAGGCGCATATGACGATCGTGACGGCAAGATCTGGATGGATGGCAAGCTGGTGGATTGGCGTGACGCGCAGGTGCATATCCTGACCCACGCGCTGCATTATGCCAGCTCGGTCTTCGAGGGCGAGCGCTGCTATGCCGGCAAGATCTTCAAGGGCCACGAACATTCGCTGCGGCTGATCGAATCGGCGCGGCTTCTGGACATGACCTCGCCCTATACCGCCGACGAGATCGACCGCGCCAAGGAAGAGGTGCTGGCCGCGAACGGCTTCAAGGATGCCTATGTGCGCGCGGTGATGTGGCGCGGCTCGGGCGAGGACATGGGCGTTTCGGCGCGCCGGAACCCGGTGCGCATGGCGGTCGCCGCCTGGGAATGGGGCAGCTATTACGGCGATGCCAAGTGGCAGGGCGCGAAACTGGACATCGCCAAGTGGAAGCGTCCCAGCCCCGAAACCATTCCCACCGCCGCCAAGGCCGCCGGGCTTTACATGATCTGCACCATGTCCAAGCACGCGGCCGAGGCCAAGGGCTGCTCGGACGCGCTGTTCATGGACTGGGAGGGATACGTCGCCGAGGCCACCGGCGCCAATATCTTCTTCATCAAGGATGGCGAGGTGCACACGCCCCTGGCAGACCGCTTCCTGAACGGCATCACCCGCCAGACCGTCATCCAGATGCTGAAGGACAACGGCGTCACCGTGCATGAACGTCGCATCAAGCCCGAGGAGCTGGACGGTTTTCAGGAATGTTTCCTGACCGGAACTGCCGCTGAGGTCACTCCGGTCGGCCAGATCGGCGACTGGAATTTCCAGGTCGGACCGACCACCCGCAAGATCTCGGACGATTACGAAAAGCTGGTGCGGGCCTAGCCCTGCCGCCCCCGGGGTGTCGCGCATCGACGGCGCGGCGCTGCCCGGAGGGGTTTCTGAAAACGGCGCGGCCCTTGGCGATCGCACGCGGGCCGCGCCCTCGTTTTCAAAAAAGAACATAGCGGTCCCGCGACCACGGTTCCGCCAAAGCATATCGCCCCCACCAAGGGCGGAAGGCGAAAATTGCTACTGAAAATGGACTTGGTCCGGGCCGTCCGAGGTGGACGGCCCCTTGGCGAAGGGTCAGACCCTTTGACCGCGATCGATACGCAGATATTCGGCCGCCTTGCGGCTGTCGCCATCGCGGCTTTGCGGACGGCTGCGCAGCGCCTGGATGGCGGGATGCACGCCGGCTTCACGCTCTTGCCGGACGAATTCGCGCAACCGCAACTGCGCCTGGCTGCGGGGGTGGTCGCTGATGTGCTTGGCCATCCTTGGCCCTCCTCAGGTCGTGGGCCATCAGTATAAGGCCGAATCGGTCCGATTCAAAAGCCTTGAACCGATTAACCTTAAGCAGCCTTGATGCCCGGCGCGGCGGCCAGCATGGCGTGCAGCGCCACCGGATCCTCATTCGCGCGCAGCTTCACCCGCAGGTCCTGATCGCGCAGCGTGCGCGAGACCAGCGCCAGCGCCTTGAGGTGATCGACGCCCGAATTCTTGGGCGCCAGCAGCGCAAAGATCAGGTCGACCGGCTGGCGGTCCACCGCGTCGAAATCAAGGGGCTTTTCCAGCCGCAGGAACAGGCCCACGACCCGGTCCAGCCCGTGCAGCCGCGCATGCGGCAGCGCCACGCCATGACCGACGCCGGTCGGGCCCAGCGTCTCGCGCTCTTGCAGGGCGTCCAGCGTCTGCGCCGCATCGACGCCATAGATGCTGCGCGCCTGCTCGGCGATTTCCTGGAACAGCCGTTTCTTGCTGGTGATCTGGCTCATCGTCCGCACGGCGGCCGGAGAGAGAATGTCGCTGATCTGCATATCGCCTGAAATTATCCTGATCCCGGCTGCGGGGACCGCAACCGGGACATTGGTTCAACTAGACTGCCTGTGGTCAGTCTAGCCTATGTTGCGGGGATCGATCCAGCCCACGTTGCCGTCGTCGCGGCGGTGGACCACATTCACGCCCCCGTGCTTCTCGTTGCGGAAGACCAGCAGTGGCGTGCCGGCCAATTCCATCTGCATGACCGCATCGCCGACCGACAGGGTCGGCACGCGGGTTTCCATCTCGGCGATGATCATGGGTTGCAGGCCGTTTTCCTGCGCTTCCCATTCATCCTCGTCGGCGGCCAGCACATACATGCCCGCCTGTTCAAAGGCAACCGGCTCGGCCCGGTCCTTGTGGTGGTCTTTCAACCGGCGCTTGTAGCGGCGCAGTTGCTTGTCCATACGCTCCTTGCATTGATCGAAGGCAGCATAGATCTCGGTCGAGGCGCCCTTGGCCTGGACATTCAGGCCGGTGGACAGATGCACGACGGCATCACAGATGAATTCATGCGCGTTGCGGGAAAAGATGATGGTCGCATCGGTGGGCCGCTGCGAATACTTGTCGATGGTTTCCGCCACCTCAGTCTTGACATGAGTCGTCAGGGCGTCGCCGACATCGATCTGTTTTCCGCTGATCTGGTAGCGCATGTGGTCCGTCCTTTCCTTTGCCCGGGGCGTCGGACGAACAGGCCGCCGCGCCGCGGGCTTTTTCCGGCGCCGCGTTCTTGCGTCGCCACACCCCCATTTGGTGACAGGTCGCGGTTTCTGTCAACGGGCGCGCGCAAGAGCGGTGAACGGAAGGTTTCGGCGCCGGGCTCAGCCCATGCGGAAGGATTCGCCCAGATAGACGCGGCGGACCTGCGGATCGGCGACGATTTCCTCGGTCGTGCCGGATTTCAGCACATGACCGTCATGCAGGATATAGGCGCGGTCAACGATCTCAAGGGTTTCGCGGACGTTGTGATCGGTGATCAGCACGCCGATGCCGCGGCTTTTCAGATCGTGGACAAGGCCGCGAATCTCTCCCACGGCGATGGGGTCGACGCCGGCGAAGGGTTCGTCCAGCAGCAGATAGGACGGGTTCGAGGCAAGGCAGCGCGCGATCTCGACCCGGCGGCGTTCGCCCCCCGACAGCGCCATGGCCGGCGCGCTGCGCAGATGCCCGATCGAGAAGTCGCCCAGCAATTCCTCAAGCCGGTCGCGGCGGTGATGGGCGTCGCGGCAGACCAGCTCCAGCACGGCCTCGATGTTCTGCTCGACCGTGAGGGTGCGGAAGATCGACATTTCCTGCGGCAGGTAGCCGATGCCCATCTGCGCGCGGCGATACATCGGCAGCGCCGTCGCATCCACGCCGTCGATGATGACATGTCCCGAATCAGGCGCGACCAGCCCGGCCACGCAGTAAAAGCAGGTCGTCTTGCCCGAGCCGTTCGGGCCCAGCAGCGCCACCACCTCGCCGCGGTCCAGCCTCAGCCCGACATCGCGGATCACCGGCCGGTTGCGATAGGATTTGCGCAGCCCGCTGACCTGAAGGCCCTTGCCCGGCGCGTCGTCCATCAGTTCGTCCCCGGTTGCAGCACGCTGCGCACCCGGCCCGAGGCCTGCGCCGTGCCGGTCGCCAGGTTCACCACCACCTTTTCGCCCGCGACCACATTGCCGGTCTGCGTCATCAGCACATCGCCGGTCAGCACGACATTGCCCGATTCGACGTCGTAATCGGCGGCGCGCGACTCGGCCGCGTCCTCGCCGCTGACCATGGTGACGTTGCCCTCGGCATGCATGGCGCTGATGCGGCGCTTGTCGCCCTGCGCATAGGTCACGGTGACGCGGTCGGCGGCCAGCCGCATCTGCCCCTGCACGATCACCACCTTGCCGGTGAAGGTCGCCACCCCCGTCTTCTGATCCACCGAAAGCTGCTCCGAGGTCACCTCGACCGGCAGCTTCGTGTCCTGCGCATTGCCGAAGCCGGTGTTTTGCGCCAGCGCCGGCGCGGCCGCCAGCGCAAGCGACAGGATCATCGGCATAAGCAGTCCGGGCCGGATCATCGAAGGTTTCCTTTCGGGCAAATCACACACCGGGGCGCGGCAGCGCCGGCACGGGTCATGGCTGGTATATCAAACGGACTCCGCCGCTCAAATCAAGAACATGATCGCCGGTGCCATCGCCCAGCGGACGCAATTCCATGCGGCCGGCGGTCAGGTTGCCGAAGGGCGCGCGGACGTTCACTTCGGAATCGGCGTTCAGCGTGCCGGCGCTACGCGAGGCGCGGAACTCGGGCGCGGTCACCACCCAGCCATCGGCGGTGGTCATGCGCGCGCCGTCCTGCAACAGCATCAGATCGCCCTCAAGCGCGGCGCGGCCGGCGCTGACATCCGAGGCCCGCCCGTCCCTGGCGCGCAGCGTCATGCGCACCATGTCGGCGCTGCCCTGCCCGTCGATCGCGCCGGGCACCGCCTGCGCGCCGGTGATATTCAGCAGCGCGCCATCGGTCGTGACCCCGGCATAGGCGGGCAAGGTCGCCATCTGCCGCTCGGCCACCTCGCGCGGATCGACATTGGCATAGGGGATGTTGCCCTCGGGCTCGGGCTTGCGGCCCAGAAGGAACAGGACCGACAAAAGCGCCAGCGCCGTCAGGGGCAGGATCACTCGCAACCATGCCACGATGCGCGAGCGGGTCATGGTTCAGACCAGCCCGCTGCGCAGGAAGTCGTGGATATGGATCAGGCCCAGCGGCCTGCCCTCGTCCGAGACGACGAACAGGCTGGTGATCCGGCGCGACTGCATTTCGGCCAGTGCGGTTTCCGCCAGCGCGTCGGGGCCGATGCTGCGCGGGTTCCTGGTCATCACCTCGGCGGCGTTGCGCGACAGAAGGCCGGTCATGTGCCGCCGCAGGTCGCCGTCGGTGATGATGCCGGTCAGCCGGCCCGACACATCGGTGACGCCGGTCACGCCAAAGCTTTTCTGGCTGATGACCAGAAGCGCCTCGGCCATGGGGGCGATTTCCGGGACCAGCGGAATGTCGGTATGCATCAGGTCGGCCACCCGCGACAGCTTCGCGCCCAGCTTGCCGCCGGGGTGGAAGGTGCGGAAATGCTCGGGTGTGAACTTGCGGTGCTCCATCAGCGCGATGGCCAGCGCATCGCCAAGCGCCATGGTCATGGTGGTCGAGGTGGTGGGCACGATGCCTTCGCCGCAGGCTTCGGGCGCGTCGGGCAGCACCAGCGCCACGTCGGCCTGCCGCAGCAGCGTCGAGCGCGCCCGGCTGGCGACGCCGATCAGCGGGATCTGGAAGCGGCGCGTATGGGCGATCATGTCGGCCAGTTCCGGCGTCTCGCCCGAGTTGGACAGCATCAGCACCACGTCCGCCTGCGTCACCATGCCCAGGTCGCCATGGCTGGCCTCGGCCGGGTGGACGAACTGCGCCGGCGTCCCGGTCGAGGCAAGCGTCGCCGCGATCTTGCGCCCGACATGGCCGGACTTGCCCATGCCCGAGATGATGACCCGGCCTTGCGCCGACAGGATCGTTTCGACCGCGCGGTCGAAACCGCCGCCAAGTCCGTCGGCAAGGACCGCCTCAAGACGGGCCAGCCCCTCGGCCTCGGTGCGGATCACCCGGCGGGCGGTATCAAGATAAACGCTCATGCCGGCAATCTAGTGATGGAAGATATCTTTTTCATCCCCCCAGCCCAGCAGGTCCAGATGCGACCGGGCGGGAAGGAAGTCGAAACAGGCCTGCGCCAGCCCGGTGCGGCCCTCGCGCTCAAGGCGCTTTTCCAGTTCGGCCTTCAGGCGGTGCAGATACAGCACGTCCGAGGCCGCATATTCAAGCTGCGCGTCGGTCAGTTCGGCTGCGCCCCAGTCGCTGGTCTGCTGGTGCTTCGAGATGTCGACGCCCAGCAGCTCCGAGAGCAGGTATTTCAGCCCCTGCCGGTCGGTATAGGTGCGCACCATCTTCGAGGCGATCTTGGTGCACCAGACCGGCTTGGTGACGACGCCAAAGGTGGCCTCAAGCGCGGCGATGTCGAAGCGGCCGAAATGGAACAGCTTCAGCACCTTGGGATCGGCCAGCATCCGCGCCAGATTCGGCGCCTCGCGCTGGCCCTTGGCGATCTGCACCAGATGCGCCGAGCCATCGCCCGAGGAAAGCTGCACCAGACACAGCCGGTCGCGGCGCGGGTCAAGGCCCATCGTCTCGGTATCGATGGCGACGACCGGGCCAAGGTCCAGATCGTCGGGCAGATCGTTCTGATAAAGGTGAATGCTCATCCGGCCCTTCTGCCTCTGCTGGGTTCGGTCTGCTGTATCGCCATTCCCCCGCTCTCGCCAGTGCCAAGCTGGGCGCGGGCGTGGCGGCGCCAAGACCCGCAGCAGCAGATCCGCCATATCTCCGACAAATTCACCCATGATCCACGGCTAAATTCTTGCTGTTCTTGCCCCCCATTGCCGAAGCGCTGGATAGCTGGCCCCGGACATGAACCAAATCAAGGCTTTGACAATGGCACTGTGCCGCATCATCCCGCGTGCCAGCGTATCGACGCCGGCCCTGACGACCGCGCGGGCGCCGCACGCAGGGGGCTGCCTTCGCACCTGAAAAATCGTCCCTGCGAATCGGCGCCCGACTGTTGCAACAAGGGCGCCCGAATGAAAATCGAATCAGATGCCGGTTTTTTGACCGCATGGCAAAACTGGCGGTGATATATGATGCGTGAAAGAGGCGATTCGTCGTGCCCGAGCGCGGCGCCCCCTGCCCGCCCGCTGACCGGGTGCGGCAAAGCGCATATGCCCGTTGCCGATACCATTACCATCGCAGCGGAGCCGTCATGCGCAGACTAATTCCCCGTGACCTTTCCAGCGACCTTGCCGCGTCGCTGGTGGTGTTTCTGGTGGCGATGCCGCTTTGCCTTGGCATTGCGCTGGCCTCGGGCGTGCCTGCGGGAATGGGACTGATCTCGGGCATCGTCGGCGGCATCGTCGTCGGCGCGCTGTCCGGCTCGCCCCTGCAGGTCACCGGCCCGGCGGCGGGGCTGGCGGTGATCGTCTTCGGCTTCGTGCAGCAACATGGCGTGGCGGCGCTGGGTCCGGTCCTGCTGCTGGCCGGCCTGATCCAGATCGCCGCCGGCTTCATGCGCATGGGAACGTGGTTCCGGCTGATCTCGCCCGCCGTCGTGCACGGGATGCTGACCGGCATCGGCATCCTGATCGTGCTGGCGCAGGTCCATGTGCTGATGGGCAGCACGCCCACCGCCAGCGCAGTCGGCAATGCGGTGGCGATCACCACCAGCCTTGGCCGCGTGCTGGGCGACCACCTGACCCCGCAGGCGCTGACGCTGATGGTGGGCCTGGCCTCGCTGCTGGCGATGCTGGGCTGGGAACGCTTCCGCCCCCGCAAGCTGGCGCTGCTGCCCGGCGCGCTGGTCGGCGTGGCGACGGGCACGCTGGTGACATGGGCCGCCGGCCTGCCGATCCCGCGCGTGCAGATCCCCGATTCGCTGCTGGCCAATATCAGCCTGCCACCGGCGGCCAGCTTTGCCGGGCTGCTGCAACCCGACGCGCTGATCGCCGCCCTCATCATCGCCGTCATCGCCAGTGCCGAGACGCTGCTTTCCGCCGCCGCCGTGGACAAGCTGCATGACGGCCCGCCCACCCGCATGAACAAGGAACTGTGGGCGCAGGGCATCGGCAACAGCCTGTGCGGCCTCTTCGGCGGGCTGCCGATCACCGGGGTGATCGTGCGCTCATCGGCGAACGTGCAGGCGGGGGCGCGCACGCGGGCCTCCAGCATCCTGCACGGCGTCTGGATCCTTGCACTGGTGGCGCTGGCGCCGCAGGTCCTGGGGCTGGTACCGCTGACGGCGCTGGCGGCGGTGCTGCTGGTCACCGGCTGGCGGCTGGTGAACCTCACGCATGTGCGCGAACTCTTCAGCCATCACGGCCCCTTCCCCGCCGGCATCTGGGCCGCCACCGTCGTGGTCATCCTGGTCGAGGACCTGCTTGTGGGCGTCGCCGTCGGCCTTGCCCTGTCGCTGATCGAGATCGCGCCGCTGCTGCGCCGCCGCTTCGCCGCCACCTCGCGCGAGGCCGAGGACGCCATCGACGTCAACCTGAACGGCGCCGCAACCGCCACCCGCGTGCCGCGCCTGCTCAGCACGCTTGAGGGGCTGCCCGCCGGCCGCAAGGTGCGCCTGAACGCGCAGCGCCTGCGCTATATCGACCATACCAGCGCCGAAACGATCAGCGACTGGGTCAAGCGCGAAACCCGCGCCGGCCGCCCGGTGGAAATCACGGTGCCCAGCCATCCCCGCGTCAGCAAGGTGTTCCACCGCATGTCGGGCGGCCCGGGCTGACGAAAAAGCCCCGGCAGAACCGGGGCTTTTCCTGACCACAGGGCGAAAACCCTCAGCCCATGCGCTCGCTGGCATAGGACCCGGGCGAGGCCGGGAAGACCACGGTCTTGTTGCCGTTCAGGAACACGCGGCGATGGATATGGGCATGGATCGCCCGCGCCAGCACCTGGCTTTCGACATCGCGCCCCAGCGAGACGTAATCCTCGGGCGATTGCGCATGGGTCACGCGGATGGTGTCCTGTTCGATGATCGGGCCTTCGTCCAGATCGGCGGTGACGTAATGGCTGGTCGCCCCGATCAGCTTCACGCCACGCTCATAGGCCTGCTTATAGGGGTTGGCGCCCTTGAAGCTGGGCAGGAACGAATGGTGGATGTTGATGATCCGCCCCGACATCTTGCGGCAAAGCTCGTCGGACAGCACCTGCATATAGCGCGCCAGCACCACCAGTTCGGCGCCCGAATCCTCGACCACCTGCAACAGTTGCGCCTCGGCCTGGGGCTTGTTTTCCTTGGTCACGCGGATGAAGTGGAAGGGGATGTCCTGGTTCACCACCACCTTCTGGTAATCCATGTGGTTGCTGATGACGGCGACGATATCGATGGGCAGCGCCCCGATGCGGCTGCGATACAGCAGGTCGTTCAGGCAATGGCCAAAGCGGCTGACCATGATGACGACCTTCATCTTCTCGGCCTCGTCATGGAAGTTGTAGTCCATGGCAAAGGGCGCGGCGACGGGCTCCATGTCGCGGCGCAGCTCGTCCAGCCCGACCTCCTCCTCCGAGATAAAGCTCACCCGCATGAAAAAGCGCCCGGTCTCGGTATCGTCGAATTGCGAGCTGTCGGTGATATTGCAGCCCTTCCCGGCCAGAAAACCGGCCGTGGCCGCCACGATCCCCCGGGTCGAAGGGCACGTCACCGTCAGCGTATACTTCTTCATCAGGCTCTCCACTGTCATCGGGGCGCAAGCGCCCTCATTCTTTCATGCCCAAATATCCTCGGGGGTCCGGGGGCAGACAGCCCCCGGTTCCTTCAGACAGTCAGTCCGTCGGGCTCGGCCAGCCCGTTCGCCCGGCAGCACGCGGTCAGCGTATTCGCCAGCAGACAGGCAATGGTCATCGGCCCGACCCCGCCCGGCACCGGCGTGATCGCACCGGCGACACGGGCGGCACTGGCGAAATCCACATCGCCCACCAGCCGGGTGCGGCCGTCTTCCTCGATCCGGTTGATGCCCACATCGATCACCGTGGCGCCGGGCTTGACCCAGTCGCCGCGGATCATGCGCGGGCGCCCCACCGCTGCCACCAGGATATCGGCGCGGCGGCAGACATCGGCCAGATCGCGGGTCCGCGAATGCGCGATGGTCACCGTGCAGCTTTCACGCAGCAGAAGCTGCGCCATCGGCTTGCCGACGATATTGCTGCGCCCGACCACCACCGCGTTCAGCCCGCTGAGATCCCCCAGCCGGTCGCGCAGCATCATCAGGCAGCCCAAGGGCGTGCAGGGCACCATCGCCTTTTGCCCGGTGCCCAGCAGACCCACATTCAGGATGTGAAACCCGTCCACGTCCTTGGCCGGGTCGATGGCATTGATGACCGCCTCGGCGTTCATATGCGCGGGCAGCGGCAGTTGCACCAGGATGCCATGCACGCCCGGATCGGCGTTCAGCCGCGCGATCAGCGCCAAAAGCTCGGCCTCGGGCGTTTCGGCGGGCAGGCGATGCTCGTATGAGGTCATCCCCGCCTCGCGCGTCTGGATGCCCTTGTTGCGCACATAAACCTCAGAGGCGGGATCGGCACCGACCAGCACCACCGCCAGACCGGGCGTGATGCCGCGCTCGGCCTTCAGTCGGGCGACATGCGCCGCCACATCGGCGCGGACACCGGCCGCGAAGGCCTTGCCGTCGATGATCTCTGCGCCTTTGGCCATGCCCGTCGTCATCCCCGTCCCAGCGTCCATACGCCGCTCTCCTTCGCTTTTCGCGGTCCTGCGGCGGTGGTTGTCACCTGTCCACTGGTGCGGCGAATAGCGCAGGCTCCGACAAGCGCAAGTCAGAATTTCGTCAAAGCCGACGATCACCGGAACGCCTGTCATCCCCATCCGGGACATGTTCCGACGACAGCGCGCCGCCGCCACGCCATTTTGCGACCCCGTCCCGACCATTTGCGACAAGGCGGGGCGCGGCCCGCGTCAGCCGGGCGGATGGTTTGCGACAGCCGCCCTATCCGGCGGCGCGCATGACCTCGCAGAGCTGCGCCGGGTCGGGCGCAAAGGGATTGCCCTTCATCGAGGAACTGGCCAGCGACGCCTGCGCCACGCCTTCATGCTGCGCGGGATCCAGCCCCTGCGCCCGCAACCCCGGCAGCCCGCTATCCCGCGCCCAGCCGGCCAGCGCCTGCGGCGCGTCCGCCGCATCGCTGCCCAGTTCGGCCGCGATCAGCGCGCAGACCTCGTGCAGCCGCGCGGGGTCGGCGCTGTGTCGGCGGTTCATCGCCAGCACCGGCCCCAGCAGCACGCCGCAGATCGCGCCATGCGCCGCCGGGGTCACGCCGCCGATGACGCCCGCCAGCCCATGCACCGCGCCAAGGCCGCCATTGGCCAGCGCGATGCCGCCGCACAGGCTGGTCCAGGCCATGCGGTCGCGGGCCTCGGCATCCTCGGCCTGCATCAGCCGCATCAGCGCCCGCAGCCCCGGTGCGATCACCGGGCGCACCAGCGCATCGGTGAAGGGCGTCGCCTTGACCGAGACATAGGGCTCGATCACCTGCGCCAGCGCATCCAGCCCCGAGGCCAGCGTCACCCGGCGCGGCGCATTGTCGGTCAGCGCCGGATCGACGATGGCGATGCGCGGCAGCATCCGTTCATCGCGGATCGAGACCTTGCGCCCATGTTCGGGCAGGCCGATCACCGCGTTGCGCGTGGCCTCGGCCCCGGTGCCGGCGGTGGTCGGCAGCGCGACGAAAGGCAGCGGCGCCACCTTCAGCGGCAGACCAAGGCCCACGACCTCAAGATGGTCCATGATGCCGCCCGGCGCCGGGATCAGCGCCGCCAGCGCCTTGCCCATGTCCAGCGCCGCGCCGCCCCCCAGCGCCACCACCCATTCGGCGTCCCAGCCCCGCAGCGCATCCAGCGCCGCCTCCAGCATCGGCAACGTCGGCTCGGCCGGGCAGGCGATGGTGCGGACCTCGCCCCCCGCCTCACGCAGTGCGGCCAGCAGCCATCCCGCGCGCGACGGGTCGGCGCCATGGACCAGCACGCCGCGCGCGCCCATCGCGCGGATCAGCGCCGGCGCCTTCTGCGCCTCGTTCCGGCCAAAGACCACGCGACCCGGCAGGGCGAACTGAAAGGATGGCAGGGTCATGCGCGCTCTCGGAAAGAATGAAATCCCGCGAAGGCTGCACCGTCGGGATAATCCGGTCAAGCGGCTTTCGTTTTTCAAAATTTTCTGCTAGATTCGAAGATATACGCACGCACAACGAATGCTTGCGCGCAGTTCCGAATCGCCTAAATTGATCCCCACCAGCAAGGAGCGAGCCTTGGCCCTGAGCATCCGCCAGAACGAAATCCTTGAGCTTGCCCGCGTCGAGGGGCGGGTGCTGGTGGACGATCTGGCGCACCGTTTCGACGTGACCTTGCAGACCATCCGCCGCGACCTTGGCGAGATGGCCGAAGCCGGGCTTCTGGACCGCGTGCATGGCGGCGCGGTGCCGCGCGCGGGCACCGTGAACCTGGGCTATGAGGCACGCCGGCGCATGAACGCCGAGGCCAAGGCCGCCATCGGCGCCGCCTGCGCGGCGATGATCCCCGACAATTGCAGCCTGATCCTGAACCTTGGCACCACGACCGAGGCGGTGGCGCAGGCGCTGATCCACCATTCCAACATCACCATTGTCACCAACAACATGAACGTGGCCAATATCATGCTGGCCAATCCGGGGTGTGAGATCATGGTGGCCGGCGGCGCACTGCGCCGGTCCGATGGCGGGCTGGTGGGCGAATTGACGACGCAGTTCTTTGAACAGTTCAAGGTCGATTACGCGATCATCGGCACCTCGGCGCTGGACCATGACGGCGACCTTCTGGACTTCGATCTGGCCGAGGTGCGGGTCAGCCGCTCGATCCTGCGCCAGTCGCGCCACGCCTTTCTGGTCACCGACCATTCCAAGCTGGACCGCCCGGCCCCGGCGCGCATCGCCAGCCTGTCGGAAATCGACACCGTCTTCATCGACAAGCCCCTGCCCGACGACCTTGCGCGGCGCTGCGCCGAATGGGGCACGCAGGTGCGGGTCTGCCCGCCGCCCGACAGCGCCGCCGCGGCCGGCTAGCCCAGATAGATCGTGCCGCGCGGATAGCGCACGCGGGGCACCGACCTTGTCGCCAGAAAGAACCCCAGCGTCAGCGGCCCGACCCGGCCCAGAAACATCACCACGATGATGATCAGCCGGCCAAAGCCGCTGAGGTCGTCGGTATAGCCGCGCGACAGCCCGACCGTGCCAAAGGCGCTGGCGACCTCAAAGCAGATGTCCAGAAAGTGGCCGTCATGGGTGGCGGCCATCAGGAAGATCGCCGCAAAGATCAGGATCACGCTGATCGCGATCAGCGCGGTGACCTTCAGGATCTGGTCGAACTCGATACTGCGGCCAAAGGCGTGCAACTGGGTCTGGCGGCGGAAAAAGGCCATCGTCGCCAGGATCATCACCACGAAGGTCGTGACCTTGATCCCGCCCGCGGTCGAGGCAGGTCCGCCACCGATCAGCATCAGCGATATGAACATCATCGCCGTGCTGTCATGCAGCGCCGCCATGTCCACGGTGTTGAACCCCGCCGTGCGCGGCGTCACCCCCTGAAACCAGCTGACCATCAGCCGTTGGGCGGGGTTGTCGAACTGCGCCAGCGTGCGCGGGTTGTTCCATTCAAGGATCGCGAAGATCGTCACCGCCCACAGGATCAGGGCCGCCGTGCCCAGAAGCATGATCTTGGTGTTCAGCGACCAGGCCGACCAGCGGCGATGGCGGGCGATGTCGTGAAAGACGACATAGCCAAGCCCGCCGATGATGAACAGCGCCGGAATGACCGCATTCACCACCGGGTCGGTGGCAAAGGACACCAGCCCGTCGGGATAGGTCGAGAAGCCGGCATTGTTGAAGGCCGAGATGGAATGAAACACCGCCTCCCACAGGCCCTGCCAGAAGCCGTGGCGCGACATGAAGGGCACCGACAGCAGCGCCGCCCCCGCCAGTTCGCAACTGAGCACCACGATCAGGATGGTGCGCACCAGCTTCATCAGCCGATAGAACGAGCTTTGGTTCAGGTCGTCGCGCAGATAGTTCTGGCCGGTGACGCCGACCTCGACCCCCAGCGCGCTGAGGATCAGGACGGCGAATGTCATCAGCCCCAGCCCGCCAAGCTGGATCAGGAAGGCCAGCACCATCTGTCCGAAAAGCGTCAGATCGGCGCCCACGTCAAAGACCGTCAGCCCGGTGACGGTCACGCCCGAGGTGGCGGTAAAGATCGCCTCGGACCAGCCCAGCGGCACATTGCGCGACACGGGCAGCATCAGCACCGCCGCGCCCAGCAGGATGAAGGTCGCGTAAAGCGCCGCCAGCATCAGCGGCGGCGGCACATTGGCCAGCCGCCGCGCGATCGCCCTGTTGAGCCGGGCACGCCGGACGCGCCGCTCAGAGAACATCGCCAAAGCGGCGCAGCTCGGGCCGCCTGCCCAGAAGGATCAGCTTGTCATCCTGTTGCAGCACGGTTTCCGGCCGCTCGCAGGACAGGAAATCGCCGCCGCGCATCAGCCCCAGCAGGCGCAGGTCATGGTCGGCGCCAAGCTTCAGCGCGGCGATGGGCTGACCCGACATGCGTTCGGGCACGGCGATATTGACCACGCTATAGCCATTGCCCAAGCTGACATAATCGACCACCGCCGGGTTGTGCAGCATCTGCGCGATATGGCGGCCCATCTCTTGCTCGGGCAGGATGACGCGGTCGGTGCCCAGCTTGGACAGGATGCGGTGATGGGTCTTGTTGGCGGCCTTGACCCAGATCGTCTCGATCCCCAGCATCTTGAGGTTCATCGTCGTCAGGATGCTGGCCTGAATGTCCTGCCCGATGGCGACCAGCGCCACGTCATAGCGGTCGATCCCGACCTCGCGCAGGGCCAGCTCGTCGGTGGTGTCCAGAATGACCGTCGCGCTGAGCAGCGGCGCCATCTGCGCCACGCTGCGTTCGTCCATGTCGATGCCAAGGACATTGTTGCCATAGCGCGCCAGTTCGACCGCCACCGTGCCGCCGAATGCCCCCAGACCGATAATTGCGAAGCTGCGCTTTTCCTTGCCCATCCAAATATCTTTCCAGGCAACAAATGACGGCCAGCGTGGCGGCGGGGCGGTTGAAAGTCAACAATGACGGATGCCGCGCCGGTTTTCGCCGCGCATCCGGCAACCCATTGGCCTGAAAGGAATTTCACAGCCAACCGGCTGTGATGCGCCGCGACTCAGGCCGGGGCGGGCCCGGTCGAATTGCGCAGGATCATCTCATGACAGCCGACGATTTGCAGATCGGCCAGCGGCGCGCCGTCCAGAAGCCCGTTCAGGCAGTCGACCAGCGGCCCCCAACTATCGCGCAAGGGCGCCTTGGTCACGCTGAGCGCCGGAAAAAAGGCCGAGGCGCGCAACTGCGGCAGGTGGTCGTCATGCGCGATGACCGAGACATCGCCGGGGATCGACAGGCCAAGCGCCTCAAGCGCGGTATAGACGCCCTTGGCCAGCCGCACATCGCTGCACACGATGGCGGTGGGGCGCAGCCCGTCGATGCGGAACAGCTCGACCGTGGCGACAAGGCCGCGCGCCTCGCTCATCTCGCCGGGGCGGACCAGCGCGGGGTCGACGGCCACGCCCGCCTCGGCCAGCGCGCGCGCATAGCCCCGCATCCGGGCCGAGGCGAAGCCGTGCCCCGGCGCCCCGTTCAGGAACGCGATGCGGCGATGGCCCAGCCCGGTCAGATGGCGGGTGATCTGGTAAAGGATGCCTTCGTTGTCGATGTCGAAATAGGCATGGTCGGCATCGGGCCAGATGCGGCCATGCACGACAAAAGGGATGCCCTGTTCGCGCAGAAAGGCGGCGCGCGGGTCGTTGTCATGCGGGCTGAACAGCACGAAGCCGTCCAGCATCCCGTTGCCGATCAGCCGCCGATAGACCTCAAGGATCGGCTCGTCTTGGCGGGCGACATGCAGCACGAACTGCATCGCGCGGGCCGAGAATTGCGCGGAAAGCCCGGCCACGCCTTCGATGAACAACCCGCTTTGCGGCAGGTCCCCCGATTGCGGCACCACCAGTGCCACCATGCCGGACCGGCCCGTGACCAGCTTCCTGGCCGAGATATTGGCCTGATAGTTCATCGAGCGCGCCACGGCCTTGACCCGCTTGCGCGTCGCCTCGTTCACGTCGGAATGGCCGTTCAGCGCCCGGCTGGTCTGGGTGATCGACAGCCCGGCCGCGCGCGCGACATCCTTCAGCGTGGCCAAGCCTTCCCCCTTTTTCAGACAGCGGCGCGCAGTCAACCCGGCAAAGCCTAAAGCAACCGCCGGACACGGTCCATAGCTGCCCGGCGCCAAATCCGGCCCCCAGATCCGACCGCAGATCCGGCCCCAGATCCGGCCACTGTTCACAAGGGCGCGGCGCGGCTATAGCTTCGCCCCGCAATCGCCACCAAGAAGGAAGACCCGCATGACGACGATCCTTGGCCTTTCGGGCAGCCTGCGCCGCGCCTCGTTCAACGCGGGCCTGCTGCGCGCCGCGGCCGGGATGGCCCCCGCCGGCACCACGATCCTGCAAGGCTCGATCCGCGAGGTGCCGCTTTACGACGCCGACCTTGAGGCGGCCGAGGGCCTGCCCGCCGCCGTCCAGACGCTTCAGGCGCAGTTGCGCGACGCGGACGGGCTGCTGCTGGTGACGCCGGAATACAACAACGGCATGCCCGGCGTCTTCAAGAACGCCATCGACTGGATGTCGCGCGGCGAAGGCCTGGGCCTTTTCCGCGGCAAGCCGGTGGCGGTGCTTGGCGCCTCGCCCGGGGGGTTCGGCACGGTGCTGGCGCAGAACCACTGGCTGCCGGTCCTGCGCACGCTGGGCACGAAACCGTGGTTTCAGGGCCGGATGCTGGTGTCGCGCGCAGGCGGCCTGTTCGATGCCGAGGGCAACCTGACCGACGAGCGCACCCGCGCCGCGCTGGCCGATTTCGTCGCAGGCTTCGCCGCCGCGATCAAGGCAGGCTGACCCGGAGGCCGACCGGGCGCGACCCGGTCAGGGGTCCTCGCCGGGCGCCGTGGTGAACAGCGGCGCCCATTCCGGGTGGCGGGCATACTGGCCGCGCACATAGGGGCAGACCGGGATGATGCGAAAGCCGGATTTCCGCGCATCCTCAAGCATATAGTCCAGCAGCGCCCGGGCCACGCCCTTGCCGGCCATGCTGTCGGGCACGCCGGTATGGTCGGCGCTGATGACCTTGGGGCCGCGATGGGTAAAGGTGATCTCGCCCTCGCCCTCGATCCCCGGGATACGGGCGACATAGCGGCCATTGCGGCCGCCGGTTTCTTCCTTGCCAAGCTGGATATCGGTCATCGGCTGTCTCCTGCATCTGATGGGTCGAAGATAGCGGCGATTTCGCCCCGGTCCACCGGCGTTTCGTGCGCTGCGGCCAGACACCGCGTTCGGCCCGGCCGGACGGGATGCGCGTTGCCTCAGGCCCCGTCCCGGCCTAGGCTTCGACAACATCAGCAAGGAGACCACGATGAGCTGGAACCCCGCCCTGACCCCCGGTTGCCCCGACGAAATCGGCGTCGATGCCATAGAGACCCTGATCATCCCCCGCGCCCGCGACCTTGGCGGGTTCGAGGTCAAGCGCGCCCTGCCCGCCCCCAAGCGGCAGATGGTCGGCCCCTTCATCTTCTTCGATCAGGCCGGCCCCGCCGAGTTCCTGACCGGACAGGGCATCGACGTGCGCCCCCATCCCCATATCGGGCTGGGCACCGTCACCTATCTTTACCGCGGCGATTTCCACCACCGCGACAGCATCGGCAGCGATCAGGTGATCCTGCCCGGGGCGCTGAACTGGATGGTCGCCGGCAAGGGCGTCACCCATTCCGAACGCACCAGCGATCAGGGCCGCAAGGGGCCGCACAGCCTTTACGGCATCCAGACATGGATCGCCCTGCCCGAGAACCGCGAGGACATGGAGCCGACCTTTGAACATCACGGCAAGGAAGCCCTGCCCGAGATCGAGGCCGACGGCGTCCGCGCCCGCCTGATCCTTGGCCATGCCTACGGCGAAAAGGCCCCGGCGACGCTGTATTCCGAAACCTTCTATCTGGACGTGACGCTGACCCCCGGCGCGCGTTTCCCGCTGCCCGACGATCACGAGGATCGCGGCCTTTACATCACCGAAGGCTCGGTCAGCATCGGCGGTCAGGAATTCGAGGCCGGGCGCATGATGGTGTTCCGCCCCGGCGACCAGATCACCGTCGCGGCAGGGGCGCAGGGCGCGCGGCTGATGGCGCTTGGCGGCGCCACGCTGAACGGCCCGCGCTATGTGTGGTGGAACTTCGTCGCCTCGTCGCAGGAACGCATCGAGCACGCCAAGGAAGAATGGCGGGCTGCGAACTGGGGCGGGGGGCTGTTCGACCTGCCCCGCGACGACCGCGACGAATTCATCCCGCTGCCGTAAGGCCGCGCCCGGCACTGGCCGGAAACCGGCTGGAAATGGCCGTCCGGGGTGCGCAGCGCCCCCCCGGACGGCCGATCGCATCAGGGCTTGATGACGGTTTCCGCCGCCTCGCGCAGGCGCTTGCGCGCCTCGGGCGTGTCGGCGGGCTCGCTTTCGCCAAAGACCGCGGCCATCCAGTGCCCGTCGGTCGGGTTCGGGAACAGGATGAAGCGACGGCCGAATTCCTCGCGGTCGGCCTCCATCGCGGCAAGGCGGCCGGGCACGTCGCCCTTGATGTAATACTTGCGCTGGAAGTCGTTGAGGTTGTCGCCCAGATAGACCACGGGCGTGTATTTCTCGGCCAGTTCCTTTTGCCGCGGTTCCTTGTTGGAACTGTCGGTCAGCACGGTCAGGTGCTCCTTGTCGGCAAAGGGCAGGCCAAGCGCCTTGAGGTTTTCCAGCGCGTAATCATAGGTCTTTTCGCCCTGATCGCGGCTGGTGATGTAAAAGACCTCGACGCCCTTTTCCTTGCAGTATTCAAAGAACTCCTTGGCGCCCGGCGCCACGACCAGATCGTTTTGCGGCACCCATTCGTCCCAGATCGGATCGTCGAAGAAGTCGCGCCCCTGCGCGATCAGCCGCGACCAGTAGGGCAAGGGCAGCAGCACGGTGTCGTCCATGTCGGTGAAGACGGCCAGCGGCTTGTCGCCCGGCTTTTGCGCCGCCAGCGCCGCATCCACGCGGTCGCGGGCGATGTTGTAGCCCTGATGGTAAAGCGCGCGGTATTCCGCCGCGGTCTGCTTCCACGCCACCGCGTAAAGCAGCGGGTTCGCCGCCGGATCGGCCTTGTCATCGGCCCGCGCAGGCAGCGAGGCCGCGCCGATGGCCCCGGCGATTGCCAGCGCGACCGCACCGGCCCGAGCGACAGCAAGATGTTGGCGAAGCATGTCTTTTTCCTCCCATGTCCTCTGTAGACTGACGGTTCTGCACGGAAAATGACCCGGGGGAAAGGAAAAACCGGTCCGGGTCACAAATGAAAAGGCCGCCGGTTTCCCGGCGGCCTTTCGTGCCGCTTGCGTGTCGCGGGTCAGTCCAGAGGCTTCAGCCGCGCCTCGATCTGGTCGCGCTGACGCTCAAGAAAGGGCGGCAGCGACAGGCTTTCGCCCAGCGTCTCAAGCGGTTCGTCCACGGCGAAACCGGGGCCGTCGGTCGCGATCTCGAACAGGTTGCCGCCCGGCTCGCGGAAATAGAGCGAGCGGAAATAGAACCGCTCGACCTCGCCCGAGCTGGGGATGCGCAATTCGTCCAGACGCTGCGCCCATTGGTGGATCGTGGGCACATCGGGCACGCGGAAGGCGACGTGGTGGACCGCCCCCGCACCCTGACGCGCCACCGGCAGGTCGGGCTGGACCGCGACGTGCAGTTCCGCCGCGGGACCGCCGGCGCCCATCTCATAGACATGGACGCTGCCATGGCCGTCCGGGCTGGCATATTCGCGCGCCTTGCGCATGTTCATCACCCGCGTCAGCACGATGTCGGTCGGCGCCAGATCGGGCACGGAAATCATGATCGGCCCCAGCCCGTGGATCTGGTGCTGCGCCGGGACCGGGCTTTTCGCCCAAGGGTTGGCGACGACGCCGGGCGCATCCTCCGTCAGGCGGAAACGCTGGCCCTCGGGGTCCTGGAAATCAAGGCTGGCGCGGCCGTCCAGCGTGGTGATGCCGCCGGCGGTCAGGCCGCGGTCAGAAAGCCGCCCCGCCCAGAAATCCATGCTGTCGCCCGCGACCCGCAGCCCGGTGCGGCTGATCGAATGGGTGCCGCGGCGTTCCGGCGCGGCGGGCCAGTCGAAGAAGGTCAGGTCCGACCCGGGCGAGGCCAGCCCGTCGGCATAGAACAGGTGATAGGCGCTGGTGTCGTCCTGGTTGACGGTTTTCTTCACCAGCCGCAGGCCCAGCGTGTCGGTATAGAATTCCTTGTTGGCGCGCGCATTGGCGGTGATCGCCGTCAGGTGGTGGATGCCGGTCAGGTCCATGATGGTCGCTCCCTTGATCTGTTGCAGCCAATATCGGACGCGCCCGCGATTCCCGCCACTGGCGGGGGGACGAACCTTGCGTTCGGGATTCGCGAACGGATAAGCTTTGCGGATGCGCTATGACCTGAACGACCTGGAAACATTCCTGACGGTGCTGGAACTGGGCACCGTCACCGCCGCCGCCGCGCGGCTGAACCTGTCGAAATCCGTCATCAGCAAGCGGATCTCGGACCTTGAGGCGGCGCTGGGGGCGGCGCTGTTCCGCCGCAACGCCGGCCGCATCACGCCGACCGAGGCCGCGTTGCGTCTTGCCGAACGCCTGCGCCCGGCCCTGACCGAACTGATCGCGGCGGCCGAGGGCGCGGCATGGGACATGGACGGCCTTGCGCCCTTGCGCGGGACGCTGTCCATCGCCGCACCGATGAGCTTTGGCATCCTGCATCTGGGCCCGATCATCGCCCGTTTCGCCGCCCAGAACCCGGAACTGGAAATCAGCGTCGATTACGACGACCGCACCCGCGACCTTGCGCGCGAGGGCTTCGATGTCGGCATCCGCATCGGCGCCATGCGCGACAACGCCCTGATGCAGCGCAAGCTGTGCGAGGATGACAGCATCGTCTGCGCCAGCCCCGCCTATCTGGACCGCGCCGGCCGCCCGCAGGCGCTGGCCGACCTGCGCGACCATCAGGTCATCGGCTATAGCCACCTGCCCAACAGCCAGCTTTGGCAGTTCCGCGATCAGGGCCGCTTCGTCTCGCCCGCCGTGCATGGCCGGCTGAAGCTGAACAATGGCGAGGCGATCCGCGACATGGCGGCCGAGGGGCTGGGGCTGGCGATGCTGCCCGGCTTCATCGCCGGGCCGGCCATCGCGGGCGGCGCGCTGGAACAGGTGCTGACCGGCTTTGCCACGCGGGCCATGCCCATCGTCGCGGTCTGGCCGCCGGTCTCGCCCCTGCCGGCAAAGCTGCGCCGTTTCGTCGACCACGTCGCCGCCGAACTGAAACAGCCGCCATGGCGGGGGACGGCGGGCAAACCCAGCCAAGATGAGGTGTCACCGTGAAGAAGATCGGCTTCCTGTCCTTTGGCCATTGGTCGGATGAGCGCGGCTCACTGACCCGCAGCGCCGGGGATGTGCTGCTGCAATCCATCGACCTTGCGGTGGCGGCCGAGGAACTGGGCGCGGACGGCGCCTATTTCCGCGTCCATCACTTCGCGCGCCAGCTTGCATCGCCCTTTCCGCTGCTGGCGGCGGTGGGCGCGCGCACCAGCCGCATCGAGATCGGCACCGCCGTCATCGACATGCGCTATGAAAACCCGCTTTACATGGCCGAGGATGCCGGCGCCGCCGACCTGATCTCGCAGGGGCGGCTGCAACTGGGCATCAGCCGCGGCTCGCCCGAGCAGGTGATCGACGGCTGGCGGCATTTCGGCTATGCCCCCGCCGAGGACGAGACCGACGCCGACATGGCCCGCCGCCATGCCGAGGTCTTCCTGCAGGTGATCCAGGGGCACGGCTTCGCGCAGCCGAACCCCAACCCGATGTTTCCGAACCCGCCCGGCCTTTTGCGCCCCGAACCCTATTCGCCGGGCCTGCGCGACCGCATCTGGTGGGGGGCGTCCTCGATCGCCACCTCGGAATGGGCGGCGCGGATGGGGATGCATCTGCAAAGCTCGACGCTGAAGACGGATGAAAACGGCAAGCCCTTCCACATCCAGCAGGCCGAACAGATCCGCGCCTATCGCGCCGCATGGACGGCGGCGGGGCACAAGGGCACGCCGCGCGTTTCGGTCAGCCGCTCGATCTTTGCGCTGATGGACGACCGCGACCGCGCCTATTTCGGGCGGGGCGGCAAAGAGGCCGACCAGATCGGCTTTATCGAGGACAGCCGCAAGATCTTTGGCCGCGGCTATGCCGCCGAACCGGATGAGCTGATCCGCGAACTGGCCACGGACGAAGCCATCGCCGAGGCCGACACCCTGCTGCTGACCGTCCCGAACATGCTGGGCGTGGCCTACAACACCCATGTCATCGAGGCGATCCTGACCCATGTCGCGCCCGCGCTTGGCTGGCGCTAGCCCCGCGCGGGCGGCAAGGACCGGCGACTTGCGGCGCAGGGCGCGCGCGAAAGGGGGCGCGACCCCTTGCACGCTTGACCGCGCCGGGAAATTCGCTTTCTGCTGAAAGCGCATGACAGGCTGCATCTGACAGGCAGCGCGTGACTGGACCGGGCGACCCGGCCGCGAACAAGGGGGACACATGGCAGGTGGAGTAGAAGCGGCAGGCGAAGCGGCCGCGGGCGGTGGCGATGTGCTCAGCGTGGTGGTACTTCTGGCCGCCGCCGTGATCGCGGTGCCGCTGTTTCGCCGCATCGGCCTTGGCTCGGTCCTGGGCTATCTGGCCGCCGGGTTGATCGTCGGCCCCTTCGGCTTTGGCTTTTTCCACGACCCCGAGGCGATCATCCACGTCGCCGAACTTGGCGTGGTGCTGTTCCTGTTCGTGATCGGACTTGAAATGCAGCCCTCGCGCCTGTGGGCGATGCGGGGCGAGATCTTTGGCCTTGGCTTTGCGCAGGTGCTGGTCGCCATGGGGGCGTTGTCGCTGGTCGGTATCACGCTGGGCTATCCGGTCGGCGCCAGCCTGATCTCGGGGACGGGCTTCGTGCTGACCTCGACCGCGATCGTCATGCAGATGCTTGAGGAACGCAAGGAAATGTCCACGCCGCGCGGACGCAGGATCGTTTCGATCCTGCTGTTCGAGGATCTGGCCATCGTGCCCTTGCTGGCGCTGGTCACCTTCCTTGCCCCGGGGGGCGAGGAGGTGACGCTGGCGCAGCGCCTGACCGGCGCGGCCATCGGCATCGGCTCGATCGCGGCGCTGATCGTTGGCGGGCTTTACCTGCTGAACCCGTTCTTCAGCCTGCTGGCCCGTTTCGGCGGGCGCGAGGTGATGACCGCCGCGGCGCTGCTGGTGGTGCTGGGTTCGGCGCTGCTGATGCAGGCGGGCGGCCTGTCGATGGCCATGGGCGCCTTCCTTGCCGGGGTACTTTTGTCGGAAAGCACCTTCCGCCACCAGCTTGAGGCAGACGTGGAACCCTTCCGCGGCTTGCTGCTGGGGCTGTTCTTCCTGGGCGTCGGCATGGCGCTGAACCTGACCACCATCGCCGAGAACTGGCTGCTGATCGTCATTTGCGTTCCCGCCTACATGATCCTGAAAATGCTGGTCATCTATTGCGTCGCCCGCATCTGGAAGGCCAACAAGGCCGAGGCGCTGGAACGCGCGGTGCTGATGGCGCAGGGCGGCGAATTCGCCTTTGTGCTTTATGCCGCCGCTGCCGGCGCGGGCGTCATCACCCAGCAGGACCGGGCGGTGCTGACCGCCATCGTCATCGTCTCGATGGTGCTGACACCCCTGCTGATCATCCTGCACGACCGGCTGGTGCCCAAGGCCCAGCCCTCGCTGGACGGGGTCGAGGCGGCGCGCGACCTGCATGCGCAGGCGCTGATCATCGGCTTTGGCCGCATGGGCCAGATCGTCAGCCAGCCGCTGCTGGCGCGCGGCCATTCGCTGTCGGTCATCGAAAAGGACCCGCAGATGATCCGCGACGCCGACGAATTCGGCTTCAAGGTCTGGTATGGCGACGGCACGCGGCTGGACGTCCTTCGCGCCGCGGGGGCCGGGAACGCCAGCATCATCATCGTCGTTCCCGATGACAAGGAGGCGGTGACCCGCATCACCGAACTGGCCAAGGCCGAGTTCCCGATGGTGCCGGTCCTTGCCCGCGCCTTCGATCGCGAACATGCGCTGGAACTGGTGCAGCACGGCGTGGACTACCAGATGCGCGAGACATTGCAGAGCGCCTTCGCCATGGGCCGCGAGGCGCTGATCCGGCTTGGCGACGATGACGAGGTCGCCGACGAGGTCATGGCCGATATCAGGAACCGCGACGCCGAGCGGTTCGAGCTGGAATGCGTGGGCGGCCTGTCGGCGGGCGTGGCGCTGGTCCTCAGCAACCGCAATACGTCCCCGGACTGATCGGGACGCCGGATCGGGGCCGGATTGATCGGGGCCGGATCGGGACGAAACCGCCGGGCCGATGCGCCCGGCGGGTCCCGCGTCAGACGCGGCTGATCGCCGCCAGCCACAGGTCCTGTGCCGGCGCAGGCGCGGCGGCGGCGTCGTCGCCATCGCAAAGAAGCGCGTCCAGCGGCGCCAGCACCACCTCTTGCCCGGCGATGCGCACGGTCACATCGGCGGTCGCCAGCATCACCAGCCAGTCGGGATGGCCCAGCGGCGCCGGGTCGGTGGCATGGCGCAACTGGTGGACATAGGCGCCGCGCCGGGTCATCAGGTTCAGGTCGGTGATCGGGCCGACCAGCAGATGCGCCGTCGCGGCGACGTCGCCGGGAAATGCCAGCGGCTCGGTCCCTTGCGTCACGCGGTGGCGGCCGCGCCCCTCGACCTCCAGTTCGATGCCGCCGCCGCTGAGCACCGCCAGCGTGCGGTCGATCCCCGGAAAGGCCGAAAAGGCGCCATGCTCCGACACCCCGGCCATGCTGAGGCGCCAGCCGAAATCCTGCAGGCCGGCGCCCTCGGGCCAGACGGCGATCTCGGTGGTTTCGCCGCGGCCGTTCTTCCAGGGCATGCGGCGGTGATTGGCAGCAAGCAGGCGGGTCAGGCTCATGGCAGGGACTCCTCGGGTTGGGCCCAACGATAGCCGACGCCGGGCTCGGTCAGGATCAGCGCGGGCTTCGCGGGGTCGGGTTCCAGTTTCTGACGCAGTTGACCGATGAAGACACGAAGATAGGGCACATCATCAACATGGGCAGGCCCCCAGACCCGTTGCAAGAGCTTGTGATGCGTCATCACGCGCCCGCCATTCGACGCCAGTGCCGCCAGCAGGTCGAATTCCTTGGGCGTCAGGCGCAACTGCTCGCCGTCGCGGCTGACCAGATGCGCGCCCATATCGATGACCAGCCCGCCCTGCCGCACGACATCGGGGCGCGCGACATCCGACCGCGCGACGCGGCGCGGGCGCAGGTTGGCGCGCAGCCGGGCCAGCAATTCGCCGATGCCAAAGGGCTTGGCCACGAAGTCGTTGGCGCCCAGATCCAGCGCCATGATCTTTTCCATCTCCTGATCGTGGGCGGACAGCACGATCACCGGCAGGTCCGAGCGGTGGCGCAACCGCTCGATCACCTCCTTGCCGTTCATGTCGGGCAGACCAAGGTCCAGAATGACAAGGTCGGGTTCCTGCGCGGCGATCTGGGCCAGCGCCTCGGCGCCATTGCCGGCAAGGCAGGTGTCATAGCCGGCCGCCGTCAGCGCATGACCCAGAAAACGCTGGATCTGCGGCTCATCGTCGACAATCAGGATCAGGCTGCGTTCCCTCATCGGGGAAGTTTATTCCGAGGCGGGGGGAACCGGCAAGCGGATCGCCAGCACCGCCCCGCCCGAGGCGTTGCGTCCCGCCGTCAGCCGCCCCTCAAGCGCGCGCGCGATGCCCTTGCAGATGCGCAGGCCCAGCCCCATGCCCTGCGGCACCGCCGGCGGGTCGGTGGTCAGGTCGTCGGCGGCGATCCATTCGGCGATGCTGGGTGGCAGGCCCTTGCCGCTGTCGATCACCTTCAGCACCACCTCGGCGCCCTCGACGGCGCCGGTGACGCGGATCGGGCCGGTGGTGTATTTCACCGCGTTTTCAAGCAGGTTGAACAGCGCCTGCTCCAGCAGCCCGGCCTCGGCCCGGATCATCGGCAGGGGTTCCACCTCGGCCAGGATACGGGCCTTGGGCCAGGCGCGGCGGGCGCGCTGCACCGCCGATTGCACCGCATCGCCGGCATCGACCCAGGCCATCTGCACGGCGATGCCGGCTTGCAGGCGGGTCAGTTGCAGCAGCTTTTCGACATAGCGCGCCAGCCGCTGCGATTCCTCCTCGATCGCCTCCAGCAGATCGGCCTGCGAATCGGCGGGCAGCGTCGCGCCCAGTTCGCGCAGCGTCGTCGCCGCGCCAAGGATCGTGGAGAGCGGCGTGCGCAAATCATGGGAAAGCGAGGCCAGCAGCGCCGCCCGCGTCTCCTCGGAGGCGGCGCGGCGGCGCTCGGCCTCGGCGCGTTCGGTCAGGGCAAGGCGTTGCAGCGCCTGTTCGGCCTGCCCCAGCACCACGTCGATCGCCTGCTCGCGCCATTCGCGGTCGCTGCGTTCGGGCGACATGCGCGCGTGCCCCATCACGGTCGAGGCCCGGCCGCCATCGCCGTCCAGCGGATAGAAGCTCATGCGCGAGCCGCTCCACCCCATGGCCGAGGCATGTTCGGTCCGCCCCCGGCGATAGGCGATATCGGCGGCGTCAAGGTCGCTGGCCTCGGGGATGTAGCCCTCGGGCAGCACGGCAAGCGGGCGCAACTGCCCGTCCTTGGGGCGCAGCGCCAGAACCGGCCCCTGCGCCAGTTCGTGCATGTGGCGCAGGGTCACGCGGATCGCGTCCTCGGCGGTGGCGGCGCCGGCCAGTTCGGCGCTGACGCGCGAGACGACCTCAAGCGCGGCGGCGCGGCCATTCGCGGCATCGACCTGTTCGCGCAATCGCCCGGCCAGAAAGCCGGTCAGCCCGGCGGCCAGCAGAAACAGCGCCAGCGTGATCGCATCCTGCGGTTTGGCGACCTGAAGCGTGAAATGCGGCTCGACGAACAGCAGGTTGAAGGCGGCGATGGCCCCCAGCGCGCTGGCGATGCCCACCCAGAAGCCGAAGGCGGCGGCGCAGACCAGCACGATCATCAGAAACAGCAAGATCGAGACGTTTTCCGGCAACTGGTTATGCAGGTTGCGCGCAAGGATCGTCACGGTCAGCAGCAGCATGGCCGCGCCCAGAATGCCCGACAGGCGCGGCGCGGTCATCCAGCGGCGTTCGGCAGCGGGCAGGCGGGGCGGGCTTTCGTCCTTCATGCGGCGATCTGGCGCGAGGCGGCTGGCGTTGTCCATGGTCTTTACGATTTCCTTACACGCTATCCGATAATCCCCGTCGATTCTTTATGCTGCCTTGCGGCATGTTAACCATCTGCCGGGCCGAATCCGGTGCAAGGAATGATGCATATGGCCAGTCTGGACAGCCAGATCCCTGATCCGCAAGCTGCAAACGCCCACCATGACCCCCACCATGATCTGCAAACCCATCAGCGCGCCGGGCTGCTGTCGCTGTCGCTGGCCGCCATTGGCGTGGTCTATGGCGATATCGGCACCTCGCCGCTTTATGCCTTCCGCGAGGCGATGCATGCCGCCGGCGCCAGCCATGGCGGCGTCCAGCGCGAGGATGTGCTGGGCGTCCTGTCGCTGATCGTCTGGGCGCTGGTGCTGGTGGTGACGGTGAAATACGTCCTGATCCTGCTGCGCGCCGACAACGAGGGCGAGGGCGGCACCCTGTCGCTGCTGGCGCTGGTGCAGCGCGCCATGGGCCGGCCGAACCTTGCGGTGCTGGTCATCGGCATGATCGGGGCATCGCTGTTTTACGGCGATGCGGCGATCACGCCCGCCATTTCGGTGCTGTCGGCGCTTGAGGGGCTGAAGCTGGTCACGACCGGCTTTGACAGCTTCATCGTGCCAGCGGCCATTGCCATCATCTTCCTGCTGTTTCTGGTCCAGAACCGCGGGACCGAGGCGGTCGCCCGTTTTTTCGGCCCGATCATGCTGATCTGGTTTCTGGTCATGGCGGCGGGCGGGATTCACTGGATGGTGCAGGCGCCCGAGGTGCTGGCGTCGCTGAACCCCATGCATGCGCTGAATTTCCTGCTGCATAACGGCTCGCTTGGCGTGATCGTGCTTGGCTCGGTCTTTCTGGCGGTGACCGGGGCCGAGGCGCTTTACGCCGACATGGGCCATTTCGGCCGCAAGCCTATACAGGTCGCGTGGCTGTTCGTGGCCTTCCCGTCGCTGCTTTTGACCTATTTCGGACAGGGCGCGCTGGTGCTGTCGAACCCGCAGGCGATGGAGAACCCGTTCTTCCTGATGTTCCCGGCATGGGCGCTGCTGCCCGTGGTGATCCTGGCCACCATGGCCACCATCATCGCCAGCCAGGCGGTCATCACCGGCGCCTATTCGCTGACCCAGCAGGCAGTGCAGTTGCGCATGTTGCCGCGCATGAAGATCCGCCACACCTCGGACGAACATCAGGGCCAGATCTACATGCCCGGCGTGAACCGCTGGCTGATGATCGCAGTTCTGGTGCTGGTCATCATCTTCGGCTCGTCCTCGCGCCTTGCGGCGGCCTACGGGATCAGCGTCACCGGCACCATGGTCATCACCGCGCTGCTGGCCATGGTCGTGGCGCACAAGCACTGGAAGATGCCGATCTGGGCGGCGGTGGCGATGATGGCGCCGTTCCTGCTGCTGGACATGACCTTCCTTGGCGCCAACCTCGTCAAGATCGAGGAAGGCGGCTGGGTGCCCCTTTGCATCGCCGGCGCGGTCTTCATCACCATGGCAAGCTGGATGCGCGGCACCGCGCTTGTCACCGTCAAGGACCGCGAGGCCGAGCTGCCCCTGGACATGCTGCTGACCAAGATCGAGAAATCCGGCTCGATCGCGACGGTGCCGGGGACGGCGGTGTTCCTGACCTCGAACCCGGACCTTGCGCCGGTGGCGATGCTGCACAGCCTCAAGCACTTCAAGTCGCTGCATGAACAGAACGTCATCCTGACCATCCGCACCGTCGAGGTGCCGCGCATCCCCGACGCGCAGCGCGTCAAGATCGAGGATATCAACGACCGCTTCCGCCGGATCGAACTGTCCTATGGCTATGCCGAGGAACCCGACGTGCCGCGCGCGCTGCTGCAATGCCGCAAGCAGGGCTGGAAGTTCGACATCATGGCGACCTCGTTCATCCTGTCGCGGCGGCGCATCCGCATCTCGACGCGCAGCAGGATGCCGGGCTGGCAGGGGAAACTGTATATCACCCTGTCACGCAACGCCGCCGGGGCCTCGGACTATTTCCGCATCCCCGCCGGCCGCGTGGTCGAGATCGGCGCCCAGACGAATATCTAGGCGGCGAATATCCGGGCGGCGGAAATCTGATGCGGTCAGCGGCGGGTCACCCGCCGCTTTTCGCGCCGGCCGACCAGCTTCCCGACCACCGGCCCCAGCAGGATGACAAGGATCATCCGCAGCAGGTGGTGGCTGACGACATAGGCAAGGTCCGCCCCGGCGATGATGGCGATGACCACCATTTCCGCCTGCCCGCCCGGCAGAAAGGCCAGGAACGCCTCCAGCGCCGGGGCAAGGCCAAGCCCGACGATCAGTTCGATGAAGATCAGGCTGACAACGGCCAGAAGCACCGAATAGACCACGCCCGCGGTCACGTCGATGCGCAACTCGCGCAGCGTGATGCCGGCGTATTTGACGCCCACCGCGATGCCGATGAAGAACTGCGCCGCCTGGATCATCTCGGCCGGGGGGCGGTGGTGGATGACGCCCGTCAGCGACAGCGCCGCCGCCAGCACCATCGGCCCCAGGATCGAGGCGCCGAACAGGCCCAGCCGCTCTGCGACCTTCCAGCCGATCAGGCCGGCGGCGACCATGGTCGCGATCTCGGCCGGGTCGGTGGCGCGCATCGGCGTGCCGGGCGGCTGCGACAGGTCCACGCCCCACCAGACGGTCATCAGGAACGGCGCGACAGTGACGATCACCAGGACCCGCGTGGCGTGGATCAGCGACAGCGCCCGGACATCGCCGCCCGCCTCCTCGCCGAACACCAGCATGTCCTGCAAGCCGCCGGGCATGGCCGAATACCACGCCGTCGCGTGGTCAAAGCCAAAGACGCGGCGGAACAGCGGATATCCCACCAGCGCGATGACGCCGATGAACAGCGGCACGAAAACCAGCGAGGCGGCGATATCGGGCAGTTCCCCCAGCACCTCGGGCGTGATCGAGGCGCCGACCGCCACGCCCAGAAAAGTCCGCATGAAGATGCCAAGCTGCCCCGCCCCCGCCAGCGGCGCCCCGGCAAGCGAGGCCAGCAGGCACGCCAGCATCGGCCCCAGCAGCAGCGGCAGCGGCAGGTGCAACGCCAGAAACAGCGCGCCGCCCGCGCCCGCAATGGCAAAGGTCAGCAGGCGGCGGGTCAGAAGCGTCATCGGCAGGGTCCGGCGGGCAGCCCCGAATGGCGCCCTTGGGGCCGGATTGCCACGGCCCCGAAGGCTTGTCAAAGCCGGCTCAGTCGATCCGCGCCAGCGCCGCGTCAAAGCCCAGCACATCGCCCTGTGCGGCAAGGCGGGTCAGCTTGCCCGGGCGGTGGGCCTCGATCCGGGTCTCCATCTTCATCGCCTCGATGACGGCGATGACCTGCCCGGCCTCGACCGTCTCGCCATCCTCGGCCTGCCACAGCGTCAGCGTGCCTGCGACCGGGGCGGCCAGCACCGCCGCGTCAGCGGTGGCAGCCTCGGCGGCGGGCGCGGCGGCCCCGCCAGCGGGCAAGGCCGCCAGCAGGTTCGCGGGCAGGCCCAGTTCGTGGCGCTTGCCGTCGATTTCCACCGCCACGCGCAGCAGCGGCGCAAAGGCGGCGGGGCTGACGCGGGCATGGGGCTGCATGGCGCGGGTCAGCGCGTCGGCAAAGTCGGTCTCGATCCAGCGGGTATGGACGCGGAATTCGCCGTCCGGGGCAAGGAAATCGTCCTCCTCCAGCACGGCGCGGTCAAAGGGCAGGACCGAGGCCACGCCTTCGATGCGAAACTCGCGCAGGGCGCGCGCGGCGCGTTGCAGCGCCTCGGCGCGGGTGGCGCCGGTCACGATCAGCTTGGCCATCATCGAATCGAAGCTGCCCGGCACGATTGAGCCCGCCGCCACGCCGCTGTCCAGCCGCACCCCCGGCCCCGAGGGCGCGTCAAAGACATCGACCGGGCCGGGCGTGGGCAGAAAGCCGCGGGCCGGGTCCTCGGCATTGATGCGGAATTCGATCGAATGACCGCGCGGGGCGGGCACCGTCTCATCGGCCAGCCGCGCGCCCTGCGCCACGCGGATCATGGCGCGCACAAGGTCGATGCCGGTGGTTTCCTCGGTCACGGGATGTTCGACCTGAAGCCGGGTATTCACCTCAAGAAACGAGATCGTGCCATTGGCAGAGAGCAGGTATTCCACCGTCCCCGCCCCGGAATAGCCGGCATGGGCACAGATTTTCCGCGCCGAATCGTGGATGCGGGCGCGCTGTTCGTCGGTCAGGAAGGGGGCGGGGGCTTCCTCGACCAGCTTCTGGTTGCGCCGTTGCAGCGAACAGTCGCGGGTGCCGATGACCTTGACGGTGCCGTGCCGGTCGGCCAGCACCTGCGCCTCGATATGGCGGGGGCGGTCAAGGAACTGCTCGATGAAGCATTCGCCGCGGCCAAAGGCGGTCAGCGCCTCGCGCGTGGCGGACTGGAACAGCTCTTCGACCTCGTCCAGCCGCCACGCGACCTTCATGCCGCGCCCGCCACCGCCGAAAGCGGCCTTGATGGCGATGGGCAACCCGTGGTCGCGGGCAAAGGCCAGCGCCTCGGCCGGGGTTTCCACCGGGCCGGGGGTGCCGGCGACCAGCGGCGCGCCGACGGCCTCGGCGATGCGGCGGGCCTCGATCTTGTCGCCAAGCGCGCGGATCACCGCCGGGTCGGGGCCGACCCAGATCAGGCCCGCATCCTGCACCGCCTGCGCGAAATCGGCGCGTTCGGACAGAAAGCCATAGCCGGGATGGATGGCGTCGGCGCCGGCGGCCTGCGCGATGGCGATGATTTTCGCGCCGTCCAGATAGGTGTCCGTGGGCCGGTCGCCGCCAAGCGCATGGGCCTGATCGGCCATGCGCACAAAGATCGCATCGCGGTCGCTGTCGGCATAGACGGCGACGGTCGCGATCCCCTCGTCGCGGCAGGCGCGGATGATGCGGACGGCGATCTCGCCGCGGTTGGCGATCAGCAGGCGGTTCAGCGGCCGGATCGGCGGCACGTTCGGGCCGGTGGCGAAGATGGTCATGCGGGCCTCGTCGGGTCGATGGTTGCGAAGGGGGCGGCGGCGGCAAAGCGGATGCGCGCGCCGGGCGGGATCTGCCCGGCAAGGTCCAGCGCCTGCGGCATCAGCGTCGCGATCACCGGATAGCCGCCGGTCAGCGGATGGTCGGCCAGAAACAGCACCGGCTGGCCGGAATGGGGGATCTGGATCGCCCCGGTCTCCGTCCCCTCCGAGGGCAGTTCGTTCGCGTCGGGCCGCGTCATCGGCAGTTCGCCATGCAGGCGGATGCCGACGCGGCTGCTTTGCGGCGTGACCAGCCATTCCTGCGTCAGGAAATGCCGGACCATGTCGGGCGTGAACCAGTCGGTGCGCGGACCCAGCGTGACCGGCAGCGTCACCAGATCGCCGGATTTGGGCAGGACGGGCTGCTCCTCGGGCGCGGCGACGGCGCTGGCGGGACGGCAGGCCGGGGCGACGGTCGCACCCGCGCCCAGCGAAGGCGGCCCGACAAAGGCCAGCGTATCGGTCGCGGCCGACCCCAGAACCGGCGCCACGTCATAGCCGCCGCGCAGCGCCAGATAGCTGCGCATCCCGGCGGGCGGCGGGTCGATCTGCACCACGTCGCCCGCGTCCAGCGCAAAGGCCGCGCCCGGCGGGATGGCATGGCCATCGACCCGCGCCGCCCCGGCCCCGGTCAGCGCCAGCACCATGGGCTGGTCGGCTTGCAGGCGCACCGGGCCCAGCGTGATCTCCAGCGCCGGATCGCCTGCGGGGTTTCCCACCGCACGGTTGGCACGGCGCAGCGCGCCCATGTCCAGCGCGCCCGAGGCCGAGACCCCCTGCCCGCCCTGCCCCGGCCGCCCCTCGTCCTGAAAGACCAGCGGGAAGGCGGCGGCAAGGATGCGCAGACCCCGGTCGGCATGGGCCGGCGGCATCGCGGCCGAGGGGCGCAGCACCGCGCCCCCCTGCACGAAGCGGCAGCGCACGCCGGGGCGCAGCAGCGCCGGCGGATCGCGGCTCAGGTCCCACATCGGCACTTCGGTGCGGCCGATCAATTGCCAGCCTCCGGGCGTTTCCTGCGGATAGATGCCGCAGAACCGCCCCGCCAGCGCGACCGAGCCCGCCGGGATGCGCGTCCGCGGCGCCGGGCGGCGCGGCAGGTCGAACCGCGCATCGTCGCAGGTCATATAGGCGAAGCCGGGGGCAAAGCCGCAAAAGGCGACCTGCCATGTGGCGGCCTGATGGGCTGCGACGACCTCGGCCACCGTCAGGTCCATCAGGCGGGCGACATCGGCCAGATCCTCGCCGTCATAGGTCACCGGCAGTTCGACGGTTTCGGTGGCGCGGGCGGTGTGGGGCGTGCCGGTGGCGGGGGGCGTGTCAGGGGCGGGGCGGCGGGCCAGAACCGCGCCCGCAAGCCGCCCATCCGCCGCAACCCCGGGCGCGGTGCGGATCATCAGCGTGCGCGCGGCGGGGACGATCTCGGCCACGCCGGGGATGGGATCGGCGTTCAGCGCGTCAAACAGCGCCAGCGTTTCGTCAAGATCGGCCAGTTCGGCCAGAAGCGTGCGGGGTCCGATGGGCAGAAAGCGCATGTCACACCTGCCAATGGGTTTCGGGAATGTCGGTGATGAACATGTAGCCCGGCGCGTGGGTGATCGCGAAGGGCGGCTTCGAGGCCATCAGCGCCGCCTGCGGCGTCACCCCGCAGGCCCAGAAGACCGGCACCTCGCCCGCGCGGATATCGACGGCATCGCCGAAATCGGGCTTTTGCAGGTCCATGATGCCCAGCCCCTCAGGCGCGCCGATATGGACGGGGGCGCCATGGACGGCAGGCGTGCGGCCGGAAATCATCGCCGCCTCGGCCACGCGGCCGGCGGGGATCGGGCGCATGGACACCACCATCTTGCCGTGCAGCCGCCCGGCCGGACGGCAATCGCGGTCGGTCAGATACATCGGCACATTGCGCCCCTGCGCGATGTGACGGACCTCGATCCCGGCCTGTTGCAGCGGTGTTTCAAAGGTGAAGGAACAGCCGATCAGGAAGGTCACAAGGTCGGGATATTCGGCCCATGCGGCGGTGGCGTCGGGGATCTCGTCCGCCAGTTCGCCATCGCGCCAGATGCGGTAAAGGGCCAGGTCGGTGCGCAGGTCGGCGCCCGGCGCCATGGCGGTCCGGTGGCTGCCGGGGTCGGTCACGTCCAGCACCGGGCAGGGTTTCGGGTTCCTTTGCGCGTAAAGCAGAAAATCCCACGCCCAGTCCCGCGGAAGCGAGATCAGGTTGCATTGCGTGAACCCCGGCGCCATCCCCGAGGTCGGCCGCGCCGGACCCTGCCGGCAGGCCAGCCGCGCATCGCGCGCGGTCCGGATATCGGGAAGCCCGCTCATGCCCGGCCCCCCGCAAAGGGACGGATGGCGACGCCGCCCGCGACCAGCACTTCGCGGATGCGGGCCGAGATGGCCACCGCGCCGGGGCTGTCGCCATGCACGCAGATGCTGTCGGCCCGAAGATGCAGCGCCGAGCCGTCGGCGGCCTCGATCACGCCCTCGGTCGCAAGGCGCAGCATCCGCGCGGCGATCAGGTCGGGGTCGTGCAGGACCGCCCCGGCCTCGCGCCGCGACACCAGCGCGCCCGCGGGCGTATAGGCGCGGTCGGCGAATGCCTCGGCCACCGTCGCCAGCCCGGCCTTTTGCGCCTGTTGAAGGATCGGCGCCCCGGCAAGGCCCATCAGCACCAGTCCGGGGTCGATGGCCTTGACCCCCTCGATCACGGCGGCGGCCTGCCGGGCGTCCTGGGCGATGGTGTTGTAAAGCGCGCCATGCGGCTTGACATAGGAAACGCGGGTGCCGGCAGTGGTGCAGATGCCCTGCAATGCGCCGATCTGGTAGATCACATCCGCCGTCAGCTCGGCCGAGGCCACGTCCATCGGCCGGCGGCCAAAGCCCACGCGGTCGGGATATGAGACATGCGCGCCGATGGCGACGCCGCGGGCCGCTGCCTCGCGCACGGTGGCAAGGATGGTCAGCGGGTCGCCGGCGTGAAAGCCGCAGGCGACGTTGGCCGAGCTGACGATGCCCAGCATCGCGGTGTCGTCGCCCATCTTCCAGGCGCCGTAACCTTCGCCAAGGTCGCTGTTCAGGTCGATTGCACGGGTCATGTTCCCCTCCGTCATGTGTCAGGCTGCAAGGAAGGCAAAGATGGTGCCGACCGACTTCCAGCCCATGTACCATGTCAGCGCGCAGACGATGGCGCTGGCGATCAGCAGCGGGCGGTTATAGCGGTGACCGCCCATCAGGTCGGGCCGCGCGAACCCGACATAGGTAAAGATGCTCAGCCCGATGGGCAGGATCAGGCCGTTGAAGCCGCCGACAAAGACCAGAATCGCCGCCGGGGCCGTGCCCATCGCCACATAGACCAGAAGCGAGAGGAAGATGAACACCACCGTCGCAAAGCTGCGCTTGCGCTCGTCCAGATGGGTAAAGACCGTCAGGAAGCTGACCGAGGTATAGGCCGCCCCGATGACCGAGGTGATCGCCGCCGCCCAGAATACCAGCCCGAAGATGCGCATCCCCCAGTCGCCCAGCGCAATGGCAAAGGCCTGCGCGGCGGGGTTCGCCGCCTGCCCGGACAGATCCAGCGTCACCCCGGATGCGACGACGCCCAGAATCGCCAGGAACAGCACGAAGCGCATGATCCCCGTCACCGCGATTCCGGTCAGCGAGGCGCGGGTCACCGCCTGAAGATTCTCGGCACCGACCAGCCCCTTGTCCAGCAGCCGGTGCGCGCCGGAATAGGTGATGTAGCCGCCCACGGTGCCGCCGACGATGGTGGTGATCGCGGCGAAATCGACGATGTCGGGCATGACGGTCTGGCGCAGCGCCTCGCCCACCGGCGGGTTGGTGGTCAAGGCCACCACCAGCGTCATCGCGATCATCAGCAGCCCCAGCCCGATGATCGAGCGGTCCAGAAGCAGCCCCGCCCGTCGCGACAGGAAGATGCCGATGGCAAACAGCGCCGATGCCGCGCCGCCGATCTTGGGGCTGATCCCGAACATGGCGTTCAGTCCCAGCCCGGCGCCCGCGATATTGCCGACATTGAACGCAAGGCCGCCGACCAGCACCAGCACCGCCAGCAGATAGCCCGCCCCCGGGATCGCCGCGTTCGCCGTGTCGGACGCATTGCGCCGCGTCAGCGCGGTGATGCGCCAGATGTTAAGCTGCACCACGAAATCGATCAGGATCGAGGCAAGGATGGCAAAGGCGAAGGCCGAACCCAGTTTTGCAGTGAAGGTCGCGGTCTGGGTGATGAAGCCCGGCCCGATCGCCGAGGTCGCCATCAGGAAGATGGCCGCCAGAAAGCCGCCGCGCGCGACGGCATTGGCGGCCGAAGGGGATGAGACGGTCTCGGCCATCGATCATGCTCCTGCTGCAAGGGTGGGATGCGTGTCTGGAATGACTCGACTGTGGATAAGGTGCGACGTTGTGTCAACGATTATTCAACACGATTGTGAATATTGTTGAGCAATCCATATATTCCAGCGCGGCAATCGCCCTGTATGACAGGTGCATCGCGGCATAACCGCCCCTGAATCCGACGTCACCTCATCAACCATCCTGCCGAATCACCCGGCAATCGGGCGCTGACGGCTTGCCGCGACGGCAGGCTTCGGCCACAGTCGGCACCAGATTCCAAAGGGATTTCCGATGATCGAGGCCAGACCGCAGCCGCAGGACGCCCCCGCCCCCAGCCTTGCCGAGGACATGGCGGCGCTGATCCGCGCCCGCGTCACCGGCGGCACCCTGCGCCCCGGCCAGCGCCTGTCCGAGGCGCGGCTGGCCGCCGACCTTGAAATCTCGCGCAATACGCTGCGCGAGGTGTTCCGGCTGCTGACGCGCGAAGGCATCCTGCGCCATGAACCCAATCGCGGCGTCTTTGTGGCGACGCCCTCGATGGCCTCGATCCTGGACATCTATCGCGTGCGCCGCCTGATCGAGGTGCCGGCGCTGGCGCAGGCCTGGCCCGGCCATGCCGCCGTGGCGCGGATGCGCACCGCCGTCGCCCGCGCCGAAGCACTGCACCAGGGCAGCGACTGGCAGGGCGTCGGCAGCGCCAATATGGAGTTCCATTCGGCCGTCGTCGCCCTGACCGACAGCCCGCGCCTGATCGCCTTCTTCACCCAGATCGTCGCCGAACTGCGGCTGGCCTTTGGCCTGCTGGACAGCCCGGAACTGCTGCACCGCCCCTATATCACCCGCAACGCCGAGATCCTTGCCCGGCTTGAGGCGGGCGACCCGCCCGGCGCGGCGCGGCTGCTGGACGACTACCTGAACCAGTCGGAACGCACCGTGCTGGAAGCCTTTGCCCGACTTGGATGAATGAAAGGAAACGACATGGCCAAGGCCATCCACAGCATGATCCGCGTGCTGGACGAGGCGCGCTCGGTCGCGTTCTACCGCGCGGCCTTCGGGCTTGAGGTCGCCCAGCGGCTGGACTTCCCGGCCTTCACGCTGGTCTATCTGCGCAATGGCGAAACCGGGTTCGAGCTGGAGCTGACGATCAACAAGGACCGCGTCCAGCCCTATGACCTTGGCGACGGCTATGGGCATCTGGCGTTTTCGGTGGATGACGTCGATGCCGAACATGCCCGCCTGACGCGGGCCGGGCTGGCGCCGCGCAAGCTGGTCGACTTCGCGCCGGCAGGCGAGGTGATCGCGCGTTTCTTCTTTATCGCCGACCCAGATGGCTATCAGATCGAGGTTCTGCAACGCGCCGGGCGCTATGAATAACCGGCCCGGCCGTCGCACCCGTGGCCCGCAAAACGCCCTGACCGGGCCATCGGGAAACGCGCCATGACCTTGCCCGCCCGGCCGCTGCGGCACCGAATCGCGCAGGCGCTGGGGCCGGCCATCGGCCCCGGCTCGCCCACCGAGGCGCTGCGCGCCGGGCTGGGCGCGCTGGTCGGGCTGGCGGTGTCGGGGGTTTTCCTGCTGTCGCCCTCGGTCGATCTGGCGCTGGGGCTTTACCTGATCGCGCCCTTCGGGGCGACATCGGTGCTGGTCTTTGCGGTGCCGAACAGCCCGCTGGCGCAGCCATGGTCGGCGGTGGTCGGCAATGCCACGGCCGCGGCGGTGGGCGTCGCCGCCTGCATGCTGATCCCCGACGCGGCCTTGCGCATCGCGCTGGCGGTGGGGCTGTCGGTGGCGCTGATGATCCCGCTGCGCGCCGTGCATCCGCCGGCGGGCGCAGTGGCGATGACCGCCGCCATGAACCCCGAGGCGGCGCAGAAGCTGGGCTTCGGCTTCGTCCTCGCGCCGGTTCTGGCGGGGACGCTGATCCTGGTCGCCATCGCCATGCTTTACGCGCGCGCCACCGGGCGGCGCTATCCGTTCCGGCAGTTCGACGACCCCGGCCCCCACGGCACCGCCGACCCCGCCCCGATCGAGCGGCTGGGGTTAAGCCGCGACGAACTCAGCGATATCCTGCAACGCTATCGCCAGACCCTGAACCTTGGGGTCGAGGATCTGGCGCGGCTGATCGGCGCCGCCGAATTGCAGGCGGCCTCGCACCGGACCGGGCCCTTGACGGCGGGCGACATCATGTCGCGCGACCTGATCACCGTGCGCCCCGACACCCGCCTGCGCGAGGTGGCGCGCATCTTTCGCCAGCACGGCTTCACCTCGTTGCCGGTGGTGGACGATGGCGATGTCTTTCGCGGCGTGATCTTCCAGATCCACCTGATCCGGCGCGCGCATCAGGACGCGTTCCGCCACGATCACCGCCTGATCGCGGCCATGGCGCGGCTGTTTCAGGGGGGCCGCGACGTGCCGACGCGCGCCGCCCAGATCATGCAGACCGACCCGCCCCATGCCGCGCCCGAGACGCCCTTGGGGGCGCTGCTGCCGCTGCTGGCCTCGGGCGATTGCGACGCGGTGCCGGTGCTGAAGGGTCCGCGCATCATCGGCATCGTCACGCAGACCGACATGATCGCCGCCTTCGCCCGCGAAAGCCTGCGGCATCCGGCCGCCTGACGATTTCGCCAGTTCTGCGGTGCAGCGGTTGACAGGACGCGCCGGGCTACGCTTAGCCTGAACCAGTCATACCCGTAACCAGTGCCCGCCCGTAAAAAGGAACCCCGCATGACCCGCCCGACCCTTGGCGCCGTGGCGATCGGCCGCAACGAAGGCGAACGGCTCAAGGCCTGCCTGCGCTCGCTGGTGCAGGTCTGCGACCGCGTGGTTTACGTCGACAGCGGCTCGCAGGATGACAGCGTGGCATTCGCCCGCAGCATCGGCGTCGACGTGGTCGAACTGGACACCTCGACCCCTTTCACCGCCGCCCGCGCCCGCAATGCCGGATTCGAGGCGCTGCTGGCGGATGAGGAGCTTGACCTTGTCCAGTTCGTCGATGGCGATTGCAAGGTCCAGCCCGGCTGGCTTGAGGCCGGGATGGTCGCCTTGGACCTGAACCCCGACCTTGGGCTGGTGACCGGCTGGCGGTCGGAAATCCGCCCGCAGGACAGCGTCTACAACCAGATGTGCGATGTCGAATGGCACCGCCCGGCGGGGCCGATCATCGCCTGCGGCGGCGACATGATGGTGCGCGTCGCGGCCTTTCAGCTGACCGGCGGCTTCGATCCGACCGTCATCGCCGCCGAGGATGACGAATTCTGCCTGCGCCTTGCCCAGGCCGGCTGGAAGCTGGAACGCCTGCCGGTCGAAATGACCCTGCACGATGCCGCCATGACCCGGTTCGGGCAATGGTGGCAGCGGGCGAAACGCGCCGGCCACGGATTCGCGCAGCTGGGCCGGATGCATCCGCCGCATTTCCTGCGCGAAAGGGTGCGGGTCTGGGTCTATGGGCTGGCCCTGCCGCTGCTGTTCGTGCTGGGGCTGTTCACATGGCGCTGGCTATCGGTGGCGGTGCTGGCGCTTTACGCGCTGTCCTTCTGGAAGACATGGCGCGGGCTTTCCGGCCAGCCGATGGCCGCAAGACAGGCCGCCCTGCTGACGCTGGCCAAGTTTCCGAATCTTTTAGGAATGTTGACTTACCATCGCCGCCGCCGCACAGGCGACGACATGCGCATTATCGAGTACAAATAGGACTTAATCATGACTTCCGAGCTTCGCGTCGGCATCCTTGGCGCCGGATATATCGCCAGTTGGCACGCGGACGCGATCCGTGCGACGCCGGGCGCGCGGCTGACCGCCATCTGCGACCCCGCCCGCGACGCCGCCGAGGCGCTGGCCGCGGCCTATGGCACCGCCGTCTTTACCGACCTGGCCGAGATGATCGCGGCCAATGCCTGCGACGTGGTGCATATCCTGACGCCGCCGAACCTGCATCGCGACCTTGCGGTGCAGTGCCTGAACGCCGGGCTGCATGTCATGGTCGAAAAGCCCGTCGCCCTGTCCGTGGCCGAGGTCGGGGACATGGAGGCCGCCGCCACCGCCAATGACCGGCAGATGGGTGTGTGCCACAATTTCCTGGGCCTGCCCTCCTATGAGCGGCTCAAGGCGCTGCGCGACCGGGGCGATCTGGGTGTCGTCTCGGCGGCGCAGGTCAACTGGTCGCTGCCGCTGGTGCCGCTGCGCTCGGGCCCCTATGGGCTGTGGCTGATGCGGCAGACGCCAAACCTGCTGCTGGAACTGGGGCCGCACCCGTTTTCGCTGGCCACCGACCTTTTCGGCCCGCTTGAGGTCGAACATGTCAGCCTTGGCCAGTGGATCACCCTGCCGGGCGGCGAACAGCGTCCGCAAAGCTGGCGCATCATCGCCCGCGCCGGCAATGTCGATGTGACCATCGCCCTGTCGCTGGTCGAAACCTTCGACGACCGCTCGGTCAGCCTGCGCGGCTCATCCGGGATGGCGCGGCTGGATTACGCCGCCGACACGCTGGTGGTGACGCGCGACAATACCGCCGATCTGGTGCTGAACCCGCTGATCAAGGAGCTGGGAAAATCCGGCGCCCATCTGCGCGAGGGCGTGCGCAACGCCTTCCGGCAGGCGGCCTCGCTGAACCAGAAAAGCCCCTATGGCTTAAGTTTCCGCAATACGGTCGCGGCCTTCTATCAGGGCATCCGCAGCGGCACGCCGGATGCGCGCTTTGCCCCCGCCGCGGCCCGCGCGGTCATGGGCGGCATCGGCGACGCGCTGGATCGCCTGCCGCGCCTGCCCGGCATCCCCGCCCGCCCGGCCGGCACGCCGCGCCCGCGGGTCATGGTCATCGGCGGCACCGGCTTCATCGGCCGCAACCTGACGCGGCGGCTGGTGGCGCAGGGCCATGACGTGCGGGTGCTGTCGCGCGGCCGCGGCGGCCCCTTTCCCGACCTTGCCGATCATGTCGAGACCGTCGGCGTCAGCCTGCGGGACGAGGACGGGCTGACCGACGCCATGGCCGGCATGGACTGCGTCTACAACCTTGCGAAATCCACCGACAAAAGCTGGCAGGCGGCGCTGGAAAACGACGTCGCCACGACCGAGCGCATCGGCCGCGCCGCCCTGCGCGCGGGCGTCGGCCGGCTGGTCCATACCGGCACCATCGCCTCATATGACATGTCGGCGCCGCGCAAGACCATCACCGAGGCCACCGATTTCGGCGACATGGAGACGCGCAATATCTATGCGCGCTCCAAGGCCGAGGGCGAGCGGCGGCTGATCGCCATGGCCGCCGAGGGCCTGCCGCTGGTCATCGCGCGGCCCGGCATCGTGCTGGGCGATGGCGGCCCGTTGCAGCATTGGGGCATCGGGCGCTGGCACGGCGCGGGCGCGGTCCGGCTGTGGGGCAGCGGCGGCAATATCCTGCCCTTCGTGCTGGCCGACGATGTCTCGGACGGGCTGATCCTGATGATGCACCGCCCCGAGGCCATCGGCCAAAGCTTCAACCTGATCGGCGACGCGATGTTCTCGGGCCGCGACTATTTCGAGGCGATCCGCGCGCGCACCGGCGCCCGCCTGCGGGTCAGCGGCTCGAACCTGACGGCGCTTTGGGCGGCGGATGCGGTGAAACAGGGGCTCAAGCGCCACGCCCTGCGCAAGAAGGGCGCGCGGGCGGCCTCGCTTGCCGACTGGAAATCGCGCGGGCACCTGTCATCCTTCGACAATACCAAGCCGAAGCAACTTCTGGGCTGGGAACCCGAGGCCGACCGCGACGCCTTCTGGCGCCGCGCCATCGATGAGGCGCATCTGTTCTGGTAGGGCGCGACTGCCGGGGCGCTTACAGGCCGCCCGGCGGCACGCCGGTTTCGCGGATCGAGGTGACGACTTCCCAGACGATTTCCTGCATCCGCCGCGCCAGTTCCGGCGAGGGCGCGACCGCCGGGCTGCCATCGGCGCGCAGCAGTTCACGCGGCAGCCCGACCGGGCTTTTGCCGTAAAGCACCGCGTAATGCGTCAGCGCCACAAGGTAGGTGCCAAGATCGCTTGGGTGGATCGGGTCCTGCGCGCCCTCGGGCGTGGTGGCGAACAGGTCCTTGCGGGACTTCAGCTCGGCGATGCCGCCCTGCGATTCCGCCTCGGCGACCAGCCGCGCCATGACCTGCCCGACCGGAATCAGCCAGACCGGGCGGCGGGCGGCGCGGGCGGCGGGCCATAGCAGTTCGGGCTTCCACATGCTGTCCAGATCGCCCGGCAGGCGCGCCAGCCAGTCGGGACCGTCATCCAGCGCGTGCCAGCTTTCATAGACGAAGATCTGGATATCGGGATCGGCACGGACCGCCTCGGCCGCCCATTTCGCGGCATATTCGCGGGTCTGGTGGTATTTGATCGCATCCGACAGCCGCATCATTTCCGTCATCACGAAGGCGTCGTAGTCGCGACTGGCCAGTGCCTGCCGCACGTCGCGGTATTTCGGCGTGGCGTTTTCCTGATCAAAGCCGGCGATCTCGACGCCCGGCTCGTAATGCGCGCGCAGCGTGGCGCCCCAACCCAGTTGCAGCGCATAGTCATGCCCCGGCCCGGCTAGCTGCATCAGCATCGCCGGCATGTCGCGCCCGACAAGGCTGTGGCCAAGGTGATAGACCCTGAGCGGCGCCTGCGGCGGATTGCGGCGCTGGCTGTAATAGTCCTGCACGTCCCCGCCATTGTCGGACCCGGGCTGCGCCAGCGACACCACCGCCATCGCCCCCGCCGCCAGCGCGCCAAGCCCCACGCCGGCGCGGCGCGGGCCGGGACGATGGCGGATGCGCCACAGCAGGCTCAGCAGGATCAGCGCGGCAAGGGCGAATAACGGGGCAAGACTGGTCACGACAGGACTCCGGCGATCGGGGCCACCCGTTCTAACCGCAAAAGCCCGGATCGCGAAACGCAAACGGCCGCCGCCCGGGTCGGGGCGGCGGCCGCGAAGGGATTTCAGCGCGTCAGTGATGCGCGGCTGCGTCGGGGTTCTTGCGGTTCCAGCGGATCGAGGACCAGAGCGATATCCCGATCAGCGTCGCGCCGCCAAGGCCGGTGACAACCTCGGGGATATGCACCAGCGGCTGGATGAACATGATGACCGACAGCGCGATGATGGCGTAGAAGGCACCGTGTTCCAGATAGCGATAGGCGGCCAGCGTGCCCTTTTCGACCAGCATGATCGTCATCGAGCGCACATACATCGCGCCGATGCCCAGACCGATGGCGATGACGAACAGGTTGTGGGTCAGCGCGAAGGCGCCGATCACGCCGTCGAAGCTGAAGGACGCATCCAGCACCTCAAGGTAAAGAAAGGCGCCCAGACCGCCCTTGGCGCCGGTCTTCAGCGTCTCTTGCGAGCTGTCCAGCAGACCGCCCAGCACCTCGACCAGCAGGAACGTCAGCAGCCCCCAGATCGCCGACTGGAAGAAGACCTGCGATTCCGCCGGGTCAAGGAAGCTGGAGATGACCAGAACCGTGATCAGCGCGATGGCGACCTCGATGCCGCGGATGGTGGCGTATTTCTGCATCCGGCCTTCCAGCCAGCGCACCCAGTGCACGTCCTTTTCGTGGTCGAAGAAGAAGGACAGGCCCACCATCATCAGGAAGGTGCCGCCAAAGGCCGCGATGGGCAGATGCGCGTCCTGCATGATGCGCGAATATTCGTCGGGCTGGGTGGCGGCCAGCACCATCGCCTGCCACGGGCCGATATTGGCGGCGACGACGACGATCAACAGCGGAAAGACGATCCGCATGCCGAAAACCGCGATCACGATACCCCAGGTCAGGAAGCGGTGCTGCCATTCCGGGGTCATGTCCTTCAGCTTGTTGGCGTTGACGATGGCGTTGTCGAAGCTGAGCGAGATCTCAAGCACCGCGAGCACGGCACAGATGAAGAAAACCGAAAGCATCCCGCCCACGGTGCCGGTGCTTTGCCAGCCCAGGGCCGCGCCCAGGGCCAGGCCGACGGCCGTGACGATGAATGCCCATTTGAAATAGTGAATCATCGAACGCTGGGCGGTACCGCCCGAACTCCCCCCCGCGAGGGGACCGTTTGCTTGCGTCATGTGATATTGTTCCAGGCGGCTGGTCAAAGATCAGTGCCGACATCACGAACGTGCCGCCACGTCCGCCAGAGGGGCCCGGCCACCAAACTGCGTTCACGCTTGCGCGAACGGCGACAACATGCCCGGAATCACCCCTTTTTGCAAGTGTCCTGTTACAGAAAGCGAAAAAATGCCGCCCGGTCACGCCGCCAGCGGCAACGAGAGGCGTGCCAGCAGCCCGCGCCCACCCGCACCTTCGTCCAAGGTCAGCCTGCCGCCGAACAGCGTCGCGATTTCCTCGACGACGGGCAGGCCAAGACCCATGCCCGGCCCCTCGGTCGGGCCGCGGGCAAAGCGGCTGACGGCCCGCGCGCGGGCGCCGGGCGGGATGCCGGGGCCATTATCCTCGACCTCAAGGACGGCCTGCGTGCCGGCCCGGCGCAGGCGCACGGTGACGACCGCCGCCCGGCCCGTATGCAGCATGGCGTTGGAGATCAGGTTGCGCAGCGCCTCGCCCATCAGCAGGGCCTCGGCGCGGACGGGCAAGGGGCCCTCGCCCTCAAAGCCAAGGTCGATGCCCTGCTCGACCGCGTCGGGGATGTGCTCGGCGGTGACGTCGCGGGCCAGCGCGGCAAGGTCGATGGGCGCGCGCGGCTTGGCGCCGCCGGCGGCATCGACCTTGGCCAGCAGCAAAAGCTGGGCAAGGATGCGTTCGGCATGGGCGACGGCGGCATCGCCCTTGCGCGCGGCCGCCTGCGCCTCGGCCAGGGTGGCGGCGCGGCCGGCCAGCGCCAGTTGCGTGCGCACCACGGCCAAAGGCGTGCGCAACTGGTGCCCGGCATTGCCGGTAAAGTTGCGCAGGCCGTCCAGCGCCGATTTCAGCCGCAACATGAACGAGTTGACCGTGCCGACCAGTCCGCGCACCTCGGAGGGGACCGGGGTGGTGATGGGCGCCAGATCGTCAGGGCTGCGTTCGGCGATTTCCTCGCCCAGCCGGTAAAGCGGGCGCAGGGACACGCTGACCGCGATCCAGACGATCAGCGCCGCCCCGGCGATCATCAGCGCCAGCCGCAGGGCCGAGCGCATCAGGATCGCGCGGGTCAGTTCGCGCCGGGCGTTGGTGGTTTCGGCCACGGTCACGACAAAGGGCACCTCGTCGATGCCGGTCGAGGCGCCGCGCGCAAGGCTGGCCACCCGCACCGGCGCGCCGCGGAACAGGCCATTGGCAAAGACCGGCGGCCCGCCCTGCCGCGCCACCGCCACCGGCAGGTCGGGATAGCCGGTCACGACATGGCCGGGCGGCCCGTCGACGCGATAGAACACCCGGTCCTGCGCGGCCGAACTCAGCATCTCAAGCGCGCCATAGGGAATGTCGATGGCGATCTTGCCGTTTTCGTCCAGCGAGGCGCGTTCCGCGATCACCAGCGCCGAGCCGGCCAGCACGCGGTCGGCCAGCGCATTGGCCATGCGCACCGCCTCGCGCCAGGTGTCGATCAGCGCCACCGTGCCCAGCAGGGCCGTCGCCACCAGAAGCCATGCCAGCAGGCGTCGGCGCAGGGAAAACGGGCGGCGGCTCACCTTTCCGCCCGGTCAAGGAAATAGCCGATGCCGCGCGCGGTCCTGACGGTCAGCCCGGCGGGGGCAAGGCGCTTGCGCAGGCGGCTGACATATTGCTCGATCGCATTGGCGCTAAGGTCGTCCTCAAGCGAGGTCAGCGACTGCACGATCGATTCCCGCGCCACCACCTTGCCGGCGCGCATGATCAGCAACTCAAGCAGCCCGCGTTCCCGCGCCGGCAGGTCCAGCGGTTGCCCGGCCAGCAGAAAGCTGCGCGCGGTCTGGTCCAGCACCAGTTCGCCAAAGCTGACGGTCGAGTTGCGCAACCCCGCCTGCCGCCGCAGAAGCGAGCGGATGCGGGCCTCGAACTCGCCGATATCGAAGGGCTTTATCAGATAGTCGTCGGCACCGAGGTCCAGCCCGCGAACGCGTTCCTCGGGCGTGCCGCGGGCGGTCAGGATCATCACCGCGGCCGGGTTGCGGCGCATCCGCATGGCGCGCAGCACCTCAAGCCCGTCCATCTGCGGCAGGTTCAGGTCAAGGATCACCAGATCAAAGCTTTCCGCCATGGCCAGCGCCTCGGCCGAGGCGCCGTCATGGACCACGTCCACCGCATAGCCGGACTGGCGCAGCAGCGTCACCAGCCCCTCGGCCAGCGACAGGTTATCCTCGACCAGCAGAATGCGCATCACGTCCCCCCTGACGCGCCAGCCTAGCGGCAGGCTGCGCACTTGTGAACGGGGTCGCGCTTTGGCACTGTCACCCATCATGCGCCCGCTTGCCCGCCTTTGCCTTGTCCTGACCGCGCTTCTGGCGCTTGCCGCCCCCGCATGGGCCGAGGTCGCAAGCTTTCCCGCCCCGGTCGCGGGCGGGCGCGAAATGTCGATCTATTCATCGCTGGACACCGATCTGGCGGCGCCGCTGATCGCCGCCTTTCAGGCGCTGCATCCCGATGTCGCGGTGCGCTATGAAAACCTGCTGACCACCGAACTGCACGACCGCATCATGGCCGAGACCGAGGCCGGCGGCCCGACTGCGGACTTCGCCTTTTCCTCGGCCATGGATTTGCAGGTCAAGCTTGCCAATGACGGCTATGCGCGCGCGGCCGTCACGCCCGACACCGCCGAATGGCCGGCCTGGGCGAACTGGCGCGACACCGCCTATGCGCTGACCTTTGAACCCGCGGTCTTTGCCTATCACAAGCCCAGCTTCGCCGGGTCGGCGCCGCCGGCCACCCGCGCCGATCTGGTGCGCTGGATCGCCGAACATCCCGATCAGGCGCAGGGCCGCGTCGGCACCTATGACGTGGCGCGCTCGGGCGTGGGCTATCTGTTCATGGCCCGCGACCAAGAGCTTTACCCCCGCATCTGGACCGTGATCGAGGCGATGGGCCGCGCCGACGTCCAGCAATTCCCGACCTCGGGCGAGCTGTTGGAGCGCATCGCCGATGGCCGGCTGGCGCTGGGATACAATCTTCTGGGCTCATATGCGGCGGAATGGGCGCGGCAGCATCCCGATGTGGGCCTGATCCTGCCCCGGGACTTTACCGTGGTCGTGTCGCGTGTCGGGCTGGTGCCGCAGGCGGCGCGGGCGCCCGATCTGGGCACCGCCTTTCTGGCCTATATGATGTCGCCCGGGGGCCAGCGCCTGCTGTCGGAAACCCTGCGCCTGTCGGCCGTCAGCCTTGAGGTTGCGGGCCAGACCAGCCCGGCGGGGGGGATGCAGCACCTTGCCGGGCTGCGGCTGAAGCCGGTGCCGGTCAGCCCCGGCCTGCTGGCCTATCTGGATCAGGCGACGCGCGCGAAACTTCTGGCACGCTGGAACCGGGCCATCCACGGCAAATGACCGCGCCATTGACACGCCATTGATCTGCCATTGATCTGGCAGCGAAATTTTCTGCCCCTCATGTCAGGTCCATGACAGGTTTTTGTGGTGAAACCGTCACCGGGCCGCCTGACGCGCGCCCGGAGGACCGTCCGCATTTTGGGAGAAATGCGGACCACGATCATAAAAATGGACCAACCGGACGGGCACGCCGCACGCGGCCCGCCGACGCGGAGGAACACCATGAAGCATTTCGTTCTTGCCAGCCTGCTTGCGGGCGCCATCGCCGCCCCGGCCATGGCCGATTACACCATCATCGCCCCGGCCAATCCCGGCGGCGGCTGGGACCAGACCGCCCGCACCATGCAGACCGTCATGCAGGAAGACGGCATCTCGAAATCGGTTCAGGTCCAGAACGTCCCCGGCGCCGGCGGCACCATCGGGCTTGCGCAATTCGCCAGCCAGAACAAGGGCAACCCCGACGCGCTGATCGTCGGCGGCTTTGTCATGGTCGGCGCCATCCTGACCAACAAATCGCCCGTCTCGCTGAAGGACGTGACCCCCATCGCGCGCCTGACCGGCGAATATGAGGCCGTCGTGGTCCCCGCCGCCTCGCCCATCCAGGACATCAAGGGCCTGATCGAGGCGCTGAAGAAAGACCCCGGCGCGGTCAGCTGGGCCGGCGGCTCGGCCGGGGGCACCGACCATATCGCGGTCGGGCTGATCGCCAAGGCGGCGGGCGTCGACCCGACCAAGATCAACTACATCGCCTATTCCGGCGGCGGCGAGGCGCTGGCCGCCATCCTGGGCAACCAGGTGACGGCGGGCATCTCTTCGGTCGGCGAGTTCGAGGCCCAGGTCAAGGCGGGCACCCTGCGCCTGCTGGCCATCTCGGCCCCCGAACGCATCGCCGGCGTCGAGGCGCCGACGCTGAAGGAATCGGGTCTGGACGTCGAATTGCAGAACTGGCGCATGGTCGCCGCCGCCCCCGGGCTGACGGACGAACAAAAGGCCAAGGTCTCGGGCGATATCGAAAAGATGGTGAAATCGGAAAACTGGCAGAAGCAACTGGCCGACAAGGGCTGGTCGGACACCTATCTGTCGGGCGCCGAATTCGACGCCCAGCTTGCCAAGGATGAGGCCGCGACCGCTGCCGTCCTCAAGGACATCGGCCTGGTGAAATGAGCGTCACCCGCTTCGATCCGCCGCGTCGCCGGGATCCGGCGGCGCTGATTATCGCGGCCGGGCTGGCCGTCGTCGCGGGCGTGATGCTGTGGGACAGCGCGCGCCTTGCCGATCTGGGCGGCTATTCGGGCGTGGGTCCGGCCAGCGTGCCGCGCGTCATCGCCTTCTGCTTGCTGGGCCTGTCGGTCTGGACGGCAATCGAGGCCATGCGCGGCGACTTTCCGCCCCGCCCCCGTCAGGCCCCGGCCCCGGTCCTGTGGATCGTGGCGGGCCTTGCCGCCCAGTTGCTGCTCTTGCACGTCGCGGGGTTTTCCATCGCGACGGGCATCCTGTTCGCCTTTACGGCGCGGGCCTTCGGCAAGACCAACCTTGCCATGACCATTCCCGTCGGCATCGGCCTGTCCTTTGCCGTCTGGGTGATCTTCTCGCAACTGCTGATGCTGAACCTGCCCGCCGGGCCGCTTGAGCATCTGATCTTTTCGGGGACCTGAGGCATGGGCGCGTTCGATTTCCTGATGCAGGGCCTGATGACCGCGGCCGAGCCGATGATGCTGCTTTACGCGCTGATCGGCGTGACGCTGGGCACCGCGGTGGGCGTGCTGCCCGGCATCGGCCCGGCGCTGACCGTGGCGCTTTTGCTGCCCGTCACCTACCGGCTGGACGCGGCGGGCTCGCTTATCATGTTCGCGGGCATCTATTACGGCGGCATGTATGGCGGCTCGACCACCTCGATCCTGCTGAACACGCCGGGCGAAAGCTCGTCCATCATCACCGCGCTGGAGGGCAACAAGATGGCCCGCAAGGGCCGTGGCGGCCCGGCGCTGGCCACCGCCGCCATCGGCTCCTTCATCGCCGGGCTGATCGCGACCTTGCTGCTGGCGTTCCTTGCGCCCAGCATCGTCAAGGTGGCGCTGATCTTTGGCCCGCGCGAATATTTCGGGCTGATGGTGCTGGCCTTTGTCACCGTCTCGGCCGCCTTCGGCGATTCGGCGCTGCGCGGGCTGACCTCGCTGTTTCTGGGTCTTGCGCTGGCCTGCGTCGGCATCGACCAGTTGACCGGGCAGGCGCGGCTGTCCTTTGGCGTGCCCGAGCTTCTGGACGGGATCGAGGTCACGACCATGGCCGTCGCCATGTTCGCCGTGGGCGAGGCGCTGTTCATCGCCGGCCAGCGCGTGCATGTCGATGAGGAAGTCACCGCCGTCAAGGGCTCGATCTGGATGAGCGCGCAGGACTGGGCGCGGTCATGGAAGCCGTGGCTGCGCGGCACCGTGATCGGCTTTCCCATCGGCGCCATGCCGGCGGGCGGGGCCGAAATCGGCACCTTCCTGTCCTATGCCACCGAGAAGAAGCTCAGCAAACACCCCGAGGAATTCGGCCATGGCGCCATCGAGGGCGTCGCCGGACCCGAGGCCGCCAACAACGCCTCGGCCGCGGGGACGCTGGTGCCGCTGCTGACGCTGGGCCTGCCGACCTCGGCCACGGCGGCGATCATGCTGGCGGGCTTCCAGCAATTCGGGCTGCAACCGGGGCCGCTGCTGTTCGCCACCAACCCGACGCTGGTCTGGGGGCTGATCGCCAGCCTCTTGATCGCGAACTTCATGCTGCTGGTCTTGAACCTGCCGATGATCGGGCTGTGGGTCAAACTGCTGACCGTGCCGAAGCCGTGGCTTTACGCGGGGATCCTGCTGTTTGCCACGCTGGGCACCATCGGCGCCAACCCCTCGGCGTTCGAGCTGGGGATGCTGCTGGGCTTTGGCGTGCTGGGCTATGTGATGCGGCTTTTCGGCTATCCCATCGCGCCGATCGTCGTCGGCCTGATCCTTGGGCCGATGGCCGAACAGCAGTTGCGCCGGGCGCTGGCGATCAGCCAGGGCGACTGGCTGTATCTGGTGCAGTCGCCCATCGCCGCCGGCCTTCTGGGCGTTGCCGCGCTGGCGCTGATCGTGCCGCTGATCCTGCGCGCCCGCGGCAAGGGCGAGGTTCTCAGCCAGCTTGCCGGCGACGAGGACTGACCGCCGCACCCCACCACGACGCGCAAGAACCCCGGCCCGAGCCTCTCGGGCCGGGGTTTTCTTATGTCTTGCCATATTCGGCGACATGCGCTGGCGGCATGGCGGAGTTGCCCAATGCTGCATTGCAGAATGTCCGCCCCCGCCCCATCTAGTCGCCGACACAAAGAACGATTCCATGAACAGGCACTGAAGAAAATGACGATCATCCGCTTTATCCGCTCGGCCATGCGCATGTTTGGCGCCGCCGTCTCGGTCGTGTCGGACCTGAGGGTGAACCACCTGCCCTCGGAACGCGAGCTGAGCCGCCTTGGCATCAAGAAAGCCGATTTCGAGGCGATCCACCTGAACTGAGCCGGGGCTCAGGCGGGCACGGCCCTGCCCGCCCTTGGCCGCGAAAACATCACAAGGTTCCCGGCCAGCGCCAGCCCCAGCCCGACGACCGCCTGCCAATGCCAGGCGTAGCCTTCGTAAGCCGTGGACAGCAGCAATGCGACGATGGGAAACAGCACCGTCGCATAGGCCGCCCGCGCCGAACCGATCCGCGCGACCATCATCAGATAGGTCGTGAAGCCGATCACCGACCCCACCACCGCAAGATAAAGCATCGCCCACAGGTAACGCGCATCCGGCGGCGCGACCATGGGCGTGCCGGTCAGCGCGATCAGCGCCGACAGGTAAAGCGCCCCGCAGGCCATGCCCCAGCCATTCGCCTGCAAGGGGGAAATGCCCGCGGCGCTGTTCCTGCGCGAGACCATGTTTCCCAGCGAAAACAGCATCGTGCCAAGGCAGGCAAGGCCGATCCCCCTGATCGTCCCCGCCCCCATCGCGCCCGAAGCCCCGGCCGCCTGCGGTCCCAGCAGCAGCGCCAGCCCGCTGACGCCCAGGATGCTGGCAAGCACGGCACGGGGGGCGATCCTTTCGCCAAAGAAGATGCGGGCGTTCACCGCATTGAACAGCGTCGCCAGCGAGAAGATGACCGAGATCACCCCCGAGGGCAGATAGGCCGCCGCCGAATAGAAACAGATGAAGTTCATCCCGAACAGGCACAGCGCCTGCGCCCCGATCCACGGCCAGTCACGCGCCCCGGGCAGGCGCAGCCGCCCCGCCAGCGCCAGCCCCGCCAGCAGCACCAGCGCCGCCACCGCAAAGCGGTAAAAGACCGAGACCAGCACCGGCACCGGGCCGACCTGCATGGCGATGGCGATCCAGGTCGAACCCCAGATCAGGACGGTGGCGACGAAAAGCAGGGCGTTCATGCACGATTCCTTGTTGCCCGGCCCTCGTATCATATCGGCACGGCGCCGACAGGGCATCTTGCCGCGCCGCGCTGGCGCCGGCCCCCCTTACGCAGGGGACGCTTTCGTGCCAGTCTGACCGGCAAGAAATTGCAGGGTAACTTTGACGATGACAGCCACGTTGACGGTCCGCTTGGCGCGCAATGCGCTGGTCGGCACCGCCCGCACGCTTTTAAGCCTACGCGCCATCGATCTGCCGCCGCCGGGCCCGGGGCCGCGCATCTATGTCGCGAACCATGTCAGCCATGCCGACTTCGTGGCGTTGTGGTCGGTGTTGCCCAATTCGCAGCGCCTGCGCACCCGCCCCGTCGCCGGCGCCGATTACTGGCAAGGCTCGGGCCTGAAGCGCTGGATCGCCGGGCAGGTCTTTCGCGCCGTCCTGATCGACCGCGACCCCGCAAAGCGCCACGCCGACCCGGTCGAGACCGTGGCCGAAGTCCTGCGCGGCGGCGAGGACGTGATCTTCTTTCCCGAGGGCACGCGCAACCTGACCGACGCGGCCCTGCTGCCGCTGAAATCCGGCATCTTCCACCTTGCCAATGCCGCGCCCATGGCCGAGATCGTCCCGGCATGGATCCTGAACCTTGACCGCATCCTGCCCAAGGGCAGCATCCTGCCGGTGCCGATGAACTGCGCCGTGCGCTTTGGCCCCCCGCTGCGCCCGCACCCGGACGAAAGCCGCGACGCCTTCCTGATCCGCCTCGCCGAGGCGATGCTGGCGCTGTCCACCCCAAGGAGCTAGGCGATGTCGCGTTTCCAATCCCCCTCTGCCTTTGTCTTCTATGGGCTTTTCGCATTCCTGATCGTGGCGACGCTGGCCGCACGGGCGCTGATCCGCAGCGGCAAGGTCGGCGGCGATACCGCAAAAAACCTGATGGACCGCATCTGGGCGTGGTGGGTGATGATCGGCGTTCTGGCGCTGATCTTCACGCTTGGCGCGACGGCGATCACGGTGTTCTTTGCACTGTGTTCGGTTGCGGCGCTGCGCGAATTCGCCACCATCACCCATACGCGCCGCGCCGATCACGACGCGCTGGCCATCGCCTTTTATGTCATCCTGCCGCTGCAATATCTGCTGGTCTGGCTGAACGTGCCGATCTTTGCCGCGCTGCTGATCCCGGTCTATTGCTTCCTGCTTTTGCCCGTCGTCACCGTCTTCAAGGGCGAGGTCGCGGGCTTTCTGACCCGCGTGTCGGAAACGCAATGGGGACTGATGGTCTGCGTCTATTGCGTTTCGCATATTCCGGCGATCCTGCAATTGCAGATCCCCGGCTATCGCTACAGCAGCTTTACGCTGGTCGCGTGGCTGATCCTTGTCGTGCAGGCCTCGGACGTGCTGCAATATGTCTGGGGCAAAAGCCTTGGCCGGCACAAGCTGGCGCCGCGCGTCTCGCCCTCGAAAACCGTCGAGGGGCTGGCGGGCGGGATGCTCAGCGCCAGCCTGCTGGGCATGGCGCTGGCGCCGATCACGCCCTTTGGCTGGTGGCAGGCCGGGCTGGTGGCGCTGGTCGTCACCACCTTCGGCTTTTTCGGCGGCCTCATCATGTCCGCCATCAAGCGCGACCGCGGCGTCAAGGACTGGGGCACGCTGGTCCAGGGCCATGGCGGTATTCTTGACCGGCTGGACAGCCTTGTGTTCTCGGCGCCGGTCTTCCTGCATATTCTGGCCTGGGGGTGGCTATGACCGAGGATTTCAGCCGCAGGCCCATCGCCAGCCGCAATACGAAATGGGCGGCCTATGTCACCCGTCGTCTGGTCGAAGAGCGCGTCCAGCCCAACCACATCTCGATGGGGTCGGTGGTGGCGGCGGCGCTGGCATTTGCAGCCTTCGCGCTTTCGGCCTGCACCGGGCCGTTCTGGGCCGGGCTGTTGCTGGTCGCGGGCGCGGGGCTGACGCAGATGCGGTTGCTGTGCAACCTGTTCGACGGGCTTGTCGCGGTCGAGGGGCGCATGGGCAGCCCCGACGGCGCCTTCTGGAACGAGGTGCCGGACCGCGTCTCGGACCTGCTGATCCTTGCCGGTTTCGGGGCGGCGGCGGGCTCGCTGTCCCTTGGCCTGCTGGCCGGGGCGCTGGCGGTCATGACCGCCTATCTGCGCGAATTCGGCCGCGCGGCGGGGCTGGGGTCGGACTTTTCCGGGCCGGGGGCCAAGTCGCATCGCATGGCGGTGGTGACCGGCGGCGCGCTGGCGCAGGCGCTGGCGCTGATCCTTGGCATCGGTTGGCCGGTGCTGCTTTGGGCGCTGGGACTGGTGATCGCGCTGACCGCGATCACGGTCGTGCGCCGCAGCCTGCGCATCCTGCGCCGCCTGTCGGATCAGAAGCCCGGCTGATCCAGCGGGATCACGTCCACCGCCTGCGTGCTGTCCTGACCGCCGGCGGTGCGGATCGCGCCCTTGACGGGGGCGGCGTCGGCATAATCGCGGCCGATGGCGACGGTGATGTAATCCTCGCCCGCCCATTGCGCGTTGGTGGGGTCGTATTCCACCCAGCCCTGCGCCGGACCGGCCCATGCCATGACCCAGGCGTGCATGGCGTCCACCCCCTCAAGCCGCGGTTGGCCGGGCGGCGGATAGGTGCGCAGGAACCCCGACACATAGCCCGCCGGCACCCCCAGTCCCCGCAGCCCGGCGACCATGATCTGCGCGAAATCCTGACAGACCCCGTGGCGCGCGGCAAAGGCCTCGGCCGGGGGGGTGGTCACATCGGTCGCCTCGGGGTCATAGGTCATCGCCTTGTAGAGCCCCTGCCCCAGCGCCTCGATGGCGGCGCGGACCGAGGCGCCCTCGGGCAGCGCCTGCCGCGCGAATTCGGTGATCGCCGCATCGGGGGCGATGCGCGGCGAGGGCGCAAGGTAATGCTGCGGCGAGGCCGGCCCCAGCCCGGCCGCCGCCGCCACCTGCGCCGCCAGCTCGTCCAGCCGCGGCGACAGGTCGGCGGCAGGCGGGCTGACGCGTTCGGCGCTGGCGGTCAGGCAGAAGGTGATCTTCTGCACCGGCTCGTGCCACGCGACCGAGGTCATGGCATTGCCAAAGAAATCCTGCCCGTCGCGGCGTTCGTCCGGGGGCGGATCGATGGTCAGTTGCGCGGCGCTGACGCGCTGGCCCGGACCGTCCTGCGGGATCAGCCGCAGGATATTGCGCACATGGTCCGAGGCGGACTGATAGCTGTAATCGATGGTCAGCAGGATATCGTAACGCATCGGCCTATCTCAGCAATGTGGACTGGATCAGGCCATGGACCTGTGCCAACCGGTCATGCAGGTCGCAAAGCTGCGCGGGCGGCAGCGCATCGGGCTGGGCCACGCGCAGATCGGTGTCCAGCGTCAGCAGCGCCCGCTCCAGCGGGATGGCGCGGCTGTCGCCGCCCTTTTCCAGCAGCCGCCCGACATGGTGGCGCATCTGCGCGATCTGATACAGCACCGCGCGCGGGTTCCTGGCGTCCAGCGCCAGCAGGTCCAGCACCGTCCCGCGCGAGGGGCCAAAGCGATAGCGCCGCTGGTGGGTCAGCACGCTGTCGCCGACCTCGATGGCGATTTCCAGCATCCCGGGCGGCGCGTCGGGGGCGGTAAAGCCGGAAAGCATCATCAGCGTGCCGTCGGCGCGTTCCTGCGCGCGGCCCAGCAGCAGAAAGCGCCAGCCGGCAAAGTGATACATGTTTTCATGCACCAGCCCCGAAAAGCCGGAAATTTTGCGCAGCAGAACCGACATGGCATGCGCCGCATCGTCGCCGCGCCGCACCCGCGGGGCCAGCCGGTCGGCGGTCTTGGCCAGATCGTTCAGCGCCGCCCAGCCATCGGGCGAAAAGCGGTCGCGGACCTTGGACGCCGCAAACCGGGCCGAGGCGATCAGCCCCAGCAGCGCCTCGGGGATCGGCTCATCGACATCGATGCCGATGCGGCCAAGGAACGCCGCCAGCGCCACCAGCCGGGCGTCCGTGCGGTCGCCGGTCTCGGCCAGGCGCAGGTGCCAGGCGCGCAGGACGCGGATCGCGCCCTCGGTCCGGTCGCTATAGCGGCCCAGCCAATACAGGTTCTCAGCCGCGCGGGTGGGCAGGATGCCGGGGGCGGCGCGCGCGTACCCGTCCGAGACCACCAGCGTGTCGGGCTGCACCGGCTGCGGCGACATCACCCAGACATCCGCGACCGAGCCGCCGGCCTGCATCGCCAGCGCCGTGGTGTCGCCGGTCTTGCCGATCCGGGCATAGCCGCCGGGCATGAAGGTCCAGCCGGCGGCGGTGCGCGCGGCAAAGACGCGGATGGTCATGGGGCGCGGCACCAGCCGCCCGTCGGACCAGGCGGGGGTGGTGGACAGCGTCACCGCCTCTTGCCCGACCAGCCGGGCGCCGTTGCGGGCGATCCAGTCGCCAAGGCTTTCCTGCGCCGTGCCGCCAAGGAACTGCCCGCCAAGCGCGGTCTGCGCGCCGATGGCAAAGGGCAGCGCGGGGTCCAGCGCCTCGCCGATCATCATGCGGCCGGCGTTTTCGGTGACATGCGCACGCTCGGCCGGCTGACCGCACCACCATGTCGCGATATTGGGCAGGCGCAGCGGCTCGCCCAGCAGGGTTTCGCAGATGCGCGGCAGGAAGGCCATGAAGGCGCGCGCCTCGACCACGCCCGAGCCAAGCGCGTTGATCAGCGACAGATTGCCCCGCCGCAGCGCGCCGATCAGGCCGGGGGTGCCGATCTGCGAGCCCTCGTTCAGCTCCAGCGGGTCGGCGAATTCGCCGTCGATGCGCCGCCACAGCAGGCCCAGCGGCTCAAGCCCGCGCACGGTGCGCACCATCACCTGCCCGTCCTGCACGGTCAGATCCTCGCCCTCAAGCAGGGTCATGCCAAGGTAGCGGGCGATATAGGTGTGTTCGTAATAAGTGTCGTTGTTCGGCCCCGGCGTCAGGATGGCGCTGCGGCGGCCGCCGGCCATGGTCTCCATCGCCTCGCGGAAGGCGCGGAAAAAGCCCGCCAGCCGGTGGACATGGGTGCGCGGGAAGGGGTCGGCAAACATCCGCATCGTCGCCATGCGGTTTTCCAGCGCGAAACCCGACCCCGAGGGCGCCTGCGCCCGGTCGCCCAGCACCAGAAACGAGCCATCGGGCGAGCGCCCGATCTCGAACGCAAGGTGGTGCAGCCAATGGCCGGAACGCGGCGGCACGCCGACCAGCGGACGCAGCCATTGCGGATTGCCGGCGACCAGTTCGGCGGGCAGGTGGCCGTCGCGGACAAGCTGGCCCGGTCCGTAAAGGTCGGCCATGACCATTTCCAGCAGTTCCGCCCGCTGGGTCAGCCCGTCGCAGATCGCCGCCCATTCCTGTTCGGGGATCAGCACCGGCACATGGCTTAGCGGCCATTCGCGGTCCTGCGCCGGGCCGCCCGCGTAAAAGCGGAAATAGACCCCGGCATCGCGCAGATATTGCTCTCCCCGCGCCAGCCGGGTTTCGATCTGATCGGGGCTCAGCGCAGCAAGCTGGTCGATGAAGGCGGACCAGACCGGCCGCATCCGCCCCTGCGCGTCGTAAAGCTCGTCGGCCACGCCCGGTTGCGGGGCGTAGCCGTCCAGAATCGGCGGCGGTCTGGTCGGGGCGGCTGGCGTCATGCCGCAGTCATATCCAAGGCGCCCGCCGCAGGTCGAGCGTCATCGGAAACTCCGGGTTCGGCGCCTCGGTCGCGGGGCGGTATTCGCCGGGCCTGTGGCCGTGCGGCTGGAAACGCGACAAGCGCCGCGCCTCGGCCTCGTAGCCGTTCACGGGGAAGGTGTCATAGTTCCGCCCGCCCGGATGGGCGACGTGATAGACGCAGCCGCCGATCGCACGCCCCGTCCAGTCGTCATAGATGTCGAAGGTCAGCGGCGCATTGACCGGCAGGACCGGATGCAGCGCCGCCGCCGGCTGCCACGCCTTGAAGCGCACGCCGCCCACGCTTTCGCCGCTGGTCGCGGTGCGCGTCATCGGCACCGGGCGGCCATTGCAGACCACGCGGTAACGGTCCTGGCTGAGCGAGGTCATGCGCACCTGAAGCCGTTCCACCGAACTGTCGGTATAGCGCACCGTGCCGCCGATGGCGCCGGTCTCGCCCAGGACATGCCATGGCTCAAGCGCCTGGCGCAGTTCCAGATTGACGCCCTCGACCTCGACCTGGCCGCAGAAGGGGAACCGGAACTCGGACTGCGCCTGATACCAGACCGGATCAAGGCGAAAGCCGTGCAGCGCCAGATCGTCCAGCAGCGACAGGAAGTCCTGCCAGATGAAATGCGGCAGCATGAAGCGGTCATGCAGCACCGTGCCCCAGCGCACCGGCCTGCCCCGCACGGGCGAGGTCCAGCAGCGCGCGACGATGGCGCGGATCAGCAGTTGCTGGGCAAGGTTCATGCGCGGATGCGGCGGCATTTCAAAGCCGCGGAACTCGACCAGCCCCAGCCGGCCGGTGGGGCCGTCGGGGGAATACAGCTTGTCGATGCAGATTTCGGCGCGGTGGGTATTGCCGGTCACGTCGATCAGGATATTGCGCAACAGCCGGTCCAGCAGCCATGGCGGCGGCAGCGCGCCCCCCGCCACCGGGTCGCCGATCTGGTCCAGCGCGATTTCCAGTTCGTAAAGCCCGTCATGGCGCGCCTCGTCGATGCGCGGCGCCTGCGAGGTCGGCCCGATGAACAGCCCCGAGAACAGGTAGCTCAGCGAGGGGTGGCGCTGCCAGATCAGGATCAGCGATTTCAGCAGATCGGGGCGGCGCAGGAAGGGGCTGTCCTCCATCGTGGCGCCGCCGACGACGACATGGTTGCCGCCGCCGGTGCCGGTATGGCGGCCGTCGATCATGAACTTGTCGGCGCCAAGGCGGCACTGGCGGGCCTCGGCATAGATCGCCTCGGTCGTGGCCACGCAGTCGTCCCAGCTATGGGCGGGGTGGATGTTCACCTCGATCACGCCGGGGTCGGGGGCGACGCGGATCACGTTCAGGCGCGGGTCATGGGGGGGCGCGTAGCCCTCGATATGGATGGGCAGGTTCAGCTCGGCCGCGGTCGCCTCGGCGGTGGCCAGCAGTTCAAGGTAATCCTCCAGCGTCTCGCAGGGCGGCATGAACAGGCAAAGCCGCCCGTCGCGCGGCTCGATGGCGATGGCGGTGCGCACCGAGCCCTGCGCCGGATCGACACCGTCCTGCGGCACGATGCGCTGGCGGCGGCTCTTTTCGGCCCTGATCTGCCCGGTCTGGTCGTGACCGGCGCTGACCGGGGGCAGCATGGCCGCCTGTTCGGCCTGCTCGCCGGCAAGGCGGTCGATCTCGGCCTGAACCTCGGCGCGGCGGGTGGCCAGACGGTCGTGGAAATCCGGCAGCGGCGCCAGCGGGATCGAGGTATCGGCCGGGTAGCTATAGGGATATTGCGCCGGCGGAATATGGGGCAGCCCCGCCAGCGGCAGGCGAAAGCCCACCGGGCTGTCGCCGGGGATCAGGAACAGATGCCCGCGCCGGGGCTTCCACATTTCCGACTGCCAGCGCGGCCCGGCCGCACGCGACTGCCAGCGCTGCAAGGGCAGCACGAAGCCCGAAGGTTCGGTCAGCCCGCGCGAAAAGACCCGCGCGAAACGCGACCGCTCCTCGGGGTCTTTCAGGCGCGAATTCTCGGGCGAGACATTGGGCGGCAGGTTCGCCTCTTTCAGGATCCACTCGGCCGGGTCCTCATAGGCGGGCTGGGCGTGGTCAGGGGCGATGCCCAGCTTTTCGGCAAAGGTCGCCATGAAGTCATGCGCCTGATCGGCGTCGGCGGCGTAATCCTGCGCCTCGCGCGCGACCAGTTCGGGGTTTTTCCAGACCGGCTGGCCGTCGCGCCGCCAGTAAAGCGAAAAGGTCCAGCGCGGCAGGCTTTCGCCCGGATACCATTTGCCCTGCCCGTAATGCAGGAAACCGCCCGGCGCAAAGCGGTCGCGCAGGCGCCGGATCAGCTTGTCGGCAAGGTCGCGCTTCATCGGGCCGACGGCGTCGCTGTTCCATTCCGCCGCCTCGAAATCGTCGATCGAGACAAAGGTCGGCTCGCCGCCCATGGTCAGGCGCACGTCGCCGGCGGCAAGCACCTGATCGACCTTGTGGCCAAGCGCGTTCAGTTCGGCCCATGCCTCGTCGCTGAAGGGGCGGGTGATGCGCGGATGCTCGGCCACGCGGCGCACCTGCATGTCGAAATTGAATTCGACCTCGGGGGCGCCGGCGCTGCTGAACCCGCCCGAGATCGGCGCCGCATTGCGGTAATGCGGCGTCGCCGCCAGCGGGATATGGCTTTCGCCCGTCAGCAGACCCGAGGTCGGGTCCAGCCCGATCCAGCCCGCGCCGGGAATATAGACCTCGACCCAGGCGTGAAGGTCGGTGAAATCCACCTCGGTCCCCGAGGGGCCGTCCAGCGACTTCACGTCCGGCGCAAGCTGGATCAGATAGCCGGACACGAAACGCGCCGCCAGCCCAAGGTTGCGCAGCGCCTGCACCAGCAGCCAGCTTGAATCGCGGCACGAACCCGAACCGATGGCCAGCGTTTCCTGGGGCGTCTGCACGCCCGGCTCCATGCGGATCGTATAGGCGACCGCGCCGTTCACCCGCGCGTTCAGCGCCACAAGGAAATCGACGATGCGCTGACGCTCACGCGGGATGCCGGCCAGGAACTGCGTCAGCAGCGGCCCGGCCGGTTCGGGCGTGCGATAGATCACCAGATCGTCATGCAGATCGGCGGGATAGTCGAAGGGATAAAACTCGGCGCTGTCCTCGACGAAGAAATCGAAGGGGTTATAGACCGACATGTCGGCGACCAGATCGACCTCGATCTTCAGCTCGGTCACCGGCTCGGGAAAGACATAGCGGGCCAGCCAGTTGCCATAGGGGTCCTGCTGGTGGTTCACGAAATGCCCGCCGGGCGAGACCTTCAGGCTGTGCGACAGCACCTTGGTGCGCGATTGCGGCGCCGGGCGCAGGCGGATGATCTGCGGCCCCAGCGTGATCGGGCGGTCATAGCGATAATGGGTTAGGTGATGGATGCTGGCATAAATCGCCATGACTGGTTCCCCCCGGGCTGATCCTTGTCCCGCACGCGCCGGCGCCGTGGCGACGCGACCCGGATCGCGCCCATGATGATGGTCCCGCGATGCCTGTCACGCGAAAGCAGCCCGCCCCCTGCCCCTGCCACTTTATGCCGAAAATCGGCGCAAACAAGCGGGCCGGTCAGGCATTTGCGGCCCTACCAGCGCAGCCGCCGCGCGCCCGCCCATGCGCCCGCGGCCATGCTCAGCAGGGTGGCGGTGCCATACCAGGTCACATAGAACAGCGGGTTGTCCTGAAGGCAAAAGAAGGAATAGCCCGCCGCCGCGCCGGTCCCGGCGACCAGCCCGGCCATGGCCCCGGTCAGCGCGGGCCGCGTCGGCGCCCCCCGCGCCGCCAGCCGCAACGCCAGCCACAGCGGGACGGTGGCGATGACAAGGATCAGCCCGACACATTCGACAATGGGCAGCGCCGCGAATTCCGCAAAGCGCGCGGCGGGCGCGCGGCCGGCAAAGCCCGCGATCCACAGCGCCGCCGCCAGCGCCGGCAGCAACGCCAGCCGCGCGGGATGCGCGATCCGCCCTTCGGGCCGCAGCAGCGCCAGCAGCATCGGCAGCGCGACAAGGCAACTGATCGCCGGCCACAGCGTCTTGGCCGCGATCAGCGGGTTTTCCCACAGGCCCGGCAACCCGGCGCGCGGCCCGGCCACCGCCAGAAACAGCGCCGCGCTGCCGGCGATCGCGGCCAGCAGCTCAAGCCCCAGCCATCCGGCCCGCAGGGGCGGCGGGGCGGGACGCAAGGCAAGCGTCGCAATCAGATCGTCGGTGTTCATTCCGGTTCCCCTTTTGCGATCCGCATCATCCGCCGCATCGCCCGATGCAGGGTGACGCGGACCGCGCCTTCGCTCATCTCAAGGCGCTGGCCGACCTCGGCCGCGCTTTCCCCGTCCAGACTGACCGCGCGCACGATGGCGGCCGAGCGCGCATCCAGCCGCCCGATCAGCGCCGCGCTGTCGCGGGCGGCGCCGGGGTCCGCCTCGGGCGCGGCAAGCTGGTCCTGCCAATCCTCGATCGGCAGGTGGATCGCCGTCCTCCGCCTGCGAAAGGCATCGGCCAGCTTGTAGCGCGCGATGGCGTAAAGCCATGGCAGCAGCGGCGCATCCTCGCGCCAGGTGTGGCGCTTGTCGTGGATGGCCAGCAGCACCTCTTGCAAGACATCCTCGTGCGCGGCGGCCTCCAGCGCCCGGCCCCGCGACCGCAGGATGCCGCGCAGGACCGGCGTCACGGCATGCAGGAACCGGGCATAGGCCTGCCCGTCCCCGGCATTCGCCGCCCGCAAGAGCGCTGCCCATTCGGTTTCGCGATCCGTCATCGTGACTGTCCATTCGTGCCCGGCACTGGCAACATTACACCCGATGCGTGAAAAAATCGTCATCACTGACGCGGAACACGGTTGCGTGAGGGGGTGTAACCCCGCCCGCCCCTCTTGCGAATGGACTGCCCGAGGACCGCGATACGGCCCCACCCAGACACAAAGGAGACTGTGATGAGCATGTTCGACAAAAGCCTGACCCTGACCGCGGCGCTGACCGCCGCGCTGTCGATGGCCGCCGCCGCCCAGGCGGACGACGCCAAGAAACCCGGCGAGGTCGCGATGGAAAAATGCTACGGCGTTTCCATGGCCGGCAAGAACGACTGCGCCGCCGGTCCCGGCACCACCTGCGCCGGCACCTCGACCAAGGACTATCAGGGCAATGCCTGGAAATACGTCCCCGCCGGCACCTGCACCACCATCAAGACGCCGAACGGCATGGGCTCGCTTGAGCCGGTCAAGTCCTGATATCCCGGCCGGGCCCCGACCGGCCCGGCCCTTTTTCCCTGGAAGGAGGCATCCTCATGACTTCGCTGCCAGCCGCGCCGGGCATCGGCTTCAAGCCCGAACATTTCGCCGCCATCCGCGAAACCCGCCCGGCGCTGGGTTTTCTTGAAATCCACGCCGAGAATTACATGGGCGCGGGCGGTCCGCCGCATCGGCAACTGGCGGCGCTGCGGCAGGACTATGCGCTTTCGATCCACGGGGTCGGCTTGTCGATCGGCGGCCCGGGGCGGCTGGATCGCGACCATCTGGCGCGGCTGCGGGCGCTGCTCGACCGCTATCGGCCGGAAAGCTTTTCCGAGCATCTGGCCTGGTCCAGCCATGGCGCGGAATATCTGAACGACCTGCTGCCCCTGCCCTATACGCCCGAAACGCTGGCCATCGTCTGCGACCATATCGACGAGGTGCAGGACCTGCTGGGCCGGCGGATGCTGCTGGAAAACCCGGCGACCTATATCCTGTTCCAGCAATCGACGCTGGCCGAGACCGAATTTCTGGCCGAGGTCGCCCACCGCACCGGCTGCGGGCTTTTGCTGGACATCAACAATGTCTTCGTCTCGACCACCAACCACCGCGCCGACCCGCGCGCCTATCTGGCCGCCTTCCCGCTGGCCGCAGTGGGCGAGATTCATCTGGGCGGCCATGCGACCGAGGAGCTGCCCTCGGGGCCGTTGCTGATCGACGATCACGGCAGCCCGGTCGCCGATCCGGTCTGGGCGCTTTACGCCGAAACCATGGCCCGCACCGGCCCGCTGCCGACGCTGATCGAATGGGACAATGACGTGCCGCCCCTGCCCGACCTGCTGGCCGAGGCCCGCCGCGCCGCCGGCATCCTCGAAGGCGTTCGCGGAGGCTGCCTTGCCGACGCATGCTGAGCTGATCGCCGAATTCCGCGCCGGCCTTGCCTCGGGCGTGCTGCCGCCGGGCGTCACCGCCCGCGACCCGGCCGAGGCCGCGCGCCGTTTTGCCGTCTATCGCAACAATGTCGCCCACAGCCTTGGCCGGGCGCTGGCCACGCGTTTCCCGGTGATCGAGCGGCTGCTGGGCGCCGAATGCTTTGCCGCCGTCGCGCGTGAATTCCAGACCGCGCATCCGCCCGCCTCGCCGATGCTGTTCCAGTGGGGCGAGGCTTTCGCGGGCTTCCTGCACGGCTTTCCGCCGCTGGCCGGCCTGCCCTATCTGGCCGATGTGGCGCGGCTGGAATGGCTGCGGGGCGAGGCTTATCACGCCCCCGACGCCATCGCGGCGACCCCCGCCGGACTGACGCAGGCGGCGGCGGCGCCGGCCTCCTGCGGGGCAAGGCTGCATCCCTCGGCCCGGCTGTTGCAGGCGCGTCTTGCCGCCGTCAGCATCTGGCGGGCGAACCAGCCCGGCGCCGAGCCGGGCGAACTGGATGCCGGCACGCCCGAGGACGCGCTGATCCTGCGCGACCCGGCAGATCGGGTGCAGGTCCTGCTGCTGCGCCCCGGTGACGTGACCTTCCTGCGCGCCGCCATGGCCGGCGCCACGCTGCTGGGCGCCGCGCAGACGGCGCTTGACGCGCGGCCCGACCATCAGGCCGGCCCGCTTTTGCTGATGCTGGCCGAGGCCGGCGCCTTTACCGCATTTCCATCGAAGGGCCGGGCATGATCCTGACAGGCTTTCTTGCCCCCCTGGACCGGCTGCTGGCGCGGCTGCCATGGTCGCTGGTGGCGCTGGCGTTGCGGCTGTTTCCGGCCTCGGTCTTTTTCGCCTCGGGGCGGACCAAGGTGGATGGCTGGGCCATCGCCGACAGCACATGGTTCCTGTTTCGCAACGAATATGCGCTGCCGCTGATACCGCCGGACTGGGCGGCGGTGCTGGCCACGCTGGCCGAACACGCGCTGCCGGTGCTGCTGGTCCTTGGCCTTGGCACACGGTTTGCGGCGCTGGGATTGCTGGCGATGACCGCGGTGATCCAGATCTTTGTCTACCCCTCGGCCTGGCAGACGCATGGGCTGTGGGCGGCCTGCCTGCTGGCGCTGATCGCCGAAGGCCCCGGGCGCTGGTCGCTGGACCACTGGCTGCGCGCGCAAAGGGGCTGAAACCGGCCCCTTCTGCCGCCACCCGGATCGATATTCCCATTCAAACATAGCGACTTAAAAAATCTCAACCGTCTTGACCTGCACTTGATAAAGGTCAAGGATACGGGAATTCAGAACGCCCAAATAGCCGTTCCCGGCCTTTTTTCGGGGCGGACAAAGTTCGCACTTATCACCGTCAGCTTGCTGATCGCGCCATCCCCCCGGGGCATGGCGCAGGACGCCAGCCACAGCTCTTGTTTTGGAAGATGTCTGAGCAGCGCAAGACCGAACCGACCGCAGCCGCCACGCCGTCGCGGGCACGGGAACTTCTGACCTTCGCCATCCTTGCCTTTGGCATCTGGCCGTTCCTGGCGGTGTGTTTCGTGGGTGGCTACGGCTTCCTTGTCTGGTTCTACCAGATCCTCGCCGGCCCTCCCGGGCCAATGGGGCACTGACATGGGCAGCACCGCCTCAGCACCGGCAAGCCATGACGGCTTCAGCCGGCGCGGTTTTCTGACCGCACGCCCGGCGCCCGGCTTCCGGCCGCTGCCGCCGGGCATCAGCATGGAAACGCTGACCGCCTGCACCGGCTGCGGCGATTGCATAGGTGCCTGCCCGACCGACATTCTGGTGATCCGCGACCGCCGCATTGCCATCGATTTCAGCGCCGGGGAATGCACCTTCTGCAATGCCTGCGCGAATGCCTGCACCCAGCCCGTCTTCGCAGAGCCGCGCGTCATGCACCATGTCGCCGCGATCTCGGACGCCTGCCTTGCGCGGCGCGGCGTCACCTGCATGACCTGTCGCGACGCCTGCCCCGAAGAGGCGATCCGTTTTCAGCCCCGCGCGGGCGGCCCGTTCCTGCCGGTGCTGGATGCCGGGCGCTGCACCGGCTGCGGCGCCTGCGTCGCGCCCTGTCCCAGCGCCGCCATCGCCGCCCAACCCCGAATGACCACGCCCGAGACTATCACCGAGACCGCACATGCCTGAGCCAAGCCGCTATCACATCTCCAGCGCCGTCGTCTCGATCCTGCCCGGACGCGAGGCCGAGGTGCTGTCCATCCTGCCCAGCCTGCCGGGCGTCGAACTGCACGCCGCCGAAGGCGCGCGCGCCGTCGTCACCATCGAGGGGCGCAGCAGCCGCGAAATGGGCGACCGTCTGACCGACATTGCAAAGATGGCCGGCGTCGTCGCCGCCAACATGGTTTACGAACATTCCGAAGAAGAGGAGCCCCAGGCATGACAACAGATATGACGCGGCGCGACCTTCTGAAGGCGCAGGCCGTGGCCGTGGCGGCCGGGGCCGCCGGCCTGAGCCTGCCCGCCGCGGCGCAACCCGTCTCTGGCGGTGTCGAGGCGCTGGAAATCAAGTGGTCCAAGGCGCCCTGCCGGTTCTGCGGCACCGGCTGCGGCGTCATGGTCGGCGTCAAGGAAGGCAAGGTCGTGGCCACCCATGGCGACATGCAGGCCGAGGTCAATCGTGGCCTGAACTGCGTCAAGGGCTATTTCCTGTCCAAGATCATGTATGGCACCGACCGCCTGACCACGCCGCTGATGCGCAAGACGAACGGCGTCTACGACAAGGAAGGCCAGTTCGAGCCGGTGACCTGGGAAGAGGCCTTCGACACCATGGCCGCCAAGGTCAAGGAGGTCCTGAAGGCCAAGGGCCCGACGGCCGTGGGCATGTTCGGTTCCGGCCAGTGGACGGTGCTGGAAGGCTATGCCGCCAGCAAGCTGATGCGCGGCGGCTTTCGCACGAACAACCTTGACCCGAACGCGCGGCACTGCATGGCCTCGGCGGCGGTGGCGTTCATGCGCACCTTCGGCATCGATGAGCCGATGGGCTGCTATGACGATTTCGAACATGCCGACGCCTTCGTGCTGTGGGGCTCGAACATGGCGGAAATGCACCCGATCCTGTGGACGCGCCTTGCCGACCGCCGGCTGGGCACGCCGGGGGTGAAATGCGCGGTGCTGTCGACCTTCACCCATCGCAGCATGGACCTTGCCGACATTCCGATCGTGTTCAAGCCGGGCACGGACCTGGCGATCCTGAACTATATCGCCAACCACATCATCCAGACCGGCCGCGTGAACGAGGATTTCGTCGCCAAGCACACGGTCTTCAAGAAGGGCCAGACCGATATCGGCTATGGCCTGCGCCCCGAACACCCGCTGGAACAGGCCGCCACCGGCGCCGCCGACGCGGCCCGGATGGACCCCTCGGATTTCGAGGCCTACAAGGCCTTCGTCGCCGACTATACGCTGGAATATGTCAGCGAACTGTCGGGGGTCGAGCCGGGCTTCCTGAAGGATCTGGCCGAACTTTACGCCGATCCGTCGAAAAAGGTCATGTCGCTGTGGACGATGGGCTTCAACCAGCACGTCCGCGGCGTCTGGGCCAACCAGCTTGTCTACAACATCCACCTGCTGACCGGGAAGATTTCCGAACCCGGCAACTCGCCCTTCTCGCTGACCGGCCAGCCCTCGGCCTGCGGCACCGCGCGCGAGGTCGGCACCTTCTCGCACCGCCTGCCGGCGGACATGGTGGTGACGAACCCCGAACACATCGCCAAGACCGAAAAACTGTGGAAGCTGCCCACGGGCCTGCTGAACCCCAAGCCCGGCTATCACGCCGTGCTGCAGGACCGGATGCTGAAGGACGGCAAGCTGAACTTCTACTGGATCCAGGTGAACAACAACCTGCAGGCCGGGCCGAACACCTCGAACGAGACCTATCCGGGCTATCGCAACCCCGACAACATGATCGTGGTCTCGGACGCCTATCCGACGGTGACGGCGCTGGCCGCCGACATCATCCTGCCGGCCGCGATGTGGGTGGAAAAGGAAGGCGTCTACGGCAATGCCGAACGCCGCACCCATGCCTGGCACCAGCTTGTCGATGCACCCGGCGAGTCGCGCTCGGACCTGTGGCAGCTGGTCGAGTTCTCGAAGCGCTTCACCACGGATGAGGTGTGGCCCGCCGAACTGCTGGAGGCCAACCCCGAATACAAGGGCAAGACGCTTTATCAGGTGCTGTTCGCCAACGGTCAGGTGGACAAGTTCCCGCTGTCCGAAATCCGCGAGGATTATGCCAACCAGGAGGCCAAGGATTTCGGCTTCTACCTGCAAAAGGGCATCTTCGAGGAATATGCCAGCTTTGGCCGCGGCCATGGCCATGACCTTGCGCCCTATGACACCTATCAGTCGGACGAGGTGCGCGGGCTGCGCTGGCCGGTCGTGGACGGCAAGGAAACGCTCTGGCGTTTCCGCGAGGGGCGCGACCCCTATGTGGAGCCGGGAACCGAGGTGCAGTTCTACGGCAACAAGGACGGCCGCGCGGTCATTCTGGCCGTGCCCTATGAGCCGCCGGCGGAAAGCCCGGACGATGAATACGACTTCTGGCTGGTCACCGGCCGGGTGCTGGAACACTGGCATTCCGGGTCGATGACCATGCGCGTGCCGGAACTTTACAAGGCCTTCCCGGGCGCGGTGCTGTTCATGAACGCCGCCGACGCGCGTGAACGCGGCTTCAACCAGGGCTCCGAGGTGCGGGTCGTCTCGCGCCGGGGCGAGGTGCGGATGCGGGTCGAGACCCGTGGCCGCAACCGGATGCCCACGGGCGTGGTGTTCGTGCCGTGGTTCGATGCCTCGAAGCTGATCAACAAGGTCACGTTGGACGCGACCGACCCGATCTCCAAACAGACGGATTTCAAGAAATGCGCAGTCAAGATCGTTCCCGTATGAGCCCGCTTCGCCTGATCATCCTTGCGCTGGCCGCGATCTTCGTCACGGGGACCGTGATGGCCCAGCAGGCCGGGCTGCGCAGTTCGCCCGAACTGAACGGCCCCGACCCGGCGATGGAGGTGGACCCCGCCGGCCCGATCCCGCGCTGGATCGCCGATGACGTGCGGCTGATGCGCCAGTACCCCGAACAGCCCCCGATCATCCCCCATTCGATCGAGGGCTATCAGCTGACCAACAATGCCAACCGCTGCATGTCCTGCCATCGCCGCGAGGCGACCGAGGGATCGGGCGCGCCGATGATCTCGGTCACGCATTTCATGAACCGGCAGGGGCAGATGCTGGCCGACGTGTCGCCGCGGCGCTATTTCTGCACCGCCTGCCACGTCCCGCAGGCCGACGCCAAGCCCTTGGTCGGGAACAGCTTTACCGACATGAGCAAGATGGGCATGAAGCCGATGGGGACCGAATAAGATGAGTTGGCTGGGTCGCAAGATCAGGTGGGTCTGGAACATCGTCTCCTCGCCCGCGGGTACGCTGGGCATCGGCTTTCTGACGCTGGGCGGCTTCATCGGCGGCGTGATCTTCTGGGGCGCGTTCAACACCGCGCTGGAAGTCACCAATACCGAGAAGTTCTGCACCTCGTGCCACGAGATGCGCGCCAACGTCTATGAGGAACTGACGCGCACCATCCACTTCTCGAACCGGTCGGGCGTGCGCGCGTCCTGCCCGGACTGCCATGTGCCGCATAACTGGACCGACAAGATCGCCCGCAAGATGCAGGCCAGCAAGGAAGTCTGGGGCAAGATCTTCGGCACCATCGACACAAGGCAGAAGTTCCTGGACAAGCGGCTTGAGCTGGCCCAGCACGAATGGGCGCGGCTGAAATCCAATGACAGCCTGGAATGTCGCAACTGCCACACCGCCGGGGCGATGGACTTTTCGCGCCAGGCGCCGCGCGCGGCCGAGATGCATACCAAGTATCTGCTGACGGGTCAGGCGACCTGCATCGACTGCCACAAGGGCATCGCCCACGAACTGCCCGACATGACCGGCGTCGATCCGGGCTGGCAGATCCCCGCCACCCCGGCCGAGCCGCAGCAGGGCGCATCGGCGGACGAAAAGGCGGCCTTGCGCGACTATGTCGAAGGCTAGGCCCGCAAGGACCTGAGGAAACCGAAACGGCCGGGCGCATGGGACGCCCGGCCGTTTCCTTTTTCCGTCACCGTTCCGGGGCGCCTGTCTGGCGCCCCTCTGCTCTTTGCGGGTCAGGCGCTCAGCAGCACGGCGCTGTCCATGTTCACGCGCAACGCCACGTCGCTGCCGGTCGGCACCGCGGTTTCGCTGCTGTGGTGGCTTTTGTCCACGACCAGCTCGGCCCCGGCGGCGCGAACGATATAGCGGATCTGGCTGCCCAGAAATTCGCTGTGCAGCACGCGCCCGGCAATGGTGTCGGGACCGGCGGCGGCGCTGATGGCGATGTTCTGCGGCCGCAGCACGACCGAGCCCGCCCCCATGGCGCCGCCGCGCAAGGGCAGCGCCTCGCCCGAGCCGGTGACAAAGCGCAGGTCGCCGCCCTGCTTTTCGACGCGCCCCTCAAGGATGTTGGCGGTGCCAAGGAAGCGGGCGACGAACAGGTTCACCGGCGCGTCATACAGTTCCTGCGGGCGGCCGATCTGCTGGATCACGCCCTTGTCCAGAACCGCCATGCGGTCGCAGGTGCTGTTGGCCTCTTCCTGGTCATGGGTCACGAAGATGGTGGTCAGGCCCAGCTTGCGCTGCAAGGCCAGCAATTCGCGGCGCATCTGCACGCGCAGGCTGGCGTCAAGGTTCGACAACGGCTCGTCCAGCAGCAGCACCTGCGGCTCGATCACCACGGTGCGGGCCAGCGCGATCCGCTGTTGCTGGCCGCCGGAAAGCTGGTTCGGCATCCGGTCGGCAAGATGCTTCAGGCCGACAAGGTCCAGCGCCTCATCGACGCGGCGGCCGATCTCGGACGCCGGCACCTTGCGTTCGCGCAGGCCGAAGGCGACGTTTTCGCGCACCGACAGATGCGGCCACAACGCATAGGACTGAAAGACCATGCCCACGTTGCGCTTCCACGGCGGCAGGTCGACGACATCCTTGCCGCCGATGCGGATCGCCCCCGACGGGCGCGGCCCGAACCCGGCAAGCGAGCGCAGCAGCGTCGATTTTCCCGACCCCGACGGGCCGAGAAAGGCGAAGAACTCGCCCGGCTTGATCGACAGGTTCACGCCGGTCAGCACCTTGGTGGGGCCAAAGGCGAGGTGCAGGTTTTCGATCTCGATTCCGACCATTTCGGTTTTCATGGCTAAATCTCCTTGTGGCAATCAGTGGTCGTTGCCGGATGTTTTCAGTTTCTTGTCGCGCTCGATGATCCTTTGCGACAGGAACATGCCCGCGGCGACGATGACGACCGCGACGATGCCAAGCGCCGCACCCGCGCCGCGCCCCGAAGGCGTCTGCATGAACAGGTAGATGCCATAGGCCAGCGGGCTGTCCGCCTCGGACGAGACGAGCATGATCGTGGCCGACAGTTCCACCGCCGCCGTGGCAAAGCTGGTGACAAAGCCGGCAAGGATGCCCCCGGTCATCAGCGGCACGACGACGCGGCGGATGGTGCGCGACTTGGTGGCGCCAAGGCTTTCGGCGGCTTCCTCCAGCGCAAGGCTGACCTGTTGCAGCGCCGCCATGCAGGCGCGCAGCGCATAAGGCAGCCGCCGGATCATCAGTGCGATGGCGATGATGACCCACCATTGCGCCATGGGCTTGTCAAGAAACGGCACATTCACGCTTTGGAAGGTGCGCAGGTAGCCGATGCCCAGCACCACGCCCGGCACGGCCAGCGCGGCGGTGGCCATGTAGTCCAGCCATTTGCGGCCCCGGATGCCGGTGCGCATGACGATATAGGCGATGGCGGTGCCCAGGATCACGTCGCCAAGCGCGGCGATGCCCGCATAAAGCAGCGTGTTGGTGATATAGCCCTGCGAGCCTTCCCACATGCGGGCATAGTTCGCCAGCGTATAACCGTCAGGCAGGGGTGCAAAGCTCCAGATCGTGCCCAGCGACAGCAGCAGCAGCCCGATATGGGGCGACAGCACCAGCAGCAGGATGAAGATCACGGCGCCGTAAGCCAGCACCTTCTCGCGCCGGTTCAGGTCGCGCTTGGCCAGACCGCCGCCGCCCTTCTGGACGGTCGCGTAATCCTTGCCGCGCATGACCAGGAACGAGGCCCACAGGGACAGGATCGAGAACGCCACCAGAATGACCGAGATGACATAGCCCATCGGGTCGCTGATGCCGACCGAGGTGATGCGCAGGTAAGCCTGCGGCGCCAGCATGTTGTTGACGTTCAACAGCAAGGGCGTGCCAAGGTCGTCAAAGACCTTGATGAAGACCAGCACCGCCCCCGCGATATAGCCGGGCATGGCCAGCGGGAACACGATGCGGCGGAACAGCCGCAGGCCCGATGAGCCAAGGTTCTGCGCGGCCTCCTCCATCGAGCGGTCGATATTGCGCAGGCTGGTCGACAGGTTGATGAGGATGAAGGGGAAATAATGGATCGACTGGACCAGGATGACGCCGTTCAGCCCCTCCATGAACGGGATGGTAAAGCCGAAATTGTCGCGCAGCAGCAGGTTGATGGTGCCGTTGCGGCCAAAGATCAGCGACATCGCCACCGCGCCCACGAAAGGCGGCATGATCAGCGGGATGAAGCCCAGGCTTTGAATCAGGGACGAGCCGCCGAAGTTGAAGCGCGTGGTGATATAGGCCAGCGGCAGCGCGATGGCCGTCGCCAGCACCACCGACATGGCCGAGACATAGAACGAGTTCAGGAAGCTTTCCCGAAACAGGCTGGTGGCAAAGAAATCGGCAAAGTTTTGCAGCGTCAGGCCGCCGCTGCGCGGGTCGATGAAGGCGACATAGATCACCTGCAGGACGGGAAACAGCAGGAAACCCACCAGAAAGATCGCAATGAAGATCGCGACAAGGGCGGTGCCGCTAAGGCGCGGAAACAGGAATGACGGCAAGCGGTCGGCAATGCCGGTTCCAGCCGCCGGGGGCGGAGTCTGTGACATGGGGATGGTCCGGTATTGGAATTGCGGGGATGGCGGGGGCACCAAACCTGCCCCCGCCCCGATCAGCGCCCGCCCGGTGCTAGCATGAACCGCAGGGGACGCCGATCCTGGCCGAAGGGCGCGCGGCTTTGGCGCGCCACCCGGCCGAAAGCGGGCAAGGTCACATCGCGGCGGCCTTGTCGGCCAGTTCCCTGGCCTTGCGATAGTTCTCGGTCACCATCGCATCCCATTTCTGTTCGATCTCGGCCTGGCGGGCCTCGATCTGGTCGCCGGCTTCCTTGCGCACGGCGGTGAAGGCGGCGGTGAAGGCGGGGTCAAGGCTTTGCTCTTCGGTGATCGGCATGGCCTCGATCAGGGCGCGCGCCTGCTGGATCAGGGCGGCGGCCTCGGCATTGCTGCCGTCGGCGTGCTTGGCCTCGGCCTCATGCACGGCCTTCACGGCGGCCTTCAGATCGTCAAGGCGATAGGTGATCATCACGTCGAACAGCGAGCTGACGACATAATAGCGCGCGCCGGACTTATCGACATCGAATTTGACCGCGGCACCGATCGACTTGTCCTCGAACGGGTTCGGCAGGCCCTCGGGCGCGTCGGCATAGACCGCCGGGTTGACCGGCAGACGCATGATCGCGGGGTCGAACAGCACCTTTTGCCCCTCGGGCGACAGCAGGTATTCGACGAAGGTCACCGCGCCCTTTTCGTTCGGCGCATTGGTGATGACGCCGATATTGGCCGGCACCAGCGCCGTCACCTTGGGATAGGCGAATTCGACCGGGAAGCCCGAGGCCTTGGACGAGAAGGCAAAGAAATCGATGACGATGCCAAAGCCGAAGCTGCCGGTATTCACCCCGTCCGGCACGCCGAAGCTGCGCTCGGTCACGGATGCGAAGTTGCCGCCCATCCATTTCCAGTCGGCCCAGCCCTTGTCCCAGCCCTCGCCCTGCAAGACGGTTTCGACCGTCAGATGCGTGGTCCCCGACCGCGAGGGCGCCGACATGCCGACATGGCCGAAATATTCCGGCTTTTCCAGATCGGCCCATTCGCGCGCCGGCTCAAGGTCGTTGGCCTTGATATAGCGGTCGTTCCACATGATGCCGTAGCCCGAGGCCGCAAAGCCAAAGTAATGCCCGTCGGCGTCGTTCATCGGATAGGCGCCGATCTTGTCGGGGATGCCCTGCACATTGGGCGTGATCTTCGCCAGCCGGCCTTCGGCTTTCAGCACCTCGAAGGCGTCGGGCGCCGAGGCCCAGAAGATGTCGGCGGTGTTCGCCTTGGCGATTTCCTGGACGTATTTCACGCCCGAGGACGTGCTTTTGTTCAGGATCTCGATGTCATAGTCGGGATGCGCGCCCTCGAACGCCTTTTCGATCACCGAGGTCATGTCCTCGGGGAACGAGGTGACGACGACGATCTTTTCGGCAGCCATCGCGCCGCCCGCCAGCAAGCCGGACAGCGCGACGCTGCCGATCAGAAACTTCTGCATTATGTCCTCCCAAAATCACCGCCCGCAGGCGGATCGGGGTCAAGGTGCCAAGTCGCGCACATCATATCAACATATTGTTTTTCAAAAATAATTCTGGCGTTTTCGGGTCAATTTCGACACATGCCGCGGGTCAATCCTGACCCGGATCGACCATGCCGCAGGCGCGCATGCGCAGATAAAGCCGCTTGCGGGGGATGCCCAGGGCCTCGGCGGCCTCGGTCTTGCGGCCGCCGGTCTTTTGCAGGGCGGCGCGCAGCAGGGATGATTCGAATTCGCGCATCGCCTCGTCATAGCCAAGGTCGTCGGCCATGGCGCCCATCGGGCCGGTGCTGGCCGGGTGCAGCGTCACCTTGAGCCCGATCACCAGCTTTTCGGCGACATTGCGCAATTCGCGCAGGTTGCCGGGCCAGTGATAGCTGCGATAGGGCCGCAGGTCCTGCTGGGTCAGTTCGGGAAAGCGGCGGTTGTGGCGCGAGGCGGCCTCGCGGATGAATTGCGCCATCAGCAGATAGACGTCCCCCTCACGGTCGCGCAGGGGCGGCACCTCGATCTCGGCAAGGCCAAGGCGGTAATACAGATCGTCCGTCAGGCGCTGTTCGGCGCGCAACTGGCGCAGGCTGCCATGGGCCGAGGCGATGATGCGAAAGGGCCGCGCGCCGCGGTCGTCCATCAGCGCCAGAACCCGCATTTGCAGCGCCGCCGGCAGCGCGCCGATGTTTTCCAGATAAAGCGTGCCGCCCGCCGCCATGGCCAGCGCGCCGGGCTGTTCGGCCCCCTCGCCCGTCAGCAGCGCGGCGAAATTCGCCTCGGTCAGCATGGTGCAGCTTATCTCGACGAACTCGCCCTCGCGCCCGGAAAAGTCGTGCAGCGCGCGGGCCGCCATCTGCTTGCCGGTGCCCGGCTCGCCATGCAGCAGCACATCGACGTCAAGGGGCGCGACGGCCGCCAGTTCGCGACGGCAGTTGCGCATCGCGACCGAGCGGCCCAGAAGCCGCGCCCGCAGATCGGTGCCGCGCGCGATGCGTTCCTTCAGCCGGCGGTTTTCCAGCAGTAGGCGCCGGGTCTCCAGCGCGCGGCGGATGATCGCCAGCAGATATTCCGGCGGCGCGGGCTTTTCGATGAAGTCAAAGGCGCCGCGCTGGATCGCCTCGACGGCCGAGCGCACGTCGCCATGCGCGGTAATCAGCACGAAGGGCACGCCCGGCGCCATGGCGCGGGCCTCGGCCAGAAGATCCAGCCCGGAAATTTCCGGCATCCGCATGTCCGACAGGATCATGCCGTCCCATTCCGGGTCCAGTTCCGCCAGCATCGCCTTGCCGCGGGCAAAGCCGCGCGCGGGCAGGCCGGCGGCCTCGATGATCTCGACCATGGCGGAAAGCAGGTCGGCGTCATCGTCGACGACAAAGATTTTCGGGTCTTTCGTCATGTCTGTCCTGCTGTCTGTCCTGCTGCGGGCAGTCGCAGCCGCGCCACCACGCCACCACCGGGCGCGGCGGCCAGCGACAGATCGCCACCCATGTCCTTTGCGATATTGTAGGAAATCGACAGGCCCAGCCCCATGCCGCGCCCGGCCTCTTTCGAGGTCACGAAGGGGTTGATCGCCTGCTCCGGCGTCAGGTCGCCCAGACCGATGCCGTCGTCGCGCACGGTCAGGTCGATCCATGGGCCGTCCGCCCCGGCGTCGATGTCGATGCGACCGCTGCCCTGCTTTTCGGCGATCGCATCCAGCGCATTGCCCAGCAGGTTCAGGATCACCTGCTCGGTCAGGATCGGATCGCCCAGCACCTGCGCCTGCCGGGCCGCCGGGGTGACGGCAACCGTCACCGGCATCTGGTCCAGCCGCCCCTGAAGCAGCGACAGCGCCGCGTCGATCTGTTCGCCCAGACGCAGCGCCTCGCGGCGGTTGTCGGCGCGGCGGGCAAAGCGCCGCAGATGCGAGATGATGGCCTCCATCCGGCGGCTGAGATCGCCGATGCGGTCAAGCTGGCGTTGCTGTTCGTCGGCATTGCCCGTGGCGCGCGCGCCCTCCAGCAGCACAAGGCGGTAACGCAGCGCGGCCAGCGGCTGGTTCAGTTCGTGGCTGATCCCCGCCGAAAGATTGCCAAGCGCCGCCATCTTGCCGGCCTGCACCAGTTCCGCCTGCGTTTCCCGAAGCTGCCGGATGGCGCGGTCGCGGGCATCGATGGCGCGGCCGAATTCATCGACGGCATGGCTGATGCGGCTGATTTCGTCCGGGGCGGTGCCGCCCGGCAGCCGCGCGCCGGCGGTTTCGGCAATCGCCAGCATCCGCCCGGTCAGCGCCCGCAAGGGCGCGATGATGCGGCTGCGCATGGCGCCAAAGACGATGGCAAGGCCAACCACGCCAAGGATCAGCGTCAGCGCCACCAGCCCGCCCATGGTCAGCCGCGCCCCCTCGGCCGTGCGCGCGACCCCGGCCAGCACGCGCTGCTTTTCCGCCATGGCCAGCCGCGCGACGCGGTCCTGCACGCGGGCGACGCCCTCTTGCACGGACTGGATATTGCCGAAAATCTCGGCCTGCAAGGCGACCCCGGCCAGCCGGCGCTGCACCAGTGCGGCGGCGGGACCGGCAGGCGGATCGACCAGCGCGCGCAGCCGCTCAACCGACTGGCGCAGGGTCAGGAACTCGGTCCTGACCGGCAGGGCTGAAACGGATTCGCCCAGCCGCGCCAAAAGATCATAGGCCAGCCCGGACAATTGCTCGATCTGGCGCGCATCGTTCGAGACCGCGATCTGCAACAGCAGCGTCACCGTCGAGCCGGCATCGGTGCCGATCTGGAACACCGCATCGCGCAATTGCCGGTCGCGGGCCACCTGCGCCACCAGCATGGCGCGCGCCCCGGCATCGTCCTGTTGCTGCAATTCCAGCATCCGGGCGCGGATGTTGAAATCATAGTCGTTCAGCAGCGGATCGACCTCGTCCTGGATGTCGATATTCAGCCAGCGCAGCGTGTCGATGTCGCGCAGGATGCCGTCGGCCAGGTCCTTGCGGCGCTGATACAGCGGCGGCAGCCGCGCAAGGTCGCGCTGCAACCCCGCGACCGAGCCGCCCGCGGCACCGGTCCCCGCACCAATCCCGTCGGGCAGGCGCAGCGCCGGGTCCTGCAACGCCTTGTCCAGCTCGGCCGCGACCTTGGCGACTTCGGCCAGTTGCGCATCGCTTTCGCCCTCGCCGCCGATGATGCGGGTGGCCAGCCCGGCCAACTGGGCCGAGTGCCCGGCCAGTTCCCCGGTGGCCGCGATCCGCGGCACCTGCGAGGCCGCCAGCCCCGAGAACTGCGTCTGGAAGCGCGCAAAGGTCACGCTGGTCAGCGCCAGCGCCAGCCACATCAACGCCACCGTGCCGCCGATCAGCAGCATCAGCCGCTGCCACAGGCCCAGCCGGGGCCGGGTCATGGCGTGGCCTCGTCGGCGGCCAGCTCAAGCCGGTGCAGGGCGGCGTCGGCCTGCGACAGCGCGGCATCTGCGGCCACGACCCAGCGATCATGCGCAGCCTTCTGCGCCGGCGTCATCGCGGTCAGGTCGGTGATGCGGCCGGGGCGGCTGTTGAGGTCGGGGGACAGCGCCTCGGCCTCGTCCACGGGCAGGGTGGTCAGCAGGCGCTCGACCCGCGCCAGTTCATCGCCGGGTGCGCGGCCTTGCAGCGCGCGCAGCCGCGCCCACAACTCGCGCCGCTGCGGCAGGCGGTCGGAAATGAAGATGTCGAACAGCGCATTCACCGCCCAATATCGCTGCTCGGCCAGCCCAGCGTCATAGGTCTGCCAGGCGCGGCGGATGGCGTTGCGCATCGGCTCGGGGATCGCCTCGCCCGCCTCGTCCCGGACCGAGGCCAGCGCCGGCACCCGCCCGACGCCGGGCTGCAACAGCAGGCGCTGGCCGGCGTCCGACAGCACGAAGCCGACGAAATCGCAGGCCAGTTCCGGCGCATTGCTGCCCGCCAGCCGCCCGATCTGCGCCGGAAAGATCATCACCGGCTTGCCATAGCGGAAATCAAGCTCGGGCTCGATTCCGGCCAGAAAATCGATGGTCAGCCCGATGCTGAAGCGCCCCGATTTCACCCCGTCGATGACCCCGAAACTGCGCGAGGTCAGCGTCGACAGGTTCTCGCTGAGGCGCAGATAGAAGGTCCAACCCTGCTGCCAGCCGCGCACTTGCAGGAAACGCTCGACCATCATGTGCGATGTGCCCGAACGCGAGGGCAGCGCCATGCCGACCCGTCCGCGATAGGTGGGCAGCAGCAGGTCGTCCCAGTCGCCGGGCATGAACAGCGTCGAATCCGCCCGCCGCGCCCAGCCGATCGAGGACAGCGCAAAGGGCAGATGCCCGGCCTCGGGCAGCGCCGCGCAGCCTTTCGGGTCAAAGCCGCCATGCTGGCCGATCAGCGCAAACGCCTCGGGCGCCGAGGCCCAGAACAAGTCAAAGCCGCGCGGATTGCCGCGGGCGATCTCATCGACGCCGGAATTGGTGTTCTTGTTCAGGACAAGGATATCGGCGTCCGGATGCAGGCGGCGAAAGGCGGCGATGAACGGATCGGTGAATGCCGGCGGCATCGAGGTCAGGATGCGCAACTGCTCGGCCCCGGCCAGACCGGGCAGCGCCAGAAGCAGGGCCAGAAACGCGGCGCGGATCACGACACGACGGATCACGGCACGGATCACGGCACGGGCCGCGCGGCGCGGCTGATGGCGGAATCTGGCCCGATATGCGGCATATCGTGGCCCCCCTGCCACCCGGCGACATTGCCGCACCTACATGGCGCAGCCACCGCAATCAGGCAATCGAAAGCCGCGCGGGTCCGGTTTTGGGTCAGTTTTGACACGCCCGCCCGCGCGCGGGGAAAGGGGCCGGCCGCCGAGGGACCAGCGGCCGGCGGCTGGATCAGCCCTTGATCCTGCCTTCTTTCATCAGGGCGAAGCGCTTGGGGAAATACCACTGCAACACCTTGCGGAACTTGTCCGAACTGTCGCGCGCCCAGTTCCGCATCAACTCGCTGCCGAACTGGATGGCGGTGATCGGCGTTGCGCCTGCGGCCTGCATCCGCTCGATCGCGCGGTCATGCGCCACAGGCGAGATGCCGCCCACCGCATCGGCCACCGGATAGACCTGATAACCCGCCGCCTGCATGTCCAGCGTCGGGAAGGTCAGGCACACTTCGGTCCACAGGCCCGCCATGACGATCTTCTTGCGGCCGGTGGCCTCGATGGCGTTGCGGAATTCCTCGTCCTCCCAGGCGTTGACGCCGGTGCGGTCGATCTCGGTCACGCCGGGCAGTTCGTCCATGATCTCCTGCGCGGTGCCGGTGTTCACACCCATATCCACGCCCACGGTCGAGACGATCACAGGAATGTCGTAGGCGCGCGCCAGCTTGCACAGCGCGATGACGTTCAGATCGATCTCGTCCCGCGTCGAGGACGTGATGGTGCGGTATTGCTCGGGCTGGTAGTCGATCAGCACCAGCGCGCAGTTCTGCGGCGTCAGCAGGTGATCAGAGGCGGGGTCGCGGATCGGTTCGGGTTGCGTCTTGGCCATGCCGTTCTCCGGGTATGATATGCGTGGAATATAAGGGCGACCGAGTCGCCGGGGCGACCGGCCCACGCGTAGTTAGGCACAGGCCAACGGTGCATGGCAAGCAACGGCGAAAGGACCCGGCGTTCGCAAATCCAGAACGCGCGGCGGCTTGTCCGGGGCCGTGCCGCCCCCACCTTCATCGGTGACGGCGGCACATGCCGCCCACCAGATCCAGAGAGGTTCACATGCGCAAGATTCTGTCCACTTCGACCGCCCCCCGCGGCCATTGGGTCGGCGACGGCTTTCCTGTCCGTTCGCTTTTCTCGCATATGTCGGGAAATAACGACAACACGCCCTTCCTGATGCTGGATTACGGCGGTCCGCACGAATTCGGTCCCGCCGCCCGTCCGCGCGGCGTCGATGTCCACCCCCACAAGGGCTTTGAGACCGTCACCATCGTCTATAGCGGCGAGGTCGAGCACGGCGACAGCACCGGCCGCGGCGGCGTCATCCGCGAAGGCGACGTGCAATGGATGACCGCCGGCAACGGCATCCTGCACAAGGAATTCCACAGCCACGACTTCACCGCCAAAGGCGGCCTGTTCGAGATGGTGCAACTGTGGGTGAACCTGCCCGGCAAGGACAAGTCGACCGACCCCGGCTATCAAAGCATCGGCAACGCCCAGATTCCGGCGGTCGAGCTGCCCGAGGGCGCCGGACGCCTGCGGGTCATCGCCGGCGAATACGAAGGCGCGAAAGGCCCGGCGAACACCTTCACGCCGCTGGATGTCTGGGACCTGCGCCTGAACGCCGGCAAGACCGTCACCCTGAACCCGGTCGAGGGCTATAACGTCATCGTCGTGGCGCTGAGCGGCGAGGTCAGCGTGAACGCCGAGGCCCGGCTGACCGGCCCCGCCACCGCCCGGCTGTCGCGCGAAGGCGGCGCCGTGGTGATCGAGGCCGCCAGCGACGCCAAGCTGCTGGTCCTTGCCGGTGAGCCCATCGACGAGCCGGTTGCCGCCTACGGCCCCTTCGTGATGAACACCGAGGCCGAGATCCGGCAGGCGATCACCGACTTCAATTCGGGCCGCTTCGGCCAGCTTTGACGGCAGACGGAAACGGGCGGCAGGTTCACCCTGCCGCCCGTTTTCGTCCCGAAATGCCCGCCGTCCTGCGTGGCGGGCCGGCACGGAATGGATATTGCCGCCGTCCGGGCAAGCTGCGCATCGCCCGGCCTAACCGGCCGCGGCGATCAGGCGCGCGGCATCGGCCAATGGCAGCAGCGGCGGCATCCCGGAGGGGGTCGCCAGATAATGCGGCACCCAGTCGGGATCGAACTTGGCCTTGAAGGCGCGCAGCCCCTCGAAATTGTAGAAGGCGCCGCCGTGGCGATAGATCAGGTTGCCGAAGCGGTCCCACATGCGGCGGCTGCGTTCAAAGGACAGGCCCGACAAGGGCGCCATGCCCAGCGAAAAGCGCACGAAGCCCTGCGACTTCAGTTGCAGCATCAGCTCGGTGAACAGGAACTCCATGGTGCCGGCGGGCGCGTCGCCGGCATGGCGCATGATGTCGATGCTGCCGACGCGGGCCTGCGCATTGGTCAGGACATTGGCAAAGGCGACCAGCCGCCCGTCGCAGCGCACCAGCGCCAGCGGCCAGCGGTTCAGCCAGTCGGCGTCGAAGCGGCCGACCGAAAAGCCCTTTTCGCGGGATTTCTTGGCCGTCAGCCACGCGTCCGAGATGATCCGCAGTTCCGCCAGCAGCGCGGGGCTGTGCGGCGGCAGCGACAGCGACAGCGTCAGCCCGTCGCGCCCGGCGCGGGCATGGGCGGTGCGCAGCTTCTTGCGGGTCGGGCCTTGCAGCGAAAAACGCGTCAGATCGACCACGGCCTTTTCGCCCATCTTGTGCAGCGTCATGCCCAGATCCAGCATCAGGGGCACCGCCGCCGGCCCGACCTGATAAAAGACCGGCCGCGCGCCCGAACGGCGGGCGGCGTCGATGAAGGTAAAGGCGATCTCCTCAGCGGCCTCGCTGTCGCCGACCGGACCGCCAAGCGCCAGCCATGACGCGCCCGACACCCCGAACATCACGAAGGCCCTGTCGTCATCGGACAGCATGATCGTCTTGTCGCCGGTCAGCGCAAAGCCCGCATCGGCATCGTCGCTGCCGCGCACGATCCGCTCGGCCTGCGCCAGCGTGGCGCGGTCGGGCCGCGTCGGCCGGAAACGCGGCGCGCGCAGCAGCAGCAAAAGCGACGCCGCCCCGACCAGCAGGCTGATCAGCAGGCCCGAGCGCAGCGCCCGTGGCGCATTGGCGTCGGTGGCGAACTGCCACCACATTTCATTGGCATAGGGCGTGCTTTTATGGGCGAAGAACAGCACGAAACAGACGCTGATGATCCCCGCCAGCAACAGCGCGATCCAGCCCGGCGTCATCGCCGAATGGGTCAGGAGCGAGCGCAGGTGGAACGCCTTGCGGAAGGGCCACAGGATCGCGACGCCGATCAGCAGGGTCACGGCCTGCTCGGTCTCGGTCTGCTGCAAAAGCGTGACCACGACGCCCGCCAGCATGGTGGCGATGGTCAGCCAGAAGGCGCCAAGGCTGCGCCGCACAAGACCCAGCGACAGGACCACCAGCAGCGCGCCCAGCGCACTGGCCAGCAGGGTCGAGCCCTCGATGAAGGCCAGCGGGAAAAACGCCTCGGCGGCGGCGGCGGCCTGCGTCACCGGCGGCAGCAGGGCCGAAAGCGACATCCACATGCCCGAGCCGAAGACCATGATCGCCAGCAGCAGCGGCGCCGCCGGCTCGACCGCGCGGAAGGCGGGTTCGGTGGCGGCGAAAAGCCGGTTCAGCGCCGGGTGGCGGGCGCTGCCGCCAAGGGCGCGCCATGCCTCGTAAAGCGACAGCAGGATCAGCGCCAGCGCGAAGGGGACAAGATAGTAAAGCAGCCGGTAAAGCAGCAGCGCCGCCGCGATCTGGTCGATAGGCGCCGAAACCGGCAGGGCGGCAATGATGATCGTCTCGAACACGCCGACGCCGCCGGGGACATGGCTCAGCACCCCGGCCATGGTGGCGGCGGCAAAGATCGGCAGGAAGGTCATGAAGTCGGGCGCACCCGCCGGCAGCAGCAGGTAAAGCGTCAGCGCCGAAAACGCGATGTCGCCAAGGCTGATCAGCAATTGCACGACCATCATGCCCGGCGACGGCGCGCTCAGCGTGAAGCGCCCGATCTTCAGTTGCCGCCGGCTGACCGAAGCCCACAGCAGCGGCAGCACCACCACAAGGATCGCGATGATCGCCAGCAATCGCACGCTGCCCGAGGACAGCGGCAACAGCGACGCCACCGCCGCCGGATGGATGGCCAACGCCGCCAGCCCGACCAGCGTCACCGCGATCCCGAAGGCCATCGCCGTGAAGGTCGAAACCGCGGCGATATCGTATCCGTCCAGCCCCAGCCCGGAATATAGCCGCCAGCGCACCGCCGCGCCCGATACCGCCGTCAGGCCGATGGTATTGCCGAAGGCATAGGCCAGAAAGCCGCCGCTCAGCACCACCGGCAGCGGCAGCGGCTTGCCGATATGGTGCAGCGCCGACCAGTCATAGCCGGCAAGGCACAGATAGCCGGCAAGGCTGGACAGCAGCGCCAGGAAGATGATCTGCCAGGGCGTCGCCTGGATCTGGGCAGCCAGCGCATGGATATCGACCGGCGCCAGCAGGCGATACAGCGCGAATATGCCCAGCCCGAACAAGGCCAGCGCGACCAGATAGGGCATGGTGGCACGCAGGCGCGCAATCGCGCCATTGGCCGGACGGGAGCAGGTCTCGGGGGTCTCGGATGTCACAAAAGGCCCTTAACAGTTTCCGCGGCCCGAACTGCCGCCGCAGCCCGACCCTTTCAGCGCATCCGTGGGGGAAACCGGCGGCCAAGGCAAGTCCGCCGTGGCGCCGTTTTTGCCCTATCTGCCATGCAGGGCGGGCGCGCGCGAAGATGTTATCGCCCCGACGAAGCCCCGGCGCGGGCACCTGCCTGCCGGGCGCAAGGCGCAGCGGCGCCGCGCGCCCCTGCCCCGGACACAAGAGTTTGTATCCTAGCTGATCCAGACCCGTGCATATGGTGGCAGCATGATCGCGCCATTGGCATCCCCGACCGGGGCACCCGACAGAATGTCATGCATCCGGCTGGCGCCCTGCTGTGCGACCCAGCTTGTCGGAATCGCCTGCCATGTATCGCTGAAGTTGAAAATGCAGACCACGGCCCCGGTCGGCGCACGGCGGGCAAAGGCGAACAGCACCCGGTTGCCGGTCCGCAGGATCTCGGTGGCGTTATTGGCGTGGAACTGGGGCGTGGCGGCCCGCGCCGCAAGGATCGCGCGCAGCCCGGCATGGACGCGGGCGGCGGGGCTGGCGGGATCGGCCCGCATCGCCTCGATCCGGTCCCAGTCCATGATCGGGCGGTGCAGCCAGCGGCTGTCATGGGCGTGCGGGCCGTAATCGTGATAGCCGTAATCGTTCAGCAGCGCGACCTCGTCGCCCATATAGATCAGCGGCATGCCGCCATGGCTGGCGATCAGCGCATGGCCCATCAGGATGCGGTCGATGGCGCGGTCGACGGCCTCGGCATCGCCGGCGGCCTCGGCGCGTTCCAGCCCGGCAAGCGAGGCGCAGGTGCCGCTGATCCGCTTGTCGCCGGTGTCGGGGTTATACTGGAACAGCTCGCCCTTGGCGAATGAGCCGGGAAACACCCCCTCATAGAAGTCCGACAGGAACGCGCGATGCAGCCGCCCCGTCAGGCCGGCGGCGGCGGCGTCCTCGTCCGTGACCGCCCAGCCGATATCGTCGTGGCAGCGCAGGTAATTGGCGAAGGTCGCGTTGGTCAGCGTGCCGGGGAAATGCGTGGCCATCACATGCGTCATCAACTGCGTGTCGCGCGCCGCCAAGGCCGACCAGAACTGCACCATCAGCGAGTTGTGATAGGCCAGGTTGCCTTCCTTGCCGTCATGTTCGCCCCGGCCCAGATAGGGCAGCATTTCCTCGGGCGAGACGATGGCTTCCTCAAGGTGGATGACGGCGGGGGCGACGATGCGGCAGGCGGCACGCAGCGCCTGCAGGATCATGTGGGCCTCGGGCTCGGACTGGCAGCGGGTGCCCATGCGCTTCCACAGGAAGGCGACGGCGTCCAGGCGCATGACCTCGACCCCCTTGTTGGCAAGGTTCAGCATGATGCCGACGATTTCCAGAAAGACCTGCGGATTGGCCCAGTTCAGGTCCCACTGGTGTTCGTTGAAGGTGGTCCAGACCCAGCGCTGGCAGTCGTCATACCAGGTGAAGTTGCCGGGCGCGTTGTCGGGGAATACTTCGGTCAGGGTTTTTTCATACTGGCTGGGCAGGGTGTCGTCGGGAAACATCAGGTAATAATCCTGATATTTCGCATCGCCCTTGCGCGCGGCCTTGGCCCAGCGGTGTTCCTTGGCGGTGTGGTTGATGACCAGATCGACGCAGACGCTGATGCCGCGGGCGCGACAGGCGGCGGTGGCGGCCTCGAAATCCGCCATGTCGCCGTAAAGCGGGTTGATGGCGCGATAGTCCATGACCGAATAGCCGCCGTCATTGTCGCCCTTGCGCGGCTTCAGGCAGGGCATGAAATGGACATAGTTGATGCCAAGGTCGGCAAGGTAGTCCAGCCGCCCGACCACGCCCTTCAGATCGCCGGCGAAGCGGTCGATATAGAAGCAATAGCCCGCCATCCCCGGCCGCATGAACCAGTCGGGTTCAAGGTCGCGGATCATGTCCAGCCGCTTCAGGTCGTCGGGCCGCTGGTGCCACGCATCCCGCAGCGCCTTGTCCAGCGCCTTGCGAAACCCCGCAAAACCCGGATGCGCGCCGTATAACCGCGTCAGCATGCCCCACAGGTCGTCGTGGCTGCGGGCATAGCGCAGGTCGAACAGGGTGTCGTCCGCGATACCGGGGGCCGGGGCTGCTTTGGTCATATGGGCGTCTCCTTTGCGGGGTCTAGCGGGGCTGGCGGGTGATTCTGGCTGCGGCGCCCTGTCTTGCGATTCCTCAGGCTTTCTTAACGAATTTGTTTTCCCAAATCGATTTGGATTGTTAATCTCTGCTCACTTTTTTGGAATCACCGACCGCGTCAGCGTGCTGGCGCCATGCCTGCAAGCCCCCCGGATGCAAGCCGCAGCCGGGGACCGGTGGGGGCATGGCCAGCGCCGTGCGGCCGGCCATCTGCACAACGATTTTCTGTAAAAGGGGTGCCCCATGAGGGGAATGGGAGGAGGGTTCGCATGACAGCCAACGTCATGGTCATCGTCGAGCGCCAGTTCGACTATCCGCAGCAGGTCGTGTTCCGCGCCTGGACCGCGCCCGAGGAAATGGCCCAGTGGCGCGGCAGCCCCGGCTGGCATGTCGAGGCGGACACCGTCACGTCCGAATTGCGGCCGGGCGGCAGGCATCACCACGTCAAGCTGCGCGACAACGATCCCGGCGTGCGCGTCGTCACCGATGCCGTCTTTACCGAATATTTCGAGCCGGACGTCTTCGTCGCCCGCCAGCGCATCAGCGGCGACCCGGGCATCGACCCGGACAGGCCGCTGGAACTGCGGGTCGAATTCAACCGGATGGGCCGCGACGGCACGCTTCTGCGCATCGTTCAGGGCCCCTATGACGCCGAGGTTGCCGGTTTCCACAGCAAGGGCTGGGAACTGGAACTGGCCCGGCTGCAGGATTTTCTTGACCGCAACGCGGAGGGCCAGAGATGAGCGCGCAGACCGACAGCGCCATGGGCGCGGATGCCATCGCCGGGGACGACCTGACCCATACCACCATCGTGCGCCAGAAGCCCTTGATGGACATGCGTCAGATCCTGCTGATGAATTTCGGCTTTTTCGGCATCCAGTACAGCTTCGGGATGCAGCAGACGGCCATCAACCCGATCTTCCAGTTCATCGGCGCCAATGCCCATGACCTGCCCTTGCTGAACATGGCGGGGCCAGTCACCGGGCTGCTGATCCAGCCGATCATCGGCGCGATGTCCGACCGGACATGGAGCCCGCGCTGGGGCCGCCGCAAGCCCTTCTTCCTGGTCGGCGCCATCGGCTGCTCGGTCTGCCTGTTCCTGTTCCCCTTTGTCTCGGCGCTGTGGATGGCGGTGCTGCTGCTGTGGCTGCTGGACGCCAGCAACAACACCGCGATGGAGCCTTACCGCGCCTTCATCGCCGACAAGCTGCCGCCCTCGCAGCTTGGCAAGGGCTTTCTGGCGCAAAGCTTTTTCACCGGCTTCGGCATCACGCTGGCCAACCTGTCGCTGTTCGTGTTCCAGAACCTGATCGACGGCGCGACCGAGGCCGGCATCCCCTATTGGGTCGTCGGCTCGTTCATGCTGGGGTCGGTCTGCTCGATCGGGTCGGTGCTGATCTCGGTGCTGACGACGCCCGAAATCCCGCCGACCGAGGCCGAACTGAAGGCGCTGCGCGAGAAAAAAGGCAGTCTTTTCGGATTCCTGCGCGAAATCTGGGATGCCATCGTCGAAATGCCGGTCGAGCTGCGCAAGCTGGGACTGGTCTATCTGTTCCAGTGGTATGCGATGATGTGCTACTGGCAATATGTCACGCTTTCCATGGCAAAGTCGGTCTGGGGCACCACCGACGCCCATTCCGAGGGCTTCAAGGAGGCCGTCGGCTGGACCGGCCTTATCAACGGCTGGTACAATATCGTGACCTTTCTGATCGCCTTCTCGCTGGTGGCCTTTGCCCGCCGGCGCGGCGCGAAATTCGTGCATATGGCCTGTCTGCTGCTGGCTTCCGCCGGGCTGCTGATCTTTCCGCACCTGACCAACAAGTATCTGCTGTTCATCCCGATCATCGGGCTTGGCATCGCCTGGGCCTCGATCATGGGGGTGCCCTATATCATGGCGGTCCGCATGATCCCCTCGACCCGTTACGGGGTCTATATGGGCATCATCAACATGATGATCGTGATCCCGATGCTGATCCATTCGGTCACCTTCGGCTGGGTCTATACGAATGTGCTGGGCGAAAACCCCAACAACGCCATCACTTTCGCGGCGCTGGGGCTGGCTGCTGCGGCCATCGCGATGCTGTGGATCAGGGAACCGCCCATCGTGCGCGACGTCGATGACGTCATGGCGATGCCCGGCGGCGGCCACTGACAGGAAGGAAACGATACCATGAGCATGACCGATTATTCCGTTGTCGTCGTGGGCACCGACGGCTCGTCCCTGGCCGAGCCGACCGTCGCCCGCGCCGCATGGCTGGCCAAGCACGAGGATGCCGACCTTGTCATCGTCTGCGCCTATAGCCGGCTGTCCCTGCGCGCCGAGGCCCGCAACATCGCCACCCTGGGCGGCGATCCGCGCGGCGGCGAGGTGCTGGGCCGCGCCGCCGCGAACGAGGCGCTGACGCGTGCCGTCTCGGTCGCGTCCGGCTATGGCGCAACCGTCACCGCCGCCCTGATGATCGAGGGCGACCCGGCCGAGGCGCTGATCGACACGGTCAGGAAATACAGCGCGGGCCTGCTGGTGCTGGGCGCGCGCTCGGATGTCAGCTTTGCCGAACGGCTTCTGGGCACCGTCGCCCGCGAAATCGTCGACCGCGCCCTTTGCGACATCCTGATCGTGCGCCCGAACAAGCCCGGCGAAATCGCCGTGCCCGAGGACGCCGAGGGCTAGGCGATACCCGGCGGGCGCGACCCCTTCGCGCCCGTTCCCGGTCTGGCCTCTCAGGCCAGCCTGGGCGGTCCCACTGACGCGCCGGCGATCTCGCGCGGCGCGATCAGCTTTTGCAGGCCGCCGGGCGCCTGCCCGTCGATGGCAGCGCCCAGAAAGCCCGCGATCTCGCCCCAGGCATCGGTAAAGGCCGAGGCCGTGCCCGACAGATCCGGCGCCAGCCCCGCGCGCGGATAGCGCGCCAGCACATCGTCATGGGCCATGACCGACACATCGCCGGGCACCGACAGGCCCAGCCGGTGCAGCCCCCGCAGCACCCCCGTCGCAAGGACGAGGTTCCCGACCATGATCGCGGTCGGCGCCCGCGCGGGGTCGGCGAACAGCCCCAGCTCGCACTTCGCCGGGTGTTCGGTCATCATGCCACGCCGGATCAGGTCGGCGCGCGGCGCCTGCTTTGCGCGGCCAGCACCTCGGACAGGCCACCGAGGCGTTCCTCGGCGGAAAAGCTGTCCTCGGGGCCGTCGATGGCGCGATGTCGCGATGGCCCAGCCCGGCCAGCCGCACGGCCACCGAACGGCCCACGGCGCGGTTGTCCAGATCGACATAGGCATGGTCCGGCGCGACCCCTGCCCGGCCATGCGTGACAAAGGGGATATTCTGCTGCGTCAGAAAGGCCAGCGCGCCGGGGTCGGCGCTGGGGTTGACGACCACGAAGCCATCGACCGCGCCCTGCCGGAACAGCCGGGTATAGGATTCGGTGCTGGGTGCTGCGCGCGGCATGACGTTCAGCACCACCAGCACGTCGCGTTTCCAGAATTCGACGGCAAGGCCCAGCAGGATCTCAAGCAGGATATTGCTTTCCTCCTGCTCGGAGTTCTCGGGCACCACCAGCCCGACCACGCCCGAGCGCCCGGACCGCAGGCGCAGCGCGTTGGGGTTGGGGCGATAGCCCAGCAGGCGCGCGGCCTCTTCGACGCGCAGGCGGGTCTGCTCGCTGACATCGGAATAGCCGCCAAGCGCGCGGCTGACCTGCGCTGGCGAAATGCCCAACCGTTGGCCGATGTCTTTCAAGGTAACCACGGGCGGCGCCTGTCCTGATGCTGGCAAGGACACCGCGCAAGACCCCCGGCGTCGCTTTGAACCCGGCCAGTGTTGTCCGCAGCCGCCCGGTTTTGCAAGGTCCTTCGCGGCGGCGCACCCGGCGGGGCAGCACGGGGCAACCGGCGGCGTTTCGCCACCCCCAGTTGAAATATTTTCGCCAATACGCCCGATTTCTGGCCCCGGCACCGCTGTGACGGCTTTCAAATTTGTGCGTTTTTGCATAGCTTATTGCGGCGCCCGATTTCGGACGGGCGCGACCGGCCCGAGTCCCGGGCCATACCGATGTGGAGACAGCCATGCCCGGCAACCAGGACAGCGCAGCCGACGATGCCGAGGGCGAGGACATCCTTCCGGCCGAGCCGCAGGCGGCGGTCGAGCCGGCGCCGGAATGGCTGGTGAACTTTCGCCGGTCCGAACACAAGCGCGGCTTCTACATCTCGGGCGACGGCTATGGCGTGGTCTTTTCCGACCGCGGCAGCGACGTGCTGGTGGTCAGTTGCGACAACCTGTCCTCGGCGCGCGAGGACACGATCGACCGCCTGCCCTGGGGCTATGGCTTCGTGGCCAAGAACGGCTGGTCGCAACTGGGCGTGATGACCTTCGATGCCGACTGGTTCCGCAATGACGGCTTGCTGACCTATATGCAGGAACTGGGGCAGTCGGGCTTTTTCCGCCGCTTTCGCAAGGTGGTGATGACCGGCACCTCGATGGGGGGGTATGCAGCCTGCGCCTTCGCCTCGCTGGCGCCGGGCTGCACGGTGATGGCCTTTTCGCCGCAATCGACGCTGAAAAAGGACCTGGTGCCGTGGGAAACCCGCTTCTCGTCCGGGCGGCGCGCGGATTGGAGCGGACCCTTCGCCGATGGTGCGGTGGAATCCGTCGACGCCGAGGCGGTGTTTCTGGTCTATGACCCGAACTTCGCGCCCGACCTGCAACATGCGGAACGCTATACCGCGCCGAACGCCGTGCGCCTGCCCGCGCGCTATTCGGGGCACAAATCGGCGCTGTTCCTGCGCCGGGCCGGGCTTTTGTCCAGCGTCGTGCGCGGCACGGTCGAGGGCAGCATGTCCAAGTCCGAGTTCTTCCGCATCTATCGCGGCGGCCGCAACCTGCCCTGGTATCTGCACGCGGTGCTGGCGCGCCTGCTGGAAACAGGCCGCCACAAGCTGCTGCCGCGCTTTGCCAATGCCGTGCGCAAGATGGGCAACGAACCCATCGCGCGTTCGGCCGAGGCGAAGGCCATCGAGGCGGGCGTGATGGCGCCCCGCCCCCGCCCGGCCCATCCGCGGCCCGCACAGCCCCGGCCTGCACAGCCCCGCCCGGCGCAACCCCAGCCCGCGCAACCCCAGCCCGCGCAACCGCGCCCCGCCCAGGCTGGCCAGCCCGCCCGGCCGCGCCCCGCGCAGCCCGCCGCCGCGCCCGCAGCGCGCAAGCCCGCGCCGGCCGGTCCGCATCAACGGCGGATTCAGGCGGCAAATGCGGCGGCATCGGACAACGCCACGCCCGAACCCGAGGTCTGGGCCGACCTGTATCACGCCGACCCGGCCCTGCCGCCCCTGCAACCCGCAGGTGAACTGCTTTGGCAGGCGGCGCAAAAGACCCGCAAGCACGGCAATTGGAACTGACCCGGCAGGGCGCCTTTCGCCCTGTCGAAAAAAGTAATTGAGAACAGTGAAAACCTCTGCAATGAGGGCGCAACTGCGCCAGAAGGGGGCAGAATTGACACAGGTAGAAACCTTGAGCTCAGATATCGACAGCGCGGACGACATCAACCAGAACGAAACCGGACAATCGCCCCAAGACGCATTGCTCGACCGGGCGAAGCGCGTCCTTGACCGGCTTGACCAGCAGATCAACCTGATGTCGAACCCGGTCGACGGCACCTGTCCCGTCTTTCACGAGGACGAGCTGTTCCAGATCGCCCTGCCCTGGGCCAGCTTCGACGCCTATCAGAACCGGATCGTGACCCGCCGCGGCGTGACCGACAACGTGCTTTACAACCAGCTTTTCGACCTGATGCCGACGCTGTCGGGCAAGGCGCTGCTGGATATCGGCTCTTACACCGGGTTGCAGGCGCTGGTGATCCGCCGCTTCATGTCGCCCAGCCATGTCTACATGATCGAGCCGCAGAACATGATGCAGCCGCTGCTGAGGCGCACCATCGACGCCAACCCCGAGGGCTGCCCGATCACCCTGATGCAGGAAGTGATCGACGACGAGACGATGCCGATGGCGATCTCGGCGGTCAGGACCGAACGGCTGTCGGAAACCCAGTATCTGCGGCGCGCCTCCGGCAAGCTGAAGTCGAAATCCATCGACAAGCTGAAGCTGAAGAATATCGGCATGATCAACCTCGATATCCCGGGCAGCAAGATCTATGCGCTGAAGGGCGCCGAGACGGTGCTGAAAAAGCAGCGCCCGGTGGTGATGGTGAACCTGTCGGGCCGCGATGCCACCGAGATGAAGGAATACATGGAGCCGCTGTCGTACGAATTCGTGCGCATCGGCGCGCACGCAGCCCTGTTCCTGCCGCGCTGACGGGGGCCACGACATGTCCGTAGCCTTTGTCACCATGGTCTATAACGACGAATTCTTCCTGGACATCTGGCTGCGCTATTATCGAAAGCACGTCCCGGCCGGGGACCTTTATATCATCACCCACGGCCCGCAACCCTATGCCCATGAAATGGGCAAGGGCTGCAACGTGATCGAGATCGACCGCAACCCGCGCAACCGGCGGCTAGATCAGGACCGCTTTGCCCATCTCAGCAAGTTCTGCTCGGACCTGACCGCGTCCTATAACCGGGTGGTCTGGAACGACGTGGACGAGATCATCGTCCTGGACCCGAAATATGGCGACAACCTGGTCGGCTACATGGATTCGATCCCGCGCGAGAAAGAGGTCATCACCCCTTTCGGGCTTGAGATCGTCCACCGCGCCGACCTTGAAAGCGACTACGATTACAGCCGCGACATGTTCGCGCAGCGCCAGTTCGTGCGCTTCAACGGCTGGTATACGAAGCCCAGCGTCACCGGCATCCCGATCATCTGGGGGCCGGACGGGCACGGTTCATCCCATGACAAGATCCACCTGGACGACCGGCTTTATACCTTTCATCTGAAATGGTTCGATCAGGGCTTTCACATCAACCGCCATCTGGACCGGCTGAAGCTGCGCTTCAACGACGAGGACGGCAATGAGGTGATCGTCGGCGCCGGAAGCTGGGCGTGGTCGGAATCGACCTACCTGATCATGTCGAACACCTTCCTGCGCATGCCGATCCTGCCGTCGCGCGACTCGTTCGATTTTGCCGCGCAGCGCAAGCATTGCGAGAACACCTTCCGCGGCGGCGGCCATAACAAGCTTTACCGCATCTCATGGGCGGTGGACGGCACGCTGCATCATCTGCCGGAACGCTTCATCGGCATGGTCTGAGGCATGGTCTGAATGGCGAAAGGGCCGCGCGGGATGCGGGGCCCTTTCCCTTTGGTTCAGCTTGCCTTCGCCAGTGGCACGACATGTTCGTTGATGAAGCTGGCGATGCGGAAATAGCCCTTGCGGGTATAGTGGTCGCTGTCGACGAATTCCTCGCGCGGGATCATCGCGTCCACGTCGATGAAATAAGCCCGGTCATGGGCGTTGCAGAACTCGCGGCACATGCGGTTATAGGCCGCGCGCTGCGGGCCCGAGCGTTCGGCCTGCGGGCCGAAGCTGTCGCTGGTGCCAAGGATGAACAGCGTCGCATCCGGCCGCATCGCCATCGCCGCCTTTTCAAAGCAGCGGCGCACCAGCGCCAGATGGCTTTCCTCGTCCAGGCGCAGGTGATGCAGGGTGCGCAGCATCCTGATCGCCATTTGCGGGTTCCTGACCAGCCCGGTCAGCCGCTTGGGCGGCAGCGTGGTCAGGTAGCGGTCGACCTCGCCCTGCGATTCATAGGTGAACAGGTTCGGCGTCAGGAACGCGAACAGCATCGACAGGATGATGACATCGGACGAGGCAAGGCTGGCATCCAGCGCCTCCATCTCGGCCAGGGTGTGGCCGACGACATTGCGCAGGACCCAGTGATTGGCCATCGACTTGTCGCGCGGGTTCAGGAAGAAGCCCGCATCGTCATAGCGGATGATGATGCCGTTATCGTCGGGCTTGTTGACGAATTCGTCCCGCCGCGCCCCGCAATAGAACGAGACCTGTTGCAGGTCGCAGCCGCCGACAAGGCACAGGTGCCGGTCGTCGGTGGTGGGGGCGACCTCGCCGAATTCCTCGACATAGGTGATCCAGTCGACGCTGGCGGGCGTGTCCAGAGGGTTCGCCACCGGCGTCGCGATCTGGAATTCGGGCCGTTCGAGATAGTTCCAGACCCACTGTTCGACCCCCATGTTCAGCGTGCGGCACGAGAACGCAAAGTGATGCACGGTGGTGCCGTTGAAGCGGCGGCGGATGCAGAAAAAGCCCACCAGCCCGTAATCGCCATAGCGGTCCTTGACCTGCACCAGCCCGGCATGGACGCCGGGGATGCGCAGCATTTCGGCCAGTTCGGCCTTCTGTTCGTCGGTGGTGACGCGCTGCTTGGTGAAGTTAAGCTGGTTGGTGCGGTTGATCAGCTCAAGCACCCGGTCCATCTTGTCGTCGAAATCGGTGATGATCTTCAGTTCGATCTTCGACTGGCGCAGGAAGTCCTCGTTGTTGAGGTTGCCTTCCTTCTGGTCGTGCTCCTTGGTTTCAAGGACGCGATACTGGGTCAGCCGCGAATGGTCGCGGTCGTCCTTGCCGGCCAGTTGCGGCAGCGCGCCAAGGCCCGACAGGTCGGGCCGGCTGCCATCGGTGGCGCCGCTGGCATCCACGCAGGCGATGCGCGGGCTGAAGAACTTCACCTCTTCGATGTTCAGGTGATTGTCGTCCAGAAACAGCGCGTTTTCGTCGCGCAGTTGCATGCGTTCAAGGATCGACTTCACCGCCTGTCCCTTGGGCGTCCAGTCGATATGCGGAAAGACGAACCTGTCCCAGATTCCCAGCTCGGTCAGTTTGGCCTTGGCCTGCTCGTAATCGTTCTTCGAGCAGATCGAGCACATGATGCCGCGGTCGACCAGTGCCTTCACCAGGTCGATATGGGCTTGCACGGGGGTGATCCCGCCTTCGGACAGGGTGCCGTTCCAGAACGTCTCATCAAGGTCCCAGATGACCACCTTGATGTCTTTCGTGACGGTTGAGAAGCGGTCGTCGGCCATGGGGTCCACACTGAAGATGTTATCTGTTTGCAGGTTTAACACTTTTCGGCAGAGATTCCACCTGTGAGTGCATTTCCGCCCCGCATCCCGCCCTTGCGCGGCAGCGTGGTTTTCGCCGATCCTGTGCGGGAAACCTCCAGGACCGCGCGGAACATATGTTCAGGATCAAACAGTTGGCGGAACGCACCGGGCTAAGCCCGTCGCGCATCCGCTATTACGAACGCATCGGCCTTTTGCGCCCGGTCGAGCGGCTGCCCAACGGCTATCGCGTCTATCCCGCCGAGGCCGAGCCGGTGCTGCGCCTGATCGTGCTGGCGCAAGAGGCGGGATTCTCGCTTGAGGAGATGCAGCGCCTGCTGCCGCCACGGCTGGCCGGCTGGGACTATGACCTGCTGACCGCCGCCCTGCAACGCAAGCTGGACGCCATCGCCGCCGCCGAGGCGCAGCTTGCCGCCAGCAAGGCGCGGCTGATCGCGGTCATGGCCGGCATCAAGGCCCGGCCCGAGGGCATCGGCTGCACCGCCAATGCCGAACGGCTGCTGACGCTGGCGCAATTGGCCCCGCGCGCCGCGGACTGAACCGCCCGGGCCAGTCCGATCACTTTGTTTTGACGCCATTTTCAATGCTTGACCCTAAATCCGGGTTCAATGTTAGCGTTAGCGACGTCCTGCCGAATCGGGCCTTTGGGGTGAGGCTTCGCATTTCACCGATAGATGCGCGTCTGCCTCCGCAGGGCCGGCCCCCCGGCCGACAGTCCCTTGCATGTCCCCGGCCCCGCAGGACGACCCGAACCAAACCAGATACCAAGGAAATAACAATGGGTTACGTTACCACCGACGATGGCGTTGAAATCTTCTACAAGGATTGGGGCCCCAAGGACGCACAGGTCGTCTATTTCCACCACGGCTGGCCGCTCAGCGCCGATGACTGGGACGCGCAGATGATGTTCTTCCTGGGCGAAGGGTATCGCGTCGTTGCGTCGGACCGGCGCGGGCATGGCCGCTCGTCGCAGGTCTGGGACGGTCACGACATGGACCATTATGCCGATGACGTGGCGGCGGTGGTCCGGCATCTGGGCATTCAGGGCGCGATCCATGTCGGCCACTCGACCGGCGGCGGCGTCGTTGCCCATTACATCGCCCGCCACCCCGAGGACCCGGTCGCCAAGGGCGTGCTGATCAGCGCGGTGCCGCCGCTGATGGTGCAGACCGCGGCCAACCCGGACGGGATTCCGAAATCGGTCTTTGACGGGCTTCAGGCGGCGCTGAAGGCGAATCGGGCGCAGTTCTATTACGACGTGCCCGCCGGCCCCTTCTATGGCTTCAACCGTCCCGGCGCGAAACCGCAGGAGCCGGTGATCCTGAACTGGTGGCGGCAAGGCATGATGGGCGGCGCCAAGGCGCATTACGATGGCATCGTCGCCTTTTCGCAGACCGACTTCACCGACGATCTGAAGGGCATCACCATCCCGATGATGGTCATGCATGGCGAGGACGACCAGATCGTGCCCTTCGAGATCTCGGGCAAGAAATCGGCGGAACTGCTGCAAAACTGCGTGCTGAAGACCTATCCCGGCTTCCCGCACGGTATGCCCACGACCGAGGCCGACACGATAAACCGCGATCTGCTGGCCTTTTTCCGCAGCTAGGGCCGCCCGGCCAGCGGGCAACCGCTGGCCACCCCTCAGGCGGGTTCGGTCCTGCTGACGCGCAGTTCGGCCATCAGTGCCTCGATCCGGCGCCTGCGGCCCTCGGCCTCGCGGATCAGGGCCGAAATGGCGTCGTGCTTGGCCGCCAGCATCGCCAGCGCCGTGTCGCAGGCAATGAGATGCCCCCCTGCGCCCGGCGCGATGCCGCCGATCTCGCGCAGGGTGAAGCCAAGGTCCTGCGCGCGTTCGATGAACTGCAACTGCCCGACCAGTTCGGGCGGGTAATCGCGATAGCCGTTGGCGCTGCGCCCGGCGGCGGGAATGATCCCCTCGCGTTCATAAAACCGGATGCGCGAGGTGCTGACCCCGGCGGCTTTCGCGATCTCGCCGATTTTCATCGCCCAGGCCCTTGACCTTAAACCAAGGTTCAAACCCTATATCGGGCGTGAACCCCGATCAAGGATCACGAAGATGTCCGATTTCGCTGCCACCTCGCGCCTGTTTTCGCCGCTTGAGCTGCCCAATGGCCAGGTCATTCCAAACCGCATCGCCAAGGCCTCGATGGAGGAAAACATGGCCGATGCCGCCCATCTGCCCGGCGCGGCGCTGCTGGAGCTTTACCGGCGCTGGGGCGCGGGCGGTGCGGGGCTTTTGCTGACCGGCAATGTCATGGTGGCGGCCGATGCGGTGACCGGGCCCGCCGGCGTGGTGCTGGACGCCCGCCAGCCGCTTGAGCCCTTTCGCGAATGGGCCGCGGCCAGCCGTGCGGGCGGTGCGCGCATCTGGATGCAGATCAACCATCCCGGCCGCCAAGTCTATGCCGCCGCCAACCCCGAGGCCATCGCCCCCTCGGCCGTGCCCGTCGATATCGGCAGCTTTTCCCGGATGTTCACCCCGCCCCGCGCCATGACCGCGGCCGATATCCAGCGCGTCATCGCCCAGTTCGCCGAGACCGCCGAACTGGCCGCGCGCGCCGGCTTCGACGGTGTCCAGATCCACGCCGCGCATGGCTATCTGCTGAGCCAGTTCCTGTCGCCGAAAACCAACCTGCGTCAGGACGAATGGGGTGGCGCGCTGGAAAACCGCGCCCGGCTGCTGATCCAGATCCTGCGCGCGGTTCGCGCCCGCGTCCCGGCGGGGTTTGCCGTGGCGGTCAAGCTGAACTCGGCCGATTTCCAGAAGGGCGGCTTTGACGCCGAGGACGCCATCGCCGTCGTCCGCCTGCTGAACCACGAGGCGGTCGATCTGGTCGAGATTTCGGGCGGCAGCTACGAAAGCCCGGCGATGCACGGCCGCCCCGAACGCGCCTCGACCCGCGCGCGTGAGGCGTATTTCGTCGAATTCGCGCGCGATATCGTGGCGCAGGCGAAAATGCCGGTCATGGTCACCGGCGGCATCCGCCGCCGCGCCACCGCCGAGGACGCGCTTGCCCCCGAGGACGGCCGCCCCGGCGTCGCCATGGTCGGCCTTGCCCGCGCGCTGGCCTTTGTCCCCGACCTTCCGAACCTGTGGCGGCAGCGCGAAACCGTGGCCGCAATCCCGGTCATCCGCTGGCGGCAGGCCGCGCTGAACGGGCTGGCGACGATGGCGATGGCCAAGCTGCAACTGCGCCGCATGGGCGCGGGCAAGGCGCCAAAGGCCGATGCCTGGGCGCCGGGCGTGGTCGCCTGCGACCTGCTCCGCACCCAGCGTCGTAACAGCCAGTATCGCCAATGGCTGCGCCGGCGGCAGGGGGCATAGGCCGCGGCAGCATCGTCAGGCCGGGTTGCCCCTAAGCGGAACCCACGGTCGAAAAGCGCGACAGCCATTCTCCGGTCGAATCCGGGTTGGCATAGAAGCGTGGCCCCGAAAAGGTACCGATATCGCGCAGCCTGACACCCGAGATAGCCGCATCATATTGTCGGTAGGCGGTCGTAGGCTCTTCGCGACGGTTCACGTCGAACAGGCGTGGCCCGTCCGAAAGCTGAATCAGCAGCCCGAAGCGTTCATGATAGACACGCGCGTCCGAGGTCTCGGGCAGGGCACAAAGCTGACGCCACAGCTTCGTGCTCCACACCGGATCGCGACCAAGGGCGTTCAGCCAGCAGGGCGGCTTCAGCTCTGCCCGCATATGCGGCAGCGTCACCGCCAAATCCTCGATATCGACGCCAAGGAACCGCGCCGCCTTCGCATAGATCAGGTCGAACGCCGATGCCTTCCAATCCGGCAGATAGGTAAAGCACAGACCACCATGACCTGAGATGAAGGGGATGGTGTCGATCACCTCGCGCGCCAGCGCAAGATGCGTGTCATCGGGCACATCGATCGGCATCAGGAACCTGACATAGCCCATCCAGCCGTCCTCGGGCGCGCGGCGGCGCTGGATATCAAGGCTCCAACTGCCCTCTGGTGCGTCGATCCTGAGACCGTCCCAGAGCTTGGAAAAGAACCAGCGATGTTTCTCGATGCGGTGGCGGACAGCTTCGAATTCCGCCAGAGGCTTCCCGCGAACTGCCCTTGCGCTCATGGTCAGCATGGGATCGGCGACGGACGACCACCAGGACAGTTCGGGGATCATGAACAGCCGGTTGCGATCCGGCGGGCAGTAGCGCAGGTAAAGCGCAAGCAGCGCGTCGTAATCCTCGACGGTCAGGCTTGACGTATAAAAGATCATTTCCCGCAGCACCTTGGCGGCAACGGTTCCGTCGCCCAGCCGCATGGCCTGAAAGTCCGCGGGAAAATCACTGGCCATCAGCCTGCCTCGCCTGACTCTTCCTCGACCATCTCCTCGACCAGTTCGGTATCCTCACGGATATAGTCGAAAAGCGTCGCATATTCGTCGATCCGTTCGACGCTATCGTATTCCACGAACATGCCCTTGCCGGCTTCGTCCGGCAGCCACAGCAGCAGGGCGTTCGAATCTTCACCGATCAGAATCGGGATGGCGCCTTTCGCCAAGGGGTTACTATCTTCAAACTCGACGAAAAGCTCTGCCTTGTCGGCGCAAACATCTTTGACCCAGTCGCTGGTCAGGTCTGCAACCGCAAGAATGTGCGAATCGCCGTCAAAATAGCGGATGCCATCCCGAACCAGCAAAAAAGCCCGGTAGCTGTCGGGCAGACGCCGCCCCAACACGCGCTCGGCCGCCAGGATCTCCTGTTCCGAGGCCGGCCCCGGGTTGCCGCGATCAGTCAACTCGTCACTGACCAGCCGATCATATTCATCTTTCGCGACAAGATTCGCGGCGATCATCGTCTGGATTTCATTCTGGTCCATGCTTTTGATCCTAACAGCAATCGGGCTTAACGCCGGTGTGACCGACCGGAGGATTCGGGTCGAATTGTTTAAGAACCCCACCTATCCAGCTATTGGTCCTGCTGGTCATCCATTTCAGGTTACCAGTATCGGTCGGATGGCCTCCAATCTGGATTTCGTGGACATGATCGGCGCTGAAGCCTTTGTAATTGTTATCCTCAGCCTGCTTTTTGAGCTTTTTTTGGCAATCGGGATCATCGGCTTGAAATGGCAGGTTAGTGCCCTTTTTGCCGTCGGCCAGCATCGCCCGTGCTTCTGTCTTGGCACCGCGCGCAGCATCATTACCTGCGCGACGCCGCTTCTTGTGTGTTTTTTTCTTGTGAGCCGTCCGGCTCATGTTGCAGTTCGGATCTGCAGCCATTTTGTTCAGGCTTTTGCATTTCGCGCAAATCTCGTTCTGCTGACACTTGCTGAACTTCTTCTTGCTGCTTTCGGGCGCGCCATCGCATTTGATCTCAAGCGGGTTGCCGCCGCCCGCAAGCGGATCGATACCGCCGGCCAGATTGGCGGCGTTCTGATTGTTGTGAAACAGCTTGTCGGTATGGCGGCAGGCGTTCTTGCCGTCGAATTTCACGTCGAAGGAATAGGTGATCCAGTCCGTCGCCTTCATGTTGACGCCGGATTTCACCCCGCCCGCCGTCCCGGCCTCGTCCCCGTTCGAGCTGCTGTATTGCGAGCCCTTGACCGCGATCATCTGGCCCTTGGCCTTGACGGTCGTGGTGCCGTTCTGCAGCGTCGACTGGCTTGCGATGTTCGGATAGGGGATCGGCACCGGCCCCGCAGGCGAGGGCGTCTTGCAGACATCCGGGATCGTCGCCGTCGACATGCCGATGGTGCCCTTGTAGGTCAGCCCCAGACTGTTGACGATGATATGGCTGGGCATCAGCCGCCCTCCGCCCGGCGCAGGATCGCGGCGGCGCGCTGGCCGGCGACGGAGCTGGCCCAGATCAGGCTCAGCGGGCCCTTGGAATAGCCGCGCGCCTCGGCCTCGGCGACCATCGCCACATAAAGCGGACCCGAGGCTGCGCCGACATCGCCCCAGCAATCCGCCGGCGCCTCGAAATCGCCGGCATCGCGGAACAGCCCGGTGCTTTTCAGCACCGCAAAGCCGTATTCGTTGCCGCGATAGCGTTCGCCGTTCATGTCGCACAGGATGCGGTCGACGGGCTGCGGCCCGGCCGCGGCCGCAGCCTCGCGGAAGGCGGCGGAAAGCCCGTCGCCCAACACGATATCCTCGGTCCCGATCAGGTTCACCTCGGTCGCCGAGCCGCTGCCGGCCAGTTTCAGCAGCGGTGGCAGGCCCAGCCGCCGGGCGGTCGCCGGCGTGGCCATCAGCACGAAGCCGGCGGCCTCGCCGGGGCAGAAGCCATAGATATTGTCGTCCGAGTGAAGCTGCTCGGTCTCGTCCAGCCACTCAAGGGTCTCGGGTTCAAGGTAGCTGTCGACGCCGCCGGCCAGCACCAGATCGACCTCGCCCTCGGCCAGCATCCGCGCGCCGGCCTCCATCGCAAGGATGCCGCCGGCATGGCCGCCCATCCAGGGCAACACGCGCCCCGGCTGAAGGCGCTGGTCCAGCCACGCGCTAAGCGCCTCGGCCACGGCGGGGCCGGTCTCGGGGCCTTGCCCGGGGCGGACCTCGCCAAGGCTCAGCGCCAGAGATACGCGCAGGGGCGCCGCCGCATCGCCCAGCGGCGCCAGCGCCTCGGCCAGGGCGGGGATGGCCAGCGCGGCCAGCCGTTCGGCCCCGCACAGGTCGATATTCAGCGCGGCGTCCCGCGTCACCTTCATCGGCAGGCCAAAGCGATCGACCATCCACGGATGTTCCGCGATGGCCGAGATGCCGCAGCGCACGGCGGCGGCGCTGGCCGCGCGGTTGAACCCCAAAGGCGTCCGGGCGCCGATGCCGATGATGACGGGCGCGGCGCTGGTCATTGCAGCCAAACCCCCGTCGCCCGCACCGAATCCGGCGTGCCCGTCCGCCGCCGCAGCCTGACCGTGGTGCCGATCAGCTTTTCCTCGCGCCCCGGAGGCACCTCAAGCGCGGACAGCAGCACCACCTCAAAGCGGCGATAGTCGGGCATCAGCCACAGGGTGTGGATGCCGGGTTGCTGGCGAATGTCGCGGCCGCCCTTGAAGCTGGTGATGATGTCGATGACGAGGCGCGGCAGGATGAAGCCCCAGAACCCGTCGGCGGTCAGACCGCCCATCCGCACCTGTTCATAGCCGACCAGCGGCGCCTGTGTCTGCTGGTCGGCCGGGGCCGAGCGGAAATAGCGGCGGTCGAAATCCTCGGGCAGAAGCGGGTCGCGGGTCTTTTGCCACTGGCCGTCATAGGTGCCGGCATAACGCGCGCGCGGCGCCCAGTGATGCGCGACGGGACCCAGCGCGGCGGGGCGCCCCGCGCCCGGCCCGCGATAGGCGGCGTCGGGATATTCGACATTGGGCGCCTGCGTGTCGTAAAGCCGCTCGACCGAGGTGGCAAAGCCAAGGCCGGCCGGGTTTTCGGCCACCCAGTCCGGGGTCCGGGCCTGCCGGTCCCAGCCGCCATAGGTGCGCTCCCACATCAGCGGCATGGTGATGAAGGGCGCAGCCCCGGTGATCCCCAGCCCGGTCCCGCCCTTGAAAAGCCGCCTTTCGCCATGGACGACCAGCCGCTTGTCGATGCCGGCCAGCATCAGCCGCACCTCGGCCCGGGTCGCCGGATGGCCCTGCGGCGCATGGGCGCGGCCCTGCACCAGAACGTCGGTGCCGTCCTTGTGCAGCACGAAATCGCTGTCGGCCAGAAGCCCGGTGCTGGCCGGATCGCCGGCAAAGACGGGGGCGCGCTGCACCTCGGTCTGGCGCTCGGCCGGGGTCTGGCGGCCATCGTCGTCGATGACGAAGGCCGCGCGCACCGCGACCAGCCAGAACTCGGCGCCCCGTTCGTCACGGGTCCAGGTCCGCTCGGCGGCGAAGGGCGTTTCGTTGTTCAGCAACCACACGGAGCAGACCACCCGGTTAGCATCACGACATCGGGCGCGCCGGTCCGCCGGCGCACCCCTGGTTGTTTTCCGACTGCCGCCGCAGCACCCGCGCGGCGTCAGTTCACATTGACCGAGCCGCCCCGGATCCGGTTCGAGCGCGCCGCATGGCTGACCACGTCCAGACCGCGAATGGTGATCCGGCCGTCCTTTTCCATGACGATGGCCGCGCGGCCGACGCGCAGTTCGATCCGCTGGCTGGCGGTGATCCGCAGCGTTTCGCCATCGCTGACGACCATGGGCGGCGTCGAGGCGGCCTCGCGCGCCGGCTCGATGATGCGGCCGACGACCAGCGGCCGCGCCAGGTCGCCGTCCTCGAACAGCAGCGCGACCTCGGACCCGGCGTCCTGCGCGGAAAGCGCGGTCAGGCTGCGGGCGGCAATCGCGTGATCCTGCGGATTGGACGCAAAGACGACCAGGGGAACGCCATCGCGAAACCCCATCAGCAGCCCGATGACAACGCCCTCCACGCGCTCCTTGGTTTCCATAAGCCGTCTCGCATGCGGCAGAATTGAGATTAAAGACAGTATTTCACGGAGATTGCGATTCACCAAGGCTTCTAATCAACTTGGCGCAGAATTCATGTCTCTGACCACCGAAGCGCCCGGCGACATTCGTTGCTGGCGAAAACTACATCTGGCGATATCCTTGAAGGCGTTGCCAGAATCGTCTTTTTCTGCAACAGTATGGTGTCCTGTAAATATCTGCCAATAAATCGTTACCTTTTTTGGAAGGTATCAAGGCATGAGTTTCGATAACCTCCTTGTTCCGCTCGGTGGCGACCAGCCATCGGGGGCGGAGCTAAGGAACGATGCCCGCTTCCATTCGATCGAACGCCTGCTTGAACCGGCAGCGCGCGCGCAACGGGTCAAGGCGGATGGGTCAGTCAACGAGTCCGCGCCGCCCGTCGACTGGGCCACGATCAGCGCCGACGGCATGGCGCTGGCAGCCGACGGGCGCGACCTGCGCCTGCTGGTGATCCTGGTCCGGGCGCTTTTCGCGACCGAGGGGTTCGACGGGCTGGCGCAGGGGCTGGACATGCTGGCCAGAAATATCGGCGACTACTGGGACAGCATCCATCCCGGCCTGCGCGACCGCGACGACCCCCGGATGGCGACCATGCCCCGCGTCAATGCGCTGCGGCAGCTTGAAAACGACGATAACGGCCTTTTGGGCGATCTGCGGTTCAGCATTGCCTTTGCGCCGCGCGGCATCGGGCCGGTGTCCTATGACGATGTGGCGGCGGTGCTGCTGTCGGATTTCGACGTGCTGGCGCGCGCCGCCTCGGGGCTGAGCAAGGCCGAGCAGGACGCCATTCTTGCCCGCCATACCGACCGTGCCAAGCGCGCCGGGCTGGCCTGCCGCGCCATGGCCACCGAAGAACCGGAAACCGTCGCCGCCATGTCGGCGGGGATGGCCGCGTCGCTGGCCCGGCTTGAGGCGCTGGGGGCGGCATTTGGCGAGAAAAGCGGAATCGGCGGCGATGGCGGCCTGGCGCTGACGCATCTGGCGGCGATGCTTACGAATTGCCGCAAGGTGCTGGAGAAGGCGCTGGCCGAGGCGCAGCCCGATGCCGCGCCCGACACTGCGCCCGCAGCCCCCGCGCCCGGCGCCGGTGCGGCGCCCGCGCCCGCACCGCAGGCGGTGAACGGGCAGGCCGCGAACGCCCCCTCGGGCGCGATCAATTCCCGCCTTGATGTCGAGGCGGCGTTGGACCGCATCGTCGCCTTTTATGAACGCACCGAGCCATCAAGCCCGATCCCGCATGTGGCGCGGCGGCTGCGCCGGATGGTCTCGATGGATTTTCTGCAACTGATGCAGGAGGTGGCACCCTCGGGGCTGAAAGAATTTCGCAGCATCGCCGGGATCGAAGACAGCAAGAAGCAGTGACGCATCGAAATGAAGCATTAGCGGAAAGGTTCGAGGATGAGCGAGAGCAAGCAGAAGGTCATCGAGCGAAACCGGGCGCCGCGCGTCCAGATCGCCTATGACGTCGAACATTACGGCAGCCCGACGACGATAGAACTGCCCTTCGTGATGGGCGTGATGGCCGATCTGGCCGGCGAGTCCGAGACCCGCGAGGCCAAGAAGCCGGTGGGCGAGCGCAGCTTCGTCGAAACCGATGCCGGGCGCTTCAGCAAGTTCATGGAGGCGCTGTCGCCGCGGGTCAAGACGCGGGTCCCGAACACGCTCTCGGGCGCCGAGGGCGACGAGGAGATGTTCGTCGATCTCAGCTTCAAAAGCATGAGCGACTTCGCCCCCGACAAGATCGCCGAGCAGGTCCCGGCGCTGAACGAATTGCTGAAGATGCGCCGCCAGCTTGAGGAACTGCTGAGCTACATGGACGGCAAGGTCGATGCGGAAAAGCGCATCGCGCAACTGCTGAACAATGAACCCCTGCTGCAACAGGCCGCCGAACAGGCCATCGCTGCGGGCAAAACCGATCAGGCGGAATGACCATGGCCGAGGAAAAGCAACAAGTCGCCGCCACAGCGGCCGAAGCCGAAGCCATCGATCTGGCCGAATTCAGCGAGCTTCTGGAAAAGGATTTCCGCGTCAAGGACCGCGACGGCGAGAAATTGCAGGCGCTGGTCGCCAACCTTGCCGTCGCCGCCAAGGAACGCTCCGGCACGGCCACCATCTCGGGCAATGCGATCAAGTCGATCAAGTCGCTGATCGCCGGCATCGACCAGGTCCTGTCCCGGCAGATGAACGAGATCCTGCACGATGAAAAGGTGCGCCAGATCGAAGGGACATGGCGCGGCCTGCATTACCTGATCAACAATACCGAGACCGATGCCAAGCTGAAGATCCGCGTCCTGAACATCAAGAAGGACGAACTGGCCGACGTTCTGGAGGATTACGAAGGCCAGATGTGGGACCAGTCGCCGGTCTTCAAGAAGATCTATACCGACGAATATTCCATGTTCGGGGGCGAGCCTCTGGGCGCCATCGTCGGCGCCTATGAATTCGGCCACAAGCCCAAGGACGTGGGCCTTTTGCGCAATCTTTCGGGTATCTGCGCCTCGGCCCACGCGCCCTTCATCGCCGCCGCCGCGCCCCAGCTTTTCCGCATGGAAAGCTGGCAGGAACTGCCCAACCCGCAGGATCTGCAACAGATCGTCTCGGGGCCGGAATTCGCAAGCTGGCAGTCGCTGCGCGAAAGCGAGGACGCGCGCTATATCGGCCTGACCATGCCGCGCGTGCTGGGGCGGCTGCCCTATGGCGCGGATACGGTGCCGGTCAAGGGCTTCGACTTCGAGGAAGTGATCGACGCCAAGCATGACAATTACGTCTGGATGAACGCGGCCTTTGCCATGGGCGTGAACATCAACCGCAGCCACAAGCTTTACGGCTGGGGCACGCAGATCCGGGGGGTGGAATCGGGCGGCACGGTGATGAACCTGCCGGTTCATACCTTCCCCACCGACGATGGCAGCGTGGCGATGAAATGCCCGACCGAGATCGCCATCGACGACCGCCGCGAGGCGGAACTGGCCAAGCTGGGCATGATGCCGATCCTGCATCGCAAGAATACCGATGTCGCCGCCTTCATCGGCGCGCACAGCCTTCAGGACGACGAGGCCCGCGCCGGCCGGCTGGTCGATCCCGATGCGCAGGCCAATGAACGGCTGTCGGCGAACCTGCCCTATCTGTTCCCGGTGTCGCGCTTTGCCCATTACCTCAAGGCCATCGCGCGCGACAAGGTCGGCACGTTCAAGGAACGCGGCGACATGCAGAAATGGCTGTCCGAATGGATCAACCGCTATGTGCTGGCGAACCCGGCCATGGCCAATGACAGCGCCAAGGCCAAGCGCCCGCTGGCCGCGGCCGAGGTCCAGGTGGACAGCGTCGAGGGCCGCCCGGGCTATTACAACGCCCGCTTCTACCTGCGCCCGCATTACCAGCTTGAAGGCATCAATGCGAGCCTGCGCCTGGTGTCCGAACTGCCTTCGGTCAAGGGCACCTGACCCCCGAACGGCGGCTGCCTCCGCCCCATGAACCCGGCGCCGGCCCGATGACCCCGGGCCAGCCCGATCCGCCAGCAAGGCCAGTCATGCAGCTATGAAAGGATAAAACCATGGCTTTCGGTGCATATCTGAAGATTGAAGAGATCAAGGGCGAAAGTATCCGGTCCGGCCACGAAGAGGAAATCGTGATCGCCTCGTTTTCCTGGGGCGTGTCCCGCGCGTCCTTCCTCAACTCGGGCGGCCAGCGCGAAAGCGGCCTGCCCGAAATACAGTCGATCCACTTGACCAAGGACTATGACGCAGCCTCGCCCTATCTGGCCTGGTCCTGCATCAAGGCCGTGAACCTGGGCGAGGTCGTGCTGACCATGCGCAAGGACCAGGGCGACGAACATTCCGACTATCTGACCTTCACCATGACCAACACCATCATCGAAAGCTATCAGGTGTCGGGGGGTGGCGGTGGCAACCCGATCGACAGCGTGTCGATGAGCTTCGACACCGTGAAGATCAAATATATCCAGGATGCGAACGACCTGACCGCCGGCGGCGAACACGAGGTCGAATACGACATCCTGGCCGCAAAATGACGCCTGCGAAAGCGGACCGGGCAGGGCTGACAGGTGGCTGACCGCACCGATACGCCGCAAGCCGTCCGCGAGGCGGTCCAGCCCTCGCTATGGGACCGCCTGCTGGACGAATTGCACGATCTGGGCGCCGAGGCTGCGGCGCTCAGGCGTGAATTGGTCAGGGCCCTTGGCGACGAGGCCGGGGTCGAGACGCTGCTGGCCGGTGGCGCACGCGCCATCGCGACCGAGCCGCGCCTTGACGACGACGCCCGCCGCCGGGCGCTGCGGCTGGGGCGCATCGTCCAGCGCCAGCACCGCCTGCAAGAGGGCGGCGTCATCGTCACCTCGGACGTGCTGCGCGAGGCGGTCAGGCGCGACATCGAAATGCTGTTCAACATCGAGCGGCTGGAGGCAGACTACCTGCTTTCCGAACATGAGACGGTCCTGACGCAGAACCCCGCCGACCTGCTGCGCGACTATCCCGAGATCCGCCGCTCGGTGCTGAATTACGGGGTGCCGTCCTTTTCGGGGCGGCGCGGATCGGATTTCGACAAGGAGGCGCTGGCGCGCGAACTGAAAGAGGTGCTGGCGATCTTTGAACCGCGGCTCAGGCGCGACTCGATCCGGGTCAGCGTGTCCACCAGCGACAAGACCGGCCTGCGGATCCAGATCGACGCGCTGTTGATGCTGACGCCGGTGCCGGAACGGTTGCGGCTGTCGACGATGATCGATCTGGACAATGGCCGCGCCATGACGCGGGTAGAGGAGCGGTGATGGACCGGGTCTTCCTGGACTATTACGAGGAAGAGCTTCAGCATATCCGTTCGCTGGCGACCGAGTTCGCGGCGCTGCACCCGAATGTCGCGCGCAACCTGTCGCTGGATTCGGTCCCCTGCCCCGATCCCTATGTCGAACGCCTGCTGGAGGGCGTGGCCTATCTGGCGGCCCGCACGCGGCTGAAAATCGACGCCGAATCCAGCCGCTATGTCCGCGACCTGCTGGATGCGCTTTATCCCGACCTTGCCGGGCCCGCACCGGCGATGACCATGGTGGAACTGGCCCCCGGCCCGCAGCTTGAACGCATGGTGGACGGCCACATGGTCCGGCGCGGCACAAGGCTGATCTCGGCCCTGCGCGAGGGCAGCCGCACGCGCTGCACCTATACCACCGCGCAGGCGGTGCGGCTGTGGCCGGTGGCGCTGGCCTCGGCCGATTATCTTCAGGACAAGGGGGCGCTGGCGCAGATCGGCCTGTCCGAACGCGCCACGCGCGAGGCCGAGGCCGGGCTGCGGCTGAAACTGCGCCGGCAGGGCACCGGCACGCTGTCGGAATTGTCGCTGGATGCGCTGCCGGTATTCTTCGGCGCCGGCCAGCGCGGCGGCCCGATCTTTGACGCGGTCTTCGGTTTTGGCGCCGGCGTTCTGGCCCGGCCCGCCGATGGCAAGTCGGGCTTTCTGCAAGCCGATCCCGCCGCCATGGTCGGCATCGGCGATGACGAGATGCTGCTGCCCCGCGTGCGCGATTCCTTTGAAGGCTACCGGCTGCTGCGCGAATATTTCCTGATGCCCGAGCGTTTTCACTTCATGCGCCTGTCGGGCCTGTCCCGCGCCGTCCGCGCCTGCGCCGAACCGCAGACCGAGCTTGAGGTCGTGCTGCTGCTGTCGCGTCCGCGCGCCGATCTGACCGGCATCACCGCCGAGGATTTTCGGCTTTTCGCCACGCCCGCGGTCAACCTGTTCGAGCAGGAATGCAATATCGTCGAATTGCGGGCCGGGCGCTCGGCCCATGCGGTCCATGCCGACCGCACCCGGCCCAAGGATTTCGAGATCTATCGCCTGCTGCGCGTCGACGATGCGGCGGTCGAGGGGCCACAGGCCCGGCTGGCGCCGCTGATCTCGATCGAGGCGCGGGCCGAAAGCGGGCATGTCTATACCACCGAACGCCGCCCCCGCCGCCCCGATACCGAGGAAGTGCGGCGCGGGCAGACACGCTCAAGCTATTCGGGCGACGATTTCTATGTCTCGGTCGCGCATCCGGCGGGCGGGCGCGACGCGGCGCCGGTCACGCAACTGGACATCCGCGCGCTTTGCACCAATCGCGACCTGCCGATCCTTGACGACCGCCCGACGCTGACGCTGGAAACCGGCGACCCGGTCCAGCAGGTCAGGCTGCTGGCGCCGATGCGCCGCCCGCGCCCGTCCCTGCGCGCCAGCCTGCCCTCGGGCGCGACGGGCGAGGCGCGGATGGACGACCTGACATGGCGCTGGATCGCGCAGCTCAGCTTGAACCATGTCTCGCTGGCGGTGGACGACCGCGACGCCGAGCCGCTGCGCGCGCTGGTCCGCCTTTACGCCGACCGCGGCGACCCGACGCTGGCCCGGCATGGCGAGGCGCTGGTCCATATCCAGTCCCGCCCGGTGATCGAGCGGCTGGAGATCGCAGGCCCGCGCTGTTTCGCCCATGGCACCGAAATCACGCTGGAAATCAACGAATCGCTGCTGTCCGGGGGCAGCCAGTTGCTGCTGTCGGCGCTGCTGGCGCAGCTTTTCGCCCGCTACGCCGCCGTCAATTCCTTTGTCCGCACCCGGACCCGGCTGACGCAGTCGCAAACGGAGGTCGCATGGCCGCTGAAACCCGGCACGCGGGCGCTGATATGACGCCGGGCGCCCCTGACATCGCCGATACCGATTTCTTCGATCTGCTGCGGCAGCTTGAAACCGCGACCATGCGCTTTGGCCGCGCCGGGCCCGAACCTGCCCGGCTGGGCCAGATCGCGCGGCAGTCCTTTGCCGTCAGCGACGTCGCCGCGATGCAGGCGGGGCACGACGGCCAGCCCCCGCAGGTCGCCGTCAACGTCCTTGGCCTGATCGGCCCCGAGGGACCGATGCCCCTGCACCTGACGCGCTGGATCATCGCGCGCCAGTCCAGCCGCTGGTTCACCGGCAGCGACAGCAGCGCGACGGCCGACACCTCGTTTCTGGATTTCATCAACATGCTCCAGCACCGGATGCTGGCGCTTTACTGGCGCGCCTGGGCCGATGCGCGCGCCGATATCCACATCGCGCATGGCGATGGCGGCCGCATCGTCGCGATGATGCGGGCGCTGGCCGGGATCGGCCTGCCCGGCACCCGCGGCAGGGACGCGCGGCTTGACGGCGCCAAGCTGCGCAACGCCACCTCGCTGGCGCAGGAAACCCGCAACCCCGAGCGGCTGACCTCATTCCTGCAAGGCGTGCTGGGGGTGCCGGTGACACTGACGGAATTCGTCGGCGTCTGGATCGACATTCCCGACCGGCTGCAAACCCGCGTCGGCACCCGCCATACCGGGCTGGGCAGCGGTGCGGTGATCGGCGCGCGCCGCTTTGACCGCCAGTCGCGGGCGGAAATCCGGCTGGGACCGCTGACCCGCGCGCAGTTCGACTATTTCGCCGACGACCCGCAGGGCCGCGACAGGCTGCGTCACGCGCTGGTTTTCGCACAGGGCCACGATGTGGAATTCGACCTGCGCCTTGTCCTTGCCGCGGATCAGGTGCCGCGCGCGCGGCTGGGCGAATGCCGCATCGGCCGCACGACATGGGTCGACCCCCTGCCCGGTCAGGACGCGGATGAGCTGTGCTTTCACCGGATCACCCGTCCCCCGGCCGACATGCAGGAGGACGCGGCATGAGCCTGCGGCTGGTCATCGAATCCGCCCCCCATGTGCAGGCTGTGACCGAGCGCGTCTTTGACGGCGGCCGGCTGGTCATCGGGCGCAGCGACGAGGCCGACTGGACGCTGAACGACCCCGACATGTTCATTTCGCGCCAGCATTGCATCCTGACGGAAAGGGATGGCCGGGTGCTGGCCATGGATGCCAGCAGCGGCGGCCTGTTCATCGACAATGCCGCCAACCCCGTCGGCGCCAGCAACGCCGTCCCAATCGAGCCGGGAATGCGGCTGCGCATGGGCGATTTCGTCTTTCGGGTCGAGGCGGTCTCGGACGTCGCCGCAACGCCCGCGACAACGCCCCGCCAGCCCCTTGGCCGCATGAGCTTTGAATTCGGCCCGCCCCCGGACGAGGTCCCCGCCCCGCCGCCCGAGCGTCCCCGCGACCTGCCCGACCCCTTCGGCCTTGCCAGCAACGACCGCAGCCGCGAACGCAGGCGCGAAGCCGCGCCTCCTCCGCGTCCGCTGGATCAGGAGGACCCGTTTGCGCTGGACCTGCGCAAGGCCTTCGCCACCCCGGCGGCAGAGCCCGAGGCAAGGCAGGGCAGCAGCGCCAGCCGCGGCGGCTATTTCGACAGCCCGGGCACGCCGCCGCCGCCGCGCCCGGAACCGGCATCGACGCCCGCGCCAAGGCCCGATCTTTTCGCCGACTGGTCCCAGACCGCCGATGCCGCGCCCGAGCCTGTACCCGTGCCCGAACCTGTGCCCGAGCCTGCGCCCCGGATGATGGCGCCCGACCCTGTGCCCGAACCTGTGCTCGCGCCTCTGCCCCCGCCGATAATCGCATCGCCGCCGCCGGTCGTCCCCGACCCCGCGCCGCAACCGGCCCCACAACCGGCCCCGGCACCAGCGGCCGTGGACAGCGACCTGCACGCGGCGCTGCTGCGCGGGCTTGGCCTTGATCCGGCTCGCTTTACCGGCGACCCGTTGCGTCATGCCGAACAGGTCGGCCGCCAGACACGGCTGCTGATCGAAGGGGTCATGCTTTTGCTGCGCAGCCGCGCCGAGGCCAAGCAAAAGGCCCGTGTCGCGCAGACCATCATCGCCAGTTCCGACGTGAACCCGCTGAAATTCCTTGCCTCGGCCGAGGACGTGCTGGCAAGCTTCGTGGAAACCGACCGGCGCGGCTATCTTGGCGCCGAGGACGCGCTGCGCGAGGCGTTCCGCGACCTGACCGACCACGAATTGCGCACCTGGACCGCCTTGCAGGCCGCCTTGCGGCGGATGATCGACCGCTTCGACCCCAATGAAATCGAGAAGGCGATGGAAAATGTCGGCCTGCTGGAAAGCCTGATCGCGGGCGGGCGCAGCGCCAAGCTGTGGCGGCTTTATCAAGAGCGCTATCGCGAGATCGCCCGCGCCGCCGAGGACCGCTTTCTGGGCGAGGTCGGCGCGGATTTCCGTGACGCATACGAGGACGAAAGGAGGAGAAAGGATGACAGCTAAGATCCACAGAAGAACCCTTCTTGCCAGCGGGGCGGCGGTGCTGGCGCTGGCGGCCTGCGGCGGCGAAAAGCCCCCCACGGTGCTGTCGGTGACGGCCAGTGGCGCCAAGGGCATGAACCCCGGACCCGATGGCGCGGACCGTCCGGTGACGCTGACGATCCTGCAGATGTCCGGCTCGGGCAAGTTCAACGCCGCCGACTATTACGCCTTGCAGGACCCGGCGGCGGCGCTGGGGGCGGACCTTTTGCGCGCCGACCAGATCGTGCTGTCGCCCGGCGCCCCCGCCAGCAAGGCGATCACGGTCGAGGCCGGGGCCACCGCCATCGGCGTTCTGGCCGGGTTCCGCACCCCCACCGGGCGCAATACACGGCAACTGGTCACGGTGCCGCCCAAATCGACGACCATGACCATCTCGGTCGGGGCCAAGGGTCTTTCGGTAACCACGGGCTGACGCCAGAATGACGGGATCGCCATGACGGACAGGAACAAGGTCGTCTGGTCCGAGGGGCAGTATCTTCGGACCCAGCACCTGCAACAGCAGGACCGGCATTTCGACTGGCTGCTGCGGCAGGCGCTGCGCGCCATGCCGTTGCAAGGCTTCGGCTTTGCCGGCTTGCAGCTTGACGACGAGGCGCGCGCCGCAGGCCAGCTTGCGCTGACCTCGGCGGCGGGGGTGATGCCGGACGGCACCATGTTCTCGGTCCCCGATGGCAGTTTCCCGGTCGAGCCGGTCGCCCCCGGCGCCCGGACCGGGGCCGGCCTTGTCCATCTTGCGATCCCGTCCGAAACCGCGGGCGCGGCGGAAATCGACGCCGCGCACGACAAGCCCTCGGGGATGCGCTATCGCGGCGATTACGTCACCGTGCGCGACGCCATCCGCGGCGGCGCCGACCCGGCCGAGATCGAGGTGGCGCGGCTGGTCCCAAAACTGCTGCTGCCCGGCGAGGAAACCCGCGGCTATACCACGCTGCCGGTCGCCCGCCTGACCGGGCTGACGGCGGACGGCGCCGTGGCGCTGGACCCCGGCTTTCTGGCCCCGGCGCTGAATATCGGCGCGGTGGCGTGGTATGGGCAGTTCCTGAAAGAGCTGGTCGCAGGCATCGACCGCATCGCCGAGGCGCATGGCGCGATGGTGCTGGGGGGCACGGGCGCCTCGATGGAGAACCTGCTGATTCTGGAACTGGCCAACGGCGCCCGGCCGCGGCTGGCGCATCTGCTGGCGCAGAACGACTGCCACCCGTCCGAGCTTTTTTGCGAACTGGCGGGGTTGGGCGGGCGAATGGCGACCTATGGCGCCTCGGCGCGGCGGATGGCGGATCTGCCGGTCTATGACCATGCCGACCCGCAGCCGGCCTATGGGGCGCTGGCGGACACGCTGCGTTCGCTGGTCCTGTCGCTGCGCCATGTCGAGCCGAAGTCGCGGGCGCTGCGCGTCTCGCGCCATTCGGAAAACATCTGGACGGTGCGCATCGACAACCCCGACATCATCCGCACCAGCCGGATCGTGCTGCGCATCGGCGGCGACATGTCCGAGGCGATGCTGCGCAAGATCTTCGTCGATCAGGCGACGGTCGGCGCGGCGGACGATTTCGACAAGCTGTGGAAATCCAAGCTGCCGGGCATCCCGCTGAAGCCGCTGAACTCGCAGCCGCGGGAAATCCCCTATGACGGCGACCGGCTGTGTCTGGAACTTGACCGAAGCTCGGAACATTACGCGGCGCTGGCCGATGCGCCGGGCTTCGTTCTGGGCGTGGCCGGCAAGCTGGATCGCGAACCGGAAATCGACTGCTATGCGGTGAACCGATAGGACCGACATGACCAGCGAAGATCCATTTGGACTGGGAGACGACGCCGGACGAACCCGCATCCGCCCGCGCGGCGGCGGGTCAGCAGGCGGGCCAGCAGGTGGGCCAACAGGCGGGCAGGTGCGCGGGTCCGCACCGACGCCCGGCACCCCGACGCCCATCAGCAATTCGCCCCTGCGCGATGCGCGCGCCAGCGACAACCCGCTGCTGCGTGCCTTCGCAGCACTTCTTGGCATCGCGCCGGAACTTGAACGCGCGATGCCGCCCGAAAACCCCGACCTGCTGCGCACGCGCCTGCATGAAAACCTTGTCTATGCCCGCGACGGCGCGGTTTCGATGGGCGTGCCGCTGACCCGCGCCGATCAGGGCGCATGGTTCGTCGGCGCGCTGCTGGACGATGTGGCGCTGAACACGCCATGGGGCGGCGCAAGCGGCTGGCCGCGGCAACCGCTGGTCGCCTCGATGTATGGCAATGTCGATGCGGGCGAGCGGTTCTTCGATCTGGCCGAGGACCTGCTGCGCTATCCCGAACGCGACCCGCAATTGCTGGAGCTGGTCTTTCTGTGCCTGTCCCTTGGTTTTCGCGGCAAGCACCGCATCAGCGGCGCAGCCGGCGAGGCCGAGATCGCCCGCCTGCGCGCCCAGATGGCGCGGCTGATGCATGACCGCGAAACCGCCGACCCGCCCCTGGCCCCGCATTGGCAGGGCGTCGTCGCCACGGACGAGGAGCGCCGCTTCATCGTGCCGATCTGGTCCATTGCGCTGATCGCGGTGGCGCTGGTGACGGCGATCTATGTCGGGCTTGGCATCCGGCTGTCCAATCGGGGCGAACAGCTTTTCACGCTGGCGGGCGTGCTGCCGCCCCCCGAACGCGCCGAGATATTCCGCCCGGTGATCGACACCGCCCCGGCCCCCGCGGCGGTTACGGTCAAGCCGCTGGTCTTTGAACTGCTGCCGCTGTTCGCGCAGGCCGCGCCCAAGGACACGGCGGCGGCGCTGACCGGGCGCGAGGATGTCTCGGTCGCGGTGGTGGTGATCCAGTCCACCAACCCCGAGGTCTTCCGCTCGGCCAAGGCGGAACTGAACGACACCTATGCGCCGCTGATCGATGCGGTCGCCGCCGTCATCAAGGACAATATCGACCTGATCGGCGCGGTCCGGGTGGTCGGGCATACCGACAGCGTGCCGGTGCAGACCGCGAACCCGTTCCGCTCGAACCAGGGTCTTAGCGAGGCGCGGGCCAAGACCATCGCCGATCTGCTGGTCAAGGCAGGTGTGCCGGCAGGACTGGTGACATCCGAGGGCAAGGCCGCCACCGAATCCATCGGCGACAACGCCACCAAGGAAGGCCGGGCCCGCAACCGCCGGGTCGAGATCATTCTGCAGAAGAAGGTCTGAGCCATGCGCGTGCTGAAAAAGATCCTCGGCTTTCTGTTCTCGCGCTTCCTGTGGACGCTGATCGGGATCGTGGTGCTGTGCGCGCTGATCTGGTTCTATGGGCCGTTGATCTCGGTCGGGGATGTGCAGCCGCTTGAGGCGGACCTGACGCGGCTGATCGTCATCAGCGTCATCGTGATCCTGTGGCTGGTCTCGATGCTGCTGCGCCAGATGCGCGCCGCCGCCGCCAACCGCGTCTTTGTCGCCGAACTGGCCGCCGCGCCGCCCGCCGCCGCGCCGGGGCAGGAAAACCTGGCCGAGGTGCAGACCAAGTTCCAGGGCATTCTTGAGCAGATGAAACGCTCGAAACTGGGCGGGCGGAAGTTTCTGCGCGACATGCCATGGTATGTCATCATCGGGCCGCCCGGCACCGGCAAGACCACGGCGCTGCGCCAGTCGGGGCTGCATTTTCCCATCGATCTGTCCGACGATCTGAAGGGCATCGGCGGCACCCGCAACTGCGACTGGTTCTTTACCGAGGACGCGGTTCTGATCGACACCGCCGGGCGCTATGTCCAGCAGCAATCCGACCCCGAGGCCGACGCCGCCGAGTGGAAGGGCTTCATGCAGCTTCTGGTGCGCCATCGCGGCCGCCGGGCGCTGAACGGCATCATCCTGACGCTGTCGGTGCAGGAACTGGCCGCCGACAATGTCGCCATCCGCGAACATGGCCGCGAAATCCGCAAGCGGCTGGCGGAACTGCGGCAGGAAACCGGGCTGAAGCTGCCGGTCTATCTGATGATCACCAAGGTCGACCTTGTCCCCGGCTTCGAGGATTTCTTCGGCGACCTGAACTCGCGCCAGCGCGAACAGGTCTGGGGCGCGACGCTGGGCACAGCCGACCGCGTCGACGAACTGACCGTCGAACGCGAGATGAAGGTCCTGCAAGAGGCGCTGGAAAAGCGCATGACCGAACGCATCGCGGACGACCTGTCCCTGCCGCAGCGCGCCGCCGTCTTTCGCTTTCCCTCGCAACTGGACGCCCTGACCCCGCCCCTGAAGGTGCTGGTCGAGGCGATCTTCGGCGAAAGCCGGTACGAGGAAAGCCCCTGGCTGCGCGGCATCTATTTCACCTCGGCCACGCAAGAGGGCTCGCCCATCGACCGCATGGTGGCGGGGATCGCCGGCGCGCTGGGTCTGTCCTCGCCCCTGCCCGAGCCGCGCCGCCACGGCGAAAAGCGCAGCTTCTTCTTGCGCAACCTGCTCTCTGAGGTGATCTTCCCCGAGGCGGGGCTTGGCCGCTTCGACCCCCGCGCCGAAGAACGCCGCCGCTGGCTGTGGCGCGGCGCGCTGGCGGCGGCCACCGTCATCGTCGCACTGCTGGGCACGCTGTTTCTGTTCTCATACCTGCGCTGGAACGGCGCGCTGCGCGATCAGGAACGCCAGCTTGCCGACCTGACCGCAAGGCTGGCCAATGTCGCGGCGCGGCAGGCGCCGGTCGATCCCTTGGACCTGAACCTGGCGCTGGACGCCTCGACCGAGGTCGCGAATGCCGCGACCCCCGCGCCCGTGGGTCCCCTGACCGCGCTTGGCCCCGGCGCCGGTCCCGAATTGCAGCAGGTCCACACCATCGCCTATGACCGCACGCTGCGAAATATCCTTGAGCCGCGCATGGTCGCCCTGCTTGAGGCGACGATGTGGCGGCACAGCCGCGACCCCGATTTCATGCTGGATGCGCTGAAAACCTATCAGATGATGACCGGGCAGGCGCCCTATGACGCCGATTTCATCGCCGCATGGTGGCAACAGGTGCTGCCCGAATATGCCCCCACCGATCCCTTCCCGACCGATGAAAGCCGCGCCCACCAGCTTGCCGCGATCGACCGGATGCGGACCGAGGAGAACAAGATCAAGCCCGATCCCAAGCTGGTCTCGGTCGCGCTGCAAAGCATCTGCACGATCCCGCTGGCGGTGCGCGCCTATCGCAGCCTGCTGACCGAACCGGCGGTGACGGCGCTGCCGCAATGGGTGCCGGCCGAAAAGACCGGCCCGAACGGCGCGCAGGTGCTGACGCGGCTGTCGAAAAAGACGCTGCGCGACGGGCTGCCGGGCGTCTTTACCTATGCCGCCTTCCACGATGTCGTGCTGCCGCAAATCCCCGAGGTCGCGGCGCAGGCGACGCTGGACCGCACGGTTTTCGCCGGCGGCTGCAACGAAAGCGCCGAGGCCTCGGCCGATACGCTGCAAGCCGATATCCTCAAGCTTTATTACGACGACTACATCGCGCAATGGGACGGTTTCCTGCGCGATGTGCGGCTGACGCCGATCAACGACCTGGCCGAGGCGCAGCGCAACCTCAAGGACCTGTCATCGGCCGACAGCGCGCTGAAGCGGCTTTTGGATGCGGTCGTGGCCGAAACCGACCTGACCCGCCCCGCCCAGCCCGAGGGCGCCGCCCCCGACAATGCCGCCGCCGAAAAGGCCGGGGCGAAGGCGGTGTCCAAGCTTGGCAAGCTGGGCAAGCTGATCAAGACCGGCGCCAAGATCGCCGGGAAACCGGGCGAGGCCGAGGCGCCTCCGCCGCCGCCCGGCCAGCCGGTCGCCGACCATTTCGCCCCGATCCGCGCCACCGTGCAAGAGGTGGACGGGCAGGCGCCGCTGCTGAACGACGCGGTAACGGCGCTGGCGGCGCTGTCGAACGAATTGCAGACCGTCGCCGCCAGCCCCGACCCGCAATCGGCGCTGCTGGCGCGGGGCGGCTTGCCGCAACTGACCGGCAGCATCGCCAATGCCGCCACGCCCCTGCCCGACCCCATCGACAAATGGGTGGGCGGCATTGCCGGCGACACGATCAGCGTCACGCGTGAGGCGGTGATCGCGCAACTGAACGCGCGCTGGCGTGCCGATGTGCAGCCCTTCTGCCAGTCGGCGACCGCCGGGCGCTATCCCTTCGATCAGGGTTCGGCCATCGATGTGAACACGCAGGATTTCCAGCGCCTGTTCGGGCCGGGCGGGCTGATCGACAAGTTCACCAACGACAATCTGCAAGCCTATATCGACACCACGGTGCGGCCGTGGAAATGGCGTGCCGATTTCGGGTTGGACGCGGGCCTGCTGGCCCCGTTCGAGCGCGCGCGGTCGATGCGGGACGCGCTGTTTCCGGGCGGCTCGGGGCCGGTCATGGCCTTCAGCCTTGAACCCAAGGACCTGTCTGCCAATGCCAGCCGGGTGACGCTGAACGTCGATGGTCAGGTGCTGACCTATTTCAACGCCGCCGCCCGCCCCGAGCCGATGACATGGCCCGGCCGCGACGGCACCAGCATGATTACGCTCAGCTTCGCGCCGGTGGACGGCTCGGCCGAGGTCATCAGCTCGCAGACCGGAAGCTGGGCGTTCCTGCGGCTGTTGCGCAGCGGCGCGCTGACCAAGACCGCGCAGCCCGATGTCTTCAACCTGCGTCTGTCGGCGCAGGGATATTCGGCCAGCTTCGACCTGCGCGCCAATTCGGTCGAAAACCCGTTCGATCTGACGATGTTCTCGGGCTTTGCCTGCCCGCGCGGCTTCTAGACGATGGGCAACGGCTTTTTCGGCAAGCTGCCCGCGCATGGCGATTTCGTGGCGCGCGGCCTGCCGGTGGGGGCACGGCAGGTGCTGGACCGCTGGCTGACGCAGGTGCTGCGGCTTTGCGGCCCCGCGCCCGAGGACTGGCCGCCCGGGGGCCTGCGCGCGCTGATCGCCCATGCCGGGGCGCCCATGGCGCTGCTGATCCTGCCCAGCCGTGACGCCGCCGGGCGCGAGTTTCCCCTTGCCGCGGTCAGCCCCACTGATGCCGCCGGTCATGCGCAGATCGAACTTTGGGCCGAGGCCGTGCTGCCCGTCCTGCACGACGCCGCAGAGGGCGCGCTGGACGCCGACGCCCTGATCGGGCGGCTGGAGGACATGGCGGCGCTGCCGCCCGCGGCCTGCATCGAACTGGCGCCGCCGCTGTTCTGGACCCGCGCCACCCCACCCGAGGACCCGCCCCGCCTTGCAGCACGGATGATGGCGGACCGCGCCTAGTTCCGGGTCCTATTCCGGGCCCAATTCCGGGCCTAGTTCTGGCTGATCTTGCTGCCCTTGATGGTCACATCGCTGGAGGCGTTGATCCCGATCTTGCCCGAACCCTTCACCGAAATATCCTTGCCTTCCAGGACGATGGTGCCGTCCTTCTTCATCTGGAACTTGGCGTCGCCGCAGGTCAGGGTGATGCTGTCGCCGGCCTTCACGACGACATTCTTGCCGGCGTCGATGCTGAGGCTTTCGCCGATCTCCTCGCTTTTCGACTTGCCGACGCTGGTCGAGCTGTCGTTGCCGATCTCGGACGACTGGTTGCCGCCGACGGACCATGTGTCGTCGCCGCCGACCGCATGGATCTGCGCCGCCCCCACCGTGACCGTGCGTTCGGCCCCGATGGTCATGGTCTGCGCCGCGCCGACCGTGCGCGTCTCGGTCGCGCCGACGCTGTCGGTGCGCACCTGCGCCACGGTCACGCTTTGGTTCGCGCCGACCGTCTGGCTGTGGTTCGCGCCGATCGTCTCGGTCGAGTTCGAGCCGACCGAGATCGTCTCGTCCACGCCCACGGACAGCGACCGGTTCTTGCCCACCGATTCGGTGTCGTTGTTGCCGATGCTGACGGTGCGGTCGACACCCACGGTCGTGGACTTGTTGTTGTCGACCGATTCGGTGCGGTCATGGCCGACGCTTTGGGTCGCGTCATGGACGACCGCTTCGACCCAGTCATTGCCGATATGGCGGGATTCGTTGTTCTTGACCAGTTCGTTATGGTCTTTCTCGGCCTGGAAGTAGACCTCTTCGCTGCCCTTCTTGTCCTCGAAGCGCAGCTCGTTCCAGCCGCCGCCGCCGGGGGTGGAGTTCGACTTCCAGCCCGATTGCGTGGCGCTGCCCGGCAGGCCATAGGGCGGCATCTGGTCGGCGTTGTAAACGCGGCCGGTGATGATCGGCTGGTCGGGATCGCCTTCAAGGAAATCGACGATCACCTCTTGCCCGATGCGGGGGATCTGGATGAAGCCCCAGCCGGTCCCGGCCCAGGTGCTGCTGACGCGGATGAAACAGGTGGTGTTCGCGTCCTTCTTTCCCTGCCGGTCCCAGTGGAACTGGACTTTCACGCGGCTGTATTTGTCGGTGTAGATCTCTTCGCCGGCGGGGCCGACGACCACCGCGGTCTGCGGCCCCTTCATCACCGGGCGCGGCGTCACCCGCGGCGGCCGATAGCGCGTGTCCTGCGGCACCAGCACATAGGAGGCGGCAAAGCCCGCGCCCTGCTGATCGCGCGGCAGCCCGGTCTGCGCCGCCGTTTGCGCCGCGCGGGCGCCGGCCGGCTGGCGGCTGCGATAGGCATCGCCACGGATGGTATATTCGGCGCGCTCGATGACATAGGTTCTGTTTTCCTGCGCGCGGGGAAAATCGACAAGGTCGAAGATATTCCCCGCCGCCGGCATCGCCGCGGTCGAGCGCGCGCTGATGACCCGGGCGTGAACCTGATCCTCCTGATTGCGGATGGCGGCCAGCGCGTCGCCGCGGCTCTGTTCGACATAGCGGCCCGGATAGCTGAAGCGCGCGCCGGCGTCCTGATCGTGGCCCTTGGGCGTGTCGGACTTGGCCATCAGGTCGGCCGGGGGCTTCTCAAAATCGTAGTCGGTCAGGCTGTGGCTGCCGGGTACGATCTGCTCGACGCACCGGAATTCCGAGATCACGCCGCCGCCGGCATACTGGTCGGCATTGGTTTCGCGAAAGGCCAGTTCGCTGACATCGCCCGCCGGTTCCAGCGCTTGCAGGTCGTCGCACAGCACCAGGATGTGCTTGTCGTCCTGAAAGCGGAAGAAATAGAAGATGCCCTCGTGCTCCAGCAGGCGCTGGACGAAATCAAGGTCGGTTTCGCCATATTGCACGCAATAATCCCGTATCGGCAGCGTGCCGCGCAGGTCCCAGACGTAATCGGTGCAGCCATGCTGATCCAGCACCTTGCTGACGATGTCCTTGACCGACATCGACTGAAAGATGCGGTTGTCGGTGGCCTTGCCGAGCATCCACATGCGCGGGCGCAGGACCAGCGAATAAAGCCAGTGCCCCTGTTCGTCAGAGCCGTCGAAGCTGAAACGGTCGACAATGCCATGAAAATGGCGCAGCCGATCGGAATGGTTGCGGTCCGATTGCACGCTGACGCAGGCCACGGTGCCCAGAAGCGCGCTGGCCTTGATGACGGCCGAGCCGCTGATGGCGCTGACATGGAATTCAAAACAGCGACTCAGCGCGTCATGGCCGCGAAGCGCCAGAAAGCTGAGCCCGGTGAAATCCGCCATCTGGATCGAGGCCAGGGCGTCCTCTCCGTCCAGCGGGGTCGTCAGGCTGGCGAAACGATCTGTCGGCATGGGCACTTCCTTGAACGAACGGAAAAGGTTCGATCGCGACGTGATCCATGACAATATACAGGAAAATCCGGCGTTCGGGAAATGCGTTGGCACGCGGGCGGCACAGTTAAAGATCGGGCGGTCAAAGATTGGGCGGGCAATCAAAGCCCCGCATCGCCCCCCGGACCGAGACCGGGTTCAGCGCATCGGCAAAAGCCATCTCAAGAAACACCCGGCCCGTGGCGCTGCGCAGGTCCAGCAGCACCCGCGCGCCGCCGTCGCGCATCCGCAGCCGCAGCCCGTCGGTCAGGTGGATCAGCCCCCAGATACCGGGATGGACCAGCCGCCCGGCATCGGTGCCTTCGCGAAAGCTGATCTCGACCCCGGCTGCGGGCGTCGGCCCGGGCCAGCTTAGCTGTGCCGGATCGCCCGCGGCCGAGAGGGGCAGCGCGGCGCCGCCGATGGCGAAAAGCGTCTGGCCGCGCTCGGCCAGCGCGGCAAGGGTCAGCGGGTGTTCGATGCTGCCGCCGGCGCCGAAAAGGCCCTTGGAAATCTGCGCGGCGCGTTCAAAGAACAGCGCGCTGTCGGGGTTCAGCCCCTCGAACCGGGCCTCGGGCTTCCAGCGCCACGGGGTCTGGTCGGTCTCAAGATAGGGCAAGGCGTTCTGCTGCATGAAGACGCTCAGGATCCCCTGCGGCCCGAACAGCCCGGCCAGTTCCGGGGCCGTCACGTCCGGCCCCTCGGTAAAGGGATAGCGCGCCTCGACCGTCTGCCGGCACAGCGGGAAAACCTGCTGCTGCCATTGCCGGGTCAGCGCGTTGCCGCCCGCGGGCGCGTCGGCCTGCGGGGTGGCGGACTGCGCAAGCACGTCCTCGGCGATCTGCACGACGATGCGCGGCGCGGCCTTCAGCGCCACGATCGAGCGCGCCTTGTCCTGAATGCTCATCAGCCGCTCCATCCCGCGGCGCTGTTGCAGATCAACCGCGCTAAGCGCCACATTGAGCGAGGCGAACAGCGCCGAGATCTCGGCCATGCGGCCCTGTTCGACATATTGGATCATCGGGCCGAATTCGCGCGCCAGCCGCAACTGCTGGTCATAGCTGCGGCGCTTGTCGCGGCCGCCGACCTGCACCCAGACCTGTTGCAGAAGCTGCGTCAGCGGGTTGTCGGGCTGCGACAGCAACCCCGAGACAAGGATCGCCGTATCGCGTTCGGTAAAGGGGCGCACGCGCAGGTCGGCCAGCCAGGCGTTCCATGTCGCGATGGTCTCGGCCTCCAGCCGGTCCATCAGCAGATCGGGCGAGCGGTTCTGCGTCGGCAGCGCCTTGCCGGCGATCAGCGGCGCGATGGCCCGCGCCTTCTGCACCGCGATGCCGGTGCCGTAATCGCGGGCATAGTCCCAGCCGGCCTGCGTGAACACCCCCGGCAGCGGTGTCGCCACCGGCACGCCCGAGCGGCGCATCAGCACCTGCGACAGGCCCGGCACCTGCGCATCCGGGTTCCATGCCGGCAGGTCGCGCATCTTTTCCGAACGCAGCAGTTCCAGCCACGCCCGGTCCGGCTCGGCCACCTCGGCGGCGAAAGCCTGCGCCTGATCGCGCAGTTCCGCATCGCGGGGTTGCAGGTCCGGGCTGGGGCCGGCCAGCGCGGGGACATGCGCGGCCAGCCCGGCAATGCCCATGGCGGCGCCGCGATCCTCAAGCCAGCCGGCCAGATAGCCGGGCGTCCAGTCGTCCTTGCCGGTCAGCACCGTCCAGGCGCGCAGCGCGTCGTAAAGCGCCAGCCCGTCGCCCTCGGTCGCGAAGGCGGTTTCCAGACCGTCGGCAATGGCGCCGGGCAGGTGCCGGCGCACGGCCTCGGTATAGACGGCCTCGGCGCGGGTCTGGCTGTCGAAATACGGCAGGCGCAGGCTGCGCTTCAGCGGCGCATGGGCGGCGGCCGCGCGGACGCGGGCGACGGCGGCTTGCAGGTCGTCCAGCCGCCGCGCCAGGTCCGCGCCCTTCTGCGGCTGGTCCAGCCCGATGGTCAGCACCTCGGCGTTGAAGCTGGCGGTGATGCGCTGGTGAAAGCGGTATTCCAGAAAGGCGGTGTAGCCCGCCAGCCCAAGGACCAACGCCAGCACGAAACCCGCCACCTTCCAGCCCCAGCCGCCGCTGCCCCGGCGGCGATGGGCGTGGCGGCCGGCCTCGATCCGGGCGATCAGGTCGGTCAGGAAGCGGTCGAGGGGGGCGAATGGCGCGCCGCCGGCGGCCGCGCGGGCGCGAAAGTCGCGGATGCGCGCCACCGAGATGTCGCGCCCGTCCAGCAACTGCCGCCGCACCAGCACCGACCACGTCCCCGGATCAAGCTTCAGCAGCGTGCGCGCCCGGTGGTCCAGCAGCACCGCCAGCCCATAGCGCGCGGGCTTGATCGCGGGCTGGGGCACGCCGCCGCGCAGGGCGTCGGCCTCGAACCGGTCCAGCAGCGCCTGCGCCTCGTCGATCAGGCGCCGCTCGCCGCGTTTGGCGCGCAGGTCGAGGTCGTCGATCATCTGCAGCATCGGCTGCGCGGCGCGGTCAAGGGCGGTCGCGTCGGCCATGGCCTATAGCTTGCCTTCGGCCTGCCACTTGCGCAGGGTCTCGACGCCGACCTCGAAATGCATCGAATCCTCGCGGTTATAGGCCGCGCCCCAGAACCAGCCTTCCTCGTTGAAAAGCTCTGCCAGCAGCAGCAGCCCGAACTGCGTGCCGCCATCGGCGAACCCGTCCAGCTTGCCCTCCAGCTTCAGGTCGATGGCCGTGCCCCAGGAATGGTTCGAGATCGACGTGTTCGAGCCGCGAATCAGCCGCGCGCACAGCGCCCCGGCGGTGCCGACGGCGGCGTAGATGTCGGGCTCGGTCTTTTGCAGCTTGGCAAGGATGCGGGCGACGCTGTCCAGTGCCGGGCGGACCATGGTGACATTGATCGGCCCGATCTGGCGCGCCTCCAGCAGGGCCTTCAGCCGCGGCTGGGTGACGGGCTGGCAATCGGTCGAGTAATTCTCGCGCGGCTGGCCCAGGATTTCCAGCATGACCTTGTTGCCGGGCTGGGTGATGCCCTTGTTGAAGCGCGCCTTGGCCAGCCGCATTTCCTCGGTCATGGCCTCGACGCCGCCGCCGTGATCCTGCGCGGGGTCCTCGCCGATCACGCCATCGCCGGCCGCGCCGGGGGCGGTGACGGTCGGCGCGGTCGCGGGCTGGGCGGGCATCGCCTGCGGCTGTGCGGCCTGCATCGCCTGCGCCTCGGACAGGCGGTCGATCTCGACCTGGGCATCGCGCAATTCGCTGCGCAGGCTGTCAAGATCGGCGCGCTGGCGGGCAAGCTCTGCCTCGTTCCGGTTCAGCCGCAATTCGGCGCTGCCATCGGCGGTCTGGAGCAGCGCCCCCACCACCGCAAAGGCGATGGCCGCAATGACAAGGCCGATAGCGACGATGATCGGCCCGATCAGCATGCCCTGCCTCATCGCCGCGACCCCAGTGCAAAGATGCAGACGACCGAGACATTGTCGGGCGCCCCCGCCATCAGCGTCTGCGTGACCAGCGCCCGGCACAGCGCGTCGGGTGTCGGCGCCGCGCCGGCAAGCCGGGCGATGTCGGCGTCATGCAGCGCCGTCGTCAGTCCGTCCGAGCACAGCACCAGCCTGTCCCCCGCCACCAGCGGCAGCGTCAGGGTATCGACATCGACCTGCGCCTCGGCGCCGACTTCGGCACGGGTGACGACGTGCCGTTCGGGATGGGCCTCGCGCGCGTCGGCGCGCGTGGCCCCGATCAGCTTCCTGCACCACCGTGTGATCGCGGGTCAGCAGCCGCAATTCCGCCCGCCGCCACAGATAGGCGCGGCAGTCGCCGACCCAGGCGATCGTCGCGGCGCCGTTCTTGATCACGGCGACCACGGTCGCGCCCATGGCGTTCATGCCCGGCTCGGCCGCCTTGGCGCGGATGGCGCGGTTCGCCTCGTCGATCTGCATGCGCAGGCCGGCCGGCCGGCGCGCTGTCGGACAGCGCCGCAAGCCGGTCGATCACCATGTCCGAGGCCATGTCGCCATGGCCATACGCCCATGCCGTTTGCACCGCCCACAGCACGCCCTCGGGGTCGGTCAGGATCGCGTCCTTGTTCCGCTCGCGCAGCTTGCCGGGATGGGTCAGCCCCGCACCCCGAAGCATCAGCGCCCCGCGCCGCGCAGCATGGGCGGCGGCCGGGTTATCGGCGCGGGCATCTGCGGCGCGCCGGGTCTGGCAAAGGTGTCCGTATCATCCTTGCCTCGGAATAATGGCTGAATTTCATCGCGGTTAATGATACCTTCAGTCCGGTGTTGCCACAAAACTTTTTCCCCCAGTCCGCCATGCGCCTGAAATTCGCCCTTGCCGCCGTTGCTGCGACGCTGATCGGGATTGCGCCAGCAATTGCGCAGGATGACCTGTCGTCAGCCCGTCCGAGCACAGCACCAGCCTGTCCCCCGCCACCAGCGGCAGCGTCAGGGTATCGACATCGACCTGCGCCTCGGCGCCGACGGCACGGGTGACGACGTGCCGTTCGGGATGGGCCTCGCGCGCGTCGGCGCGCAAAAGGCCCTGATCGACCATTTCCTGCACCACCGTGTGATCGCGGGTCAGCAGCCGCAATTCCGCCCGCCGCCACAGATAGGCGCGGCAGTCGCCGACCCAGGCGATCGTCGCGGCGCCGTTCTGGATCATCACGGCGACCACGGTCGCGCCCATGGCGTTCATGCCCGGCTCGGCCGCCTTGGCGCGGATGGCGCGGTTCGCCTCGTCGATCTGCATGCGCAGGCCGGGGCCGGCCGGCGCGCTGTCGGACAACGCCGCAAGCCGGTCGATCACCATGTCCGAGGCCATGTCGCCATGGCCATAGCCGCCCATGCCGTCGGCAACCGCCCACAGCACGCCCTCGGGATCGGTCAGGATCGCGTCCTCGTTCCGCTCGCGCAGCTTGCCGGGATGGGTCAGCCCCGCACCCCGAAGCATCAGCGGCCCCGCGCCGCGCAGCATGGGCGGCGGCCGGGTTATCGGCGCGGGCATCTGCGGCGCGCCGGGTCTGGCAAAGGTGTCCGTATCATCCTTGCCTCGGAATAATGGCTGAATTTCGTCGCGGTTAATGATACCCTAGTCCGGTGTTGCCACAAAACTTTTTCCCCCTGGGGGTCCGCCATGCGCCTGAAATTCGCCCTTGCCGCCGTTGCTGCGACGCTGATCGGGATTGCGCCAGCAATTGCGCAGGATGACCTGTCGGTCGAGCAGATGCTGGGTGCATGGCAAAAGCAGAAACAGGTCTTTCAAGAGGCCGAATCGAACGGCCTAGGTCGCACGCGCGGGCTGACGCTGGTGACGGTTCAGGGCGCGGTGGCGGCCGAGGCCGCAGCGCCGCAGGCGGTCCCCGCCCAACCGGGCGCGGCCGAGGCACCCGCGCCCGTCACCGCGACGGCCGACATGGCCGCCCCGACCGACCCGAACAAGCCCCTGGTCTTTGGCCAGCTTGACCCGGAATTGCAGGTGAACCTGCAAATCCGCTTTGGCTTTGACAGCGCGGCGCTGGCGGATGACCAGAAGCCGCGGCTGGACAAGATCTGCCAGGCGATGAAGCAAAGCGACGTAAAGCTGTTCCGCATCGTCGGCCATACCGATACCTCTGGCCCGGACACCTATAACGAACGGCTGTCGGTCCTGCGCGCCAAAGAGGTCACACGCTATCTGACCGAGGATTGCGGCATCGCCGCCGCGCGGCTGGAAACCCTTGGCCTGGGCGAGCGTTTTCCGCTGGACCCCAAGAAACCCGATGCCGAGGAAAACCGCCGGGTCGAATTCCAGGCGCTGAGCTGACGCCGGCACGGGTCGGTGCACGAATTTTCAGATAATAATTCATCGTAATTAGTTTCTTGCGTGGAATTGCCAGAGCGGCCAGCCCAATGGCCGGATGAAATGTCACGTCGATTCAAGAGGGTTCGCAAAGAAAAGAAGGCCACGGAATCGCCCCCTTTCCAAATCCGCCCGGATCGGATCGTCCATGGGCGGATGGCGGGTGGATTTTCCCGAATCGTCGCGCCCGCACCGCATATACATGATCCAAAATCCGCGGATGTGACATTCATATCCAGCCGGTCAGAAAATACAGATACGGCGCTAGACATCTGTTAATATCGGGTTATCCTCAATCCGGTCCTATTCTTCCAGATTAATAATGAGAGAGTGAGGCGTATGCCCGACGCTGCTGCGAACGGATTGTATTCTGCTGCATCATGGCGACGGAGCGCGACAGCGTCACTGGTCGCGCTGTGTTTCATGTCGCTTTCGGCGCAGGCGCAGACCGCCAGTTCGGTCACCCCCGAATCGTTCCAGCCGCCCTTGCGCAACCTGTCGGGCGCGGTCGTCCTGACCGGCCAGACCGGGACGCAGGCGCCGCCCGGCTCGGACCAGATCGGCATCACCCTGTCGGGCGTCACCATCGCGGGCGCCTTCCCGCAGATGGCCGCTGCCGATGCCGCCTTCAAGGCGCGGCTGACGCGCGGGCGCATCCCGGTATCCGAGCTGTTCGACGCCACCTCCGAGCTTGAGGCGGCCTATACCAAGGCGGGCTTCGCGCTGGCGCGGGTGGTGCTGCCGCAGCAGGCGCTGCGCGATGGCGGCACGCTGCGGGTCGAGGTGGTCGATGGCTATGTCGAGACGGTCGATATCTCGCGCGTGCCGCCCGAGGTGCGGCGCCGGATCGAAAGCCTGACCTCACCGCTGGTCGGCCAGCGCGGCCTGACCATGACCGAGCTTGAGCGGCAGCTGCTGCTGGCGGGCGACGTGTCGGGCGTGGCGCTGGGATCGGCGCTGGCGGCGGGGCACCAGCCCGGCAGCACGGTCATCGCGCTGGACCCGCAATTCCACAAGGTGACGGGCTTCGTCGGCTTTGACAACTTCGCCCCCTCGGATCTGGGCAGCATCGCGCCCGACGACCTGAACGGGCTGGTGTTCAATTCGGGGATCGAACTCAACAGCCCCTTCGGCTGGGGCGAATCGTTCTATGGCCGGTTCTCGGCCTCGCCCGACAAGGTGTTTTCCGAGGACCCGCGCTATCGCATCCTGGCCTTTGGCGCGCTGGTCCCGATCGGCACCTCGGGGCTGGCGGCGAACCTTGAACTGACCGCCAGCGACACAACGCCCGACAACAGCGATGTGCCGACCCGGTCCGATTTCGACCGCCAGTCGCTGCGCATCATCTATCCGTGGATCCGCTCGCGCAATGTGAACCTCAGCAGTCAGTTCATCATCGACCGCCAGCGCGACCGCCAAAGGCTGCTGCCCAGCGACCTGCCCATCTTCGAGGACCGCATGACCGTGCTGCGGGCCGCAACCACGCTGTCCTATAACCACCCAGACGGCAACCTGTCCGAACTGGGCTTTGTCCTGTCGCGGGGCATCGACGCGCTTGGCGCGCGCTCGGCCGACGAGGCGGCGGGGGGAACGCCCCTGTCCCGGCAGGGCGCGGACGTGGTGTTCACCAAGCTGACGGGGTCGTTCTCGCATCAGCGCGCCATCCGCGAGCGATTCGCGCTGGGGCTGACGGGGCGGTTCCAGACCTCGTTCGGGGACCCGCTGCTGACGTCGGAACAGTTCAGCATCGCCGGCCCGGGTGAGCTTTCGACCTTTGACACCGGGGCGCTGCGCGGCGACAGCGGCTGGGTCGTGCGGGCCGAGTTCTCGAACCCGCACAGCGTTCAGGTGCAGGGCACGCCGCTGATGCTGAGCCCCTATCTTTTCGTCGGCGCGGGCTCGGTCAAGATCGAGCGGCCGACCGCGCTGGAATCGTCGCGCGAGAATGCGCAGGCCTATGGCATCGGCCTGGACCTGCTGTCGCAAAGCGGCTCGCGCTATCGGGCAAGTTCCTTGAGAATCGAATACGGCAGGGGAGAACGGGACCATGGCCCGGACAATACGCGCTTCAGCCTTTCGGGAAATTTCAGGTTCTGACCGCGCCATCAGCCTGCGGGCGGCGCTACTGACCTGCACCCTGCTTGTCGCCGTCCCGACCATCGGGCGCGGCGATCCGCTGCCCACGGGCGCCTCGGTGGTCAGCGGCAATGTCGGCATCAGCACACCCGCGCCGCAGACCATGATCATCACCCAAGGGTCGAACCGGGCGGTGGTGAACTGGAACAGCTTCTCCATCGGTCAGGGCGCCTCGGTCGATATCCGCCAGCCCGGCACCAACAGCGCCATCCTGAACCGGGTGACCGGCGACACGACCAGCAATATCTATGGCCGGCTGACAGCGAACGGTCAGGTCCATCTGGTCAATCCGAACGGCATCTTCATCGGCCGCAGCGGCCGGGTCGAGACCGGCGGCGGCTTCGTCGCCTCGACGCTGGATATCTCGAACGAGGATTTCCGCGCCGGGCGGCTGAACTATTCCGGCGATGGCAGTTCCGCCGGGGTGACCAATCGCGGCACCATCGAGGTCGGGCGCGGCGGTTATGCCGCACTGATCGGCGGGCGCGTCGACAATGCCGGCACGATCAGCGCGCCCCTTGGCCGGATCGGGCTTGGCGCCGGCGAACGGGCGACGCTGGATCTGTCGGGCGACGGCTTCCTGCAGGTGACGCTGCCCTCGGCCGACGATGGCGATCAAAGCGCGCTGGTGAAGAATTCGGGCCGGATCTCAGCCGATGGCGGCCGGATCGAGATGAAGGCCGCGACCGCAAGAAATGCCGCGCGGCAGGCGATCAACCTGTCGGGCGTGGCCGAGGCGCGCTCGGTCTCGGTCCGCAACGGCACCATCGTGCTGGGCGGCGGCAGCGGCGGCACGGTGCGGGTCAGCGGCCGGGTCTCGACCCGGGCAGTGCCGTCCTCCGTGGCGCCGGGCAGCTCGGACCGGCCGCCGCAGCCGACCGGAGGCCGCATCGACGTGACCGGCGCGCGTATCGCGCTGGCGGGCGCGGAACTGGACGCCAGCGGCGCGGGCGGCGGCGGCCAGATCCGCATCGGCGGCGATTATCAGGGCCGGGGCAGCCTGCAACGCGCCGACACGCTGACCGCCGACGCCGCGACCCGCATCCGCGCCGACGCGCTTGGCCGCGGCAATGGCGGCCGCATCATCCTGTGGTCCGAGCAGGCGACCAGCTTCGACGGCGCCATGTCGGCCCGTGGCAGCGGCGATGGCGGCAATGGCGGTTTCGCCGAGGTCTCAAGCCGGGGCGTTCTGCGCTATACCGGCCTGACCGACCTGCGCGCCCCCCGCGGCCAGTGGGGCGAGCTGCTGCTGGATCCGACCAACATCTACATCATCGCCGATGGCGACAGCGCGCCGGCCGGGTCGGTCTTTTACGAAAGCGATGTCGAAGAACAGCTTGGCTTTGCGAACCTGCTCTATTCGACCGCGGACATTGCCGGCGAACAGGATGGCAATATCCTTGTCAGCGCCGATATCGACTGGACCGCGGCGACGACCTTCACGCTGGTCGCGGACAACGATATCAGCATCACTGGCGACATCACCGGCCCGGCAGGGGGGCTTGTGCTGACGGCGACGCGAAACGTCGCAGCCAGCGGTGCAATCGATGTCGGGATATTCAACCTGACCCGCGGCGATTGGCGACAGGTCGGCGCAGTGTTGCCAGCATTCCACGCAACCGATTTCAGGATGGCAACGACGGACGCAAGCTTCCTGCGCGCGACCGGCGGGACCGGCACCGCCGCCAATCCCTATGTCCTGGTCGATGCCTACGGCTTGCAGGGCATGGCCTCGGCCGCCTTTTCAGAAAGCCACTTTGCGCTTGGCGCCGATATCGACGCAACCGGCACCGCGAACTGGAACGATTACGGAGAAGGCGACAGCGGCTTCCAGCCCATCGGCAGCAGCGGATACGAATATTTCTATGGCGAACTGGACGGGAACGACCACACGATCGACGGGCTTTACGTCAACGATTATTATAACGCGGGCCTGTTTGCGACGACCGAGGGTGCCTCGATCCACGATCTGCATCTGACCGATGCCTCGATCACCGGATGGAACATCGCCGGAGGGCTTGTCGCCACCGCCACCGACACGACGCTGAGCAATGTCTCGGTCGCCGGCACCGTCGGAATGGCGGACAGTTACTATTATGATCCCAGAAGCGCCGGCGGGTTGGTCGGAACGATGACCCGCGGCAGCATCACCGATTCCCGCTTTGACGGCACGATCCGGGATAGCGGCTTGGTAGTATCCGAGCCCGGAGGCGGGTATCTTGCCACCATCGGCGGCATCGTCGGCACCAGCACCGGCGGCACCCTCACCCGCGTCACCAGCACGGGCAACGTGCTGGCCCTGGGTTCGGGTTCGACCGCTGCGGGGGGCATCGCCGGATCGACGGCAGGCACGGCGATCACGACTGCACGCTCAACCATGAATATTCGCGGCGATATCGGCGACGGCGCGAACTTCGTCGCCGGCGGGCTGGTCGGCGACAGCGGCGGGCGCATCTCGGGCTCAAGCGCGTCGGGCAATGTCAGCAGCGTCGCGGCGGACGGCACCGCGGCGGGCGGCCCGGCCACGCTGGGCGGGCTGGTCGGCATTTCCGGCAGCGCGATCACCGATTCCTTCGCCACCGGCAATGTGCGCGCGATCTATAATGGCGCAGGCGTCTATGCGGGCGGCTTCGTCGGCACCGCCAGCACCGGAAGCGATATCCGCCGCGCCTATGCGACCGGGAATGTCCTTGCTCAGTCCGGCGGCGGCGCCGGCGTCGGCGGCTTTGCCGGCGTCAATAACGGCGACATCACCGATGCCTTCAGTCAGGGCAACGTCGCCTATGCGCAAGCCGCCACCCCCACCGTCACTGAGGGCACGGTGTCAGTCGGAGGCTTTGCCGGCATCAGCGCGCCATCGGTGGGTTTGGGGACCCTGACCCGCACCGCCGCCCATGGCGCCGTCAATGCCCGCACGCGGTCACTGACCCTGAATGCCGGCGGCCATACCGGCTGGGCCTTCGGTGAGACCATCGTCGACAGTTACGCCAACGGCAGCGTCAGCACGAACGCAGGCGCGGGCGCGGCGCAGAATGTCGGCGGCCTGATCGGACGGACGACCGGGGGCGCGGTGACGCGCACCTTCTCGACCGGCGCGGTCAGGACGGCAGGCGCAGGGACGACCAATGTCGGCGGGCTGATCGGCGTGAACGACCCCGATTTCGACACCGGCGTACCGACGACCACGGTCACCGGATCGTTCTGGGATGTGGGCCGCTCGGGGCAGGCCGCGACCGCGCGGCCCGGCTATGGCACCGGGCTTGCCACCGCAACCTTCCGCGACACCGCCGCCTTCATGGCGCTGGCGCAGGCGCGGGGCTGGGACTTCGCCACGACCTGGGCGCCCGGCGATTCCACCTTCGACCCGGCGCTTTACACCATCGACCGCGTCGTTTTTGCCCGGCCGAATGACGTGACCGTGCAATACGGGCTGACTGGCGGCGCCTCGACCACCGGTACCGTCGCCGGCGGCCCGTCGCGCTATGTCTTTGGCCCGGCCGGCGATACGCTGAACACCGCCCCCGCCTTCGCGACGATCACCCTGCCCGATATCAATGTCGGCACCGGCACGTTCACGCTGCCGACCGCGGCACTGACCAGCCGCCTTGGCCAGCGTTACCGGATCGTCGATCTGCCGGGCAATTACCGCATCACCCCGGCACCGCTGACCATCACCGCCAATGACCTGTCCAAGATCTATGGCCAGGGCATCACCTTTGCCGGGACCGAGTTCACGACCTCGGGCCTGTTCTTCGACGACACGGTTGGCCGGGTGACGCTGACCAGCGCCGGGGCGGCGGCCAATGCCAATGTCGGCGATGGCTCATATACCATCAACGCGGCGGGTGCCGCGGGTGACGGGCTGTCGAACTATACGATCACCTATGTCGGCGGTGAAATGACCGTCGGCCGCGCGGCGCTGACCGTCACCGCCAATGACGCCAGCAAGACCTATGGTCAGGGCGTGACCTTTGCCGGGACCGAGTTCACCACCGCAGGCTTGCTGTTCAACGACTCGGTCGACCGGGTGACGCTGACCAGCGCCGGGACGGCGGCCAATGCCGGTGTCGCGGGCGGTCCTTATGTGATCAATGCGGCAAATGCCTCGGGCGACGGGCTGGCGAATTACAATGTCACCTATGTCGGCGGCGAAATGACCGTCGACCGCGCGGCGCTGACCGTCACCGCCAACGACATTACCAAGACCGCCGGCAATACCTACCTGTTCAACGGGACCGAGTTCACGACCTCGGGCCTGCTGTTCAACGACTCGGTCAATCGGGTGACGCTGGCCAGCGCCGGTGCCGCGCCGGGCGCGACCGAGGCCGGCAGCCCCTATGTCATCACCGCCACCGGCGCGACCGGCAACGGGCTTGAGAATTACGCGATCACCTATGAGGACGGCGCGCTCAGCGTCTCTGGCAGCCCCGGCCCCGTCACGCCGGGCCCCGACCCGGTGCCGCGGCCGCCGGTCTATGTGATCCCCGGTCTGCCGAACCCGCCCGACATCATTACGATCACGCTTCCGGGGACTGACGGCGGCAACACGATCACACCGCCGGGGGTCACGGTCGATCCGAATGGCCAGGTCATCGACCCGGGCGGCACGGTCTCGGACCCGCGCGGCAATATCGCCATCACGCAGATCGTCTTTCCGACAACGGGCAGCGGCACCGATCAGGCGCTGGCCGCGCTTGACCGGACCTCGACCGTGCTGGAAATCGCCGCCGCGACCTGCTCGCAAAGCGATACCGATGTCAGCCGCTATCTGGCCTGCCTGTCGGATGCGCTGGACAAGTTCGCCAACGATCTTGACGCCATCTCGACGGACCTGCCGCCGGGCATGGAGAACGTCGCCCGCATCGTGCGCGACGCCCGCCGCGGCGTCGACAGCGCCCGCGCCCGGGCCGAGCGGCGGCTGGCGACCGCGACCACCGATGCCGAACGCGCCGCCATCCGCCGCGACGCCATCAATGAGGCGCGCGGCGCCGTCGCCACCGCCTCGGCCCGGATCCGCAAGGAAATCGCGCTGGCCCGCGCCGACGACCCGGAACTGGCCCGTGCCCAGGCGGCGGCCGGCGCCCGCGTCATCAAGGCCGTGGACAGCGTCAATATCGAGCTGTCGCGCGCCATCGGCCTGTGATGCGCCGCCTTGTCCCGGCGGCGCTTGTCCTGCTGGCCGCGCTGTGGCTTGCCGCCGCCGCGCTGGCCGAGGGGCGGGTGGCGCTGGTCATCGGCAATTCCAACTACAAGACCGTCGAGTCGCTGAAAAACCCGCAGAACGACGCCATGGATGTCTCGGTCGCGCTGGAGGGGCTGGGCTTTGACGTCATCCTTGGCCGCGACCTGACGCGCGAGGGGATGCAAAAGACCACCGCCGAATTCGCCGATGCCGCGCGCAAGGCCGACGTGGCGCTGTTCTATTATGCCGGGCATGGTTTTCAGGTCGGCGGCCAGAACTATCTTGTGCCGACCGATGCCGCGATCAGCCGCGCCGATCAGGCGACCGCACAGACCATCGCCATGTCCGACATCCTGCGGGTGATGGCGACCGCGCCGGGGCTGAAGCTGGTCGTTCTGGACGCCTGCCGCAACAATCCCTTTGGCGCGGCGCTGGCGGGCACGCCCGATCAGGGCAACGGTCTGGCCCGCATCGGGACCGAGGCGGATTTCCTGTTCGTCTATGCCACCCAGCCCGGCAACGTCGCCTATGACGGCACCGGGCGGAACAGCTTTTTCACCGGCGCGCTGCTGAACCATCTTTACACCCCCGGCCAGCAGATCTCCGAGACGATGATCGCCGTGCGCCGCGACGTGATGACCGCGACCGGAGGCCAGCAGATCCCGTGGGAAAACTCCTCGCTGACACGGCAATTCGCCTTTGACACCAGCCCACCCGACCTGTCCGAGGAATCGCTGTTCTATCAGGTGGCCTCCAGTCTCAAGGACGATGCGCTGATGACGCTTTACGTCGACCGCTATCCGCAGGGCGCGCATGTCGGCGATGCGCTGGCCTGGCTGGAAACCGGCACCCGCACCCGCTCGCTTGAGGTGACGGACCCCGGGACCGAGGCCGAAAAGCTGTGGACCCTGGCGCAGCGCAGCCGCCTGCGGCCGCTGTTGCAGGTCTATCTTGACCGCTACCCGACCGGCAGCCATGCCGATGAGGCGCGGCAGTTACTGACCCTGCTGCCCGATCTGAACGACACCACGCCCGGCGCGCTGTGCGACCGGCTGGCGACGCATCCGCGCGACGCCACCGCCGGCATTTCCGGCGTGCCCTATGAGCGTTTGCAGCAGAATGCCGTCGCCGCGATCCGTGCCTGTTCGGCGGCGGTGACGCAATCGCCGGACCTGCCGCATTACGTCGCGCTGCTGGCGCGGGCGACGGCGGCCTCGGGCGATCTCTCCCGCGCCATCGACCTTTACGAAAGCGCCGCCGCGCGCGGAGACCTGCGCGCCATGGTCAGCCTTGCGCAATTGAAGGAAAGCGGCAACGGCATGGCCAGGGACGTGCCGGGCGCGATGGCGCTTTACGAACAGGCCGCCGCCGCCGGCAGCCCGGACGCGATGATCAACCTTGCGGTGACGCTGTTTGAGGGCAAGGACCTGCCCAAGGATGCCGACCGTGCCGTGGCGCTGCTGAAACGCGCCTCGGGCGAGGGCTCGGCCAAGGCGACCTTCAACCTTGGCGTTCTGGCGCAGGATGGCGTCGTCGGAAAGCCCGAGGACGCGCTGGACTATTTCCGCCGCGCGGCGCGGGACGGCGAATATGACAGTTATCGCGCGGCAGCAATTCTGCTGGACGAGGGGCGCGGCGTGCCAAAGAACCCCGGCGAGGCCGCAAACATGCTACTTCGCGGCGCCGCCGAGGATGGCGGCACGGTGGTCAGCGACCTGACCGGGCGTTCGGACCAGTGGTCAAAGGAGACGATCGCGCAGGTGCAGTTGCGGCTGGCCGCTGCCGGGCTTTACGCAAGCAAGGTGGACGGGCTGCCGGGGCCGGGGTTTACAACGGCGCTGGAGCAGTGGCGGAACGGCGGGTTCGATGCGGGGGTTTTGGGGGAGTGAGGACAACAGCAGTCATTGGGTTCCTCATGGTTTCGGACGGGCGCTTTGACTGAGATACGTTCCTCAATTCGCACCCTTTCCCGTCCTTATTTGGCGAGCGTAAGCAAAGGCAATCCTATACCACGTCAATATTCACGAATCGCTATAGCCCACCTACAATACGAAAACCAATCCTCTATTGCTTGACTTCAGCCCTATACCCTTGGAGTATATTGAAGTAAAGTCGCACCCATTGTTGACAGTTGTGACACAGCGGTTTATACGCTACTCCGCTCCCCCGTATTTCATATGAAGCAATTGTAATTGAACTAAAGTTTTTCCCGTTTCGCTCCAAATAGAGCGCGAGATTACTTTCGGCACAATTGTGGGTAGCCCAAGTCTCGACTTGATTAATAGAGGTTCCGGCCCTCGCACTTCCATAAAGCGCCAGTCTTTTGGCCATGCCCTCCAGCATACCTACGATATTTGCATTGGATAACTCATCTTCACCTTCGACGCGCTCTTCGTTCGACATTACGCAACTCGGCACGGCCCGCATCCATCACTCCAAGCGAAAAACGCTCCAGCGCTCCTGCCCATCAACCTGTCTATTTTTTACCCGCGGTTCTTCAATATTGGCACACCCACGCAAACTGCAACCTACATTCGGCCGCTCCTTAAAGCATAATCCTTGGCTATTTAGCCATCTCTTCTGCGATCCATTTTTCCAGATATTGTCGTTCTCATCACGACTGTCCTTGTTCAGCACTCTCTCCCCGCCCTCAACAAACGCAGTAAATTCACTGAATAAATGCCATATACAGCTTGACAGCACCAGAATACTATCCTTCACTCCAAACTCATACCCAAACCCCGCCTCGCCGCCCGTCACCACCACTTTCCGCAACTCTTTCCCTTCCAGCCGATACCCCAATATCCGCCGGCTCAATTCCGGCATCAGCGTATTGGTCAGGATCGCGTCGATCATGCGGCCTCCGCTTTCGATCTCGGTGCAGCGGTCTTTTATGACCTGCATCGCGCCCTCACCGATCACCAGTTCCGCGCCATAACCTTCGCCCAGACGCCGGGCGAGGCTGCGCAGCTTATGGCTGGCGATGGCCTCGATCATGGCATCGGACAGCGGGTAATAGGGAATCGTCACCACCCGACCCAACAATGCAGCCGGGAATACCTTCAATAGCGGGGCGCGCAGGGCGGCGTTCAGCTCCTCGGGGTCGGCGGTGCCGGCACCGTCGCCGGTCATCGCCATGATTTCCTCGGACCCCACATTCGAGGTCAGCAAAATCAGCGTATTCTTGAAATCGATTCGGCGGCCTTCGCTGTCATCCATCATACCCTTGTCGAAGACCTGGAAAAAGATTTCGTGCACATCGGGATGGGCCTTTTCGACCTCGTCCAGCAACACGACGGAATAGGGGCGGCGGCGCACGGCCTCGGTCAGGATGCCGCCCTTGCCATAGCCGACATAGCCGGGCGGCGCGCCTTTCAGGGTGCTGACGGTATGCGCCTCCTGGAATTCGGACATGTTGATGGAAATCAGATTGTCCTCGCCGCCATACATCAGCTCGGCCAAGGCCAGTGCCGTTTCGGTCTTGCCGACGCCCGAGGGGCCGCACAGCATGAACACGCCCACCGGCTTTTCCGGCGCCCGCAGCCCCGCGGCCGAGGTCTGGATCCGGTTCGCGATCATCTCCATCGCGTGATCCTGCCCGACGACGCGCGCGGCAAGGCTGGCGGCCAGCGTCAGCGCCTTTTCGGTCTGGCTGGCCAGCATCCGCCCCATGGGGATGCCGGTCCAGTCCTGCACGACCGAGGCCACCGCCGCCTTGTCGACCGAAGGCAGGATCAGCGGCGATTCGCCCTGCGCCTGCGTCAGATCGGACATCTTGGCGCGCAGCGCCGCCAGCGCCGCCTCGCGGTCGAAGGGGGGCGGCGGGGCATCGCTTGCGTCCTCGGTCTCGTCCGGCAGCACGTCCTCGGCATCGCCCAGAACGCCGGTCTCATCGACGCGCGCGCCGGCGCGGCGCAACTGCGCCCGCAGGTCAAGGATTTCGCCGACCAGCGCCTTTTCCGCCTCCCACCGGGCATTGGCGGCGTCCAGCGCGGCATGTGCCTTGGCCAGTTCGGCCAGCACCACGGCGCGGCGGTCGGCCACGTCGATGCCGATGGCCTCCTCGCGGTCGATGATGCCCTGCTCGATCTCAAGCGCGGCAAGGCGGCGTTGCAGGTCCTCGACCTCGGCCGGGGTGGCGTGCTGCGAGACCGCGACCCGCGCGCAGGCCGTATCCAGCAGGCTGATCGCCTTGTCGGGCAGTTGCCGGGCGGGGATGTAGCGATGCGACAGCTTCACCGCCGCCTCGATGCTTTCGTCCAGAAGCTCGACCTTGTGGTGCTTTTCCAGAACGCCGGCGATGCCGCGGCACATCAGGACGGCCTTCGCCTCGTCGGGTTCGTCGATCTTGACGGTCTGAAAGCGGCGGGTCAGCGCCGGGTCGGGTTCGATATGCTGCTTGTATTCGGCCCAGGTGGTGGCGGCGATGGTGCGCAACTCGCCCCGCGCCAGCGCCGGCTTCAGCAGGTTGGCGGCGTCGCCGGTGCCGGCAGCGCCGCCCGCGCCGATCAGGGTATGCGCCTCGTCGATGAACAGGATGATCGGCACGTCCGAGGACTGCACCTCGTCGATGACCGATTTCAGGCGCTTCTCGAACTCGCCCTTGACGCTGGCGCCGGCCTGCATCAGCCCGATATCCAGCATGTGCAGATCGACATTGCGCAACTGCGGCGGTACGTCGCCACGCGCAAGACGCTGCGCAAAACCCTCGACCACGGCGGTCTTGCCGACGCCCGCCTCGCCGGTCAGGATCGGGTTGTTCTGCTTGCGCCGCAACAGGATATCGACGATCTGCCGGATTTCGGCGTCACGGCCCACGACCGGGTCCATCTTGCCGTCGCGCGCCCGCGCGGTCAGGTTCGTCGCGAACTGGTCCAGCGCCGACTTGCCGCCGGGCTTCGGGCGTCCGGGCTTGGCCTCGGCCGCATCGGGTGTGCTGGTGCGTTCGATCGACTGCACCAGCAGATCGTCCAGTTGCCCCGCCATCGCCGCCGGGTCGATCTTGTCGAATTCAAGGCTGATCTTGAACAGCAGCCCCTCAAGCACCGGGACCTGCAACGCCCCCAGAAGGACATAGGCCGAACGCACGGTATCGTCGCCGAATTCCAGCGAACCGAAGTTCCACGCCTCTTGAATGGCGCGGAAGATATGGTCCGAGAACTCCTCGACCGAGCCCGCGCCATGGGGCAAGGCATCGGTGGCGCGCAGCACGTCGCCGTCAAAGCGGTGCCGGTCGACGCCCGCCGATTCCAGCAAGATCGCCATGTCCGAACGCTCGGTATCGGCCAGCGCGGTGATGAAATGCACCAGCTCGACATAGGGATTGCCGCGCCGTTTTGCGGCCTGCGCGGCCTCGGAAAACGCCTTCAGGCAAACCGGATTCAGCTTGCCGACAAGCTCTTTTCGCTTGATGGTTTGTTGCGACCCGCGTGCAGCCATGGAAGTAAACTCCGGAAATGACAGGCGGTTGTGCGCGGCGAGGTCAGATTTTCCGACGGCGGCGCGCCCCGATATGATAAATTGAATCTCGTCCCGACGCGACAGTTTTGACAAGAAAACTTCTGACGGAGCCGACGCGATGAAAGACCCCCTGCCGTCAGATATCTTCCGCCCCGGCCAGATTCTGAACAACACCTATGAAATTCTGGGGATCCTTGGCCGCGGCGGCACCGGAGAGGTCTATCTGGCGCACAATCAGGTGGTCGAACGCGACGTCGCCATCAAGGCGCTGAACCTGCGGTTTTCCGGCAATTCCGATTATCTGGACCTGATGAAGCGCGAAGAGCAGATGCGCAACATCATCCATGATGCGGTGGTGCGCTATTCGGAATGTTCGCGGTCGGACACGGGCCAGGTCTTTCTGGTCATGGACCATATCGAGGGGCCGTCGCTGAACCAGGTGATGCTGGAGCGCCGCCTTGGCGACCGCGACCTGATGATCGTCGCGCATCGCGTGCTTGAGGGGCTGGCCGCCACGCACCGGCTGGGCATCGTCCATCGCGACCTTTCGCCCGACAATATCATCCTGCGCGACGGCAAGCCCGACCGCGCCACGATCATCGATTTCGGCATCGCCAAGGATACCGCCGCCGGCGCGCGCACCATCGTCGGCACCGGCTTTGCCGGCAAATACGAATATGCCGCGCCCGAACAGCTTGACGGCAAGGCCGATTATCGCACCGACCTTTACGGGCTGGGCGCGCTGCTGCTGGCCGCCGTCCGGCAAGAGGTCCCCGATGTCGGCACCAGCCCCGGCGAGGTCGTCCGCTTCAAGCGCCAGCCACTGGACACTTCCGGCATCGCATCGCCGCTGAAGGACCTGATCGACTGGCTGACCGACCCCGACCCGGCCCGCCGCCCGCAATCCGCGACCGAGGCGCTTGAGCGGCTTGAGCGCTGGCTCAAGCCCGACACGCACGCCCGAACCGAGCCGCCCCGCAAGGCGGGGACAGGCAAGGCTGGGGGGCGCCTGCCGCTGGCCCTTGCCACGCTGGTTGTCGGCGCCGCGGCGGTGGGCGGGGGCCTGTGGGCGGCGGGCGTTTTCGCGCCCTCGCTGCCCGTGGCCAGCCCCTATGTCCTGACCGCCGAGCTTGCGCCGGGTGGCGGCACGCTCAGCGGCAATGCCCCCGATGAACAGACCGCCGGCGCGCTGCGCACGGCGTTCCGCGACGCCTCGGGGACCACGCCGCCGGAGGGGGCGCTGACCCTTGCCGCCGGGATGCCCGACAAAAGCTGGCCCGAGGACGTGGCCAGGCTGCTGGCGATCGCCGCCCCGCTGTCGCGCTGGCAGGTGACGGTGACGGACAATGCGGCAAAGCTGGCGGGTATCGCGCCCGACATCGCCGCCCGCGACAATGCCAAGGCGGCGCTGGCGGCATGGCCCTCGTCCGGGGGGATGTCGTTGCAGGCGGAACTGGTTGCCGGGCCGGAAACTCTGACCTGGGCCACGCTGCAACCCTATCTGGACCGCCTCGCCACCTGCGGCGCGCTGACCGCGCCCCCCGACCAGCCGACGCAGTTCGCGCTGTTTGACACCATCGCCGTGACCGGATTTCTGGCCGACCCCAAGGACGCCGCAGCGATAAAGTCGGCGCTTGCCCCGGTGATCGGCGACCGCAAGCTTGACGTGACGGCGACCGTCCTGAACCCGGACCTGTGCCGGATCCGCACCGTCCTGCCGCCGACGCCAGCCGGCGCCATGTCGATCTGGCTTGGCCTTGGCGCGACGGGCGAGGCCGCGCTGACCGGCGTCTTTCGCACCGGCGACAACCCGGTGGTCGATATCCAGTTTCCGGCCAGCGTGACCGGCGCCTCGCTGTGGGTGATGGTCGTCGACAATACCGGCAAGGTCTTTCACGTCCTGCCCAACATCAACCAGACCGATGTGCTGGTGGACGACCTGGGTCAGGTCGATAACGGCATCCGCCGCGTCCGTGTGCTGTGGTCGCTGGACCAGTTGAAGCAGGACCCAAGCCGCCTTGCCGTGCAGGTCTCGGCCGGCGACTACGGCAAGTCCGAGGTCATCGCCATCCTGTCGAAAACGCCGCTGTTCGATCTGCGCCGGCCGCGCGACGAAAGCGTGGCTTCGGTCGCCGAGGCGCTGGCCGCCACGCTGAAGGGCCGCGAGGATCAGGTGATCGGCGTCGCCTCGCGCATCATCGACGCGCGCCAGTGACACAGGCGCGCCACCTAGGCAATTTTGCCTAGACCCCTATTTTCACGACCAGCTTTCGCGACTCGCGCGCTATACTCCGGACCACGCCTACCAGGCAGTCAGTGAGGTCATATCCGATATGCAGCCAGTGATTGCCTTCGTCGTCCGCGAGCAGGTCGAAAACGCCGCCTTCTTCTGGGCTCAGCGCGATACGCTGGCCGCCGAGGACCCCTCGGACACCGATACCATCGCCTTCATCGATGGCCGGCTTGAGGCGAATCTTGACGCCTTGCGCATCGCCGGCAACGCCGCCTGGCCCTTCATCATCACCGCCTTCGAGACCTTTCCCGAAAAGGGTGAGCTGTTCGTGATGACGCATCACGCATTGGAGACCGGCGACGCCAAGCGGCTGGAACAGGCCGTCGGCTTTGCCCGCGTGGCCACGGATGGCGCGCGCGGGCTTTGCGGCGCCTTTGAATGGCTGCCGCCAAGCGTCACGGCGCCGGTCGTGCGCATCTGGATCGATTCCGGCGACCGCATCAGGACCGAGGCCGCGCTGGCCGCGATCATCGCCCATGGCGGCAATCCCGGCGACCGGCTTGAGCGGCTGATGCGCGACGGCTCGGACCGGATACGCGAAATGGCCGCGATCCTTGTCGCGCGCGCGGGCGTTGCGGCGGCGCGTTCGGGCGCCGGCCGGTTGTGACATCGGGCGCAGGGCGGCAGGTCCGGCAAAAGGGGCCTTATGTCGCGTAGCGCCATCCGACGGCGGAAAACTTTCTGAACCGGATCGGCACCGATGCAAGGCAAAGGGCGCAGCCATCGCCGCGCCCCTGATCCTCAGTAGCACGAGATCTTGGCGATCCGACCATCGGCGCCGATCTCGAAGTTCAGCCGCTCCTGCCGGTAATCCATCGTGACCGCATCGCGCGGCCCGATCACCCGCGTGCCCTTGGGCAGCTCAAGGCTGCGCAGCGACGTGCCAGGTTGGCCGACCAGCCCCTGAAAACGCGCCGCGCCGCAGGTATCGGCGGCGGGCGCCGGGCCCGGCTTCTGCGGCGTGACGGCCTGACAGGCCGCCAGCGTCGTCAGTCCCAGGACGCAAAGCAGTTTCTTCATGCCGCCCTCGCGTTCAGCGGTGATCAACCGCAGTCGATGTTCTGGACATTGCCTGCCGCGTCGAGACGGAAGACGATGCGCAGCGGGTTGTATTCCTGCGGCTCGATGCCGCGATATTCGACGACGCGATATTCGCGGGTGACACCCAGCGTCGGGATGATCGTGCCCGGCTGCCCCAGCGCCGAAATATAGGTCTTGGCGTGGCAGGCATCCGGCTCACGCGATTGCAGTCCGCTGATGCCGGCGACCGGGGTCATCGCGACCGGCGCCACCGCCGGAACGGGCTCAGGCGCGGGCGCAGGCTGATAGGACGGCGCGCAGGCCGCCAGCGGGGCAAGGGCAAAAAGAGCGATCAGGGCTCGGGTCATCGGGCGGTCATCCAGCTGAAGATTTTCTGTCGCGGCATCATAGGGCTGCGCAACGGAAATGAGAAGCCGGACCGACAGCAATCTGACGCAGATTTGCACCCGATCGCGCCCATATGCCTAGTCCGGGATCGGGTTCTGGCGCTTGCCCGGCGCGCTGTAATAGGCAAGGAACATGTCGACAGCGCTGCGGTTCACCTTGCGCAGCATTTCCTTGTCGATCGACTGCGTGCCCAGAAACAGCGCCCGGTCGTGGATCGTGACGCTGGCAAGCTCGATCAGCTGGTCGGCGGCAAGGTCCAGGTCGGCGATCCGCAACTCTCCGCGCCGGATGCATTTTTCCAGGTAATTGATCAGCTGCTGGCGCAGCAGGACCGGGCCGGATTCATAATATTCCTGCGCAAGCGAGGGGAAACGCTCGGCCTCGCCGACGCTGACGCGATAGATGCGCAGCCCGAATTCGGAAATCATATGCGCCGAGACGATCTGGACGATGAACGGCAGCACCTGTTCGACCGGCAGGTCGACCTCGATCAGGGCGCTGGCGTCGGCGGCTTCGCGCGCCAGTTCATTGCGGAAAACCTCCATGAACATGATGCGCTTATCGGGAAAATAGCTATAGAGCGTGGCCTTGGACACCCCGGCCTCGCGGGCAATGTCGTCGACGGCCGCACCCTCATAGCCATCCCGAAGGAAAATCGTCCGCGCGCCCTCAAGCACCTGAAGGAACTTTCGTCCGCGCGTCACCGGAAGAGCCTTCGGCATCCGTGAATACCTCCTCACCTACTTCATAACGTGCCCATCAACACAGGGCAGTACTCGTTCACCGTAATTACACCGCACACCGAAGCCATCCGAACCACATCGTTCATATGCGCTAAGCAGGTCCTTGCAAAGCCTCGGCACCATCAAGATCAATATGTCTTAAAAGCCACCTATGGATTGCACCTGTTGATGATGCCTGTTCAATGGGCAAAGTTGGCTGCAACCGCGATGGTGACAGCAGCGCAACGATTTCAGCGCATTTTCGGCGCATTTTTGCCGATATCGTCCCGTTTCTGCCCGCGAGACCGACAAATCGTGCAGCACCGCAGCCGCAGGCCAGCACCGTCCGCACCCCACGAAAGGACAGGTTTTGGCTGATGCGACACCACCACAAGGCGAGTCGCGCCGCAAAAACCCCCTTTGCGCCACGCGCCCACTGTCCCGACGATTGGCTACGCCCAAGCCGAGCATGAGCCGGCCCATCCGCCCTGTGTTGCTACGAACAATTCCATGCATCGGTCGGTCATATTGTCGCGGTCCACGACCGGTCCCTTGTGCCGCGTTTTGTCCAGAATGTTGCTGCGGCCATTCCTGCGACGCGCGCGCCATCAGCCCCCCTCGCCGGAAAGCCGGCGTTCACATTGCTGGCGATGATCCGTTCGCGCCGCCTCGCGCAGATCGCGCAGCACCTCGGCGCGGCCAAAGGCGCGGACCGCGCTGCGCCGGGCGATCTCGAACCCCGGCATCATCTGGGCAAGGTCGGTTTCGGCCCGCATCAGCGCGCGGCTTTTCTCGCCCGCCAGCGCATTCGTCAGCCGCGCGGCGGCAACCGAGAAGGCACTGTCCGAGCGATAGACGGCCTCAAGCTCATCCCCAAGATGTTCGACCCGTGCGCGCGCCGCCATCAGATGGGCACGAAACGCCGAGAAGCGCTGCATCTCAAGGTCGGATTTCAGCCGCGCGACGCGTTCCAGCTTGCCCAGCGTGTCGGTCTTCTTGCTCATGTCCGTCCTGCCTTCTTGAGTGGAAGTCCCCGCCAGCCCTCGCGCGCCTTCTTGCGCATGGCCTCGGCAAAGCGGATCGCGGCGGCGACCGGGGCAAAGTGCTCGGACCGGATCTCCTCGCCGATTTCGACCGTCGCATGCAGTGCGCGGGCGCAGGGCGGATCGGACCAGATCGGGACCTGATGTTCATTCGCGCGTTCACGGATCCGCCGGGCGACATCGTCCACGCCCTTTGCCAGACATACCGGCGCCAGGCCGCTGCCGCGTTTCCATTCCAGCGCCACGGCATAATGGGTCGGGTTGACGATGACGACATCGGCCTTTTCGACATTCGCCAGCATGGTATTCAGGACGATATCGACGCCTTTCTGGCGGCGCGCCGCCTTCAGATGCGGGTCGCCTTCGCTTTCCTTATGTTCGTCCTGCATTTCCTGCCGCGACATTCGGTGCCGCTTGAGGTACTCCATCCGCTTCCACAGCAGGTCGACGCAGGCAAATGCCGCACCTATTGCCAGGGCAAGCATCAGGAAGCGGCGCAAGATGACGCCCAGACCCACGACCCATTGCTGATCCGCCATCGCATCCGCCGTCACCAGCCAGGACAACAGCGAAGCATAAAGGAACCAGCCGCCGATCCCGGCCAGCACCACCTTGCAGACCGAGATCGCAAAGGTGACCAGCCCGCTTTTGCCAAATTTCTGCCCGGCATTCTTCACCGGATCGATGCGCTTGAAATCCAGCGTCAGCTTCTTGGGCGTGAACACGATCGACCGCTGCGCGACAAGTCCCAGCAGAATCGGCACCCCCATGACAACCACCATCGCGATAGTGGCAAATGCGGCATAACCCGCCACGGCCCAGGCCAGGTCACCGGCCGACCGGCCCGCCGCGTCCGGCCAGGGTTCGCTGCCCAGCAAGCGCGAGGCCATGCCGATCCAGTTTGGGACCACCCAGGACATGGCAAGCGACATGGCGAACCACACCCCAAGATACATGAGCGCCGCCTGAAGTTCGGCCGAGCGCGGGACGTCGCCTTCCTCCCGCGCCTTGCGCAACTTGCTTTCGGATGGGTCGAATTGCTTGTCGTCGTTCTCCTCGCTCATGGCAGGTCCGTCTGCATCACGTCGGTGACCGCGTCCGCCCAGATCGACAGGATCGAGGGCGTCAGCACCGCCAGCCCAAGCATCGCCAGCAGGATCGCGCCCGGCGCGCCGATGAAAACCACCGGCAGCGCCGGCATGGCCTTGCTGATCATGCCCGACAGCAACTGGAACAGGAAACCGCCAAGGATGAATGGCGCAGCCAGAAGCATGGCCAGCACGAAGCCGCGCTGCGTCAGATCGATGGCGGTCGGCAGCAGCGCCGCAATATCCGGCCACGCGCCCAGCGGCCGCAGCACAAAGCTTTCACGCAGAAGGTCACAGACCAAGACCGGAAAGCCCAGCGCCATGATCAGCGCCAGACCGGCCAAGTGCATCAGATTGCCGATTGGATGCGGCGAATATTCGTTCGCAACACCAATCAGTTGCGACAGCGAGGCCGTCGCCGCAATCGCTGTCGCCGCAACATCCAGCGCGACCGAGAACAGGCGCACCAGCCCGCCAAGCGCCAAGCCGGTCACCACCTCGGCACCCGCAAGCAGGCCAAGCTGCGCCACGGTCGCGATCTGCGGGGGGGCCACGCCACCTCCGGCCAGCAGTGGCGTCAGCGACATTGCCACGGCGATCCGCAGACGCGCGGGCAGCAGCCGCTCGGACAGGACCGGCAGCGCAAGCAGGCAGGCCTGAACCCTGCAATAGGTCAGCAGCAAGACCGTCAGCAGCGCGGCCAGCCGCGGATCGGCACCAAGCTCGGTCATGGGCTGACCGTTCCACAAAGCCGGACTTTTGCTGCGGGGTCGATCTCGTCCAGCCCCATGACTGGCAGCCCGATCCCGGATGAGGTCAGCATCATCCGGATCAGCCGGCGGCGGTGATCGGGCACCGCCAGGACGACCTCGGGACCGCCGGACAGATCGGCAAGTGTGGTCTGGACAGCCTCGGCCAGCCGCTTTTGTATCTGCGGGACAGAGGTCTGGCCACTGCGCCCGGCCTCGCCCTCGGCGCGGGTGATCTCGGCCTCCCACTGCGGGTGCAGTTGCAGGATGTCCAGGAAGCCGTCATCCGTCAGGAACTGTTCGGTAATCTGACCACGCAGCCGCCGGCGGACCATCTCATAGACGGCTTCAGGGGTCGACGCGCCGCGTGCTTCGTGGACCGCGTCGGTAATCAGGATGAGGTTGCGGATGGACAGGCGTTCTTCAAGCATCCCGCGCAAGACCGCCAGAAGCATCTCAGGCGAGACCTTGTCAGGCACCATGCTGTCGAAAAAGCGCTGGTTCAGTTGCGCCCGATGTTCGTCCGAGACGTTGCACAGTTCGCGGATCATCCGCTGCATCGAGGACATGGTCAGCAGCGCCGACAGGTTCGACTTGACGACCTCCATCAGGTGCGTGGACAGGACTTCCATCGGAGTGACGACCGTCGCACCGGCAATCGCAGCGTCATCCTGCCTGTCGGGTGCAATCCACCGTGCCGAGCTGCCATAGACCGGTTCGCGAACCAGTTCGCCGGGCAAGCCGTCAAGCACCGGATCAGGCCCAAGCGCCAGGATCCCCTGCGGATGCAGCATCCCGCGCCCGCGCACCACACCCTGCAGCCGGATCACATATTCGCCGTCGCGAAAGCCGACGCCATCGGTGATCCGCACGTCCGGCAGGATCAGCCCGTATGTGCGCGCAATATGCAGCCGCAGGTTGGTGATGCGCTGCCCCAGGCCGCGCCCGGCATCCAGCGCACTGACGATCAGCCCGGTCCCGATCTCGACACAGATTTCATCGGTATCAAGCACGTCGCCAATCCGCGACTGGATCGGCGCCGGGCTTTCCTTTTCATTCGCCGCGACCGCTGGTGCGGGCGCCGTCTGCTTGCGGTTCCGGATGAACCAGGCGGCAGCGCCAAGCCCGGCCGCGAGCGCGAAAAAGATCATGGTGGGCATCCCGGGAACCAGCCCGATCAACACCATGCCACCCGCCCCGACAGCCGGAACATGCCAGTCCGATGTCAGTTGCTGCGACAGCAGGTCCGCCGTTGTTTCGGTCGCGCCCCCGCGCGACAGCAGCAGCGCCGCTGCCATCGATGTGATCAGCGACGGGACCTGGCTGACCAGCCCGTCACCAATGGTCAGCTTGGAATAGGTCTCCAACGCCTCGCCCACAGGCATCGAATGGACGAACACGCCGGCGGCCAGTCCAACGAACAGGTTGATCAGCGTGATCATCAGACCAGCGATGGCATCGCCCTTGACGAATTTCGACGCACCGTCCAGCGAACCGAAAAAGCTGATCTCGCGCTGTTCGCGGATGCGGCGGCGCTTGGCTTCGTCATGGTCAATGGCGCCCGAATTCAGATCGCCGTCAATGGCAAGCTGCTTGCCCGGCAGCGAATCCAGCGCAAACCGGGCCGAGACCTCGGCCATTCGACCAGAGCCCTTGGTGATAACCATGAAGTTGACGACCGAGATCACGCCGAAAACGGTCAGCCCGACCAGCAGCGATCCGCCCGCGACAAACTCGGCAAAGCCATTGATGACATGGCCGGCCGCCGTCGGGCCGTTCTGGCCGTTCGTCAGGATCAACCGCGTCGAGGAAATGTTCAGGGACAGCCGGATCAGCAGCGACACCAGCAACAGCACCGGAAACGCCTGAAAATCGGTGGGACGCTCGACCAGCGAGGCCATGACCAGGATCAGCGTCGCGGTCGCGATTGACAGCGCGATGCCCACGTCCAGCGCGGCGGCGGGAATGGGAATGACCATCGACAGGACGATCAGGACCAGAATGCCGGTGATGGCCAGCGGTCGGGCCGACAGCCCCGGACCCGAGGCCGGTTCAACAACGCTCATTTGGTGCCCCCATCGTTTTGTGGCGCCAGAAGCCGGTCGATTGTCCAGCCGGGCCCGGTCAGCAGCCCCGAGCGGCGCAGGAAGACCAGGACCTCGATCCGGTCCGCCGGGGATAGCTGCATCAGGCGGCTATCCAGGTCCGAAGGCAGCGGCTCGCCGTTCAGCAGCAGGTCGGTCGCCTCGGCGATCAGGCCGCCGCGGGTAGGCTGGCCCACTTGCGGCGTGCCGGCCGCCAGCGCCGCAGACATGAGGAAAAGACCGATCACGACGCCCTCTTGAGTTCACGGAGCGCGTTCTCAAGGTTGCCGAAGGACGGGCGGACATGGTCGGGTGCGGCCTGACGCCCAACCTCGACACACAGGTTCGTGGCGTGCTGATGCAGGCCGGCGACAAGGACCGACTTGATGACGTCATAGAACGATTGGTCCTGCTTGGTGACCGCCGACAGGCGCTGTGCGAAGGGGGCGACCAAACCATAGGCCAGGAACACGCCCAGGAACGTCCCGACCAGCGCGCCGCCGATCATCTTGCCCAGCACCTCGGGCGGCTGGTCGATGGCGCTCATCGTCTTGATGACGCCCAGAACCGCGGCGACGATGCCCAGCGCCGGCAAGGCGTCGGCCATGTTCTGCAGGGCATGCGGGGCGTGCATCGCCTCTTCGTTCATCAGGCCGATGCGCTGCGACAGCATTTCCTCGACCTGATAGGGGTCATCGTAATTGAGGCTGGCTGAACGCAGCGTGTCCGTAATCAGCGTCACCGCCTGTTCATCGGCCAGAATCTTGGGATAGGCCTGAAAAATCGCCGAGGAAGTCGGGTTTTCGATATGCTCCTCAAGCTCGACGGGGCTTGCGCGCGCGATCCGCAGCAATTGAAACAGCAGGCACAGGACGTCCTGCAGGTCTGCCTCGTGCCAGCGCGGACCTTTGAGCGCGCGTCCAAGGCCGCCCAGCGCATGTTTGATGACGGCGGTTTCGTTGGACAGCAGGAACGACCCTACGGCCGCGCCGCCGATCATCATCATTTCGAATGGCAGCGAATGCAGGATCACGCCCAGCTTGCCACCGGCCAGGATGTATCCCCCAAAAACCATGGCGAAGGTTACGACAATACCGACTATACCGAACATGGTTCACCTATTTCGCTGCGGCCCTGACGGCGCCCATATATGAGGTCAGTATTGCGGCCTGACCCGGCTCGACCGAGGCCATGATCCGCGCGCCGGTTTCCGGCTGGACGCGAACCAGGATCTGCGCCGCGAAATCCGGCGGCAGGTTCGACAGCACCACCGCCGCCTGTTCCGGCTTCATCTGGTCGTAGACCGCGATCAGGCGCGAGATATCCTCGGTCACCGACTGGCGCTGGCCAGCGTCACGATCGGCAAGCTGCTGCTTGACCTTGCGAAGCTCGACCAGCTTTTCGGTCAGCTGTTTTTCCGCAAAGGCGATTTCGGCCTTCTTGCGGTCCAGCTCCTGCATGTAGCCGTCAAGGCGCAGCGACCTTTCGCGCAGTGTCTCGGCCAGCGTGACGGCCTCGGGGATGTCGGTGCAACCCGCCATCATCTCCGACGGCTCGGCATTCGCGGCAAGACGGGAAAAGCCGTCCATCAGCATGACCGCCTGACCCGCGGCCGCCAGCACCAGGATACCGCCAAGGACGGAAAGAACCGGCCTACGCATCCGCGCCCACCTCGTCGCGGCGGCGGCGGCGCTGCAATTTTGCCGGACGCATGGGGATGCTTTCCGAGAATTTCTTCTGAAGCATCCAGAAGGCGCGTTCTTCCTTGGCCCGCTCGATTTCCTCGGAAAGCGATCTGGTGGCGGCCAGCGCCTCGGACTTGGCAAGGATGATCGACTTTTCCAGCCGGGTGATTTCGCTGGCCATCACGGCAATCGCGCCGCCAAGGCCGGTTTCCAGGTCGTTCAGCTTTCGCAGCCGCCGGGTCAGTGCAAAACAAAAACCCGCAAGGCCGACCATGAACGTGATCAGCACCACCTGCAGAATTGCGGAAATTGTCATTGGATGCGGAACTCCGTGATCAGAATGTCGCTGAAAGCGTCCTTGCCAAGGACAAAGACCGCGCGCGTGGCCAGTTCATCGCGGACGATGTCCAGTATTCCGCGTTTTTCGAAGGCCGTCGGGTCCACGTCGACAAGAAAGCTGTTAAAACTGTCCAGAAGACGCGGGGTCAGATACTCAACCTCGGTGCGGTGGGGCTGGTCGGTCTCGATCTTGACGGTCATGACAAGCATGCGCGACCGCGGCCCGGCAAGCGTCAGAACGATCTGCGGAATATCGACAAAGGCGGTCGTGGGCACGGCTTCTTCGGGCGGCGCCTCTTTCTTGGCGGCAAGCATGGCCGTGGGCGACCATATGCCAAGAAAGGTCGAGGCAAATCCGCCACCGGCCATGATCACGACAAGCCCAAGCGGCAACAGCAGGCGGCGGATCCCGCCTTTCGGTTTCTCGTCCGCAGGAATCTCGGCGGTATCGGTCATGGTGATTCTCCATCGATCTGCCGAACGGATATCACCTTGGGGCTAACCAATTCTTAATCGGCGCCGTGCAATGAAGGTGACGACAAGGATAATGCCGATTCGAAGGGGACGGTTTTGCTGAAGCTGCAAGACTACTGGCGCGAAAGAAGCGCAAAGCAGAAAACCATTCTGGCTGCGGCCTTTCTGCTGACATTCGCCGCAATTGCCGGACTTTCCTGGTTTGCAAGCCGGCCCGCGATGGCGCTGCTTTATTCGGGACTGGATTCGCAGCAATCCGGTGCAATCCTGGCCGCCGTCGAGAAATCCGGCGTCGCCTATCGGATCGAGGGCGATTCGATCTGGGTCGATGAAAGCCGCCGCGACGCGCTGCGCATGTCGCTGGCCGGCGAAGGGTTGCCCGGTCAGGGCGCAGCCGGCTATGAAATCCTTGATGGCATGTCGGGGTTCGGCACCACCTCGCAGATGTTTGACGCCGCCTATTGGCGCGCCAAGGAAGGCGAGCTGGCCCGCACCATTCTGGCCTTGCCGAATGTCCGGACCGCACGCGTTCATCTGGCGGTTCCCAGTGGCCGCGGCTACCGGCGCGAGGCGCAGGCGACGGCCTCGGTCACGGTGACGACCAATGGCATGCCGATCGACCGCGCGCAGGCCAAGGCGCTGAAGTTCCTTGTTTCCTCTGGGGTTCCGGGGATGTCGGCCGACCGTGTCTCGGTGATCGACAGCGAACGTGGCGTCGTCTCCTCGGGCGAGGAGTTCGCCGGCGAGGATCGCGAAACCGAAATGAAGCGCAACGTCGAACGCATTCTTGAGGCGCATGTCGGCATGGGCAATGCCATTGTCGAACTGAATCTGGACGTCGTGAACGAGACCGAGCGCATGACCGAGCAGCGCTTCGATCCCCAGCAACGCGCCCTGATCGCGCAGGAAAATCAGGAATCGACCGATCAAAGCAGCAATGCGCAGCAGGCTGCGGTGACGGCGGCCTCGAACCTGCCCGATGGTCAGGGCCAAAGCGGCGGCGAGAACAAATCCTCGCGTTCGGAAACGCGGCAGCGGTCGAACTTCGAAGTCAGCAACGTCACGCGCGAGGTTTCGCGCCGCCCCGGTGCGACCCGGCGCCTGACGGTCGCCGTCCTTGTGAACGGCGTGGAAAAAACCGGCGCCGACAATCAGGTGACGCTGGTGCCGCGGGATGAAAGCGAATTGCAGGCGATACGCGAGCTGGTCTCCTCGGCCGTTGGCTTTGACGAGACGCGCGGCGACGCGATCACCGTCAAGTCGCTGCCATTCGCGTCGCTGTCGGATGCGGGGACTGCGGCCAGTCAGGGTGGGTTGCTGTCACGGCTGGACCTGAACGGCATGATCCGGATCGTCCTGGTCGGGCTGTTTGCGCTGGCGCTGGCGATGTTCCTGCTGCGTCCGATCCTGAAGGCGCGGCCGGCCCTGACGCAGGCGGCGCTGGACAATTCAGGCCCCCTGCCCGCCATCCGCGCGGCCGAGGCACGTCCGTCGGACGCCACCGCGACGCTGCCGGCGGTCTCCATGGCTGTCCCCGAGATCGACTTTACACCCGCGACCAGCGCCAGCGCCGACCCCGTCGACCGCCTGAAAGAACTGATGAAGGCCCGCAAAGAGGAAAGCCTGCAGGTGCTTTCCGGCTGGATCGAAAAACGTGAGGACCCGGCATGAGATCCGCAGCACTCCGACTTGATTGCTTTTCGGCGGGGATGATCGCCGACAGATCCCGCGCCGGCACCCATGAGATCGAGTCGGCGTTTCAGCGCGGGCATGAACAGGGCCTGAACGAAGGCCGCGAGGCAAGCCTGGACGCTCTGACCACAGCATTGGCGCGGCTGCAGGGCGACATGGCCGCACATGATGCCAAGGCGGCGGCCATGCGACGTCAGGCCCTGTCCGACATCTTGCCGGTGCTGGACGCCATCGTCGATCTGCTGGGCGCACGTTCTGCCCGGGACCGGCTGCACGACGCCCTGACGAAGGAACTGCGCCACATCGCCGAGATCGCAACGCCGCAGCGACTGGTAATCCGCTGTGCCGCCGACCAGCGGCCGGATATCGACGATTGTCTGGCGCAGGCCGGCTTTTCCGGTGCCGTAATCGAGGAAATCCGGAACGGGACGCTGACGGTCGATCTGGTCGCCGACAGGGCAACCGTCACCTTCGACCCGGACGCCGCAACGGCCGCGCTGCGATCGATCATCAACGACATCATGACCGAGGACTGAACATGGACGATATCGCAAGCCTTATCGCAACCGACCAGATCCAGGTGGAAATCACCATTCGCCTGGGCGGGACGCAACTTTCGGTCGCCGAACTGGCGCGGCTGCGGCCCGACGATATCCTGACGCTGGATCAGGACATGTCCGATGGCGTCGATATCTGCGTCGGCGACCGGGTCATCGCCAAGGGCGAGCTGACTTCGGGCGACGACTCGGACAACCGTCTGTGCGTCCGCATCCTTGGCGCGGCCGGCGTATCGTGAAACAGGTGCTTCTGATCCTGGCGATCCTGCTGTTGCCGGGGATCGCGCATGCACAGGACATTTCCGGCGGTCTGGCGATGTCCGATCTGGACACCGTGCGCAACGGCGTCGGACGCAACGCGATCACGCTGCTGGCTGTCATCACGGCACTGTCGCTGGCGCCCGGTATCGCCATCATGGTGACCTGCTTTCCCTTCATCGTCACTGTGCTGTCGATCCTGCGCCAGTCGATCGGCCTGCAACAGTCGCCGCCGAACATGCTGATCGTCAGCCTGGCGATGTTTCTGACCTGGTTCGTGATGAGCCCCGTCCTGACCGAGGCATGGAACACCGCCGGCGCGCCCCTGCGCGACGGAACGATCACGGTCGAGCAGGCATTCGAACGCGCGGTCGTACCCTTTCGCGGCTTCATGGAGGCGCGCACCGACCCCGAGATGCTGGCCTCGCTGGCCGAAGTCTCGCCCGAGCCGGACGCCCCCGCGGATCGCCTGTCGGTTCTGGTCCCCGCCTTCATGCTGAGCGAAATCCAGCGCGCGTTCGAGATCGGCTTCCTGGTGGCGCTGCCCTTCCTGATCATCGATCTGGTCGTCTCGGCGGTGCTGATGTCGATGGGCATGATGATGGTGCCGCCGACGGTCGTGGCGCTGCCCTTCAAGCTGGCGTTCTTTCTGGTCGTCGATGGCTGGGGCATGGTGGCCGCGGCGCTGGTGCGCAGCTATCAATGAGGGCGCAGGCGGGCACGTGGCACGGCCGCCCCCGGCCGGGCGTGGCTGTGCGAAACGACCGCAACATGGGCGCGAAACAGCCGGGTTCGCTACGTCAACCTGCTTCCCTCTTTCCAGATTGCCTGAAATTGGGCATCACGGCGATAGTCTTGGATTGGGATTTTCGTGCAACGCCTGACTGCCACAGCCCTGGTCGTGTTCCTGCAGGCAGCACCCGCCCTTGCAGATACACCCCTGTCGGTCGAATTTGTCCGGGTCGAAAGCACGCCGTTGACCTTTGACGTTGCCCTGACCGGCACGATCAGCGCCAAGGACAGCGTCGAAATCGGCTTTCGTCTGGGTGGCCGCGTGGTCGATGTCTTCGTGCAAGAGGGCGATCTGGTCCATGTCGGGCAGCCGCTGGCCCGCACCGACCCGTTGCAGCAGGAACAGACGCTGCGGGTGGCGCAGGCGGCGGTCGAATCCGCCCTGGCCGCCGAGGCGCAGGCCCGGCAGGCGCAGCTCCGCGCCGCCGCGATGCTTGAGCGCGGCGTCGGCACCCGCGCCGGGCTGGATTCGGCGAACCTGACGCTGTCGGCGACGACGGGTGCGCTGACGCAGGCCAAGGCCGCGCTGGGGCAGGCCGAACGCGCGCTGGCCGATACCGTGATCAACGCGCCCACCGACGCCATCGTGACCGCGCGCCGGGCCGAGCCGGGCCAGATCGTCGGCGCGGCGCAGGCGGTGGTGTCGCTGGCGTCCTCGACCGGGCGCGAGGCGGTTTTCCTGACGCCCGACTCGCCGCTGCTGCGCAATGCCATCGGCGCACCGGTGACATTGTCGGGCATCGACTTTCCCGAACTGCACATGACCGCCCGCGTCACCGAGATCGCGCCCATCGTCGATCCGGGCACCGGCTCGGTCACCATCCGGGCGACCATCAACGATGCGCCCGCCAATACCAACCTGCTGGGCGCGGCCGTGCGCGGCGCGATCCATTACCCCGCCGGCACCGGCATCGCCGTGCCGTGGACAGCGCTGACCTCGGCGGCGGGCAAGGCCGCTGTCTGGATGGTCGGCAAGGACGAGCGCGTCTTCATCGCGCCCGTGGCCATCGAACGCTTCGACAACAGCGCCGTCATCATCAGCAACGGAGTCACCCCCGGCCAGATCGTCGTCGGCGCCGGCTCGCAACTGCTGTATCCGGGGCGGCAGGTCAGGGATTCGCGCGAACGCAGCGGAGGCGTCAAATGAGGCGCCGCACCGCGTTGGCGGCGTTCCTTCTGGCGCTGATCGTCGCCGGGGGTGTCGGGCTGGTCCTGCAACGCAAGCACGCCGCCCCCGCCCCGCCCGCGCTGCCGCGGCCGGTCGCCAGCGTCATTCTGGACGACACCGCGCGGCCCGAACATTCCGTCCCCGGCACCATCGTCGCCAAGATCGAGGTGGCGCTGGGGTTCCAGACGCTGGGCCGGGTCACGGCGCGGAATGTCGATATCGGCTCGGTCGTGCACAAGGGCGAGGTGCTGGCGACGCTGAACCCCGACGACCTGCAAGGCGATGTCCGCGCCGCGCAAGCCGCGGTCGACGCCGCCGCGGTCGAGATGGACACCGCCAAGGCCACCGCCAGCCGGACGCGTGCGCTGGCCCGGCGCAATGTCGCCACCACCGCGCAGCTTGAACAGGCCGAACGGGCGCTGTCCTCGGCGATCGCGGCCGATCAGCAGGCGCGCTCGGAGCTGATCCGGGCGCTGGATGCGGCGGGTTTCGCCGAGATGAAGGCCCCCTTCGACGGCGTCATCAGCGCCGTTTACGCCAACGCCGGCGCCGTGGTCAGCGCAGGTGAGCCGGTCGCCCAGCTTTCCGCGCAAGAGGGGCTTGAGGCGGTGATCGACCTGCCCGAGGCCGCGCTGTCGCGGGTCAGGCCCGGCGACCGCTATGAGGTCTGGTCCGAATCCGACCCCGGCCTGCGCGAACCCGCGCAGGTCACGCAGATCGAACCCGTCACCGATGCGGCGACCCGCACCCGGCGCATCCATCTGGCGCTGGCCGACAGCGCCAGCTTCCGGCTGGGCGCCCTGATCCGCGCCCGCCCCGTCGGCCCCGACCTGCCGCTGCTGCGCCTGACGCGCACGGCCATCCTCAGCCGCGACAATCAGGAGCAGGTCTGGGTCGTCATCCGCGACGCCAAGGGCGCCCGGGTCGAGGCCCGCACCGTCAGGACCGCGCCCCCCACGGGCGACCGCAGCAACGATGTCGATATCGTCGAGGGGCTTGCCCCCGGCGACGAGGTGGTGATCCGCGGCATCAACTCACTGACCGCGGGCCAGCCCGTCGGGCGGAGCGTAAGCCCATGAATCCCGATCGTTTCAACCTTTCCGACTGGGCGCTGCATCACCGCTCGCTGATCTGGTTCCTGCTGTTCGTGTCGATGATCGCCGGCACCATCAGCTATATGCGGCTGGGGCGCGAAGAGGACCCGAACTTCACCGTCAAGATCATGGTGATCAGCGCCTCGCTGCCCGGCGCCACCATCGAGGACACGCTGGACCAGGTCACCACCCGCATCGAGACCAAGCTCGAAGAGCTGGACGAACTGGACTATACGCGGTCAGTCACCACGCCGGGGCAGGCGATTGTGTATCTTGAGCTGGACCCGACCACGCCCGCCGCCAACGTCCCCGCGGTCTGGCAGCACGTCCGCAATATGATGTCGGATATCCGGCCGGAATTTCCGCAGGAATTTCAGGGCTTTCAGTTCAACGACGACTTCGGCGACGTTTTCGGCAACATCTATGCCTTTACCGCCGACGGCTTCACCCGGCGCGAATTGCGCGACCGGGTCGAGGATATCCGCAAGCAGGTGCAGGCCCTGCCCATGGCCGGCAAGACCGCGCTGATCGGTGTCCAGAAAGAGCAGATCCACCTTGAGTTTTCCTCGGCGCGGCTGGCGGCGCTGGGGGTGAACCAGATCCAGGTGCTGCAAACGCTGGCGGTGCAGAACGCCATCGCGCCCTCGGGCACCATTCAGGCCGGCCCCGAGCAGGTGCTGGTCCGCGTCGGCGGCCAGTTCCTGGACGCGGCGGCGATCGCGGCCGTGAACCTGCGCGTCGGCGACCGCTTCTTCAATATCGGCGATGTCGCCACCGTGCGGCGCGGCTATGAGGACCCGCCCAGTTCGCTTTTCCGGTTCGACGGCAAGGACGCCATCGGCTTGCAGATCGGCATGCGCGACGGCGGCAACATCATGGAATTCGGCAAGCAGGTCGATGCGCTGATGGCGCGGGTCGGCCAGGACCTGCCCATCGGCATTTCCATGCACAAGCTGGCCGACCAGCCGCATGTCGTCGATGAGGCCGTCGGCCATTTCATCCGCGCCCTGATCGAGGCGGTGGCCATCGTGCTGCTGGTCAGCTTCATCAGCCTTGGCCTGCGCGCCGGGTTCGTGGTGACGCTGGCGATCCCCCTGGTGCTGGCCATCACCTTCGTGGTGCTTGAGGTCTATCAGATCACCTTGCAGCGCATTTCGCTGGGGGCGCTGATCATCTCGCTGGGGCTTCTGGTCGACGACGCCATGATCGCCATCGAGACGATGATCTCGCGGCTGGAAATCGGCGAAACGCGCGAACGCGCGGCAAGCTATGCCTGGACCTCGATCGCGTTTCCGATGCTGACCGGGACGCTGGTGACGGTGGCGGGGTTCATTCCCATCGGGCTGAACAGCTCGGCCGCGGGTGAGTTCACCTTTTCGCTGTTCGTGGTCATCGCGGTGTCGCTGGTCGTCAGCTGGATCGTGGCGGTGCTGTTCGCGCCCTTGCTGGGCGTGACCCTGCTGCCGGCGCGGATGCAGCATCACGGCGACGGCGCGGGCTGGCTGCGGCGCCGGTTCCGGCGCCTGCTGATCGGCGCCATGCGCAGGCGGTGGCTGACCATCGGCGTGACCGTCAGCCTGTTCGCCGCCGCCGTTTTCGGCATGCGCTTTGTCGAACAGCAGTTCTTCCCGACCTCGGACCGGACCGAGATCATCGTCGACGTGACCGAGCGCGCCAATGCCTCGATCGCCAAGACCAGCGCCGATATCGCCGCACTGGAGCGTATGCTGGCCCGGGATGACGACGCGCTGTTCTGGACGTCGTATGTCGGGCGCGGCGCACCGCGTTTCGTGCTGTCGATGGATGTGCTGACCCCCGGCCCCTATATGGGGCAGGTCGTCATCCAGACCCGCGATCTGGCAACGCGCGACCGGCTCAAGGCGCGGATCGTGGCCTTTGGCCAGAATACGCTGATCGGCACCGATCTTTACGTCAAGAACCTTGAGATCGGGCCGCCGGTCGGCAAGCCGGTGCAATACCGCGTCTCGTCCCCCGACCTGAATCAGGCGCGCGACACCGCCCGCGACCTTGCCGCCCTGCTGGCGACCGAGCCGCGGCTGCGCGACATCACGCTGGACTGGAACGAGCCGGCCCGCGTCGTGCGCCTGCTGGTCAATCAGGATCAGGCCCGCCAGCTTGGCATCACCAGCGAGGATATATCCGCCTCGCTGGCGGCCACCTTCACCGGGCGGCGCATCACCCAGATCCGCGACGGCATCTTTCTGATCAACGTCGTCGCCCGCGGGACCGAGGCCGACCGCAGCACCGTCGATTCCATCCAGAACCTGCAACTTGCCACGCCCACCGGCACGCCGATCCCGCTGGCGGCGCTGGCCAAGCTGGAATACGGGACCGAAAGCTCGCTGATCATGCAGCGCGATGGCATCCCGACCGTGACCGTCATGGCCGACATCGCCAGTAAGGACCAGCCGGCGACGCTGGTGAACGCGCTGGCCGGCAAGGTCGCCGAATTTCAGGCGGGGTTGCCGGCGCAGGTGCGCATCGATCTGGGCGGCACGGTCGAGAATTCCGCGGAAAGTCAGGCCCCCATCGCCGCCGTGGTCCCCGCCATGCTGCTGATCATCGCCGTGCTGGTCATGGTGCAGATGCAAAGCTTCCGCCTGTCGCTGATCGTATTCTCGGCCGCGCCGCTGGGGCTGATCGGGGTGGTGGCGGCACTACTGCCCTTTGGCGTGCCGATGGGCTTCGTGGCGATTCTGGGGATTCTGGCGTTGGGGGGCATCCTGATCCGCAACTCGATCATTCTTGTCCATGAAATCCAGGTGCTGATCGCCACCGGCCACACGAAATGGGACGCGGTATTCGAGGCCTCGGACAGCCGCGCCCGGCCGATCCTGCTGACCGCCGCCGCCGCCAGTCTGGCGCTGATCCCGATTTCGCGGCAGGTGTTCTGGGGGCCGATGGCCTATGCGATGATGGGCGGCATCATCGCCGGTACGCTGATCACGCTGCTGTTCGTGCCGGCGCTTTACTGCGCTGTCTTTGGCGTCAAGTCGCCCGATGGCGACGGCATGCCGACGCCCGAGGACATGCGCCGCGCCGCCGCCCACGAAGCCGTCCAGCATTAGGTCTGGGGTCAGCCGGCGGCGATCTCGGCCTCGAAGGCGGCGCCGAAGCGGTCCAGCCGCGCGGCGTCAAGGTAGCGCGACAGGTCGCGGGGACGCTCTTCGGCGATGCGGCGCAAAAGCGAGGTGCTGACCGACAGCGGCTTGCCGGTGCCGTCCTCGCCGCGGCTCAGGCGGCCCTGCGCCTCGGACAGGCGGTCGAACAGATCGCCCGAGGCGCGGCCCGCCAATGCCCGGCGTGCCGGATGCATGGGCGCGACCTCGCCGGCAATGACGCCAAGGAAGGCCGCGCCGTAACTTTCCAGCTTTTTCGCGCCGACGCCGCTGATGCGGGCCATCTCGTCCAGCGTCTGCGGGCGGGACTGCGCCATCTCGATCAGGGTGCGGTCGGCGAAGATGACATAGGCGGGGACGCGCGCCGCCTCGGCCAACGCGCGCCGCCGGGCCTTCAGCGCCGACAGCAGCGGCGCGTCCTCGTCATCGACCTGGGTGCGGATGACGGTCGAGCTGCGGGCGCGCGCAGCAGGGTCATGGCGCAGGGTGACGCGGATTTCGCCGCGCAGCACCGGATGGGCGGCCAGCGTGATCGCCAGCCCGCCATGGCGTTCGGGGTCGGGGCGGATCAGGTCAAGGCCCAGCATCTGGCGGATGATCCCCTGCCACTGCGCCTTGCCAAGGTCGCGGCCGACGCCAAAGGTCGGCAGCTGGTCATGGCCGCGCTGGCGGATGCGCTCGGTCATGGTGCCGGTCAGCACGTCGATGACATGGCCCGCGCCGAAGGTCTGGCCGGTGCGCAGCATCGCCGACAGCGCCTTCTGCACGGCTTCGGTGCCGTCGAACGTCGCCGGGGGATTGTCGCAGATGTCGCAATTGCCGCAGGGCGAGGGTTCCTCGCCGAAATAGCGCAGCAGGGCGACGCGGCGGCAGCCGGTCGCCTCGGCCAGACCCAGCAGCGCATTCAGCCGCGCGTGGTCGGCGGCCTTGCGCGGCGGCGGAGCCAGCCCCTCGTCGATCTGGCTGCGGCGCAGGCGGATGTCGTCGGGGCCGTACAGCGTCAGCGTCTCGGCCGGTGCGCCGTCACGGCCGCCGCGGCCGATTTCCTGATAATAGGCCTCGATGGATTTCGGCAGGTCGGCATGGGCGACCCAGCGGATATCGGGCTTGTCGATGCCCATGCCAAAGGCGACGGTGGCGGTGACGATCAGCCCGTCCTCGCGCTGGAAACGCGTCTCGACCTCGCGGCGCTGGTCGGCCTCCATCCCGCCGTGATAGGCGACCGAGGGCAGGCCGGCCCCGTTCAGGGCCTGCGCCAGCGTCTCGGTCTTGGCGCGGGTGCCGCAATAGACGATGCCCGACTGGCCCCGGCGCGCGGCGGCAAAGTCAAGGATCTGCCGGCGCGGGCCGTCCTTGGCCTGAAAGGCCAGATGGATGTTCGGCCGGTCGAAGCCGCGCAGAAACACCTGCGGCTGCGCGTCGTCGAACAGGCGCGCGATGATTTCGTCGCGCGTTTCCGCATCCGCCGTGGCGGTGAACGCGGCCAAGGGCACCGCCAGCGCGCGGCGCAAGTCGCCGACGCGCAGGTAATCGGGGCGGAAATCATGGCCCCACTGGCTGACGCAATGCGCCTCGTCCACGGCGATGGCCTGCACGCCGGCGCGGCGCAACATCGGCACCGTCGCCCCCGAGGCCAGCCGTTCCGGCGCCATGTACAGCAGCCGCAATTCGCGCGCGTTCAGGGCGCGGATGACTTCGGCGTTCTCATCCTCGGAATTGCCGCTGGTCAGGGCGGCGGCGGCAACGCCCGCCTCGGTCAGGGCGCGGACCTGGTCGCGCATCAGCGCGATCAGCGGCGAGATCACCACCGTCAGCCCGTCGCGCATCAGCGCCGGCAGTTGATAGCACAGCGATTTTCCCCCGCCCGTCGGCATGATGGCCAGCACGTCGCGGCCCATGGCCACGGCGTCGACGATTTCCTCCTGCCCGGGACGGAAGGCGTCGAAGCCGAAGATCTGCCGCAGCAGGGGTGCGGCGGACATGCTAGAACCCGTAGAACCAGCCGGCGTTATTGGCGAGCGCGCGTTGCAGGATGATGATGCCGATAAAGACCACCAGCGGCGCCAGATCCAGCCCGCCGGTATTCGGCAGGACGGCGCGGATCGGGGCGTAAAGCGGCTCAAGCAGCCGGTTCAGTCCGGTCCAAAGCTGCCAGACCAGCGGCTGGCGCAGGTTCAGCACCTGAAAGTTGATCAGCCAGGACATGATGATATGGGCAATCATCACGAACCAGACGACATTCAGTATCAGCATCAAGGCTTCGTAGATCGTGCCCATTCCATCCCCTTCCGGCTGTCAGGCGACAGGTAAGGCAGGCGCGGCCATTGCGCAAGTCGCCGCAGCGTCGCGGATTGACGCCCCCTGCCCGGCCCGTTAGCCCAAGACAGGCCGCCAAAGCCCCCCAAAAGCACGGAGAGCCCCATGTACCCGCTGCTGCGCTTCGCCAAGGAACTGCTGAAATTCCGCCGCGCGCCGCGTCTTGGCATGCTTGAGGCGCATGTCTCGACGCATCGGTGCTGGCCATGGGACCTTGACCCCTGGATCGAGCTGAACAACGGCCGCACCCTGACGCTTTACGACCTTGGCCGGGTTCCGATGATCTTTCGGAACGGCACGTTCGACACGCTGCGGCAGAACGGCTGGGGCATCACCGTCGCCGGCAGCACGGTCCGTTACCGGCGGCGGATCAAGGCGTTCCAGCGCTTCACCATGGTTTCGCGCAGCATCGGCTGGGATAACCGCTTCATCTACATGGAACAAAGCATGTGGCGCGGCGGCGAATGCTGCAACCACATGCTGCTGCGCGCGGCGATCACCTCGGCGCAGGGGATATTGCCGCCGGCGCAATTGGTGCGGGCGATGGGCGCGGACGCCGAAAGCCCGCCCCTGCCCGACTGGGTCCACGCCTGGATCGCCGCCGAGGCGGCGCGGCCGTGGCCGCCCGTCCTGCCGCAGCTTGACGCGGCGCAGCGGACGGACGACTTGCCAGCCTAGGGCGCATCTGACCATATGCGCGCATGGGAAACGGGGTCGCCATGAACCGCAAACGCATCTGGGGATGGTGGTTTTTCGACTGGGCCAGCCAGCCCTATGCGACCTTGCTGACCACCTTCATCTTTCCGGTCTATTTCGCCGGCGTCGCCCGCGATCACTTCATCGCGCAAGGCATGACCCCCGAGGCCGCCGGCGCCGCCACCCAGCAGCTTTGGGGCGACGGGCTGGCGATCTGCGGCGCGATCATCGCCGTGCTTGCGCCGGTCCTTGGCGCGATCGCCGACAATACCGGGCGGCGGTTGGTCTGGATCTGGCTGTTTTCCGGCTGCTACATGGCCGGCGCCTGGGGGCTGTGGTTCCTGATGCCCGCCCAGCCCGACCTGATCCTTGCCGTCGCGTTCTTTGGCCTTGGCCTGATCGGGATGGAGTTCGCCACCATCTTCACCAACGCCCTGCTGCCCGGCCTTGCCCCCAGGGACGAGATCGGGCGGCTTTCCGGCTCGGGCTTTGCCTTCGGCTATCTGGGCGGGGTGGTCGCGCTGGCGGTGATGCTGCTGTTCTTCGTGGAAAATGCCCAGACCGGGCGCACGCTTCTGGGCATCCCGCCCGTGCTGGGGCTGGATGCGGCCTTGCGCGAAGGCACCCGCGCCGCCGGGCCCTTTACCGCGCTGTGGTATCTGGTCTTCATGATCCCCTTTGCGCTTTGGGTGCCGGAAACGCCGGGGCCGCGCCGGCCGCTGCGGCTGGGCGCGGCGATGGCGCAGCTTTGGGCGCTGCTGGCCAGCCTGCCGCGGCGGCCCTCGCTGTCGGCATGGCTGGCGTCCTCGATGCTGGCGCGCGATGCGCTGAACGCGCTTTACACCTTTGGCGGGGTCTTTGCCGGGACGGTGCTGGGCTGGCCGGTGTTTCTGGCCGGCGTGTTCGGGGTGGTCAGCGCGATCTCGGCCACGCTGGTCAGCTGGATCGGCGGCCGCGCCGACCGGCATTGGGGGCCAAAGCCGGTGATCGTCGCCTGCGCGCTGGCGCTGACGGCGGTCTGCGTCCTGATTACCGGGCTTGGCCGCCAGCAGATCTTTGGCCTGCCGGTCGCGCCGGGATCGCACCTGCCGGACGCGCTGTTCTTCCTGTGCGGCGTGCTGATCGGCGGCGCGGCGGCGCGATGCAGGCCGCCAGCCGCACGATGATGGTGCGCCACACCACCCTCGCCCGCGCGACCGAGGCATTCGGCCTTTACGCGCTGTCGGGCAAGGCGACCGCCTTTCTGGCGCCCTGGCTGATCGCACGCGCGACGCAGGCCACCGGCAATCAAAGCTCTTGGCGTGTTTCCGCTGATCGTGATGTTCCTTCTGGCACTGGTTCTGCTAAGTTGGGTCCAATCAGCGAGGCTCAGCAAGATCCGCAAATTCCTGACCATCGCCGCCATGGCGCTGGCAACGTTTGGCACGGCGCAGGCCGATCCGCTGGCCAAGGACGTCTTCGGCGCGGTCTCTGGCCGACCGGCGGCGCCGCGGCCGCCATCGGCTTCTATTCCAAGGGCTGCGTCAGCGGCGCGGTGGAGCTGCCCGAATCCGGCCCAAGCTGGCAGGTGATGCGCCTGTCGCGCAATCGCAACTGGGGCCACCCCAGCTGGTGAACTTCTGATCGGCCTGTCGCAGGCCGCACAGCAGGCCGGCTGGCCCGGGCTTTACATCGGCGACATGGCTTCGCCGCGCGGCGGCCCCATGGTTACTGGCCATGCCAGCCACCAGATGGGGCTGGACGATATCCGGTTGCCGCCGCCGCAAAGCCTGCAACTCAGCCGGGCGCAGCGCGAAAAGATCTCGTCGCAATCGGTGGTGAACAAGGCCGGCACCGCGCCTTCGGGTCTGTGGAGCGCGGCCCACATGGCCATCATCCGCGCCGCCGCCCGCGACCCGCGGGTCGAGGCATCTTCATCGATCCTGTCGCCAAGGTCGCCATGTGCGACGCCGAGCGCGGCGACCGCAGCTGGCTGCGCAAGATCCGGCCCATCGCCAATCACGACTATCACTTTCACGTCCGGCTGGGCTGCCCGGCGGGCTCGGTCTGCAAGCAGCAGGATGTACGCCGCCCGGCGACGGCTGCGCCGAGGCCGCCGAATGGATCAAGAACCGCATCGACCCCAGCCGCGTGAAGCCGGTGCCCCCGGACCTCGAACTATCGCCACCCCCCGCACCTTCCGCCTCAGCGAGATGCCGCGCCAATGCCAAGCCGCCGCCACCGCAAGATAGCGCGGGGTCGGGCGGAACCGGGAACGGCCGCGCTTGCGCCGCCTGGCCGCCCTTGCCGCGACAGTGCTGCTGATTTCGGGCTCGTCGGCCTGCGCGGGCCGACCCTGCGCCGCGGTCGGCGCCACAGGTCGATTACGTCGCCACCTATGTCTGGTCGATGGATGACGACACTTTCGGCGGCTTTTCCGGCATCGAGATCAGCCCCGACGGTAGCCGCTTCACCGTGCTTTCCGACCGCGCCACCCCTTCGCTGGGGCCACATCGAACGCGACACCGAAGGCCGCATCCAGGGGCATGGAGCCGTCCGGGCAGGCGCATCTGCTGGACAGCAAGGGCAAGGGCTGAAACCCGGCTGGCAGGGCGACAGCGAGGGGCTGGCCATCGGCCCCGATGGCACCCTGTGGGTCAGCTCGAGGGGCTGACCCGCGTCGTGCGCTACGACAGCCCCGACAGTCGCGGACAGCCCTTGCCGAAACCGGCCGAGTTCAGGTCGATGCAGCGCAATTCCTCGCTTGAGGCGCTGGCGATCATGCTGGACGGCACCTTGCCGACCCTGCCCGAACGCTCGGGCGAGATCACGCGCTCCTTCCCCGGTCTGGCGCTGGCGGAACGGCAAATGGGACCAGCCGTTTTCGATTCCGCGCACCGGGGACTGGCTGGCGGTCGGCGCCGATGTCGGCCCGGACGGCCGCTTCTATCTGCTGGAACGCGATTTCCGCGGCCTTCTGGGCTTTCGCAGCCGCGTGCGCCGTTTCGACATCACCGACAAAAGCCTGTCGAACGAAACCGTGCTGCTGAAACGCGCTCGCTGCAATATGACAATCTTGAGGGCATTTCGGTCTGGCGCGACGGTCAGGGCATCCGCCTGACCATGGTCTCGACGACAATTTCGGCATGTTCCAACGCACGGAACTGGTCGAATACCGGGTCACGGAATGAGCCTGGCAAGGTCATCGCGGCGCTGATGCCGCCATCGACGGCGCGCTGGCGGAACGGCGTATCGTCGGCTGCGCGGTGCTGCTGGACGGCAGATCGTCCATGCCCGCCACGCCGGCATGGCCGACCGCGAAGCCGGCCGCCCGATGCAGCCCGGCGCGTGGTTCCGCTATGCGTCGGTCTCAAAACCCTTCACCACGGTCGCGGCATCCAGGCTGATGGATCAGGGCCGGCTTTCGCCCGAGAATCTGCGGACGCGCCGGCTGCCCGAGTTCACCCTGCGGATGCAGGACGGCAGTCAGCCGCAGATCACCGCCGACCAGCTGATGTCGCATCTTGCCGGGCTGGATTACGGCTTCAACCAGCCGCCGGACGGCAGCTGCGCGCGCCGGCATCTCGACGGATCGGCGATACCGGCATCACGCTGGCCGAGAACTGCCGCATCGTCAGCGTGCCGCTGGACCGGGCGCCCGGCACGCGCTGGCGCCATTCGGTGGCGACCGACGTTCTGGGCGCGGTGATCGAGGGCCGTCACCGACATGCCCCTGCAAGAGGCGATGGCCCGGCTGGTCACCGGCCCTGGGGGATCGAGGCCGCCTTCAGCGCCCCCGGCCCGGCGCGGCTGTCGGCGAACTATGCCGATGCCCGGCCCGAGCCGGCACGGATGCGCGGCCCGGACTATGTCGAAAACCCGGGCGAAGGACGCCGGCCAGATCTATTCCTATCTGCCCGCGCGCATCTTCGACCCCGAGGCGTTCCCTCGGGCGGGGCGGCATGGCGGGCACTACGAAGCAGCGCTGACCCTGCTGGAAACCCTGCGCGAGGCCTTCAGCGACAAGGTCCGCCTTGCCGCGCGCCAGAACCGCCTTGGCGACCAGCGCCACCAGGCTGCGCGGCCGGCTGGGGCTGCTCAAGTCAGCGCCGCACCGATCCGGGCGCGGCCCGGATGACGGCTTGCCGCAGGGTTGTTCAAGCTGGGGCGGCATCTACGGCCATAACTGGATCGTCGATCCTGCACGCGGCCGCACGCTGGTCGCGCTGGCCAATACCGCGGTCGAGGGCATGAACGGCGCCTTCGCCGCCGAGGTCGCGCTGGCCAGCTCAGCCTGCGCTAAGCGTGCAAGACCATTGACAAGAGGCGGCACGCAGACTTAGGACACGCTGCCCCTTGGGGCCGAGTTCCGCTACCTTGTAAAACGGATCAACATGCCCCGCATTCTTCCCGGCGTCATCGCCATGGCCATTACCGTCGTGGCCTCGAACATCCTTGAAAAGTACATCAGCTTGGCAACTGGCTGACCTGGGGCGCTCAGCTACTCTGGCCGCTCTCTTGTCACCGACATCATGAACTGCGCCTATGGTCCGCAGGCCGCGCGCCGCGTCGTGCTGGTGGGGTTCCTGACCGGGCTTCTGTGTTCGCTGGTGGCGGCGGGGATGGACAAGACGACGCTGCGCATCGCCATCGCATCCGGTGCCGCCTTCCTGTCGGCGCAAGCTGGATGGACATTGCCGTATTCAACCAGCTGCGAAAATACAACTGGTGGCTACCACCCCTAGCTGCGACGCTGGCCGGCTCGGTGCTGGATACCGCCGATCTTTTTCAGCATCGCCTTTTCGGCGGAACTGATGCCGCTGTTCCCGCTGGATGATGTTTCATGGGCAAATGAACGGCTTCCGCTGCTGGGCAGCGGCCCGGTTTCGCCCCTGTGGGTTTCGCTGGCGGTGGCCGACTGGCTGGTCAAACTGGCGCAAGCGGTGCTGGCGCTTATCCTTCAGCATCGTCGTCGGAAATTTGATGCAACGCCGCGCGCAAATTAATTGACTGTTAGCACTTCTGGCGGCAGGCTCACCTCATACGGCAACACATTGAAAGGAGGTGGTCCAGTGTCGAGAGTGATGGCTGGAGAGAGGTGTCGGGACAGTCAGGGGGCCGTGGCCTGAGGGCAACCCCAAGGGTCGTAAACCCTGGCTGGGACGGTGGGCACCAACCCTAACCGGACCATCTCCGATCTCGCGAGCCGTTCCCGCTCCGAGCGGAAGCCTGTTCTGTTTTCAGGGCCATCCTTTCAAGGCTGTCCTTCAGGCCATCCTTCCGGGGCTGCGCTTAGACCGCGCTTTTCGGGGCTACCCAGTTCAAGGCAGCCCTTTCAGACTCGCGCTTTTCAACGCTGTCCTTTTCAGGATCACCCTATTTCGGGGGCGCCCTGCGGGACCGCCCCTCGCCGCGCCGGTTGACCGGCGGCATGACGATCTGCAGGGCCAGGACGCCGGCCAAAGCGTGGTTCTGCGCCATGCAACCTACGGCAATGGACGGAAACCCGGCCCCGACCGGACGGGACCGGGTTTGGCGCGGGCCGATACGCTCGATCGCCAGCGCGATGCCCTGGCCGCCGCCGATGCACATGGTGATCAGGCCTTGCGGCCGCCGGTCTGCATCAGTTCATGCTACGGCCTTGACGGTGACGATGGCCCCGGTGGCGCCGACTGGGTGGCCCAGGTGCGCGATGGCGCCGCCGTTCGGGTTCACCTTGGCGGGGTCAAGGCCAAGCTCCTTGTTCACCGCCAGCCATGCCTGCGCGGCAAAGGCCTGTTCGATCTTGATCACGTCGAAATCGCCGATCTTCAGGCCGGTGCGCGCCAGCAGCGCCCGGACGGCCGGGACCGGGCCGATGCCCATGACCTCGGGGCGGACGCCGGCAACGGCATAGCCCAGCACGCGGAACAGCGGTTGCACCCGCGGCCTTCGCCGCACCGGCCCGGGCAAGAACGACCGCCCCGGCGCCGCCATTGATGCCCGAGGCATTGCCCGGCCGCCACCGTCCCGTCCTTCCGGAAGGCGGGTTTCAGCCCGGCAAGCTTGTCAAGATCGGTGGTCTTGGGGTGCTCGTCGGTGTCAAAGGCGACCATGCGCCTGCGGGTCTTGATCTCGACCGGGACGATCTGCTCGTTGAAATAGCCCTGCGCGATGGCATTGGCGGCGCGGCGCTGGCTTTCCAGCGCGACTCGTCCTGCGCCCTGCGCGAGATGTCATGTTCGCGCGCGACATTTTCGGCGGTGACGCCCATATGGCCGGTGCCCATCGGGCAGGTCAGCGCGCCCACCATCATGTCCAGCATCTGCACATCGCCCATCTTGGCGCCGAACCCGCGCCGAGGGCACCGCATAGGGCGCGCGGCTCATCGATCTTCGCGCTGCCGGCGACGGCGAAATCGGCATCGCCCAGTTGCAGCGCCTGCGTGGCCGAGACGTGGCGATGGCCCGCGCGCCTGAACCGCACAGCCGGTTCACATTCATCGCGGGCGTGGTGTTCGGCACGCCCGCATCCAGCATGGCGACGCGGACAGGTACATGTCGCGCGGCTCGGTGTTCAGGACATGGCCAAAGACCACGGTGCCGATCTTGTCCGCACCGATGCCGGCGCGTTCGATGGCGGCGCGGGTGACGATGGTCGCAAGCTCGATCGGGGGCACGGCCGCAAAGGCTGCCGCCAAAGGTTCCGATGGCGGTACGGCACCCGACAGGATGACGATTTCATTGTCCGACATGATTTTCCTCCAGAATCCCAGGTATCCGGAACATCGCCAGCAGGTAGCCCCTTCAATCGCGCATGGAAAGGGCCGCGGTCTTGCGACCCCGCGGCAATGTGACGGAACAGGCCCATGACCGACAATCCAAGGCTCAGCCTGCGGCTGCATTGATCCCGGCCTGACCTCTTCGGGCGCGGCAAGGCCGATCTGCTGCAAGGCATCGACGAAGAGGGCTCGATCGCCGCCGGGCGGCGCATGGGCATGAGCTATCGCCGCGCCTGGTCGCTGGTCGAGGACATGAACGAGCATTTCACCGCACCGTTGGTCGACAGCAGCCGCGGCGGACCGGGTGGCGGTGTGGCGCGGCGCTGACCGATCTGGGCGCCCAGCGGTTCTTGGCCGATTACCGCGCGCTGGAACACCTGCTGCGCAACGTGGCGGGGCCGGGGCATTTGCAGCGGCTGAGCGGCGCACAGCGTTATGCCCACGGGTAAATAACGATTGCCTCGCATGGCGGGCCGGGGTTATGTCCGATCAGACACAACGAAGGATTTCGCCATGCGCCTGCCCCTGTTTGCCGCACTGATCGCGTTTGCCCCGGTCGTCCAGGCCTCCGGCCGCGATGGCCGATGACATCACCGCTTCGCCGCCGCCAGCCTGAAGACCGCGCTGGACCAGATCGCGGCCGACTGGAAGACCAGCCACGGCGACACGGTGGTGATCTCATATGCCGGCAGCTCGCAACTGGCCAAGCAGATCCAGGAAGGCGCGCCGGCCGACTCATCTCGGCCTCGACCGGCTGGATGATGCGGTGCAAGACCGTGGGCAACATCGACCTCGGGCAACGCGCCGCGACCTGCTGGGCAACAGCCGCTGGTGCTGGTCGGCACCGGCAAGCCGGCCAAGGCGCCGCTTGCCGATCTGCCGCAGCCGGCACGAACAAGCTGGCCATGGCGCTGGTCAATCTCCGTGCCCGCCGGCCAATATGGCAAAGAGGCCCTGATCTCGCTGAAGCTGTGGAACAAGGTCGAGGCGCAGGTCGCGCAGGCCGACAACGTCCGCGCCGCGCTGAAGCTGGTCGCCACCGGCGAGGCGCCCTTGGCGTCGTCTATGCAGCGATGCGTGGCCGAGCCGGGCGTCGGCGTCGTCGCCGCCTTCCCCGCCGACAGCCATGCGCCGATCACCTATCCCGCCGCCGCCAACAGCAATGCCGACACGCCGCAGGCCGCCGTCTTCCTTGACAGCCTGTCGAAAGAGCCGGCAAGGTCGATTTTCATCTCGCAAGGCTTTACCGTTACGCAATGATCCTAACCGACTGGCTTGGCCCTCAGGAATGGCAGGCCGTCCGCCTGTCCCCGAGGGTGGCGGGCGTGGCGATGCTGGCCAGCCTGCCGCTGGCCGCCGCCAGGCGTGGTCAAGCGGCGCGGCGCCGCTTTCCGGGCCACGGACTGCTCAGCGGCATCGTGCATCTGCCGCTGGTGCTCGCCGCCGGTCGTCACCGGCTATCTGCTGCTGCTGACCTTTGGCACGCGGGGCCGGTCGGCAGCCTGCTGCAACCCTGGGCATCGTTTTCGCCTTTCGTTGACCGGGGCGGCGCTGGCCGCGGCGATCATGGCGTTTCCGCTGATGGTGCGCTGGATCCGGCTGGCTTTGAAGCCGCCGACCCAAGGCTGGAACAGGCCGCTCGCTACGCTGGGCGCACCGCGCATCTGGATTTTCCTGACCGTGACGCTGCCGCTGATCCTGCCCGCGATCCTTGCCGGGGCGACCCTGATCTGGCCAAGGCGATGGGAGAGTTCGGCGCCACGATCACCTTCGTCTCGAACATTCCCGGGGCAGACGCAGACGCTGCCCTCGGCCATCTATGCGCTGTTGCAGGTGCCCGAGGGCGAGGCGCAGGCGATGCGGCTGGTGCTGGTCTCGGCGGTGATCGCCATCGGCGCTGGTGCTGGTGCTGGAATGGCTGGCGCGGCGGACGGAGACGCGGCGCTGATGCTGACGTGGCCTTCCGGCTTGCCTTTCCGGGACTGGAACTGACCGTGGCGTTTCAGGCGCCGGGGCGTGACGGCGCTGTTCGGCCCTCAGCTGCGGCAAGACCACCACAGTCATCGCCGTGGCCGGGCTGTTCTCGACAGCGGTCGCATCGCGGTGGCGGTCAGGCGCTGTTCGATGCCGGGGTTGACCTTGCCGCCGCAGGCGCGTCGCATCGGCTAGCGTTTTCGGTGGGACGCACGGCTTTTTCCGCATATGACCGCCGTACAACCTTCTGCGCCATCCTTCGCCGCGCTGGCGGCGGGGGCGGGGCGCGACTTCGACCGCGTAATCGGGATGCTGGCGTTGAGCCGCCGCCGGCACGCCGTCCGGGCACGCCGTCGGGGGCGAACGCCAGCGCGTCGCCATTGGCCGGGCGCTGCTCGCGGACCCCGACCTGCTGGTGATGATGAGCCGCTTGCCGCGCTGGACGATGCCCGCAAAAGGCCGAGATCATGCCCTGGCTGAACGCCTGCGCGACGAAATCCGCCTGCCGATCCTTTACGTCAGCCATTCCGTCCCCGAGAAGGCGGCTGGCCGGCCATGGCCGTGCTGATGCGCCGGGGTCGCGTCACCCATGCCGGGCCGCTGGCCGATATCCTTGCCGATCCCGACCTTGCGCCCGAACTGGGCGCACGCGAGGCCGGCGCCCTGATCCGCGCCCGCGTCCTTGCGCAGGAGCCCGACGGGCTGGCGCGGGTCGCGACCTCGGGCGGGGTCATGCTGCTGCCCGCGCCGGACCTTGCGCCGGGCCGCGAATTGCGCCTGCGAATCCTTGCGCATGAGGTGATCCTGTCGCGCGAGGCGCCGCATGGCCTTTCTGCCCTGAACGTGCTGCCGGTGCGCGTCATCCGTCTGCATGGCGGGCTGGTGCAGCTGGCTTTGGGGGATGAGCGGATGCTTGCCCAGATCACGCCGCGTTCGGTGAAAGCGCTGGATTTGCAGCCCGGAACGGCCTGCCACGCCATTGTAAAGTCGGTTTCGGTGTTGCCGAGCTAGGTCACCGGCGCCCCCGCGCACCCGGGTTCGAGGCTTTGTCATTTGCGCAGGCCCCGATTTCGCATATGCTGCCCGAAAAAATCGCGAAAAAGATGTCATGAGGACAGAATGAACAGGTTTCTCAAGCTCGCCATCGTCGGGCTGGTCGCCTCATGCGGGGGTGGCGGGAACTACAAGGCGCCGCGCAATCTGGAAAACGCCTGCGCCATCGTGGCCGAGCGCCCGGCCTATCTGCGCGCCATGCAGGCGACGGAACGGCGCTGGGGCATCCCGATCCACGTCCAGATGGCGACGATCCATCAGGAATCGAAGTTCATCGGCGACGCCCGCACGCCGCATCGCTATGTGCTGGGCATCATCCCGGTCGGGCGGCAAAGCTCGGCCTATGGGTACAGTCAGGCGCTGGACGGCACCTGGGACGAATACCGCCAGAAAACCGGCAACCGCCGCGCGCGCCGCGACAATATCCGCGACGCCACCGATTTCATGGGCTGGTACATGAACGATTCGGCGCAGATGCTGGGGATTTCCAAATATGACGCCGCCTCGCAATATCTGGCCTATCACGAGGGGCGGCAGGGCTTTGCCAATGGCTCGCATCGCAGCAAGGACTGGCTGATGACCGTCGCCGGCAAGGTCAATGCGCGGTCCGAGCTTTACCGGATGCAACTGGCCTCGTGCCGCTGACACGAGGCCGGGCCTTGGGCGGCGGCGGCTTCGCGGCCGCCGTTACCTGCGGCGGCCGATCTCGGCCTCGATGGTGAATTTCGACGGCGGGAACGACACGCCCGTGACCATGTCGCCCAGAATGACCGTGGTGCGCGACCCGGCATCGTCAGTCACCACCCATTGCCGCAACTGCGTCGGGTTGGCGGAAAACACCATCTGGATATTGCCGTATTCGGGGTGCTGGGGGTCCTGCGCGGTGACCACGGTGGCGTTCTTCTTTTCGGTATAACCGGTCACCATCTTGGCCTGTCCCAGATTGATGTTCGGCGCAAGGATCAGCGACAGCGGGGTTTTCGACAGCGGATATTGCTGCGGACCGCTGCGCGACTTGCCGTCGAACACCGCCACCTGCCCAGAGGAGGCCAGCACCAGCGTCTTGTCGCCCTTGTATTCAAAGCGCACGCGGTTCGGGCGCTGGATGAACACCGTCCCGGTCGAGACCGAGCCATCGGCATTGACCTGCGTGAAATCCGCCTGCGCGGTCTTGATGCCGTTGAGATAGCGCGAGATCTCGTTCAGCGGGATTTTATCCGCCAGGGCCGGAAAGGCCATGGCAAGGGCAAGGACGGGCGCAAGGGCGAGCGATCGAAGTTTCATGGCCTCAAGAATAGCCTTTCGGGAAGATCATGCACATCACGTTCACTTGGATATGCGGGGCCGAACGCTCGCCCGGGCGTGAGCGTTCCATCGCCATTGCGTGAATTACAGCCGCTGCCCGGTCAAAAGCCGCGGCATCGGCGCAAGGCTAAGCCCCGCCGCCTGCCGCATGAAGCCGCGTCGCAGCGGCGGAATGGCATCGACCAGCCCCATGCCCAGTTCGCGCGCGGCGCGCAGGACCGGATTGGCATTGGAAAACAGCGTGTTCACCCCGTCCATGCCAAAGGCCAGTGCCGTCGCGTCGGGGCGCCGCCAGTCCTGATAGCGCGCAAGGACAAGGTCGGTGCCGATATCCTCGCCGCGGCGGCGGGCGGCGACGATCACCTCGGCCAGCGCCGCCACGTCGCGCAGGCCAAGGTTCAGCCCCTGCCCGGCGATCGGATGCACGCCATGCGCCGCATCGCCGATCAGCGCAATGCGCGGGGCGACGTAACGCTCGGCCAGCGTCAGGTTCAGCGGATATGAGAAACGCGGACCGGCAAGGCTGATCGCGCCATGCGCCTCGCCAAAGCGCGGGCGCAGGACCGACAGGAACTCATCGTCGGGCAGCTCGCTGATGGCGTGGGCATTGGCGCGGGTCTCGGACCAGACGATGGAGCTGCGATTGCCGGGCAAGGGCAGGATCGCCAGCGGCCCGGTCGGCATGAAATACTGATAGGCCGTGCCCTCATGGGGCAATTCGTGATCGACCGCCGCGACCAGCGCGATCTGGCCGTAATCATGGCCCGTCCGCCTGATCCCGGCCCGGGCGGCCACGCCCGATTGCCGGCCGTCGGCGCCGATCAGCAGCCGCGCCCGCAGGTTGCGGCCATCCGACAGCGCGACGCGGATGCCGGTGCCGTCGGCCTCCTGCCCATCGACCGTGATGCCCGACAGATGCGCGACCCGGTCCCGCATCGCCGCCAGCAACGCGCGATAAAGGAAGCGGTCCTCAAGCATGTAGCCAAGACGGCCTTCCTCGATCTCGGCGCCGTCGAAATGCAGGCCAAAGGGGCCGGGACCGCTGCCCGCCTGCCCCTGCGTGGCCTGCACCTTGCGGATCGCCTGCGCATCTGCCGCCAACGCCCCCCACAGCCCCAGCGCCGCCAGCAGCCGCTGCGAGGCCAGCGCCAGCGCATAGGCGCGGCCGTCGAACGCATCGCCCGCGCGGGCATCGGCGGGGCGGCCATCGACCACGGCCACGGACAGCCCCGCATCCGCAAGGGCCAGTCCAAGGGCGGGGCCGTTCAGGCCTCCGCCGGCGATCACGATGTCGAAATCGGTTTTCATGGTCCCGCACTATGACGCGCAATGCGGCAATGTCCATGCGGCAAACGCCCGCGCCGGCGCGCTGCCGCCTGCGCCATTGCGGGCCGCACGCGGCAAGGTTAGCCTTAAGACCGAACGCGCGAATACAAGAGGTAAGCCATGGACTGGCTCAGGGCACCGGCAGCGGAACAGGGGCGGGCGATCCTTGCCGGATTGATCAGCCCCGTCGAACAGGCCGAGGCCTATCTGGATGCCGCAGCGCGGCATCCCTATGGCCAACGCATCTATGCCCGCCTGACCCCGGCCCGTGCCCGGGCCGAGGCCATCGCCGCCCATGACCGCGCCAAGGCCGGTCTGCGGCGCGGCCTGCTGGACGGCGTGGCGCTGAGCTGGAAGGACAATATCGACAGCGCCGGCATCCCGACCGAGGCCGGATCGCGCCTGCTTGCCGGGCGCACGCCCGAAAACGACGCCGCGATCCTTGCCGGCGCGACGCTGGACGGGCTGGTCTGTCTTGGCAAGACGCACATGACGGAACTGGCGTTTTCCGGGCTGGGGCTGAACCCGATGACGGCGACGCCGCCGAACAGCATCGACCCGGCGCTGGCGCCGGGGGGCTCCAGTTCGGGGGCGGCGGTCTCGGTCGCGCTGGGGCTGGCGGCTGCGGCGGTGGGCAGCGATACCGGCGGCTCGTTGCGGGTGCCGGCGGCGTGGAACGGGCTTGTCGGCTTCAAGCCGACGCATGGCGCGGTCAGCGATGCCGGGGTGGTGCCGCTGTGCCGGCGCTTCGACGTGGCCGGTCCCATCGCCCGCACCGTCGAGGACTGCGCCGAGATCTTTGCCGTCCTGCGCGGCGACAAGGCCACCGACCTTGGCGACACCCAGATCCGCGGCCGGCGGCTGATGGTGCTTGAGGGCGTGCCCTTCGACAATGCGCGCCCCGCCCCCGTCGCCGCCTTCGAGGCCGCCGTGGACCGGCTGGCGCAGGCGGGGGCGCGGATCACCCGCGCCCTGGCCCCCTGCGTGCCCGAGGCGATGGCGCTGGCGCCGACGCTGTTCGCGCCCGAGGCTTACGGCATCTGGCAGGACCAGATCGAGGACGCGCCCGAACTGATGTATCCGCCGATCCTGGAACGCTTTCGCGGCGGTGCCACGACGCTGGCCGCCGATTACGTCGCCGGCTGGGAAAGCCTGAACCGGCTGCGCGCCGACTGGGCGCGGCTGGTCGCGGGCTTCGACGCGGTGATCCTGCCGACGGTGCCGATCCTGCCCCCCGACGCCGCGCGCCTTGCCACGGAGCCCGACTTCTTCACCGCCGAGAACCTGCTGGCCCTGCGCAATACCCGCATCGCCAACCTGCTTGGCCTGCCGGCGATCAGCCTGCCGACCGGACAGCCCGCCTGCGGCATCATGCTGATGGGCCGGGCGGGCCATGACCGGGGGCTTCTGACCATCGCCGCCGCCGCCGAGGCTGCCCTGCGGACCTGACCCGTGGGATTTGGCGCAACTATTGCGTGTAAATGCAGGGCGGGGGTCACGGTTTTCCCCGCGAAACGCTGGACGCATCCGGTTTATGCCGGTAATCTTTCCCGCAAACGGGGCGAAACGACCCCAGACGGGGCGTCACGATCCCGAATGAGAGGCAGACATGGCAATACCCGAGCGGTTCTCGAACCTGCCGGATTACGCGTTTCCGCGCCTGCGGGCGCTGCTTGCGGGCATTCCCGCCGGCGGCGACCCCGTCGTGCTGACCATCGGTGAGCCGCGCCACGCATTACCCGATTTCACCGGCCCGATCCTGGCCGCACATCTTGGGGAGTTCAGCAAATACCCCTCGAACGAGGGCACGCCGGACCTGCTGGCCGCGATTTCCGGCTGGCTGGGGCGCCGCCACGGCATCGAGGTCGCGCCCGAACGCATCGTGACGCTGAACGGCACGCGCGAGGGGCTGTTCAACGCCGCCCTTGCCCTGTCGCCGGAACAGAAGAACGGGCAAAAGCCCGCCATCCTGATCCCGAACCCCTTCTATCAGGTCTATGCCGTGGCCGCCGCCGCCGTCGGCGCCGAGCCGGTCTTTGTGCCCGCCACTACCGAATCCGGCAATATGCCGCGCTTTGCCGATCTGGACCCGGCGCTGCTGGACCGCGTCACCATCGCCTATCTGTGCTCGCCCGCGAACCCGCAGGGCGCCATCGCCTCCGAGGAATATCTGCAAGACGTGATCGCGCTGGCCGAGCGGCACGATTTCCTGATCTTCTCGGACGAGTGCTATTCCGAAATCTGGCGCGATGCGCCGCCGCCCGGCGCGCTGGCCGTCGCCACGCGCATGGGGTTGGCCGACCGGGTGGTGATGTTCAACTCGCTTTCCAAGCGGTCGAACCTTGCCGGGCTGCGCTCGGGCTTTGCGGCGGGCGGGCCGGGGCAGATCGCGCAGATGCGGCGCCTGCGCAGCTATGCCGGCGCACCGCTGCCGCTGCCCATCCAGCGCGTCAGCGCCGCCGCCTGGGCGGACGAGGCCCATGTCGAGGCCAGCCGCGCGCTTTATCAGCAGAAATACGCCATCGCCGACCGCGTGCTGGGCAATGTGCCCGGCTATCAGCCCGTGCAGGGCGGCTTTTTCCTGTGGCTGCCCGTCCCGCCCGAGATCGGCGACAGCGAGGCCGCCGCAAAGAAGCTTTGGGCCGAAGAGGGCATCCAGGTCCTGCCCGGCACCTATCTGTCGCGCGACACCGCCGGGGGCAATCCGGGGCGGAATTTCCTGCGCGTGGCGCTGGTCGCCACCGCCAATGAGACCGAGGCGGCCCTGAACCGCCTGAAAAACTGTTTGTACCAAGGGGGTTGACGCATGGCGAGCTGGCAGGCGAAACACCGCGATCCGCTGTTTGACCAATCCACGCAAGCGGCGCTTGAACGGCGCGGCAAGGAACTTCTGGGCGCGGGGCTGGTGATTCTGGGCGTGCTGATCGCGATGATGCTGCTCAGCTATTCGCCCGACGATCCCAGCTTCATGTCCGCGACCGACCAGCCGGCGCAGAACTATCTGGGCAGTCCCGGCGCCTATATCGCCTCGGCGCTGTTCATGATTACCGGCTATGGCAGTTGGGTGCTGGTCCTTGGCGCGATGGGATGGGGCCTGCGCCTGATGCTGCACCGGGGCGAGGAACGGCTGATGCGCGCCATCTTCCTGCCCATCGGCATGGTGCTGGTTTCGGTCTATGCGACCTCGATGGCGCCACCGCCGGGCTGGACGCAAAGCTTTGGTCTGGGCGGGCATCTGGGCGACATGCTGATGGGCGGCATGCTGTCGGCAATGCCGATGCGCGCCTCGGTCGCGATCAAGTTTCTGGCGCTGCTGACCGCCGTCGGTGCGGTGGCGTTTCTGGCATTCGTGCTGGGCTTCGACCGCAAGGAACTGATTTCCATTCGCAACTACCTGCTGAACGGGCTGGCCACCGCGCGCCTGCTGGCGCTGCACGCGGTCGACCGTGGCGCCCGCTTCTCGGCCGGGGCCGCGCGCGAGATGAAGTCCCGCGCCGACGCCCGGCGCGAGCGCATCAGCCGCGCCAGTTCCGTCACGCTGCCGCAGCCGCCGCTGAGCGCGCCGCACGCGCCGGCGATGCCCGGCCTGCGCCGCGCCCCGCAGCCTTTGGCCGACGACCGCGACTTTGCGCTGGAATCGGAACTGGTCGAGCCCGAACCCCATTACGACGAGGATGACGAGGCCCCCTCGAACGCCGCGATCAGCGCCCGCATCACCGATGCCATCCGCCAGCGCGGCGAACGCCCCGAGGGCAAGGGCCTGCTCTCGGCCGTCACCCAGCGCCTGACCGGCAACCGCGCCGCCCCCCTGCCCCGGACCGAGCCGGTCCTCAGCATGGACGAAGACGGCAACGACCTGCCCGAACCCGCCACCGCCACGCCCTTCGGGGCCGAGACCGCCCGCGTCGTGGTGCCGCCGAAAAAGCCTGCGCCGGCCTCGCGTCAGGCCATGTCCGAGGCCCAGCCCGGCCTGCGCTTTGATGAAAGCGTCAGCCATTACGAACACCCGCCGCTGTCGCTGCTGACCGCGCCCTCGAATTTCGAGCACCATCAGCTGAGCCAGGAATCGCTGATGGAAAACGCCCGGATGCTTGAGGCGGTCCTGGACGATTACGGCGTCAAGGGCCAGATCACCGAGGTCCGCCCCGGTCCCGTGGTCACGCTTTACGAACTGGAACCCGCGCCGGGGCTGAAGGCCAGCCGCGTCATCGGTCTGGCCGACGACATCGCGCGGTCGATGTCGGCGCTGTCGGCGCGCGTCTCGACCGTGCCGGGGCGTTCGGTCATCGGGATCGAACTGCCCAATGCCCGACGCGAAAAGGTGGTCCTGCGCGAAATCCTCGCCTCCAAGGCTTATGGCGACGGCACGCAGCCGCTGCCTTTGGCGCTTGGCAAGGATATCGGCGGCGGCCCGGTCGTCGCGAACCTGGCCAAGATGCCCCACCTGCTGATCGCCGGGACCACCGGCTCGGGCAAGTCGGTGGCGATCAACACCATGATCCTGAGCCTGCTCTACAAGCTGACGCCCGAGGAATGTCGGCTGATCATGATCGACCCCAAGATGCTGGAACTGTCAGTCTATGACGGCATCCCGCACCTGCTTTCGCCGGTCGTCACCGACCCGAAAAAGGCCGTCGTCGCCCTGAAATGGGTCGTGGGCGAGATGGAGGAACGCTATCGCAAGATGTCCAAGATGGGCGTGCGCAACATCGAGGGCTATAATGGCCGCGTCCGCGAGGCGCTGGACAAGAACGAGATGTTCAAGCGCACCGTCCAGACCGGCTTTGACGAGGATACCGGCGAGCCGGTCTTTGAAACCGACGAGTTCCAGCCCGAGACCTTCCCCTATATCGTCGTCATCGTCGACGAGATGGCCGACCTGATGATGGTCGCCGGCAAGGAAATCGAGGCCTGCATCCAGCGCCTTGCCCAGATGGCCCGCGCCTCGGGCATCCACCTGATCATGGCGACGCAGCGCCCCTCGGTCGATGTCATCACCGGCACGATCAAGGCGAACTTCCCGACCCGGATCAGCTTTCAGGTCACCTCGAAAATCGACAGCCGCACCATTCTTGGCGAACAGGGCGCCGAACAGCTGCTGGGTCAGGGCGACATGCTTTACATGGCCGGCGGATCGAAGATCACCCGCGTCCACGGTCCCTTCGTTTCCGATGAGGAGGTCGAGGAGATCGTCAACCACCTGAAATCCTTTGGCCCGCCCAGCTACATGTCGGGTGTGGTCGAGGGCCCGGACGAGGACCGCGCCGACAGCATCGACATGGTGCTGGGCCTGTCCACCGGCGAGGGCGGCGATGCCGAGCTTTACGACATGGCCGTGGCCATCGTCGCCAAGGACCGCAAATGCTCGACCAGCTATATCCAGCGCAAGCTGGCCATCGGCTATAACAAGGCCGCGCGTCTGGTCGAACAAATGGAGGAACAGGGCGTCGTCACCCCCGCCAACCATGTCGGCAAGCGCGAGGTGCTGGTCCCCGAGGTGTGACCCCCCTGCCCCGCCGCCCCCCGACCCCGCCGCGGGCCGCAAACGACAAGGCCGGGTCCAGCGACCCGGCCTTTTTCATGGTGCCATCCCTTTCGGGCGCAGAATACGGGCGGCAAGCGTTCCCTATGCCGCGCCTTGATATTCGCCCCGCGCCGGGTAGTCATGGGCGATGACGAAATCCAGCGCCGCGACCAGCTCCGCGAAATGCGGCCGCACGAAGGGCATGGTCTGGACCGCGCCATAGTAAAGCGTCTGCTGCGGCGTCACCATGAACAGGCCCGGTTCGGAAAACAGCGCCGGTTCCTCGATCCCGATCGAGGTGACGCCGCGCGACGCCGAGATATAAAGCCCCCATTCCCGGGCCTGTGCGATGCTCAGGTCGTGGCCGATGCGCAGTCCGCCATTGCCGATCTTCTGCGCCATGGCGCGGGCGCGGTCCTGCCCGTCGGAACTGATCGCGATGGTGCCGACGCCGCGGCGGGCGAAATCGTCGGCGCGCTTTTCAAACTCGGTCAGGTAGGTGGCACAGATCGGGCAATGCAGCCCGCGATAAAAGCAGATCACCGTGCCGCGTGGCGATTTCTCGGCGGCAAGGTCGAAGGTGCCGTGATCCAGCGTCGGCAGCCTCAGGTCGGGGGTTTTCTGGCGGGGCATCAGCATGAAGGTCATCCCTGGACTGGTTTTGATTGCCCAGAACGGGTATCAGTGGCTGATGTCAGAAGAATCCGAAAAACATGATGTAAACGCCGAACGCGGTCGCCTTGACCGGCTGTCGGCACTGATGTCGCGCTTTGCGCTGCGCGTGCGCCCCTGCGATGGCGAGGGCGGGGACCTGCTGATCCTTGGCCGGGACGCGACGCCCGCCAGCCTGCTGCTGCATGTCGATGGCCAGCCCGCACGTCCGGGCACCGCGACCGATGCCGTGCTTTTGCGCGCATCGGTCAGTTGGGGCGGGCGCGACAATCCCTTGCTGGCGGCGCTGCCCGCCGTCATCCACCATCCGCTGCAAGACGACCCCGAGATCGGCGCCATCGTCGCCCTGATGCTGGCCGAGATCGCGGCGCCGCGCTGTGGCGGCCCCTCGGTGCTGGATCGGCTGGGTGAGGTGCTGATCGTGCGCCTGCTGCGATTGCAGATCGAACGGGGGGCGACACGGCCGGGCCTGCTGGGCGGGCTGGCCGATCCGCGCCTTAGCCGTGCCATTGTCGCCATGCACGACCGCCCCGGCCATCCGTGGCGGGTCGAGACACTGGCGGATGAGGCGGGGCTGTCGATCAGCCGCTTTGCCGAACTGTTCCGCGACAAGGTCGGGCAGGCGCCGCTGGCCTATCTGCGTAACTGGCGCCTGGTCCTTGCCCGGCAGGATATCGAGCGCGGCCACCGCATCCAGACCGTCGCGCGCCGCTATGGCTATGGCTCGGCCGAGGCGCTCAGCCGCGCGGTCTCGCAGGCTTGCGGTCTCAGCCCGCTGCAACTGCGCAAGGCGGCGCGGGCGCGCGGCTAGCCGTCATGCCCGACGATCAGCGCGCCGGCCCGCGCCGATTTGCCGGGCGGGGCGGCGCGCTGGTCGACGGTGACGACGACCGACAGGCCTGGCTCAAGAAAGCCGGCCTGCGCCTGTCCGGGGTCGATGCGGATGCGCACCGGCAGGCGCTGCGCGACCTTGGTGAAGTTCCCCGTCGCATTCGAGGCCGACAGCAGGCTGAATTCGGACGCGGCGGCGGGCGAGAAGGACTCGACCGTGCCGGTAAAGACCCGGCCCTGCATCGCGTCCACGGTAAAGCTGGCGCGGTCGCCGACGGCGATGCCCGCCAGCTCGGTCTCGCGAAAGTTGGCGATCACCCAGACATCGTTGCCGACAAGGCTGACCAGCGCCGTGCCGGCGGTGACGTATTGGCCGACATGCACGCTGACCTGCCCCAGCCGCCCGGCGGTGGGGGCGTGGATGACGGTGTTCGACAGGTCGATCTGCGCCAGCTCGACCGCCGCCATGGCCGACGCGATCTGCGCCTGTTTCGCCGCCAGCCCGACCTCGGCGCCGTTGACGTTCTCACGCGCGACGGCGATGGCGCTTTCGGCCTGGGTGACGGCGGCCTCGGCCTGACGCAGCGACAGTTCGGTCTGGTCGGCCGAACTTTGCGCGGTGACGCCGCGGGATTTCAGCGCGCTGGCGCGGTCCCAATTCGACTTTGCGGTGTCGCGCGCCGCTTCGGCCGCGCTCAGCGCGGCTTCGGCCGATTGCTGCCCGGCCTGCGCCGAACGCACGCTTTGATCCTGGATCTTCAGCGCCGCCTCGGCGCCTTGCAGGGCGGCCTGGGCCTGCGCCAGCTTCTGGCGATACTGGCGGTCGTCGATGCGGGCGATCACCTGCCCTTGCGTCACGGGCTGGAAATCCTGCACCTCGACCGCGGCGACATAGCCCGAAAGCTGCGGCGCAAGGCTGGTGACGGTGCCGCGGATATAGGCGTTCTCGGTCTGTGGGTTGCTGGACTGAAAGGGCGGCAGGTGCCACGCGTAAAGCACGATCAGCAGACCGGCGAGGCCGGCGGCAAAGGCGATCAGCGTCGGGATCAGTTGGTTACGGGTCATCTTGGCGGACTCAAGCGGGATTGGAGGGATCGGTTGCAGGCGCGGGCGCGGCGGGCGAAAGACGCGCCGCCAGCCAGTCCCGGAACATGTGCAGGACCAGCACGCAGAAGGCGAAGGCCGCGACCAGCGCCGTCAGTTGGTAAGCGTCGTTATAGGCCATGACATAGGCCTGATTGGTGGCGTCCTGCGCGATCATCGCCACCGCCTGCGCCTGCCGCGCCACCGGATCGACGATCTGCGAGGTCAGCGCCGCCACGCGCTGGCCGATGGCCTGCATGACGACCGGGTCGGCGGTGGTCAGCTCCTCGCGCATCAGTTGCAGATGCAGCGCCTGGCGGTGGTTGATGAAGGTCAGGAACAGGCCCGAGCCCATGACGCCGCCAAGGCTTTGCGTCGACAGGAACACGATGATGAAGCTGAGGATATAGTTCGGCCCCCGCGCCAGCGCCGACATCAGCCCCTGCATCATCGCCGGCGCCAGAAACAGCGTGCCGGCGAATGCGATCATGCCCTGGCTCAGCATCATCTGCGCGGGGCGGGTGTCGATGGTCGAATGGCTGTCAAGCCAGGCACCGACCGCGACCAGCGCCAGCGCGATGACGTGAAACAGCGGCACCCGCTTCGGCGTCATGAACGGGATCAGCGCCAGCGCCCCCAGCACCGTCCCGGCCGAAATCACCGCAAAGATGGTCACAAGCTGGTCCTGCGTCACCCCCAGCACCTGGAACATGCGCGGCGCGCCCGAGCTTTGCTCGGACAGGATCAGGCGAAAGACCAGCAGCGTCACCGTCAGGTGCAGGATGGCGGGGCTAGCCAGCCAGCGGACATCCAGCAGCGGCGCCTTGCGGTTCAGCTCGATCATGGCGGCCAGCGTCAGCGCGGCGATGGATGCAGCCAGCGTCCAGCCCAGCCACGGGATTTCGGTCCACCAATAGATCGCGCCCATGGTAAACACCGCCGTCAGCCCGCCAAAGCCGATGGCGATCAACAGCCAGCTTACCAGGTCCAGCCCGGCGATGACCTTTTGCCGCGGCGGCGAGGTCAGCGGCAGCCAATAGACCAGCCCCAGCGACACCGCCGCCATGCCCAGCGTCATCGTATGCAGCGCGGTCCAGCCCGAATCCGCCATCAGCGCGGGCGAAATGACGCGCGCCACCGATGGCCCCAGCGCCACGGTCGCCATGACCACCGGCAGGCCGAGCCGCATCTTCCATTTCGGAGACAGCGGTTGCAGCATGTACATGAACGCCAGCGAGGACAGCGGCGCCGAGGCCATCCCGGCCAGAAACTGCATCACCAGCGCCGAACGCAGGTCGGAAATCGTCAGCGCCCCCAGCGCCACCACCAGATAGATGACGATGGCGATTTCGGCAAAGCGGCGCAGCCCGTATTGCGTGCGGATCTTGATCAGCAGAATCGGCATCGAGGCGCGGGGCGCGGCAAAGGCCACGCTCAGCCATGTCGCCTGCGTCGTCGTCACGCCCAACTCGCCCGCGATCTGGGCGATGTTGGTGGTGACAAAGCTTTGCGCCAGCCCCTGCGTCAGGCCGATGACGATGGCCGCGGCGATATAGGCCAGCGCGATCCGCAAGGGCGGCGGCGGCGCGGGCGGGGCTGCGGCCCCGACCGCTGGCGCCGCGCTGGCCTCTGGCGCTGGCGCAACCGCCGGCGCAGTCGCTGGCGCTGACGATGCGCTGTCGCTCATTCCCGGTTCAGCCTTTCAGCATTGGCGGCCATCTGCGCCAGCACGCGGCGGGTGGTGGCCAGATCCTCGGGCGCGATGCCGTCGGCCAGCGCCGCCTCGACATCGGCGCGATAGGCCAGAAGCGGTTCTACCCGGGCGGCGGCGGTCAGAAAGATCGCGTGCTTGCGGCCATCCTCGGGCAGGGGGCGGCGCTCGGCCAGACCCAGCGTTTCCAGCGCGTCAAGCTGGCGCTTCAGGGTCGGCGTCTCGATCCCCAGAAGCTGCGCCAGTTCGGTCTGGCTGGCGCCCTGATTATGGCCGATCACCGCCAGCAGCCGGGCGCGGGCATAGGTCAGGCCCTGCCTTTGCACCCGGGTTTCAAAGCCGGCGCGGATGTTCCGGTGCAGTTGCAGGATCGATTCGAACAATGTCAGCGCACGCTCGGGCATGGTCGTTAGCCTGCTAATGGATTTCATTAGCCAGCTAACGATTCCGATACCCGCCGTCAAGCCCCTGGCCAGGCGGCCTTTCGGCCGCCCGCTTAATAGTCGCGTTCGTAAAACAGCCCGACGGTGCTTTCGCCCTCGCTGTCGACGGAACCGCGTGCGGTCAGCGTCTTTGACATGTCAAGGTTCAGGTCCAGCTTGGTCTTGCCATCGCCGCCGACCTGCACATCCGTGTAAAGGTTGTCGGTCAGGTATTTCCCTGCCCGGACCGAGACATTCCCCTGATCGTCGGTCGTCAGGTCAAGGTCGTCCAGCCCGGTTTCGGTGCGCAGCTTGCTGATGATGCCATCGCCGCCCTTGCCGGCCAGCGTCGCCACCGCGCTGGCAAGCTGCGCCGCCTGGAAGGCGCTGATGCTGTCCAGCCCGTGCCCGAACAGAAGCTGCGAGATCACCTCTTCCTCGGGCATGTCGGGCGAGGACGAGAAGGTGATGTCGGGGTCGGTCGCCTCGCCGTCGATGGTGATATAGGCGGTCAGGTCCTGCGTCTGCGCCTCGGCCACCAGCCGGATGAAGGGGATCAGGCTGCCCTGCATCTCGATCAGGCCCTCGGTCAGGTCGAAGCGCTTGCCCAGCAGATCGACGCGGCCCCGGATCAGTTCAAGCTGGCCGATGGGGATCGGTCGCGCCGCATCGCCGGTCAGGCGGATCTCGCCGCCCAGTTCGGCATCGACGCCGCGGCCGCGGATAAAGACCTTGTCCGGGGCCGAGATCGTCAGGTCGAAGCGCGCCGGATGCGCAGGCGGCGTTGCCGGCGGCGCGGCCATCCCCGCCTCGCGCGAGGCTTCGCTGGGAAAGGGCAGCAGCCCGGCCTTGGCGCGGGTCTGGCGCTGCGGCGGGCGTTCGCCCAGATGCTTGATATCGGGGATCGACTTCGCCCCGCCCAGCCCGGTCGAGGGGATGCGCAGCTCCATCCGGGCGACGTCGATGCGGCCCGTGACCAGCGGCCCGGCCTTTTGCGAGCCGCCGACCATGATCCGGCCGCTGGCACGCGTTTCATACAGCGTCGGGTCGCGCAGCACGATATTGTTCAGCCGCACGTCCAGGTTCATCTCGCGGTCGCCGGCAAGCGAGATCGGGCCGGTCACGGTCACCGTGCCCCCGGCCTCGACCGCGCCGCGCACATCGACATTGATCCGCCCGCCGCTGAAATCGGCCTTGGCGTCAAGGTTGTCGATGCTGAGACCGAAGCGCGGATCGGCCAGCCGGCCGCCATTCAGCGAGGCCCGCCCGGTCAGCGATTCCAGCGACGGCTTGCCGTTCATCCGCAGATCGAAGCTGACCGGCCCCTCGACGCTGCGGGTGCGCAGGAACAGGTTCGCCGCGGCGGCATTGCCGCTGCCCGAGACCTGAAGATTGGCCGAGGCAAGGCTGGTCGCAATGCTGCCGGTGGCGCGCGCCTTGCTGTCGCCGGGGCCGGTGGCGGACAGGTTCACCTCATAGTTGGGGCCGGTATTGTGGACGGTGCCCTTGATCTCGGCCGGGCCGGGGAAGCCCAGCACCAAGAGCTCAAGGTTGTTCAGTTTGGCGTCGATGTTCAGGCCGGTGGTCGGGCTGCCATCGCCCGCGATGCTGAACTGGCCGTTCCCGGCGCGCAGCCGGCCGACGACAAAGCTGCCATCGGTCTTCTGCGTGGCGGCAAGGTCCAGCGTGGTGGTCCCGGCCAGCACCGCATCGGCCTTGGGGTTGCCGATGCCAAGACCCTTGGCGCTGCCCTTGGCGGTGATGGCGCGGCTGCCATCGGGCTTTTCCGCGACCTCGGCCGTCAGATCGACGCCGCCGCGGAAGCCGCGGCCAAGAAAGCGCAGGTCCGCGGCCTTCAGCACCGCGGTCACATCCGTCGCCCCCTTGCCCGCCGCACCGATGCCGACCTTGCCGGTGGCGCCGATGTTCAGGCGCGGGTTCTGCACGGTCGCGGTGTCGATGGTGAAGACGCCGGCGCGCTCGCTGCCTTGCAGGGCAAGCTGCGTCTGGCCGGCCAGCGCGCCATCGACCTGCGCCTGTCCGAAGTTCAGGTTCTGCGCGGTGCCGATCACGTCCAGCTTGCGGGTGCCGGTGCCGTCATCCTTGAAACTGCCCTGCGCCTGCAAGGCGCCCTGCCAGCCGCGGCCAAGGCTGGCCAGGGACTGCACGTCCACCTGCCCGGTCAGGTCGGTGCCCGCGCCGCCCAACTTGCCCTGCGCCGTGGCGCTGATCTGGTCGTTCTTCAGGTTGAAGGCGTCGATGGTCAGGACGCCGCCATCCTCTTGCGCGGAAAGCGTCAGGTCGGTGTCGCCGGGCAGGGCGTTGCCCACGTCCTTCTGCCCCAGCAGCAGGTCGGTGCCGCGCCCGGTCAACTGGATCTTGCGCACGGTGCCGTCCTGCTTGACCTCGGCCTGCGCGGTCAGCCCGCCCGAAAGCCCCTGCCCCAGCACCGCAAGGTCGGGCATCGCGACATTGAGCTGCCCGTCCATCGTGGTGTCCGAGAATACCCCGGCGCCATGGGCGGTGATCTGCGGGTTCGACAACTGGAACTGCTGGACGTGATAGGCACCGCTGACCTCGACCGCCTCGATGGTCAGGGCGGTCTGGCCTTTCAGCGCGCCGTCCAGCGCCGCCTGCCCGATCACCAGATCCTGCGCCTCGCCGGTCAGGGTGATGGCGCGCTTGCCGGCGGCGCCGGTCACCTTGGCATCGGTGCGAAACGCCCCCGACATCTTGGGATCGGCCACCGACAGGTCGGGCATTTCCACATGCGCGGTCAGGCTGCTGGAGAAACTGTCCAGCCGCCCCTGCGCCTGCGCGGTCAGGTTCTGTGCATTCACCAGAAACTTGCGCAGATTGATCCCCGAGGTATCGCGCCGGGCGCTGATCTCGATTTTCGACTGACCTTTCAGCATCCGGTCGGCATGGGCCTGGCCGATGCCGATGTCGCTGCCCAGGATCTCGGCCTCGATATCGAAGCTTTTGCTCAGCAGGGTATAGCTGCCCTTCACATGCGCATCGGCCGAGCCGCCCAGATCCCGCGCCGCCACCTTCGAGAAGCGGGCAAGATTGCTGTGGCGGGCATTCACGTCGCCCGACAGCGTGATGCCGGTTTTCAGCCCCGACACGTCGACATTGCCGGTAAAGCCGAATTCGTCGCCGTTGATGTTCATGCCCCAGAACTTCAGCGCATTGCCGGGGCTGAAGGCAAAGTTCAGGCCGCCGTTCAGCGTATTGCCAAGCGCCTCGGCCAGCGCGGTATCGGTGGGCTTGAGCCCGTCCATGCCGAAGGCGACCCAGCCGCGCACCTCTTGCAGCGCCTGATCGGCGGTCAGCACGATGCGGCCGCGCCCGTCCATGCGTTCCTCGGCCAGCGAGATGTCGTCGCGGACGATATCGCTGACCTTGCCCTTCAGCACCCAGCCCGCGCCCTGCGCCGCGTCATAGTCCAGCCGCAGGTTCCCGGCGCGCACGGTGGTGGGCCGGTCGGCCCATGGCAGCAGGACCGGCAGTTGCGTGGCGCCCGCGTCGGCGCCCAGCAGCATTGTCAGATGGATGCTTTCCGGCGCGCCCTTCGCGGTCGTGGCGATATCGCCCGTCAGCTTCAGTGCCTCGGTCGTCAGGTTCAGCGAGGGGATCAGCAAGCGCCCGTCGGCGCCGGCCCAGCCCTCGGCCAGAAGCTGCGACTGGCTGCCGAAAAAGGGCTTGTGTTCGGGCGGGGCCAGCGCGGCCACGTCGCCGCCGACCTGAACGCGGAAGCTGGTGCCGGCCACGCCGCCCTGCTGCTGCGCGGTCACCGCGACATTGCCGGTGACGCGCGGCTGGCCATCGGTCGCCAGCGAGATATCGGCGACATAGTTCGACAGCGGGCCCTGGCCCTTGATCTCGGCATTGACGGCGGGGCGGCCGTAAAGATCGACGATATTGGCGAAAAGACCGTTGCGATCCTCGTCCAGTTTCAGATCAAGGCCCAGCACGCGCGTCTCGTTCGAGAAGCTGGCATCCAGCGCGAACTGGCCGCGCGGCCCGTCGACGCGGTTGATGGTCAGCTTGGTCGCGCCCTCGCCGCCGTCAAGGTTCATGCTGCCGTCCACGGCCAGCACCGCCTCTTGCCCGATCACGTCCTTGCCCAGTTCGACGCGGCCAAAGGACAGTTTCTCGATATTCACGCTGACCGGCAGTTGCGGCAGCGCGAATTCCTTGGTCTCGGCCTGCGGGGCGCTGGCGCTGCTGCCGGGCAGGCGCGGCATGATGATGCGGTCGGCCGACAGTTCGTTGATATGGACATTGCCGGTCAGAAGCGCGGTGCGGCTCCAGTGCATGGCGCCGTTTTCAATGGTGATCCAGATGCCGTTGTCATCGGAAATCGTCATGCGCGAGAAGGTCGCGCGCGAAGACAGCGCCCCCTTGAAGCCGTCGATCACCACCTTGCGGCCGGCGCCGGACAGGTTGTCCTCAAGCAGGCGGGTGATGAAGCCCTTGTCGTCCTCGGACTGGTCCGGCGCGGTCGTGGCGTCCTGCGCAAAGGCCGCGGGCACCGCCAGGGGCAGCGCCAGCGCAAGACAGATTGCGAAAAGAATACGATAAGCCAGATCGCGCATCAGAATGCCTGCCCCAGTCCGATATAGACCTGTAATCCGCCGCCATCGTCATAGCCGCCGCCCACCGGCACGGCCAGATCAAGGCGCAGCGGCCCGATCGGCGTCTTGTAGCGGATGCCCGCCCCGGCGCCGGCCTGCCAGTCGGTGTTGCCCGAAAAACCGCTATCTGCCCAGACCCGGCCCGCATCGATGAAAAAGGCGGTGCCGATCTTTTCGCGCACCTGCATGCGCAGTTCGGCGGTCAGGTTCACCACGCTCATGCCGCCGGTCTTGATCGGACCATCGTCGCCCGGAATGACCTCGACGCCAAGCGATTGATAGGGTTGCCCGCGCACGGTGCCACCCCCGCCGGAATAGAACAGATAGTCGCGCGGCACTTCCTGGATCTCGGGGCCAAGAACGGTGCCCAGCCGCGCGCGGCCGGCCAGCGTGAAGCGGTCGTCCTTGCCGAAGCTTTTGTAGATGCGGCTTTCGGCCACTACCTGCGCACCGCTGCCGGTTTCGTTCTGCAAGCCAAGGAAGGGCGTCAGCATCCCTTGCAGCCAGTAGCCGCTTTTCGCGTCGGTCTTTTCGACCTGCCGCATGTCCAGCGTCGCCGACATCGGCAGCGCCAGCAGCCGGAAATTCGTCACGCCCGATTCGTCCGAGGCCCGCAGCGCCCGGTATTGCAATTCGACATCGGCGGTGAATTCGTCGCTGGGAATATAGGTCAGACCAAAGCCGAACTCGGCATATTTCAGGTCGTAATCGTCCTCGGTCAGCTTGCCGATGCCGGCATCGACATAGGCGGTGGTATCGGCGTTCAGCGTCGCCGGCCGGTCAAGCCGCGCGCCCAGGATATAGTCCATGTCGCCCGCGCCGATATTGGCGACCGAGGCATCGATGCGCAGCCTTTCGCCGCCCCGGAACAGGTTGCGGTTGATCCAGTAGCCGGTCAGCGACAGCCCGTCGGTGTTGGAATATTCAAAGCCGCCGCCCAGACGGCGCAGCTTTTCCTCGACCACCAGCAGGTCCATGTCCAGCGTGCCGTCGGGGTTCGGCTGCTCGGCCTCGCTGACGGTGATGGCCGAAAAGATGCCGGTGCGGCGCAGCCGCTTGCGCATGTCGTCCATTTCCTCGGGGTCGAAGCGCTGGCCCTCGGGATAGCCGGTCATCTTGCGCAGCCGGCGCGGGTCCAGCCGCTTGTTGCCGCGAATGCCAAGCTTGCCGAAGCGCAGTTCCGGGCCGGGCGCAAGAATGATGCGGCTGTCGACAAGGTTGGTGTTGTGATCGGCGGTGATGTCGGTTTCCTCGACCGTGGCCTTGGCATAGCCCACATCGCGCCAGCCCTCGACGGCGGCGGTGGCGGCGCGCTTCATCTCGCCGGTGCGTGCGATCGAGCCCGTGCGGTAATTCGGCGGCAGGTGCGTCCTTGGCGCCACCGGCCCGATATCGGCGCGGCTATAGTGGAACTGCGGCCCGGCATCGACGGTGATAACGACCTTGTGGACCACCTTGGGCGCATCCAGCGGCGCGACGCTGGCGGCCTCGACCCCGTCCAGCGCGATATCGATGACGCTGGAATAATAGCCGTCGTCGTAAAGCACGCCCAGAATCCGCGCGTAATCGCCCCGCGCGGCGGCCAGGATGTCCTGGCCGGTCACCCGCCCCTCTTGCTGGGCGCTGACCAACAGCGACGTGGCGCGGATCTCGCCCAGAAGGTTGTCGCCGCCGCCCTTGATGCGGAAATCCAGATCCACGGGCGAGGCATCGTTGCCCTTGGACCCGCCGAACCAGCCCGAAAACGGCGAGGACGCCGCCGAGGATGACGACCCCGATGACCCTGAAGACCCCGACGAGCCTGAGCCTGACGAACCAGAAGACCCCGAAGACTGCGCCAGCACCACGCCCGCGCCCGTGCCAAGCACGATCGCGGCAGTCATCCCTGCCTTCATCCAGTTCGTCATTGCCTGCCCTGCTTTTCGCGGTTTTGCGGGGCAGCATTGCAGGGAAGGTTAACGGAATCCAGCTTTGCGGGCCGAATCCGGCGATTTTTCACCCAAGTGCGGCCAAACAGCCATGCAGGGCGGCCAGATCGTCACGGATGACGCCCACCGGCACCGCGCGCGTGATCTGTCCCATCAGCGGGTCCGACAGGAATGCCTCTTCGAAGATCGCGAAGCGCTCGACTGAGGAACGCGCCACGCTGCCGGTCAGGAACATCCCCTCCATCGGCATGAAACGCAGCGCCAGTTCGCGGCAGAGCAGCCCGAAAAGCCGGGCATAAAGGGCGCAGGTCGCCTCGGCCTCGGGGTCGCCGGCGGTGGCGGCGGCGACCACGTCCTCGGCCCGGGCCTGCGGCACCCTGGCGCGCAGCGCATGCAGCCGCGCCAGACCGCGGCCAGCGAAAAGCTCCTCGACCGAATCGTGCTTGGCGGCGTCTTCGGCGCCCAGCGCCTCGATCAGCGGGATCGCGACAGAGAGCGGCAGGCGGGTATGGCCTTCCTCGGCCTCAAGGCAGGCGATGCCGCCGCCGGGCAGCACCTTCACCGCGCAGACGTTGAAGCCGGTGCCGGCGTTCACCACCAGCCGCTGGCCATTGGTCGCCACGCCCTGGGGCCCAAGGCGCAGGAAGCCCGCCGCATCGCCCCGCAGCGCCGGGGTCGCATAGCCCAGCGCGATCAGGTCGTTGATCAGCCGCGCGCGGGGCGCGCCGGTCAGCTTGCACAGCCGTTCCTCGGTGAAGTCCCAGTCGCGATTGGTCAGCCGCGCCTGCCCGCCCGAGACGGGGCCCGCCACGTCGATGCAGACCGCCTCGATGGCCGGATTGCCCTGCTGGTCCAGATAAATCCGCACCACCTCGTCAAAGCTGCCGTGGTCGTCGCCGCGAAACCGCGTGATCGACGCCGCATCGATGGCGCCGTCGCGCGCCAGCGCCATGCGCGCATTGGTGCCACCCACATCCGCCAGCAAGAACGCCATGATCTTTCCCCCTGCACAACCCTGAAGACCAGTTCTAGGGCATCGTGGCCCGCTCTGCTAGCGCTCACAAGCGCGTGCGTGGGGAACCTTTCGGGAACCGCCACGCTGCCATGCGGGTTTTCCCGGCAGATCGGACGCGAATGCGAAAGGTTTCACGCAATGATGACAGCGAAGGCAACCCGGATCGCCACCCTGGCCGCGATGACGCTGGCGCTGGCGCTGCCGGCCATGGCGGCCGTCACCTCGCGCGCGGACAACCTTGCGCATCCGCGCGGCTGGTCGGCGATGGAGGGCATGACGCCCGGCGCCGTCGCCCGGATGGCGCAGACGCTGCCCTTGTCCGCGCAGGCGACCGGCGACCAGCCGTGGTGCGACCGTCAGACCGCCATGGCACAGGCGCTGGCCGATGAATTCGGCGAAAGAAAGGTCGCGACCGGCGCGCAGGGGATCGCGCTTTGGGGCTCGGACCGGATGGGAACCTGGACCATGGTGCTTGAGCGCGCCGATGCGACAAGCTGCGTCATCGCCTCGGGGGTCGGCTATAGCGACCGCACCAGCCCACAGGTCTTTTTCGGCACGTCAGGGTTGAACGGCTGACACCCGTGTTTGCAGATATGGGCGCAGGATGCTAAAGGCCCCGCCAATCATATTTGCAAGGGTGCCTCATGGCCGATCACATCATCAAGGACATCACGCTGGCCGCCTTTGGCCGCAAGGAACTGGATATCGCCGAAACCGAGATGCCGGGCCTGATGGCGCTGCGCGCCGAATATGGCGCCGCGCAGCCGCTGAAGGGCGCGCGCATCGCCGGCAGCCTGCACATGACCGTGCAGACCGCCGTGCTGATCGAAACGCTGACGGCCCTTGGGGCGCAGGTCCGCTGGGCCTCGTGCAACATCTTCTCGACCCAGGATCACGCGGCGGCGGCGATTGCGGCGGCCGGCATCCCGGTCTTTGCCATCAAGGGCGAGACGCTGCCCGAATACTGGACCTATACCGACCAGATCTTCCAGTTCGCGGAAGGCCCCGCGAACATGATCCTGGACGATGGCGGCGACGCCACCATGTACATCCTGCTGGGCGCCCGGGTCGAGGCCGGCGAGACCGCGCTGATCGAAACCCCGACCAGCGAAGAGGAAGAGGCGCTTTTCGCCCAGATCAAGAAGCGTCTGGCCGCAAGCCCCGGCTGGTTCACCAAACAGCGCGACGCGATCCGCGGCGTCTCTGAGGAAACCACCACCGGCGTTCACCGCCTTTACGACCTGCACAAGAAAGGGCTGCTGCCCTTCCCGGCGATCAACGTCAACGACAGCGTCACCAAGTCGAAATTCGACAACAAATACGGCTGCAAGGAATCGCTGGTCGACGGCATCCGCCGCGCCACCGACGTGATGATGGCCGGCAAGGTCGCCGTGGTCTGCGGCTATGGCGACGTGGGCAAGGGCTCGGCAGCGTCGCTGCGCGGCGCCGGCGCCCGCGTGAAGGTCACCGAGGTCGACCCGATCTGCGCCCTGCAAGCCGCCATGGACGGGTTCGAGGTGGTCACGCTTGAGGACGTCGCCGGCAGCGCCGACATCTTCATCACCACCACCGGCAACAAGGACGTGATCCGCATCGAGCACATGCGCGCGATGAAGGACATGGCCATCGTCGGCAATATCGGCCATTTCGACAACGAAATTCAGGTCGCGGCGCTGAAGAACCACAAATGGACCAACATCAAGGACCAGGTGGACCTGATCGAGATGCCCTCGGGCGCGCGGATCATCCTGCTGTCCGAAGGCCGCCTGCTGAACCTTGGCAATGCCACCGGCCACCCGTCCTTCGTGATGTCGGCCAGCTTCACCAACCAGGTGCTGGCCCAGATCGAACTGTGGACCAAGGGCGACGAATATGCGCCGGGCGTCTACATCCTGCCGAAGGCGCTGGATGAAAAGGTCGCGCGGCTGCATCTGGACAAGATCGGCGTCAAGCTGACCCAGCTTTCGCCCGAGCAGGCCGACTATATCGGCGTGCCCGTCGCCGGCCCGTTCAAGTCGGACCATTATCGTTACTGACGCATGGTTTAGGTTGAAATTTGTCGACCTGACGCTAGGCTGCCCCCCGGAAATGACAACCGGGGGGACGGTTACATGAGCAAGCGCGACGATCTGATCGCCAAATACGCCGCCGACATGAAGGACAAGCTGGGCATCACGCCCGACATGGACCTTTTGACCAAGGTGGTGATCGGCTGCGGGCCTTCGATCTACAATGCCGACAGCGAAACGATCGCCGGCTCGGACAAATCCGAGGTCGAGCGGGTCAAGACCAGCTACCTGATCAAGAAACTGGGACTGGCCGACGGGCCGGAACTGGACGCGGCCATTCAGGACGCGCTGACGAAATACGGCAGCAGCAACCGCAGCAAGTATCGCGCGGTGGTCTATTACATGCTGTGCGTGCATTTCGGCAAGCAGGCGGTCTACGCCTGACGCCCGCGACAACCTGCCGCAGCGCCCTGTCGTGACCGCGCTGCCGGGCCGGCCTCGCCGGTCCCGGATGGTCAGCGGATCAGCGACTTGATCGCGCAAAGATGTTCGCGGCTGGCGCCAAGCGCGTCTGCCGCCAACGCCTCGGCCCCGGCCAGCAACTGATCGGGCGCAAGCAGCCGGTCGACCAGCCCCCAGGCCAAAGCCTCTTCGGCGGGGATCTTCTGACCGGCCATCAGGATCATCTTCGCCCGTGACGGGCCGATCAGCGCCGCCAGCCGCTCGGGGTCGCCGGGACGCGGCAGAAACCCCAAGCGCATGACAGGATAGAAGAATTTCGCCTGCGGCACGGCAATCCGCAGGTCGCAGGCCAGCACCATCCCCAGCGATCCGCCCGCCGCCGTGCCGTTCAGCGCCGCGATGGTCAGGCAGGGCATCGAGGCGACGCGCGCCGACAGCCGCTCCCATTCCGGCGAAACGGCGAGGCCGTTTCTTGCATCCGCCAGATCGGCGCCGGCGGAAAACACCGCGCCCGTCCCGGTCAGGATCACCGCGCGCAGGTCGTCGCGCGCGGCCATGGCGTCGAAGGCGGCGGTCAGGTCGCGAAGCATTGCCTCGGTCAGGGCATTCGCCTTGCCGGGCCGGTCGATCACGATCCTGCCAGTTCCCCCCTCAAACGCGGTCCCTATCATCATATCCTCCTTGGAGCGGCGCCCGGCCTATGTCAAAAGCCCGGCACACATTTGTCGTGCAATTCTCGCTTTGAAAGGTAATGAGATGAACCTGCGACTGACAAGCTCGGCCCTCGCCCTTGCGGCCATGACAGTCCCGGCCCTGGCCGACGTGACCTCAGAGCAGGTCTGGCAGTCCTGGGTCGATTACTATGCCTCGGCCGGCTATCAGGTCAAGGAAGGCAATCGCGCGAAAGCCGGCGACACGCTGACCATCAGCGACCTGACCATCACCGCCGCCAGCACCGGCGAGGCCAAGGGCACCCTCACCATCAACGTCCCCACGGTCGACCTGACCGACCTTGGCGACGGCAAGGTGCGCACCGTCTATGCCGACAAGGTGACCGCCAGCATCGCCGGCGCCGACAAGGACGGCAAGCCGTTCAGCACCGATCTTGCCGTCGACATTCCCGGCAACTCGACCATCACCTCGGGCGCGCCCGAGGACATGACCCATACCTTTGATTATCCGACGCTGGACCTGTCGGTGGCCAAGGTCGTCGCCGACGGCAAGGAACGCCCGCTGCCGATCCGTCTGTCGACCCAGAACACCACCGGCTCGATGCACCGCGTCACCGATGCGGCCGCGAAATACACCTATGACATGAAGACCGAAAAAGCGGTCATCACCGCCGATATCACCGATATCGAGGGGAAACCGGGCGACAATTTCAAGTTCGACGGCACGATGACCGGGCTGGAAAGCAGCGGCACGATGAGCATGCCCAAGGACGCCAATATCGGCGCCGACCTGAACGCCGCGCTGAAATCCGGCATGTCGCTGGACGGCACCGTGAAGGTCGGCGGCACCAGCGGCACCTTCGAGCTGGCCTCGACCGGCGATGACGGCAAGGCGCAGACCGGCTCGGGCAAATACGACACCAAGGCGTTCGACCTGTCGATGTCGATGTCGCAGGACGGGCTGACCTATCAGGGCAATTCGGACGCGGTGGCGGTTGAACTGACCACCTCGGACATGCCCTTCCCGATCAAATACGCGACCGAGAACGCCAGCTTCGACATCCAGATGCCGGTGATGAAGGCCGAGGCGCCGCAGCCGTTCAAGGTCGCCTATTCGCTGGGCGGCCTGACGCTGGGCGAGGAAATCTGGGGCCTGTTCGATCCGCAGGCCAAGCTGAAGCGCGACCCGGCCTCGATGGATCTGGACCTGACCGGCCTGATGCAGATCAATCAGGACCTGTTCGATCAGGCCGCCGCCGCCGCGATGCCGGCAGCCGAGCCCGCAGCCGAGTCCGCGACCGGCGAGGCCGCCGAAGGTGAGGCCGCCGAAGGCGCCGACGCCGCGACCCCCGCCCCCGCCCCCGCCCCCGCCCCCGCGGCCGAGCCGATCATCCCGACCGAGGTCACGATCAACCAGTTCGCGCTCAGCCTGCTGGGCGCCAGCATGACCGCCGAGGGTGCGCTGAAGGCCGCCGAGGGCGCCGATATCGCGACCGCGCCGCCGGTCGGCCAGATCAAGGCCGAATTCAACGGCGTGAACGGCCTTCTGGACACGCTGGGCGGCATGGGCGTGATCCCGGCCGATCAGGTGACGGGCGTGCGCATGATGCTGGGCCTGTTCACCAAGCCGGGTGCCGAGGGCGAGGACAAGCTGACCACCGACCTTGAATTCAAGGAAGGCGGCACGGTCTTTGCCAATGGTCAGCAAGTCCGCTAAACCTTCATTCAGCCCGGCCCCGGCCGGGCGCAGATGACGAATGAACGCCGGGGGCCGGGCAGGATTGTCGCGGCCCCCGGCTTGCACCCGAGGTGAACCATGTCCGACCCCCTGCCGCTTGAGGCCCTGACCGGCCGGCTTCTGGCCGCCGCCGCGCGTGCCGGCGCCGATCAGGCCGATGCCGTCGCATTGTCCGCCAGCGCCGTCTCGGTCGAGGTGCGCCGTGGCGGGCTGGAACATGCCGAACGCGCCGATGGCGTCGAAATCGGGCTGCGGGTGCTGATCGGCGGCCGGCAGGCCAGCGTCTCGGCCTCGGACCATTCCGACCGCACGATCGGGGAAATGGCCGCACGCGCCGTCGCCATGGCGCGCGAGGCGCCGGTCGACGACACGCTGGGTCTGGCCGAGCCGGGCCAGCTTGCCCGCGACACCGACAATTCCCGGCTGGAGCTGCTGGACGACGCGCCCGCGCCCAGCCCCGCCGAATTGCAGGACATGGCGCTGCGCGCCGAGGCGGCGGCGCTGGCGGTCGGCGGCATCTCGCAGGTGGAAACCGCGGGCGCCAGCCATTCGCGCCGCGATATCTGGCTGGCGACCTCGAACGGGTTCTCGGCCGGATATGGGCGCAGCAGCCACAGCCTGTCCACCGTCGCCATCACCGGCGAGGGGCTGGGGATGGAGCGCGACTGGGCCGGCGAAGGCCGCATCCATGCCAGCGACATGCCCTCGCCCGAGGATATCGGCCGCCTTGCCGCCGAACGCACCATCGCCCGGCGCGGCGCGCAAAAGCCGCCGACCGGCGCCTTCCCCATCATTTACGACGAACGCGTGGCCGCGGGGCTGATCGGGCATCTGGTCAGCGCCGTCAGCGGCACCGCCATCGCGCGCGGCGCAAGCTGGCTGCGCAATGCCCTGGGCGAGGCCGTGCTGCCCCCCGGCTTCGACCTGCGCGAGGACCCGCACCTGCTGCGGCAGGGCAATTCGCGCCTGTTCGACGCCGAGGGCCTGCCCACCGCGCCGCGCCTGATTGTGCAGGACGGCATCCTGAAAGGCTGGACGCTGGATCTGGCCACCGGGCGCAAGCTGGGCATGGCCTCGACCGCCAGCGCCATGCGCGGCGCCGGCAGCCCGCCCGCGCCCGGCGTCACCAATCTGGAACTGACGCCGGGGCGGCAGACGCGCGACGAGCTGATCCGCGACATGGGACGCGGGCTGGTGGTGACCTCGATGCTGGGAGCCTCGGTCAACCCGACGACCGGAGATTATTCGCGCGGCGCCGCCGGGTTCTGGGTCGAGAACGGCCAGATCACCCATGCCGTCAACGAATGCACCATCGCCGGCAATCTGCGCGACATGCTGATGCACCTGACCGCCGCCAACGACCTGCCGGACTGGCGGGCGATGCGCGTGCCCAGCCTGCTGGTCGAAGGGATGACCGTTGCCGGCGGCTGAGGACGACCTGATCCTGCTGCAAGACGCCGCGCGCGAGGCGGGCGAGATCGCGCTGCGCTATTGGCGCGGCGATTTCCGGACCTGGGACAAGGGCGACGGCGCCGGTCCGGTGACCGAGGCCGATCTGGCCGTCAACGCCCATCTTGAACGCCGCTTGCGCGGCGCGCGCCCCGATTACGGCTGGCTCAGCGAGGAAAGCCCCGACGACCCGGCCCGGCTGGAGGCTGCGCATTGCTTCATCATCGACCCGATCGACGGCACCCGCGCCTTTATCGACGGCCAGACCGGATTTTCGCATTCGCTGGCCATCGCGCGCGGGCATCGGATCGTCGCCGCCGTGGTGCATCTGCCGGCGCAGGACCTGACCTATACCGCCCACGCCGGGGGGCCGGCGCGGCTGAACGGTAATGCCATCACCGCCTCGACGCACGGGTTTCAGGGCGCGGATGTGCTGGCCGGCAAGCCCAGCCTTGACCCGGTGCATTGGCGCGGCGTGACGCCGCCGCTGAAGCGCAGCTTCCGGCCATCGCTGGCGTGGCGGCTGTGCCTTGCGGCCGAGGGACGCTTTGACGCCGTGCTGTCGGTGCGCGAGGCGTGGGAATGGGATATCGCCGCCGGCAGCCTGATCGCGCTTCGCGCCGGATGCCTTGCGACCGATCTTTCCGGGCAGCCCTTGCAATTCAACACCGCCCGGCGGCTGAGCGACGGGCTGATCGTGGCGCCCCCCGCCATCCATGACGGGATGCTGGCGGCGATGACGCCGCGGCCCACGCGGGCGGGCACGGCTTGATGCCCCGCTGCGGCGCGGCTAGACTGGCGGGGCTGGTCCTGCACGGGCCCTTTGCCGCCAATGACAGGGCCCGCCCATGAGCCGCCTTCCCCCCGAAACCCGCGACCGGCTCGCCGACGAGATCACCTTTCACCCCGCCAATGCCGAGGCGCGGCTGCTGCGCGAGGCGCTTGGCCGCTTTGCCACCGGCGTGACGGTCGTCACCGCCATGGGGTCGCTGGGGCCGGTGGGCATGACGGTGAACAGCTTTTCCAGCGTGTCGCTGGCGCCGCCGCTGGTGCTGTGGTGCCCGGCCCGCGCCTCGACCCGGCACGCGGTCTTTGCCGAGGCCGAGGCATGGTCGGTGCATGTCCTTGGCGCCGAACAGCTTGAGACCTGCCTGCGCTTTACCAAGGGCGGCCGGCAGTTTCAGGACCTGACCCCGGTCATCACCCCCGAAGGGGTGCCGGTGCTGCCCGGCGCAGCGGCGCGGTTCGACTGCCTTGCCCATGCCGTGCATGAGGCGGGCGACCATTCGGTGCTGATCGGGCGGGTGCTGCGGGTGACCGTCGCCGGTCCGGGCGATCACCCGCTGGTCTTTGCCGCCGGTCGCTTCGGGCAGTTCCAGCCCGACGAGACCGGCTGAACGGGGCCGGCTGAGGCGCGGCCGGCTAGACGCAGCCCGTCTCAGCTATCCTCAAGCGGCGGCAGCGGCTGCGAGAAGATGTCGTCGATACGCGGCACCGGCGCAGAACTGGTGCGCACCGAACGCCCCGGGCCGCCCAGAACGGCGATCTGCCGCGCCAGTTGCGCAATCGCCTGCGACTGCGCGCGGGCGATGGCGCCGGGTTCGGAATCCACCGGCAGCGGCACGGAAATGTCGAAGCTGCGCGCCTGATTGGCGCCGCCCGCCTTGTCGTCCGACACGAAATAGCGCCCGCTGAGACGATAGATGCCGTCGGCCTGCGCCAGCGCCTTTTCGACGCGGACCTCGATGCGGCGGCGCGGCGGCTCGGCCAGGGGCCAGGGCTCGGCGATCACGGTGGCGCCCGACATGTCCGAGATCGTGCGCGCCAGCGTCTGCGTGAAGGCGCGCTGCGGATTGTCGGCCCACAGCTCCTTGGTGTTCGAGCGCACGGCCCCGTCCTCGGTCTGCCAGCTTACCTCGCCGCCCGCGGCGTATTCGGGCAGCGACACGTCCTTCAGCTCGGCCGTGCCCAGCCGGTCGGGGACGCGCTCGCCGCTCAGCGGCGGGTCGATCAGGTAGCGGGCGGTCTTTTCGCCGTTCGAGCAGGCGCCCAACAGGGTCAGCGCGGCGATGGAAGCAAGGATCAGGCGCATCATTAACGTCCCAGGATGAAGGCTTGCGGATTGCGTTCGATACTGCGGGCGAGGCTGGCGAAGGAATTCGCCGCGCGCCGCATCTCACGCATGAGGTTGACGGTTTCAATGTTGAAATCGGACCGGTCGCCATAGGCCGCCAGCACGGCGTCGGCACGCGCGGCCAGCGCCTCAAGCCGGGCGGAAAGCTGCGGCAACCGCTTGACCGAGGCCGAGACATCCTGCGCCGCCGTGCTGGCCGAGGCCAGCGCGTCGTTCAGGCTGCCCGCGGCATTGCCGTCGCGCAGGTCGGTCAGCAGTCCCGACGCGGCCTTGAGCGTCTCGGAAAGGTTCCGCGGCAGTTCCTCGGTATCCTTGGTGCCAAGCACGGCACGCAGATCCTTCAGGATGCCCTCGGCCTCGGTGCCGATGGCGGCGAAATCGACCTGGCCGACACTGGTCACGGTCTTGTCGATCCCCTGCACCATCGAGGGCACGTCGGCGGCGGCCAGCTTGACCGCGGCGGCCGCGGCGGCGGCCTCGTCGATCATGCCGCGCAACTGCGTCAGCGCGCCCGAATCGCGCAGCTCCGAGGTGGCGGACCTGATCTCGCCCGCCGCGGACTGGGCGTTTTCCAGCGTGCCGCGCAGCGCGCCCGGAATGGCGCGGGTGTCGTCGCTGCTGGCCAGCGCGGTGATGCTGTTCATCATGTCGGTGGCGGATTTCAGCGCCTCTTCGATCGGCAGGTTGCCGATGCGGGCCAGGAAGCCCTGCGCGTTCTGGGTGAAATCGGACAGCTTGCCGGGAACCGAGGGGATCAGCGGGTTCGGCTGGGCGCTGGCGTCGATCTGGGCCGGCGCCGCGTCGGGCAGCTCGACCAGTTCGACCTTCAGCGAGGTGCCAAGGAAGCCGGCGCTGGCAAGCCTTGCGCGCAGCCCCGAGGTCGCGACCTGGGCCGTGACGAACTCCAGCGCCTGTTCCTTGGTGGCGTCCTGGCCAAGGCCAAGCCGGCGCGGGTCAAGCGACAGCGTCACCTCCTGCTCGACATGTTCCTTGCCGTCGTGATCGGTCATCACCCGCGCCGCCAGATCGGTGACGCGGCCCACGGTCAGGCCCATGAACTGCACGTCCGCGCCGGTATTCAGCCCCTGAACGGATTCGCCGATCAGCATGGTCAGGCGCAGCGCGCGCGCATCGTCGGCATAGACGTTGGTGCGGGCCGTCGCCTCGTCCGGTTGCAGGACGAACACATGCCCGTCCGCAATCGGGCTGCCGCCCGACGAGACGGTGGCGAATTCGGCCCCGCCCCGCAGGACCGAAACCAGCGAGTTCATATTGAGCTGCAAGCCCTGCGCGCCCAGCGACACCGAAAAGCCCGAGGTGTCCCAGAACACCGTGTTGCTGGTCAGCCGCTGGTCATGGGGCGCGGCGATAAAGACATCGGCCAGCACGCTGCCATCGTCGTCGGACAGGCGCAGGTTCTGCATCCGCCCGACCTGAAGGCCGCGGAAGGTGATCGGCGCGCCCTCGGACATGCCGCGCGACCGCTCGGCGGACAGCACGATGCGCGTGCCGACGGCGCCCGGGCTGGTCAGCGGCGCCTTGGCAAGGCCCTCGAACCGGCGCACCGGCCCCTCGATCTTGTCGTCCCAGTACCCTTCGATGAAGGCCCCGGTCAGCACCGTATCCAGCCGCGAGATCCCCTCGGCCGAGACCTGCGGGCGCACGATCCAGAACCGCGCGTCCTTGTCGATATAGGGCGCCAGTTCCTTTTCCACCCGGACATTGACCAGCACCTGCTGAAGATCGTCGGTGAAGCGGACGGTTTCGACCTTGCCCACGGTGATCTCGCGGAACTTCAGCGCGGTCTCGCCCGGGACGATGCCGGTCGCGTCCTTGAACGCGATGGTGATGACCGTGCCACGGCCGGCGATGGCGTTCCAGCCCACGCCCAGCGTGACGATCAGCGCAAGGATCGGCACCAGCCAGACCAGTTGCAGGCCGCCGCGCGCAGACCGCTCGGGCGTCTTGCGGGCCGGTTCAGAGGGCTTCATCGGGGCATCGTTGCGATTCTGCGGCGTGGTGTCCGTCATTCTTCTTCCTTGCGGTTGCGCAGCGGCAGGCCACGCCAGATCAACCTGGGATCAAAGCTTTGCGCGGAAAGCATGGTGAAGGCGACCGACAGCGCGAACGAGACCGCTGCCGGGCCGGGATGGATCGAGGCGACAAAGCCAAGCTGCACCAGCGCAGACAGGATCGCCACGACAAAGACGTCGATCATCGACCAGCGGCCGATGAACTCGACCACCTCATAGACATGCAGGCGGCGATGGGCGTCCCTGACGGTGGCCGGCCGCCCCGCGACCCGCGCCAGCCAGATGATGGCGACGAATTTCGAGATCGGCACCACGATCGAGGCGATGAACACGATCGCCGCCACCCCGTAGCTTTTATAGTGAAGCAGTTCGATCACGCCGCCCAGAATGGTGGATTCGCTTTTGCCGCGCAGGCCGCCCAGCGTCGAGGTGATCAGCATCGGGAACATGTTCGCCGGGATATAGAAGATCAGCCCCGCCGCCAGCCACGCCCAGACCGCCGCCAGCCCGCGCCGGTCGGGCAGCACCAGCGCGCTGCCGCAGCGCTGGCAGACCGTCTCATGTTCGGGCCAGACGCGGCCGCAGCCGCGGCAGCCGACCAGCCGCGCGCGATGGGCGGTCATCACCGGACCCTCGTGCCCGGGCGCACCCTCGCGCAGCAGGCCGTCATCTTCGGTCAGGTTCATCGCCGCCCCTCGACCATTTCGCGGCCGTCGGTCGGCAGGCCGCCGTCCTCGATGGCGTCCCAGATCGTCGCGGCGCTGGTGAAGGCGTCGCTGGCCGCGGTGACCAGGATCAGCGCGCAGAAGGCCCAGAAGGCCGGCCCGAAGCTGATATTGGCAAGGCCCGCGATCTTGACCAGCGCCACGGCGGTGCCGATGACAAAGATCTCGGCCATGGACCACGGGCGCAGCGCCTCGGACAGGCGAAAGGCGCGCACGGCATGGGCATAGGGCGGCCGGTCGCGCGACAGCGGCAGCAGCGTATAGACCAGCAGCATGGCGCGCAGCACCGGCAGGCCGACGATGCTGCCCATCAGCGCGACGGTCAGCGGCACCAGCGCGCCTTTGGAAAACGCCATGACCACCCCGAAAAGCGAGGTCTCGTTGCCAAATCCCATGCGCGAGATTTCCAGAAACGGAAAGAACACCGCCCCCACCATCAGCACGAACGTGGTGAAGGACAGCGCGATGATGCGCGTGAAGGCGCCGGCGCGCGGCGCGGCCAGCACCTTGTTGCAGCGCACGCAGCGCGCGGTTTCGCCCGATTCCAGCTCGCGTTCGATGTGCAACGCATCGCAGCGCGGACAGGCAACAAGCCCCGCGCCGGTGGTCAGATCGTATTCGCCCTCGATAATCATCCGGGCAACATACGCCCGAAGGTCAAGCAGACAAGTGGGCGGCCGTCGATGCTTGCACGAGGGTTGCACCATTCCTACAGTCGGGGCGCGCGGCGATAGGGGGAAATACCATGGATCACGATTTCATCGTCATCGGCGCCGGCAGCGCGGGCTGCGTGCTGGCCAACCGCCTTTCCGCCGATCCCCGCCACCGCATCCTGCTGATCGAGGCGGGCGGCCGCGACAATTATCACTGGGTCCATATTCCCGTCGGCTATCTTTATTGCATCGGCAATCCGCGCACCGACTGGGGCTTCAGGACCGCGCCCGAACCGGGCCTTGGCGGGCGCGACCTGCTTTATCCGCGCGGCCGCCTGCTGGGCGGCTGCTCGTCGATCAACGGCATGATCTACATGCGCGGACAGGCCGCCGATTACGACCACTGGCGCCAGCTTGGCTGCACCGGCTGGGGCTGGGACGACGTGGAGCCGCTGTTCAAGGCCTCCGAGGATTATTATGCCGGCGCGTCCGAGCATCACGGCGCCGGCGGCGAATGGCGGGTCGAAGAACAGCGTCTGCGCTGGGATATCCTTGACGATTTCGCCCTTGCCGCGCAGGCCGCGGGCATCCCCGCGACCGAGGATTTCAACTCTGGCGACAACGAGGGCGTCGGCTATTTCAAGGTGAACCAGCGCGGCGGCTGGCGCGTCTCGGCCGCCAAGGCATTTCTCAGGCCCGCGCTTTCGCGCCCGAACCTGACGGTGATGACCGACACGCAGGTGCGCCGCGTCCTGTTCGACGGCCGCCGCGCCACCGGTGTCGAGGTGATCCAGGGCGGCCAGACCAGGGTGATCGCGGGCGGCCAGATCATCCTTTCCGCCGGCGCCATCGGCAGCCCGCAGATCCTGCAACTGTCCGGCATCGGCCCCGGCGCGCTGCTTCATTCGATGGGTATCGAGGTCCTGCGCGACTGCGCCGTGGGCGAAAACCTTCAGGATCACCTGCAAATCCGCTGCGCCTACCGGGTCGAGGACGCCGTTACCCTGAACCAGATGACCCGGCATTGGTGGGGCAAGGCGCGCATCGCCGCGCAATATGCGCTGTTCCGCAACGGCCCGATGAGCATGGCCCCCAGCCAGCTTGGCGCCTTTGCCCGGTCCTCGCCCGATGTGGCGACGCCCGATCTGGAATATCACGTCCAGCCGCTCAGCCTTGAGGCATTCGGCGGCGCGCTGCACGATTTCCCCGCGATTACCGCCAGCGTCTGCAACCTGCGTCCCGAAAGCCGCGGTCATGTGCGGATCACCTCGCCCGATCCGCTGGCGCATCCGCTGATCGCGCCGAATTACCTCTCGACGTCCGGCGACCGGCTGGTGGCGGCGCGCGCCATCCGCCTGACCCGGCGAATCATGGCGCAAGAGCCGATGGCCCGGCACAATCCGCAGGAATTCAAGCCCGGCCCCGGCGGCGACAGCGACGAGGATCTGGCGCAGGCCGCAGGTCGCATCGCCTCGACCATCTTTCACCCGGTGGGCACGGCACGGATGGGCGCGGATGCCGGTTCCATCGTCGATCCGACGCTGAAACTGCGGGAATTTCAGGGGATCAGGGTGGTCGATGCCTCGATCATGCCGACGATCACCTCGGGGAATACCAACAGCCCGACGGTGATGATCGCCGAAAAGGCGGCGCGGCTGATCCTTGCGGAAATGCAGGGCATTTGAGCCGTTAACTGGATATTAGCGGCGCTGTCCTAGACCTTTCGACAACACATCGAAAGGGACGGATTCATGGCCGGCAACGGGGGCAATGCCCCGATCATCATCAAGCGCGTGCAGGGTGGCGGCGGTGGCGGCCATCACGGTGGCGCCTGGAAGGTCGCCTATGCCGACTTCGTCACCGCGATGATGGCGTTCTTCCTGCTCATGTGGCTGCTGAACGCAACCACAGAAAAGCAGCGTCAGGGCCTGGCCGAATATTTCAACCCGACGCTGATCCACACCACCAGCAGCGGCTCTGACGGCCCCTTCGGGGGTGAGGTGCAGGATGCCAAGACCAATTCCGGCAAGGGTGCGGGCGCCTCGACCGACCAGATGGCGGCGCAGGCGCGCGACGGCAAGGAGGCCAGCTTCGACGCCGTCGCCCGCCACATTCAGAACCAGTTGACCGGGACCGGCGCCGAATCGCTGCAAAAGGTGAACCTGCTGCGCCATGTCGTCACCCGGATGACCGACGAAGGTCTGGTGATCGAACTCACCGACCTTGTCGATGAGCCGCTGTTTCAGGCCGACAGCGCCCAGCCCACCCCGGTGATGAAGGAACTCGCCGGGCTGCTCTCGGGTGTGCTGGGCCGGGTCAAGAACGACATCGCGCTTTCCGGCCATGTCCGCGCCTATCCGGAAATGCTGATCCAGTCCCCGGTCTGGGCGCTGTCGGACGCGCGCGGCCACGCCGTGCGCAACCTGCTTGAGGATTCGGGCCTGGCGGCCACGCGCATCCAGCGCGTCACCGCCTATGCCGACCGCAAGAACCGTTCGGTGAACCCGATGGACCCGAACAATAACCGCATCGAAGTAATTTTACTCAGATAGTCGGCCGGATGGCCGGCGGCGTTAGGGGCATATTAACCCCCTTGCGCCACAATTCACCCAAGCACGACTCACACAGGATGACTACAGAATGTCGATCTCCTCTGCGCTCAGCGCCAGCGTCTCGGGCTTGTCCGCAAATTCGACGCGGCTTGCCAATATCTCGGACAATATCGCGAACTCCAGCACCTATGGCTACAAGCGGGTGAATACCGAATTTGAAAGCATGGTGATCAACCAGTCGCGGGGCGGTGGCGTCTATACGGCCGGCGGCGTGCGGGCCACCACCGGGCGTGATATCGAACAGCGCGGCAACCTCGTCACCACCTCGAACCCGCTGGATATCGCCATCTCGGGCCGCGGCATGCTGCCCGTGACGACGATTGGCGAAGTCGGGCGCTCGCCCGCCGGTTCGCAGGATCTGACGATGGCGCGGACCGGGTCCTTCAGCACCGACGACCTGGGCAACCTGCGCACCAGCTCGGGCCTGGTCCTGCTTGGCTGGCCCGCAAATGCCGACGGCACCGTACCCAGCCAGCCGCGCGACGGCGTCTCCGGCCTGCAGCCCATCGTCATCAACACCAGCCAGACCGCAGCCGATCCGACGACCCGCGTCACCCTGGGCATCAACCTGCCCGCCGATGCCTCGATCGGCGGCTCGACCGGCGATGCGCGCGAAATGGACGTGCAGTATTTCGGCAACCTCGGCAACTCTGAACGGCTGACCTTCTCCTTCACGCCCGATGTCAGCGCCGCGGCAGGCACGCGCTCGAACTCCTGGACGATGCAGGTTCGCGATTCGGCCATCGCCAACGATCCCAGCACAGCCGCGGATGAATCGGTCATCGGCTCCTACACGTTGACGTTCAACGACAGCCAGACCGGGGGCGGGACGCTGGCCAGCGTCACCGGATCGACCGGCGGCGCCTATGACCCCGCAACGGGCGAATTGACCGTAACCACCGCGGGCGGCCCCATCGCCGTCGATATCGGCCGCCTTGGCGACAGCACCGGCATGACGCAGCTCAGCGCCGCCTTCTCGCCCGCGAACGCGTCGCGGAACGGCTCGCCCGTGGGCAACCTCACCGGGCTTGAGTTCGATGAAAAGGGTTTCCTCAAGGCCACCTACGATACCGGCTTCACACGCACGCTCTACCAGGTTCCGCTGGTCGACGTGCCCAGCGTGAACGGTCTGATCGCCATGGACAATCAGACCTACAAGGTCTCGCCCGACTCCGGCCCGTTCTATCTCTGGGACGCCGGCGATGGGCCGACCGGCCAGGTTGTCGGCTATGCGCGCGAGGCATCGAACACCGACGTCGCCGCCGAACTGACCGACCTGATCCAGACGCAGCGCGCCTATTCGTCAAACGCCAAGGTCATCCAGACCGTGGACGAGATGCTTCAGGAAACCACCAACATCAAACGCTGATCACTAAGGCAGCCGGCTCAGGCTGGCTGCCCCGCCACGACATGGAGACTTCGTCATGAGTATATCCTCTGCCATCTCGAACGCGGTTTCCGGTCTGACTGCGGCTTCGCGCGGGACCGAGATCGTCTCGACAAACATCGCGAACGCGCGCACCGAAGGCTATGCGCGCCGCGAACTCGACCTTTCATCGCGGATCTACGAACGCGGCGGCGGCGTCAGCATCGATGGCGTCAGCCGCATGATCAACGCGAGCCTGCTGGCTGACAACCGCCTGGCCCGCGCACAATCGGGCGCTTCCGATGCGATTGCCTCCTTCCACGCCGCCCGCGAAGACGAGATCGGAACAGCAACCGAGGCGACGTCGCTGGGCAGCCTGCTGACTGCGTTCGACACCGCACTGACCAGCGCCGCCGCGCGCCCGGACAGCGACGTTCGCCTGAAAGCAGTCCTCGATGCAGCGCAGACGCTCGCCAGCAAGATCAACGGCATCGCCAACGGCATTCAGAGCGCCCGCACCGACGCTGAGCAAACGATCGCCAATGACGTCTCGCGCCTGAACACCGCGCTTGAACAGGTCGCGTCCCTGAACAAACAGATCGCCAGCCTGTCCGCACAAGGCAAGGACGCGTCGTCCCTGATGGACTCGCGGCAAGCCACGATTGACAAGATCGCTGAAATCGTCCCGCTCCAGCAGATCGCCCGGGACCACGGCCAAGTCGCCCTGTTCACAACCGGCGGCGCTGTACTTCTGGACGGAACCGATCCGGCACGCATCGAGTTCACGCAGGCAGGCCCCATCGGCGCGGGCATGAGCGTCGCTGCCGGCACGTTGTCCACACTGACCTTCAACGGCAAAGAGCTGACCACAACTCAACAGGCCGCGATGTTTTCAGGCGGCTCGCTCAGCGCGAACTTTGCCGTTCGCGACGAACTGGCGCCTGAATACCAACGACAGATCGACGCCTACGCCCGCGATCTGTATGATCGGATTTCGGACCCGGCGCTGGATGCAACGCTACCGACCGGCGGGCCGGGCCTGTTTACCGATGCTCAGGGCGCATTCCTCGCCACAAATGAAATCGGCTTTGCAAATCGCCTGACGGTTTCAAACCTTGTCGATCCTGCATCGGGCGGTCAGCTCTGGCGTATTCGTGCCGGGATCAACGCCGCCGGCGCCGGCGATGTTGGTGAAAGCTCGCTGCTCAACAATCTCAGCGCAGCCCTTTCGACCTCACGCGCGCCAGGCTCCAGCAATATGTCGAGCAGCCTTAGAACGCTGCATTCGCTGACCGCCGAGCTTTCGTCATATGCGGCATCGAACCGGATCGGCAGTGAGGCGACCGCTCTGCAAAACAACACACATCGCGAAAGCCTGCAAACTGCATTGCTGGCAGATGGCGTCGACTCCGACAAGGAAATGGAAACCCTTCTCGCCCTGGAGGCGGCCTACTCTGCAAATGCCAAGGTTTTCCAGACCGCTACCGATATGCTCGACACAATTCTGAGGCTGACATGACAAGTTTCAATTCGATCGGCGACCAATCACGGTCGTATCAACTCCGCTTGTCGCAATACCTCCTCAAGGGCAAGCTCGATACGCTGACCAAGGAGGTGGCGACCGGAATCAAAGACGACATCCCCGGAGCGCTCAACGGTGATCTGTCGCGCATCTCGCATATTGAGTCCCGGCTGACGATGCTTGCGACCTATCAGCAGAACGCGTCAGAGGCAAAAACCACGTTCGAGGGCATGCAGACGGTGCTTGGACGCCTCCAGACATCGGTGAACGACTTGGGCCCCAACGTGTTGTCCGAGGCGAACAGTTCACCCGACGAAATCTTGCGGATGCGGGCGTCGCAGACCTCACAAGATTTCCGATCAATGTTCATCGCCCTGAACACGAACGTTGCCGGAAGATACATATTCTCTGGCAATCGAACAGATACCGCACCGCTGGGTTCATTCGACGACCTGATCTCGGGTTTGAATACCGCAGTAGCTGGCGCCACGACCGCGACAGATATCGCGACGCGGATCGAAAGCTGGTTTGACGCCCCGATCGGCATGGGGGGCTTCGCCGACGCGATCTATCGCGGCAATGACACCGGTAGTGCGCAAATTTCCATTTCTAATGGCCGCAAGGTCGGCACCAGCCTGACCGCGAACTCCGACGAGTTACGAAATATGATGAAAGGCATGGCGATACTGACCTATGTCGCTGAGTCTGGGTCAGGTCTTGACTCGGCGACAGTGCGCACCCTGTTCAGGACATCTGGCGAAAAGCTCGTCAACGCTGGTACGGAGTTGATCATCGCAAGCTCCATGATTGGCCTGCAAGAGGCCGCTACCGCCCAAACCCAAGCGCAGAACACCGCCGAGAGTTCGGCCCTGTCGATCGCCCGCTCGACGCTTATCAGCGCCGATCCATATGAAACGGCAACCGCGCTCCAGGAGACGGAGGCCAGCATTCAGAACCTCTATACGCTTACTGCCCGCCTCTCCCGCCTGAAATTGACGGACTATCTGTGATGAGGTTTCTCTGCGTCATCGTTCTTCTGCTTGGTAGCATAGGTTGGGTAAACGCCGCCCCAGTGCGTATCAAGGATCTTGCAAATGTTGACGGGGTACGTGGCAACGACCTCGTCGGTTATGGGCTCGTCGTCGGCCTTAACGGGTCAGGTGATAGCTTGCGCAACTCGCCTTTCACCGAAGAGATCATGACTGGGCTGTTGGAAAGGCTTGGAGTGAACGTCAGCGACGAATCGTTTCGCCCGAAGAACGTGGCAGCGGTGATCGTTACATCGACACTGCCACCGTTCGCGCGCGCGGGTTCGCAGATCGACGTCAATGTCGCGGCGATTGGTGACGCGAAAAGCCTGCTTGGCGGAACGCTGGTCATGACACCGCTGAATGCCGCCGACGGAGAGATATATGCCGTCGCGCAGGGCTCTATCCTAGCGAGCGGTGCGGAAGCTTCAGGTGCGGCAGCATCCGTCGTTCAAGGCGTTCCGACAACCGGAACCATTCCATCCGGCGCGCGAGTCGAGCGCGAAGTCGCCTTTGATTTTTCGCAAATGACAAGTTTGCGTCTGGCACTTCGCAACCCTGACTTTACGACTGCTGCACGTGTCGAGGCAGCAATAAACCAAAAACTTGGCCGTGGCGTCGCCGAGTTGCTTGATTCTGGGACGATCACAATCAATGCAACGGCGTTAGGACGTATCAATCCCGCAAGACTTATGGGGCAGATTGAAACGATCTCGGTCGAACCCGAGGCTGCCGCCAGAGTGGTCATCGACCACAAGTCGGGGACGATCGTAATGGGCGAGAACGTTCGCATCTCGCGCGTTGCGGTTTCTCAAGGAAACTTAACCTTGCGAGTTCGCGAAATGCCTGTCGTCTCACAGCCGAACCCATTTGCACCAGGCGAAACGGTTGTCGTGCCACGCACTCAAGCGGAAATCACGCAAGAACCTGGCATCGGCTTCGCCGAAGTGTCAGGCGAGTCCTCTCTGTCAGATGTTGTCGCAGGTCTAAACGCACTGGGGATACGCCCTCGCGATATGATCGACATTCTCAAGGCCGTACATGTAGCCGGCGCTCTACATGCTGAATTGATCATAAACTGATATCATCAATGACGCAATGAGCATGAATTCACACAACATCATATCACATTTTACGTCTGCGATTACATTCCAAACTAGCGCGATATTAAGTATATGAAATTTTTATTCGACCAGGAGATACATCAGATGACGAAAGGGTAGTCAGGTTGTTCTGAACAAGTTCCGGGAAATTTCAAGATCGATTTGTTTTCAGAGTCGTTCTCCTCATTGATCAGGCCACTGCTAACTCAGGGGGATGCTGGTTCCAGCAGGCTTGCTCGGATGTTTCCCTGATCAGCCCCTCCCAAGTGGTTCATTTTGAAAGTTAGTGCATGACGAGCCTTTGGTCCCTCGGAACAAAGGCTTCTGGAGTTGGTGGGCGATAGCCCAATGCGCTGTGTGGTCGTTTCGTGTTGCAATGTTTCCCCCATTGCCCGATCAGGATCTGCCCTCGCGCAGGCCGTAGAAGACCTCCCCATTCAGCATTTCATCGCGGAAGCGGGCGTTGAAGCTCTCGCAATTGCCATTCTCCTAGGGTGGGCCGGGCTCGATATAAGCTGTCCTGGCGCCGACAGCGCTGATCCAATCCCGGACGGCCAAGGCTACGAACTCTGGCCTATTGTCGAAGCGGATGAAAGCCGGCACGCCACGCAGGATGAACAGGTCGGTCAGTGCAACGATTACGTCTGTCGAGTTCAGTTTGCGCCTCACCCTGATCGTCAGGCATTCGCGGCTGAACTCGTCAAGAATGTTCAGCGTCCGAAACACCCTGCCATCATCAATGCGGCAATGAACGAAGCCACAGGACCAGACATGATCCCGGCATTCCGGCAACAACCGAAAGCAGGAGCCATCGTTCAGCCACAGTCGGCCCTTCTTCGATAGCTTCATCGACACCTTCAGACGCTCTCGCCGCCACGGGCGCTCGACGCGCTTGTCGTTCACCTGCCATCCGGCATTCCGCAGCAGGGCGGCGGTCCGGCAATAGCCGTAGCGGCCATATTGTCGGGCCAACCCGATCATATCGGCGACCAGGCGATCTTCGTCCACCCGCACTCGCGGCAGCTTGCGTTTTGTCGAGCGATGCTGACGAAGCACTTGGCAAGCCCAACGCTCGGAAACGCCCAGCCCACAACGGACATGTTCAATGCAGGCCCGGCGACGAGTGGGGCTCAGAAGTTTCCCCCCCGCAGCCTCCGTCAGGATCAGCTTGTCTTGCGTCAGGTCAGACACGGCACGCCGGAGCCGTTCATTCTCCTGCTCGCGCCGCTTCAGTTCCTTCAGTTGATCCACACCCACACCACCATACGGTTTGCGCCAGCGGTAATAGGTCTGTTCGACAACACCGATCCGCCTGATCGCATCCAGACGCGGCAGACCTTGCCCCAGCAGAACCTCAACCTGCCGCAACTTCGAAACAATCTCTTCAGGCTTCGGTCGCCTGCTCGCCATTTTCGATCCTCCGTTTCCTAAACATAACGGCGGATCACTTCGGTGGCGGAGGATCACCAAGCATTTCTCGCCTAGGCCGATCTTGATATCGGAAGGCCAATAGCCGCCCGCGACAATGCGTTGCCTGCGCCGAAACGCTCCATGAGAATCATTTATATTCAGTCGCACAGACCATATGTGATCGATATGCGATCGCGAACGTTGCCCTTGATCGGATCGAAATTCTGCAATGTCCGGGATTCTGACAGTCAGATGAAAAACCTGCCATAGTCGCGATGTTGGAACGGGCGGAGTTCCTGTGTGGAACGTTCAAAGCTGCGCAATGTCTCGCGAATCCGCTTAGGGCCAGGCCGCAGAGCAAGAGAACCGATCTCCTCTATTCAATATGCGGCTAATACAGGACGCCTCAGCGCGCGACGGTGATACGCCGCCAGCAGAGCCGCCACTTCCACAGGAATGGTTCGAACTCACGGATTGGCTGTAGGCGCCCGATTGTGGCCACCATCCGCCACAAACGACGTCGTTACCGACGTCAACAACGACGGATGGCTAGAGGAAAACCCACAACCTCAGAAGGCGGCCACAACCGGGTGCTTACGATTGGCTGGACTCGACGCTCCGAGATCGTATTGTGTTCACACCGGCTGCGCGCCGGACCCTCCACGACCAGTTGGGACCGCACCTGCGATTGATAAAGCGCAGGCGCAACCCGGTGCGGCGCCCAATTCGTCGGGCGTGAAATGCCCGTCGCGCAGAGATTTTCCGGCAATGTCGGTGGGAATGACCGGCCAGAACCCGTCGCTTGACCTGATCAGCAGCCCCGCATTATGAGCGCCGACGATCACCGGAGCCTTAGACCAGATCAGCCGGCTGTGGTCGCGGGTGGCCTCGCCGTGGATCACGAAGCTGTCGCTACCGATGACGATCAGATCACGAGGGCGGGAAGCCAGAGCAGCTACATTGTCCGCTCTTGACTGTAACGGGGATGCTGTTGAGCCTAATCCAAGCCTATCCGAGGTATATTGCTGCTCTGTTACCGCGGATCGGCAAGTATGCTGGCGACCGAGGATATCAGTGGGGCTGGCTATCACGTCAAGTTCAACTACAAGACATAGCTGGGGTTTGATCGTGATCTTTTTGTTCAGAAATGTGCACACATAAGCTAGGTGTTGCTTAGCATCCAGCTCGAAACCTTTCTGCGATCAAGAGCTACTGCAGCTGATAGTAAATCCTGTCTTTCCCAGTGCGTTGCTCCAATTCCAGATTCTTTCAACGTAGACAATATCTCAATCTTTACATATTCAGCCTCGCCCTCAGTGCTATTTATTGATGAAATAATCCGTCTCGCGACAGAAAGTGACGCTATGACGTGGCGCTCTAGCAAATCTATTCGGAGACATGTCGCGCAGAAGTAATGTCAGGGATTTTTACAATATCTGAATTTGACGTGATGCTATGTGAAAGGGACGTCATGCCTTCAGGATCTGGCGCGCCTATCAGATCCCTGTCATTGAAGCAAGCCACCAGCATATCGAATACGTCACCACCAAGGAAGTTATAATCAAGTGACGAGGTTTGACCATGTGAATAGCATATGATCAGATCAATACCTATTTTCCGAAAGTATTTAATGAGGTTCTCCGAAAGCTGGACTCTGACCAGCAAGGGCGTTTCCTCACTGTCAAATACGGAAGCGATGACATCTCTAGACCATCGGTTTGTGTGCTCATTGCTTGCCAGTGGATTATCAGCCTATTTTCCTAGTTTTTTCAGATCCAGACCCTCATATTGGCGCAGGTCTTATCTCGTTCAAATGAGTTTGGGCTGATGGTTAAGGGGCTCCATGATTTTATCTTGCGCTGCCCGAAGCGTTGCCTTATCGTTCCCGCCAAGACTGTTGTAGCAGCGTCTTCGATCTTAGCGAGCCATATCACCTTTCAGTCAATTTTGCAGGTTTCGCATTCCCAGATAGCACCCGTCAGGTTCGGTAACCCACATCTCTCCCATGGAAAACAGATATACATGCCCGCCGATGGTATCAGAAATCGCATCGCGCTTGCGCAGCTCGGACTTCAACTTTCTGTTTTTACTGTCCATGCTATCGATGAGCTTTTCGCATTCAGGTAGTGGCTCGCTCGTAGAACAAATCTCAGCATCAACTGAGGCGGAATCAAGCGTTGCCTCAGCATTATCATCCGCATTTTGGATCACCATATAAGCGCCAGCACCAGGCAAGATGAGACCGCCAACAGTCCCGCAGGCGACGTCTGGCACCCCCGAAAAGGATAGCTTCAGCAAGCGCTTGCGCTATCGCAGCTATTCTATTTCTCGACCATTCCGGATGCGGCCATGCTCATCAGATCGCGGACACGATCGTCGGCCGATTTTGCGCCGTCGGGTCTCGCCACATACTCGGTCAACTCGCGATGTTGACCGATTCTTCCTTCAGTTATCACTTGAAGGAAGCACCACCTTCCCATAGCTGCCTCGCTGCGAACACCGTATGAATGCGCCTCGGTCATGTAGCGGGCGGTCATGGCATCCAGTTTGGTGTCGCTCAGGCCGCGTGTCTGGTCCGGTGCAACTTTGCGCAGGTACGCTGCAACCCGCTGGCGGTTGCGCTGCAGGCGCACGCCGTCGATGCGGCGGATAGTTTCCAGCGAAAGGGTCAGGTGGCCGCGCCGTGCTTCGGGCAAGTCTACCGGTCGATCCACCTGTAGCCATTCGCACCCGTTTGCCCAGTCAGGATCCGGCGAGAAGAGCAGGCGCGAGGTCGGGCCATAGAAGCGTGCGGTTTCCAATGCATCCATCGTGGACGATATCTGGGCAATGACATTGGCATCGGCATGGCGGAACAGGACCAAAATGTGGGTATCTGGCGTCTCTGGCGACCGTGTTTCGCCGGTCACAACGGACTTGGCCTCTTCGAGATCGTCAATGGCACCTTTCGGATAACGCACCATATTGATGCCCCTGAGATGTCTGTATAGGGCATCTGCGCCATCGGGGCATTGCCAGAACACAGCGGCGGGGCGGTCGGCGATCAGGGCCAGCAGGTCGGGGATGGCCTGCTGTGGCCCGCGGCCGGTGGGCTTTTCTGGACGTTCGTCCAGCCAGACCATCTGTGGGGCGGTGATGATCTGTTCGGGGTTGTTGTCGCCGCGATCCAGGTAAAGCGGCCGGCTGACGAAATCGCCCAGCAGCAGTTCTTGCGGCAGGTTATCGAACTGGGCACCGTCAAGCACAGCGAAGACCGGCGCGGATTTGTGATCCAGCGCCAGCAGAGCCTGTTCAAGCGAGGCGGGTGTCGGCGGTTCGGCTTCTTCCGGGACCCGCGCTGGCTGGCCCACCGGATCAATAGCCCAAGGATCATCGTTCTGCATTGTCGACCTCGCGAAGTGTATTCTGCGCCCTGCGTCGAGCTTTGTTGGACGCAGGGCTGTATCGGTATTTGTCCCGACACGATCTTTGCTTCAAGCTGAGCGGGCGTGGCGACATTGTCGCAGGTCCGTGCCGATTCATAACATTACGATACTCTCGTCGCTGCCAGCTTCTCTCCGAATCCGGCCGAATAACTGGCCTTTGTGCAAGGCGGCCTATCGTAACCCCACTTTCTCCATGAAGTTCAAATTCGCTTCATGTTCAATCGAGAACATGTCGCTTCAATCATTTGATGTCACGGCCCATATTTATGGCGCTCTTGCAAAGGCGCCGCACAGATTGATGCTGGTGCCGGCGTTCAGCAAGGTTGGTGCGTCACTATGTTCCTCTGACTGAATCCGCCAAACAAAGCCGGGTCGATCGGTGCCAGTTCATGGATATCGACCTGCTCCGCTATATCTACCCCACATCCGGTGTGCGCATATACGGGCATCGAGATACGAACCAGCGCTACACCTCATGCGGCTTATAGCATCCTGAGAAAGCTCACCGAGGGAGGAAGGAATCACTTTCTGGGCGGCCATTTGTTACGATCAAACGTTTCTGGCCTTGGTATCTTTCCTGCAGCCATCTCGTCACGAAGCTGCTTGGGTGTGGGCACATCATCGTAAAGACCACGTTCCTTGAGAATCGCACGAACCTCCTCCAGATCGCGCCACGGTGCGGAATTCACACGAAGTCGAGAGGTCTTTGCAAAACCGGCTACGGTCGTTCCATCTCCTCCATAAAGAGACAGATCCGCGCCGCGATCAATAAGAAACTTTACGCCCTTCCAGTTGCTGGACTGCGCGGCCCAGATCGCAGGTGTTTTTGCGTAAAATCCGCGGATATTGACATCCAGACCAGAACCCAACAGCGCCTCGACACTTTCATAGTCACCCTGATCAAGCCTCCAGAATATTATCGGAAGTTGATCTGGCCCCAGCTCATAAATATCTATCTTCTGCCCGTTCATTCGACTCACCTCCTGCGCCGTGCATGCAAAGGTACCCGCGGTCAGACAGGCCATCGCCAGCGCAAATATCCATCTCATTTCACACGCACCTGTTATATCTCATTTTTTTCTCGATCTCGCCCTGCTCACTCTTGAGAGCGTCGTGAACAGAGCCCATCAGGTGCATGTCGACATTCCGCTTTACAGGTAAGCTGCTAACGTCTTCTGCCGGATCAATGGCGCGACGAATACCATAAGCATCTCGCATAGGGCTATGGTCCTGTAACCCGCTCAGAATGTCACCGACCACGTATGTCGCGTTCACCAAGGATGGATCATCATGATCAAGCCCATCAAGTATGCTCTTGGACAGGCCAGCCGCATTGAAGGTCTGCGCCGGAAAACCAGACGCGCCCGATGCCGTAGACGCCAGACCACCCCCAAGGCTGTGGCCAACAAAGCTGACATTCTCGACCTGCATCGCCCTTATTTGTTCGCCAATATCCTTAGCCCTCTGATAGTAAGCGGCCTTCAGCCCCAGCCCCTGTCTGAGATTATTCTTCCAATCGTCCCGGCTGGTAAAGTTGGTTCCCTGAAAACCGATCACATAACTTCCATCGTTCTTCGCAAAAACCTCGGCGTTGAAATCCGGGTGCCCCTTGAGGGTAAGCAGACTGTTGCCATTATCGTCAAGCAGGCCCAGATCTTTCAGGTCCTGGTCCGTCGCCCGCCTGTATCCCTCCGGCAAGGGAGCGTTCGGATCGCCATAGCTGGCACTGGCTAGCAACGCCTTCTCCTGCTCGTCCTTGTTCTGGGCCAGTTGCTTTTTCAAATGCTCGCAGGTGCTCTCCCGACATGTCTGACAGGCACTGTTGACAAGGTCTGCCGAAAGCTGTTGGGCAGCCTCTGAATCGGCATTTGAAATATAATCGATATTTCGGAAATAATGCATGAAGTTCTGCATCCCCGAATTTCCGTATCCACCCATCCCCTACCTCACGAACGGCGTTGCGGATTTGGCCATGGCACGCAGGCATTGTGCCCCTTCGCCGGGGCCGCCGGACTTGAAGTCGATGGCATTGCCCTCGATCAGCACCTTCAGTCCGCGGATGCGCACGCCGGTCCTGTTGATCTCGACATAGCCGCCGGGTGCCGACAGCAGCAGCGTGTCGTCGGCCCTGATCTCCCAGACCTTCGAGCTGCCCTCGAACTTCTCGGCCGAGGATATCTGGAAAAGCTTGCCCGACGAATGCGCCGCGCGCTGGCCGGCACCCATCACGGTCTTGCTGCGGTGTGCCGTACCGTTCACGCGCATGGCGCCCTTGCAGTTGATCCTGACCAGACCGGCCCCCTTGGTCATCTGCCCCGGTCCGGGCATACCGGTGCGCAGGCGCTGCCCGGCAATGGTCACGGGACCATCGACATGCGGTTTGGGGTCTCGATCAGCCTTGGTGCGAACGTGCATATGGCCAACAAGCGCTATCGGCTTTCCCACGTCGCGGCTCCTCGTCTTTCACAATCCAGACATACATAGTTTTCATCAAAAAGTGCACCAATCACTCTCATATCCGGCCAAGTTGAAACATTTCGCCGTCAGCACCCTACCAAGCAGGAAGCGCAATTGCCACTTCCAACCGTAGCCTTCCATCCGAATATGCCATTAGAACACCCGGTGTCGTCGCACCTATCTGCGAGGGCTGGCGCCGTGGATAATGCCTACCTGCGAAGTAATCATGATTTTTTGGGGTATGGCCCAAGGACCGTCGAGATAAGTAGGCTAAAAAAATACCAGATCTTCTCATGCCAAACTCGGGCCAGTCATAAGGTTTATCAACTTCGTCGTGTTAAAAATATTTCTCGCCATAGGGCTTGCCATGGTTGCATTCCCATCGCCATCAAATGTAACAAGGGCAACAGTGACATTGAATAGCTCCGCGTTTCTTAGCCGCCTTGCCGTCATAGCTGCCGGAACGACGCTTGTAGCCGGTCTGCGCCTTGATGCCGGCAAGCTGCGCCAGACGGGAAACCCGGTTCGGGCAGATGCTTTCACGCTGCTCCAGCAGGTCGTCGTGCAGCTTGCGATAACCGTCAACCTTGCCACTCTCGTTCCGGGCCTTGTGCAGCAGCTCGGTCTGGCGCTTGTCTTCCTGCGCCTGCTTGCTCAATGGGGCCTGCAGCCAGGCATAAAACCCGCTCGGCTGGATGCACAGGCAACGGCACATCGCACGGACATAAAAGCGCCCCCGATGCTCGGCCACAAACGCCGTCGCCATTGGACTCGAACCTATGGCGCCTCATTGGCTCTAACCGCCCAAGCGCCCCCGATGCAGCGGCTGCGCAGTTCGCAGCCATGCCCGCACCGGCCCGCGCGCCCCAAAGACACGGCAACCCGCCGGCAGGTTTTGCCCGACAGCCCTCTGCGCACCTGTATTTGCCCGGGCGACTGGCGGCCGACTGTGATCCCGCCACCGCCAGTCCCGCGGCGCGACGTCAAAGAATTATTGACACGAGTAAACTTTAATCATACACGAAGAACACCGCCGCAGAGGGGAGCTGTCGGCGGTGCGGTCGGTGTTACCGGGTGGACTCCCCGTCAAAGTGACCCTGGGAGGATTCCATGAAGCTGAAAAACGCGCTTTCCGCGCTGCTGACGACTGTTGCCGTAGGTCTGGGCGGCGCGGCATGGGCGGACGGCATCGGCGCGTCGCTGCTGACGCAGCAGCACCCGTTCTACATCGAGCTGGCCGACGCCATGAAAGCCGAAGCCCAGGCCAAGGGCGTCCCGCTGGAGGTCAGCATCGCCAACCAGGACCTGAACAAGCAGCTTGCTGATGTCGAGGATTTCATCGTCAAGGGCGTCGATGTCATCGTGATTTCTCCGGTCGACAGCCAGGGCGTTCTGGCCGCGATCAAGAAGGCCGAGGACGCCGGCATCAAGGTCGTCACCGTCGACATTCCCGCGAAAGACGCCAAGGTGGTCTCGCATATCGGCACCGACAATTATACCGGCGGCGTCAAGGCCGGTGAGCTGATGGCGAAAGTGCTGAACGGCAAGGGCAAGGTCGCGATCATCGACTATCCGACCGTGCAATCGGTCGTCGCCCGCGTCGATGGCTTCAAGAAGGCGCTGGAAGCCTTCCCGGAAATGGAAGTCGTCGCCCAGCAGACCGGCATCACCCGCGCCGAGGCGCTGGCCGCCGCGCAGAACATGCTGCAAGCCAACCCCGACATTACCGGCATCTTCGGCTTTGGCGACGATGCGGCGCTGGCCGCCGCGGTCGCGGTCAAGGCGGCCGGCCTTCAGGATCAGGTCAAGGTCATCGGCTTTGACGGCATGGAAGAGGCCCGCAAGGCCGTGGACAGCGACCCGGTCATGGTCGGCGTGATCCAGCAGTTCCCCGCCGAGATGGGCAAGACCGCGGTCGACACCGCCGTGAAGGTCATCGCCGGCGAGGACGTCCCGGCCGAGCAGCCGATCGTCCCGGGCGTCTATCTGAAGAAGTGATCCCACGTCACGGCCCCCGGATTCGTCCGGGGGCTCCGCCGCCGCCATCACCAGGGGAAAACCGGATGCCACAGGCAGAAGACTGCGTGCTGACGCTCAGGGACGTGCGAAAGACCTTTGGCCCGGTCGAGGCCATCCGGACCATGCGGCTCGACGTGCGCCCCGGCCGCGTCCACACGCTGCTGGGCGAAAACGGCGCCGGGAAATCCACGCTGATGAAAATCCTGGCCGGAGTCCACCCGCCGACTGCGGGCACGATGACGCTGGCCGGGCGCAGCTATGCGCCCAGAAACCCGCGCGAGGCGCAGCAGCAGGGCGTCGCCATCGTGTTTCAGGAACTCAGCCTGTGCAACAACCTGACCGTGGCCGAGAACATCCTTGCCACGCATGAACCCGCAAGGTTCGGCTTCATCAACGACCGGCTTTTGCGGTCGCGCGCCGCCGCGCTGGTGGCCGAGCTTGGCCTGCCGGTGAATGTCGACATGAAGGTGGGCCAGCTTTCCATCGCCCAACGCCAGCTTGTCGAGATCGCCAAGGGCCTCAGCCACCCGGCCAAGGTGCTGATCCTGGACGAGCCGACCTCGTCCCTGTCGGATTCCGAGGCGGAAATCCTGTTTGCGATCATCGAAAGGCTGAAGGCGCAGGGCACGGCGATCATCTATATCTCGCACCGCATGGAGGAAATCATGCGGCTGTCGGACGACATCACCGTCATGCGCGACGGCGAATATGTCGCGACGCTGGACAAGACCCGGACCGATATCGAGGCGCTGATCGCGCTGATGGTCGGGCGGCGCATGGACGAAATCTATCCGCCCCGCATCGGCGAGGCGCCGCCGGCGCTGGCCGCGCCGGTCCTGTCGGTCAGCGGCCTGACCCGTCCGGGCGAGTTTCAGGACGTCAGCTTCGACCTGCGCCCGGGCGAGATCCTGGGCTTTTTCGGGCTGATCGGCTCGGGCCGGTCCGAGGTGATGAACACGCTTTTCGGGATGCGCCGCGCGACTGGCGAAATCCGCATCGACGGCAGACCCGCGGCCTTTCGCGGCCCGGCGGATGCCATCGCCGCCGGCATCGGCTTCGTGACCGAGAACCGCAAGGAGGAAGGGCTCGTCCTTGGCGCGGCGGTGCGCAGCAACATCACCGCCGCCGCCCTGCCGCAATTCGCGGGCCCGGCCGGCTTTCTGCGCTTTGGCGCCGAACGCCGCGCCGCGCAGGACGAAGTCGGCCGGCTGGCGATCCGCACCAATACGCTGGACACCATCGCCGGCACGCTGTCGGGCGGCAACCAGCAAAAGATCGTGCTGGCGAAATGGCTGCAAACCCGCCCGCGCATCCTCTTGCTGGACGAACCGACCCGTGGCGTCGATGTCGGCGCCAAGTTTGAAATCTATCGCATCATCCGCCAGCTTGCCGCCGAAGGCACCGCCATCGCGCTGGTCTCCTCCGAGCTGCCCGAGGTCCTTGGCCTTGCGGATCGCATCGTCATCATGGCCGAAGGCCGTGTCACCGCCGCACTGGCCCGCGAGGAGCTGAACCCCGAGCGCGTCATGGCCTTCGCAACGGGAACATCGAAATGACCCAGGCAACCGATATCAACATGGGCGCCAATGCCCGCAGCGCGCAGGCGCGGGTAATGCTGCGCCAATATGGCGGCATCCTTGTGGCGCTGGTGCTGCTTTGCGTGATCTTCAGCATGGCGAATGGCCGCTTCATGACCGTCGCCAACCTGACCAACATCCTGCAACAGGTGGCGGTGGTGGCGATCGCCGCCTTCGGCATGACCTGGGTGATCCTGCTGGGGGAGATCGACCTGTCCATCGGCTCGATCATCGCGGTTGCGGGCATGGCGGGGGCGCAGGTGCTGGCCTTTGGCTGGGGCTTCGGCCCGGCGCTGGCGCTGACGCTGCTGGCCGGCGCGGCGCTTGGCTTCGTGAACGGGGTGCTGACGGCAAAGCTGCTGCTTCCGTCATTCATCGTCACCGTGGCGACCATGGGCATCTATCGCGGCCTTGTCAGCCTGCCCACCAACGGCGCACCCGAGATGATCGCCGACCCCGCCTGGATCGCCATCGGCGCCAGCAGCCTGCTGGGCCTGCCGGTCATCATCTGGATCGTGCTGGCGCTGTTTCTGTTCAACCACATCCTTTTGTCGCGCACCACCTTTGGCCGCCGCGCCTATCTGACCGGCGGCAACCGCGAGGCCGCGCTTTATTCCGGCATCAAGGTCGACCGGCTGAAGATCGCCATCTTCACGCTGTCGGGCGTCATGGCCGCCATCGCCGGCATCCTGCTGTCCTCGCGCCTGTATTCGGCGCAGACCAATGCCGGCACCGGGTATGAGCTGGACGCCATCGCCGCAGCGGTTCTGGGCGGCACCAGCCTGTCGGGTGGCGTCGGCACCATGATCGGCACCCTGATCGGCGCGCTGATCATCGGGGTGATGAACAATGGCATGAACATGCTATCAGTGCCCTACTTCTATCAACTGATCGTCAAGGGGCTGGTGATCCTGATCGCCGTCTGGCTTGACGTTCGCGCCAAGCGTCGTGGGTGAAACATGCACAAGGTCCTGACCATCGGCGAGATCCTCGTCGAGATCGTCGCCACCACCAAGGGAAACGGCTTCCTTGAGGCGCAGCCGCTGATCGGCCCCTTCCCGTCGGGCGCGCCGGCGATCTTCATCGATCAGCTTGGCAAGCTGGGCACCGCCTGCGCCATCGTCTCGCGCGTGGGGGACGACGATTTCGGGCGGGTGAACCTTGACCGGCTGCGGGCCGACGGCGTCGATGTTTCGGGGGTCGAGATCGCGCCGGGCGAAAGCACCGGCTCGGCCTTCGTGCGCTACCGGCAGGACGGCTCGCGCGCATTCGTCTACAACATCCGCCATTCGGCCTTTGGCGGGCTGAGGCCGACCCCGGAATCCGAGGCGCTGATCGACGCCTGCGACCACCTGCATGTCATGGGCTCGGCGCTGTCGGTGCCGGGTCTGGGCCAGATGGTCATGGAGGCAGCGCGGCGCATCAAGGCGCGGGGCGGCACGATCTCGTTCGACCCGAACCTGCGGCCCGAACTTCTGGACGCGCCCGGCATGGCCGAGGCGCTGGCGCAGGTGCTGGCCATGACCGACCTGTTCCTGCCCTCGGGCGAGGAACTGTTCCTGCTGTCCGATGCCCGGGACGAGGCGGGCGCCATCGCCGCGCTGCTGGCGGGCGGCATCCGCACCGTCGTCGTCAAGCGCGGCGCTGCGGGGGCAAGCCTGTTTCAGACCGGCCAGCGCATCGACGCCGCCCCCATCGCGGTCGAGGAACTGGACCCGACCGGGGCCGGCGACTGTTTCGGCGGGGCATTCCTGTCCTTCTGGCTGGCGGGGACCGCGCCCGATCAGGCGCTGCGGCTGGCCAATGCCGCCGGCGCCCGCGCGGTGACGCAGCTTGGCCCGATGGAGGGCACCTCGACCCGCGCCCAGCTTGACCAGTTGCTGACCATTTCGGGGGACCGGACATGACCGACAATATCCTGCTTTCCATCGCCGGCTGGCGCGGCCGTCCCGGCCCCTCGGGCATCCCGTCGATCTGCACCGCCCATCCCATGGCCATCGAGGCCGCGATGCTGGCCACCCTGCCCACCGACCTGCCCCTGCTGATCGAGGCGACCTGCAATCAGGTCAATCAGGACGGCGGCTATACCGGCATGACCCCCGCCGGTTTCCGCCGCTTCGTTGAGGACATCGCCCTGCGCACCGGCTTTCCGCTGTCGCGGCTGATCCTTGGCGGCGACCATCTGGGGCCGAACCCGTGGAAGCACCTGCCCCCCGAACAGGCGCTGGCCAAGGCCGACACGATGATCCGCGCCTATGCCGCCGCGGGCTTCACCAAGCTGCATCTCGACTGCTCGATGGGTTGCCTGGGTGAGCCGGTGGCGCTGGACGACGCCACCACCTCGGCCCGCGCGGCAGCGCTGGCGGCGGCGGCCGAGGCGTCCCTGCCCGCGGGCGGCACCCTGCCCGTCTATATCATCGGCACCGAAGTCCCGATCCCCGGCGGCGCGCTTGAGGAAATCGAGGGGCTGGAGGTGACGCGGCCCGACGCCGCCCTGACCACCTTCGCCGTCCATCGCGACGCCTTCGCCAAGGCCGGGCTGGCGGATGCCTTTGCCCGCGTCATCGGCCTTGTCGTGCAGCCCGGCGTCGAATTCGGCAATCACAATGTCATCGACTATGCCCCGGAAAAGGCCACCGCGCTTTGCGCCGTGCTGCCGCAGATGCCGGGGCTGGTCTATGAGGCGCATTCGACCGACTACCAGACGCGCGACGCGCTGACGCGGCTGGTCGACGACGGCTTTGCCATCCTCAAGGTCGGGCCCGGCCTGACCTTCGTGCTGCGCGAGGCGCTTTACGGCCTTGACGCCATCGCCGAGGAACTGTTCCCCGGCCAGCGCCCCCGCACCCTGCGCGCCACGATGGAGGCGGTGATGCTGGCCGATCCGGCCAACTGGGACCGCTATTATCACGGCAGCCCGGCGGAACGCGCGCTTCAGCGGCAGTTTTCGTATTCCGACCGCATCCGCTATTACTGGCCCGCGCCCGAGGCCGCGGCGGCGGTCGCGGACCTGCTGGACCTGCTGGGCGATCAGCCTCTTCCCGAAACGCTGATCGGCCAGTATCTTGGGGCGCTTTATGCCGATGTCCGCGCCGGGAAACTGCCGCCGCGGGCGCGCGACCTGGCGCTGGCCGCGGTCGAAAGGCTGGCGCAGGACTATATCGCCGCATGTGGCAGCAAGACCCCGCAGGGGACCAACGGGAAGGCATGATGACAGGAAAGCCGCAGGCAGCCGACATCCGCACGATGGAGGACTTTGCCGCCTATGTCGGGCTGTCGCGGCCGACCGTGTCGAAATTCTTCAACGACCCCGCCTCGGTGCGCAGCAATACCCGCAAGCGGATCGAGCAGGCGATCGGCGCCTCGGGCTTTCGGCCGAACCTGTTCGCGGTCAACCTGAAACGCCGCCGGACCCGCATCCTTGGCGTCATCATCCCCAATGCGGCCGATCCCTTCTACATGGAGCTGACCCGCCGCATCGAGGAAATCGCCGATGCCGCCGGCTATTTCGCCGTCGTGCTGAGTTCAGCCGGCCGCCCCGATCTTGAGGTCGAGGCGATCGAGCGCTTCCAGTCGATGAACATTGCCGGCGCCATCGTCGCCCCCCTGGGCGGGACGGGCGTGCAGGGCAAGCTTGCCTCGCTGGGCAGCCGCGTGCCGCTGATCTATGTCGACAGCCCCGGCGCCGACGACGCGCCCTTCGTCGGCACCGACAATCGCCACAGCTTTGGCCTGATCGTCGATTACCTGTGCCGCTCGGGCGAGCCGCCCTGCTTTCTGGGCATGCCCGGGGTGAACCGGAACGCCCAAAGCCGCCGCCTCGCCTATGAAGAGGCGATGCAGGCCGCCGGCCACGCGCCGATGGTCCTGCCCACGCCCGAAGGCGCAAGCTGGGAGTTCGAGCGTATCGGCCACGAACAGACGCAGCTTGCGCTGCGTGCGGGCCTGCCCACGCGCACGCTGCTATGCGCCAATGACCGGCTGGCCTTCGGCGCGCTGCTGGCGGGATGGGAGGCCGGGCTGCGCATCGGCCACGGCCCGGAATTCGCGCTGCGCATCGCCGGGCACGACGACCACCCGCTGGCGCGCTATGCCTGCCCGCCGCTGACGACGGTGGCGCAGGACTATGCCGAGATCGCCCGTATCGCCATGAACCGCCTGCTGGTGATGCTGGACGAACGCGACCCCCAGGACGGCGAGGACAGCGATCAGGTCCTGCTGAAAGCGGCCCTGATGCTGCGCTTTTCCGCCTGAGGGGGGGGTCAGCGCGGATAGACCCAGTATTTCGACACGAAAAAGATCATCGCCGAAATGCAGCCCGTCACCACCAGTTGCGACTGGAACAGCGGCAGGCCCAGCCGCTCGACCAGCCCCGCCATCAGCAGCGAATTCAGCGCCATCGCCGCCAGATGCATGGCGACAAAGCGCGACACGCTGCGCCGGGTCGGCGGCCCTGCGCGGAAGGTCAGCCCGCTTTGCAGCAGGTAGTTGTAGACCATGCTGGCGCCGTAGCAGAGGCCGGTCAGCAGCAGGACGCTGCCCACCCGCTCGCGCAGCAGCCAGAGCAGCAGGAAATAAAGCCCGGTCGACGACACGCCGACGACCAGAAAGCTGAGCGTCTGCCGGGCGGCGGCCAAAGCCGGGCTCACTTTGCCACCCGTTTGAAAAGAGTGCCGTAATCGCCCTGAATGCGCGGCTCGTAGTCGTTGCCCATGAAGGCCAGCAGTTCGGCCAGCGCCGGCGTATTCGCACCGGGGGCCTTCAGCCCGGCTGCGTCCCGCTGAAAGGGCGTGCCGGTAATCAGCACGAAAGCCGGGGGCCGGTCGCGCAGCCCGTCGCGGATCTCGGCCAGCCACGGTCCATAAAGCGGGAAGGCGGGGGTCATCAGCTCGATCGCCGGGGTGATGAAGCGATGCGGCGGCAGCCTTTGCGCCAGATAGGGGATGTGATGCGCGGTGCCGTATTGGGCCAGCGTATCTTCAGGCGTGCTTTCGGCGCGGATCATCGCAATCATCCGGGCCTGGTCGGCGGCAGGGATGCCATAGCCGCCCGCCACCGGCGCGATGCCGTTTTGCAGATAGTCCCGCAGCAGCCTTGCATCCCCGGCAAGCTTGCCCGCCGTGCCAAGGGCGGCCAGCCCGGCCAGCGCCAGCGCCGCGCCCCCCAGCAGCCGGCGCCGCCGCGGGATGCGGGCCGCGCCCGCCCGTTCGGCAAGCTGGTCGATCGCGACCGAGGTCAGCATCGCCAGCAGCGGCACGAAGCCCGCAACATGATAGCCGAAGCCCTTGTTCTGGGCGAAAAAGGACATCAGGATCGATAAGGCAAGGCCCAGCACCAGCAGCAGCGGATAGCGCAGGCCGCGGTCGCGCATGACCCACAGCACCAGCCCGACCGACGCACCAAGGGACAGCCAGTGCCACCAGCGCGTGAACACGGTAACCAGCGTCTGCACAAGGTTCATCGGCGGCTCACCCGCATAGACCTGCAACGAAAACAGCACCGACTGGCGATACCAGTCGTCAAGGTTGCCGACCGCGACCGCCCAGCCCAGCACGGCCAGGATGACCGCGGAAAAACCCGCGACCAGCGCCAGCAACCGGACAAGGACGCCATGCCGGCGCGGCTGGCGCAGCCAGCCTCGCGGCAGCGTCTCAAGGATCATCAGCCCGGCCAGCACCGAAAGATAGGTGGGGCGGATCAGCACGGCGCAGGCGACCAGCGCACCGGCGACCAGCAGCGCCAGCCTTTCGCGCCGGGGCGGCGCCAGCATGGCGCAGCAGGCCACGATCAGCAGGCCAATGGCGACGATGTCGCGCTGCCCCGCCATCCAGGCGCCGGCGGTGACATAAAGCGGCGGATAAAGCACCAGCACGATCCATGGCGCCAGCCGGAACCCGGCCCGCCACAGAAACAGCGCCGCCGCCATGGTGGCAAGCTCGGTCAGCATGAAATCCAGCAGGTGCCACGCCCAGGCGGTCGGACCGAACAGCCGGATCGCGGCCTCGTGCAGCAGCATCGCGCCCGGCCAGTTCATGTCGAAGCTATAGGCGTAGAAGGGGCGCCCCTGCGTCGCCAGCCACGCCATATAATCGAACTGCGCCTGGTCGGGCGACGGCTCGATCTTCAGGTAAAGGATGCACAGCACCGGGGCCGAGACCAGCCACAGCAGCACCAGCGCCGGCCGCAGGAAGGCGGGACCGACATCGGGGCGGCCCGTTGCGGGGTTGGCCGTTGCGGGGAAAGATGCGGACATCGGGCGGTCTCCTTCAGGCTGAGCCGCTGCGGAAGAATATCGCGATCCCGGCGATGCCGCTGACCAGCGAGGTCGCCTGCCAGTCCGCCGGCAGCGCCGAGGGCAGAAAGCTCATGTCCCGGACATTCGAGGGATGCGGATCGAATTGCAGCAGCAGCGGCCGGTCCATCCGTTCGCGGATCCGCTCGATCACCTCGAAGACCGAGGCGGCGCGGCCGCTGGCCAGCAGCATGGTTTCCACCGGCCCGGCGCCGCCCGGCTCAAGGATGCGGCCGGCCATGTAACGGCCGATATCGTCGGCCAGCACATAGTCGCGCAGCGTGTGCGGATTGCCGAAGATGCGCGTCGTGCCGCCCCGCACCGCGTTCGAGATCAGCGCCGTCACCAGCCCCACCCGGCGCGAGCGCGTCACGCCATAGACCGAACTTGGCCGATAGACGCAGCGCCGGCCAAGGCCGATGGCGCGCGCGAGGGTTTCCTCTTGCCGGCATTTGCCCTCGCCATAGGGGCGCAGGGGGTGGGGCCGGCTGGCGGCGGTGCATTGCGTCTGGCTTTCAAACAGGCCGCCGGCGGAACTCATCAGGTGGAAATCGACCTGCCGCCCGGCCTGCGCCAGCCCCTCGGCCATGGCGACCAGTTCGGCGACCAGCGCGGTTTCCCGCGCCATGTCCGCGTCGGTCGAGGCAAAGCCGCTTTGCCCGCCGGTCCAGACGACCGCGACCCGGTCCGCAGGCGGCAGCGCGGCCAGGATCGCCTGCCGCTGCGCCGCGCGCAACGGGCCGTCGCGCCAGTCATAGGGAAAATGCATGGCGCCCGCACCGCATCGCAGGCGCAGCGCCCGGTCCACCGCGCCGCCGATCAGCCCCAGACCGAACAGCAGCACCGACGGGCCGTCCTCTGCCTCGTGCCGCAGCAGTTTCATGGCTGCGGGTCCGCGCGCTGCGCCAGCCACGCCGCCCCCGCCGCATCGCCCGAGCGGTCGATGGTGAAGAAGGTCGGCTTGCCATGCGCCCTGAGGATCATCGAGGACAGGTATTGCAGCGCGATCCCCAGCATGAAGGCCGACAGCCCGCCAAAGAAGGTGATCGCCAGAAACAGCGACGTCCAGCCCTGCACCCCGATATCCATCGGATAGAAGATCCGCACGATCAGGAAATAAGCCGCCGCCACGACCGAGAACAGCATCGCCGAAAGCCCAAGGATCGAGCCGATGCGCAACAGCTTGATCTGGCTTGAGAAGATCATCCTCCAGCCATGGGACAGCAGCGAACGCAGGCTGTAGCCGCTGCGCTTGGTCTGGATGTAACGCTCGTCCTTCATCTCGACGTTGAGCACGCCGATGCTTTGCGTGAACCAGCCCAGCGTGATGTCCAGGTAGGTGTCATGCGAACAGACGCTGGCCGCCGCCCGCGCCACCGGGCCGCGGATCAGCCGGAAGCTGTTGAAGCTGGACAGGTTCGGGTTGTCGGTCAGCCATTGCATCACGCGCTTGAAGCTGCGCGAGGTCCAGTCGCGGATCGCGGCCTCATGCACGGCAGAGGCCGGCTTGGCATAGACGATGTCATCGTGTCCGGTCACGGCCTTGCGCAGCAGCAGCTTGATGACCTCGGGGCGGTGTTGCAGGTCCTCGTCCATGGTGACGACCCAATCGCCGGAACTGTGCAGGATGCCGACGATGGTGGCCGGGTGCTGGCCGAAGTTGCGCGACAGATGCAGCGGCACGACCCATGGATATTTCAGCGCCAGCCGGTCGATCAGCGGGCCCGAGTCGTCGATGGCGGCATCGTCGACGAAGATCGTCTCGGCCAGCAGGAAGGGGGCGCCCTGTTCAAGCCATTCGCGGCGCAGCTCGTCCAGCGCCGCGGTCAGGGCCTCAAGGTAGTTCGCACCGCAATAGACCGGAACGACGACGCTGATCATGGTGGTGCCGGGGCGCGGCGTATCTGACATGTTCATGACTTGTGAAGCCCCTCAACGATAGACACTAAGGCAAACACTATAACCTCCAAGCAGGGCGGCATCGGCACGCGCTGTCAAGGCCGTCCGGCGATACAGGCGCCGCCACGGGCGGTCGTCTGGAAACGGGTCCCCGCATCAGCGCAGCACCTCGGCCAGTTCGGGGGCCAGCTCGCGGGCGCCGCGCCGCGACAGGTGGTTGTCGTCCCAATAGGCGGGCAGGCCGTCGCGGGTGGTGACGCGGCACATCGCAGCATCGCACAGCAGGTCCGCCAGCGACACCACCGAAATCTCGCCCCGGGCGATACGCGGCGCGAAAAGCGCGTCGGTCGAACCCTGAAATGCGTCGTATTCGGCCCGGCTCGGCCGCAGCTCCAGTTCGCGGCGGGTGCGTCTGGTCATCACCATCGCGGTCGAGACATGGTAGCCCACATCCGGCACCTGCTCGATCACCACGACCTTCAGCCCGCGCCGGCGCAGTTCGGCGATGGTGCGGTCCAGCGCGCGGGCAAAGGCGCGCGGGTTTTCGTCCAGCGCGGGCGCCGGGCTTTCGGCGTCGATGACCAGCGTCTGCCGCGCCGTGGGCGCGTGGCGAAAGCGCAGGCCCTGCGCATAGACCGCCCAGCGGCTGACCAGATATACCGTGCGGATCTGCGGGTTCTTGTCCAGCACCGACAGCACATGCTGGCCCAAAGGCGGGCAAAGCTGCGGAAAGGGCGCGTTCGCGCGACTCAGCCCCAGCAGCGTGACGCAGCCCGGGATGCCGACGAATATCCCCCGGCGACCCAGCCGGGCCATGGCCGGGTCAAGGCCAGGCAGCAGCGACAGGCCATGCGAATCGCCCCAGACAAGGAAAGTCTCGGGGCCGGTGGCCGCGCCAAGGGGACATTCCATGATCTGTTGCCAGTCGCGGTTGCCATCGCAGGGGACGCTGCCATCCTTTGGTTCTTCGACCAGCAAAAGCTGCTCGGCCGCGGAAAAACGGCCCGGAAGCCCCTGCGTCTGCACCAGCACCGCCGAGATCGCCCCGACTGCAAGGATCGAGGCCGCCCCCGCCCACAGCGCCGGATAGCGCAGGCCGCGCGACCCGCGCCGGGGGTGGCGAAAGGGCTGCTCGACGAATTTCCACGACAGCACCGACAAAAGCAGCATCGCCAGCACCGCCAGCGCCATCTGCAAGGGCGTCGGCGGGTCGATGGTCCAGAAGCGCAGCAGCACGATCACCGGCCAGTGCCAGAGGTACAGCGAATAGGAAATCAGCCCCAGCCCCCGCAACGGCGCGCTGGACAGAAGCGTGGTCGCCGGCCCTCCGCCCAGGCTTCCCGCCAGGATCAACGCGACCGACCCCAGCACCGGCAGCGCCGCCGCCCAGCCGGGAAACGGCGTCTGCGCGGTCAGGCCGACACCCGCGCCCAGGATCAGCGCCAGCCCGGCCAGCCCCAGCCCTTGCGCGATCCAGCGCCGCCCCGCCGGCAAGGCGCGCGGCGCGTGAAGCGCCAGCAGACTGCCGGCCAGAAGCTCCCACGCGCGGGTCGGCGCCAGGTAAAAGGCCAGCGTCGGCCGCAGTCCGGTCAACACGAGGCAGGCGGCAAAGCTTGCCAGCGTCAGCCCCCAGATGACCGGCTTCAGCCGGCGGGGAAGCCAGCGCATCAGCAGCGCCAGCATGACCGGAAAGACGATGTAGAACTGCTCCTCGACCGCCAGCGACCAGGTGTGCAGCAGGGGCTGCGTCTCGGCATCGGGCGAGAAATAGTTCGCCGTCATGCCAAGATAGAAGTTCGAGACAAAAAGCATGGTCGCCAGCATGCTGCGGCCATAGGCGGCCAACTGGTCGGGGGTCAGCACCGCCAGCCCCGCCGCCGTCGTCGCCAGCAGCACCACGACCAGCGCCGGGAATATCCGCCGGACCCGCCGTTCGTAGAAGCGCGCCAGCGAATAGCTGCCGTCCCGCATCTCGCGCAGCAGGATCGAGGTGATCAGATAGCCGGAAATGACGAAAAAGACGTCGACGCCGATGAAGCCGCCGCTTGGCCCCGGCAGGCCGGCGTGAAACAGGACGACCAAGGCGACCGCGATGGCGCGCAACCCGTCGATATCGGGCCGGTAACCGGAACCCTGCACCATTCTCATTCACCAGACACCATACACCTGCGCCCCCGGCCGGACCCGCGACGGTCCTTTCGATGGGCGCAGTTCTTCTTATCGGATCAAGGTATGAAGAAAAACCTTACGGGGCGGGTTTGGATCTTGTCAGTTTAGGCAGTTTTCCGGCAATGACGGGCCGCCGGTCGCACCCCGCGCCTGCCCGTTTACGCCTTGATCTGGCGTGCCTCGTCCAGAAGCATGATCGGGATGCCGTCGCGGATCGGAAATGCCAGCCCGGCGGCTTCGGAAATCAGCTCCTGCGCCCGCGCGTCATAGCGCAGCGTGGCGTGGGTCACCGGGCAGACCAGCGCCTCAAGCATGTGGCGGTCAAAACCGCGGTCCTGCGATTCGGGGGTGTCGGTCACTGGATGATCTCCTCGTTGTCGCCGCCGCGCAGCGCATATTCCATCAGCCCGTCCAGCAGCGCGCGCCGCCCGGCAAGGGTCGCACATTCCAGAAGCGCCTGCTTTTCCTCGGGGGACAGCGGCAAAAGCATCGCCAGCGCATTGACCAGCGTCTCATCGTCCGAGGCCTCGGCCGAGGTCCAGTCCGTTCCCACGCCGCGCAGGTCCATATAGCGCGCCAGCCGCGCCATGAAGGCCGCACGGGCGAAACCGGGGTCCTCTTCGGGTTGGGTCAGCAGGTCGGTTTCAAAGCCGGTCCAACTGACCTCGGCCCGCAGATAGGGGGTGAAGCCGGGCCGCGTCTCGATCAGCCGAAAGCGCGAGCACGCCTTCAGCGAAATCATCAGCCGCCCGTCATCCAGTTCCGAAAACGCCACGATCCGGCCGGCGCAGCCGATATCGGCCAGCGCCTCCTGCGCCCCACCGGCTGGCTGGATCATCCCGATCAGGCGGGCGGGGGTCTTCAGCACATCCTCGACCAGTTGCAGGTAGCGCGGCTCGAAGATCTGCAAGGGCAGCCGCGCCCGAGGCATCAGGATCGCGCCCGGCAACGGGAACAGCGCGATGGTCTCGGGCAGGTCAGGACCGCGCGGCATGGCTCAGGCGAAGATCAGCGACGACAGCCGGCGGCGGCCCTTTTGCGCAATCGGATCGGTGGCCTTCAGCGCATCGAAAATGGTGATGAGCTGCGCCTTTGCAGCGCCGTCGTTCCATTCGCGGTCGCGGCGAAAGGCCTCAAGCAACTGGTCGATCGCCGCCTCGACCTCGCCCGAGGCATGCAGCGCGGTCGCATAATCGAAACGCGCCTGCTGGTCGGCGGGATCGGCCTCGACCTTCTGGCGCAGCTCGTCCAGGGGGCCGGCATTGGCGGCCTGCCGGGCCAGTTGCAACTGGGCGCGCGCCGCCTCGACCGGGGCGGCGCCGGCGATGGCGGCGGGAACCTGACCCAGCGCCTCGGCGGCCTTGTCGGACTGGCCGGCGGCCAGATGGGCGCGGATCAGCCCGCCCCAGGCGACGGGGTTTTCGGGTTCTTCGCCCAGAATGGCGGCAAAGGTCTCGGCCGCGTCCTCGGCGGCGCCCTCGGTCAGCATGGCTTCGGCGGCGTCAAGCGCCTCGGCGAGGCCCCCGTCGTCGCCGCCCAGCGCGACCAGCTTTTCGACGAATTGCTTGATCTGGCTGGCCGGAACCGCGCCCTGGAAGGCATCGACCGGCTGGCCCTGAAAGAAGGCATAGACCGTCGGGATCGACTGCACGCGCAACTGGCCGGCGATCATCTGGTTTTCGTCCACGTTGATCTTGGCCATGCGGACGCGGCCCTTGTGGCGGGCGACCTCGGCCTCGAGCTGGGGGCCAAGGGTCTTGCAGGGACCGCACCACGGCGCCCAGAAATCGACGATCACCGGCACCGTCATCGAGGCGTCGATGACATCGGCCATGAAGGTCGCCTCGGTCACGTCCTTGATGATGTCGGCGGGGGCCTGCGGGGCGGGGGCGGAGCCTAGCTCTAGCATCGGGATTCCTCATGCGGACGGGTCATTCCCTAGATGGATCAGCCACCGCCGCGATGCAAGGTCGGCCGCGCGGCGATGTGGCGCACCGTCTAAAGGTCGAAGCTGGCCAGAACCGGAACGTGATCGCTGGGCTGGTCCCAGCCGCGCACGGGGCGCAGGATGCGGCTGCCATGCCCGGCGCTGGCGATATCGGGCGTGGCCCAGATGTGATCCAGACGCCGGCCCTTGTCGGCGGCATCCCAGTCCTTGGCGCGATAGCTCCACCAGCTGTAAAGCAGCCCCTCGGGGATGTCCTGGCGGGTGATGTCGACCCATTTGCCGGCGTCCTGCGCGGCGGCCAGATGCTCGACCTCGATGGGGGTGTGGCTCACGATCTTCAGAAGCTGCTTGTGCGACCAGACGTCATCCTCGCGCGGAGCGATGTTGAGATCGCCGACAAGGATCGCGCGGGCCGGGGCCTCGGCGCGGAACGCATCGCGCATCGAAGTCAGGAAGTCCAGCTTCTGCCCGAATTTCTCATTCTGCTCGCGGTCGGGAATGTCGCCGCCGGCCGGAACATAGAAGTTGTGGATGGTGACGCCATTCTCCAGCCGAGCCGCAACGTGGCGGGCATGGCCAAGATCGGCATGGTCCCGCTCGCCCGCATCCTCCAGCGGCAGCTTCGACAGGATCGCCACGCCATTATAGCCCTTTTGCCCGCGCGCCACGAGATAGCGATAGCCAAGTGCCGCAAACCCCTCGACCGGGAACTTGTCGATGGGCGTCTTGATCTCCTGCAGACACAGGATATCGGGCGCCTCTTCGGTCAGCAGTCGGGCAACCAGCGCCTCGCGCAGACGGACCGAATTGATGTTCCAGGTGGCGATGGTGAACATGAGGCAGGCTCCTTTTCCGGGGGCCGACCCTAGGCGGCAAGGGCGGCCTTGTCCATCGCCGCCGCACGGGGGCGCTTCGCCCCCCGAACCCCCCGAGGATATTTTTCCATGGAAGATCAGGGCGCGCCGACTGCTGCCTGTCTTTCATGCACAAATATCCCGCAGGGGGTGCGGGGGACGCGAAGTCCCCCGCGCGGCGGTGACGCAATGGCCCCGGTTGCCGGTCTTCGCGGCGTCAGGCGACCAGGCGATAGCCGCCGGATTCGGTCACCAGCAGCCGCGCGTTCGAGGGATCGGGCTCGATCTTCTGGCGCAGGCGATAGATGTGGGTTTCCAGCGTATGCGTGGTGACGCCCGCGTTGTAGCCCCAGACCTCGTGCAGCAGCACGTCGCGCGGCACCACGCCGTCCTGCGCGCGATACAGGAACTTGAGGATGTTGGTTTCCTTCTCGGTCAGGCGGATCTTGCGGTCCTTCTGATCGATCAGCATCTTCATCGCCGGCTTGAACGTATAGGGGCCAAGCTGGAAGATCGCGTCCTCGGATTGTTCATGCGTGCGAAGCTGGGCGCGCAGCCGCGCCAGCAGCACCGGGAACTTGAACGGTTTGGTGATATAGTCGTTCGCCCCGCTGTCGAGCCCGAGGATCGTATCCGCATCGGTGTCATGCCCGGTCAGCATCACCACCGGGCATTTCACCCCCTGCTTGCGCAGGCGCTTGCACAATTCGCGCCCATCGGTGTCGGGCAGGCCCACGTCCAGCACGACAAGGTCGAAGATCGCGCCTCTGGTCTTTTCGACCGCCTCGGCGCCGGTGCCGGCTTCGGACACCTCGAAGTCCTCGGTGGCGACAAGCTGTTCGGCCAGCGCCTCGCGCAGGTCCTCTTCGTCGTCGACCAGCAGGATTTTTTTCAGTCCGGCCATTCTTGCCTCCTTTGGCGTTATGGCGGAAACGTGAGGATGCGATGGCCCCGCGTCCAGCGCATTGCAGCAATTCTCACATGGAGTTGTCGGAAAAGCGCCCTATGTTTCAGTTTGTTTCACATTTGCGGATGCCATGAGCCTGATCCCGACCCTGACCGAGACCCTGTCACGCGCCCGCGCCGATCTGCGCATCGGCCTGCCCGTGGTGATCGGCGGCTGGCTGGCGGCGGCGGTCGAGACGGTTTCCTCCGACCGCATCGCCGCCATGCGTGCGCTTGGCCCGGCGATCCTGGCCGTCACCTCGTGGCGGGCCGAGACGCTGAAGGCGCGCGTCTATGACGATGACATCGCCCGGATCGAGGTCCCCGACGGCACCGATCCGGCATGGCTGCGCGCGGTCGCCGACCCGGTGGGCGATCTGATGACGCCGATGAAGGGGCCGCTGCGCAGCGCCCGCGGCGGCGATGCCCAGCCCACCGCGCCGCCATCGCATTGGCGAAATCGGCGCAGCTTTTGCCCGCCGTGCTGATGGTCCCGGTAAGTGACCCGCCCCCGGGCTGACGCGGCTGCCCCCCGGCCGGGCGTTGACGCAGATGGCGACCGAGGCCGCCCTTGCCCCCGTCGCCGCCGCGCGCTCTGCCCCTGCAAGCCGCCGAGAACGCGAAACTTCACATCTTCCGCCCCGACGATGGCGAGGCCGAGCATTACGCCGTCGAGATCGGCGCCCCGCATCGCGACCAGCCGGTGCTGGCGCGGCTGCATTCGGCCTGTTTCACCGGCGACGTGCTGGGCAGCCTGAAATGCGATTGCGGCCCGCAGTTGCACGCGGCGCTGAACGCCATGGGCCAAGAGGGCGAGGGCGTGCTGCTTTACCTGAATCAAGAGGGGCGCGGCATCGGGCTGGCCAACAAGATGCGCGCCTATGCCCTGCAAAATCAGGGCTTCGACACGGTCGAGGCCAATCACCGGCTGGGGTTCAACGACGATGAGCGCGACTTCCGCATCGGCGCCGGCATCCTCAGGCGCATGGGCTTTGGCGCGGTGCGGCTGATGACCAACAACCCGCGCAAGGTCGCCATGCTGGAGGGCCACGGCATCCGCGTGGCCGAGCGCGTGCCGCTGATCACGCCGCGCAACCGCCACAACACCGGCTATCTGGATGTGAAGGCGCAGAAATCGGGGCATCTGCTGTGAATATCCTGCTGACGCCGATGGGCCTGCGGGCCGGGAAACGGCTGATTCCGTGCAGCCTCGGGCGCGGCGGGATCAGCGCCCACAAGCGCGAGGGCGATGGCGCAACGCCGATGGGCGCGCATCGCATCCTTGGGGTGCTGTTCCGGCCCGACCGGCTGGCGCGGCCCAGCCCATGGGCGCTGCCGATCCTGCCGGGGGATCTGTGGTGCGATGCCTCGGACCAGCCGGACTATAACCAGCATGTCCGCGCCCCCTTTGCCGCCAGCCACGAGGCGATGCGCCGCCCCGACCCGCTTTACGACATCGTGCTGATCACCGACTGGAACTATCCCCGCGCGCAGCCCGGCATGGGTTCGGCGATCTTTCTGCATCAGTGGCGGCGGCCCGGCTTTCCGACGGCGGGCTGCATCGCCATGGCGCGGCGCGACCTGATCTGGCTGGCGGGGCGCGTCACGCCCGGCGACAGCCTTATCGTCCCCGACCTGCCGCGCTGGCCGGCGCGGCGGGCAGCAGCACGGCATGGCAAGGACTAAACCCGGCAGGGATCAAAGCGGCCCGGTCTGCCACAGCCGGACCTTCAACCCGCCATGGGCGATATAGGGTCCGGGTTCGCGGAACGGCAGCCCGGTGGCGCGGGCAAGCTGGGCATCGCTGGTGACGATGGCGACGCGCCAGCCACTGAATCGGTCGCGCAAGACCTCGCCCATCGCGGCGTGCAGGCCGAAAAGCGGGCCCTTGTTGCCGATCCGCGCGCCATAGGGCGGGTTGATGATGACAAGGCCGGGCGGCCCCTCGGGGCGGGTCAGGTCGCTGATCGCGCCAGGCTGGAACTGGGTCCAGCTTTCAAGGCCGGCGCGGCTGGCGTTTTCCTGGCTCATGCGGATCGCGCCGGCATCGCGGTCGCGGCCAAAGAAGCGCACGGCCTGCGGCGCGGGCGGGATCGCCGGGGCCGCGCGCATCGCCTGCCACGCGACATCGTCGAAACCTGCGAACAGCTCGAACGCGAAATGGCGCATCCGGCCGGGGTTCAGGCCCGAGGCGATCTCGGCCGCCTCGATCGGGAATGTGCCCGAGCCACACATCGGATCGAGCACCGGCCCCGCGCCGTCAAAGCCGCATTGGCGCAGGAACATCGCCGCCATGGTCTCGCGCATGGGCGCCTTGCCGACCGCCTGCTTGTGGCCGCGCTTGTGCAGCGATTCGCCCGAAGTATCGAGGCTGATGGTGCAAAGGTCGTCCTCGATGCGGATTTTCAGCGTCACCGGCGCGTCCTCGGCGATGGGGGCGCCAAGGGTTTCGGTGATCGCGGCCTGAAAGCGCTGGATGATGGCGCCGGCGTGATAGATGCGAGACTTGCGGCTGGTGGCCTCGATCCGCAGGGGCACGTCCGGGCGCAGCCAGTCGGCCCACGGAAAGCGGCGCGCGCGCTTGTCCAGTTGCGCCGGATGCATGGCCCGGAAGGCGCCGATGCGGGCAAGGACGCGGGTGGCGCCGCGCAGTTGCAGGTTCGCGCGCCAGACATCGGGCCAACCGCCGGTAAAGGTGACACCGCCGGGCTGGGCCTGCGCGTCAAAGCCGTGCTGGCGTGCCTCGTCCGCCAAGGGGTCCTCAAGCCCCGGGGTGGCGACCAGAAAGATCTCCATCCGGGCGGGATCGGCGGCAAGCGGCGCGGCCTCGGGCTTTTCGGCGGCTTGAGGCGCGGCTTGTGGCGCGGGTTTGGGCGCGGCTTTGGGGCGGGGCTGGCGGGGCTTGGGCGTCATCATCATCCGGCGGCAGGGGTCCCGCATCATGCGCCCTGCGCCGCGCGAAGGCAATCGGCGGAAATTGTCGCCATGACGGCGGCAGTATTCCACGACTTTCGCCATTTCGCGGCTGCATGGTCGCGCCTATCCTGCTGGCAAGGATCAAGGAGATCATCATGGCGACAAGTGACGCCCCCCTTCAGGTCGGCCGGGTCGTGCTGACCGTCAACGATCTGGAAAAGGTCGGCGGTTTCTATCAGGACAGCATCGGCTTGCAGCGCCTGTCGGGCGACGGGGCGGAAATGGTGCTGGGGGTCGACGACCGCCCGCTGCTGGCGCTGCGCCGCGATCGCGCCGCACGCCTGCGCCCGAACGAGGCGGGGCTGTTCCACACCGCCTTTCTGCTGCCCGAACGGGCCGCGCTGGGAAGCTGGCTGCGCTTTGCGGCGGATGGCGGGCTGCGGCTGGACGGCGCCTCGGACCATCTGGTGAGCGAGGCGGTCTATCTGCACGACCCCGAGGGCAACGGCATCGAAATCTATGCCGACCGCCCCCGCGAGACCTGGGCACGGAATGGCGCCGAGGTGCGGATGGATACCGTGGCGCTGGACGTGCAGGGGCTGCTGGCCGCGGGCGATGGGCCGTGGCGGGGCGCGCCCCTGGGGACCGTCGTCGGGCATGTGCATCTGCAAGTCGGCGACGTGGCCAGGGCCGAGGAGTTCTACATGAACCGGCTGGGCATGGACCGGACCGCCCATGTCTTTGGCGCCAGTTTCTTTGCCAGCGGCGGCTATCACCATCACCTTGCCGGGAATATCTGGAGAAGCCGCGGCGCGGGGGTGCGCAGCGCCGACGCGGCCGGCCTGTCCGAGGTGGTGCTGGAGGCCGATCCGGCGGTGATGCAGGCGCTGGGGGCCGGTTCGTTCAGCGACCCATGGGGCACAAGGATCACCGTCGAGGCCAAGGCGTAAGGGGGACGCCGGGGGGCTCACCCCCCGGACCCCCGAGGATATTTCGGTAAAGAAGAAAGATCAGAGGCTTTGCCACCTGCCGCTGCGGCGGGTGAAGCGCAGGTATTGCGGCGGGCCGAAGCCCGGCTGCGACATGGGCGCGACGCGGCGTTCGACGATCAGGTCGTCGCCCAGAAATTCGAGAATGGCGAATTCGTTCTGGCGGTCGTGCGGGCGGGCACAAAGCGCGGTCCCCGCCTGCACCTGCAGGATGGTGCGGCCCGCCGCGTCCTGAAAGGCGCCGATCGACCAGATATGCAGATGGCCGCTGAGGATGACATGGACGCCGGCGCTTTCCAGCCGGGCAAGGGCCTGCGATGCGCCCAGCGCCAGCGCCTTGTCGATGCCGGGGGCCTGTTGCAGCGGGTGGTGCAGGGCGACGATATTGATGCAGGCGGGATCGAGCGTGGCGGTGATGCGGGCGAGCTGGCTTTCGCTGATCGTGCCGCGCTGCCAGGCCAGCGGATCGACGCTGTTGACGCCCTGCACCCGGATATTGCCGACATGGCCGACGGGCTCGAGCGTTTCGGCGATCGCCGTGCTGAAGCGGCGATAGGGGTGCAGGATTCGTTGGGTCAGGTTGTAGAAGGGGATATCGTGGTTGCCGGGGACCGCGATCAGCGGCGCCTCGATCCGGCGCAGGAAGGCGGCGGCGGCGGCGAATTGCGCCGGGTGTGCCCGATGCGTCAGGTCGCCCGTGACCACCACCAGATCGGCGCGGGCGGCGTTGACCAGATCCAGCAGCGGCTGGACCAGCGCCGCGCGCTCAAGCCCGAAATGCAGGTCGGAAAGGTGCAGGATGCGGGTCATGCCCCATCCTGCCCGGTGGTTCCGGCGGGGACCAGCACCTTCAGCGCATCGGGCAGCACCCGCACATGAAAGGGCGAATCCATCCAGGTCTTTTCGCCGTCATGGGCGATATATTCATGCGCGGGCGTCGCCCTGATCTGCATTTCATCGGCGCAGATCAGGTCGAAATCGGCGTAGCGGGCGCTTTTGCCGAAGGCCAGCCGCAGCGCCGACCGAACCAGCGGCCATGGCTTGCGCGCGCGGGCGACGAGCAGCGCAAGATGCCCCTCGCGCACGGGGTCGGCGCCTTCGAGGCCGAAGGTCTCAAGCTGATAGGCGTTCCGGGCGACGAAGGCGAGTGCGGTGGTAAAGCGCTGCTCGCGCCCCTGGGCACGGACGCTGAGATGCAGGGGATGGCGCAGGTTCCAGACCGCGATCAGCGCCGACCAATAGGCCGCGATGCGCGAGCGGCCCCAGCGGCGATAGATGCTTTCGCGGCGCCTGAGAATTTCGGGATAGGCGCCGAAGCTGATATTGTTGAGGAAGATCATGCCGTTGACATCGCCGACATGGACATGGCGAAGCGTGGGGTGCTGAAAGACCCGCAGCGCCTCGTCCACCGTTTCGCCCGAGCCGAGGTTGCGCGCGAAATAGTTGAAGGTGCCGCCGGGGATCACCACCATCGCGGCGCCGGTCCCGACCAGCGCGCTGGCCACCGCCGCCTGCGTGCCGTCGCCGCCCACGGCCGCGACGACGTCGAAGCCCTCGGCCACCGCCTGCCGGGCCATCTGGGTCAGGTCGGCGCCCTTCTGGATGCGGCGGACATCAAGCGCGGCGCAGCGGGCTTGCAGCGCCTGTTGCAGCCGCGCGGCGATTTCGTCGCCGCCCTTGCGGCCCGACCCCATGTTGACGATGGCGCAGACCCGCGCGCGGTCGAGGTCGAACCCGGCGTTATCAGGGCTTTGCGGGGAATGGCTGGTCATGCGTCCTCGGGCGGGTTCCTTCGCCAGAACATAGGCACGGCGCGGCAAGTTCCAAGCGTCGGCGTTGCCGCGGGCAGTCGCAGCGGCTTTGCGACCTGCCGGGGCCGCCGCTTAATTCCGATAGGGAATCGTTGCCGCCGTGCCCGGTTGCTGCGGCGCGTCATATTGGCGGGTGATGCAGCCATTCGCATCCCGTTTCCAGAGGCGGCCGGTCAGGCCTGGCGGCGTCTCGAACGCGGCGCAAAGCCGATAGCTGCGCGGGCCGGTCACCACATATTCATAGGGGGCGCCGGTAAACGGATCGTTCAGTTGCGTCAGCCAACTGCATTCCCCGTCTGGCTTCAGCCGGTCCGGCAGGCGGCCCTGATTCGCGTTGGCCAGACAGTCCACCAGCCTGACCAGCGCGTTCAGGTCGTCGCTGCGCTCCTGGTCGCGGCGTTCCTTGCGCGCCTGTCCGGGGCCGCCGGTCAGCACAAGCCCCACGCCGATCAATGCGCCGGCGATCAGGATGATGGCGATGCTGGCCCAGCCCTTAGTCATTCAGTTCGTCCCGATAATAGGCAAAGACCAGCGCCGTGACCCCGGCCACCAGCGCCGCCTTGGCCGCGAAACGCGCCGTCAACTCTCCGTTGAGCAATGCGTAGATGACGTAGATGCCATCGCCCAGAAACACCAGCGAGGCGACCAGCAGCGTCACCGAGGCGAACCATTTGCGCACCAGCGACCGCCGCCGCCCGGCATCGCTGCGCGCCATCGTCGCCACCTTGCGGTTCAGGTACAAAAACAGCGGCGTGAACACGATCAGCGTGGCGATGGGCCAGCGCAGGCCGCTGTTGGTCGTGTCATAACCGTTCATGATAACCCTTTCGACCGGGTCGGGAATCAGCCGGTCGACCACGTCCATGCCCAGATCGCAGATATTCCACGCGACCACGCCCAGCGACAGGAACAGCAGCCCGTAAAGCAGCGCCTCGGACGCCGAGGCATAGGGGCGCGGGCGCGGCACCGGCGGCAGGCCGGGCGCGGATTGCCAGCCATGCAGCGCCTCCTCGACCTCGGGCGCGGACCAGCCGGCATCGGCCAGCGCCTGCGCGATCTGGTCCTGATTGCCGCCCTGCGCCATCGCTTCGCGGACAAATTCCGAAATCTGGTCGGCCGGTTTCATCGCTTTCCCCTTTTTGGCGCGCACATTCCGCCGCCGCGCTTGTCGGGTCAAGTGCGGCATGGCGACCCGCACGCCCCGTCCGGTCTTAAACGCCAAAGGTAAAAATTTTCCCAAGCCGGCGCATTTTCCGCTTGCGCCCCCCCGCATCGTCCCATAAATGACCCGTCACCGGCGGCCGAGAGGCGCTGGGATGGAGTGCGGGCGTAGCTCAGGGGTAGAGCATAACCTTGCCAAGGTTAGGGTCGTGAGTTCGAATCTCATCGCCCGCTCCAAAAACTTCCTTCGGGACAAGCGAAAAGCGGCCTTCGGGCCGCTTTCGTCTTTTTCGGCCCCCGGAATCCCCAGCAAACCACGGATTGGCATGAAACCGCCGCCCCGCCGGATGCGTTGCTATCCAGTGCCATGTTACAGCGTTATTACGCAGCAAGTTCCATAGCTGGAGAATCCGATGAAGCGCTCATTCCGGGCTGCCATGATCCTGGCGATCGTCACGAGTATCGCCACGCCCGCACTTGCCGACAAAGACCACGGCCGCGACAAGCACCATCGCAAGGAATACCGCGAGCAACGCGAAAGGCGCGACTATCGCGACCGCCGCTGGTATCGCGACGAGGACGAGCGCCGCCCCCGCGCCGAGCGCCGCCACTGCCCGCCCGGTCTGGCGCGGAAGGAATATCCCTGCGTGCCGCCCGGACATGCGCGCCGCTATTACAGCCGCGGCGACATCCTGCGCGGCGACTATTACCGCATCCGCGATTACGACCGCTATGATCTCGAACAGCGGCGCGACTGGGACTATTACCGCGACGACGACCGCATCTATCGCGTGGACCGCAATACCCGCCGCATTCTTGCGGTGATCAACCTGATCGACGCCTTCTCGAACTGACGAAAGCGGGCGAGGGCCAATGAAAAAGGGGCGGGAAATTCCCGCCCCCGTTTTTTTGCCCGCTTTGGCGCCGGTCTAGGCGTTGAACAGGAAATGCAGAACGTCGCCGTCCTTGACCTCGTAGCTTTTGCCCTCGACCCGGAACTTGCCCGCCTCGCGGGCGCCGGCCTCGCCCCGATAGGTCACATAATCGTCATAGGCGACGGTCTCGGCGCGGATGAAGCCACGTTCAAAGTCGCCATGGATGACGCCGGCCGCCTGCGGGGCCAGCGTGCCCTTGTGGATCGTCCAGGCGCGGGCCTCTTTCGGGCCGACGGTGAAATAGGTCTCAAGGCCCAGCAGCTTGTAGCCTTCGCGGAT
>JAXMDJ010000005.1:0-170085 GCA_046348875.1 Paracoccus sp. (in: a-proteobacteria)
GCGGCGCGGATGTCCCGCGCGGTCTGTTGCAGGCTCAGGAAGGCGGCATAGCGGACCGCGTGCACATCCGCCGCGCCGGGATCGGGGGTGCAGCGCGTGGCGATGCGCGACATGGCGGGCATCGCCGCCTGCAAGTCGGGATAGACGCCCGCCGCCACCGCGCCCAGCATGGCCGAGCCCAGCAGCACCGGTTCGGCACATTCGGTGATCTCGACCGGGCAGCCGGTCGCATCGGCCAGAAGCTGGCGCGTCAGCGGATGCGCCCCCGCCCCGCCCGAGACGCTGACCGAGGCGATGGGCGCGCCATGCGCGGCCTGCGTCGCGATGATCTGGCGCAGCCCGTAGCCCAGCCCGAGAATGCCGGCGACGTAAAGCGCGACCAGCGAATCCGGCCCCGTCTCCATCCCCTGGCCCATGATGACGGCGCGGGCATGGGGGTCGGCGAAGGGCGCACGGTTGCCCAGAAATTCCGGCACCACATGCAGGTCGTCGGCCAGCCGGGCCGCGGCGCTGGCCTGCCCCCCAGCCAACGCCAGCGCGCGGTCGGCCAGCCATTCGGGCAGCGGCCTGCCCGCGGCGTGGGCCAGCGCCGCGGCGTCGTCGGTGGCCGGATGCAGGCGGATAAGCTGGTCGATGGCGGCGCCGGCGGCGGACTGGCCGCCCTCGTTCAGCCAGGCGCCCGGAACCATAGCCGAGAAATAGGGCCCCCAGACGCCGGGGACAAAGACGGGCGCGCGCGTGGTGGTCATGGTGCAGGACGAGGTGCCAAAGACATAGCCAAGGCAGGTCGTCGCATCGCCTCCGGCGGCGACGGTGCCGACGCCGCCGGCATGGGCGTCGATCAGCCCTGCCGCGACGGCGGTGCCGACGGGCAGGCCCATCTGCGCAGCGGCGGCAGCGGTCAGCCCGTGGCCCAGCGCCGTGCCCGGATCGACGACGCGCTGGCCGATGCGGGCGAACCCCTGATCGGCCAGATCGCCCAGCCCGATCTGGCGGAAATAGCTGTCGTCCCAGCGTCCTTCATGCGCGAGATAGGTCCATTTGCACGTCACCGTGCAGGCGGAACGCTCAAGCGCGCCGGTGGCCCTCCAGGTCAGGAAGTCGGTCAGGTCAAGGAAATGCGCCGCGCGGGCATAGATTTCGGGGCGGTTCTCGGCCAGCCACAGCAGCTTGGGCGTCTGCATCTCGGGCGAGATGCGGCCGCCGACATAGCGCAGCACCGGGTGGCCCTGCGCATTGATGCGTTCGGCCTGCGCGACGGCGCGATGGTCCATCCAGACGATGATATCGCGCCCCGGATGGGCGGGGTCGCCGACCGGCAGCGCCTCGCCCGCCCGGCCGCGCACCACCAGCGAGCAGGTGGCATCGAAGCCGATGCCCGCGACCGTCGCGGGGTCGATGCCGGCATTGGCCACCGCCTCGCGCACCGAGGCGCAGACCGCGCCCCAGACCTGTTCGCTGGATTGCTCGGCAATGCCGCCATCCTCGCGGTGCATGCCGATGGCCCGCCGCGCCACGGCCAGCAGCCGGCCGGTGCGGTCGAAAACACCCGCCCGGGCCGAGCCGGTGCCGACATCCACGCCGATCAGGTATTCCGCCATGATGCCCCTTTCCGTTGCCGGGCGCTGCGCGCGCGCCGGCTGTTCTTTCACGGTGTCGCCCTCAGGCCGGCAGATCGCGCAGATGCGGCCATGCGGTGCGATAGGCGTGGTATTTCTGCGCATAGGCTGCGGCCAGCGCCGGATCGGGGGCGATCTCGGCGCGCACTGCCGGCTGGGCAAAGATGCGGGCCGATGTATCGCCCGTCACCGCCGCCGCCGCCAGCTTGGCCGCACCGAAGGCGGCGCCGAAATCGCCGTCCTCGGGTTCCAGCAGCGTCAGCCCGGTGGCCGAGGCAATGATCCGCAGCCATGCCCGCGACCGCGCGCCGCCGCCCACCGCATAGGCGGCCTCGATCGGCGTGCCCGCCTTGCGCAGCGCCTGCACGCAATCGGCAAAGGCGAAGGCCACGCCCTCCATCACCGCCTGCGTCAGGTCGGCAACCCCCGTCGCGCGGCGCAAGCCCCAGAAGGCCCCGGTCGCGTCCGGGTCGTTCAGCGGCGTCCGCTCGCCCGAAAGATAGGGCAAGAAACCCACCGGCGAAGGTGCCCCCACATCGTCGGGCACCAGCGCCGCCAGATCGGGGACGGCCCGGCCGGTGATCTCGGACAGCCAGCTCATGCTGTCCGAGGCCGACAGGATCACCCCCATCTGATGCCATGTCGCCGGGATGGCGTGGCAAAAGGTGTGGACCGCATCGCCGGTATTCGGCGCATAGCTTTCCGTCGCCGCGAACAGCACGCCCGAGGTGCCCAGCGACAGAAACCCCGTTCCCGGCGTCATCACCCCCATGCCGCAGGCGGTGGCGGCATTGTCGCCGCCGCCGCCCGCAACCGGCACGCGCGGAATGCCCCAGCGTTGGGCCAGATCGGCGCGCAGGGTGCCGGAGACGTCGCTGCCCTCGACCAGCGCGGGCATCTGGGCGCGGGTCAGCCCGGTCGCGGCCAGCAGCTTGTCCGACCAGTCGCGTCTTCCCACGTCCAGCCAAAGCGTGCCGGCGGCATCCGACATCTCGGCGACATGCTCGCCGGTCAGCCACAGCCGCAGGTAATCCTTGGGCAACAGCACCATGGCGGTGCGGGCGAAGATGTCGGGCTCGTTCTCGGCCACCCACAGCAGCTTGGGCGCGGTGAACCCGGCCATGACCAGATTGCCGGCGATGCCGTGGAAATCGGCGCGCGCCGTCAGTTCCGCGCATTGCGGCCCCGAGCGGCCGTCGTTCCACAGGATGCAGGGCCGCAGCACCTGGTCCGAGGCATCCAGCAGCGTGGCCCCGTGCATATGCCCCGAAAGCCCGATCCCCCGCAGCCGCGCCATCGCCTGCGGGTGCTCGCGCGCCAGTTCGCCGATCACCTGTTCGGCGCCGGCGATCCAGTCGGCGGGGGCCTGCTCGGACCAGCCCGGATGCGGGCGGCTGACGGTCAGCGCGGCATGGGCGACACCGACGGTCAGGAAATCCTCATCCACCAGCATCGCCTTGATGCCGGATGTGCCCAGATCCAGTCCCAGATACATCCGCGTCCCCTTATTCCGGCATCACGATCTGCAGCTTCACGTCGGTGTCGCGCGCTTCGACCGCGCGATCGAAGCCGGCGATGCTGTCCTCGAACGGGATCGAGGCCGAGATCAGCGGCTTCAGGTCCACCTTGCCTGAGGCGATCAGCGCGATGGCCCGGTCATAGACATTGGCATAGCGGAAGACGGTCTCGACCCGCAGTTCCTTGGCCTGAAGGCCGACGATATCGACCGGCACCGGATCGACCGGCATCCCCACCAGCACGATCGCGCCACCCGGACGCGCCAGCGCCGGCAGGCCAAGGATCGCGGGCGCAGCGCCCGAACATTCAAAGACGACGTCGGCGCCCCAGCCGTCCGTCGCCTCGGCGACCGCCGCGGCCAGCGGGTAATGGCGAATATTGACGGTCTCGATGCCGTCATAGGCATCGATGATGTCCAGTTTCGGCTGCGCGAGATCGGCGACGATCACCCGCGCGCAGCCCCCCGCCAGCGCCGCCAGCGCCACCATCATGCCAATGGGACCGGCGCCCGTGACCACCGCCACATCGCCCGGCTGGATGCGCGCCCGCAGGGCCGCCTGCATGCCGATGGCGAAGGGCTCGACCATGGCGCCCTCGGCGAAGCTGACATTGTCGGGCAGCTTGAAGGTGAAGGCGGCGGGGTGGATCACCTCGGGCGTCAGGCAGCCATGGATCGGCGGCGTCGCCCAGAAGGTGACGGCGGGATCGACGTTGTAGATGCCCAGCTTGGCCGCGCGCGAGGTCGGATCGGGGATGCCCGGCTCCATGCAGACGCGGTCGCCGGGTTTCAGGTTCGTGACCTCGGAGCCGGTCTCGATCACCGTGCCGGCCGCCTCGTGGCCCAGCACCATCGGCGCATTGACGATGAAATGGCCGATCTTGCCATGGGTGTAATAATGCACGTCCGAGCCGCAGATGCCGACCGTATGCGTCCTGATGCGGACATCCTTAGGCCCCAGCGTGCCGGGGATGTCGAAATCCCGCAGCGAGAGTTTGCCCTTTTCTTCCAGAACCAGCGCTTTCATCGCGTCCTCATGTTTCAAGCCCGAAGCGTTTGATGGGGTCGAGTCGCGGTGAAAGTAAACAAAAACCCGCGTGACGGGTGGCTAATCTTGACGCGGCGACAAAATCGCCGGGAAAATTGCCGAAAAAATAGTGGAAAATGATGGCACTGGCCCCTGCATCGCCCCCGGTTTGGGGGGCCGCAGCAGGGGCCGGGGCGCGCGGGCGATTCGCCCGCTAGTCCTCGCCCCGGCGGTCGGGAAGGCTTGGTGGCGGCCAAACTTTAAGCACCTGGCCCGCCTGACAGGCAAACCGCGCATCCAGCGGCGGTTGTCCTGCACAGGGGCAGAACTCCCCGCGATTGCCCGCATATACCGCGGCGCGCGTTTTCTGCGGGCGCGCTGCGGTTGGCGCCGGTTTTGCACGGCGGTACCGCTTCTAGCTGGTCTCATACCTCTGTCCCAGAGATCGCAGAATGAAGCTGACCGCCCTTTTGGCGATGCTCGTCGCCGTGCTGCCGGGCAGTGCCGCGCTTGCCGAAACCGGCGTCGAAACGATCAGGATCGGCATCCTTCATTCGCTTTCTGGCACGACGGCGATTTCCGAGACCGTGCTCACAGACACCATGCTGATGCTGATCGAACAGCAGGATGCCAAGCACGGCGTCCTTGGCCGCAAGCTGGAGCGGGCCATGGTCGACCCGCTGCGCGATCTGCGCTGGAACTGGCGCGAGCTGCGGTGCCACGGTCCTCACCCGAGTCCGTGCCCGATGCGCGGACCAAGGCGCTTGAACTGATCGCCGGCCGCAGCGGCACAGCCGCGCAGGCGCTGTCCGTGCCCGGCTTGACGGCCCGGCTTGACGGCCCCGCACCGATGCGTGGGCGCTGACCCATATGGCATGCGCGGAAAAGCTGCATGGCTGGGAGCTAATGCTATGGCAGGGGCTGTCGCCGGGCTCGGTCCTGCGGCTGGTAGCCATCGGGCGTTCAATCACCTTCGGCGTCTGCGGCGTCATCAACATGGCGAATGGCGAACTGGTAATGCCGGGCACCTATACGACCTTCGTGGTGCAGGAGCTGATCCGCAGCCATGCACCGGGACTGTTCGACTGGTCGCTGCCGATCGCGCTGCCGCGGACCTTCGCCGTCAGCATCTCCATCGGCATTGCCACCGAGCGCGGCATCGTGCGCGGCATCGTGCGCAGGCTTTACGGCCGTCCCTTGAGACGCTGCTGACGACGTGGGGCGTCAGCCTGATCCTGCAACAAGCGGAGCGCCCGATTCTCGGGCCGAACGACCGTGAGGTCGGAAACCCTGGCTGGATGTCGGGCAGCACCGGGGCCCTCGGCATCGCGCCGACATGGAACCGTATCTGGATCCTACTGTTTTCGCTGACAGTTTTTGCCTTTCTGATGCTGGTCCCGCGCCGCACGGCGCTGGGGTTGCAGATGCGGGCGGTCACGCAAAACCGCGCCATGGCCGCGGAAATGGGCATCCGCACCGGCCGCGTCGATGCGCTGACCTTTGGCCATGGCGCCGGTATCGCTGGCCTTGCCGGCGTGGCGCTGAGCCAGATCGACAACGTCCCACCGAACCTTGGTCTCGGCCATATCGTCGACAGCTCCATGGTCGTGATCTTTGACGGTACGGGCTCGCTTTGGGGACACCGGCCAAGGTGCTGATCCTGATCTTCATCGTCCTGTTCATCCAGCAACGCCCGCGCGGATTGTTCCCGACCCGTGGCCGCGCGGTGGAGGGCTGACATGCACGATCGCAAACAGCCCGATTTCATGGTCTTTCTGAGCCGGAACCAGTTGTCATGGTTCTGGGGCGCTTCCGGCAGTTTCGCGGCGACAGCGGTTCTGGTCGTGGCGGCGCCGGGGCTTCTGGTCTTTGTCTCTGGCTGATTCGCCATTCGGGCGCGGGTGAATGGGGGACTTGTCGATCATCGCTCAGGCGATGACCTGCGGGCTGATGCTGGCGTTCCTCGGCAAAGGACAGGCTTTGGCGGCAATAGCGGACTGACCGATTTCAAGGATCTGCTTGGGGGTGCTGGCCCGCGCCACCTCCCGCAGCCATCTGGGCCGGGTGCTGGTCGGCCTGCGCGATGCAGAAAGTCGCACGCGCTTTCTTGGCTGTCGGGTCGAGCATGACAAACTGGTCGTCTGGATCGTCAGCGCCATGATGGCGGATGCGCTGGTCGGCGCGGCGCTTGGCGCGATGACCGTGGCACTGGCCGGACCGCTGTTGACCGGCTGGCTGCCCGACGCATGGATTTATGCGCTGGGGGCGCTTTTTATCCTGCTCATGCGATATCTGCCGGGCGGCATCCTGAACGGGCTGAAGCTGGCGCGTGAAGCGTGGGAGGCCGTCGCATGAGCATACTGAACATCGACGGCGTCTCGAAAAGCTTTGACGGGTTCCGGGCCATCAACGACCTGAACCTTGCCATCGACAGCCCGCGCCGCGCCATCGCCGTCTGACGGTTGCACCTGTCCGGCGATGCGCTAGCTTGGCGCCATCGCGGCCGGAGGGAAAGCATGACGCGCATCATCCTGCTGACGGGCCGGGCCGCCCCCCTGCCCGGCAGCGACCAGTTCAGCGGCATCGACAAACACCCAGTCGACGGCCCGCTGGCTTTGGGGTCCGAGGGGCTGGCAGGCGACGAGCAGGCCGACCGCCGCGTTCATGGCGGCCCGGAAAAGGCCGTGCATCATTATCCGCGTGAGCATTACGCAAGCTGGCAGGCAGAGTTCGGGCTGGACGGTCGCGCCCCGGGGGTTTCACACCCCCGGACCCCCGTGGGATATTTGGACATGAAAGAAGCGGGCGCGCATCTGGCGCCGGGGGGGTTTGGGGAGAATGTCTCGACCCTTGGGATGACCGAGCGGAATGTGGCGGTCGGGGATGTCTTTCGGTTGGGGCGTGCCCTGGTGCAGGTCAGTCAGGGGCGGCAGCCTTGCTGGAAGCTGTCGCGGCGCTTCGGGATCGTGGACATGGCGCGGCGCGTGCAGGAGAGCGGGCGCACCGGCTGGTATTACCGCGTGCTTGAGCCGGGACTGGTGGCGTCGGGGGATGCGCTGGAACTGGTCGACCGCGCGGCGCCTGACTGGAGCCTGCACCGGCTGTGGCACGCGCTTTACGTCGACCGGCTGAACCGGGGCGAGCTGGAGGGCATCGTGGCGCTGGACGTTCTGGCCGAGGGCTGGCGGCGTTACGCCATCCGCCGCCTTGAAAGCGGCCGGGTCGAGGATTGGAGCAAGCGGCTGGAGGGCAGCGCATGAGACCGCCACTGGTGATCTCGATCCAGAGCCAGGTGGTCATGGGTCATGTCGGCAATTCCGCCGCGGTCTTTCCGCTGCTGGCCGCAGGGCTTGAGGTGGCGGCGGTGCCGACGGTGGTGTTTTCCAACACGCCCGATTACCCGACCCTGCGCGGCCGCGCGATGCCCGCCGATTTCTTTGCCGAACTTCTGCAAGGCCTGTGGGAGCGGGGCCTGCCCGAGCGCGCGGATGTTCTGCTGACCGGCTATATCGGCTCGGTCGAGGTGGCGCGGCTGGTCGCGGATTTCGCGGCCCGCGCCAAGGCGGCCAATCCGCGCCTGCGCTGTTTTTGCGACCCGGTGATGGGCGATGACGGGCCGGGGCTTTATGTGCCCGAGGCGATTGCCGGCGTCCTGAAGGACGGGTTGCTGCCGCTGGCCGATTACGCCTCGCCGAACCCGTTCGAGATCGGCTGGCTGACCGGGCGGACGATCCGGGACCTGACCGACCTGTCCCGCGCGGCACGCGCGCTGCGGATGGCGCCCGGTGGGCATCTGATTGCCACCGGCTGCGTGCTGGCGGATACGGCGCCGGGGATGCTGGAAAGCGTCATCGTCGGGCCGGGCGGCATCAGCCGCCATCCGGTGCCGCGCCTGCCCGTCGCCATGGCCGGCACTGGCGATCTGTTCGCGGCGCTGGTCGTGGCCGGGCTGGCACGCGGGCGGCCGCTGGCGCAGTCGGTCGAGTTCGCGCAGGTCCAGACCTCATGCGCGCTGGCGCGGGCCGCTGAACTGGGCACGAAAGAGGTCGTCCTGTCCGACCCCCGGTTCCGTGCCGCGCTGCTGACGCTTTAGCTTTTCTTCAGCGCGTTCAGCAGCGCCGCGCCAAGGGCGCCGGGGCTGTCCTTGCCCACCGGAGCCACCGCTTTCGGGCCGCGCGCGGGTGATGGCTTGGGGCCGCGCGCACTGTCGCCGCGTTCGTTCTGCGCCTCGCGCGCGCTGGCGCCGCCGTCCTTGCGCATGGTCAGGCCGATGCGCTTGCGGGGCACGTCCACCTCGGTCACGCGGACCTTGACGACGTCGCCGACCTTGACGACCTCGTTCGGGTCCTTGACGAAGCGGTCGGCAAGCTGGCTGATATGGACAAGCCCGTCCTGATGCACGCCGATATCGACGAAGGCACCGAAGGCGGCCACGTTGGTGACTGTCCCTTCCAGCGCCATGCCGGGGCGCAGGTCCTTGATGTCCTCGACCCCCTCGGCAAAGCTGGCGGTGACGAAGCTGGGGCGCGGGTCGCGGCCGGGCTTTTCCAGTTCCGCCAGAATGTCGCGGATCGTCGGCAGGCCGAAGTTCTCGTCCACGAACTGCTCGGCCCGGATGCCTTTCAGTGCGGCGCCGTCGCCCATGATCTGGCGGATGTCGCGCCCGCAGGCGGCGACGATCCGGCGGGCGACGCCGTAAGCCTCGGGGTGGACCGAGGAGGCGTCGAGCGGCTCCTTGCCGTCGCGGATGCGCAGGAAGCCTGCGCATTGCTCGAACGCGCGCGGGCCAAGGCCGGCGACCTTCTTCAGCGCGGCGCGGGACTGGAAGGCGCCCTCGGCATCGCGATAGGCGACGATGTTCTGCGCCAGCGACGGCCCCAGCCCGGCGACATGCGCCAGAAGCGGCGCCGAGGCGGTGTTCAGATCGACGCCCACGGCGTTCACCGCATCCTCGACCACGGCTTCAAGCGTGCGGGCAAGCTGGCGCTGGTCCACGTCATGCTGATACTGCCCGACACCGATCGATTCCGGCGGCACCTTGACCAGCTCGGCCAGCGGGTCCTGCAAGCGGCGCGCGATGGAGACCGCGCCGCGCAGCGAGACGTCGAGATCGGGGAATTCCTTCGCCGCCAGCTCGGATGCGGAATAGACCGAGGCCCCCGCCTCGCTGACGATCACCTTCAGGGGCGGCTTGACGCCCGTGGGCAGGCGCTTGAGCACATCGGCCACGAAACGCTCGGTCTCGCGGCTGGCGGTGCCGTTGCCGATGGCGATGAGTTCGATCTTGTGGCGCAGGATGGCGGCGGCGAGCGCCGCCTCGGCCCCGCGCAGGTCGGATTTCGGCGGGAAAGGATAAAGCGTCGCCGTCTCGACCACCTTGCCGGTCGCGTCCACCGCCGCCAGCTTGACGCCGGTGCGGATGCCCGGATCCAGCCCCAGAGTCGGCCGCGCCCCGGCGGGCGAGGCCAGCAGCAAATCCTTGAGATTGCGGGAAAAGACCCGGATGGCCTCGGCATGGGCGCGCAGGCGCAGTTCGGTCAGAAGATCGACATACATCGTGTTCGACAGCCGCACCCGCCAGCACCAGCCCGCCACCTTGCGCAGCCACAGATCGCCCGGCGCGCTGCCAAGCCGGCCAAGTGCTGCGGCGACGATGCCCTCGGCCCGGTCGGTGCCGGTTTCCGGTTCGGGCGCGATCTCGATGGTCAGGATCTCCTCCTTGGCACCGCGCAGGATGGCCAGCGCGCGGTGGCCGGGGATCGCGGCCCATTTTTCCGAATGGGCGAAATAGTCGCTGAACTTGGCGCCGGCCTGTTCCTTGCCCTCGGCCACCCTGGCCGAGATCACCGCCTCGGCCTGCATGAATTCGCGCAAGCGCCCCAGAAGGGCGGCATTTTCCGAAAGCTCCTCGACCAGGATATCGCGGGCGCCGTCCAGCGCGGCCTTGGTGTCGGGAACGGCCTCGCCCAGATAGGCCGCCGCCAGCGCCTCGGGCTGGGTGGCGCGGTCGTTCTGGATGGCGCGCAAAAGCGGCTCAAGCCCGTTTTCGCGGGCGATCATCGCCTTGGTGCGGCGCTTGGGCTTGTAGGGCAGATAAATGTCTTCCAGCGTCGCCTTGGTCTCGGCCCCGGCGATGGCGCGGGCCAGATCCTCGGTCAGCTTGCCCTGCCCCTTGACCGAGTCAAGGATCGCGGCCCGGCGCGCCTCAAGTTCACGCAGATAGGCAAGGCGTTCGGCCAGATTGCGCAATTGCGTATCGTCAAGGCCGCCGGTGACCTCTTTGCGATAGCGGGCGACGAAGGGCACGGTGGCACCACCATCCAGAAGCCCGGTCGCAGCCGCGACCTGCGCGGGACTGGCGTTGATTTCGCTGGCAATCGTGCGGGCGATACGGTCGGCGGCGTCCATGGCGGTCTCCTGCAGCAGGTCGGAGCGCCTGAATAGCCTGCGCAGCGTGATCCGCCAAGCGCATTAGCCGCCAAAAGCACAGGCCATGAAACCAGCGGGGCGTGATAAGACCGGCCTCGGGAAACTGGCCCTTATGTCACGGCTGGGAGTCGTCCTGATCCCAAAGCGCCGCGAACCCCGCCTGCCATGACATTTCGGTCATGGCCTGCGGCACATCGTTATCGCGCAGCACCTCGGTGCAGAACCGCACCACGCCACGCCACGCATCAAGCGCGCCGCCACGCGCAGGTCTGATCTGCGTCCGCTCTTCGGCCGCGATCAGGCCAAAGGGGTCGCTGGCGAGTGTCATGACAGCACCATTGCCGCGCGCAGCTTGCGTTCAAAGCCGCCGTCAAGGCGCGGCATGCGCATGTCACCCTTGGTGGTTTCCATTGCCGAGTAAAGCTGCGCGACCCGTTTCCAGTTCAGTCCGCTCGCGCCGTTTTCGGCTGCGACCACCGTGACTTCGCCGGCGCGGCGGCAGAATGCCAAGCCGTTGAGCAGTGCATTGATATGCACCAATGTTTCCTGCTCAAGCTCGGAATCAGCGAGCGCCTCTGCCATCGTCACGAACCCCTCCAGATTCCCTTTTAGATAGACGTTCTGCGCCTCGATCAGGTAGCTCTCGCAGATCGAGAACCCCTGGTCGCACCAGTCCGCCACTGAGCCGTAAAAATCCGTCATATCAAAATGAATCTCCTGTACCGATCGTTCTGCGAACACGGTCTCGTATGAACAGCTAGGAGACAGGCGCGCGCCAACCGCACACCGCAGCCCTTCACTCGTTAACATCACAGCACCAACAAACAACCGAAGATGGCCTAATGCCTTACAATTAAGACGATTTCGTCGTCACTGAACAGCTACCCTTTCGGACAGGTGCATTGCAAATATTTAATAATTATAATTGCATTATTTCAAAATGTTACAAGCATGTACTCGCATTGCACGCGCGTACGACGCCCACAACCCAGAATGCATCGACACGGTAGCAGAGGGCAAGTGATTCCCGCGATGGGTGTGCACGGCCAGATTGCGCTGCAACTTCTGCGGTAGGGTTGCGGACCGCGGCGCCGCACCGCAGCAGGAAATCGCATCCGCCGCGCATTTTGTTGTCCGATGGCCCTTGACGCGCGGCGCGGCGCACCGTAAATCGCCCAGACCCGTGGCGGAGTAGCTCAGCTGGTTAGAGCAGAGGAATCATAATCCTTGTGTCGGGGGTTCAAATCCCTCCTCCGCTACCATTTTTCCTGATAAATCGATGAAATATCTGTGGTGATTTCGTTTGAGTGACCGATTGCGGCCATTCCGAAAACACTTGAATGTGTCAGCCAGCCGATGACTGCATGAAAGCTGCCGTTTGCGATTCCAGGGCGGTAGCGCGGGCTGAGCGGAGATAAAGAACCAGCCCTCGGACCGCAAATAACGCGCGCCCCACCGCAACCGGTCAAGGCTCCCCCGTTCCTGCGATCAGGGCAGTGCCGAGCCACAAGCGCTTTGCGGCGCGTGACATGATGAGGATTGCAGGCGAACACCTCTGTCCCGGTCTGCATGCCGCACGGTGACGCGGAATCGTCCTGTGGCACCCACATGACGGACGCGCGACCGGGGTTTTCCGAAGCCATCGTCTTCGCGAAACCCCGCAATCATGCGCGTATTCCATCCTCTTTGTGAAAAACCTGATCGACATGTCCGAGGCGATGAAGCTGGCCTTTCCCACGCCGGTCCGATCATCGGACAGGTTCCGGTCGATGGCGGCCCATCGCACGCCTCTTGACGTCTTCATACCGGCGCGAAGCGCATGGGGAACGACAGTCCCGGATCAGCCCGCTTGGCTGTCGGTTATGTCCGACCAGCCGAGGCCAAATCTGGCCAGGTATTTCCTTAGCCGGTCGGCGTCGTTCTGGCTGGTCTTTCCCTCGCGCGAGATCGCGAATAGCCGCCGCCCCGCCGCCGAGAGCGACGGCGAGGCGCGGCAGGCGCGGATCACCGCCGCCAGTTGCGCGCGGTCGAATTCGTCCAGTATCGCGCCCGGCAGCACCGATTGCAGCAGGGCCGCATCGCCATCGGCATCGGCCGCGTCCCATTGGCCGCGCAGCGTGGCGATTTCGGCATCGACCATCGCCACGGTGACGCGGCCCCGCTCGGCCAGCACGGTCATGCGATGGGCCGAGGCGTGCAGGTCGCGCAGGTTCCCGGGCCAGGGCGTCGCCGGGTCGCGGGCAAAGCGCAGGTAACGCGCCAGCGCATCGGCGTTGAAGCCGGTCTTGCGGCCCAACTGGCGTTCGCTGGCGTCGATCAGCGCCAGCAGATGCGCGGCGATATCCTCGCGCCGTTCGCGCAGGGGCGGCAGGCGGAACACCCATTGCGACAGCCGCGCGTAAAGATCGGGCCGCAGCCGCCCGGCACGGACCAGCGCGCCGGGGTCGCAAGAGGCGGCGGCGATCAGGTGAAAGCGGGCGGTCACCTCGGCCTCGGAGCCGACGGGGCAGTAGCGGCCGGTCTCGATCACTTGCAGGACCGCAGCCTGTTCGTCGGGGCCAAGCTCGTCGATCTGGTCCAGAAACAGCACGCCGCCGTCGGCCTCGCGCAGGAAGCCGGGGCGTTCGCTGCCGGCGATGCCGGTGGCGGCGCGGCGCTGGCCGAACAGCGCCGACATCGCCTGCGGTCCGCGCAGCGTGGCGCAGTTCACCTGCACCAGCCGCCCCTTGATACGGCGGCGGACCAGCTTCAGCTCATGGATATGCGCGGCCAGCGCAGATTTGCCGGTGCCGGACTCGCCCAGCAGCAGGATCGGCGCATCCGATGCCGTAGCGACCAGATCCAGCCGTCCGATCAGCGCCTGCATGGCCGGGCTGGCGGTCTCGACCCCGCCCAGCAGCAGGGCCGAATTTTCGCGGGCGGCGGCCTCGAACCGGCGCTGAAGGGCGTTGTAGCGCGCAAGGTCCAGGTCGATCACGTCCAGCTTGCCCTGCGGCGGGTCGCCATCGCGCGGCGGCGCCGTCTGAAGAAGGCGCGCGGGCACATGGCGGCTTTCGGTCAGCAGGAACCAGCAGATCTGCGCCACATGCGTACCCGTGGTCAGGTGGACGTGATAGCGTTCGCGGTCCTCGTCAAAGCCGTATTCGGCGGCGAAGTCGTAAAGCTTGCCATAAACCTCCTGGAAATCCCAGGGATCGGCCATGTCGATGCGGACCAGCCGCACCTCGGTCTCGGGCGAGGTGGCCCTGATGGCGGCGGCGACGTTGCAGGCAAGGTGATAGTGGCGCTGGTCGTGGATCAGCTCCAGCCGGTCGACGGGAAAGCCGTCATGGGCGCAAAGCTGGACCGAGGGGCGCCACGCGCGCCGCCTGCCCATGTCAAGCTGGGTGCCAAGAAAGCCGATGACGACGTTGCGCATGAAACCTGATCCGTTGGGATAATTCTGGATATCATCAGATAATATTCTTCGCCATAACTTTTGATGTTTTCCAGTTTTGTCGATTTATATCAGCATATTAGGTCATTTTTGCGATTTTCTTTTTTCCGGCGCCCGGCTCAGGCAGAAACGGGTCAGGAAAGAAGAAGGAATGGGATCATGGCAAACAAATCCGTGTTTGCATCTATGGCGAGGCGGCTTTTCCCCAAGGCGACGGCCGTGAACGCCGAAGGCGCCAGGGCCTACCCCTATGACGCCGAGCACAGGCTGGCGCAACTGGCGATGACCGGCACCTTTGGCGGCGGCTTCTATCAGGATGCACAGGCCGAGGTCTCGGCGCTGGTCGAGGCGGCGATGGCGGTCGATCCGCTGTTTCTGGCCAAGACCGCCGTCCATGTGCGCGACAAGGGCCATATGAAGGATACGCCGGCCCTGCTGCTGGCAGTGCTGTCGGCCCGCGATCCGGCGCTGTTCGCGTCGGCCTTCGGGCGGGTCGTGACCTCGGGCAAGGTGCTGCGCGGCTTCGTGCAGATCCTGCGCTCGGGTCAGGCGGGGCGCAAGTCGCTGGGTTCGCGGCCCAAGGCGATGGTGCAGAACTGGCTGAACGCGGCCACGGATGCGCAACTGCTGGCGGCCTCGGTCGGAAAGGACCCGTCGCTGGCGGACGTGATCCGCATGGTCCACCCCAAGCCGGAAACGGCGGAACGGGCGGCCTTTTATGCCTGGCTGATCGGCCGGCCCGCGGACACGGCGGCGCTGCCGCAGGCGGTGCAGGACCTGCTGGCCTTTCGGGCCGGGGCGACGGACAAGGTGCCGGACGTGCCGTTCCTGATGCTGACCGACCTGCCCCTGACGCCCATGCAATGGGCCGAGGTGGCGCGCAAGGGCTCGTGGCAGATGCTGCGGCAGGGGCTGAACATGCTGCATCGCAAGGGCGCCTTCACGCAGCCCGGCGTGGTCGCGCATGTGGCCGATGTGCTGCGGAATCGGGCGCGGATCCGGGGTGCCAAGGCGATGCCCTATCAGCTTCTGGCGACGCTGAACGCGCTGTCGCCCGAGGTTGACGACCGGCTGCGCGACGCCCTGCACGACGCGATGGAGATCTCTGTCGCGAACGTGCCGGTGCTGGCGGGTTCGGTTGCGGTCTGCCCGGACGTGTCGGGGTCGATGCTGTCGGCCGTGACCGGCTATCGCCCGGGGGCGACCAGCGTGGTGCGCTGCATCGACGTGGCGGCGCTGGTCGCGGCGGCGGTGCTGCGCAAGAACCCGACGGCGCGCGTCCTGCCCTTTGAGGTCAAGGTGCGCAAGGCCCGGCTGGAGGCGCGCGACACCATCCTGACCAATGCCGCGAAACTGGCGGCACTGGGCGGGGGCGGCACCAACTGCTCGGCCCCGCTGGCGGTGCTGAACGCGGCGCGGCAGGCGCCCGATCTGGTGATCTTCGTCTCGGACAACCAATCCTGGGTCGATGCGCGGCAGGACGGGCAGGCGACGGCGATGATGGCGGAATGGGCGCAGCTCAAGGCCCGGAACCGGGCGGCGAAGCTCGTCTGCATCGACATCCAGCCCTATGGCACGACGCAGGCCGCCGAGCGGCCGGACGTGCTGAATATCGGCGGCTTTTCGGACGCGGTCTTTGACCAGATCGCCGATTTCGCCGCCGGTCGGATGGGGCCAGGCCATTGGGTCGGCCAGATCGCGGCGGTCGAATTGTGACAGGCCCCCCGGCGTTCGCGCCGAGGGCGCAACCCCGGCGAATGCCGTGCGGCACTACAGCCTGCAAAGCTCGTGGTCGCGGGTTCGAATCCCGCCGCACCCTCCAATCCTGTGGGTGCGTAGCTCAGCGGACAGAGCACGCCGTGTCGCCAACCCCTCGTCGCCGGGGCTCATTGGAGGATAGCTCAGTAGCCGGGCAGCGGGCCGTTAACCCGTGTGTCGGGGGTTCGAGCCCTTCTCCTCCAGCCAGAATTTCCCCGGGGGAATGCCGGGCAGACTACAGTGGTGATGTCTGCTTGCTCCTTGTCCCCCGGGGCCTTGTTTCGAAGATAAAGGAAAGTAACGATGAACCGGATCCCCGAATACGAACGCGGCTTTCGCGATGCCGCCAAAGAGGCCGTCACCCTGCTTCACACCCAGGCCTTCGCGGCCCAGGACCCCGTGGTGCGCAAGGTGCTGCACACTGCGGCGCTGACCGTCGGCAATGACCTAGCCTCGTGGGAATGCCGCACGGCGGTGCGGGCCCGGGCGCGGCTGGAAAGTGACCGATACTGTGTCAAGGAACCCGTACCCCTGCCCATAGACTGACATTCTGCGACGTGAAAAGATGATGAAGAATGACATATCCCCCGTGACCGGGGCCGACCTGATCGAATGGGGCCACCGTCCCGGACCCGCCTTTACCGCGCTGCTGGCGCGCGCCAATTCCGCCCGCGCCGAGGGGTTCGGGCTGGTGCGCATCCGCCAGATGCTGGAGGCCGACCTGCTGCCGCCGGCGCCCGAACCCATGGCCCTGCGCAACTCGGGCGAGGTGCCGCTGCATGTCAGCATCCGCGCCGAGGATGCCGACGAACAGAAGAATGTCGCCGACGTTCTGGCCACCATGGCCGAGGTGCTGAAGACCCCGACCGTCGAGGCGGGCGCGGTGATGCCCGATGCCTGCCCGGCCGGCCCCCTGGGCACGATTCCGGTCGGCGGCGTGGTGGCCGCGCGCAATGCCATCCATCCGGGGATGCATTCGGCCGATATCTGCTGCTCGGTGATGCTGACCGATCTGGGTATGGTCGATCCCAAGGCCGCGCTGGATGCAGCGCAGGCGGTCACCCATTTCGGCGCCGGCGGGCGCGATCAGGGCGCGCGCTTCACCGTGTCGCTGGACCTTCTGGACCAGTTCCGCGCCAACCCGTTCCTGAACGGGAACCGTCTGCTGCACGCGGCGCAGGCCCATATGGGCACGCAGGGCGACGGCAACCACTTCCTGTTCATCGGGCGTTCGCGCGCGACGGGGCGGGTGGCGATGGTGACGCATCACGGCTCGCGCGGGCCGGGGGGCCTGCTTTACAAGGCGGGGATTGAGGTGGCCGAGCGTTTCCGCCGCCAGCTTTCCCCCGCGACGCTGAAGCAGAACGCCTGGATCCCCACCGACACCGATGAGGGGCGCGACTACTGGGAGGCGCTGCAGATCATCCGCCGCTGGACCAAGGCCAACCACAACGCGCTGCATCAGGCGGTGGTGGAAAGGCTGCACGCCGAACCGGGCGACCGCTACTGGAACGAACACAACTTCGTTTTCCGTCGCGGCGACCTTTATCTGCATGGCAAGGGCGCGACCCCGGCATGGGACGGCTATGCCGAGGATGCGACCGGGCTGACGCTGATCCCGCTGAACATGGCCGAGCCGGTGCTGGTCGTGCGTGGCCGCGACGCGGATCATGCGCTTGGCTTTTCGCCGCACGGGGCGGGACGCAACTTCTCGCGCAGCGAACACCGCCGCCGCATGGGATCGGTGACGCCTGCGCAGATGCTTGCGGCGGAAACCGCAGGGCTGGACATCCGTTTCCATGCCGGGGCGGTGGATGCGTCGGAACTGCCCTCCGGCTACAAGCACGCCGGGGCGGTGATGGACCAGATCCGCGACTATGGGCTGGCCGACGTGGTCGATTGCATCGACCCTTACGGCTGCATCATGGCGGGCGACCTGCCGGCGCCGTGGCAGACAAGGCGCAGGCGACGCTGAGGGGGGGCGCGCGCAGGACGGGCGGACGGATGGAGGCACCGCTGCCGATTGCACAAAACGTCAACGCACCCAAAGAGGCCTGCCGCGGCTTTATCGCAGCGGCGGGCCAACCCCATCCGTTCCTGCCTTAGGTAGCGAACCCATTTCGTCAATGAGATTCCGCAGAATAAGGGATCTCGGCCGCACGAGAGCACTTTTCGGCTAAGGGTCACAGCCCATTCGTAGCCGCAGGGCCTGCGCAGGGCTTGCATCCTGCGGGATTTTTCCTGATCGATCCTGCTGGCGGCAAGACAGGCGACCAGCGCCAGGATCGCGGCAGGAAGAACCAGCTTGTGACCACCGCCCCAAGGCCCAGACCGCCATTCGTCACCGGCTGCGACAGGAAATCGCCGAAGCTGGCGCCCAGCGGGCGGGCAGGACACAGGCGTTCCAGGAGCCGGTGACCGGGCCGATGATGTCCCGCCGCCACAGGCGTCGCTGACCACCTGCAGGATGAAGTCCCCGTCCACAGCACTGATCGCGGGCGCAACCATGCAGACATCGGCCGTCCCCCCCGCAATTGCGCCGGCCCGTCGCGCGGCGGGCGGCAGCGAAATCGCGATCGTCCCAGACGTTGACGACGCCCGCACGCCGGATAGGACTGCGGGCCGGCAGCTTTTCGGGTGAGATCGCGCCGACCTGATCCTGTCAGTGCCCTTGCGGTCGGTCCCGACAGCAAAGCCCTGCCTGCGTCAGCCGAAGATCATGTCATCGGCCAGTTGACCGATCGTCGCGCCGCGGATGGTCAGCACATCGCCATCGCCAAGGTTGAACACCACGTCGGCGCCTTGCTGCGTCGCATGGGTGCGCGCCTGCGCAAAGCTGCTGATGCCGAAGTCCCGCAACTGGATCGTGTCGACGTCGTTCTGAAAATCCAGGACCACGTCGCGGTCGAAATCGGCGCGGAACACGAACAGGTCGGCGCCGGTCCCGCCTTTCAGCAGGTCGTTGCCGCGCCCGCCGATCAGGCTGTCGAAACCTTGGCCGCCCGACAGCGAGTCATTGCCGTCGCCGCCGCCCAGCCAGTCGTTGCCATTGCCTCCGGCCAGCGTGTCGTTCCCCGCAAGACCGTTCAGCCGGTCCCGCAGCACGGTCCCCCTCATCCAGTTGGCCCCGCCGGTGCCGTTCTGTATCGGCAAAAGCTGGGTGATGACGGTGCCGACGATGTCGGAATCGATGTCGTCAAAGACCATGGCCTCGCGGACCAGGACGATGGCGCCATCGGCGCGCACGACCGTATTGCCGCCCTGCATGTCCTCATAGGCGTATTGCCCCAGCTTCATCGCGCCGGTCACGGCCTGCCCGCCGGTGGTGAAAACCCGGCCCATCAGGTCGAAATAGTCCCGGGTCGAGCTGCTTTCCCCGGCATTATAGGCGTAGAAGGTGACCAGCAGCTTTCCCCCGCCCAGATCGATCACGTCGGCCACGTTCTGCTCGCCCGCGATATTGCCGGTATTGACGCGGATCACGCCGGTCAGGGCGTTGCCGCGGCTGTCAAGCACCCGCAGCGCGGTGTCGATCTGGTCTGAATCGTCACCGTCGGTCTGCCGGCTCCAGCTTACGGCATAGCGGCCGTCCGACAGGGCGGTGATGCGCGGATTGTACTGATCCAGAAACGACTCGGTGTTGTCGAAGAAAACGATGCGCTCGGCCCCCACGGGGGCGCCATTGTTGCCGAAGGCCTGAAAATGGATGGCGCGGCCATAGATGGCGCTTTGACCATCGATCTTGCCGGTCCAGACCATCGCATAGCCATTGGCCCCGGTCGCGATCTCGACCCCCGGCACAAGAAAGCTTGAGCCGATGGCGATGCCGCCCTGCGTGGTATCGTTGACCAGCATCACCGGGCCGCCGATGCGCTGGCCGCTGGCGGAATAGCGATGGGCGATAAGGTCGTAGGTCGAGCCAAGTTCGCGGTTCGCCACAACGGCCAGGATCGAGCCGTCCGACAAGGTCGCCACGTCACGGATGATATTGTCCTTGTTTTGCTGCGGCGAGATCTGGATCTCGGCCGTGCGCGCCGATCCGTCGGCGTTGAAAATGCGCAGATAGCCATCCAGCCAGGCATCCTGGATGCCGCTGGTCCTTGCCGGGCCATTGCTGTCCCAACCGACGACGAAGCCGCCATCCTTCAGCGCGCTGATCTGGCCATCCCGTTGCGAGCCACGGGTTTCCTGGGCAACGCGGATATCCGTCCTGATCGCGCCAAGGCCCGGCGTCAGCACCGAGGCATAGACGCCATAACCATCAGGATCCAGCGGCCAGTCCTGCCAGACAAGGACCAGATTGCCATTCGCAAGGCGGACCATTTCCGGGTGGTTCTGGTCGTCGTCGATCATATTGGTCAGGAAATAGTCTTTGGTCATGGCCGGCGAACCCCCTACAAAATTACCCTGCGTAAAGGGCTAGAGGGCGCGGGGTAAACGCGCAAGCGGCGGGATTTCCGTCGGCGGAAAGATGATGATGCCACGCTTTGCGGGGCCGGCTGCCGCAGGCTGGTGCGCCGGAAAGGCGCCATGCGCCGCCCCACAGATGTGGCTGCGAAAGACTGCGGCGCCCTTCGCCGCCGCCGATGCCCGCAGGTTGCCGCGCGACACGATGCAGAGCCGGGCCAGTGCCCCCCTATCGAACCGACCCTTCAGCAGATCGGCGCGATGCGCGTATCAGCACGCGGTGCTGCGGGCTGACCACAGGGGCGTGGACGGGCAGGCGGCAGCCTCCCCCTACTCTACCGTCACCGACTTCGCCAGATTTCGCGGCTGGTCGACGTCGGTGCCCTTTGCGACCGCCGTGTAATAGGCCAGGTATTGCATCGGCACGGCGTAAAGGATCGGCTGGAACACGCCGCCGCCCGAGGGCATGGCCAGCGTCGCGTGGGTGCCGTGGCCGCCGATGGCGATGCCTTCCGCGTCCGAGATCAGCAGGACCTGGCCGTGACGCGCCATCACCTCCTGCATGTTCGACACGGTCTTGTCAAAGAGCGCATCGCGCGGTGCCACCACCACCACCGGCACGTTGCGGTCGATCAGCGCGATCGGCCCATGCTTGAGTTCCCCCGAGGCATAGCCCTCGGCATGGATGTAACTCAGCTCCTTGAGCTTCAGCGCCCCCTCCAGCGCCACCGGATAAAGCGCGCCGCGGCCCAGATACAGCACGTCCTGCGCCTCGCTCAGCCAGCCGGCGAGGCGGCGGCATTCGTCGCTGATGCCAAGCGCCTGGTTCAGCAGGCCGGGCAGCGCCCGCAGGTCGTCCAGATGCGCGCGCAGCCCGGCATCGGTCAGCCGGCCGCGGTCATGGGCGGCCTTGACCGCAAGCACCGCAAGCACCGCAAGCTGGCAGGTGAAGGCCTTGGACGAGGCCACGCCGACCTCGATCCCGGCCAGCGTCGGCAGCGCGATATCGGCATCGCGCGCAATAGCCGAGGTGCCCACGTTCACCACGCCGATGGTCCGGGCGACCTTGCCGCGCGCGTAATGCAGCGCGGCCAGCGTATCGGCGGTCTCGCCCGACTGGCTGACGAAGATCGCCCAGCTTTTCGGCGACAGGGGCGGCTCGCGATAGCGGAATTCCGATGCGACGTCGATATCGCAGGGCAACCCGGCAAGGCTTTCAAACCAGTAGCGCGCCACATAGGCCGCAAGCGAGGCCGTGCCGCAGCCGACCAGCGTCAGCCGGTCGACGTCGCGGAAATCCAGCACCTCGGGCAGCACGATGCGGTCGCCCTTGATATAGTGGCTGAGCGCGTCGCCCAACACCACCGGCTGTTCCGCGATTTCCTTGGCCATGAAATGGCGATAGCCGCCCTTGTCGATCTGGGTGGCGCCCACGTCGATCTGCGCGATGTCGCGATTGGTCTGGCGCCCCTCGGCGTCGAATATCTCGGCGCCGGCGCGGCGGATGATGGCGTGGTCGCCATCCTCAAGATAGGTGATGCGGTCGGTGAACGGCGCCAGCGCCACCGCGTCCGAGCCAAGAAACATCTCGCCGTCGCCATGGCCGATGGCCAGCGGGCTGCCCCTGCGGGCGGCGATCATCAGGTCGGGCTCACCTTCGAAGATGAAGGCCAGCGCAAAGGCGCCATGCAGCCGCGCCAGCGTCGCGCGCGCGGCGGCGACCGGGTCCATGCCCTGCGACATGTGCCAGGCGGCCAGCAGGGCCACGGTTTCGGTATCGGTCTGCGATTCCGGCTCAAGCCCAAGGGCGGTCACCTCGTCGCGCAATTCGCGGAAATTCTCGATGATGCCGTTATGGACCACGGCGACGGGGCCGCGGCGATGGGGATGGGCGTTCTGTTCGGTCGCAGCGCCATGGGTCGCCCAGCGGGTATGGCCGATCCCGGCATGGCCGGTCAGCGGCTCATGCACCAGCCGGTCCGAAAGGTTCACCAGCTTGCCGACCGCGCGGCGGCGCGCAAGATGGCCGTGGTCGTCTACGGTGGCCACCCCGGCGCTGTCATAGCCGCGATATTCCAGCCGCTTCAGCGCCTCGACCAGTTGCGGCGAGACCTCATGCCCGCCCAGAATTCCAATGATACCGCACATGACTATTTACCTTTCTTCTGGCGCAGCGCCTGCATCAGGCGCGTGGCAAGGCCCGGCTTGTTGACCTGCCTGCTGCGGCTGATCGCCAGCGCGTCATCCGGCACGTCCTCGGTGATGACCGAGCCCGAGCCGGTCATCGCCCGCGCCCCCACCCGCACCGGCGCGACCAGCATCGTGTCCGAGCCGATGAAGGCATTGGCGCCGATCTCGGTCCGGTGCTTGCCGACGCCGTCGTAATTGCAGGTCACGGTGCCCGCGCCGATATTCGTGCGCTCGCCGACATGGGTATCGCCCAGATAGGTCAGGTGGCCGACCTTGACGCCCTCATCCAGCACCGAGTTCTTGATCTCGACAAAGTTGCCGACATGGACATCGGCGCCCAGTTCGGCGCCGGGACGCAGCCGGGCAAAGGGGCCGACGGTCGCGCCGGCGCTGATATGGCAGCCCTCAAGATGGCAAAAGGGCAGGATCTCGGCGCCGCTTTCGACGGTGACGCCGGGACCGAAGACGACGTTCTGGCCGATGATCGCGTCGCGGCCGATGGCGGTGTCCAGCGCAAACCAGACCGTCGCCGGTTCGGTCAGGGTGACGCCGTCCTCAAGCGCCTGCGCGCGGGCGCGGGCCTGAAAGGCGGCCTCGGCCAGCGCCAGTTCGGCGCGGGTATTGATGCCCAGCGTCTCGGCTTCGTCGCAGGTGACGACATCGACGCGCAGGCCCTCGGCACGGGCAAGGCCCGGCAGATCGGTCAGATAGAACTCGCCGGCGGCATTGCGGTTGCCGATCATCGGCAGGAATTCGCGCAAGGTGGCGGCGTCGGCCGCCAGCACGCCCGAATTGACCAGCCGGATCGCCCGCGTCGCCTCGTCGGCGTCCTTGTATTCGACGATCCGCTCCAACCCCTCGGGGCCGGTGACAAGACGGCCATAGCGGCCGGGGTCGGCGGCCTCGAAGCCCAGCACCACCACGTCCGAGGGATGCGCGGCCAGCGCCCCCAGCGTCTCGGGGCTGATGAAGGGGGTGTCGCCGTAAAGCACGATCACCCGCCCCTCGAACCCTTCCAGCAGCGGCATGGCCTGCCGGACGGCATGGGCGGTGCCAAGCTGTTCTTCCTGAAGGGCAATCCGGGCGTCGGGGTCCAGTTTCGCCAGCGCCTTCCTGACCTGATCGGCGCCGTGGCCGGCGACGACGACGACATCCTCGGGCTCAAGCGTGCGGCCGGCGGCCAGCGCATGCGCGACCAGCGGCACGCCGCCCAGCCGGTGCAGCACCTTGGGCAGCTCCGATTGCATCCGGCTGCCCTGTCCGGCGGCCAGAACGATCAGCGCGACGGGTTTCTCGGTCATCTTTGCCCCTTGCCTGTTCCCTATCTTTTGCCGGCGTTCTACCTAGGGGGCGTCCGGGGCGAAAGCCCCCGGCGATCACACATTCTGACGGAAGGTTACAGCGATATGGCGGGCACGGTGGTTTTCGATCTGGACGGCACGCTGGCCGATACCTCGGCCGACCTGATTGCGGCGGCGAATGCCTGCTTTCAGGCGCGCGGGCTTGGGGCACTGCTGGACCCGGTCGCGGATGCGCTGATCGCCTTTCACGGCGGCCGGGCGATGCTGCGCGCGGGCTATGCGCGCCTGCCGGCCGACACCCTGCTGCCCCCCGGTGCCGAGGACGAGGACTATCCCCGCCTGCTTGACCATTACGCGACCGGCATTGCCGTCCATACCCGGCTTTACCCCGGCACCGAATCCGCGCTTGAGCAGCTTGCCGCCGATGGCCACATCCTTGCCGTCTGCACCAACAAGCCGGCCGCGCTGGCCGAGACCCTGCTGCGCGAGCTGGGCATCCGCGACCGCTTTGCCGCGATGATCGGCGCCGACACGCTGCCGGTGCGCAAACCCGACCCCCGCCCCTATCTGGCCGCCGTGCACGAGGCCGGGGGCGCGGTCGCGCGCTCATTCCTGGTGGGCGACACGGATACCGACCGCAAGACCGCGCGCGCCGCCGGTGTCCGCGTGGCGCTGGTCGCCTTCGGCCCCGAGGGCGAGGGGCTGGCGCGCCTGTCGCCCGAGGCGATGCTGGCCCATTACGACGACCTGCCGGCGCTGGCGGCGGACTGGCTGCGGGCCTGAAACCTCCCCGCGACCGGCGCCGCGAAATGAAACAGGGGGCCGCAAGGCCCCCCAATCAGATCGCCGGATCAGATCGCCGGATGGCGGATCACTCTGCCTCGTTCGCGGGCTTGGCGTTGAGCAGGCCATAGTTCTGCGCGCCGATCGTGTCGTGAAGCTGGATCTGGGTTTCCAGAAAATCGATGTGACCTTCCTCGTCCTCGATCAGGTCCTCGAACAGCGATTTGCTGACATAGTCGCCGACCTTGTCGCAATGGTCGCGCGCCTCGATATACAGCGTGCGCGCGTCGTGTTCGCCGGCAAGGTCCGCCTCAAGCGTTTCCTTGATGTTCTGGCCGATACGCAGCGGATCCAGCTTTTGCAGGTTCGGGTGGCCTTCAAGGAAAATGATTCGCTGGATCAGGCGATCGGCGTGGTTCATTTCCTCGATGGATTCGGCGCGCGACTTGGCGGCGATGCGGCCATAACCCCAGTCCTCCTGCAGGCGGTAGTGCAGCCAGTACTGGCTGACAGCGGTCAGTTCAGACCGCAGCGCCGCGTTGAGATACTCGATGACCTTGGCGTCGCCCTTCATGGCTGTCCCCTTTTCGCATGGTTCGTAGCCCCCTAAGGATCGGAGGCACCGCCAGACTATCGCATTGACGCATGGTGTCCAGAAACAAGGGCATGCAGCCGCCGCAGTCGGCCCGCTTGCCCAGCGCGCGATAGATCTTGCCGGGCGTGATGATCGTCTCGGGGTCCGAGGCGCGCATCCAGTCCACCGCGGCGCGGATATCGTGGTCCGAAATCTGGGTGCAGTGACAAACGATCATGGGCTCACCTCGGTTGACGATGACTTAGCATTTTTCTAAGACAAGTAAAGCCTGAGTTTTTCGCTTTGTGATAACACCCGCCTTGACGCCCCCATGCGGCAGGGACACAAACCGCCTATGAAACTGGAAGATTTCGACTTTCACCTGCCCGAGACCCTGATCGCCACGCGGCCCGCCCGGCCGCGGTCCTCGGCGCGGCTGCTGCTGGCGCAGGGGGACCGGACGCGCGACCTGCATGTGCGCGATCTGGCCGGGCTGCTGGGTCCGGGCGACCTTCTGGTGCTGAACGACACGCGGGTGATTCCGGCGCGGCTGTCGGGCACGCGCGCGCGCCAGACCCCGCAGGGCGAGGCCGTAGCCCGCGTCGAAATCACCCTGCTTGAACCCGTGGCGGACGGCTGGAAGGCGCTGGCAAAGCCCCTGCGCAAGCTGAAGCCGGCCGAGGTGATCCGCTTTGGCGACACCCTTTCCGCCGAGGTCGTCAGCATCTCGGATGCCGGGCTGGTGCTGCGTTTCGACGCCAGCGGCGACGCCTTCGACGCGGCGCTGGCGCGGGTCGGCGCCATGCCCCTGCCCCCCTATATCGCCGCGCTGCGCCCCCCGGACGAGGCCGACCGCCAGGATTACCAGACCGTCTGGGCACGTCATTCCGGCGCCGTCGCCGCCCCAACCGCCAGCCTGCATTTCGATGACGACCTGTTGCAGCGGCTGGCGGAAAAAGGCGTGCGCTTTACCCATGTCACGCTGCATGTCGGCGCCGGCACCTTCCTGCCCGTCAAGGTCGAGGACGTGACCACCCACAAGATGCACGGCGAATGGGGCGAGGTGACGGCCGATGCCGCCGACGCGATCAACCGCACCCGCGCCGCCGGCGGCCGGGTGATCCCGGTCGGCACCACGGCGCTGCGGCTGATCGAATCGGCCGCGACCCCACAGGGTGAGGTGCTGCCCTTCAGCGGCGTTACCGAAATCTTCATCTATCCGGGCTATCGTTTCCGGGTGACCGACGCGCTGATGACCAACTTTCACCTGCCGAAATCGACGCTGCTGATGCTGGTCAGCGCGCTGATGGGGCAGGACCGCATCAAAGCCCTCTATCGCCACGCGGTGGAATCAGGCTATCGATTCTTCAGTTATGGCGATGCTTCCTTGCTGATTCCAAAGGATTCGTGATGCTTCCCGTCCTGCGCACCACCTGGCCCCTGCTGCTGGGGATCCTGCTTCTGATGGTCGGCAACGGCATGCAGGGCACGCTTCTGGGCATCCGCGGCAAGATCGAGGGCATCTCGACCTCGCAGATGTCGGTGGTGATGGCGGCCTATTTCGGCGGCTTCCTGCTGGGTTCGCGCATCGTGCCGGGCATGATCCAGAAGGTCGGCCATGTGCGCGTGTTTGCGGCGCTGGCCTCGCTGATCTCGTCGCTGCTGATCCTTTACGCCGCCGCGCCGCACTGGATCGCATGGGCGGCGATGCGGCTGATGATCGGCTTCTGCTTCTCGGGCGTCTATATCACCTCGGAAAGCTGGCTGAACGCCTCGACCTCCAACGAATCGCGCGGTCAGGCGATGTCGGCCTACATGATCGTGCAGATGCTGGGCATCATCTCGGCGCAGCTTCTGATGAACACGGCCGACCCCGCGGGATATCTGCTGTTCGTCATCCCCTCGGTGCTGGTCAGCTTCTCGTTCCTGCCGATCCTGCTGTCGACGCAGCCCGCGCCGCAGTTCTCGACCCTGAAACGGATGAGCTTCGGCAAGCTGTTCCGCGTCTCGCCGCTGGGCTGCGTCGGCATCTTCCTGATGGGGGGCATCTTCTCGGCGCTGTTCGGCATGGCCTCGGTCTGGGGTTCGACCAAGGGGCTGACCGTGACCGAGATTTCGGCCTTTGTCGCCGCGATCTATTTCGGCGGGCTGGTGCTGCAATATCCGGTCGGCTGGCTGTCGGACCACGGCGACCGGCGCATCATCGTGCTGGGCCTGGCGGTTCTGGGCTTTGTCACCAGCTTTGCCACCTACATGATCCAGCCGGGAATCTGGGGCCTGCTGCTGGCCGCCGCGGTGGTGGGCGGCGTTGCCAACCCGATCTATTCGCTGCTGCTGGCCTATACCAACGACTTCCTTGACGCCTCGGACATGGCGGCGGCCTCGGCCGGGCTTCTGTTCATCAACGGCGTCGGCGCCATGGGCGGTCCGCTGATCACCGGCTGGGTGATGTCGGTGATGGGGCCGGACGGGTTCTGGGTCTATATCGGCCTGCTTCTGGCCGCACTTGCCGCCTATACCGGCTGGCGGCGCACCCGCCGCGCCACGCCCGCGCAGGATCAGAACTTTGCGGTCATCGCCCCCTCGGCCACCCCTGTCGCGGTCGAGGCCGCGCTGGAAAACGCCGGCTCGGACGACATCGAGCGATCCGCCTGACGCACGGGCTTGCAGAGCTGCCCCGGCTCTGCAACCATCCCCGAAAGGCGACAAGGGGAAGCGGGATGATTGCCACGGCTGAGCAGGTCAACGACTTCTGGCTGAACGAGGTCGGCCCAGATGGCTGGTATGCCGGCACGCCCGCGCTGGACGACAGCATCCGCAGCCGGTTCGCGGAAACATGGGAAAATGCCGCGACGCTGGCACCGCAATGGGCGACCTCGCCCAAAGGCGCGCTGGCGGCGCTGATCCTGACGGACCAGTTCCCGCGCAATATGTTCCGGGACGATCCGCGCGCCTTCGCCACCGACCCGCTGGCGCGTCAGATCGCCGACCGCGCCATTGCCGCGGGCTTCGACCGCCAGATCGAACCGCCCGCGCGCCAATTCTTCTACTTGCCCTTCGAACATTCCGAGGACCTTGCCGACCAGCACCGCTGCGTCGAGCTTTTCCTTGCCCATATGCCCGGCGAGAATGTCGGCCACGCCGAACTGCACCGCGACACCATTGCCTGTTTCGGGCGTTTTCCTTGGCGCAACGACGCGCTTGGACGCGCGCATACGCAGGCGGAAACCCGCGTGATGCAGGCCGGCGGCTATGCTGCGCTGGTCGCGGGAAAGCTGTCGCTTGCTGACGTCACGCAAATGATTTAACGCTGAACTATCTTTTTCAAGAGGGGGAATTCCATGGCGCAGTCCTTCGACATGGTGGTGATCGGTTCGGGCCCGGGCGGCTATGTCTGCGCCATCCGCGGCGCCCAGCTTGGCCTCAAGGTCGCCTGTATCGAACGCGAGCATCTGGGCGGCATCTGCCTGAACTGGGGCTGCATCCCGACCAAGGCGCTGCTGCGCTCGGCCGAGGTTTTCCACCTGATGCACCGCGCCAAGGAGTTCGGGCTGTCGGTCGAAAAGGCCGGCTACGACCTTGACGCGGTGGTGCAACGCTCGCGCGGGGTGGCCAAGCAACTGGCGGGCGGCGTCGGCCACCTGCTGAAAAAGAACAAGGTCACGGTCATCATGGGCGAGGCGACACTGACCGCCCCCGGCAAGATCAGCGTCAAGACCGACAAGGGCACCGAGGAAGTCACCGCCAAGAATATCGTGCTGGCGACCGGCGCCCGCGCCCGCAATCTGCCCGGGCTGGAAGCCGACGGCGAACTGGTCTGGAACTACAAGCACGCGCTGGTCCCCTCGCGCATGCCGAAGAAACTGCTGGTCATCGGCTCGGGCGCTATCGGCATCGAATTTGCCAGCTTCTTCAATACGCTGGGCGCCGACACCACCGTGGTCGAGGTGATGGACCGCGTGCTACCGGTCGAGGATGCCGAAATCTCGGCGCTGGCGAAAAAGCAATTCGTCAAGCAGGGCATGAAGATCATCGAAAAGGCGACGGTCAAGAAGCTGGACCGCGCCCCCGACGGCAAGGGCGGCGGCAAGGTCACCGCCCATATCGAAAAGGACGGCAAGACCGAGACGCAGGAATTCGACACGGTCATCTCGGCCGTAGGCATCGTCGGCAATGTCGAAAACCTCGGGCTTGAGAAACTGGGCGTCAAGATCGACCGCACCCATGTGGTGACCGACGAATATTGCCGCACGGGCGTGCCCGGCCTTTACGCCATCGGCGACGTCGCCGGCGCGCCCTGGCTTGCCCACAAGGCCAGCCACGAAGGCGTCATGGTCGCCGAACTCATCGCCGGCCAGCACCCGCACCCGATCAAGCCGAACTCGATCCCCGGCTGCACCTATTGCAACCCGCAGGTCGCCTCGGTCGGCCTGACCGAGGAAAAGGCCAAGGCCGCCGGCTATGAGGTCAAGGTCGGCCGCTTCCCCTTCGTCGGCAACGGCAAGGCCATCGCGCTTGGCGAGCCGGACGGGCTGGTGAAAACCGTCTTCGACGCCAAGACCGGCGAACTTCTGGGCGCCCATATGGTCGGCGCCGAGGTGACGGAACTGATCCAGGGCTATGTCATCGGCCGCACGCTGGAAACCACCGAGGCCGAGCTGATGGAGACGGTCTTCCCGCACCCCACCCTCAGCGAAATGATGCACGAGGCGACGCTCTCGGCCTATGGCCGCGCCATCCACTTCTGATCCGGCCCGAACCGGCCCAGAACCTGCAACGACAAAAGGGGGCCCGGCGGCCCCCTTCTTTCATGTCCAAATATCCCGCGGGGGTCCGGGGGCGCGAAGCCCCCGGCTGCCCTTACGCCGAAACCGGCATCCGCGTCTCGATCATGCCGGCATACCAGCTCGACCCCGCCGGAATGGCATTGTCGTCGAAATCATAGGCCGGATGGTGGACCATCGGGGTATCGCCATTGCCGACAAAGATATAGGCGCCGGGACGTTCCAGCAGCATATAGCTGAAATCCTCGCCGCCCATCATCGGCGCCATCTCGGTATTGACGTCACCGGCGATAGAGCGCGCGACCTCGGCGGCATAGGCGGTCTGGTCGGGATGGTTCATCGTCACCGGATAGCCGCGGTCATACTGCACCTCGGCCACGGCGCCAAAGGCGGCGGCCACATTGACCGAGATGCGCCTGATCCCCTCTTCAAGCTGGTCGCGGACCTCGGGGGCAAGACTGCGGGCGGTGCCCTTCAGCTTCACCACCTGCGGAATGACGTTATGGGCCGTCGAATCCGTCTCGACCACACAGACCGAGACCACGCCGCTTTTCAGCGGATCGAGGTTGCGCGACACGATCGATTGCAGCGCGACGACGATCTGCGCGGCGACCAGCGTCGTATCGATGGCCTCATGCGGCTTGGCCGCATGGCCGCCCTTGCCGGTCACGGTGATGTCGAACTGATCGGCGGCGGCCATCATCGCGCCCTCGCGGATGGCGAAGCTGCCGGTCGGATAGCCGGGCATGTTGTGCATGCCATAGAATTCCTGGATGCCCCAGCGATCCACCAGCCCGTCCTTGACCATGGCAAGGCCGCCCGCACCGCCTTCCTCGGCGGGCTGGAAGATCACGACGGCGGTGCCATCGAAATTCCGCGTCTCGGCCAGATATTTCGCCGCGCCCAGCAGCATGGCGGTGTGGCCGTCATGGCCGCAGGCATGCATGACGCCCGGCGTCTTCGAGGCATAGGCCGCGCCGGTCTTTTCGCGGATCGGCAGCGCGTCCATGTCGGCGCGCAGCCCGATCACCCGGCCCCTGCTGTCCGAGCGCCCCTTGATGATGCCGACCACGCCCGTGCGGCCGACGCCTTCGGTGACCTCATCGACACCGAAGCTGCGCAGAAGCTCGGCGACCTTTCCGGCGGTGCGATGCACTTCGTATTGCAATTCGGGGTTTTCATGAAAATCGCGGCGCCACGCAGTAATTTCGGGCAGCAATTCGGCAAAGCGGTTCTTGACGGGCATCTGCATATCTCCTTCGCCGACAGGTTACGCCTTTCGGCCCGGGCCGCAAGGGCGGCCGCCGCCCGGCCAGCCGCTCAGCCCGCCAGCGCCGGAGGGTAAAGCCGCACAAGAGCGTCCAGCGCCCGAAGATTGCGAAGCCCGATCTGTTCGGGGGTCAGGGGCTGGATGGCGCCGGTGACGCGGCGCACCTGCAGGCTTCCCGTCAGCAGATCCAGCCACAGCTCGGTCAGTTCGCGCGGCGTCACCTCGCGCCCGTCGCGCTGGCGGCCCAGTTCGCCGGCCTCCTGTGCATCGGCCATGATCTGGTTCAGCTTGACCGAGGCCGCATTGCGTCCCGCCTCGGCCAGGGTGCGGCCAAGCGCGCCGGACGGGTCGGCGGCCGCGGCCCGGTTCAGCGCCACGCTGCGATCGCTCAGCAGCATGGTCAGCAGCACGGGACCGACCGCGCGCAGCACGACCAGACCACGTTCGCCCCGCTCGTCGGCGTCGTCCAGCGTTCCCCAAAGCCGGGCGCCATTGCGGGTGATCAACGCCCGAAACAGCCCCATCTTGTCGCCATAAAGCCGATAAAGCGTTTCGTTCGAGGCCTTTGCCGCCCGCGCGATAGCCTGCATGCCGACGCCCGCGAAACCCAGTTCTTCGAGAAGCCGGCAGGCGATCTCCTCGATTTCTTCGGCCCGGATCGTGCGGCTCTGACGCGCCATCGGCAATTCTCCGCTTGCTGGAATCAGTAACCGGTGTTACACCTGAGGGACAAGAGTAATTGGTATTACGTTTTGAAGATTTCCGGGTTCACGAGACACGGCCCTCATGTCCCGAGCAACCGACTGCATCGCGTAAGCACCGCTCCTGCTGGTCGGGGCGATTCCAAGGTTTGTTCAGCCTGGGTCTGCTCGCCGATATGGGGGCTGGGTGTCTCCATAACGCTATCACGCGTGCCATCATATCAGCATTAGGTATTGACGTTGCGGCATTTCTGCCGACGTTTCCGACTATTTCGGCATGTGTGATCCCGGCGTCGCAGGGCCTTGGCGGTCGCGCTTATTCGTGCGTGACCGGATCGACCAGCACAAGATGGCCGGGCGCCACCTCGCGATAGACCGAAGGCGGCGCCACATGGTCCGCCGGAAAGATCGGCGACGGAATCGGGCGAAAGCGCAGATCCTCGGAGATCTTCTTCAGGCGCGGATCGGCGACCGGCACCGCCGACATCAACTGGCGGGTATAGCTATGTTGGGGGTTCTCGAACACCTGCCGGCGGCTGCCGATCTCGACGATGCGGCCCAGATACATGACCGCGACCTGATGACTGACACGTTCCACCACCGCCATGTCATGGCTGATGAACAGCATCGAAATGCCCATGTCGCGCTGCAATTCCATCAGCAGGTTCAGCACCTGCGCCTGGACCGAGACATCCAGCGCCGACACCGCCTCATCAGCAACGACAAGGCGCGGGTTCAGCGCCAGCGCGCGGGCAATGGCGATGCGCTGGCGCTGGCCGCCCGACATTTCATGCGGATAGCGGCGCATGAAGCTGCGCGGCAGTTCCACCCGGTCGAAAAGGCCGGCGATGCGCGCCTCACGCTCGGCCCGGCTGCCGATGCCGTAATTCAGCAGCGGCTCCTCGATCTGGTCGTAAAGCCGCATATGCGGGTCAAGGCTGGCGAAGGGGTCCTGAAAGATCATCTGCATGTCGCGACGCGCGCGGCGCAGCTCGCCCGGCGCCATGGCGATGACGTCCTTGCCGCCCAGTTCCACCTGCCCCGAGGTCGGCTCGACCAGCCGCAGGACCGAGCGCCCGGCCGTGGTCTTGCCCGAGCCGCTTTCGCCCACCAGCGACAGCGTCTCGCCCGCGTTCAGGGTGAATGACACGTCCTCGACCGCGTGGACCTGCGCGACGGTGCGGCGCAGCAGGCCGCCCTTGACCGGGAAACGGGTGCAAAGGTGACGCACCTGCAACAACGGCTGGGGCGCAAGGGGGGTGACGGGCGTCGGGGCGACGACCTCGCCCGCGCGCATCAGGCGCATCGGCTCGGGCGCATCGCGGCCGGTCATCTCGCCCAGGCGGGGCACGGCGGCCAGCAGCGCCTTGGTGTAATCCTGCTGCGGGTGTTCAAAGATTTCGGCGACCGGGCCTTCCTCGACCTTGTTGCCGCGGAACATGACCACGACGCGGTCGGCCATCTGCGCCACCACCGCCATGTCATGCGTGATGAACATCACCGCCATGCCGTTTTCACGCTTGAGCCGGTCGATCAGCGCCAGAATCTCGGCCTGGATGGTGACGTCCAGCGCCGTCGTCGGCTCGTCGCAGATCAAGAGGCGCGGCCGGCAGGCCATGGCCATGGCGATGACGACGCGCTGGCGCATGCCCCCCGACAGCTCATGCGGGTACTGGTCAAGGCGGCGTTCGGGTTCGGGGATGCGCACCTCGCGCAGAAGCTCCAGCGCGCGGGCGCGCGCCTCGGATTTCGACAGGCCGCGATGCACGATCAGCCCCTCGGCAAGCTGGTCGCCCACGGTAAAGACCGGGTTCAGCGCGGTCATCGGTTCCTGAAAGATCATCGCGATCTCGTTGCCGCGAATGTCGCGCATGGTGCGGCCGTCTTCCTGCGCAATGTCGATCGTCGCGCCGTTCCCGCGCTGGAACAGCAGCCTGCCGTTGGTGATCTCGCCGCCGCCGAATTCGACCAGCCGCATCAGCGAAAGCGAGCTGACCGACTTGCCCGAGCCGCTTTCGCCGACCACGCAGACACATTCGCCCGGGCGGATATCGAAGGAAAGTTCGTTAACGCCGGTCACCGGGCCGTCCTGGGTCTGAAACTCGACCTGCAATTTCTCGATGGACACCAGCGGTTCATTGTCCAGCATCGCCATCCCCCGTCCAAAGTGTTGGCGGCAAGGCTAAACGCGCCATGCGACATTGCAACCGGAAAGCGGCGGAAACTTGTTTCTTGCAATTCGTCGCGAACCTGTCGGAAACTTGGAAGCAGTTTCACCGGCGGACCTGCCGCCCGATATCTTAACCAAGAGTGTTTCCATCGCGGCACATCCCCGCGACGCGCGACCCACCCCGACAGGAGAGAGTGATGAGATTGAAAGCACTGATGATGGGCGCCGCCGCGACCCTTGCCATGGCTCCGGCCGCCTTCGCCGAGCGTGGCAGCGACGGGCAGGTGAACGTCATCCTGTGGCAGGCGCCCTCGACGATGAACCCCTATCTGTCCTCGGGGACCAAGGACATCATCGCCGCCAGCATGACCATCGAGCCGCTGGCCAGTTTCGACCCGACCGGCAAGGTGGTGGCGCGGCTGGCGGCCGAGGTCCCCTCGATCGAGAATGGCGGCATCGCCAAGGACCTGAAATCGGTGACGTGGAAGCTGCAACCGGGGCTGAAATGGTCCGACGGCAGCGCGCTGACCGCGGCCGACGTGGTCTTTACCGCGAATTACTGCATGGACCCCAAGGGCGGCTGCGCCCAGCTTACCAAGTTCGAGGGCGTCGAGAAGGTCGAGGCCGTGGACGACCTGACCGTGAAGGTCAGCTTCACCACGCCGCGCCCCGACCCGTTCTCGGCCTTTGTGGGCGGCCAGTCGCCGATCCTGCAAAAGGCCCAGTTCGCGAATTGCCTGGGCGAGGCCGCGCCCACCTGCACCGAGCAGAACTTCAACCCCATCGGCACCGGCCCCTTCAAGGTGGCCGAGTTCCGCACCAATGACGTCATCAGCTTCGACGCCAACCCCAATTACCGCGACGCGGCCAAGCCCGCCTTCGCGAAACTGGTCATCAAGGGTGGCGGCGATGCGGCGGCGGCGGCGCGGTCGGTGCTGGAAACCGGCGAATTCGACTATGCCTGGAACACCCAGCTTGCGCCCGATGTCATTCAGGGCATGGAGGCCAAGGGCCTTGGCAAGGTCTCGGCCGCCTTCGGCTCGCTGGTCGAGCGGCTGCATGTGAACCTGACCGACCCCTCGCCCGACCTGCCCGATGGCGAGCGTTCGACGCTGAAGCACCCCAACCCGATCCTGTCCGATGTCAAGGTGCGCAAGGCGCTGTCCATGGCCATCGACCGCCAGCTTCTGGCCGAGGTCGGCTATGGCCTTGCCGGCAAGCCCACCTGCAACCTGGTGCCCGCGCCCGAGGCATGGGCCTCGGAAGACAACACCGCCTGCCTGACGCAGGACATGGAGGGCGCGCGCAAGCTTCTGGACGAGGCGGGCTGGGTTCCCGGCGCCGACGGCATCCGCGAAAAGGACGGCAAGCGGCTGAAACTGGTCTTCCAGACCTCGGTCAACGCGGTGCGGCAGGACTTTCAGGCGCTGATCAAGCAGTGGTGGCAGGAAATCGGGGTCGAAACCGAACTCAAGACCATCGACGGCGCGGTGTTCTTCGGCTCGGACGCGGGTTCGCCCGACACGCTCCAGCGCTTCTATGCCGATATCGAGATGTATGCGAACTTCTTTGAAGGCAACAACCCCGAGCCCTATCTGGCCAAGAACACCTGCGACAAGGCGCCGGGGCCGGATAACCAGTGGCAGGGCGAAAACACCAGCCGCTATTGCGATCAGGAATACGACAAGCTGGTGGGCGAACTCAGCGGCATCGTCGATCCGGCCGAACGCGCCAAGATGGGCCGCAAGATGAACGACATGGTGACCAAGGACAGCGACGCCATCATGCCGCTGATCTATCGCGGCACCGCCTCGGCCCATGCCAACAGCCTTGGCGGCGTCGTGCTGAACGCCTGGGACACCGAACTGTGGAACGTGGCCGACTGGTATCGCGTGAAATGATGTCCTGACCGGGCCGGCCCCGCCTTGCGCGCCCGGCCCGGCGCAACCCCTCTGGCAGAAGTGCCCATGCCTATCCGAGCGATCCCCCCTGCCCTTGCCCTGGCGGCGCTGACCACGGCGGCGCTGGCCGGCCCGGCCCTTGCCGGGCGCGGCGGCGACGGCGATCTGCGCGTGCTTTACTGGCAGGCGCCGACGGTGCTGAACCCCTATCTGTCCACCGGCAGCAAGGACGTGGATCCGGCCTCGATGGTGATCGAGCCATTGGCGCTGGTCGCCCCCGATGGCAGCCTGAGCCCGGTTTTGGCCGCCGCGATCCCCAGCCTTGAAAACGGCGGCATCGCTGCGGATTACACCTCGGTCACATGGAGGCTGAAGCCGGGACTGATCTGGTCCGATGGCAGCCCCGTGACCGCCGAGGACGTGAAATTCACCGCCGAATACTGCATGGATCCCGGCTTTGGCTGCGCGGTCTTGCAGGAATTCGAGGGCATTACCTCGGTCGAGGCGCTGGACGACCTGACCGTGCGGCTGAACTTCTCGGCCCCGAAATACGCGCCCTTGCAGGCCTTCGTCGGCGGCCGCACGCCCATCCTGCAAAAGGCGCAGTTCGCCGCCTGCAAGGGCGCGGCGGGCGTCAGCTGCACGGCGCAGAATTTCGGCCCCATCGGCACCGGCCCCTATCGCGTCACCGATTTCCGCCCCGGCGATCTGGCGCAATTCGCCATCAACCCGACCTATCGCGACGCGGCAAAACCGGCGTTCGACCGCGTCACCGTCAAGGGCGGCGGCGATGCGATGGCGGCGGCCCGCGCCGTGCTGGAAAGCGCCGAGGTCGACTTTGCCTGGAACCTGCAACTGCCGCCCGAATCCGTCGCGGCGATGGAGGCCGCCGGCAAGGGCCGCGTCGTCGCCAGCTTCGGCTCGATGGTCGAGCGGATCGACCTGAACCAGACCGACCCCTCGCCCGACCTGCCCGAGGGCGAGCGCGCGACCGTGAAATTCCCCCACCCCTTCCTGACCGATCCGGCGGTGCGCAAGGCGCTGTCCATGGCCATCGACCGCCAGGTGATCGCCGAACTGGCCTATGGCCCCGCGGGCCGGCCCACCTGCACCATCACCCCCGTGCCCGCGGGCTATGCACCGGCGGCGCAGGACTGCCTGACGCAGGATCTGGACGGCGCGCGCGCGGTGCTTGAGCGGGCAGGCTGGCTGCCCGGCCCGGACGGCGTGCGCCAAAAGGACGGCCAGCGGCTGTCGATGCTGCTTCAGACCACGGTGAACCCGGTCCGGCAGGACGAACAGGCGCTGATCAAGCAATGGTGGTCCGAAATCGGCGTCGAGACCGAACTGAAGGCCGTTGACGGCGCCTCGTTCTTTGGCGCCGATCCGGGCAACCCGGATTCGCAGGCAAGGTTTCAGGCCGATGCCGAGATGTATACCGACGCCTATTACCTGCCCGACCCGGCCTCATTCCTGAGCAAGTTTACCTGCGCCCGCATCCCCTCGCCCGCGACGCAATGGCAGGGGAACAATACCCCGCGTTTCTGCGATGCCGATTACGATGCCGGCATTGCCGCGCTGCACGCCACCGCCGACATCGCCCGCCGGCAAGAGATCGCCAAACAGCTTGAGGCGCGGCTGATCGGCGACGGCCATTACGCCCTGCCGCTGATCCATCGCGGCATGGTCTCGGCGCATGTGAACACGCTGGCGGGGATCCTTCCGAACGGCTGGGAGGGGCAGCTTTGGAACGTCGCCGACTGGAGCCGCACCAAATGACCGCGCCAAGGGGAGCCACGCCACGATGCTGACATTCGCCCTGCGACGGCTGCTGATGGCCATTCCGACGCTGCTGTTCATCTCGCTGGTGATCTTTCTGCTGCTTGAAGCCTCGCCCGGCGACCCGCTTGGCGACGTGCCGCTGACCGTTCCCCCCGAGGTCAAGGAGCGCATGCGCGAGGCGCTGGGACTGGGACAGGCGTGGTATATCCGCTATGTCCTGTGGCTGAAGCAGTTCTTCTGGGTCGAGCCGCTTTACTGGTGCGATCAGGTCTTTGGCACCGATTTCAGCGCGGGCATGCAGCGCATCATCAGCTTTCAGTCGCGCAGCCCGGTCTTTGACGTGATCGCGCAGCGCCTGCCGCAGACGCTGACCGTCGTTGGCATGTCCTATGTGCTGGGGGTGCTGATCGCCATTCCCATCGGCATCATCTCGGCCTATCGGCAATATAGCTGGTTCGACCAGATCGGCACCTTCGTGTCGATGGTGGGGTTCTCGCTGCCGACCTTTTTCACGGGCGTGGTGTTCATCATCATTTTCGGGATCAAGCTGCAATGGTTCCCCTCGATCTATGACACCACGCTGAAGGTGACCGACTGGAACAGCTTCCTGATGCAGGTGCGCCAGATGGTGATGCCGGTCACGGTGCTGGCGCTTTACAACGCCGCCCAGATCAGCCGCTTCATGCGCGCCTCCATGCTGGACAACCTGCGTCAGGACTATGTGCGCACCGCCCGCGCCAAGGGGCTGTCGGAACGCAGGGTGGTGCTGAAACACGTCCTGCGCAATTCGCTGATCCCGGTGGTGACGGTCATCGCGCTGGGGCTGCCGGTGGTCTTCGGCGGCGCGCTGATCACCGAGCAGGTCTTCAAGGTGAACGGCATCGGCCAGCTTCTGATCCTTGCGATCTATGCCAACGACATCCCGATGGTGATGACGCTGACCTTCATCTTCGCCATCCTGATCGTGACCTTTACCCTGATCGCCGACCTGCTTTACGGCGTCCTTGACCCGAGGATCCGCTATGACTGACCGCGAGGATCTTCTGGTCGACGAGACCGCCGGCAATGCCGCCCTTCCCGGCGCCGAGGCGCTGCCGCCCGACAACCCCGTCCTTGCCGGTGCGCCCGCGCGCAGCCAGTGGCGCGACATCTGGCGGCAGTTCCGCAGCCATCGCGGCGCCATGGTGGCGCTGGTCCTGTTCGTGGGCATCGTGCTTTTCGTCAGCATCGGGCCGCTGATCTGGACCATCGACCCGACCTATGTCGATTACCGCGCCCGCAATCAGGGCTTTACCGTCACGCATCCGCTGGGCACCGACCAGTTGGGCCGCGATATCCTGTCGCGGATGATGACCGGCGGCCGGGTCTCGATCTCGGTCGGGCTGGTCGCCATGTCGATCGCGCTGACGCTGGGCAGTTTCATCGGCATCCTGTCGGGCTATTTCAGGCGGCTGGACGCGCCGCTGATGCGGCTGACCGAGCTGTTCCTGGCCCTGCCGCTGCTGCCTTTGCTGCTGCTGATGGTGACGCTGTTCCGCGAGCCGCTGGGCCGGACGCTGGGACCGGCGGGGGGCACGTTCCTGCTGATCGTGCTGGCCATCGGCGTGACCTCATGGATGCAGACGGCGCGGATCGTGCGCGGCGACGTCCTTGGCCTGAAAGAACGCGAGTTCATTCTGGCCGCGAAATCCATCGGCACGCCGGCGCCGCGGATGATCCTGCGGCATGTGCTGCCGAACGTGATCTCGCCGATCATGGTGGCGGCGACGCTGGGGATCGCGACCGCGATCATCACCGAAAGCGCGCTGTCCTTTCTGGGTCTGGGGTTTCCGCCGGATTTCCCGACCTGGGGGCGGCTTCTGTTCGACGCGGTGGACCAGATGCAGATGTATCCGTGGCGGGTGGTCCTGCCGGGCGCGTTCATCTCGCTGACCGTGCTGTCGGTGAACTATATCGGCGACGGGCTGCGCGACGCGATGGACCCCCGCATTCGCGGGCGCTGAGCGGCAGCGCGTCCGGGATCCCGGACGGGTCTAAAGCGCGCGGGCCAGCGTTTCCAGATGCGCGCGCGGCAGGATCAGCAGCATCGGGCCGTCGATCCGCAAACTGACCGGCCCTGTGGTGCGGTTCGAGGTGCCGATGCGACGGTCCGGCGCAAAGCCGATGCCGTCGATGGGCCATTCCAGACCGTGGCTTTCGCCACGGACCGGCCCCATCGGGAAAAGCGAAAGCCGCGTGCCCAGGGGCAGGTCCAGCGCAATCCTTGCGGGGCAAAGGGTGATGATGTCGGCCTCTGCGATCAGGATGCAGGGCGGCCCGATGCGGCGTGCCAGCGTGGCCAGCGCGGCAAGGAAATGGTCCTGCCGCCCGCCGCAAAAGCCCACGGCGATGATCAGCGGCGCGTCGATGCGCGACAGGCATTTTTCGAAATCGGTGCTGTCCTGCTCTGGCACCGGATGCAGGTTCTCAGGCGGGATCGCGGCGCGCGCCCGGGCCGAGATGCTGTCGAAATCGCCCCAGACCGCCTGCGGCACCAGCCCATGCGCCAGCGCATTGTCCGCGCCGCCATCGGCCGCCGCCACCACCGGCGCCAGCGCCAGCGCCGCCGCAAGATCGGCCGCGCCAGCATCGCCGCCGCCGATCAGCGTGACCGGCAGGCGGCTGGCAAGACGCGTCATTCGCCCTTGCCGATGCCAGAGAAAAGCTTGCGAAAGGGCAGCACCCAGACAATCCCCAGCCCGACATAGACCGCGAATTCAAGGATCAGTGGCATCCGCCCCCAGCGGTCATAGATCAGGTTGGTCACATACCATGCCGCGACCAGATACAGCGGCAGCCCGACCAGCAGGACCACCAAAGACCAGCGTTTGCGGGATTTCAGATCCATGGCTCAGTCCGCGAAGGGGTCGGTCACAAGGATCGTGTCGTCACGCTCGGGCGAGGTCGACAGCAGCGCGACCGGGCACTGGATCAGTTCCTCGATGCGGCGGACATATTTGATCGCCTCGGCCGGAAGCTCGACCCAGCTGCGCGCACCGGCGGTCGATTGCTGCCAGCCCGGCATCTCCTCGTAGATCGGCGTGACGCGGGCCTGCAAGGCGGCGGCGGTGGGCAGGTGGTCGTATTGCACGCCGTCGATTTCGTAGCCGACGCAGATCTTCAGCGTCTTGAAGCCGTCCAGAACGTCCAGCTTGGTCAGCGCGATGCCGTTCACGCCGGAAATCGCGCAGGTCTGGCGCACCAGCACCGCGTCGAACCAGCCGCAGCGGCGCTTCCTGCCGGTGACGGTGCCGAATTCATGGCCGCGCTCGCCAAGGCGCTGGCCGTCCTCGTCGTCCAGTTCGGTCGGGAACGGGCCCGAGCCGACGCGGGTCGTATAGGCCTTGACGATGCCAAGGACGAAGCCGATGGCCGACGGCCCCATGCCGGTGCCGCTGGCGGCCATGCCCGACATGGTGGTCGAGCTGGTGACATAGGGATAGGTGCCGAAGTCGATATCCAGCAACGAGCCCTGCGCGCCCTCGAACAGGATGCGCTTGCCGGCCTTGCGGGCGTCGTTCATCACCTTCCAGACCGGCTGGGCGTATTGCAGAAGCTTCGGCGCGACCTCAAGCAGCTTGGCGCGCAGTTCGGCGCGGTCGATCGGCGCGGCGCCAAGGCCCTGCCGCAGCGCGTCGTGATGGGCCAGCAGCCGGTCAAGGCGCGAATCCAGCGTTTCCTCATCGCCCAGATCGGCGACGCGGATGGTGCGGCGGCCGACCTTGTCCTCATAGGCGGGGCCGATGCCGCGCCCGGTCGTGCCGATTTTCGACGCCCCCGCCGCCTCTTCGCGCAGCCGGTCCAGGTCCTGGTGCAGCGGCAGAATCAGCGGGGTGTTTTCCGCGATCATCAGGTTTTCGGGGCTGATGGCGACGCCCTGCGCGGCCAGCTTGTCGATTTCCGCAAACAGCGCCCAGGGGTCCAGCACGACGCCATTGCCGATGACCGCCATCTTGCCCTTGCGCACAATCCCCGAGGGCAGCAGCGACAGCTTGTAGACCTGATTGCCGATGACCAGCGTGTGCCCGGCGTTGTGACCGCCCTGAAAGCGCGCGATCACATCGGCGCGTTCGCTGAGCCAGTCGACGATCTTGCCCTTGCCTTCGTCGCCCCATTGCGCGCCGACGACCACCACATTGGCCATATTGGTTTCCCTTCCGCGGTCATGAATGCCGCAAAAGGGTATAATGGCCCCGGCCCGCGGGGGAAAGCGCATTCCGCCGCGCCGGGCATTTGCGCGACCCGCCCGGAAACTCCGCCTGACCCGCAATCGGCGCCGCCGAAAAACCTTTGGCGTCAACGGCAGCGGCATGGGAGCATTGGACCGACCGGGACTGTCCCGGCCGGAACAGGAGAGACCGCAGATGTGCAATGCCTGCCTGATCGAAAACGTCAAACACGGGATGCTGAGCCGCCGCCGGCTTTTCGCCGGGGCCGCCGCGACCGGCGCCAGCGCCGTCGCCATGGGCATGCTGAGCGCGCGCCCCGCCCTTGCGGCGGCGCAGGGCAAGGTGCTGGACCTGACCTATGTGCTGGACGAGACCTTCCCCACCTTCGACGGTCTTCCCGGTATCGCTTATGAAGAATCGGTGAATTTCGACAAGAGCGGCTACCAGATCTGGAAGCTGACGATATTCGAACATTCCGGTACCCATATCGACGCGCCACTGCATTTCTCGCGCGACGGGGCCTCGGTCGCGGAGCTGGCGCCGGAATCGCTGATCTGCCCGCTTTGCGTCATCGACATCACTGCCAAGGCGAAGGACGACGCCAATGCCATGCTGGAGGCCGGCGATGTCGAGGCCTGGATCAGCGCCAATGGCGACATTCCGGCGGGGGCCTGCGTCGCGATGAACTCGGGCTGGGGGGCAAAAATGGGCACGCCCGAATTTCGCAATACGCCCGACGGCAATTTCGCCTTTCCGGGCTTTGCTACCTCGGCCACGGACATGCTGGCGACAATGAATGTCGCGGCCATCGCCACCGACACGCTGTCGCTGGACCCCGGCAACTCGGCCGATTTCGCGGTGCATCATTCGTGGCTGCCGGGCGGGCGCTACGGCATCGAGAACCTTGCCAATGTCGGGCAATTGCCCGCCAAGGGCGGCACGATCTTCGTCGGCGCGCCGAAACACGCGCGCGGCACCGGCGGACCGGCCCGCGTCATGGCAGTGATCTGATGGCGACGGTCCCCCTGCTGTCCGATCAGGACGCCGCCCCCGAGGCCCGCGCCGTCTTCGACGCCATCCGCGCCGCCCGTGGCACCGATTATGTCAACAACTTCTGGCGCGCGCTGGCCCATGACCCGCCTTTGCTGCGCGCGACATGGGAACGGCTTGCCAACGTCATGGCGCCGGGCGCGCTGGATCCGCTGGTCAAGGAGCTGATCTATGTCGCGGTCTCGGTCGCGAATGGCTGCGCCTATTGCATCCACTCGCACACGGCGGCGGCGCGGGCCAAAGGCATGACGGCGGCCCAGCACGCCGAACTTCTGGCCGTGATCGCCATGGCCAGCCAGACCAACGCGCTTGCGACCGCCCTGCAGGTGCCGACCGACGCCCGCTTTTCCGAGGACTGAATGGCTTTGACCCCGCCCTGCGTCGAATAACGCCCTTCAACCTCAACGGGGCGCATGGTCGTGGCCGAACGATGGGCCACGACCACGAGACCGGTTTTCACGCGCGTTGATGCCGGCGCTGGACCGCCTGCCGCTGATCCAATGACTGCCTTCCGACCAGCGGCTTTGCCTGTTCCCATGGACCGGAACAGGGGCCGTCCCCCCCCCGGGAAGGTGATCGACGCCGCCGCCCGCGCCCCACCCGTCGATGGCGGTCATCGACAGCGATATCTACACCCTCGACGATATCCGGACGCTGATGCGCACCGCCCACCCGAACCCTGATCCGATCCCGATCGAATCCGGCGGCGACAATCTGGCCGCGACCTTCAGCCCGGAACTGGCCGACCTGACCATCCATGTCATCGACACCTTCGCCGGTCAGGACATTCCATGAAGCGCGGGCCGGCGTTGGCCGCGCCGACCTGCTGGTGGTGAACGAGACCGATCTTGCGCCGCATGTCGGCGCCGACACCCGGATTCTGGAAAGCGATGCGCGGGGCGGGTGGGGCGCCCCTCATCATGGCACAGTTGCGCCATGATGAAGGGCGTCGCCGAGGTCGTCAAATTCCTGCTGCGCGAGGGCGGTCTGGCGCCCGCCTGAACCTGCACCGCCCCACGGCCTGCCCGGCAGCGACGGGAATGGGAATTGAGCAACGACGAGGTATCTCAGCGTCAAATACCGGGTCAGGCGGCAGCGCAGGCGGCGGGTTAGGTAGCCCGCAAGGGCGCAAGGCAAGCCGCAGCATGGGCGCCGGGTCAGGCATCAATGCGGGCGCCCGATCAGGCAGCGGTGTCGGGGAAGCCGGGTCTGGCAGCGGCGACGATGGCAGGTCAAGTCGCGCCACAAGCGGCAGGTCAGACGGCGGCGGGCGCTGGATCAGGCTGCGGCAGGGGTGACGGACCGGGCATCCGTGCAGGCGCCGATCCGGCAACGGCGCGGGATAGCCGCGCCGACACCGATACAGCCCGCCGCATGGGCATCGGGTCAGGCGGCGGCGCGGGCGGCGTCGGGCAGGAAGGGGCGGATGCTGACCTCGCGTCCCTCGAATACGCAAAAGCTTTGCGGGGGCACCTCCAGCCAGTCGGATTCGTCCTGCTCCAGCGGCTCGGAAACCACGGCGCGGCCGCCGCGCCCGTCCGACCAGCGGTGATAAAGCGTCGGCGCAAGATCGTCGCTGGCATAGCGCAGCGCGTAAAGGCGCTGGCCGTCCGAAAAGGCCGCCGTCAGTCGCACGAAGGGCGCCGTGCCGCGCTGCCGGGCAAGAGCCTCGAATTTCGCGGTGGCGCGGGCCATGGCGCCGGCGGGGTCGTGGTCCAGCCCCTCGGCCAGCGCCATCAGGAACAGCGCCTCGCTATCCGTGGCACCCTTGCGATGCGGGTAATAATCGTCGGGGATCAGCGCGTCGGCATGGCGGCGATACTGGTCGTAGCCGCCGAACTGGCCGTTATGCATGAAGCTCCACCGTCCGACCGCGAAGGGATGGCAGTTGTTGCGGCTGGTCGCGGTGCCGGTCGAGGCGCGGACATGCGCCAGAAACAAATGCGATTTCAATGTCGCGGTCAGGCTTTTGAGGTTGCTGTCCGACCATGCCGGCATGATGTCGCGGTAAAGCCCCGGCTCGGCCCGTTCGCCATACCAGGCCATACCGAACCCGTCGGCATTGACCGGCGTATGGCATCGCGTGGCGCCATGGCTTTGGCGCACCAGCGAATGTCCCGGCAGGCAGATCACATCCTCAAGATAGATCGGACTGCCGATATAGGCTGCCCAGCGACACATGCCCGCCCCCGAATTACACGTTTCCGTCTTGCACGTTTTCCTTGGCTTAGCACGGAAAGCTTAACGAATCACCCCCTGCTTTCAGGCAGGATTTTCCTCGACCACGACCAGATCGCGCTGGGATGCGCCCTTGGCGTGCGCCAGCGCCGCCTGATATTCGGCCGAGTTGTAGCAGGCCACCGCGTCCTCGACGCTGGGGAACCGCGCCACGACATTGCGCGCGCGGTCGTTCCCTTCAAGCTGCACATAGCGCGAGCCGCGGGCCAGAAAGACCCCGCCATGCGCCGCGATCACCGGGCCGGCGGCCTGCGCATAGCGACCATAGGCCTCGGGGTCGATGACATTGACATGCGCGATCCACAGCGCGGTCATGCCTTGGCCCCGATCAGTGCCTCGACCGCCGCGATGGCTGCATCGGCCGCCGCAAGGCTGGGGGCGCCGCCCTGAGCGCGGTCGGGCCGGCCACCGCCGCCCTTGCCGCCAAGCGCCGCCGTCGCGGCCTGCACCAGTTCCACGGCGGTGACGTGGGCCGTCAGGTCCTGCGTGACGCCGGCGGCGACGGTCGCCTTGCCGTCCGCCTCGGTCAGCACGACCACCGCGCCCGAGCCAAGCCGCTGCTTCATTTCCTCGACCAGCGGCGCAAGATCCTTGCCGGAAACACCGTCGACACGGCGGGCGATCAGCTTGATACCATTGATATCCTTGGGCGCGTCCTCGGCGCCGCCACCCATGGCAAGCTGTCGCTTCAGCGTCGCGACCTCATTCGCCAGCGCCTTGCGTTCGTCGGCCAGCGCGCGAACTTTCGCCACGACATCGCCGGCCTGCGCCTTGATGATGCCGGCGATCTCGGAAAGCTCGCCATCGACGCGGCGAAGCTGCTCCATCGCGGCTTGCCCGGTCAGCGCCTCGATCCGGCGGATGCCGGCGGCCGAGGCCGTCTCGGCGGTCAGCGCGAACATGCCGATATCGCCGGTGCGCGCGACATGGGTGCCGCCACACAGTTCCAGCGAATAGGTCTGGCCGTTGGCGCCCTTGCCCGAACCGGACAGTTCACCCATCGAGACCACCCGCACCTCATCGCCATACTTTTCGCCAAACAGCGCCTGCGCGCCAAGCGCGCGGGCGTCGTCGGGGGTCATGATGCGGGTTTCGACCGGCGTGTTCTGGCGGATGAAGCCGTTCACCTCGGCCTCGACCTGGGCCAGTTCTTCGGGCGTCATCGCCTTGGAATGGCTGAAGTCGAAACGCAGCCGGTCCGGCGCGTTCAGCGAGCCGCGCTGCGCGACATGATCGCCAAGCGCGCGGCGCAGCGCCTCATGCAACAGGTGCGTGGCCGAGTGGTTGGCGCGGATGGTCGAGCGGCGGTCGTGATCGACCGAAAGCTGCGCGCCCTGCCCGCGCGAGATCGTGCCCAGCGTGACCTCGGCCACATGAATGAACAGCCCGCCCGACTTGCGGGTATCGGTCACGCGCGCGGCGCCGGTTTCGGTCTTGATCAGCCCGGTATCGCCGACTTGACCGCCCGATTCCGCGTAGAAGGGCGTCTGGTTCACGACGATCTGGACCTGCTGGCCCTCGCCCGCCTGTTCGACCGCGGCGCCGTCCTGCACCAGCGACAGGATCTGGCCCTCGCTGATTTCGGTGTCATAGCCCAGGAATTCGGTCGCGCCGTGCTTTTCGGCCAGGTCGAACCAGATCGCCGCGTCCTTGGTCTCGCCCGAGCCGGACCAGGCGGCGCGCGCCTTGGCCTTTTGCTCGGCCATGGCGCTGTCGAAGCCGGCCGTATCGACCGCGCGGCCCTTTTCGCGCAGCGCGTCCTGCGTCAGGTCCAGCGGGAAGCCATAAGTGTCGTAAAGCTTGAACGCCGCCTCGCCAGGCAGGTTCGCCCCCTCGGGCAGCTTGCCGAGTTCGTCGTCCAGCAGGCGCAGGCCGCGGTCCAGCGTCTGCTTGAAGCGGGTTTCCTCAAGCTTCAGGGTTTCCTCGATCAGCGGCTGGGCGCGGCCGAGTTCGGGATAGGCCTCGCCCATCTGGCGCACCAGCGCCGGGACCAGCCGGAACATCACCGGGTCCTTGGCGCCAAGCATATGCGCGTGACGCATGGCGCGGCGCATGATGCGGCGCAGCACATAACCGCGCCCCTCGTTCGAGGGCATGACGCCGTCGGCGATCAGGAAGCTGGTCGAACGCAGATGGTCGGCAATGACGCGGTGATGGACCTTGCCGGGGCCATCCGGGTCGCTGCTGGTCGCATGTGCGCTGGCCTCGATCAGGGCGCGCATCAGGTCGGTGTCATAGTTGTCATGCTTGCCCTGCAACAGCGCGCCGATCCGCTCCAGCCCCATGCCGGTGTCGATCGACTGCATGTCGAGGTCGCGCATCGAGCCGTCCTCGAACTGCTCGAACTGCATGAAGACCAGGTTCCAGATCTCGATGAAGCGGTCGCCGTCCTCATCGGCGCTGCCGGGCGGGCCGCCCCAGATCTTGTCGCCGTGGTCAAAAAAGATCTCGGTGCAGGGGCCGCAGGGACCGGTCGGGCCCATGCGCCAGAAGTTGTCGTCGGTGGGGATGCGGATGATCCGGTCATCCGACAGCCCCGCGACCTTTTTCCACAGGTTCGCGGCCTCGTCGTCGGTGTGATAGACGGTGACCAGCAGCTTGTCCTTGGGGATGCCGAAATCCTTGGTCAGCAGTTCCCAGGCAAAGGGGATGGCGTCCGACTTGAAATAGTCGCCAAAGCTGAAATTCCCCAGCATTTCAAAGAAGGTATGGTGACGCGCGGTATAGCCGACATTGTCCAGGTCGTTGTGCTTGCCGCCGGCGCGCACGCATTTCTGCGCGGTGGTCGCGCGCTTGTAGTCGCGCGTCTCGATGCCGGTGAACAGGTTCTTGAACTGCACCATGCCCGAGTTCGCGAACATCAGCGTCGGGTCGTTGCGCGGCACCAGCGGGCTGGAGGCGACCTTGCGGTGACCGTTGCGCTCAAAGAAATCAAGGAAGGTCGAGCGGATTTCGTTCAGACTGGGCATGGCTGGACCTCGGCTAGGCGTAGGGACGGGCAAAATCCGGCAATATCAGCGCCGGGCCGCGCCGACAAGCGCAAGGATGGCGACAAGCGCAAGGATGGCTGGGCGCGGCGCCGATGCAGGGCCTAACGCGCGGTGCCGGCAAGGAACTGGTCGCCGATCACGATATCGTCGCCCGAACGGAACGCCATCGCCGCCCGCCGGCCGCCGCCATTGGCCGGCGAAAAGACCACCAGCCCGTCGCGAATTTCATAGCTGCCGCCCTCATCATCGCCATTGCTGACGGCATAGCCACCGCCGTCGAAATTGCCAAAGGCGCCCCCGAAGCTGCTGCCGGAATAGCGCCCGTCGGGATGGAATATCGTCTGGCTTGCGGATGAAACCCCGCCCGAAACCCCGCTTCCGGGCGAGAAGCCGCTGTAATAGGCCGAAGAAATGCTGCCATCCAGCCGGCTGCCATCGGCCAGCGGCGTGACCGGATACAGGTCATAGCCCCAGCCGGACCAGGCCGCGCCATTGCGCTCCAGCACCTCGCCATGGCCATCGATAAAGCTCAGGACGATGGTCTGGCCCTTCCTGGCGTAATTGCCCCATCCGGTCAGCCGGGCCTTTTCCAGCGCGGCGCGGTCGGGGGCGGCGATGCCCTGCGGCGGCGTCCCTTCATAAAACGTGCCGTCCGGCCAGAACATGATCCGGCGAAAGCTGGTGTCCATCCGCATCATCATGTCCATGCCCAGCGACGTATCGACGCGCGAGCCCCACCAGAGGCCGTTCATACCGCCCGGGCTGGGCGCGGGCAAAAGCGATGGCGCCCCTTCGGACCGAAAACGCAGCAGGGAGAGCCAGGGCATATAGGTGCTGCCGACATATTCAAGATTGGCGCGCGCTTCCCCGGCATCGCCCGAAGGCGCCGCAAACCCGGTCAGCGCAAATTCCGCACCCGCCCGGATCGCGACAAGAAACTGAACGTCGGACCCGTCGCCCACCGCCATCATTGCCGCCTCACGGCTGCCCAGCGTGGTCGCCGTGGCCTCTTGCACAACCTTGAAGTCCTTGCGCTCATCCTCATCGACGAAGGCAAAGCGATTGCGGATCAGCCAGCTTGTCAGGCTGCCGCGCGCGACCTCGCTCGGACCGACCATGATGCGGCAGAATTCGCAGCGGCCGTCTGGCAGTCCCGAGCGCATCGCGACATGGCCATCGCCACCCGGATCGGACCAGCCGGGCACGATCGGAAAGATGACATTGCCGAACTGCCGCATCTCGGCCAAGGCCGGCATGGCGGTCATCATGACGACCGCCAGCATGGCAACAAGACCTGCAAGAGCGCGCAAACCTACCCCTTCAACAACGCCCGATCAGCGACGCCCTATCAACAACGGCCAGGCGGCGCGCCCATCGCGCCTTCAGTCCTCGGTCAGCGCGTCATCCTCGGGCGAGGCGCCGAAATCCAGGCCGTGGCTGGCGCGGATCTTGTCCTCGATCGCATAGGCCACGTCAGGATTGTCGCGCAGGTATTGCTTGGCGTTCTCGCGGCCCTGACCGATGCGTTCGTCGCCATAGGAGTACCACGAGCCCGACTTCTCGACCACGCCGGCCTTGACGCCCAGATCGATCAGCTCGCCGGTCTTGGAAATCCCCTCGCCATACATGATGTCGAATTCGACCTGACGGAAGGGCGGCGCGACCTTGTTCTTGACCACCTTGACCTTGGTAGCGTTGCCCACCACCTCGTCACGATCCTTGACCGCGCCGGTGCGGCGGATATCCAGGCGCACCGAGGCGTAGAATTTCAGGGCGTTCCCGCCCGAGGTCGTTTCGGGGTTGCCGAACATGACGCCGATCTTCATGCGGATCTGGTTGATGAAGATGACCATGCAGTTCGACCGCCCGATGCTGGCGGTTAGCTTGCGCATCGCCTGACTCATCAGCCGGGCCTGGGCGCCGACCTGCGCGTCGCCCATGTCGCCCTCGATCTCGGATTTCGGCGTCAGCGCCGCGACCGAGTCGACGACGATCACGCTGACCGCGCCCGACCGCACCAGCGTATCGACGATTTCCAGGGCCTGCTCGCCGGTGTCCGGCTGGCTGATCAGCAGCTCTTCCAGGTTCACGCCCAGCCTGCGAGCGTATAGCGGATCCAGCGCATGTTCGGCGTCGACAAAGGCGCAGACGCCGCCCTTTTTCTGCTCTTCGGCCACGACATGCAGCGACAGCGTGGTCTTGCCCGAGCTTTCCGGCCCGTAAATCTCGATGATCCGCCCCTTGGGCAGGCCGCCGATCCCCAAGGCGATGTCCAGCCCCAGAGAGCCGGTCGAGGTCGCCTCGATCTCGGCCACGGGATTGTCGCCGCCCAGTTTCATGATCGAGCCCTTGCCGAACTGGCGTTCGATCTGGGCCAATGCGCTGTCCAGCGCCTTTTTCTTGTCTGCCGACCGCTTGTCGTTCATGTCGAAAAGTGTTGCCCCTGCCATGCCGTCCTCATGCTTATTTCACACCCCGACTGCCGGGGCAATCAGCGCCCGCCCGTGAGTTTGTTCACGAGTTGTTCCTGTTTGCGCCTCTTTCCGGTCTTTTGCAAGTCCCCGTTGCCGAATCGGTCCAAGGCGAACGACTTCTGCATCCAGACTGTCACGAACCGGTTAAGAAACAGTTTACAGCCCCGTGCCGCACGGCTATTTCCGCCGTCGGTTCCGCAACCGTTTGAAAGCGATGGAAATGCTGATCTTCTGGGAAAGCCGTCTTGTCTTTCTGGCCACGCCCAAGGCCGGCTCGACCGCGATCGAGGCCGCGCTGGAGGGGCTGGCGAACGTCGCCGTCCAGCGGCCGGCCGCGCTGAAACACGCCGATCTGCGGACCTATCGCCGCCATATCGAGCCATGGCTGCATTCCGCGACCGGCGACCGCTTTACCACCGTCGCGCTGATGCGCGAGCCGATCGGCTGGCTGCGAAGCTGGTACCGCTTTCGCCTGCGCGACGACGATGAGGATCCCGACCACGCGATGACCGGCGTCAGCTTCGCCGAATTCGCCGCCGCCTATGCCCGTGCTGACGGTCTGGCCGCGGCGCATGTCGGAACGCAGTCCGACTTCCTGACCGACGCCGACGACCGGGTGGACCGCATCTTCCGCTATGAGGATATGGAAACCTTTACGCATTTTCTTGAGGATCAACTGGATTGCGCGCTCAGCCTGCCGCGTGTGAACGTGCCGCCTGCCGTCGATGTCAGCCTGAGCGGGGATCAGGAAGCCTTGCTTCACAAGGTCATGGAAGGCGACCTGCGGCTTTATCATTCACTTTAGACCGCGGCAGCATGATTGCTGTCGAGACATGAAAGCAATCCTGTGGCCGTCGCGTCGCCGTCCCGCGACGACCAGATGGCGCAGGCGCTGACTCAATTGCCTGAATCAACGACTCCGCGCGGAACTTGCGGACTGGCGGCAGGCGCAGCGCAGCGCCGCGCCGCGTCCGCGATCACTCTTTCGGCAGGGATCGCAACCCCGCGAGTTCAAGCTGCTTGCTGACCAGTGCCGTCAGATCCGACAGCGAGAACGGCTTGGCCAGGAAGGACGACCCGGCGATGGGTTGATGCCCCTCGGCAAAGACGTCCTCGGCATAGCCCGACATGAAGATGACGCGGGTATCGGGACGGTCACGCAGCGCGGTTCGCACCCAGGCCGGGCCGTCCATTCCCGGCATGACCACATCGGTCACGAAAACATCGACGGACAGCCGCTGATCGGTCAGCAGGGACAGGGCGTCCTCGGCGCAGGCGGCCTCAAGCACGTTGAAGCCCTGCAATTTCAGCGCGCGGCTGGCGAAGGCGCGGACCGGGGCCTCGTCCTCGACCAGCAGGACCGTCGCCTCGACCTCGCGGCGCACGCGCGGGGCGGCCACGGGTGCGGGTGCGACCTCCTCGGCGCCCCGGTCATGGGCCGGGAAGAACATTGAAAAGCAGCTTCCCTCACCCACGACGCTGTCGCAGAAGATATAGCCGCCGGTCTGCTTGACGATACCATAGGCGGTGGAGAGGCCAAGGCCGGTCCCCTCGCCCGTGCGCTTGGTGGTAAAGAAGGGCTCGAATATCTTGGCAAGATCGTCCGGTGCGATGCCGCGGCCCTGATCGCGAACCTGGACGCGCACATAGTCGCCCGCAGGCAGCGTCGCCCGACCGAAGGTGGCACCCGTTTCAAACCGGACATTGTCGGTGGTGACGGTGATATCGCCGCCGTTCTGCATGGCGTCGCGGGCATTGACGACCAGGTTCATGATGACCTGTTCGAACTGCCGGCGGTCGGCGCGGATCATCCGCAGCGCCGGATCGTGATCAAAAGTCAGCACGATCCTTTCGCCGACGAGCCGGTTCAGCAGATGCGTCAGGTCCGAGAGGGTGTCGCGCAGGTCCATGACCTGCGGTTTCAGCGTCTGCTTGCGCGAAAATGCCAGCAATTGCCGCACCAGCGCAGCCGCGCGGTTGGCGTTCTGGCTGATCTGGTCAAGATCGGCATAATCGGGATCGGCCTTGTCGTGACGCAGCATCAGCAGGTCGCAATGGCCGGTGATCGCCGTCAACAAGTTATTGAAATCATGCGCAATACCGCCAGCCAACTGGCCGATGGCCTGCATCTTCTGGCTTTGCACGAATTGCGCCTCAAGCGTCTTCAGCGCGCTGGCATCCGACAGCACCGCAGTCGCGTAGTCGCCCTGACCGCGGGTCAGGCTGACCTGAACGAAACGCTGGACGCCCTCACCCTTGAGATGCAGCACCTCAGAGCCGCCAATAGTGCGGCCGGCGCAGACATCGCCGACCCAGTCGCCCAGCTCACGCCCGAGGCCATCCAGAAGCGATGCCAGCGACTGGCCGGGGACGGCTTTCGCGCCCAGCAGCTCACGCGCGGCATCATTCGACCGGATGATGGTCGCCGAAGGGTCGATCACCAAAAGCGAGACCGGCAGATGATCGAAATCGCCGCCGGCGTCCTGCGCCGGCGCCTCCGTCACCGGCGTGGCGGGGTCATCCCCGCCGATGCACCAGCATTGCACGGCCGAACCGGCGTCGCGGGCGATCTGGAACGGACCCGCCGGCCCCAGATCGACGCGAAAGCGGCCGTTGCGGGCAAGGGCAATGCCGATATCGCCCCAGATGCGGGCAGGCTCGGCATGGCGGCGCGCCAGAAGTTCGTGCACGCGACGCCCGACGACATCGCCAAGCCGCTCAAGCGCGGCGTCGTTCTGCGCCAGGATGATCCCTTCGGGATCGACGGCAAATGCCGGTCCGGGATCGTCAAGGATGCGCGGCATGACCCGCGCCAGGTCGCGGCGCACCGCCAGCCCGCGGCGAAGTTGCCGGGCCGAGATCGCGCCTCCGGTCAGATACCAGGCCATGGTCGCACCGCCGGCGGCCAGAAGCGTGGTACCGCCGCTGGCGCTTTCGGGACGCAGGGCCAGCCACAGCGCACCGATCACGACCGGCAGCGCCAGGAATGGGACCAGAAGTTGCGCCGAGCGCAGGATCTCTGCCCGTTCGGATATCATCTTGCCTCTCGCAATCAGCCTTTTCCGGTCGGGATAGCGCATGGCGGTTAAAGACCCGTTAACGGCGTTGCATCAGGCACAGATAAAATCCGTCCGAGGCATCCAGCGGTGTGAAAATCCGTTCGGTGAGCAGCGCAAATTCGGGCGCACGGCGCAGAAAAGCCGCGGTTTGGGCCCGATTCTCGGCCCGTAGCAGCGAGCAGGTCATATAGGCCAGCGCGCCGCCGGGCGCGACATGCGCCGCCGCCGTGTCAAGGATCTGCGCCTGCGTCTTTTCCAGCCCGGCCAGGTGTGCGGGGGTCAGGCGCCACTTGGCGTCGGGCGTGCGCCGCCAGGTGCCGCTGCCCGAACAGGGCACGTCCGCCACCACCAGATCGAAGCCGCCCGACAGCTTGCCCGGCTGGACGATCCGCACCCGGGCGCCCGCGCGCGCAGCGCGGTCGGGCAGGTCGGACATGCGGCGCGGGTCCGCGTCATGGGCAGTGACAGGGGACAGTCCGCGCGCCGCCAGTGCCAGCGCCTTGCCGCCGCCACCGGCGCAGTAATCCAGCAGACTGCCACGGTCGGGCAACAGGCTACAGGCAAGTTGCGGGGACAGGTCCTGCAATTCGACCAGCCCATCGCGATAGGCAGCCGAGGCAGCCAGCCGCCGGGCGCCCGACTGCACCGCAAGCGCGGCTGGCAGATCGGGGTGGGGGGTGACGGCGATATCCTCGGCGGCCAGCGCCGCGATGGCCTCCTCGGGGGTGGCGCGCAGAAGATTGGCGCGCAGCCAGACCGGGGCGCGTTCGCGCATCGCCTGCGCGACCGGATTGGCGTCGTCAGATAGCGCCTCGTCCCACGCAGGCAGCAGCCAGTCGGGAAGATCAAGCGCCGCGCCGCCTTCGGGGGGTGCGCCGCCGGCCAGTTCCTCGGCCGAAAGCTGCGCCGGCGCATGGCCCTGACCGGTGAAAACCGCCTGCGGATCGTGGCCCTCATCGCGACACATGCCCAGCATCAGGCCGCGTCCGGTCAGCGACCCGCCCAATGCCGCGCGCGAGCGCAGGCGGCGCAGGCTGTCGAACACAAGGTCGCGCACCGCCGCGCGGTCGCCCGAGCCGGCAAAGCGGCTGGCGCGGGACCAGCGCAGCAGCGCCTGCTCGGCCGGATCGCCGTCAAGGATGCGGTCCAGGATGGTGATTGCCGCCTGGACGCGGGCTTCTGGGGTCATCGGGCCTGCGCCCCCCGGCGCTGATGGGTTTCCGGGTCAGAAAGGCACCAGCACCGGTTTTGTCAATGCCACAGCAGCCTAAGGCGGCGCGTCCTGCTGCCAAAGCGACGGGCCGGCCGGGATATCGGCCTCGGGTGCGGCGACGCGCACTGCGATCATCGGGCCGCCCCCGGCCGCCAGCGGCGAACGCCCCGAGGAGGCCAGCACCGCCAGCGAGCCGGGCCGCCCGGTGCGCGGACTGCCCAGCGGCGCCCCCAGCAGCATCACCCGTTCGCGGACGCGCTGCCGCTGGCCGGAATCGATGGCGGCAAAGCTGTTATAAGTCTCGGGCGAGCCGGTCATGCCCTGAAACCCACGATCGCGCAGCATGTCGCGCAGCGTGTCGAACCGCGCGAGGTAACGCTGCGCATAGGCGGGTGTGCGCGAATGGAATGCCCCGGCGGCGGCGCGCCAGTCGCCGGTCTCGGTATAAAGCTGGCGCACGAAGCGGGCGGCGTAGCGGGCATTTTCAAGCGGATCGAACATCTGCGCGACAGAGCCGAAATTCTCGCCATGCCAGCGATAGTTCAACTGGAAGCAGCCGATATCCAGGTTGGTGCGGCCCTGCGCGACCCGATCCTCGGCGAAGGCGACGGCGGTGGCGGGGTCGTCGAACCATGTTCCCTCGCCCTCGGAATTCGCGCTCCAGGCCCAAGGACGCACGACGCCGTCCATGCGCCGCCCGGTTTCGGTCAGGGTCAGCGCGCCAAGGATATCGACGGGCACGCCGCTTTCCTGCGCGGCCTTCTGCGCGGCCCATTCGCAGACCTCGGCCGAGGGCGAGGCCCGCGCCGCCGCTGGCAGCAGCGCCAGCAGCGTGCAAAGGGTCAGGACAAGGCGGAATGCGAACGGGTGCAGGGACATGGCCCCTTCACCCTTAACCGAAGCCGATTAAGATTCGGTCAACGCCTAATCCCGCTTGCGGCGGCGTTTCTGCGCGCGCTTGACCTCGGCCAGCCGCGACTGGGTGGCGCGCTTGCGCATCGGACCGCGCGCTCCGCGTCCGCGCGTGCCGCCGCCTGCGGGCAGCGCGCGGCCTTCGACCTCGACCAGCTCCAGCATCAGGCCGCCGGTCAGCGGCACGGCCTCGGACAGGCGCACAGTGACGCGCTGGCCGACGCCGATCTCAAGCCCGGTTTCCGAACCCATCAACACCTGCCGGTCGGGGTCGTAGTGGAAATATTCGCGCCCGATCTCGCGGATGGGCAACAGCCCGTCGGCGCCGGTCTCATCCAGCCGCACGAAGGCACCGAATTTCTGCACCCCACTGATTCGACCGGAAAATTCCGCGCCGACGCGGTCGGCCAGATAGGCGGCCAGATAGCGGTCGGTGGTGTCGCGTTCCGCCGCCATCGAGCGGCGCTCGGTCTCGCTGATCTGCTGCGCGGTCTCGCCGAGATTTTCGATATCCCATTGCGACAGCCCGTCATTGCCCCATTTGTGGCCAAGGATCAGCGCGCGATGCACGATCAGGTCGGAATAGCGCCGGATGGGCGAGGTGAAATGCGCATAAGACCGCAGCGCCAGCCCGAAATGTCCATAGTTTTCCGGGTGGTAATAGGCCTGCTGCATCGAGCGCAGCGCCGTCATGTTGATCAGCTCGTCGAAATCCGATCCCTCGGCCTGCGCCAGCAGCCGGTTCAGGTGCCGGGTCTGCAAGACCTGCCCCTTGGCCAGCGTAAAGCCCGAGGCCTCGGCCACCTCGCGCAGCGCGTCCAGCTTTTCGGCGGTCGGCTCTTCGTGGACGCGGTAAAGCAGCGGGCGGCGCAGGCGTTCCAGTTCCTCGGCGGCGGCGACATTGGCCAGCACCATGAATTCCTCGATCAGCTTGTGCGCGTCGAAGCGGTCGCGGAAATTCACCGATTTCACCCGCCCGTCAGGGGTCAGCACGATCTTGCGCTCGGGCAGGTCCAGTTCCAGCGGCTGGCGGCGGTCGCGCGCCGCCTTGAGCAGGGCGTAGGCGCCCCAAAGCGGTTCGATGACATTGTGCAGCAGGGGCGCGGTCTGGTCGTCGGGGTTGCCATCCGCCGCGGCCTGCGCCTGCTCATAGCTGAGGCTGGCGGCCGAGCGCATCATCCCGCGATGAAAGCTGTGGCTGACCTTGTTGCCCTGCGCGTCCAGCCGCATCCTTACCGCGATCATCGGGCGGTCGACGCCCTCGTGCAGCGAACACAGGTCGCCCGACAGGATATCGGGCAGCATCGGCACCACCCGGTCGGGGAAATAGGTCGAGTTGCCGCGCTTGCGCGCCTCGCGGTCCAGCGCAGAACCCGGCGTGACGTAATGGGCGACATCGGCGATGGCGACCCAGATCGTGGCGCCGCCATCCTCGTGCAGTTCCGCCGCCACCGCGTCGTCATGGTCGCGCGCGTCCGACGGGTCGATGGTGACCAGCGGCAAATGGCGCAGATCCTCGCGCCCCTTGATCGAGGCGGGCTGGGCGGCATCCGCCTGCGCCATCGCGTCATCGGGAAAATCGTCGGGGATGCCATGCTGGTGAATGGCGATCAGGCTGACCGCACGCGGTGCCGAGGGGTCGCCCAGCCGCTCGACGATGCGGGCCATCGGCAGGCCAAGGCGGCCGCGGGGGCCGGCCTGCTCGGCCTCGACCAGTTCGCCGTTCTTTGCGCCATGGCTGTCGCCCGGGCGCACCTGCCATTCCTTGTCCGAACCCTTGTCGATGGGCAGGATGCGGCCGCCGGCCTCGGGGCCGTTCCGGCTTTCGCGATAGATGCCGACGACGCGGTGCTGGACGGTGCCGATGCGGCGGATCAGGCGGGCCTGATAGTCGTGATCCTCGTCGCCGCGGGTCTCGATCAGGCGGGCAAGGATGCGTTCGCCGGCGCCAATGGCGGGGTCGGATTTCAGCGGCGCATAAAGAATGCGCGGCATCGGGCCGTCGCCATGCCATTCCAGCGGCTTGGCGAAGATGTCGCCATCGGCATCGGGCGGCAGAAGTTGCAGGACCGAGACCGGCGGCAGCCGCTCGGCGTCGTGATAGTGGCGGCGGCGGCGTTCCAGCAGCCCCTCGGCCTCAAGCTCTTTCAGGATGCGCTTCAGCTCGATCCGCTCGGCGCCCTTGATATTGAAGGCCTTGGCGATATCGCGCTTGGCGGTGGCATCGGGATGGGTCGCGACCCAGTCGAGGATTTCTTGTCGGGAGGGGATCTGTGCCATGCCGGCAAGCTAGCACGGCGGATTGACGCGCGGCAGGGGCAAAATCAGCCCGGGCGCGCGGCGCTTTCGGGCAGCTTGATAAAGGCGATTGCGCCCCGCACGATCGGGTCGGCCTCGGCCCCGGCCTGAACCGCGGCGATCAGATCACGCCGCATCTGGTAGTTCCAGCTGTCGTTGATATGGGCGGCGACCGCCTCAGCGGGGACGCAATCGGGCTGGCTGCGAAAGAAATCCGCCATCTGGCCGGCCATGCGGATCAGTTTGGAAGTGTTGTCGAACATCATTGACCTCGGCTGCCGGCGACGCGCCGGGGATGGGTGTAAAGATCGAAGGACGCGCCCCGCGCCCGCGCGATCAGGGTAATGCCGGCGCGTTCGGCCCAGTCCAGCGCAAGGCCGGTGGGGGCGCTGGCGCCGATCAGCACCGGCGCGCCGATGCGCGCGGCCTTCTGCACCAGATCGACCGACAGGCGCGAGGACATGACGATGGCCCCCTGCCCCGGATCGATGCCGTCCCGCGCCAGCGCGCCGGCCAGCTTGTCCAGCGCATTGTGGCGCCCGACATCCTCGCGCGTGATGGCGCGGGTGCCGTCCCAGAAGGCGGCGCCGTGGATCGCGGGCGTCACCCGGCGCAGGCGTTGCCCCTCGGCCAGGGCCTGCATGGCGTGGCCGACATCGGCGGGCGGCATCGCCCAGCCTGACGCCACCGGCACCACCTGCGGCAGGGCGGCGGCGATGCTGTCGACGCCGCAAAGCCCGCAGCCCACCGGGCCGACCATGCTGCGCCGCCGTTCCGCAAGTCCGGCAGCCAGCCCCGGGCGCAGCCACAGCCGCGCCTCACGCGCGGGAAAGCCGCCGGCCTCGACCGCCGCTTCCTCATAGTCCTGCACGTCGGCGGGGCTGGCGATCAGCCCCTCGGTCAGTGCAAATCCCAGCGCAAAGTCGCGCAGGTCATGGGGCGTCGCCATCAGCACCGCCTGAGACATGCCGTCGATGACGATGGCCACCGGACATTCCTGCGGTGAGGGCGGCAGCGCGGCGTGCTGCCAGCCCCCGCCGTCCCAGTGCAGGGCACCGGAGGGCTGGTCCTTCATGCGCTCACTCGGCGGCCGGGGGCAGGATGCGGCGGGCGATCTCGGAATGATGGCGATACTCCTCTTGCCATTCCGACGGGCCGTTCGAGGCGCTGACCTGCACCGCTGTCACCTTGTATTCGGGACAGTTGGTGGCCCAGTCGGAATTGTCCGTGGTCACCACATTGGCCTGAGTCGCCGGATGATGGAAGGTCGTATAGACCACGCCCGGCGCCACCCGTTCCGTGACCAGCGCCCGCAGCGTCGTCGCCCCCGTGCGCGAGGCGATGCGCACCCAGTCGCCATCCCGCACGCCCCGGTTCTCGGCGTCGTGGGGATGGATTTCCAGCAGATCCTCGGGGTGCCAGATCTCGTTCGCGGTGCGCCGGGTCTGCGCGCCGACATTGTATTGCGACAGGATCCGCCCGGTGGTCAGCAACAGCGGAAAGCGCGCGCCGCTGCGTTCCTCGGTCGGGACGTATTCGGTATGGATGAAGCGCCCCTTGCCGCGCACGAAGCCATCGACATGCATCAGGGGCGTGCCCGTGGGTGCCGCGGCATTGCAGGGCCACTGGACCGAGCCCTCGCGCGCCAGCAGATCATAGCTCACCCCCGAGAAGCTGGGCGTGGTCAGCGCGATTTCATCCATGATTTCCGATGGATGCGTATAGGCCCAGCCCGCCCCCATCCGGTTCGCCAGCATCTGGGTGATTTCCCAGTCCTCATAGCCGTTGCGGGGCGGGACCGCGCGGCGGACCATGTTGATGCGCCGCTCGGCATTGGTAAAGGTGCCGTCCTTTTCAAGGAAGGACGAGCCGGGCAGGAACACATGCGCGTAGTCCGAGGTCTCGTTCAGGAACAGGTCATGGACGATGACGATGTCCATGGCCGCCAGCGCCCGCGTCACATGGCTGGTGTCGGGGTCGGACTGCACGATATCCTCGCCCTGGCAGTAAAGCCCGCGGAAGCGCCCCGCCAGCGCCTCGTCGAACATGTTGGAGATGCGCAGGCCCGGTTCCTCCGACAGCTCGACGCCCCAGACACGCTGGTAAAGCGCCCGCGTCTCGGGGTCGGAGACATGGCGGTAGCCCGGATATTCATGCGGAAAGGACCCCATGTCGCAGGACCCCTGCACGTTGTTCTGGCCGCGCAAGGGGTTCACGCCGGTGCCCGGCACGCCGATATTGCCGCACATCATCGCAAGGTTGGCGATGGCCATGACCGTGGTCGAGCCCTGCGAATGTTCGGTCACGCCCAGCCCGTAATAGATGCTGGCGCGGGGGGCTGCGGCATAGGCGTGCGCGGCCTGCCGGATCACGTCGGCGGGAACGCCCGAATAGGCCTCGACCGCGTCGGGGCTGTGGCGCGGATCGGCAAGAAATTCCGCATAGGCCAGGAATTCGTCCCAGTCGCAGCGGGTGCGGATGTAATCCTCGTCATAAAGTTTCTCGCCGACGATGACATGGGCCATGGCGGTCAGCACCGCGACATTGGTGCCGGGGCGCAGCGGCAGGTGCAGCCCCAGCCCCATATGCGGCGTCTTCAGCAGGTCGATCCGGCGCGGATCGACGACGATCAGCCCGGCGCCCTGCCGCAGCCGCCTGCGCAGGCGGCTGGCAAAGACCGGGTGCCCGTCGGTCGGGTTCGCGCCGATGACCAGCGCAAGGTCGGTCTCTTCGACCGAGTCGAAGTCATGCGTCCCGGCCGAGGTGCCGAAGGCCGTCTTCAACCCGTAGCCGGTCGGCGAATGGCAGACCCGCGCGCAGGTATCGGTGTTGTTGTTGCCGAACACCGCCCGCGTCAGCTTCTGGACCAGATAGGTTTCCTCATTCGTGCAGCGCGACGAGGTGATGACCCCGATCGAATCGCGCCCGTGATCGGCCTGCGCCTTGCGCAGCCGCGTGACGGCGAAATCCAGCGCCTCGTCCCACGATACCACGCGCCACGGATCGGTGATCCTTTCGCGGATCATCGGCCGGGTCTGGCGGTCCTGATGGGTGGTATAGCCCCAGGCGAAGCGGCCCTTGACGCAGCTATGGCCGCGATTGGCCTTCCCCTCGCGCGAGGGGACCATGCGGACCACTTCCTCGCCCCGCATATGCACGTCAAAGGAACAGCCGACACCGCAATAGGCGCAGGTGGTTTTCACGATATGCTCGGGCGTGCCGATCTCGATGACCTTGTTCTCGATCAGGGTGGCGGTCGGGCAGACCTGCACGCAGGCCCCGCAACTGACGCAATCCGAGGACAGGAAGTCATCCCCCGCCATCCCCGCCGAAACCCGGCTGTCAAAGCCCCGCCCCTCGATGGTCAGGGCAAAGGTGCCCTGCACCTCGTCGCAGGCGCGCACGCAGCGCGAACAGACGATGCATTTCGCCGGATCGAAGGTGAAATAGGGGTTGGACTGGTCCTTGGGCCGGTATTCGGGATTGGGAACACCCGCCTCGCGCTGCATGAAGTGGTTGGCGCCGGGTTCAAAGCGCACCTCGCGCAGGCCGACCGCACCGGCCATGTCCTGCAATTCGCAATCGCCATTGGCGGCGCAGGTCAGGCAGTCCAGCGGGTGGTCGCTGATGTAAAGCTCCATCACGCCCTTGCGGATGCGGGCGATCTCGTCGGTCTGGGTGTGGACGACCATGCCTTCGGCCACCGGCGTCGTGCAGGATGCGGGCGTGCCGCGCACCCCCTCGATCGCCACCACGCAAAGCCTGCACGAGCCGAAGGCGCTGACGTGATCGGTCGCGCAAAGCTTGGGCACGGTGATCCCGGCTTCGGCCGCGGCGCGCATGACGCTGGTGCCGGCGGGGACGCGGACGGTCACGCCGTCCACGGTCAGGCTGACAACGGTATCCGAACTGACCGCCGGAGTGCCCATGTCGCGGCCGTTTTCCCTGACGGGGATGATGAAATCCTTCATTCCGCGGCCTCCCAGACATTCGTGTCGCCGTTGGCTATTCCCCGCCCGTGGAAATCGTCGGGGAAATGGGTCAGCGCCGACATGACCGGGAAGGGCGCAAATCCCCCCAGCGCGCAAAGCGAACCCCATTTCATCGTGTTGCACAGATCCGTCAGCAGCGGGATCGCATCGCAGTCGCCCGCCGCGATCCGGTCGATGGTCTCGACACCGCGAACCGAGCCGATGCGGCAGGGCGTGCATTTGCCGCAGCTTTCCACCGCGCAGAACTCCATCGCGAAACGCGCCAGCTTCAGCATGTCGGCGCTGTCGTCAAAGACGGTGATGCCGGCATGGCCCAGAAGCCCGTCGCGCCCGGCCAGTTCCTCATAGCCGAAGGGCACGTCGAAATCGCCGGGCGGGATATAGGCGCCCAGCGGGCCGCCCACCTGCACCGCCTTGACCGGACGGCCGCTGGCGGTGCCGCCGCCGATATCCTCGACGATCTGGCCCAGCTTCATGCCGAAGGCCGCCTCGTAAAGGCCGCCATGGCGCACGTTGCCGGCGATCTGGATCGGGATGGTGCCCTTGGACCGCCCGATGCCAAGCCTGGCATATTCCGCCGCGCCATGCGCCATGATCCACGGCACCGAGGCCAGCGAGATGACGTTGTTCACGACCGTAGGCTGGCCCAGGAACCCCTCAAGCGCCGGGATCGGCGGCTTGGCCCGCACGACGCCGCGCTTGCCTTCAAGGCTGTTCAGCAGGCTGGTTTCCTCGCCGCAGACATAGGCGCCGGCGCCGACGCGCACCTCCATGTCATAGGCGTGGCCCGAGCCAAGGACCGACGCCCCCAGCATCCCCGCCCCCCGCGCAATCGCGATGGCGGCCTGCATCTGGCGGATCGCGTCGGGATATTCGCTGCGGATATAGACATAGCCCCGCGTCGCACCCACGGCGATGCCGGCGATCGCCATGCCCTCGATCAGGACCAGAGGATCGCCCTCCATCAGCATCCGGTCGGCGAAGCTGCCGCTGTCGCCCTCATCGGCGTTGCAGATGACGTATTTCTGCGCGGCTTTCGCGCCGGCCACGGTCTTCCACTTGATGCCGGTCGGAAAGCCCGCGCCGCCACGCCCGCGCAGGCCCGATGCGATGACGTCCTCGACGGTCTTTTCCGGTCCGGCGGCGATGGCGCGGCGCAGGCCCGCCAGCCCGCCCTGCGCCTCGTATTCGGCGATGGACAGCGGGTCGATGACGCCGACCCGGGCGAATGTCAGCCGCATCTGCCCGCGCATCCAGTCCAGACCCTCGACCGGCCCCAGCGCCAGCGGATGCGCCGCCCCCGTGCGGATCGCCTCGGCAACCGAGGCCGCATCCTCGGGCGCGACCGGGCCGTAACCATGGCGCACCCCGCCACGCTCGACCTCGACCAATGGCTCAAGCCAGATCATGCCGCGCGTGCCGTTGCGGGTGATCTGCGCCTCGGGCAGCGCGCGGGCCAGCGCCCCGGCAACCTCATCCGCGCCCAAGGCCTTCGCGGCGGCGTCCAGCGGAACCCAGATCCTCATGCGCCCATCTCCGCCACCAGTCGCTGCACCTTGGCCAGATCGGCACGCCCGACCAGCCGATCCCCCATCTGGGCCGAGGGCGCGCAGGCGCAAAGCCCAAGGCAAAAGACCGGCTCAAGCGTCAGCCGCCCGTCAGGCGTGGTTTCGTGAAAATCGATCCCCAGCGCGGCGCGCACCTGATCGGCCAGCGCGTCGGCGCCCATCGACTGGCAGGCCTCGGCCCGGCACAGCCGCAGGACATGCCGCCCCGCCGGGCTTTCGCGGAAGTCGTGATAAAAGCTGACGACGCCATGAATCTCGGCCCGCGTCATTCCCAGCGCGGCGGCAATGACCGGCTCGGCCTCCTCGGGAATGAAGCCCCATTCGGCCTGAACGTCGTGCAGGATCGGCAAAAGCGGCCCCTCGCGGTCGCGATGCAAGACGATGATCGCATCAAGGCGTTCACGAGTATCAGCGGAATTCGCTGTGCTGGTCATGGCTTGGCAGGTCCTGGCTCATTGCAATGCCCGACCACACTAGGCAGCAATGATAGCCGAAACAATTGCGAACTCCCGTCTATCGATTGAAGCTGCCTATCGACTCGGCCGCCTTCAGCAGCGCCTCGACCAGCGGCGGATGCGGCTCGCGCCGCGCCGTCACCAGCCCGACCATGTGGCCGGTGCCGGTCAGCGCCCGCGCGCCGACGCCATGCGGCAAGGGCAGCCCCTGCGCCAGCGATTGCGGCAGGATCGCGGCCCAGTCGCCCTTGGCCACATGCGACAGGATCGCCAGCATCGAGGTCGACTCGACCCGCGGCATCGCATCCGCCCCCGCCTCCAGCAGGTGACGGGTGACGATGCGGCGGTTCTGCATGTCGGGGGTCAGCAGGCACAGGGGCCGGCCGGCGGCCTCGGCCCAGTCCACCGGCCCGGCCTCGGTATCGCGCGACACCAGACAATAGGTCTCGCGATACAGGGGGCGGCTCTGCACCCGGCCCAAAGGCTCGCTGTCCAGATAGGTGACGCCGGCATCCAGCTCCAGCGCCTCGATCTGGTCGCGGATCTCGTCCGAGGATCGCGACAGGATCGAGACCCCGGCATTGGGATGACGGCGCAGGAACGGGTCGGTCAGCTCGGCGATGCGCGGCATGGCGGTCGGAATGACGCCCAGCCGCAACAGGCCCGACACGCCGCGGCGGCTTGCGGCCATCTCGGCCTGCATGGCACGGGCGTCGCCGACGATGCGCCGCGCCCAGTCCAGCACCCGCTCACCCTCGGGCGTCAGCCCCTGATAGCGCGAGCCGCGCCGCACAAGCTGCACGCCAAGCTGTTCCTCCAGCGCCTTGATGGCCGATGACAGGCTGGGCTGGGTGATCCCCAGCACCTCGGCGGCGCGGCCGAAATGCTTCTCGCGCGCCAGCACCATGAACATGGACAGCCGGTCGATCATCGGACCTCCTGCCGCCTTCTTTCATGTCCAAATATCCCGGGGTCCGGGGCAGAGCCCCGGTCCGGGCCGGATCAGAGGATCTCGACGGCGTATTTCTCGATCACGGTATTGGCCAGCAGGCCCTCGCACATGCGCGCGACCTCGGCCTTGGCGGCCTCGGCGTCGGATGCGGTCAGATCCAGCTCGATCACCTTGCCCTGACGCACGCCGGCGACGCCCTGAAACCCCAGACCGCCAAGCGCATGCCGGATCGCCTCGCCCTGGGGGTCCAGAACGCCATCTTTCAGCATGATGGTGACACGAGCCTTGAGGGGGGCTTTCATCGGCGGGCCTTTCAGTTGATCAGCGTCGGTTTGCTCAGGTTGGTGGTATTGGCGGGCATCAGGCCCAGCCGGCGGGCGACCTCGGTATAGGCGTCGGTCAGGCTGCCCAGATCGCGGCGGAACACGTCCTTGTCCAGCTTCTGCCCGGTTTTCACGTCCCACAGGCGGCACGAATCGGGGCTGATCTCGTCGGCGACGACAAGGCGCATGAAATCGCCGTCCCAGATGCGGCCGATCTCGATCTTGAAATCGATCAGCTTGATGCCGACGCCGAAGAACACGCCCGACAGGAAGTCGTTCACGCGCAAGGCCAGCGACACGATGTCGTCCAGATCCTGCTGGCTGGCCCAGCCGAAGGCGATGATATATTCCTCGGAGACGAAGGGATCCCCCAGCTCGTCGTTCTTGAAGCTGTATTCGACGATGGGGCGCGGCAGGGGCGTCCCTTCCTCCATGCCCAGCCGCTTCGCGATCGAGCCGGCGGCAAAGTTGCGGACGATCACTTCCAGCGGAATGATCTCGACCTGGCGGACCAGTTGCTCGCGCATGTTGATGCGGCGGATGAAGTGGTTCGGCACGCCGATATTCGTCAGGCCGGTCATGAAGAACTCGGACAGGCGGTTGTTCAGCACGCCCTTGCCCTCGATCGTGGCCTTTTTCTGGGCGTTGAACGCGGTGGCGTCATCCTTGAAATACTGGATCAGGGTGCCCGGCTCGGTGCCTTCGTAAAGGATCTTGGCCTTGCCTTCGTAGATTTTCTTGCGCCGTGGTGCCATGCTGCGCGTCTCCCGTCTGCAAGGTGACCGTCTTCTCTCATGCGCCTATAGGCCAGAAACGGGGTCCGGGGCAATACGGGGCGCGAAATGCGCGCCCGCAACCTGCTCCGTGACGCACCGCCGCGATACGGGGCTTGCGATGCAGCGTGCCTGTGGGCATATCCTGCACTATAATCAAGGGGCAACCCAATCAAGGGACGCCCCACAGCCGGAGGCCGCCATGACCACCTTTGACGACCGCGAGCGCGCGCAAGAGGCGAAGTTCGCCTATGATGCCGAGCTGAACTTCAAGGCCGAAGCGCGGCGCAACCGCTTGCTGGGCGAATGGGCGGCGGGACTTCTGGGCAAACGGGGCGACGATGCCCGCGCCTATGCCCTGACCATCGTCAGCTCGGATTTCGACGAGCCCGGCGATGAGGACGTGTTCCGCAAGCTGAACCACGACCTTGCCGATTTCGCCGAGCCCGCCACCATCCGCCAGAAGATGATCGAACTGCGTGCCGTCGCCCGCCAGCAGATCGTCGACGAACTCTGATCCGCGACGACCGTCGCCAGCAGCACGCCCCGGCCAGCCCGGGGCGTCTGCATGTTCAGCGCGCCGCCTGCCCCCCTAGCGCGCAGCTTGCACGACCCTTGGATAAAGCCGCCACATGGTCAGCCCGCGCAGCGCGTTCAGCCCCATCAGCGCCGCCCATAGCCCGTTATTGCCAAGGACCTGCGGCAGCACCGCGACCATGACCGCATAGCAGCCGACCGAGACCAGCATGGCATTGCGCATCTCGCGCGTGCGGGTCGCGCCGATGAAGATGCCGTCCAGCATCCAGGACGCAATGCCGACCAGCGGCGCCACGACCAGCCACGGCAGGTAATGCCGCGCCTCGGCCCGCACGGGCCCGGACGTGGTCAGCAGGTCGATGATCTGCGGCCCGGCCAGCGCAAAGACCACCGCCAGCGCCGCCGCCCCCGCCACACCCCATTGCGAGGTCAGCGTCGCCGCGCGCCGCAGCCGGTCGGGACGCCGCGCCCCCACCGCCTGCCCGACCAGCGATTCGGCGGCAAAGGCAAAGCCGTCAAGGCCGTAGGCCATGATCTCAAGGAATTGCAGCAGCACCTGATTGGCGGCCAGCGTCACATCGCCCTGCCCGGCGCCCAGAAACATGAAGGCGGTGAACGAGCCCTGCAACAGCACGGACCGGATCATGATGTCGCCGTTCACCCGCACCAGCTCCGCCAGCCGCTCACGCGCCCAAAGCCCGCCCTGCCGCAGCGCCAGCAGCAGCGCATGGCGGGCAAAGACCAGCCCCAGCGCCAGCCCCGACCATTCCGCGATCAGCGTGGCCAGCGCGACGCCCGGCACGCCCCATCCCAGCCCCAGCACGAACCACAGATCCAGCGCCACGTTCAGCCCGTTCATCAGCAGTTGCAGCACCAGCACCGAACGCGTGCGCTCGATCGCGATCAGCCAGCCGGTGACGGCGTAAAGCGCAATGGTCGCCGGCGCGCCCCAGATGCGGATGGACAGATATTGCCGGGCCAGCGCCTCGACCTCGGCCGAAGCGGGGGCAAGGGAAAAGGCCGCCGCAAAGACCGGCACATGCAGCACGATCAGTCCCAGCCCGGCGGCCAGCCCGATCCCCAGCGCGCGGGCCAGATGCGCGCCGCTTTCGCCCGCATTACCCGCGCCATGCGCCTGCGCCACCAGCCCCGACGTGCCCATGCGCAGAAAGCCGAAGATCCAGTAGATCGAGGCCAGGATCACCGCGCCGATGCCGACCGCACCGATGGGCTCGGCCCGGCCAAGCTGGCCGACGACGCCGGTATCGACCGCGCCAAGGATCGGGATGGTGGCGTTCGACAGAACGATGGGCAGCGCAATCGCCAGCACGCGCCGGTTGGTGATCGCGCGCCCGCCCGCCCCGGTCGTCGCCGCCCTGGCCATGCAGCGTCCTCAGCCGTCCTGCGGCATCAGGAAATGCCCGGTCGCCTGCGCGAAAAGCTTGGTGCGATGGTCCTGCCACGCCTCGACATGGACGCTGGCATAGCGCCGCCCCGAGCGCACGACCCGCGCCCGCGCATAGGCATCGCGCGGCAGGCCGGAACGCAGGTAATCCACTGTGAAATCGATGGTCTTGGGCAGCCGCGGCAGGCTGTCGGGAACCGAGGCGTCCGGCGCGATGCGCCCTTCCTCCATGTCCTCCCAGATGGCGGTCCAGGTCAGTTCGACGATGGCCGTCACCTCAAGGAACGCCGCCGTCACCCCGCCATGGATCGCCGGCAAAAGCGGATTGCCGATCAGCTTTTCGTCAAAGGGCAGCACGGCGGTCAGTTCGTCCCCGCGCCGGTCGAACTGGATGCCCAGCCAGCGGATATAGGGCACCCCCGAAACCAGCGCGTTCAAGGCATTGTTGCGGCGGGATTTTATCGCGGCCAGCGGTTCGTTGCGCGGTGCCATGTCAGCGCTCCAGCGTGAAGGCGCCGGTGGCCGAGGCCACGGGATGGGCGTCGTCGTCGTCCATCGCCCAGGCGCGCACGAAAGCGACCGAGCGGGTGACGTGATAACATTCCGCCCGCGCCCGGATCACCTGCCCCGGCGTGGCGCCCCGCATGTAGTCGATGCGCAGGTCGATGGTCGCGGTCGAGCGCGGCCCGACCGGATGCGCCATGACCGCGGCGCCGCTGCATGTGTCCATCAGCGCCGAGACGACGCCGCCATGGATCACGCCGCTGCGCGGATCGCCGACCAGCTCGGCGTTCCACGGCAATGAGATCGCCGCCCCCTCGGGCCCGATATCGTCAAGCACCATCCCCAGCGCGCGGGCATGGGGGATCGCCTCGATGAATTGGCGCGCGATGCGCTTGCGCTGCTCGCGCTGCTCGTCCTGCGACTGTGGTGCCATCCGCGTCCGCCAAGCCTTTCGTTGCGCCATGCCCGTTGTTTCGCCGGCATGGTATCAGCCTGCCCCCGGCTGGCAAGTCCCGCACCAACAGGTTGAGTTTGACCAGCCGCCGCGCTAGGCTGGACGCCATGTGCATCCGACCGCAGAGATTTCCGATGCCCGATAGTGAGTATATCAATTTCAAGGATATGTGCGCCCGTTTCGACGTTACGCCCAGAACCTTGCGTTATTACGAGTATATTGAACTTCTCAGCCCCCACAAGGAAGGCCGTGCGCGGTTTTACAGCCCGCGCGAGGTTGCCCCGGATGAAGCTGATCCTGCGCGGCCGCCGTTTCGGCTTTTCGCTGGAGGACATCCGGCAATGGCTGATGATCTATGGCGAAAAGGGCACGCGCGAACAGTATCGCGTCTGGATCGACCTTGCCGACCGCCAGCTTGGCGTCCTCAGCGAACAGCGCGACGAGCTGGAGGCCTCGATGACCGACCTGCGCGCGCTGCGCGACGAGACCTCGCGCCTGCTGACTGAAATGGACAGCGGCGGGTAATGGCCAGCCGCGCAAGAATGCGCTGATTTTATGTAATTTTTCAAAGACTGACTTTCCCTGACGCGACGTTCCCCCTTACGCGAACGTCAACCTTGCCTATATTGATCTGGCAAGTGAACATGGTTTGGGAGGGTATCGGCCATGAGCGCCGAATTGATGACCATCCGGCAGATGTGCGACGTCTTCGACGTGACACCGCGCACGCTGCGCTTCTATGAGGCCCGCGAACTTCTGTTTCCGGTGCGCCGCGGCCAGCACCGTCTTTACGGCCGCGCCGATCGCGCCCGGCTCAAGCTGATCCTGCGCGGCAAGCGCTTCGGCTTCTCGCTGGAACAGATCCGCCAGTTGCTTGAACTTTACGACCCGGCCGAACGCAATATCACCCAGACCGAGGCTGTCCTTGCCACCGCGCGCGAGCGGCTGGCCGACATGGAGCGCCAGCATGCCGAGCTGGGCGGCGCCATCGTCGACCTGCGCCAGCAGATCGCCGAGGGCGAGGGCCAGTTGCGCGCCCTGAAATCCGACGCCTGAAACGCAGACTTTGGGGGAGGACCCATGACCACCTATGCCGCGCCCATCCGAGACATGCAGTTCATCCTGCATGACGTGCTGGAGATCTCGAAACAGGATCTTCCGGGCTATGCCGAGCTTGAACCCGACTTCACCGACGCGATCCTCGACGCGGCGGGCAAGCTCGCCTCCGAGGTTCTGGCGCCGCTGAACGCCGTCGGCGACCGCGAGGGTTGCCGGCTGGAAAACGGTGTCGTGCGCACCCCGACCGGCTTTCACGCCGCCTTCGACCAGATGCGCGACGGCGGCTGGACGGCGCTGGACTGCGACCCCGACTATGGCGGTCAGGGCATGCCCTATGTGATCGGGCTGGCGGTGGGCGAGATGTTCTCGGGCTCGAACATGGCCTTCACCATGTATCAGGGCCTGACGCATGGCGCCTATTCGGCGATCCACGCCCATGGCAACGACGCGCAAAAGGCGCTGTATCTGCCCAGGATGGTGTCCTGCGAATGGACCGGCACCATGAACCTGACCGAGCCGCATTCCGGCACCGACCTCGGTCTTCTGCGCACCAAGGCCGAGCCGCAGGACGACGGCAGCTATCTGATCACCGGGCAAAAGATCTTCATCTCGGCCGGCGATCACGACATGTCGCAGAACGTCATCCATCTGGTGCTGGCCAAGGCCCCCGGCGGCGGCGAGGGGACCAAGGGTATCTCGCTGTTCATCGTGCCGAAGTTTCTGGTGAACGCCGATGGCAGCCTTGGCGCGCGCAATGCCGTCAGCGTCGGCAATCTGGAAGAAAAGATGGGCATTCACGGCAATGCCACCTGCGTGATGAATTATGACGGCGCGAAGGGCTGGCTTCTGGGCGACCTGCACAAGGGCATGCGCGCCATGTTCACCATGATGAACGAGGCCCGCATCGGCGTCGGCCTGCAAGGCTATGCGGTGGCCGAACACGCCTATCAGAACGCCGCCGCCTATGCGCGCGACCGCCTTCAGGGCCGCGCGGTGACCGGCGATGCAAACCCCAAGGGGCCGGCCGATCCGCTGATCGTGCATCCCGATATCCGCCGCAACCTGATGGATCAGAAAAGCTTTCTTGAGGGGGCGCGGGCGCTGGCCTTCTGGGGCGCGAACCTGATCGACCGCGCGCATCTGGCGCAGGACAAGGACGCGGACGGGCTGATCTCGCTCCTGACGCCGGTGATCAAGGGCTTTTTGACCGACAAGGGCTTTGACAGCGCGGCGCAGGCCCAGCAGGTCTTTGGCGGCCACGGCTATATCGAGGAACAGGGCATGTCGCAGTTCGTCCGCGATGCCCGTATCACCATGATCTACGAGGGCGCGAACGGCGTGCAGGCGCTGGACCTGGTGGGCCGCAAGCTGGCAGCCGAGGGCGGCCAGCCGATCATGGCCTTCTTCGAGATGGTCAAGGCCGAGATCAAGGCCCATGAGGGCGACGAGGACCTGAAAGCCAGCTTCCTCGACCCGCTGAAAGCCGCCTCGAAAGACCTTCAGGCCGCCGCCATGTTCTTCGCCCAGCAGGGCATGAAGGACCCGAATGCGGCGCTGGCGGGCTCTTACGACTTCATGCATCTTTTCGGCCATGTCGCACTGGGGCTGATGTGGACCCGCATGGCGGCTGCATCCCGCAAGGCGCTGGCCGAGGGCACCAGCGATCCCGAATTCCATGAAAGCAAGCTGGCGACAGGACGCTATTACATGGCGCGGCAACTGCCCGCGACGGCAACACATCTGGCGCGCATCCAGAGCGGCGACGCCCCGGTGATGGCACTCAGCGCCGACCGGTTCTGAAACCACATCTCCGCTGGCACGGCCGGATGCCTCCGGCGGGGATATTTGAATGAAGAAGAAGGGGCGGCCCCGCCTCATACGCGGCCATCGGCATCAGTGGCATGACACGGGGCTTTCTCCTTCAACGGTCATCGGCTTCCCAGCCTGTACCGTGACGTCAGGATAGCTCGTGAAAGGTTGCACAAGCGTTAACGAACCTCATTCTTCTTCAGGAAAATATCCCGCGGGGGTCCGGGGGCGCGAAGCCCCCGGTTGGCAGGCAGGAGGAAGCCATGACCGCACAACTCTGGTGCTTCGGCGAAAGCGGCAATGCCTACAAGGCGGCACTGACGATGGAGCTGGCAGGCTATGACTGGCGTCCCGTCCATGTCGATTTCTTCAATGGCGAGGCCCGCAGCGCGGCCTTCCGCGCCCTGAACGAAATGGGTGAGGTGCCGGTCTTTCGCGAGGGCGATCTGACGCTGACCCAATCGGCCGTCATCCAGTTGCATGTCGCTGACCGGACCGGGAAATTTCTTGGCCGCGACCGGAACGAGACCCTGCGCTGGCTGATGTTTGACAACCACAAGCTGTCGGGACAGGCCGGCCCGGCACGATTCCTGGCGAATTTCCTGCCCGAGGCCAAGCGGCCGCAGGGCGTCATCGACTATCTGCAAGGCCGCCTGCGCGCCGCCTATCAGGTGCTGGACGGGCATCTGGCGACGCGCGACTGGGTCGCCGACAGCGCACCGACCATCGCCGATTTTGCCTGCTGCGGCTATCTTTATTACCCCGAACCCTTCGGTTTCGACCGTGCCGAATGGTCCCATATCGACCGCTGGCTGGACGCGCTTTCTGCCCTGCCCGGCTGGAAACATCCCTATGATCTGATGCCCGGCAGCCCCGCTGACCGTGCATCGAAGGAGGACGCATGACCGACGCCTATATCTATGATGCCGCCCGCACCCCGCGCGGCAAGGGCCGCCCCGATGGCAGCCTGCACGAGGTGACTTCGGTCGCGCTGTCGGCGCGGCTTCTGAACGCCATCAAGGAACGCAACGGCCTTGAGGGCCACGCGGTCGAGGACGTGATCTGGGGCAACGTCACGCAGGTCAAGGAACAGGGCGGCTGCCTTGCGCGCTCGGCCGTGCTGGAGTCCGATCTGGACGAATCGATCCCCGGCCTTGCCATCAACCGCTTCTGCGCCAGCGGCATGGAGGCCGTGAACCTTGCCGCCAATCAGGTCAGGGGCGGTGCCGGTCAGGCCTATATCGCCGGCGGTGTCGAGATGATGGGCCGCGTCGCCATGGGCAGCGATGGCGCCGCTATCGCCGTCGACCCCAGCCTGACCTTCAAGACCTATTTCGTGCCGCAGGGCATCAGCGCCGACATCATCGCCACCGAATACGGCTTTACCCGCGAACAGGCCGACGCGCTGGCCGTCGAATCGCAGCGCCGCGCCGGGCAGGCCTGGGCCGAGAACCGCTTTGCCAAATCCATCGTGCCGGTGCGCGACCAGAACGGCCTTCTGATCCTTGACCGCGACGAATACATGCGCCCCGGCACCGCCATCGAGGATCTGGCCCGGCTGAATCCCAGCTTCAAGGAGATGGGCGAGGTCATGCCCGGCTTCGACAAGGTGGCGATGCTGAAATATCCGCATCTGGACCATATCGAACATATCCACCATGCCGGGAACTCGTCGGGGATCGTCGACGGGGCCGGCGCGGTGCTGATCGGCAACGCGGAATTCGGCAAGGCCTATGGCCTGAAGCCCCGCGCCCGCATCCGCGCCACCGCCAAGATCGGCACCGATCCGACAATCATGCTGACCGGCCCGGTTCCGGTGACCGAAAAGATCCTGAAGGACAGCGGCATGTCGATTTCCGACATCGACCTCTTTGAGGTGAACGAGGCCTTTGCCTCGGTCGTCCTGCGCTTCATGCAGGCGTTCCAGGTCGACCCGGCGCTGGTGAACGTCAACGGCGGCTCGATCGCGCTTGGCCACCCGCTGGGCGCGACCGGCGCCATCATCATCGGCACTCTGCTGGACGAACTGGAACGTCAGGACAAGAACGTGGGTCTTGCCACGCTCTGCATCGCATCCGGCATGGGCGCGGCCACCATCATCGAGAGGGTGTGACCCGGATGACCGCGGCCGCATATCACTTCTTCTGGTCGGGGCCGTTCAGCCAGTGGTTCGCCTGCGAATTCACGCTGGCCGGCCATGACTACAACACCGCCGAACAGGCGATGATGCATGGCAAGGCGCTGCTTTTCGGTGACGAGACCACGGCCCGCGAGATCATGGAGGCCGACGACCCCGCCCGGCAAAAGGCGCTTGGCCGCGGCGTCCGGGGCTTTGACCAGCCGCACTGGGACCGCGAGAAGATCGCCCTTGTGACGCGCATCAACCTTGCCAAGTTCGGCCAGAACCGGGGGCTTCGCCGCAAGCTCTTCCAGACCGGCGGCCAGCAACTGGTAGAGGCCAGCCCCCACGACCTGATCTGGGGCATCGGCCTTGACGCCAAGACCGCCAGCCAAACCCCACCCGACGCGTGGCCGGGTCAGAACCTGCTTGGCAAGGTTCTGACCGAGGTTCGCGAAACCTTGTCGTGGCTGCATCCCGAAGAAGCAGCAGCCTGCGCCCCTTTCGGAGGAAAACCATGACCGATTTCACCATGCAAAAGGACGCCGACGGCGTCGCCATCATCACCTGGGACGTGCCCGGAAAATCGATGAACGTGCTTAGCCTTGACGGCGCGGCGGTACTGAACGGGCTGATCGACGACGCGCTGGCCGATCCGGCCGTCAAGGGCATCGTCATCACCTCGGGCAAGAAGGATTTCGCCGGCGGCATGGATCTGAACGTCATCGCCGGCATGCAGCAAGGCGGCGCGCAGACCGTCTTCGACGGCGTGATGACCCTGCACCACCTGCTGCGCAAGATCGAACTTGCCGGCATGGACGCCAAGACGAAAAAGGGCGGCAAGCCGATCGCCGCCGCTCTGCCCGGCACCGCGCTGGGGATCGGGCTGGAGCTGCCGCTTGCCACCCACCGCATCTTTGCCGCCGACAATGCCCGCGCCAAGATCGGCCTGCCAGAGATCATGGTCGGCATTTTCCCCGGCGGCGGCGGCACCACGCGGCTGGCCCGCAAGCTGGGCGCCCTGGGCGCCGCCCCCTTCCTGCTGGAGGGCAAGCTTTCCGACCCTGCCAAGGCCAAGTCGGCAGGCCTGATCGATGAGGTCGCAGCCGACCCGGTGGCGGCGGCCCGCGACTGGGTGCTGAAGGCGACCGACGCCGATCTGGTGAAACCCTGGGACGCCAAGGGCTACAAGATGCCCGGCGGCGAGCCCTATCACCCGGCGGGCTTCATGACCTTCGTGGGCGCCTCGGCCATGGTGCATGGCAAGACCATGGGCGTCTATCCGGCGGCCAGGGCGCTGCTCTCGGCGGTCTATGAAGGCGCGCTGGTGCCCTTTGACACCGCGCTGAAGATTGAGGCGCGCTGGTTCACCGATGTGCTGATGAACCCCAGCTCGACCGCAATGATCCGCAGCCTGTTCATCAACAAGGAGGCCCTGGAAAAAGGCGCGAACCGCCCCGCGGCCCCCGATCAGTCGGTCAGGAAGCTGGGCGTCATCGGCGCCGGCATGATGGGCGCGGGCATCGCCTATGTCAGCGCCATGGCCGGGATCGAGGTCGTGCTGATCGACAACACCGCCGAGGCCGCCGACCGCGGCAAGGCCCATTCGGCCGAGCTGCTGGACAAGGCCATCAGCCGCCGCAGATCGACGCCCGAGAAAAAGGCCGAGGTCCTCGCCCGCATCGCGCCGACGACCGATTACGCGGCGCTGGCCGGCTGCGACCTGATCGTGGAAGCCGTGTTCGAGGATCCTTCGGTCAAGGCCGAGGTCACGAAAAAGGCCGAGGCCGCCATCCCGGCGGATGCGATCTTTGCCACCAACACCTCGACCCTGCCGATCAGCGAACTGGCCAAAGTCAGCGCCCGGCCCGATCAGTTCATCGGCATCCATTTCTTCAGCCCGGTGGACAAGATGGCGCTGGTCGAAATCATCAAGGGCCGCGAAACCGGCCCGCGCGCTGTCGCCAAGGCGCTGGATTTCGTCCGCCAGATCCGCAAGACCCCGATCGTCGTCAATGACGCGCGCTTCTTCTACGCCAACCGCTGCATCATCCCCTACCTGAACGAGGGCATCCGCATGGTCGGCGAAGGCGTGAACCCGACGCTGATCGAAAATGCCGCCAAGCTGATGGGGATGCCGCTGGGGCCGCTGCAACTGGTCGACGAAACCTCGATCGATCTGGGCGTGAAGATCGCCAAGGCCACGCGCGCGGCAATGGGCGACGCCTATGCCGATGCGCCGGTCGATCAGGTGATCTTCAAGCTGGCCGATCAGGGCCGCATGGGCCGCAAGGCCAAGGCGGGCTTTTACGACTATGACGGGGCCGGCAAGCGTCAGGGCCTGTGGCAGGGCCTGGAACAGGAATGGCCCGAGGCCGCCGCACAGCCCGAACTGACCGAGGTCGAGCACCGGCTGATGTTCGTCCAGTCGCTGGAAGCGGTCCGCGCGCTTGAACAGGGTGTCCTCGAAGACATCCGCGAAGGCGATGTCGGCGCCATCCTCGGCTGGGGCTTCGCGCCCTGGTCGGGCGGCCCGTTCAGCTGGCTCGACATGCTGGGTGCCGCCCGCGCGGTCGATATCGCCGACGACCTCGCGGCGAAATTCGGCCCCCGCTTCGCCGCCCCGCAGCTTCTGCGCGACATGGCCGCCAGGGGCGAAAGCTTCTACGGCGCAGATCGCCGCGCCGGTTGACAGCAGTCTGCCGGCCCTATTTGTCAGTCGTCTGGACCGGCCACAATCCGGTCACAGGCAGCTTTGAGAACGCCATGTCAGCTGTCAGCGGTCATTCGTGGCTCATGGCCAGAACATGGCGTTCGCTCCGGGGGGCGACAGGAAAGGCGACTGCGCTGATCCGGCTCCCCCCCCACCCTTTGCTGCCGTCGTGGCGACGCCATGGTGTTTCGGGGTTTTCTGACGGTCCCGATGACCTGCGCGAGGCAATCGACCTGCCCGCGCAAGGCGCGTTTCATCCAGCGCGCCGCGCAGATTCAGCGTCTGCCGATCGCCTTTGCCACCCTGCCTTTGCCGCGCCGCCATCCAGGAGGATGCTACCTTGGCATCACCATTCCTCTGGGCTTGGCGCGTACCACATTCTATAGTTGCTCCATGACAGATACTTTGCCTTCGTGCCCCGAATGTTCATCGACGTTCACCTATCAGGTGGACGCGCTCTTCATCTGCCCTGAATGCGGGCACGAGTGGTCGCCCGACGCCACCAGCACACAAGAAGTCCGGGACGCTGTCGGCAATCTTCTTGCTGATGGTGACACGGTGACCGTGATCAAGGATCTCAAGGTCAAAGGCTCGTCGCAGGTCGTGAAGGTCGGGACCAAGGTGCGCGGTATCCGTTTGGTCGACGGCGATCACGATATTGACTGCAAGGTCCCGGGGATCGGCCAGATGGGGCTGAAATCGCAGTTCGTGAAAAAGGTGGCAGAATAGCGATCATTTGCGGGGCTGGCGGCTGGGCGGCGGTGTAGCGACCGCAGAGATGCCCGAATAGCGATCCCTCATCCGAACCCGCCGGGCGCCCGCATGCAGCGCTGCGTCCGGCTGGCCCTGTCGACGCGCGGTTGGACGCATGAGGACCACTCGGGTGACGAGCGCTTGCCTGAGCAGACCGCATATCCAGCCCCGCATGCTCTGCCCCTGAAGCAGGATCGTTTGGCGCAGGCAACGGTGGCCGGGATGAACGCCAACCTTGGCCAGTCGCCGGATCAGCTATCCCGGCAACTGGACAAGACCCTGGCCGACAAGCTGCTGACCGAGGCGAAGGGCGAGGTCTACAGCCTGTTCGGCATCCTTCCTGGCCTGACCAACCCCGCGACCACCGGCCCCCTTGTGCGCGAGGCACAACGGCATCTGGCGCAGCTGGTCCTGCAACCCATCGCCAACCTGATGGCCGAGGCAGCGACCGAGAAGCTGGGCGGCACGGTGACGCTGGACGTGGTGCGCCCGATGCAGGCCATGGATCACGGCGGCAAGGCGTGGGCCTTTGCGACCATGTTGCAAGCGATGGCGCAGGCCAAACAGGCCGGGCTGAACGACGCCACCGTCAAGGACGCCCTGACCTTCTTCGATTGGGCGGAATAGGGCCATGTTGGTCATGACCCCCGAAGCCAAGGCCATGCTGCGGAAAAACCGGCGTCGGGCGTCTGATGCACGGCGGATGACAAGCAAATGGCAGATGCAGTTGCGCAGCCGGTCGGGGGTGACGAAGGTCTACGCGATCAAGGAGGACCCGAGGCCGACCGAGGGCGAAGGCTGGTTGGAGTTTTGGGCCGAAGGATAGGGCGCAAAAGGCCAAGCATTGGGCAAGTTGCAAAGCGCAGATTTCGTTACCCTAATCGAGAAGCGTGGCTGCGCCATCTGCGGTTCATTGCTGTAACTGTCTGAAATCTTTGGTGGAGCCAAGGGGAGTCGAACCCCTGACCTCTTGAATGCCATTCAAGCGCTCTACCAACTGAGCTATGGCCCCACCGGAGGTCCAAGCAGCGCGTCGCGCCGCTTGCGTGGGGCGTCGTATAAGTGGGGGCGCAGATGAGCGCAAGGGGAAAATCGCAACTTTCTGCAATGGCATGGTAACGTCCCGCAAGGCGCCCTCTGAAACACCCGCAATCGCCGGGAAAGACTGGAGTTTTGCAGGCGGGACTACCGGCGCGGACGACAGCGGCCAGACCGGCGATCAGGCGCCGTCCATGTCACGCCAGCGGATATGGATGTTCCTGCAATGCGCCGATTCCCGGAAGGCGCGGTCCATCAGCGCCATGAATGCGCTGCGCCACAGCGACGGCGGCTGGCGATAGACGCGTGAACACAGCGGCTCGGAATCCTGGCCGCCAAGGGCGCGGTTGATCGTGACAGAGGTGGTCCACCAGGCGTTCATCATGAGCCTCGGATATCAACGCAAATACCAACTAAAAGCCTTCAGCCATATGATCGTAACGCCTTGGAAACACCGGGCGTTCACAGGATCGATTCTGCGACCGGCGGGGCCGATTCGTCATGGTGGCTTTTTGGATAGAAAGGACGCCCGGCACACGGTCAGATGGCAGACAGGCCCCCTGCCCCGGCCCGGTTTTCGCCACAAAACCGGCGCCCCCGACAGCACCCGCCGGCGTTGACGGACAGCCCCGCCGCCCTTAACAGTCGCGCCAGGCACGAAGGGGAGCCGGATGGACACGCGGCAAAGATCAGACCAGCGAAAGGCCAGGCGATGACCGGCCCGGCGCGCATCCTGCCGGCCACCGATCCGGCGGCGCTGGAGGAAGCGGCGGCGATGCTGGCCCGGGGCGAGCTGGTCGCCATCCCGACCGAGACCGTCTATGGCCTGGCCGGGGCCTCGACCATGGCCGATGCGATTGCGCGCATCTATGCGGCCAAGGGGCGGCCCAGCCACAACCCGCTGATCTCGCACGTCTCGGGCATCGCCATGGCCGAGCGTTACGTCCGTTTTGACGACCGCGCGCGCGCGCTGGCCGAGGCCTTCTGGCCCGGGCCGCTGACGCTGGTGCTGCCGCTTCTGCCGGGCTCGGGCATCGACCGCGCCTCGACCGCCGGGGGCGATCTGGCGGCGATCCGGGCGCCACGCGGCTTTGCGCATGAGCTGATCGCGCGGCTGGACCTGCCCCTGGCGGTGCCAAGCGCCAACCGCTCGGGCCGGATCAGCCCGACCAATGCCCGGCATGTCATGGCCGACCTTGGCGACCGGCTGGGGCTGATCGTCGATGGCGGCCCGACCGAGATCGGCGTGGAATCGACCGTGGTGCGGGTGCGCCCGGACGGCATCGACATCCTGCGCGCGGGCGTCATCACCCCCGACCAGATCGCCATGGCGGCGGGGTTCGATCTGCACGATGTCGCGGCCTCGGGCGGCGATGGCGGGGTGCTGATCTCTCCCGGAATGCTCAGTTCGCATTACGCGCCGCGCGCGCGGGTGCGGCTGATGGCGCGCGAGGTCGCGCCGGGCGAGGCGCTGATCACCTTTGCCGGTCAGGCCCTGCCGGGGCAAGAGCGGGCGGCGCTGGTTCTTGACCTCAGCCCCTCGGGCGATCTGGCCGAGGCGGCGCGGCGGCTGTTCGGAATGCTGCATCAGGCTGACGCGACCGGCGCAGCCAGCATCGCGGTGGCACCGATTCCCGACCACGGGATCGGCACCGCCATCATCGACCGGCTGACACGGGCCGCCGCCCCCCGGGACGAAAGCCGCTAGGTCACGCCGCGCTGCTGTCGGGATCGCCGTCGGGATCCGGGCGGAAACCGTCGGGACCGCTGCCGGCACCGGCGGCAAGGGCGGCGGCGCGCACGGCGCGGGCAGCGTCGGCCAGTTGCTCGGCCAGAGGGTTGGTCTTGCGCCAGACCATGCCGATCATGCGCGAGGGCCGCGGCGCCGCCAGCCGCGCCACGGTGACAGGGGCAGAGCTCGTCTCGATCGCCACCGCCATCTGCGGGATCAGCGTCACGCCGATGCCCGCGCCGACCATCTGCACCAGCGTGGCAAGCGAGCTTCCCTCCATCATGTCGCGCGCGACCGCAGGCGACATCTTGCAAAAGGACAGCGCCTGATCGCGGAAACAATGCCCCTCCTCCAGCAGCAGAAGGCGCATCTCGCGCAGCATCTCGGAACTGGGGACAGGCTTGCCGGCATCGGCGCGGGGGCGGACCAGCAGGAACTCCTCGGCGAACAGCGGCACCTCGGTCAGGCCGGGCTCCGAGACGGGCAGCGCCACGATGGCGGTATCCAGCCGCCCTTCGGCCAGATCGTCGATCAGCCGCCGCGTCACCGCCTCGCGCGGGCGCAGGTCAAGGTCGGGATAGCGCGCCGCCAGCACCTGCACGACGCGCGGCAAAAGATAGGGCGCGACCGTTGGAATGACGCCGATGCGCAACTGCCCGGTCAGCGCGCCCTGCGCCGCGCGGCCAAGCTGGGCCAGTTCGTCGACGGCGCGCAGGATATCGCTGGCGCGGGCGGCGAAGGTCTCGCCAAGGCTGGTCAGGCTGATCTGGCGACTGCCGCGTTCGATCAGCGGCGTGCCAAGGATGTCCTCAAGCTCTTTCATCTGCAACGAAAGCGCGGGCTGGGAAATGGCGCTGGCCTCGGCGGCGCGGCCGAAATGGCCATGCCGGGCAAGGGCCTCGAAGTAACGCAGGTGCTTCATGGTGATCGGGTTCATAAGTCTTGCATATCGCAAAGATTAGAAAATGAAAATTTATCTTATTATCCGGCCTTGCTAGGCTGTCGACAGAAATCAGGCCCGGCGGCCCCGCGCATGACGATGGCGCGGGTATCGGGCCTGCCCCGCAATGAAGCCAGGACAGGAGAGCGACATGGATGGAAACGAGATCAGGCAGGGCGGCACATGCCCCGTCATGCATGGCAGCAACACCGAGGCGGGCGATTCCGTCACAAGCTGGTGGCCGAAGTCGCTGAACCTGGACATTCTCAGCCAGCATGACCGCAAGACGAACCCGCTTGGCCCCGACTTCAACTATCGCGAGGAGCTCAAGACGCTGGATATTGCGGCACTGAAGGCCGATCTGCGCGCGCTGATGACCGACAGCCAGGACTGGTGGCCGGCCGACTGGGGCAGCTATGTCGGCATGTTCGCCCGCGTGGCGTGGCACATGGCGGGTTCGTATCGCCTGGCCGACGGGCGCGGCGGCGGCGGCTCGGGCAACCAGCGTTTCGCGCCGGTCAACAGCTGGCCCGACAACGCCAATACCGACAAGGGCCGCCGGCTGCTGTGGCCGATCAAGCAGAAATACGGCAACAAGATTTCCTGGGCCGACCTGATCCTGCTGGCCGGGACCGTCGCCTATGAGGTCGCGGGCCTGAAAACCTTTGGCTTCGGCTTTGGCCGCGAAGACATCTGGCACCCCGAAAAGGACACCTATTGGGGCGCGGAAAAGGAATGGCTGGCGCCCTCGGACGGGCGTTACGGCGACGTGGACGACCCCGGGACGATGGAAAACCCGCTGGCCGCCGTGCAGATGGGCCTGATCTACGTCAACCCCGAGGGCGTGAACGGCAAGCCCGATCCGCTGAAGACCGCCGCGCAGATCCGCGAGACCTTCGCCCGCATGGCCATGAACGATGAGGAAACCGTCGCCCTGACCGCAGGCGGCCACACCATCGGCAAGGCGCATGGCAATGGCAATGCGGCCGACCTCAGCCCCGCCCCCGAAGGCGCCCCGATCGAGGATCAGGGCCTTGGCTGGCTGATGACCAAGGGGCGCGGCATCGGCCGCAATACCGTGGTCAGCGGCATCGAAGGCGCCTGGACCACCAACCCGACGAAATGGGACAACGGCTTCTTCAAGATGCTTCTCGAACATGACTGGGAACTGAAGAAAAGCCCCGCCGGCGCATGGCAATACGAACCCGTCGCAATCGCAGAGGCCGACAAGCCGGCGGATGTGGAAAACCCCGCGATCCGGGTCATGCCGATGATGACCGACGCCGACATGGCGCTGAAAGAGGACCCGATCTATCGCGAGATCTCGGAACGCTTCCACAAGGACCCCAAGGCGTTCGACGACGCCTTTGCCCGGGCGTGGTTCAAGCTGACGCATCGCGACATGGGGCCGGTCGCGCGCTATCTTGGTCCGGACGTCCCGACCGAGGAACTGATCTGGCAAGACCCGATCCCCGCCGGTCCGACGAATTACGACGTCGCCGCGCTGAAGGCGAAGATCGCCGCCAGCGGCCTGTCGCTTTCGGACATGGTGACGACCGCATGGGACAGCGCCCGGACCTATCGCGGCTCGGACATGCGCGGCGGCGCCAATGGCGCGCGCATCCGCCTTGCCCCGCAAAAGGACTGGGTCGGCAACGAACCCGAGCGTCTGGCCCGCGTGCTGTCGGTGCTTGAACCGCTGGCCGCCGCCGCCGGCGCCAGCATCGCCGACACCATCGTTCTGGCCGGCAATGTCGGCATCGAACAGGCCGCGAAAGCCGCCGGCTTCGATGTCACCGTGTCCTTCGCGCCCGGCCGCGGCGATGCCAGCGCCGCGCAGACCGATGCGGCGTCCTTCGACGTGCTGGAACCCCTGGCCGACGGCTATCGCAACTGGGTCAAAAAGGACTATGTCGTCTCGACCGAGGAAATGCTGCTGGACCGCACCCAGTTGATGGGCCTGACTGCGCCGGAAATGACGGTGCTGATCGGCGGCATGCGGGTGATCGGCGCCAATTACGGCGGCTCGAAGAACGGCGTATTCACGGATCGCGAGGGCGCGCTGACCACCGATTTCTTCGTGAACCTGACCGACATGCGCAATAGCTGGGTCCCGGTCGGCAAGGATCTTTACGAGATCCGCGACCGCAAGACCGGCGCGGTGAAATGGACGGCGACGCGGGTCGATCTGGTCTTTGGCTCGAACTCGATCCTGCGCGCCTATGCCGAGGTCTATGCCCAGAACGACAGCAAGGAAAAGTTCGTCCGCGACTTCATCGCCGCCTGGGTCAAGGTGATGGACGCCGACCGCTTCGACCTGCTCTGATCGCAAGACGGGCATGAAAAAGGGCGGCCGGCAAAGATGCCGGCCGCCTTTGCATTTCCCCCGTGGGGGGTGTCAGGCCGTCACTCAGCCCAGCCGGTAGTTCGGGCTTTCGCGGGTGATCTGCACGTCATGGACGTGGCTTTCCTTGAGACCCGCGCCGGTGATGCGCACGAATTCGCAGCCGCCGCGCATTTCCGCGACGGTGGCGTTGCCGGTATAGCCCATGGCGGCGCGCAGGCCGCCGACTAGCTGGTGGATCACGGTGCCGGCGGGGCCTTTATAGGGCACCTGCCCCTCGATCCCTTCGGGAACCAGCTTGTCGCTGGCCGCGTCCTTCTGGAAATAGCGGTCGGCCGAGCCGCGCGCCATGGCACCAAGGCTGCCCATGCCGCGATAGGATTTGAACGACCGGCCCTGATACAGGATCACCTCGCCCGGGCTTTCGTCGGTGCCGGCGATGGCACTGCCGACCATGGCGCAGCTTGCGCCCGCCGCGATGGCCTTCGCGAAATCGCCCGAATACTTGATGCCGCCATCCGCGATCACCGGCACGTCGCCGGCGCCGCGCACGGCGTCCATGATCGCGGTCAACTGCGGCACGCCGACGCCCGCCACGATCCGCGTCGTGCAGATCGAGCCGGGGCCGATCCCGACCTTGACCGCATCGGCGCCGGCATCGACCAGCGCGCGGGCGGCCTCGGCGGTGGCGACGTTGCCGGCCACGACCTGCACCTGATTGGAATGTGCCTTGATGCGGCTGACGGCGCGGGCGACGCCCTCGGAATGGCCGTGGGCGGTGTCGATGACGACCAGATCGACGCCGGCATCGACCAGCGCCAGGCTGCGCTCATACCCCTCGTCGCCGACGGTCGAGGCGGCGGCGACGCGCAACCGGCCCAGTTCGTCCTTGCAGGCCAGCGGGTTCAGGACCGACAGCTCGGTATCCTTCAGGGTCAGAAGGCCGGTCAGGCGGCCTTCGGCATTGGTGACCAGCAGCTTCTCGATGCGGCGGGCCTTCATCAGGTCGATGGCCTCGGCCCGGTCGGCGGGTTCGCGCAGCACGGCAAGGTCGTTCGTAGTCATCACCGCCTTGACCGGGGTGCGGTCGTCGCTGGCAAAGCGCATGTCGCGGTTGGTGATGATGCCGACAACGCGGCCCTGCGCATCGACGACCGGAAAGCCGGTGACGTTGAAGCGGGCCTGAAGCGCGCGGGCATCGCCGATGGTCTGGTCGGGGGTCAGCGTGATCGGGTCATAGACGATGCCGGATTCAAAGCGCTTCACGCGGCGGACCTCGTCGGCCTGCTGCTCGGCGGTCAGGTTGCGGTGGATCACGCCGATGCCGCCGGCCTGCGCCATGGCGATGGCCATGCGGCTTTCGGTGACGGTATCCATGGCGCTGGACAGCAGCGGAATATTCATTCGGATCTGCCGGGTGACATGGGTCGTCACATCGGCGGTCGAGGGCATCACCGAGGAAGCGGCGGGAACCAGAAGAACGTCATCGAAGGTCAAAGCCTCACGAATCTGCATGGGAGCATCCTTGTCAGGGGTTCGTTTGGCAGTTTCCCATTTCACGCAAAGGCGGGAATGTCCAGCCCGTCAGGCGATGGCGGCGTTGGTTTTGACGGCAAGCCTGCCCTGCGCCCAGGCACGCCAGACCAGAAACAGGATCGGCGGAATGACAAGGCTGGCAAGGATCAGAAGCGCGCGGGCCGGCGTGGCCCAGACGGGCTGATCGGCCGAGACCGCCACCCACAGCCCGGCGCTGGCCGCCAGCGGAAAGGTGAAGGCCCCCCACAGCGCCGAAAATCCGGCCTCGGTCAGCCAGCGCACACGCAGGGCGGCCAGCGCCAGCGCCGGCACCAGCGCCACGGCAAAGCCCTGCGCGACGCCCGGCCAGCCGACCGCCGCCGCCGTGGTGCCCAGCATGGCAATCGGCGCGACATGGATCATCAGTAACGGACGCAGGGGGGCGGGCACGCGCTCGGCCCGCAACTGGCGCAGGCTGACGATCCAGACGAAAGCCGCCATCGCCGCCATCGGCCACCACAGCGCCTGCGCAAAGGCGGTCCAGCCGAAGCCCGCCGCCGCCTGCGCCGCGACGATGGGACCGACGAAGTTCAACTGCCAGACCGGCGTGACCCGGCCCTGCCCCGGCCGATGGCGCATGACCGGGATCACCACCGCCCAAAAGGCAAGGTGCAGCGCCATGCCGGCGACCAGCACCGCCCGCGCCATGACCGGCGCAAACGGGTCCAGCAGCTGCGCCGCCGCATAGATGCCGACCAGCGCCGCGCCAAGCCCGGCGCGGCCGGGCAGGATGCCGACCTCATCGACCAGCACGGCGGGGCGGCGGATCAGCTTGACGGCATAGGCGGTGACGGCAAAGGCCCATGCGGCGGTCACGATTCCCGCCAGCATCGACGGCAGCGCCTGCGACAGCCCGAAACGGGCAGCGGCCGCGCGCCACGCCAGCGCCAGTCCCAGCGCGCCCAGAAGCGGCGAAAAGATCGCGGGCGGCACCCGGCGCCAAAGACCGGGAGGGGCACAACGGACGGGGGCAAATCTCATGAAATACGTTTACCCGTGGTCATATCGTTGCTGCAAGGCCACGCTGCGCTTTGCAGTTGCCCCGGGACGCGGCGTCACGCGGGCGCGTCGATTGACGCAACCGGCACGCGTGCCACAGTCTGAAACGAGAGGTTCAGATAAGAGCCGGATTCGGGGAGGACATCATGAAGAGCATCATCGGCGGTATCGGCATCAGCGGCATCGGCGCCCTGCTGGTCAGCGCGGCACCCGTTCTGGCCGGCGGCATCGAGCGCGCGCCGCAGTCGCTGGCGCCACTGTTCGAAAAGGGCAATTATGCCGAGATCAGCTTTGGCGGCGTGAACCCCAAGGTCAAGGGCCGTGACATCGCCGGCTTCTCGACCGGCGACGTGGCGCAGGGCTATGGTTTTGCGGGCTTTGCCTACAAGCACCAGTTCAACGACAACCTGTCGGCGGCCCTGATCGTCGAGCAGCCCTTTGGCGCCGACATCCTTTACGGCTCCAGCACCCCGGTTCTGGACGGCACCCGGGTCGAGGTGAACTCGACCACCTATACCGCGCTGCTGCGCTACAAGTTCGACAACAACTTCTCGGTCCATGGCGGTATCCGCGGCTCGCGCGCGGATGGCAATGTGCGCCTGCAGGGTCTGGGCTATCAGACCGTGTCGGGATATAATCTGAAGATCGACGGCGCCTGGGGCGTGGGCTGGGTCGCCGGCGTCGCCTATGAGATGCCCGATATCGCGGCGCGGGTCTCGCTGACCTACAACTCGTCCATCGACCACGATTTCGACATGAAGGAAAGCGGTGGCCCGCTGCCGGTGACCATGTCGGGCAACCATACAGTGACCACGCCGCGCAGCTGGACGCTGGAGGGCCAGACCGGCATCGCGCCCGACACGCTGCTTTTCGGCTCGATCCGCTGGGTGAAATGGTCCGAGTTCAAGGTCGACAACTTCCTGTTCCCGATCCAGACCCCCGCCGGCACCATACCGCTGGTCGAGGTCAAGGACACCACCACCTACACCATCGGCCTTGGCCGCAAGTTCACCGACAACTGGTCGGGCTCGGTCACCTTCCTTTACGAGCCGTCGGAAGATGGCAAGATCTCGCCGCTGGCGCCGGTCAATGGCCGCAAGGCGGTTACGGTGGCGGCGATCTATACCATGGACAACATGAAGATCTCGGCCGGGATCAACTATACCAAGCTGGGCGATGCCGATCTGGGCGTCGGCCCCAGCGGCAACAAGCGCGCGGTCGCCAAGATGGACGACAGCGACGTCTGGGGCGTGGGCGTGCGGATCGGCTACTACTTCTGATCCGTCCCGTGAAAGATGCGAAAAGGCCCCGGTTCAGCCGGGGCCTTCTTCATTTCGGGCGGCATGTCCGGTGGCGCGGCCGCATGGATATTTGGACATGGAAGAATTTCAGGGCGTCAGGGCCTTGACCAGCGCGGTGAAATGCTCGCCGCGTTTTTCGAAATTGGGGTATTGGTCGAAGCTGGCGGCGGCGGGGGCCAGAAGCACGGTTTCGCCGGGCTGCGCCTCGGCCGCGGCGCGGGCGACGGCCTGTTCCATCGTCTCGGCGATCTCATAGGGGGTCTGGCCGATCTGAAGCGCGAAGTCGCGGGCCGAATGGCCGATCAGGTAGGCCTTGACCACCTGACCCAGATGCGGGGCCAGCGCCTCGATCCCGCCATCCTTGCCCATGCCGCCGGCAATCCAGCGGATGCGCTGGAAGGCGGTCAGCGCCTTGGCGGCGGCGTCGACATTGGTGGCCTTGCTGTCATTGACCCAGCGCACACCGTTGGTTTCGGCGACGGTCTGGCTGCGATGCGGCAGGCCTTGGAAGCTGTGGAAGGCGCGCTCGATCTCGCGCGGGGCAAGGCCGAGACTGCGGGTCGCGGCATAGGCGGCGGCGGCGTTCTGGTGGTTGTGTTCGCCCGGCAGGCCCGTCACCTCGCGCAGGTCGATGGATGCGACCTGGCGGCCCTTGCGGTATTCCGAAAGGAAGCCCTTGCGGGCAAAGACCGACCAGCCGAAGCGTTCCAGTTTCTGTCCCGACGACACGCGGATCACCCGGTCGTCGCCGGGCCCCATGGCCATCTGGTCGGCGAGATACCGGCCCTCGGGTTCGTCGACGCCGATGATGGCGCGGTCGGGGCCGCCTTCGGAGAAGAGCCGGCGCTTGGCGGCGAAATAGCCGCCCGGGCCGCCGTGGCGGTCCAGATGGTCGGGCGAGAGATTGGTGAAGACCGCGATATCGGGGGTCAGCGCGCGGGCAAGGTCGGTCTGGTAGCTGGAGAGTTCCAGCACCACCACCTCGCCGTCATGGGCGGGGTCGAGCGACAGCACGCCCGTGCCGATATTGCCGCCGATCTGGGTCGGGCGGCCGCATTCCTTCAGGATGTGGTGGATCAGCGCCGTCGTCGTCGATTTGCCGTTCGAGCCGGTGATGGCGATGACGCGGGGGGTGGTGTCGAATTCCTCCCATTCGCGGGTGGCGAAGCTGCGGAAGAACAGGCCGATATCGTTGTCGACCGGCACGCCGAGTTCATAGGCCTTGGCGATGACCGGGTGCGGTCTGGGGTAAAGATGCGGGATGCCGGGGCTGGTGATCAGCGCCGCGATGCCGTCCCAGTTCTGGTCGCGCGTCAGGTCAAGGACGGTCATGCCGTCGGCCTGCGCCTGCGCGCGGGTATCGGCGCCGTCATCCCAGACGACGACATGGGCGCCGCCTTCGGCCAGCGCCGCGGCAGTGGCGCGGCCCGAGCGGCCAAGGCCGAGCACCGCGATGGTCTGGTTTTCGACGCCTTGGACGGGGATCATGGTGGTTCCTTGCTTGGTGGTGGCGCCGGGGGCGCTTCGCCCCCCGGACCCCCAGAGGATATTTCGACATGAAAGACGGCGCGAGGGGGATCAGCGCAGCTTCAGCGTCGCCAGCCCGATCAGCGCCAGGATCAGCGCGATGATCCAGAAGCGGATGACGATCTGCGCCTCGCCCCAGCCCTTTTTCTCGAAATGGTGGTGGATCGGGGCCATCAGGAACACCCGCTTGCCGGTGCGCTTGAAATAGAGGACCTGGATGATCACCGACAGCGCCTCGACCACGAACAGGCCGCCGACGATGGCCAGCACGATTTCGTGCTTGGTGACGACCGCGATGGCGCCAAGCGCGCCGCCAAGGGCAAGGCTGCCGGTGTCGCCCATGAAGACCGCCGCCGGGGGCGCGTTATACCACAGGAAACCAAGGCCGCCGCCGATCAGGGCGGCAACGAAGACTGCCAGCTCGCCCGTGCCGGGGACGAAATGCAGGCCGAGGTAATTGGCGAAATTGGCGTTGCCGACCATATAGGCGATCACCGCGAAACTGCCCGCCGCGATCATCACCGGCATGATCGCCAGCCCGTCCAGACCGTCGGTCAGGTTCACCGCATTGGCGGCGCCAAGGATCACCAGCACCGCGAAGGGGACGTAAAGGATGCCGAGATTGATCAGCGTGTTCTTGAGGAAGGGCAGCGCAAGCTGGTTGCTCAGCGCCTCGGGGTGCAGCCATGCGGCGGCGGCACCGGCGGCAGCGGCGATGCCCAGCCCGATCAGCAGCCGCACCCGGCCCGACAGGCCCGCATGATGCTGCTTGGTGACCTTGGCATAATCGTCGGCAAAGCCGATGGCGGCAAAGCCCAGCGTCACCAGCAGCACGATCCAGACATAGCCATTGTCCAGCCGCGCCCAAAGCAGCGTGCCCACGGTCAGCGCGGCAAGGATCAGCAGCCCGCCCATGGTCGGCGTGCCGGCCTTGCTGAAATGGTTCTGCGGGCCGTCGTCGCGGATCGGCTGGCCCTTTTTCTGCTTGCGGCGCAAAAGGTCGATCAGCGGGCGACCGAACAGGAAGCCGAAGATCAGCGCGGTGAAGAAGGCGCCCCCGGCCCGGAAGGTCTGATAGCGGAAAAGGTTGAAGAAGTCCCCGCCGTCCGACAGGTTCGTAAGCCAGTAAAGCATCAAGCCGTCCTTTCGTCAGGCACGTTGCTTTGGCGTGTCCGCCGCAGCGCGTCAACCACCGTCGAAATGCGCGAGCCCTTGGAGCCCTTCACAAGCACGATATCGCCGATGGCGACCAGATCGCCGACGCGCCCGGCCAGTTCGGCGGCGGTCTCGGCGTGGATGCCGCGGCGGCTTTCGGGCAGCGCCTCGTAAAGCGCGCGCATCCGCGGACCGGCCAGATGCACCAGATCGACCAGCGCCATTGCCGGGTCCGCGGCCATGGCGCGGTGCATGGCGATTTCGTCCGGGCCCAGTTCCAGCATGTCGCCCAGAATGGCGACGCGCCGGCCGCCGGTCAGCCGCGCCAGCGTCGCCAGCCCGGCGGAAAGCGAGGTCGGGTTCGAGTTATAGGCGTCGTCGATCAGCCGGATGCCGGCCAGATCCTCGACCGCGCCGCGGCCAAGGGGCGGGCGCCATGCGGCCAGCGCGGCGGCGGCCTGCGCGACATCGGCGCCGGCAGCCGACAGCGCCGCCAGCACGCCGACCGCGTTCATCACGAAATGCGTGCCGGCGCTGGCCAGCGTGAAGCCGACCGTCTCGCCCAGGATACGGGCGCGGACCTGTGAGACGCCGTCAACCGTCTCGGCGCTCAGCGGTCTGGCCATGCCATGCTGGCCAAAGCCGATGACGATGGCGCCGGCCTCGTCGGCAAAGTCGCGCAGGATCTGCGTGACAGGCAGATCCTCGGGGATGATGGCGGTGCCGGGCTGCACAAGGCCGCGAAAGATCGCGCCCTTTTCGCGGGCGATGCCGTCGATGGCGCCGAAAGCCTCAAGATGGGCGGCGGCGATGGTGGTGACCATGGCGACATGCGGGCGGGCAAGGCGGGCCAGCGGCTCGATCTCGCCGGGGTGGTTCATGCCGATCTCGATGATGGCGAAATCGGTATCGGCGGGCATCCGCGCCAGCGTCAGCGGCACGCCCCAATGGTTGTTGTAGCTGGCCTCGGCGGCGTGGATGCGGCCCTGGCCCGTCAGCGCGACCCGCGCCATGTCCTTGGTCGAGGTCTTGCCGACCGAGCCGGTGATGGCGATGACGCGGCCCTGCATCCGGGCGCGCCCGGCGCGGCCAAGCGCCTCAAGCGCGGTCAGCACGTCGGGGACGACCAGCAGCGGCGCATCGGGCGCCACGCCTTCGGGGATGCGGCTGACCAGCGCGGCGCCCGCGCCCTTTTCCAGCGCCTGCGCCACGAAATCATGGCCGTCGCGCGCGGCTTGCAGGGCGACGAACAGATCGCCCGGCCGGATCGTGCGGGTGTCGATCGAGACGCCCGCCACCGAAAAGTCGCGGGTTGCCCGGCCGCCCGTGGCGGCGGCGGCGTCATGCGAGGTCCAAAGCGTCATATCTTGCCATCCAGCGCCGCGACGGCCACCGAGGCCTGCTCGGCATCGTCAAAGGGATAAACGTCGGTGCCGACGATCTGGCCGGTCTCATGCCCCTTGCCGGCGATCAGCAGCGCATCGCCCGGTTGCAGGGCATCGACGCCGCGCAGGATCGCCTCGGCGCGGTCGCCGACCTCGATGGCGTCGGGACCGGCACCGGCCATGACCTCGGCGCGGATCGCGGCCGGATCCTCGGTCCGGGGGTTGTCGTCGGTGACGAAGACCACGTCGGCGAATTCGCGCGCCGCCTCGCCCATCAGCGGGCGCTTCAGGCGGTCGCGGTCGCCGCCGGCGCCAAAGACCACGACGATGCGGCCCATCACATGCGGACGCAGGCTTTGCAGCGCCGAGGCCAGCGCGCCGGGCTTGTGGCTGTAATCGACGAAGACGGCGGCGCCATTGTCGCGCATGGCGGCCAGTTCCATGCGCCCGCGCACGGTGGTCAGTTCCGGCAGAGTCTCGATCACGCGGGCGGTGTCGTCGCCTGCGGCGATGGCAAGGCCGGCGGCGGCCAGCACGTTCTCGGCCTGAAAGCCGCCGATCAGCGCCAGCCGGACCAGATGCGCCTGCCCATGGACCGAGAAGCGCAGGTCCTGCCCGGTCGCGTCATAGCGCTGGCCAAGGATGCGCAGATCTGCGGCACCATCGCGGCCGATGGTGGTCAGCGCCAGCCCGCGTTCGCGCGCGATCATCGCCATCTGGCGGCCGCGCGGGTCGTCGATATTGATGACCGCCGCCGCGCCCTCGTCCAGGACGTGGTTGAAAAGCAGCGCCTTGGCGGCGAAGTAGTCGTCGAAGTTCCGGTGATAATCCAGGTGATCCTGGCTGAAATTGGTGAACGCGCCCGCCTTCAGCCGCACGCCGTCCAGCCGGCGCTGGTCCAGCCCGTGCGAGCTTGCCTCCATCGCGGCATGGGTGACGCCGACCGCGGCGGCCTCGGCCAGGATGCGGTGCAGGGTCAGGGGGTCGGGGGTGGTATGGGCCAGCTTGGCGGTGAAATCGCCCTGCACGCCCATGGTGCCAAGGCTGATCGCCTTGTGCCCCAGCGCCTGCCAGATCTGGCGGGTGAAGCTGGCGACCGAGGTCTTGCCGGATGTGCCGGTTACGGCGACCATGCATTCGGGCTGGGCCGCAAACCACAGCGCGGCGGCGCCGGCCAGCGCGGCACGCGGGTCCTCGGCCACCACCAGCACCGCGTCCGAGGCCGCCAGTTCACCGGCGGCGATCTCGGCGCCCTTGCGGTCGGTCAGGATGGTGCCCGCGCCCTGGCGCAGCGCATACTGGATGAACTCGCCGCCATGGACGGTCGATCCGGGCAGGGCCGCGAACAGGTATCCCGGCTTGACCTGCCGCGAATCAAGCGCGATCCCCGTCACCTCGGGGTCGCGCCCCTTGTCCCCTCTCAGCCCCAGAAGGGACAGTCGCTTCGCCCGTTCGGTCACGCAAACCCTCGTGTTTCTCAGTTCGAGACGAGCTTTAACCGATCCGGCAGCGGCCGTTCAACCTTTGGCAGCTCTGATTCGGTCAGCGGGCGCAATCCCAGCAGCGGCGCGACGCGGCGGATCAGCTCGCCAGCAACGGGGGCAGCGGTGGCGCCGGCGGTACGGCTTTCGCCGCCGCCGGCCTTCGCGACCGAGGGCTCGTCCAGCGTCAGCACCAGCACATATTGCGGATCGCTGGCCGGGAAGGCCGAGGCGAAGGTCGCCACCACCTTGTTCTTGTAATAGCCGCCCGAGGGACGCGGCTTGTCGGCGGTGCCGGTCTTGCCCGCGACCTCATAGCCCACCACCTCGGCCGAGCGCGCGGTGCCGCGCGTCACCACCTGCCGCATCAGCGCCATGGCGGTCTTGGCGGCGGCGGGCGACAGCACTTGTTCGCCGGGGCGCCGGGTCCGGTCATGGATCAGCGTCGGGCGCACGCGCTTGCCGCCATTGGCGATGGTGGCATAGGCCGCCGCCAGATGCAGGGGGCTGGCGGCAATGCCATGGCCAAAGGCCACCGTCGCCGAAGTGACCGCCGGCCAGCGGGCCGGCACCAGCGGCTTGCCGGTCGGCGCCTCGCTCATCTCGATCGTCGTCGGCTCGAACAGGCCCAGCTTTTGCAGGAAATCCTTTTGCCGCTCGGCGCCCAGAAGCTGCGCCACCCGCACCGTGCCCACGTTCGAGGATTTCACGATGATATCGGTGACCGAAAGCTGGCCGCCGTAATTGTGGAAATCGTTGATGAGATATTTCCCGATCCGCATCGGCGTCTTGGAATTGATCATCGTCGTCGGGCTGACCAGCTTCAGGTCCAGCGCCTGCGCCACCGGGAAAATCTTGAAGGTCGAGCCAAGCTCGTATTGCCCCTGCACCGCGCGGTTGAACAGCGGGCTGTCCGAGGGATCGCCCTTCAGCAGCGGCTTGGGGCGGTCGTTGGGGTCGAAATCGGGCAGGCTGGCCATGGCGACGACCTCGCCGGTCTTGACCTCCATCAGGATGCCGGTCGCGCCCTTGGCGGACATGACCTTCATGCCGTTCGACAGCACCTCCTCCATCGCGGCCTGCACGGTCAGGTCCAGCGACAGGACCAGCGGCGCACCGTTATTGGCGGGGTCGCGCAGCCAGCGGTCAAAGGCCTTTTCGACGCCGCCGACGCCGATCACCTCGGCACTGGCCACGTCCTCCTTGCCGAAGGTCGAGCCGCCAAGGACGTGGCTGGCGATCCGGCCATTGGGGTAAAGCCGCATCTCGCGCGGGCCGAACAGCAGGCCCGGCTCGCCAATGTCATGGACGGCCTGCATCTGTTCGGGGCTGATCTTCTTCTTGATCCAGACAAAGCTGCGCTTGCCCGAAAAATCCTTCTTCAGCCGCTCGATATCCAGATCGGGGAAAATCTTGACCAGCTTGCGGACCGCGCCCTCGGGGTCGACCATCTGGCGCGGATGGGCGTAAAGCGAATTCGTCAGCAGGTTGGTGGCCAGCACCCGCCCCTGCCGGTCGGTGATGTCGGCGCGCTGCGAGATGATCTCGGCGCCCGTGGTGTGGGTGCGCGGCTCGGTCGGCTGGCTGCCGGCCAGCACCGCCATCTTGGTGCCCACGGTGCCAAAGGCCAGCACGAAGCCAAGCGCCATGAAGCCCAGCCGGCTGCGGGCGCTGCCGCGCGCCTTTTCCTGAATTTCGGCATGACGGTGGGCGCGGTTCTCAGCCTCGATCTCGTCGGGGTTTTCGCCTTTTTCGCGGGCACGAAGGATACGGGCCAGCGGGCGCAGGGGGGTGCGGATCATGGCGTGCTCTCCTGTGGGCGGCGGGGCGGATACCAGGCGGGGCGTTCGATGGCGGCGGTTTCGGTGCCGGGCGCGGGCATGGCGGGCTTGGGGCTGGCAAAGGCCACCTGCCCGACATCGACGAACTGATCGGCGCCAAAGGGCAGAAGCTTCAGCTTGTCGAAATTCATGTTGACCAGCTCGCGCAGCCGCCCCGGCCGGTTCAGATAGGCCCATTCGGCGCGCAGCACGACCAGATCCTCGCGCAGGCCGCCGATCTGGCGCTGCACGTCGTCCATCCTGGTCAACGCGGACTGGGTGGCGTAATTCTCGCGATAGGCCCAGAAGGCCAGGCCCATGACGATCAGCGTGGTCAGCAGGAACAGAACCGAACGCATCACGCCCCCCTGTCGTTCAGGACCGGCAGGCCAAGCGCCGCCGGATCGATGCGCCCCGCGGGGGCCGTGGTGCGGATGCCGACCCGCAGCAGGGCCGAGCGCGCGCGCGGATTGGCCGCCATCTCGGCCTCGTCCGGGCCGATGGCGCGGCGAAAGGGCAGCGTAAAGGCGGCCTCGTCATGGGCGATCTCGGGCGCATAGCGGCTGCCGCCGCCGGCGCTGTTCGAGCGCGCCTGCATGAAGCGCTTGACGATGCGGTCCTCCAGCGAATGAAAGCTGACCACGGCCAGCTTGCCGCCGGGGCGCAGCGCGCGTTCCGCCGCCGCAAGCCCGGCGACCAACTGGCCGAATTCGTCGTTCACCCAGATGCGGATGGCCTGAAAGGCGCGGGTCGAGGGGTGGCTTTGCCCCGGCTTCGGGCGCGGCAGGCAGCCCGAGACGATATCGGAAAGCTGGCCGGTGCGGCTCAGCGGGCGCGCGGCGACGATGGCGCGGGCGATGCGGCGCGAGGCGCGCTCCTCGCCATAAAGATAAAGGACATTGGCGATGACCTGCTCGGGCGCGGTGTTCAGCAGGTCGGCGGCCGTGGGGCCGTCGCCGCCCATACGCATGTCCAGGGGACCGTCGCGCATGAAGGAAAAGCCGCGTTCCGCCTGATCAAGCTGCATCGAGCTGACGCCCAGATCCAGCACCACGCCATCGACCTGTTCCCCCGCCAGCCGGTCGAGGTCCGAAAACGTGCCCTGAACCAGCCGCAGCCGGTCGCCGAATTCGTCGGCCCAGGTGCTGGCCATGGCGAAAACCGCCGGGTCGCGGTCGATGCCGATAACTTGCGCAGCACCCTGCGCCAAAAGCCCGCGGGCATAGCCGCCGGCGCCGAAGGTGCCGTCGATCCATGTGCCCTGAACAGGCGCAACGGCCCGCAACAGCGGGCCAAGCAGAACCGGGATATGCGGGTCGGTCGCGTCGGACATGCCTAGCCCCCCGCCGCAGGTTGGGACAGCAGCGACAGCGGATCGGCGCCCGGCTCAAGCTCGGGGACGCGGGCTTCAAGCGCGCGCTCCTCGGCCTCGTAATCCGCGGGGGTCCAGACTTTCAGGTTGTCGCCGCCAGAGATGAACACAGCCGCATCGGTCAGCCCGATCTTGTCGCGCAGCTTCTGGGGCAGCACCAGCCGGCCGTCGCCGTCGATCTCGGCCTCTTCGGAATGGCCGTGATAGATGTGTTCCAGATAGTTGCGGCGCGGGCTGCCACGGTCGAGCCCGGCGATCTGTTCGTCGATTTCGTCAATGGCGTTGATGGTGAAAAGCTGAAGGTATTTCCAGTCGCGGGTGCCGAAGACGATGACCAGTTGCGCGCGCTTGCCGGGTTCGAAATCGGGGTCCGAGGCCTCGAAGACGCGACGGAACTTGGCCGGGATCGAAACGCGGCCTTTCGCGTCGACCTTGACCTCTTCCGAGCCTCTGAACCTGCGTGCCACCGGCGCGCCTCTCCCTTGCACTGTCCACCTTTCCGGTCACCCGAAAAGGAAAGGGCGGATCGGGCTGCTGCCACTGCCCGATCCGCCGCCCTCGTTCCCATCTCTGGGCCCCGTAGTTTCGGGGATCGAGCCTTGCTATTCACGCCACCTGGGGGAGGTGCTGCTCGCGCGCCGCAAGGCGATGTTTCGGAAGCGGGTGCCTGTATGAAGCCTGCTTGTCGCCTTTTGGGGTCTTGCTGCCCCTTGAGCCCGTCTCCGTGGTGTCAGGGATGCCATGGGAATTTACGGGAAGCAACGGATAAATTTGGCCCAAAACCGCCTGTGGCGGCATGTCGCGCGTGAACATGGCGTGAACACTTTCACACCCGCGCGATTCATGGCGAAGGTATGGACGATTCGGACAATTCGGACACTATATGTAGTAGGTTTTTCGGGGTGCGGCATAAATCCCACAAAATCCCGGAATCGATCCGGGCGGGAACGGCGCGACCGCCACGCCGCAATCGCACCAGCCGTTTTACGGGAGATTCCCGGCGGGATCACGCAGCCTCACGCGCCGGTGATTCGACGCGTGAGGGCTTTCCCGGGTTTTCCCGGACCCGTTCCCATGCTTTCCCAGTCGCTGGCCCAGTCGCTTTCCCTGTCACTGGCCCAGTCACTGGCCCAGCCAGCGGATCACGGCCGGGCCTGCGGCCCTCAGGCCATGCCGCCGGCGATCAGCCGCTCGGCCAGACGGGCGAAGGCCTGCGCCACCGGGCCGTCGCCCATGGCGATCGGCTTGCCGCCGTCACCGGCCAGACGCACATCGATGTTCAGGGGAATCTCGCCAAGGAAGGGCAGGCCCAGTTCGCGCGCCTCGGCGGCGACGCCGCCATGGCCGAACAGATGCGCCTCATGACCGCAATTCGGGCATATGTATGTAGACATGTTCTCGACCAGCCCGAGGACCGGGGTTTTCAGCTTGTCGAACATGTCGATGGCGCGCCGCGCGTCGATCAGCGCCACGTCCTGCGGGGTCGAGACGATGATCGCGCCGCTGACCTGCGCCTTCTGGCACAGCGAAAGCTGCACATCGCCCGTGCCCGGCGGCAGATCGACCAGCAGGATGTCCAGCTCGCCCCATTTTACCTGATTGAGCATCTGTTGCAGCGCGCCCATCAGCATCGGGCCGCGCCAGACCACGGCCTCGCCTTCCTTCATCATCAGGCCCAGCGACATGACGGTGACGCCGTAAGCGTGCAGCGGCTCGATCATCTGGCCGTCGCTGCTGGGGCGCTGGCCGGTCAGGCCCAGCATCCGCGGCTGCGAGGGGCCATAGATATCGGCGTCCAGCAGCCCGACCCGCCGCCCCTGCCGCGCCAGCGCCACCGCAAGGTTCGAGGTCAGCGTCGATTTCCCCACGCCCCCCTTGCCCGAGCCGATGGCGACAATGCGCGCCACGCCGCTGACCTGTTCGGGCCCCGCCTGCGGCGTCGGATGGCGGCCGATCTTCAGGTTCGGCGGCGCGGCCTGCCCCTCGCCGGAACGGGCGGTGACCTGCGGGGCCGCGCCGCGCGGTGCGGCGGGTGCCGTGGTCACGATCTGCACCTTCTGGTCGCCGGAAAGGGCGGCAAGGCGGCGCTGCGCCTCGGCCTCGACCGGGGCGAGGGCGCGGGCATAGACCGCATCCGGGGCCTCAAGAACGAATCGAATCGCGTCGGGATCGACCTGCAACGCACGCACCAGATCGTTCGAAACCAGGTTTCCGCCCCCCGGCACCCCGATCTGCGCCAGTTCTTCAAGGACACGTTCCCGTGATATCGCCATGGTGACCCCCGCAAGCATTGCGCCGACAGCATGTCAAATGCCCAAACGGGGGGCAAGACACCCCCTTGGGCGCCACCGGGCTAAGAGCTTGTAACCCTGCGTCAAAACCCGCAAATCACGGGTGAATTGCTAGTCTTTTATATAGGTTTCCAAACCGGTTTTTCGCCGAACCACTCACGGAATGTAACAATTTATTAACGGGTTGTGGGTAACTTCCAGAAACAGATATGTGGTTTCTGCATAGCAGCATTTCACCGTTCCCTATTGTGCAGTTGCAGAAAACAGCCCATGTTCGCCCTAACAAAGCGACAGGCAATCCGGCCCGCCGCGAACCCGCAAGAAGATGAGATGATGAAATGGCTGTTCTCGTACTGAACCAAGGCAATGTCCGTAACCACGCCGGCAATGGCCGGATCGCGAAATTCGTCGCCGATGTCCGTGACTACATGGCCCGCCGTTCGGTTTACCGCCAGACCCTGCGCGAACTGAACGACCTGACCGACCGCGACCTGGCCGACCTTGGCATGTGCCGCTCGAACATCCGCAGCGTGGCCTATGACGCCGCCTGGGGTGCGAAGTAAGGAAATAACGATACCCGACCCACTCCTCCTCCCTTGGGTCCGGGTTCAGGCGGCATCCTCCCTCCTCCTCCCTAGAGGATGCCGCCGCCCAATTCAGGTTCCGATGAAGCCCCCTCCTCCCTGGGCTTCACGGTAACGGCGGCCTCCCCCTCCTCCTCCCTGGGGATGCCGCCACCCAATACCGCAAGGCCCCTCCTCCTCCCTGGGTCTTGCAGTTCCGGCGGCAGCCTCCCTCCTCCTCCCTGAGGGTGCCGCCAACCCATACGGCGATGTCCCACCTCCTCCCGGGATTTCGCGGTTCTGGCGGCACCCTCCCCTCCTCCTCCCTGGAGGGTGCCGCTGCAAAACCCCGCCGATGGGCGGGACGGAATTCGGCGGTCCCCTCCTCCTCCCTGGGAACGCCGGAACGCGGTCGATGGCGCCTCCTCCCTGCCATGACCGCGGACCCATACGCGGCCCCTCCTCCTCCCTGGGCCGGCGTTGCGCGGCGGTGCCCCCTCCTCCTCCCTGGGCGCCGCCGCTTTTCATTTCCGGGCCACGGATATAGGGGGACATCATGTTGTCCTATCAGCACGCCTATCACGCCGGGAATCTGGCCGACCTGCACAAGCACGCCCTGCTGGCGTGGATGCTGGATTACATGGCCACGAAACCCAAACCGCTGAGCTATCTGGAAACCCATGCCGGGCGCGGGCTTTACGACCTTGCCGCGCCCGAATCCGAAAAGACGGGCGAGGCGCAGGCCGGCATCACCCGCGCGCTGGCGCAGGACTGGCTGCCTGCGGACCATCCCTTGCGCCGGGCGCTGGACGACATCCGCGCCCGCCATGGCGCCACCGCCTATCCCGGATCGCCGCTGATCGCGCGGCATTTCCTGCGTCCCGGCGACACCGCCCATCTGGCCGAACTGCACCCGGCCGAGCATGAGGCGCTGGCCGCCAATGCCCGTTTCGCGCATCTCTACCGACAGGACGGGTTCGCGATGGCGCAGGCCGTCTGCCCGCCGACGCCGCGGCGCGGGCTGCTGCTGATCGACCCCAGCTATGAGGTCAAGGCCGATTACGACCGCATTCCCGGCCAGATTGCCGGGCTGGCGCGGAAATGGAACGTCGGCACCATTGCGCTGTGGTATCCGGTGCTGACCGACGACCGGCAGGCCGCAATGGTCCGGACCTTGACGCGCGACCATCCCGACGCGCTGCTGTCCGAGGTGCGGTTTCCGCCGGCGCGGCCGGGTCACGGCATGGTCGGCTCGGGCATGTTCGTCATCAACCCGCCTTACGGGTTGCAGGACGAGGCGCGCCGGATCCAGGCGCTTTACGACAGGCTATAGGCCAGCGCCGCCGCGATGCGGCGGTCGGTCGCATCCTCGGGGCCGGTTGCCCAGGGGCGAAAGCGCAGCCGGAACGCCGCCAGCCGTTCGGGCGCGTCGGGATAGCCGATGCGGGTCAGGCTTTCCGCCAGCGGCGCCTCGGCCACGGGCGAAGGCGCAGGCCAGACCGCCAGCCCCTGCAAGGCCAGCCGCGCCCAGTCGAAACGCGGGCCGGGGTCGATCTTGCGTCCGGGCGCCATGTCGGAGTGGCCGATAATCCCCGCCGGCCCGATGCCCCAGCGCGCCATGATCTGCGCCAGCAGCCGCTCCAGCGCCGCCATCTGCGGTTCGGGAAAGGGTTCGTTGCCGGGATTGACCAGTTCGATGCCGATGCTGCGCGAATTCACGTCGTCGCGGCCCTGCCAGGCCCCGGCCCCGGCATGCCAGGCGCGGCGGTCCTCGGGGACCAGCGCCTCGGTCAGGCCGTTTTCATGGATCAGCCAATGGGCGCTGACCTCGGCCGCGGGATCGCAAAGGCGGGCGCGGGCCGAGGCCCCGTCCGCCATGCCGGTGTAATGCAGGACGACCAGTTCGGGGCGCTGCCCGCGCCGGTCGCCATGGTTGGGCGAAAGGCTCAAAGCCCGCCGGAATTGCGCAGCGGCCGCGGATCCCAGCCGCAGACGAAGCCATCGCCGTCGGGATCAAGCCCCTTGGGGTCAAGGATCGGGCCACCCGCGGCGATGAAGGCGCGCTGCGCCACATCGGCCGAGGCATAGCCCGAACAGGAACGGCCCGCATCCAGGGCCGAGCCGCCGGTCCGCGCCTTCTGGCGCTGATAGGTCTTGACGCCGGGATCCTGGCGTTCCTGGTTCGCATAGCCGACCAGCACCGGCACCGACCCCGGGTAGGGACCACTGCCCGCCGCCTTCGCCGCCTGCGGCTTGCCGGCGGCGGTCACGGTGACGGTGCCCGGCGCCTTGGCGCTGGCCTTGGCCGGCGCGGTGCCGGCGATCTCGGCGGCGGTCGGCGCCTTGGCCGGCAGTTGCACCGGGATCACCAAGGGGACCCGCGCCTTGCCATGCAGGGCCGCCTCGCGCTCCTGCATGTATTTGGCATAGGCCGTGCCGTTGTTCATGCCGCTGTAATTCGGGTTCCAGCCCGTATTCTCGCCGCAAGCGGCCAGCGCCAGCACCGACAGGATCAGCAGGTTCCGCATCAATCTCTCCCGTAAAAGGCCGCTCACCACCAGCGCGCGGGTTTCGCCGTGAAGCCTGCCGCAGATTCGAGGCTATGCGCAAGGTTCAACAGCCCGCCCTCGTCCCAGGGCCGGCCGATCAGTTGCATCCCCAGCGGCAGCCCCTGCCTGTCCAGCCCCACCGGGACCGAAATCCCCGGCAGGCCGGCAAGGTTCAGCGTCACGGTGAACACATCGTTCAGATACATCTCGACCGGGTTGCTGGCATCGGCGCTGCCAAGCGCAAAGGCCGAACTGGGCGTGGTCGGCGCCAGAATCGCGTCGATGCCGCTGGCATAGGCCTGATCGAAATCACGCTTGATCAGCGCGCGGACGCGGCGGGCGCGGTTGTAATAGGCGTCATAGAACCCCGCCGACAGCACATAGGTGCCGATCATGACGCGGCGCCTGACCTCGGGGCCGAACCCTTCGGCGCGGGTCTTTTCATACATCTCGACCACGCCATCGCCGGCGCCCAGCTTCGCGCGGCGGCCATAGCGCACGCCGTCATAGCGCGCGAGGTTCGAGGACGCCTCGGCGGGCGCGATGATGTAATAGGCGGGCAGCGCGTATTTCGCGTGCGGCAGCGAGATATCCACGATCTCGGCGCCGGCATCCTTCAGCATCTGCGCGGTCTGCGACCACAGCGCGTCGATTTCATCCGACAGGCCCTCGATGCGGTATTCCTTGGGGATACCGATCTTCTTGCCGCGAATATCGCCGGTCAGCGCCGCCTCGTAATCGGGGACCGGGCGTTCGGCGCTGGTCGAATCCTTGGGATCGACCGAGGCCATGGCGCCCAGCATGATCGCCGCGTCGCGCACGGTCTTGGTGATCGGCCCCGCCTGATCGAGGCTGGAGGCATAGGCGATCACGCCCCAGCGGCTGACGCGGCCATAGGTCGGGCGCAGGCCCACGGTGCCGGTGAAGGCGGCCGGCTGGCGGATCGAGCCGCCGGTATCGGTCGCGGTCGCGCCAAGGCACAGGTCCGCCGCCACCGCCGCGGCCGAGCCGCCGGACGACCCGCCAGCGGTGCGGTTGACGCCGTCACCCAGCTTCCACGGGTTCACCGTCGCGCCATAGACGCTGTTTTCGGTCGACGAACCCATGCCGAACTCGTCCTGGTTCAGCTTGCCCAGCAGCACCGCGCCCTGATCCCACAGGTTCTGGGTCACGGTCGATTCATATTGCGGCAGAAAGCCGTCAAGGATGCGGCTGGCCGATTGCGAGGGCACGCCCTTTACGCAGAACAGATCCTTCACGCCGACCGGGATGCCGGTCATCGGCGCGGCATCGCCAGATTTCAGGCGCAGGTCGGCGGCACGCGCCATCTCGCGCGCCTTTTCGGGCGTATCGTGGACAAAGGCATTCAGCGCGCCCGAGGTCGCGATAGCCGAAAGGCAGGCCTCGGTCAGCTCGGCGGCGGTGGTTTCGCCCTTGGCCAGCGCGTCGCGGGCCCCGGCGATGGTCAGTTTGTTCAGATCGCTCATTCCACCACCTTCGGCACGGCAAAGAAGCCCTCGCGCGCATCGGGCGCGTTCTTCAGGATCAGGTCCTGCATGTCGCCATCGGTCACGATATCGGCGCGCCGCTTCAGGCGCATCGGCTCGACCCCGGTCATCGGCTCGACGCCGTCGACATCGACCTCGTTCAGCTGCTCCATGAAATGCAGGATGCTGTTCAGCTCATGCGCAAGCGCCGGCAGGTCCGCGTCAGCGACCGCGATGCGCGCCAGATGCGCGACCTTGCGGGCTTCGTCCTCAGTGATGGCCATGGGGGCTCCTTTCGCTTGGCCGGGGTTTTACCGGGGCGGCGGGGGCGGGGCAAGCGCACATGCCCGCGGCAGTGCGGGAACTTTACGGCGCCAGCCCGGCTTGACAGGATGGCCGTGCATGAAAAGGAGCCGTCCCATGAACATCATCTGGCTTGGTCATTCCGGCTTTCGGCTGGAAATCGAAGACGCCGTGATCCTGATCGACCCATGGCTGTCGGGAAACCCGATGTTTCCGGAAAGCCGCCGCGCCGAGGCCATCGCCGGTGCCACCCATGTCCTGCTGACGCATGGCCATGGCGACCATACCGGCGACACCCTTCCCATCGCGCGTGAGCTGAACATCCCCGTGGTCGGCATCTATGACCTGATCAGCAGCTGGCAGACCCATCAGGGGATCGAGGGCATCGGCTTCAACAAGGGCGGCACCGTCGATCTGGGCGGCGCGAAGGTCACCATGGTGAACGCCACCCATTCGTCATCGCTGGAAGGGAACGAAGGTCCGGTCTATGCCGGGCACGAGTCGGGCTACATGATCGCGGGCGAGGGCCACGTCATCTATGTCTCGGGCGATACCGACATCATGGCCGACATGGACTGGATGGGCGACTATCACAAGCCCGATATCGGCATCCTTTGCGCGGGCGGCTATTTCACCATGGACATGAAGCGCGCGGCCTATGCGGCGCGGCGCTATTTCGATTTCCGCACCGTGATCCCCTGCCATTATCGCACCTTCCCGCTGCTGGAACAGAATGCCGGGGCGCTGAAGGCCGGCCTGCCCGGCGTCGACGTGATCGAACCCGAGGTGCTGGTGCCGATCAGCCTTTAGGCCAGCGATACCCGTTCGGGGCCGGCTGCGGCCGCGCGACCGGCCCGACGGGGGCGAAGATCTCGACCAGCAACGGGTGGCAGGCGGCGGCGTCGCTGGAGTGTTCGCTGCTGCAATCGCCGCCCGGACAGGCCGAAAGGCCGCCGATCAGGTCGATCTCGGCGAAGAATTCCAGATAGTCGCCGGGGCGCACGGGGCTGGCCTTCATGAAATACTGGCCGGTGTCGCGGGTGAAGCCGGTGCACATGAAGACGTTCAGCACGTCATGGACCAGCGGCTCGGCCTGATCGCGCGGCAGGGCCAGTTCGTCCATCAGCGCATTCGTCAGGTTCGAATGGCAGCAGTGATGATAGTCGCCCCCGCTGAGCAGGCGATGCGTATAGGGGTCGCAGCGCGTCCCGATCACGTCATGGACCGAGCCGCCATGCGCATCGATGCCGTACCATTCCAGCGTATCCTCGGTGATCGTGGCCAGGGGGCGCAGGTTCGGAAACGTCGACCACAGCCGGTCGCCGCGCGTCAGATGCGTGCCGTGCAAGGCCCGCGTCTTGCCGGAATAAAAGCGTTCGCGCGGGTCCGCCGCCGACCAGATGTCAAGATCGCCGACCTGCGGCCCCTCGACGCTGGTGATGCGAAAGAAATGCCCGGCCGGCACGCGAAAACAGCGCCCCTCGCGCGCGGGGACCTGACATTCGCCGGCCTTCACGGCATTGGCGCGGATCGCCGCCAGCCCCGGCAGGTCGGGGTCGGGCAGCGTCTCGTTCGGGTAGCAGATGACCGGCTTGATGGAACGGCGCTGGTCGGCATCGTCGGGGATCATGCGGGATGTCCTGATCTGGGTGAATAGCTGCCCATATGCTAGGCGCCGCGCACGCCGTCCCGCAAGGCGCCCCGCCCCGACCTTGGCAAAAAGGCCGGCGCGACTGCCCGGCCCCGAATACAAAAGCGCGGCCCAAAAGCCGCGCTGCCGGACCCGTCAGGCGGGCGCAGGGATGATGCGATCAGGCCGCCTGGCGCCGGACGGATTCCAGCGGCATCGGCTCATAGCTGAAATAGCCATACATCTGTTCAAGGATCGCCAGATATTTCTGCGCGCTGCGGTCGCGGGCCGGGTCGAACACCGCCGGTTTCGGGGCGATTTTCGGTTGGTTGTCAGGCGTGGTCATCGGTCATTCTCCGGTTCGACGGATATTGCCTCCCCTGACCGGAAATATAATGCCGCGTTGCAGCGATATCCATAGCTGCAACGCGGCGTCATTGTCGCAGGTGCGCCGGGGCGCCTGCCCGGATCAGACGACCCGATCCACCATCATGTGCTTGATCGAGGCGATGGCCTTGGCCGGGTTCAGCCCCTTGGGGCAGGTATTGGTGCAGTTCATGATCGTGTGGCAGCGGTAAAGCTTGAACGGGTCTTCAAGCTCGTCCAGCCGCTCGCCCGTGGCCTCGTCGCGCGAATCGATGATCCAGCGATAGGCGGCCAGCAGCGCCGCCGGGCCAAGATAGCGGTCGCCGTTCCACCAGTAGCTGGGGCACGATGTCGAACAGGACGCGCACAGGATGCATTCGTAAAGCCCGTCCAGCTTCTTGCGGTCCTCGATCGACTGGCGCCATTCCTTGTCCGGGGTCGGCGTCTTGGTGATCAGATAGGGATGGACCGAGGCGTGCTGCGCATAGAAATGCGTCAGATCCGGCACCAGATCCTTGACCACCGGCATATGCGGCAGCGGATAGATGTTCACGTCGCCCTTGACCTCGTCGATGCCATAGATGCAGGCAAGGTGGTTGCCGCCATCGATGTTCATCGCGCAGGACCCGCAGATCCCCTCGCGGCACGAGCGGCGGAAGGTCAGCGTCGGGTCGATCTCGTTCTTGATCTTGATCAGCGCGTCCAGAACCATCGGCCCGGTCTTGTCCAGATCAAGGAAATAGCTGTCGATGCGCGGGTTTTCCCCGGTATCGGGATCCCAGCGATAGATATTGAAGCGGCGGACGTTCTTGGCGGCCGCGGGCCGGGGCCAGGTCTTGCCGACCCGCATGCGGCTGTTCTTGGGAAGGTTGAATTGGACCATTTGGCTATTCCTATGACAGGTTTCCTTGCGGCCGAAGATCGGCGCTGAACAAGGGTTGGCAACTGGCAACAAGACGGACGACCTTGTCGCGGGCATGGGGGTTCAGGGGCACCGCATTGAGCCGGCGCAGAAATTCCAGCGCACCGGCATTCAGCCGCCGCATCGCCGGCCGCTCAAGCGGGTGCATCTGGTCAAGCAGGGACTGGTCCAGCCCGACGATGCGCAGCAGCGCCTGTCCGGGACGCAAAAGCTCGGCCTCGTCCTCAAGCCGCAGCAGCGTGACGCGATCCGGGCCGACCGCATCGGCAAGGCGGCGCGCGAGATCGCCCCAATCGGCGATGCCCGAGGTCTCGTCCAGAAAATCCGGCAGGGTGTCGGGATAGCCGTCGGTAAAGACCGCCTGCGCCCAGACGCTTTCCAGCCAGCTTTGCTTTTCGCGGGTGTAAAGGACGAAATGCATGTCGAAACCGTCGCCCTCATCCAGAAGGACGCGGGCGATCCGCGGCAGCATCGGGAAAAGCCGGACCTCGCCGGCATTGCCGGGCATGGCGCCGGCAAGGTTTTCATGCGTCAGCAGAACCGGCAGCTCGCCCCTGGGCAGCGCGGTCAGGATATCGGCGAAGGCGCGGCGCAGCTCGGCCTCGGCCTCGGGGACGGGATCAAGGCTGAACTGGATGCTGGCGCGGCCAAGGGGCGACATCGGGACGCCGGTCAGTTCGTTCGGCACGACCAGATGCGGCTCCAGCAGTTCATGATTGCGCTTGAGATAGTGATGAAACGAGGTCGAGCCGGTCTTGGGCGGCCCGGCATGGACGATCAGGCGCCGCCCGGCGCTGGCGGGGCGCAGGGTCATTTCCGCGCCCAGCCCGGTTGCTGATAAAGCGACTTGCTGGGCGGAAAGCCCGAGCGCTCGCGCACGCAGCGATGGAAGATCATCTCGGGGTCGCGTGGCGCCGACACGCGGTCGGGGGTGAAGTCCACCCCCAGCCCGGCGCCGCTATAGCCGCCCGTGCCGATGCCGATGCTAAGCCGCGGCTGCGCCGTCATGCCGGTGCCCGGATCGCTGAGGTTCTGGCTGCACCAGCGCTCGGCCTCGGGCACCGAAAGGCGCGGCGGCTCGGCGCAGGCAACCAGCCCCAGCAGGATCGCCGGGGCCAGCATTGCCGGGGCGCGTCGCCGCGCGGGCATCAGGCGATGCCCTTGGCCGCCGATGCGGCACCGGCGATGCATTGCGTCGTGGCCGGACGGCCGACGATGGCCGCGACCGCGTTCCCTGCCCCGCCCGAGGCCGAATCGGCGATGCCGGCCAGTTCCGCCGTGGTGGCGTTCTGCAGCACGCAATCGGTATAGGGCGCGACATTGGCGCCCGGCAGGCGCTTGGCCATCTCGCGGTTGATGACCACCCGGGCCGAGGACCGGATCGCCGCGTCAGGCGACGGCGTCACCTGCGGCATCGGCATGGGCGCGGGGCTCATGCCGGGGTTCTGGACCACGCAGCCCGACAGGGCCAGCGCGGCGGTGGTCAGCGTCATGGGCAGGAACAGGGAAAGGCGCATCAATAAACCCTCGCTTTGGGTGCGATCTTTTTCAGGTCGATCCCGCCTTCCTCGACCGTGGTCAGAGGATCAAGATGCACGGGCCGATAGCCCAGTTTAACATCGTTGCCTTCCACCCATGCAAGCGAGTGCTTGCGCCAGTTGGCATCATCCCGCTCGGGGTAGTCCTCATGGGCGTGGGCGCCGCGGCTTTCCTTGCGCGCCTCGGCCGCGACGATGGTCGCCAGCGCGCAGGGCATCAGGTTGGTCAGTTCCAGCGTCTCCATCAGGTCGCTGTTCCAGATCAGGCTGCGGTCCGTCACCTTGAGGTCGTTCATCTTGGCGGCGATGGCCTCCATCTTGGTGACGCCCTCGGCCAGCGTCTTGTCGGTGCGGAAGACGGCGGCATCGGCCTGCATGGTCTTTTGCATCTCAAGCCGCAGTTCGGCGGTGGGGATGGTGCCGTCGGCAAAGCGGATGCGGTCAAAGCGGTCCAGCGCCTTCTGCACGCCGTCCTTGTTCGTCGGCGGGATCGGCGCGACGCGGTCGATCACCTGCCCGGCGCGGATCGCGGCGGCGCGGCCGAACACCACCAGGTCGATCAGCGAGTTCGAGCCAAGCCGGTTCGCGCCATGCACGCTGGCGCAGCCGGCCTCGCCCACGGCCATCAGGCCGGGGAAGACACGGTCGGGCTCGGCCTCGGTCGGGTTCAGCACCTCGCCCCAATAGTTCGTCGGGATGCCGCCCATGTTGTAATGCACGGTCGGCAGGATCGGGATCGGTTCGCGCGTGACATCGACGCCGGCAAAGATCTTGGCCGATTCACTGATGCCCGGCAGCCGCTCATGCAGGCTTTCCGGCGGCAGGTGCATGAGGTTCAGGAACATGTGGTCCTTGTGCTCGCCGACGCCGCGGCCCTCGCGGATCTCGATGGTGATGCAGCGGCTGACCACATCGCGCGAGGCAAGGTCCTTGTAGGTGGGCGCATAGCGTTCCATGAACCGCTCGCCCTCCGAGTTGGTCAGGTAGCCGCCTTCGCCGCGCGCGCCCTCGGTGATCAGGCAGCCCGAGCCGTAGATGCCGGTCGGGTGGAACTGCACGAACTCCATGTCCTCAAGCGGCAGGCCGGCACGGGCGGCCATGCCGCCGCCGTCGCCGGTGCAGGTATGGGCACTGGTCGCGCTGAAATAGGCGCGGCCATAGCCGCCGGTCGCCAGCACCACCATCTTGGCGTTGAAGACATGCATGGTGCCATCGTCCAGCTTCCAGCAGACGACGCCGGTGCAGCGGCCATCGGTGATGATCAGGTCCAGCGCGAAATATTCGATGAAGAACTCGGCCTTTTCCTTCAGCGACTGGCCGTAAAGCGTGTGCAGGATGGCGTGGCCGGTGCGGTCGGCGGCGGCGCAGGTGCGCTGCACCGGCGGGCCTTCGCCGAATTCGGTGGTGTGGCCGCCGAAGGGGCGCTGGTAGATCTTGCCCTCTTCGGTGCGCGAAAACGGCACGCCGTAATGTTCCAGCTCATAGACCGCCTTCGGGGCCTCGCGCGCCAGGTATTCCATGGCGTCGGTGTCGCCCAGCCAGTCCGACCCCTTGACGGTGTCGTACATGTGCCACTGCCAGTTGTCGGGGCCCATGTTGGCAAGGCTGGCGGCGATGCCGCCCTGCGCCGCGACCGTGTGGCTGCGGGTGGGAAAGACCTTGGTCACGCAGGCGGTGCGCAGCCCCTGTTCGGCCATGCCCAGCGTGGCGCGCAGACCCGCGCCGCCCGCGCCCACGACCACGACGTCATAATCATGCGTCACATATTGATAATCAGCCATGGCGGTTCCTCAGACGACGACGATCGCGCCAAGACCCATGCGGGCCAGCGCGTAAAGGGCACAGGCGATGACCGCCCAGCCGAAAATGACGGAAATGACGATCGCGGCCTTGCGGGCGGTGCCCTGGAAATAGTCGTCGATCATGATCCGCGTGCCCTTGATGAAGTGGATCATGCCCACGGTCACGAACAGCGCGGTGATGATGGCCGGGACGGGGCGGCCGAAATAGATGACCAGCAGCTCGCGCGGCAGGCCGATGGCACAGGCCACCGTGATCATGAACAAGGGCGTCAAGACCAGCATCGCGCAGGCGGTGACGGTCATCGCCCAGTGATGCTGGGTGCCGGTATGGGACGAGCCGAGGCCCTCGGCGGCTTTCAGGGGGGTGATGTAACGCATGATCCCTGCCCTTTCTCAGAATAGGAAGAAGACGATCAGCGTCAGCACGGCCAGCCCGACCGAGCCGGCGATCAGCGCCTGGCTGGATTTCTGCGCCTGTTCGATCTCCATGCCGTAGCCGGCGTCATAGAACAGGTGCCGCACCCCGGCGAGCAGGTGATACCACAATGCCCACATCGAGCCGGTCAGGATGATGAAGCCCAGCCAGGACCGCACCACCCAGTCGGCGCAGGCGAACGCCCCCGGCGAGGTCACGGCGGCAAGCAGCCACCAGACGATCAGCACGATGCCCGCCACCAGCGCATGGCCGGTGATGCGGGTCATGATCGAGGTGATTGCGGCAAGGGGCAGGCGATACACCTGCAAATGCGGTGACAGCGGCCGGTTGCCCCGGTTGACGTCAGCCATGTTGCGCTCTCCTGCGTTCAGGGGCCCTCGGCGCGTCGGCTGGCGGCGGGGGCTGGCCGGGAATTTTGAAATGCTTCTAGTCGTTTTCTGGCATCTGTCACGGCAGGATACCAGACGAAAGCGGCAATCCCGTCTATTTTCGACATTTGTGATCACGCAAATGCGCGCTGTGATCACAGGCGCGGCATTGTTTGCGTTACCAGCCGGGACTCGGTCCCGTCAGGGCGCCGGCCCGAAAAACCGGCCCCGCAAGGCACGCGGCGGCGGCGCCCCGCGACCCATGGCCGGCGCGGACAGCCCGCGCGCGGCGTTTTTGTGATCACCGATCCCGGCCCCTATTGCTGGCCCAGCTTCAGGTCGGGGTGATAGTCGACCGCGACTTCCTTGGTGACGGCCTGCGCCAGCCGCATCACCCCCTTTTGCGGGTCAAAGGCCATCGAGGGCGCGCCATGCAGCGACCAGCCCTTGGACAGCGCCTCGCTGACGCGGTGGCAGAATTGCGAGGTGTCATCCTCGGTTATGCAGCGGTAAAGCGTGGTCACGTCAGCCTCCGAACGGGTTATAGCCCAGCCAGGCATGGATCATGCCGACGACCAGCATCACGACAACGGCGCCGACCGCGGCGCCGATTTCCTTGCCGACCGGCGCCTTGCCCGAAGGAGGCACCCAACCCGGTTGCGCCCGGTCGATGACCGCCATTTCGACCAGCGCCCACAGGCCAAGGCCGCCGAACAGCACAAAGGACGGCAGATCGCCATTCGGCAGCAGATGCGCGAATGCCCACAGCGCAAAGCCGGTCAGTTGCGGGTGGCGCATGTAATGCGTGATCCGCGTCTTCATCCCCGAGGCGGCGAACAGGTAGAATGCCAGCAGAACCAACAGGTTGTTGATGCCCTTCAGCGGCGCCGAGGGCCCCCACCAATAGGGGCCGTCGGTCATGCGATAGCCGACGACCATCAGCACCACCGACAGGGCCAGCGCCGCCGTCACGCCGCCGCGCCCGAGCTTTGCGCGCAGATCCGGCGCCAGCCGCTTTGAAAGATGCGCCGCCCACCACAGGGCGACACCCAAGATCAGGATCAGCATCTGGCCTCTCGCTTGTGCCTGCATTTCGTTGGCGGCGAGCTTCGCATTCCCACGCCGCGACGGCAACCGTCAGTTGCTGGCCAGCCCGTCGGCCAGCAGAAAGGCGAAACCCGCCGTGAAGACGACGACAAGAAACAGCGCCATCGCCAGCAATCCCAGCAGCACCGCGCCCGCGATCCGCCAGCCGCCGCGGATCTGCAGGAACTGCACGGTGGCAAAGATCAGGTAAACGAAGCTGCCGAAGAAGCTGATCGTTTCGCCCCCGCCAAGCCCAAGGACGTAGAACAGCAGCGACAGCAATCCGCCCAGGATCGAGCTTTGCGCGACGATATAGCAGAAACCCGCGACATATTCCCACAGGCTCAGCCCGACCTTGCGGAAGGCCAGCCGATAGACCAGCGCCAGCACCCCGATCAGCATGGCCTGGATCTGGGTCGCGCTCTGGTCGATCAGCTGGCAGATGGTATCGTCGGCGGCGCAGGCGACGGCGGTTTGCGTGTAACGCTCGGCCCACAGGCTGAATGCCAGCGCCAGCAGCAGATAGGCGGTCGGCTTGACCAGATGGTTGCGGTCCTGAAACAGGAAGGTGCGGATAGATGGTCCCGGATGCAGGAACAGGCCCATCAGCGTGCGGCGAAAGCCCTTTTCAAGAAGGACATCGCCCTGCGCGCCGGTCATCTCGGACCATGAATAGCGCGGCACCTGAATCAGCCGTCCGCAATCGGGGCAGAATTTTCCGGCATTCGGATGCAGGCAGCCGGGCTCCTCGTGCCCCATGATCGTCTTTCGCAAACCCATGTGCGCCGCACCCTTGCCGCGCGGGCCGCAGCGTCGGCACGGACCCGCGATAACCTTGTCAGCACGAAGTCCTAGCGCGAAAGCGAATGGCGCGAAAGCTGCCGCGTGATCCGGGGCTTACCCGAGGGCGCCGACGTTGTGATCACAGTCGCGCATCGCCACCGGTCTTGGGCTGCCGACCCCGCGCAGCGCGATCGCCTCGGCCGCGGCCAGCGTGGCGCGGGCGGTGGCGACATGCAGATTCTCGACGATGCTGCCATCAACGACGGCGATGCCCTTGCCCTGCGCGCGCCCGGCGTCGAAGGCGGCGATCTGACGACGCGCCAGATCGATCTCGGCCGCCGAGGGACCAAAGACCTCGTTGGCGACGGCCAGTTGCGCCGGATGGATCAGCGTCTTGCCGTCAAAGCCCATGTCGCGGCCCTGCTCACACTCGGCGCGCAGGCCCTCGTCATCCTGAAAGGCGTTGTAGACACCGTCAAGGATCACCCGGCCATGGCTGCGCGCCGCCAGCAGGCACAGGCCCAGCCCGGCCATCAGCGGCAGGCGGTCGGGACGGACGCGGGCATTCAGGTCCTTGGCCAGATCGTTCGTGCCCATGACCATGCCACCAAGGCGCGGATGGGCAGCGATTTCGCCCGCGTTCAGGACCCCGGCCGGAGTTTCCAGCATGGCCCAGATCGGCACGGTCGGAATCAGACTGGCGGCGCGGTCAAGGTCGGCGCCGCGGTTCACCTTGGGGATCAGCACCGCATCGGCACCGCGGGCAAAGACGCGGGCGTCGCCCTCACCCCATTGGGTGTCGAAGCCGTTGATGCGGACGATCCGCGCGCGGCTGCCATAATCGGCCAGAAGCGCCCGCGCCAGCAGATCCCGCGCCGCGATCTTTTCGGCGGGTGCGACAGCGTCCTCAAGGTCGAAGATGATGGCGTCGACAGCGAGGTCCCTGGCCTTTTCCATAGCGCGCGCGTTGGAGGCAGGAACATAAAGAACAGAGCGATAGGGACGATACATGGAACGCCTCGAAATCTATACCACCGAAGATTGGGTACATGCCGACAGTTTCTCAAGTGCCACTTACATCAAATTCCGTCCCAGATCAATTTTGCCGAAACGACGACCAGCGCCCATGTGATAAATTTGTAAAAATAGGTCGCCGGCACCCGGCGGATGATCCACAGCCCCGCCCAGACACCCACTAGCGCCGGCAGCGCCAGCACCGCCGAGATCGTCAGGTTCTGCGCCGAAAGCTGCCCCAGCGCGGCATAGGGAATCAGCTTCACCGCATTGGTGATGGCGAAAAAGATCGTCGTGGTGCCAGCAAACAGCATCGGCTCAAGCTGCATGGGCTGGACATAGATCTGATAGGGCGGCGCACCGGAATGCGACACGAAACTGGTATAGCCCGAGATCGCCCCCCAGAAGCTGCCCGCAGCCGAGGGACCGCGCGCCGCACGCGCCGCCAGTGCCGGGCGCAGGATCGCATTGGCCGAAAACGCCAGCCCGATCAGCCCGACGATCAGGCCGACCTGCGCCTCGTTCACCAGCCGCGCCGTTGCCCATCCCAGCGCCACCCCGGCCAGCATCCCCGGGATCAGCGAAATCAGCACCGCCCGGTCGAAGCTGCGCCGGAACGCGATCAGCCCGCCGATATCCGAGACGACATAGACCGGCAGCAGGATCCCCGCCGCCTGCACCGGCGAGATGACCAGCGCCATCAGCGGCACGCCCAGCATGCCTATCATCGACAGCCCGCCCTTGGCCAGCCCGACCGCGAAGGCCGCGATGCAGCCCAGCACCCAGCCCCAAACCCCCAGCTCGCCCAGATCCATCGCCGCCCCCGCTGTCCCCCGACACCGGATATTCCAGCCCTGCAGGGCACGCAATGTGCAAGATATGCCGCATGTTAGCGCTTGACAGGGTGCGATTTCCGGTGCGCCGGTCAGGCAAGGCTTGCGATTCCCATTCCAAGGGACTACCCCACCGGGCGAACCATCAAGGAAATCGGAGGTTACAATGGCCCGACCCAAGATCGCACTCATCGGTGCGGGACAGATTGGCGGCACGCTGGCGCATCTGGCTGCGATGAAGGAACTGGGCGATGTCGTCCTGTTCGATATCGCCGAGGGCACGCCGCAGGGCAAGGCGCTGGACATCGCGCAATCGGGTCCTGCCGAGGGCTTCGACGCCTCGCTGAAGGGCGCCAATGACTACGCCGACATCGCCGGTGCCGATGTCTGCATCGTCACCGCCGGTGTCCCGCGCAAGCCGGGGATGAGCCGCGACGACCTGCTGGGCATCAACCTCAAGGTGATGAAGTCGGTCGGCGAAGGCATCAAGCAATATGCCCCGAACGCCTTCGTCATCTGCATCACCAACCCGCTGGACGCCATGGTCTGGGCGCTGCAGCAGTTCTCGGGCCTGCCGGTCGAGAAGGTCGTCGGCATGGCCGGCGTGCTGGATTCGGCGCGCTTCCGCCACTTCCTGTCGCTGGAATTCGGCGTCTCGATGCGCGATGTGACCGCCTTCGTGCTGGGCGGGCATGGCGACACCATGGTGCCGCTGGCCCGCTATTCGACCGTCGCCGGCATCCCGCTGCCCGATCTGGTCAAGATGGGCTGGACCACGCAGGACAAGCTGGACGCCATCGTCCAGCGCACCCGCGACGGCGGTGCCGAGATCGTCGGCCTGCTGAAGACCGGTTCGGCCTTCTACGCCCCCGCCACCTCGGCGATCGAGATGGCCGAGGCCTATCTGAAGGACCAGAAGCGCGTCCTGCCCTGCGCTGCCTATGTGAAGGGCGCCTATGGGCTGAACGGGCTTTATGTCGGCGTGCCGACCGTGATCGGTGCCGGCGGCATCGAGAAGGTCATCGACATCAAGCTGGACAAGGACGAACAGGCGATGTTCGACAAGTCGGTCGAGGCCGTGCGCGGTCTGGTCGCCGCCTGCAAGCAGATCGACCCGTCGCTGGCATAAGCCCAGCGCGACAAGACAGAAAAAGGCCCCGCAGGTGCATCCAGCGGGGCCTTTGCGTGTCCGATGCTCAGATGAACTGGAAGTCCGAGACGTCGACCTGATCGACCCCGACGTTGATCAGCGTGATCGTGGTGGTATCTAAACGGATCATGCAGTTTACCCACCAGAAGGCCGCCCTATCGAGGTCCGCTATGGCAACGGCACCCCTCCCCACTCGACAACATTGGAAATGTTGGCGTGCCCATGCGGACAAAGCGCGCGCGGCATTGCCATGAGGCGCCCCATTCGTTTCGATGACAGCCCGTCATGCCGTAGTGAGTGCCCCAGAGCACCGGCATGAAGCAGCGACCATATCCTGCAACCGCCCGCGCCGGACCTCCTTGCGGCCGATGAAGTCAGGCGGGTCCGAAATGATGCACCCAGCCATCCACATCATCGCCCCCTCACCTTTCCGGCCGAGGCCAGATCAGTCGGATTTCAGGGTCGGAACGCCCGTCACGATCCTGCCGCCATGCGCCGTCCTGTCGCCAACCCGCATGACGCCGCGCCCGTTGATCTTCACCACACCAGAGCCCTTGACCATCGGATCGGGCAACGGCGGAGATCCGGGACAGCCGCATTGCCCGCCCTCCACAGCCAGCGGAATGCCATTGAAACGGACCAACGTCTGTCCGGGGTTCATCACCGGGCCACCGCCATGGATCGGGCAGGTGTGCTGATGGCCAAGAAGTGCGATCGGACGCCCCATATCTACCAACCTTCCTGAATATCAAAAGACCAGTGCCTGATCTGGATCGAGCGGGCCTCAAACGCCTGCCTGACAAGAGGACCCGTGGAGATGGCACTGGGCGGGAATTCCACCCCGCATCTGATGATATCCCGATCGGCACGGAATTCAACGGCATAGAGGACGCGCGCATCCTTGATGCCAGGAGTCCGGTGGCACGGCGGGTTCAAATGCTGGCCAGCCAGACTTTGGTCAAGGTCAAGCAGCGTCGCCTTGGCATACTCACGCGCATTCTCGTCAAGCGGATTGGCGGCGAACATGCCGATCTCGGAAAGGTAATCCGGCGCCACTTTCGGCCAGACCCTGCCCAAGCCGCCCGAACGATCGGAATCCGGCGCAAGCAGTCCCGTCACTACGCGGCGCGACAATGCATTGGTTTTCGCCATATCCTCACAGAGATCGCGCGGCGGAGCCATTGTCGTCAATGGCGACCACATCTCGGTCGACGTGATGAAAGGATCGTCATCCTTTCCTCGAACAAATGTCAACGAGCCGATAAGGGTCAGAAGCGCCGCGAATTGCCAAAAAGCCCGTCATCAACCCGGACCACAGACGATTGGCGATCAGATCGGCAGAGACGGCGTCGAAGAAAAAGCCGCCACCGGACCCCGTCGCCGCCGATAGAAGCCGCAGAAACGACCCAGAAAGCTCCCGAATGATATCGTCGCGATATCAGCGCGTCGGCCCTGGATCCGCAAGCTGTCGCGATAACAAATAAGCGATCCCGTTTCCTTGAGTCCGGCGAGTAACCTGAATGCCACGAACACACATCAAGAAAACCTTTCAAACCATTGCCGATCACAGAGGCGGTGCGCCCAATCGTTATCAAGCTCCTTGTGCGCCGGCCCCGGCATGACCAAATTGATATTGAGATCAACCATAGATCGACGGATAATTTCCGTTCAACATCAGCGTGATCTTCAGCAGTTATCTGGCGCGCGCCAAGCTGAAAGAGGATGTTCTGGTTCTTCACTTTTCATGCAATCTTGGGATCAAGACCTTTTGTGATTTGGTCAACGCCGCCAAGCACAAAATCGTCGACAATGGTCAGCCAATTAACGACGTTCAGTCGGAACTCTTCAAGTTCGTCAGCTTTCGCCCCGCGCCAAACTCGATTTCCAGGCACACACATGTCCATGACCGGGAACTTCCTGGCGACTTCCAGCAATGCCTCACTGCTATCGCAGGGCCAATCGAATATATCCGATATACAAAGCCCTATCTGGTAAAGGCCGCAACCACCGGCAATACCAGCAGAGCCCGCTTCAGATATATTGACAATCAGGCCTTCTTCTTGAAAGGGATAATCTGTACATAAGTATCCAGCCGAATTGCATCAGTAGTATTCACGAGAAACCATGTCGGTCCAACATCATGGCAATCCCCGCCACTGAAGCCACGCTGAGAGTTAATTACTACGAACCGTCATTCGGTTACTTCACTGGATGGATCGCTATCAAGGATAACATCTCCATACCTTTTTTGTTCAACGCCAGTTCGCGGAATGAAGGATGGTCCATCCTCAGCCGCAATCACTTGAGTTCACAACCCCTGCCTTCCCGTTCTTGTTTCCATAGGCTTTGAGATCAGCATCGTACATCTCTTTCTGTCCCGGTTGCCAGTCATCGCCATCGAACTTGAGATCGTAGATATCCTTCGACTGACCATTCCCGCCCATCACTGCGACGTCGGGGCGCGCGGAATATACATCCCTGAGAACTATGCGCGAGACCGCTTGATCTGCCGCCAGACATCGACACGCTTGGAGGCGAAATCATACACGTCATATGCGATCGAAAAGATATGCTGAGCCAGCACAAGCTTGGACCATAAGCACGCCACCGCCTTGCCAACTTTCGTCACGACCACGCGCGCGACCCGTTTTTCTGTCTGCTTCCGAAAGTTATCAAGATGGTGGTCGCCGGCCTCTCTGGCGACTTTGATACGATCCCAGCATCTGGGCGCACAGTCATGTTTGACATAGCGATGTCGATTGATCATCTTGGAAACTCCGAGGCACCACTTGCCCACGATATTTCATAGCTGTTTAAAATTTCTTGCTTTATTCTTGGAAACATTGCTGACCAACCTTCTCTTGCGCTGCTTTTCACGATTTTCTTTGCGCGTCTTGCACGGAATCTTGCATATTTCGATATATAGGGGGCCGTTGCGATTGCTTCGCTTTACAATCAAGTCTCCACTACCGCATTTCACAATGCGGGTCGCACAGACAGCAGCCTTCGCCACTATCTGACATCAATATTTTTACAAGATATATTTGGTGATATTATATCTTACAAACCCAGCAGCGGCGCCGAGATTGATGGCACATATCCCGGCTGCTGCATTCAGCAAATAGAGATCGGACAGGGGCTTTTTGCCAGATTTATCCCTGTTCGTAGGCGCGGCGCCATACCCCCCGCCGATCAGCCCCGGTTGCAGCGATGCGCCGGGGCTTTTTCACCTCCACCCTTGACCTTCGTCAAAGCCGACACGTGGCTTTGCGAAACGATAACCTTTCCACATATACTTAATAGCGCCCCACAACCCGAATTTTGGCACCATGCTCCGCAGCAACTGGTCGGGGGTTGCAATGGATACGTTCGTCTTGATTTTTGATTTCTCAATTACTTTTTTTAGTTTGTAGTCCATCGTGAGATGGTAATCCATTTTTGCGCTTTCGGCGCACCAAATGTGATAAGCATCTAGTGCTTGATTTAGGTTTAGCGGCTTCGCTTCTCCCTGATATGCCCCAGTCATCTTGGTTAATTCGACGTAGCGGGGATGCTTCATATTGCAAACGAAATCCAGAGTATGATCTTTGAACCTCTTGTTTCCACCAATAATTATTCGCGACTGCGGCGCAACTGGGTCTGGGACTTCGTGAATTTCACAATCGAAAAAGCGACCCGATGGGCTTGCCATGCCGGGGAGGCCCCAAGTTTCAAGATCAACTTCACGATGAATGTGGAATTTCAGCCACTTATCATGCCCGGCATATGCGAGCATCGCGAGAAACAGAGCGTCGCGCCTTTGAACCTCGCTCTTGATCTTGTGTATCTCGTTCACGGTGTAGGGTTCGTGGAATTCAACCTCAAAGGTTGCATCACCCCAGGTGACCATTTTGCTTTTCTTGCGGTAGACATGTTTCTTGACCGCTGAAAATTTCAAGATATTTGTGTCTAGAAATATATTGGCTACGGGTTTGCTTCGTCCCATCGTGCATCCGCATGTTCATTCCTGCGATCCGATTGTGCGTCGCTTCATCAGGTCGGAGAACCCAAAACATATCCAGATTGAGACTTCACGTTCGCGTGAACGCTTCCGGCTCAATCTAGCGTCAGAAATGGCGTTCCTAGCCATTTCTCAAACATGCAAAACAACATGCAAAGACTGCTGGAAATCCAAATTTACCCAATAAAATCAATGAAAAATGGCGGAGGAGGTGGGATTCGAACCCACGGTGGAGTTGCCCCCACGTCGGTTTTCAAGACCGGTGCATTAAACCACTCTGCCACTCCTCCTCGCGTTGATCGAATAAATTGCGTTGATAGCGGAAGCAAGAGGATTCAAGGGGGGGGCTTCGTCCAGCAGCAGGCCTCGGGCCGCCCTGTCGACGCCATCATGCCTCTGCGGATTGCGTCCCGGCGTGGGACGAGGTGCAGATGTCCATGACAACTCAGTCAGCATGCGGCTGCATTGGCGTTGGAAATCGCATCATCGATGGTTGTATGGGCACAGATACCGCCACCTTCTTTGGCACTGGGCCGTCTCGGTCAAGCTGGGCTCGACGACCGCGCGCCTGACGCGACGACATGTAGCGTCGACCTTGCCCGCCCCGGAGGACAACGCCACAATCCTTGCGAAACTCCGTTGCTTTTCGGTCGCCTGATTGGGTCAGCGATCGCCACCGACAAGGAACAAGACGATGCCGGCACGCCAGTACTATGCCCATTCGGGAAACCTCGACGACCGCAGCGACTGGCAATTGCTGCCCGATCATCTTGACGCGACAGCCGCGCTGGCCGCCGAACGGGGCGCGCCGCTTGGTCTTGCCGCCAGCGCCGGGCTGGCGGGGCAGTTTCACGACTTTGGCAAGTACGATCCGGCCTTCGACGGCAGGTTGACCGGTGGAACCGAGCGTGTCGACCACTCGACCGCAGGGGCGCATCTGCTGCACGGGCTGGCCTCGGCGGCGACGCTGCCGGCCGCCGAAGTGCTGGCCTATGCGATCCTTGGCCATCACGCGGGGCTGCCCGACCGGCGCGGATCCGAGGCCAGCTTTTCGCGCCGGATCGAAAACTTTCGCAACGCGATCCCGCCCGAAATCACCGCAGCGACCGCTGTTGATCTGGCCCCGGTCATGCGGGAACTGTTCGCGCTGACACGGCGGGAAACGGGGGCCTTCGACATGTCGGTCGCGGCGCGCATGATCTTTTCCTGCCTTGTCGACGCCGATTTCCGCGACACCGAGGCCTTCTATGCCCGCATCAATGGCCTTCAGCATGATCGCGTCTGGCCCGCGCTGGCAACCGAACTGCCGGGCCTGATCGCGCGTTTCGACGCCCATATGGCGCGCTTTGACGCTGACACGGAACTGAACCGGCTTCGCGCCGATATTCTGCATCATGTCCGCGCCAAGGCCGCGATGCCGCCGGGTCTCTTTACGCTGACCGTACCGACCGGAGGCGGCAAGACATTGGCATCGCTGGGTTTCGCGCTGGATCACGCAGCGCACCACGGCCACCGGCGGATCATCTATGCGATCCCATATACCTCGATCATCGACCAGACGGCGGCGATCTTTCAGGACCTGCTGGGCGATCTGGTGCTGGAACACCACTCGGCGATCGACGCCGAAAAGCCGGGCCAGCAGGCGCGCGACAAGCTGCGCCTTGCGATGGAGGACTGGGCCGCGCCCGTCGTCGTCACCACCAATGTGCAACTGTTCGAAAGCCTGTTCGCGGCGCGCCCCTCGCGCTGCCGCAAGCTGCACAATATCGCGGGCTCGGTGATCGTGCTGGACGAGGCGCAATGCCTGCCGCGCCCCCTGTTGCTGCCCGCCCTGCGCATGATCGAGACGCTTTGCGCGCATTACGGCTGCTCGGTCGTCTTGTGCACGGCGACCCAACCCGCGTTTGACAGCCGCCAGCTGAAATCCGGCGGCCTGACGCTGGAAGGGCGCGAGCTTGCCCCGGACCCCGACGACCTTGCCCGCCGTCTGCGCCGCGCGAACATCCAGCGCGCGGGCGAGATGGACGACACCGCCCTGATCGCGGCGCTAAGGGATACGCCGCAGGGCATGGTCATCGTCAACAGCCGCGCCCACGCGCTGGAGCTGTTCAACGCCGCCCGTGCCGAGGGGCTGGACGGGTTGATCCACCTGACCACGCGGCAATATCCCGTCCACCGCCGCCGGATCATCGACGACATTCGGGCAAGGCTGAAGGCCGGCGCCCCCTGCCGCCTGATCGCGACCAGCCTGATCGAGGCCGGCGTCGACCTGGACTTTCCCAAGGGCTGGCGGGCCGAGGCGGGGCTGGATTCCTGCGTGCAGGCGGCGGGCCGGGTGAATCGCAACGGCACGCGCCCGGTCGCGGACAGCACGCTGACGATCTTTTCCGCCCCCGGCCGCAGCAGCCCGGCCGAGGTGAAATCGCTGGCCGATGCCATGCACCGCACCGCCAACCGCCACGACGACCTGCTGGCCCCGGCCGCCATTCGCGACTGGTTCGAGCATGTCTACTGGAAGGCCGGCCCGGAACGGCTGGGCCAGCCCATGGTCGCCGGCTTCGAGTTTGGCCGAAACGGCACCAATTTTCCGTTCCGCAGCACCGCCGAGGCGTTCCGCATGATCGAAAGCACCATGGTCCCGGTCATCATTCCCGGCGATGACAAGGCGGGGCGCGCCCTGGGGCGGCTTGGGGTTCCCGAATTGTCCTCCGGCGCGATTGCCCGCGATCTGCAAACCTATACCGTGCTGATCCCCGCCAAGGCCCGCGCGCTGCTGATCGCCAACGGCAAGGCCTCGTTCCACCGACCCGACCTGCGGGGCGACCAGTTCTGCGTGCTGGATGAAATGTCGCTTTACCATGACGACAGCGGGTTGTGGTGGGAGGACGCGGATTATCTGGCGGGTGAGCAATGGCTGATTTGAAAATAGCGTCCCACATTCATCATGTGGGACGCTCTACGGACATGATCCGTTAGTTACACCTGAGTGTTTCTATCCACGCGCCAAACGCCGCGACCACCATGAAGCTTCTTTCAAAAAGCTATGGAGGCTCCAAGGCTATCTCGAAATCGAAGCAAACTCGACCTAGCTGCAATCGAAAACACCAGATTCTACGCTTGCGGTTAACTCGCTTTTTCATCTTGCCATAACCACACATGTGTTAGATACACTTGAGTGAACTCATACTCACATAAGACGCACTGCCTGTCAAGCGGTGCCTCAGGACACTTGCACTACAGGTCACACGCGCTAAGGTTGCTTCAGTTTGAGGTTTTACATGACTTACGGTATCCGGTTACATGTCTGGGGCACGCACGCGTTGTTCACCCGCCCCGAATTGAAGGTCGAACGGCTCTCTTATGACGTGATGACGCCCTCGGCCGCGCGCGGCATTCTTGAGGCCATTCACTGGAAGCCCGCGATCCGCTGGGTCATCGACCGCATCCATGTGCTGGAACCGATCCGCTTTCAGTCTATCCGCCGCAACGAGGTCGGTCACAAGGCCCCCGCCGGCAAGATCAAGCAGGCGCTGAATCGCGGCGATCTGGGCGGGTTGCAACTGCTGGTCGACGAGGATCGGCAGCAGCGTGCCTCGACCGTGCTGGCCGCGCCCGCCTATGTGATCGAGGCGCATTTCCAGATGACGCCCCGCGCCGGTGCCGACGACAGCGAGGGCAAGCACCTGGACATCTTCAACCGCCGCGCCGCGCGCGGGCAGTGCTTTCATCAGCCCTGCCTCGGCACCCGCGAATTCGCCGCGCATTTCGCCCTGCTGCCGCCCGATGCGCCCCTGCCCGTGCGCAGCCTGCAGGCGACGGGGACCGATCTGGGCTTCGGCGCGCCGCGCGATCTGGGGCTGATGCTGTGGGATATCGACCATGCCGCGCCCGGCCGCCCGTCGCTGTTCTTCCGCGCCAGCCTGCGCGACGGCGTCATGGAGGTGCCCGCCCCCGGCAGCGCGGGGGTGATGGGATGAGCCTCCTCGCCTCGCTCGCCCGGGCGTATGATCGCCTGCCCGACGCGCCGCCTTACGGCTTTTCGACCGAGAAGATCGGCTTTTGCGTGCTGCTGAACCGCGACGGCTCGGTCGCCGGAGTCGAGGACCTGCGTGCCACCGACAAGAAACGCAGCCCGCGGATGTTGCTGGTGCCGCAGGCGGTGAAACGAGCGTCCAATATCGCCCCCAATTTTCTTTGGGACAAGTCGGCCTATGTGCTGGGCGTCGCAGGAGAAGATGCCAAGCGGGTGGTCGATGTTCACGCCGCCTTCCGCGCCCGCCATGCCGAATGGCTGACCGGCACCGAGGATGAGGGCCTGCTGGCCCTGACCCGTTTCCTGACGGACTGGACGCCCGAGGCTTTCGCGCCGCCGGTCTGGCCCGAGGACCTGCGCGACCAGAACATCGTCTTCGCGCTCAGCGACGAATACCTGGACGGGATGTTGCACGACCGCCCGGCCGCAAAAGCGCTGTGGCAGCGGATCGGCGCCGAGGGCGCGGCCGACCCGCAGACCTGCCTTGTGACCGGCAATGCGGCACCCGTGGCGCGGCTGCATCCGTCGATCAAGGGCGTCTGGGGGGCGCAGACTGCTGGTGCCAGCCTCGTCTCGTTCAACCTCGACGCCTTCACGTCTTATGGCCACGAACAGGGCGACAATGCCCCGGTCTCCGAAGCCGCCGTCTTTGCTTATACGACCGCGCTGAACCGGTTCCTTCAGAAAGACAGCAAGCACCGCATCCAGATCGGCGACGCCTCGACGGTGTTCTGGGCCGATGCGACGCAGGCCGCTGACGCCAAGGAGGCCGAGAACCTTTTCGCCGGCTATTTCGATGCCGCCTCCGACGACGCCATCGACAGTGCCGCCATCAGGGAACGTCTCGACGGCATCCGCAACGGCCTGCCGCTGACCCAGATCGCCCCCGAACTGGCGCAGGGCGTGCGCTTTCACGTCCTTGGCCTTGCCCCGAACGCAGCGCGGCTGTCGGTGCGCTTCTACTGGCAGGACGATTTCGGGCGGCTGACCGCGAATTATCAGCGCTATCTGTCCGACATGAAGCTGATGCCGCCGCCGCGCGACGGCTGGCCGCCGCTGTGGCGATACCTCTCGGAACTGGCGGCGATGGGCAAGCGCGAGAACGTGCCGCCCCTGATCGCCGGCGAATGGTTGCGCGCCATCCTGACCGGTGCGCCCTATCCCATGACATTGCTGTCGACCGTGCTCATGCGCATCCGGGCCGATGGCGACATCAACGCCCTTCGCGTTGCGATGATGAAATCCGTCCTGATCCGCAATCTCAAAAGGAAGGTCCCCGTGGCACTCGATCCTACCGAGCCCAACAGAGGCTATCTTCTGGGCCGCCTGTTCGCCGTCTACGAAGAGGTGCAGCGCGCCGCCCTTGGCGGCATCAACGCCACCATCAAGGACAAGTTCTATGGCGCCGCCTCGGCCTCGCCGCAGAAGGTGTTCCGCACGCTGGATTCCGGCGCCGCCAACCATTTCTCGAAGCTGCGCAAGACCAGCCCCGGCCGCGCGGTCAACATGGAAAAGCTGATCGGCACCATCACCGACCTGATGGAGCCGGGCGCCGACCCGATCCCCGCCTCGCTTTCGGCCGCCGAACAGGCGTTGTTCGGCATCGGCTATTATCACCAGCGCAGCGATTTCTTCCGCAAGCGCGACGACAAGGACGCCCCCCAGACGGAGACCACCGCATGACCACCCTTTCCCGCCGCCACGACTTTGCGCTGATCTTCGATGTGACGAACGGCAACCCGAACGGCGATCCCGATGCCGGCAACCTGCCGCGGCTGGACCCGGAAACCAGCCACGGGCTGGTCAGCGATGTCAGCCTGAAGCGCAAGATCCGCAACTATGTCGAACTCGCACGCGAGGGCGAGGCCGGCCACCACATCTATGTGCAGGAAGGCGCGATCCTGAACGAAAAGCACCGTCAGGCCTATATCGCGCTGCGCCCCGACGATCCCAAGGCGCAAAAGGATGCCAAGCTGAACCCTCGCGACGATGCCGAGGCGCTGCGCCTGCGCGACTTCATGTGCAAGAATTTCTTCGACGTGCGGACCTTTGGCGCGGTCATGTCCACGGGCATCAACTGCGGTCAGGTCAAGGGGCCGGTGCAGATGACCTTCGCCAGCTCGGTCGAGCCGATCCTGCCGGTCGAAATCTCGATCACCCGCATGGCGGCTACCAACGAGGCCGAGAAGAAGAAGCAGGCCGAAGGCGACGATGGCGATGTCCGCACCGACAACCGCACCATGGGCCGCAAGCATATCGTGCCCTACGGGCTTTACGTCGCGCATGGCTTCGTCTCGGCCAAGTTCGCCGAACGCACCGGCTTTTCCGAGGCCGACCTTGACCTGCTGTTTCAGGCGCTGACCAACATGTTCGAACATGACCGCGCCGCCGCGCGGGGCGAGATGACCGTGCGCAAGCTGATCGTCTTTCGCCACGACAACGCGCTTGGCAATGCGCCGGCGCACCAGTTGTTCGACCGCATCCGCATCGGCCGCAATGTCGGGGGCGAGTTCCGCAATCTGGACGATCAGGGTCTGGGCAACTACCTCCCCAGCCGCAAGTTCGGCGATTACATCGTCGAGATCGACCGCGACGGCCTGCCCCAGGGCGTCGAGATCATCGAGATCGTCTGATGACGAGCAGCGCCGGGGAACCGATCCCGATCTCGGCGCTGCAACATGCGGTCTATTGCCTGCGGCAGGCGGCGCTGATCCATCTGGAGCGGCTCTGGGCCGAGAACCGCTTTACCGCCGAGGGCGACGTGCTGCATGCCGTCGCCGACAAGGGCGGCAGCCGCAAGGCGCGCGGCGCGCGCCGGGTGATGTCGCTGCCTCTGGCGTCAGCCCGGCTGAACCTGACCGGCACCGCCGATCTGGTCGAATTCACCCCCGGCCCCGGCGGCGAGATCGCCTTTCCCATCGAATACAAGCGCGGCAAGCCCAAGCTGCACCGCGCCGACGAGGTGCAGCTTTGCGCGCAGGCACTGTGCCTTGAGGAAATGACCGGCCAGCCGGCCCCGCAGGGCGCACTGTTCTATGCCCAGACTAAGCGCCGCGTCACCGTCCCCTTCGACGCCGGGCTGCGGGACCTGACGGAAAGCACCGCCGCCGAACTCGCCGAGGTCTTCGCCTCGCTCGTCACGCCACCGCCGACGCCGCATAAAAGCCGCTGCCGGGCCTGCTCGCTTATCGATCTTTGCCGCCCCGAGGCGGTCTCGCGCCCCGTCCGCGCATGGCGCGACCGGATGCTGGACCGCGCATTGCAACCCGGTGCCGACACATGAAAAAGCTGCTGAACACGGTCTATGTCACCACCGAAGGCGCCGCGCTGAAAAAGGACGGCGAGAATCTGGTGGCCGAGATCGAGGGCGCCCAAAAATCCCGTGTGCCGCTGCACATGCTGGCCTCGGTCGTTGCCTTCGGACCCATCCTTCTGTCGCCAGCCCTGATCGGCGCCTGTGCCGAACGCGCCATCACCGTCGTGCTTCTGGACCGCACCGGCCGCTTTCAGGCCCGCATCGAAGGCCCGGTCGCCGGCAATGTCCTGCTGCGCCGCGCACAATACAAGGCGGCCGATGCCGCCGTCGAAATCACCCGCAGCATCGTCATCGGCAAGATCGCCAACCAGCGCGCCGTGATCCGCCGAGCGCTGCGCGACTATGGCACCGAGATGGACGACCCCGCCCGCGCCGCGCTTGAGGCGGCGTCTGATCGCATGGCGATGATCCTGCGCCGGGTCCAGCACCGCGACGACACGCTGGACCTTCTGCGCGGATCAGAAGGCGAGGCGGCGACGCATTATTTCGGCGCCTTCGATCACCTGATCCGCTCGCCCGATGCGGAACTGCGCTGGACCTCGCGCTCGCGCCGGCCGCCGCTGGATGCGATGAACGCGCTTCTGTCCTTTCTTTACACGCTGCTGACGCATGACTGCCGTTCCGCGTGCGAGGCGGTCGGGCTGGACCCGGCCGTGGGTTTCCTGCACCGCGACCGCCCCGGCCGCCCCAGCCTTGCCCTTGACCTGATGGAGGAGCTGCGCGCCCCGCTTGCCGACCGGCTGGCGCTGTCGCTGGTCAACCGCCGCCAGCTTCGGGTCAACGATTTCCGGCGCATGGATGGCGGCGCGGTGCTGCTGACCGACGAGGCCCGGCGCACCGTCCTGACCGCCTGGCAAGAGCGCAAGAAGGAAGAGCGCCTGCACCCGTTCCTGCAGGAAAAGGCGCCTTTCGGCCTTGTCCCCTATCTTCAGGCGCAGATGCTGGCCCGCCACCTGCGCGGCGATCTGGACGCCTATCCGCCATGGTTCTGGAGCTGAAATGCTGGTCCTGGTCACCTATGACGTCAACACGCTGGAGGACGGCGGCAAGAAACGCTTGCGCCAGGTCGCCCGCGCCTGTCAGGATTACGGCCAGCGCGTGCAGTTCTCGGTCTTTGAAATCGAGGTCGATCCGGCGCAATGGACGAAGCTGAAGGCGCGGCTGGAAGGCATCATCCGCGCCGAGGTGGACAGCCTGCGCTATTACTATCTCGGCTCGAACTGGTCCCGCCGGGTCGAGCATGTGGGCGCGAAACCGGCGACAGACATGAATGGCCCGCTGATCATCTGATCCGGCCCGCGCGGCTGCGAACCCCAAGCGTGCCGCCTTGGCCAAGAGGGTTCGCAGCGCAGCTTGCTTTTTGAAATCGTTGTCAAATGCTGCGCTGTTGCGGACGGATGCGCCGCCCATTTTTGCGCGGGTGCAACGTTCGCAAGCAAAGCCGACTTACAATTGGCATTTCAAATGCCTAGAGAATGGAGGGTCGCCCCCTCCCCGGGGGCGTGGATCGAAACAGTGCATCTTCGGTCGCGGCTGCAGCAGCTTCGGGGGCGTGGATCGAAACGATACCGACGGAACAGGGCGATAGTCGCCCCCTCCCCGGGGCGTGGATCGAAACCTGCAGACCAATGGAGGCGGCATGGAAAAGTCGCCCCTCCCCGGGGCGTGGATCAAACTGTTAACCGCCATTTGACGCAGTGCGGTCGCCCTCCCCGGGGGCGTGGATCGAAACATGCATCCGTCGAACCGTCGCTGAATATCGGACGTCGCCCCTCCCCGGGGGCGTGGATCGAAACCGCGTCTTCATCGACCGTCGGGGCGCCATCTACGTCGCCCCTCCCCGGGGGCGTGGATCGAAACTCGGTAAAGCGCGGCCGGATCGACCACGGACGTCGCCCCTCCCGGGGGCGTGGATCGAAACGCTCGATATGGGCAACCGCGGCCGTAACGTCGCCCCCGGGGGCGTGGATCAAACGCTCGGCCGCGGCGATTGCGACATGCCTCGTCGCCCCTCCCCGGGGCGTGGATCGAAACATCAGGCAATGGCCGCCGCCATGCAGGGTCGCCCCCCGGGGGCGTGGATCGAAACGCCGACGACAGCAAGGCATTTGTCGCCTCCCGGGGCGTGGATCGAAACATCATCCGGCGCGCCTGCAGCACGGTCGCCTCCCCGGGGGCGTGGATCGAAACAGCGCCTGGCGAACGGATGCCTGCGGTCGCCCCCTCCCCGGGGGCGTGGATCGAAACCTTCAACGGCGGTCTATTGACGCAGGGTCGCCCTCCCCGGGGGCGTGGATCGAAACCCGACAGTCGTCGCTCAGCGCGGATCCGAGAAGTCGCCCCTCCCCCGGGGGCGTGGATCGAAACCAGGCAGGCGGGTTCGGCGGCCGAGATCGCGGCCGTCGCCTCCCCGGGGGCGTGGATCGAAACATCGAGATAAAATCTGAACGACAGAGACTGAGTCGCCCCTCCCCGGGGGGCGTGACCGAAACACGGGCCATTGAACGGACTCAATCAGGTTGGAAGTCGACTTCTCGGGGGCGTGGATCGGAACAAAGCATCGCTGATAGTCCAGCCTGACTGGTCGCCCTCCCCGGGGGGCGTGGATCGAAAACCCTGATGGCGCACCGTGGAACCGGATGCCGTCGCCTCCCCGGGGGCGTGGATCAAACAAGATTTGCAAACATTTGCATGGCGGCGATGTGTCGCCCCCTCCCCCGGGGGCGTGGATCGAAACCCTTAGCGCAAGCGGGCACCCCAGGCGTCCGTCGCCCCTCCCCGGGGCGTGGATCGAAACCGAGAACCCCGAAGCACTGGTGACGTCGGTCGAGTCGCCTCCCCGGGGGCGTGGATCGAAACGTGATCGCCGACTATACGGGGCAAGCCCGCCGTCGCCCCTCCCCGGGGGCGTGGATCGAAACGGTCAGGCGCCAGGGCTTTGCCCAGGGCGGCGGTCGCCCCTCCCCGGGGGCGTGGATCGAAACATCGTTGAAGATGCGTTATTAGCAATACCATGTCGCCCCTCCCGGGGCGTGGATCGAAACCGCCTCGACGATTCCGGGACAACGACGTCGCCCCCTCCCCGGGGGCGTGGATCGAAACGGCGATGCTGCGCAGGCAGGCTGTTGGCCGTCGCCCCTCCCCGGGGGCGTGGATCGAAACGATCAAATCGCAGGCGGCTGCCGCATCCGGTCGCCCCTCCCCGGGGGCGTGGATCGAAACCGTGACGCCGTTGCATGGGTCAGCGCGTCGCCTCTCCCCGGGGGGCGTGGATCGAAACATGGCCAGCACATCGCTGCGGCCATGGGCGGTCGCCCCCTCCCCCGGGGTGGATCGAAACGGATCTCGACGGTCGAGTGCTGCCCGTCGGTCGCCCCCTCCCGGGGGGCGTGGATCGAAACCTCTGCGTCCGCTTCCGAAGTACGGCGTCGCCCCCTCCCCGGGGGCGGGATCGAAACTGCCTATGCGGCGGAATGGGGCGCCGTGATGTCGCCCCTCCCCGGGGGCGTGGATCGAAACTTCAGCGAGCCCCCCTCGTATAGGGTCGCCCCTCCCCGGGGGCGTGGATCAAACGTTCGACGTTAGCTATCTCGTATAGGGTCGCCTCCTCCCCGGGGCGTGGATCGAAACAGATTGTCGCAATGCCGTGCCTCCCCGGGGGCGTGGATGAAACCTTCCGGGTCGAGATTTCGGGCTCGGTTGGTCGCGTCGCCCCTCCCCGGGGGCGTGGATCGAAACCGCTCGCCGCTGCGCATATTGCGCGGCGCATGTCGCTCCCCTCCCCGGGGGCGTGGATCGAAAACCTGAGCGTTCGCGGCACGCGTGGATCGCAATTGGTGACCCGAGCCTCAAAGTCGCCCCCTCCCCGGGGCGTGGATCGAAACGGATTCGGCTCATAGGCCAACGGTGTCGGGCCGCCCCCCCGGGGGCGTGGATCGAAACCTGGCCGTTTCCGCCCATGCTGACATCGCCGCCCCTCCCGGGGGCGTGGATCGAAACACGGTCCGATTTTCGACTGGACGGTCGCCCCTCCCCGGGGCGTGGATCGAAACTCCGACCTTGCCGGCCGATCATTGACGCGGTGTCGCCCCTCCCCGGGGGCGTGGATCGAAACACGGACACCAACACCGACCCCGCCACCGGCTTGGTCGCCCCTCCCCGGGGCGTGGATCGAAACTCACACCATCGTGTCATGCCCATTTCCGTCGCCTCCCCGGGGGGCGTGGATCGAAACTGCAATCCGGCTTATCGGGTCGTGCTCGACGTCGCCCCTCCCCCGGGGGCGTGGATCGAAACGACAAGTGCCGGCCATCCGTGGACGTGCGGTCGGCCCCTCCGGGGCGTGGATCGAAACTGGATGAGGTCCAGTTACTGTCAGGCCCGGTCGCCCCTCCCCGGGGGCGTGGATCGAAAACCCGCTCCAGCCGAGAGCATAATGAGGCGGGCGCCCCTCCCCGGGGCGTGGATCGAAACACCAGCTTCCGGCCGACCTGCCGCCTCGTCGCCCCTCCCCGGGGGCGTGGATCGAAACACCGAACACGATCGCGATGAACGCCTTCCGGGCGTAGAAACAGTCGCAGGCGCGCGGTCGCCCTCCCCGGGGGCGTGGATCGAAACCGCGCCAACGTCGGGGTGCACCGCGCATTGAGTCGCCCCTCCCCGGGGGCGTGGATCGAAACCGCCAGGGCTTGTCGGTGAATGCCCGTCGCCCCCCGGGGGCGTGATCAAACTGCCGCTCCTCGCTCGACGAGATCGGTGGTCGCCCCCTCCCCGGGGGCGTGGATCAAACCCCGGCGCGGCGAAGACTTCGGCAGTGTGTCGCTCCCCTCCCGGGGGCGTGGATCGAAACAGCGCACCATGGCACCGGCGAAGTTGGCCGGGCCGCCCCCTCCCCGGGGGCGTGGATCGAAACCGCATGAACCCGCCCGGGCAGCCTGGGCCCCCTCCCCGGGGGCGTGGATCGAAACGCCGACGGCAGTCGGGCCCCTCCCGGGGCGTGGATCGAAACCGGGACGGGCTGGGGGCCGCTGTGGCGGTCGCCCCTCCCCGGGGGGCGTGGATCGAAACTTTGCCGAAGCCACAGGCCAGCCCGTTGGTCGCCCCCTCCCCGGGGGCGTGGATCGAAACCACAGCCTGAACGCCGACGTTGCGCGAGTCGCCCCCTCCCCGGGGGGCGTGGATCGAAACACGTTGTCGGCCAGCGAAACGGGCAGAACCTGTCGCCCCCTCCCGGGGGCGTGGATCGAAACTCGGAGAACCCCCTCTCAGGACGTCCTTCCCGGGGGGTGTGGATCGAAACGTCGTGGCGAGGCGGCCGGGACCCAGCCGGCCGCCCCCTCCCGGGGGCGCGGATCGAAACCCGATGGAGTACCTGACGGGCGGCGTCGTCGCCTCCCCGGGGGCGTGGATCGAAACACTTGCCGCTGAAATTGCGCGGGCAGTCGCCCCCGGGGGCGTGGATCGAAACTTGCCGAGGCCAGGCGCTCATCGGCGTCGCCCCTCCCCGGGGGCGTGGATCGAAACGGTCCATTCGGTGGTACTCGGCCCGCGTGTCGCCCCTCCCGGGGGCGTGATCGAAACTGCCACAGTCGATCCGTCGTGCGAAGTCGCCTCTCCCCCGGGGCGTGGATCGAAACCGGTGCGGGCGGTCTCCTCCGCCTGGTCGCCCCCTCCCCGGGGGCGTGGATCGAAACCCATCGGTGTCGATCCGGGAACGTTTACGTCGCCCTCCCCGGGGGCGTGGATCGAAACGTGCAACTTTTGGACCGCATTAACGATGTCGCTCCCCTCCCCGGGGGCGTGGATCGAAACCCCGGCCGTGTAGCTGTCACCCGCGCACGCTCCGTCGCCCCTCCCCGGGGGCGTGGATCGAAACGGTTTGATCAGGGGTGTAGCGACCGTCGCCCCCCCCGGGGGCGTGGATCGAAACCATCGTTGCCGATGGGCGCGAGCGCGTCGCCCCCTCCCGGGGGCGTGGATCGAAACCGAGTCGTCCACGCGGCCGCCTCTGGATCAAAGGGCCGCCTCAGAAACGTCGCGCCCTCCCCGGGGGCGTGGATCGAAACATCTCGACGATCGTGTGCCTCGCCACGTCGCCCCTCCCGGGGCGTGGATCGAAACTTCAGGTTGGGGCCAGCCAAGGCGGTCGTCGCCCCTCCCGGGGGCGTGGATCGAAACGCTCCGCGCCGCGCTGACACCTACATGCGGGTCGCCCCCTGGGGGCGTGGATCGAAACTTGGGCGTCGGATCACGCGGATCTTGTACGTCGCCCCTCCCCGGGGCGTGGATCGAAACTTGCCGAGTTTCGGCGAAAGCACCGGTCCAGGCGGTCGCCCCCTCCCCGGGGCGTGGATCGAAACCTCGATCCATGAATCGGTGATGTCCTCGGCCCCGGTCGCCCCCTCCCCGGGGGCGCGGATCGAAACTCGGGCTGGATGGCGCTGCTCTTGCTGGGCTGGTGTCGCCCCCTCCCCGGGGCGCGGATCGAAACAACCCGCGGGCCGTCGGCGATGCGGGCGAGGCTTGTCGCCCCCTCCCCGGGGGCGTGGATCGAAACTTCTTGATCTCTTCCAATTGACGCACCTTCATGGTCGCCCCCTCCCCGGGGGCGTGGATCGAAACCTCCTGAAGCCAGAGCCGCAGCTCGGCCGGCAGAAGTCGCCCCCTCCCCGGGGGCGTGGATCGAAACTGAACGAAGGAAAGCGTCTTGTCGGCGTCCACGGGTCGCCCCCTCCCCCGGGGGCGCGGATCAAAACCACCGTCTCCCCTTCGTCGGCCCCCTGCCTGCGCTAACCTGCCGCTGCCGCCTCAAGCGTGGCGATGTCGATCTTTTGCATCGTCATCATCGCCTCCATCACGCGTTTGGCCTTGGCGCGGTCGGGGTCGGCCATCAGCTCGATCAGGCGGCGCGGGGTGATCTGCCAGGCATAACCCCAGCGGTCCCTGCACCAGCCGCAATCGCTGGTCCTGCCGCCGCTGCGGGTGATGGCGGTCCAGTAGTGATCGGTCTCGGCCTGGTCGGCAGTCAGGACCATGAAGCTGACGGCCTCGTTCGGGACGAAGGCCGGGCCGCCGTTCAGGCCGATGAAGGGGCGACCAAGGACGGTGAACTCGACCGTCAGCTCATCGCCCAGCCTGCCTGACGGATAGTCCGAGGGCGCGGCGTTCACCCTGTCGATACGGCTGTCGGGGAAGGTGGCGGCGTAGAACTCGGCGGCCTTGCGGGCCTCGCCGTGGTCGAACCACAGGCATGTGACAAGATCGGCCATGTTTTCGCTCCCCTGAATTCGGCTCGCGCCGCGCCGGTCGAACCGGGCTTGCGGCAGCGGGCGCCTGGCAGGTCGGCAGCGCCGTTCCCTGCTGACGGCAGGTCCTCGCCGCCGTTCCCTGGCGCCAGCATAGCACATCATCGGCGGCGCCCCAAACTTGCGCCTGCGCTATTCGAATCTTGTTTATCAGATAAACATATAATAGGATGAATGCATCGAATCACATGGGAGGACCATATGTCGACGACATTCAAAACCGCCGGATCGCTGCTTGCGGGTCTGGTTGCGCTTTCGTTCGCGGGGGCAGTCCCGGCCTTTGCGCAGGATTATTCCTTCAAGTTCCAGTCCAGCGACCCGGCGGGCAACCCGACCTACATGGTCGAACAGGAATGGGCCAAGGGCGTCGAAGCCGCCTCGGGCGGCCGGCTCAAGATCGAGATGCTGCCGGTCGATGCCATCGTCGCCTATAACGAAACCCATGACGCCGTCGCGGTGGGCATCCTTGACGGGCACATGACCTCGCCCGAATACATGTCGGGCAAGGACCCGGCCTTCGGCCTGATCGGCAATACGGTCGGCGCATGGTCGGCCTCGGACCAGCTCATGGGCTACATGAAGCAGGGCGGCGGCAACGAGCTTTTGCGCGAAATGCTGGGCGAATACGGGCTTTACTATATCGGCGGCGTCTCGGGCGGGCTTGAATCCTTCGTCTCGCGCATTCCGCTGGACAAGGTCGATGACCTGAAAGGCGTCAAGCTGCGCGCCCCCGAAGGGCTGGTGCAGGAAGTCTTTGCCGCCGCCGGCGCAAGCCCGGTCAACCTGCCCTCGTCCGAGGTCTATACATCGATCGACAAGCACGTCATCGACGCCGCCGACTATTCGACCTTTGCCGCGAACCAGAGCCAGGGCCTGAACCAGATCGCGCCGAACCCGATCTATCCGGGCTTCCACTCGATGCCGGTGATCGAGGTGTCGATGAACCAGGCGAAATGGGATGCGCTGCCCGACGATCTGAAGGCGCTGCTGACGAAATCGGTCGACGACCTTGCCGGCACCCTGAACGAGGCGCTGACGAAAAACGACATCGCCGCGGTCGAGCAGGCCAAGGCCGAGGGCGTCACCATCCACGACTGGTCCGCCGAGGAACGCAAGAAGTTCCGCAGCATCGCCCGGTCGAAATGGGAAGCCGTCGCCGAGCGCAGCCCGAACGCCAAGCGCGTCTACGACTCGGTCACGGCCTACCTGACCGAAAAAGGTCTTCTGGACTGAACTTGTCGCGGGGCCGGTCAAACCGGCCCCGATGCATTTCCCCCGGAGCAAAGCACATGCAAGACACACCCCCGGCCGAGCTGCTGCCGCACTCGGCGCCAGAGCCCGACAACGGCCGGCTCTCCCGCCTGATCGTCGCCTTCGGCAAGCCCTTCTCGATCGTGTTCATCGTGATCGCCCTGATGCTGATCTATGAGGTCGTGCTGCGCTATGTCTTTGCATGGCCGACGATCTGGGTGCACGAGACCTCGACCTTCCTTTGCGCCGTATCGTTTCTGGTCGGCGGCCTTTACAGCGTCGCGACCAACAAGCACATCCGCATCGTGCTGGTCTATGACGCGGTCAGCGCGCGCGTGCGGCGCTGGCTCGATGTGTTCATCTATGCGATCTGCGCCGCCTCGACGCTGTTTTTCAGCTATGGGGCCTGGCTGTCGGCCAAGCGCGCGATCTTTTCGCCCTCGGGCGCGCTGCGGCTGGAAACCAGCGGCACGGCATGGAACCCGCCCTATCCCTCGATCCTGAAACTGCTGCTGGTCCTCACGCTGCTGGTGATGTCGGTGCAGTTCCTGCTGCTGATGCTGCGCGCGCTGCGCGGAAAGGGCCAAGACAATGTTTGACCTGCAAGCCCTTGGTATCGAATACGGCACGCTGGCCATGCTGCTGACGCTGCTGGCGCTGCTGATCACCGGCATGCCGCTGGCCTTTGTCACGCTGCTGGTGGCGTTCATCTTTGCGCTTGGCTGGTTCGGGCCGTCCTCGATCCCGCTGATCACCAGCCGCATCTATACGTTCGTGTCGTCCTTTGTCTTTGTCTCGGTGCCGATGTTCGTGATGATGGCGTCGCTGCTGGACCGCTCGGGCATCGCGCGCGACCTGTTCGACGCCATGCGCCTGATCGGTGGCCGCTTCCGCGGCGGTGTCGCGGTGCAGACCATCTTCGTCGCGGTCGTGCTGGCCGCCATGTCGGGCATCATCGGCGGCGAGATCGTGCTGCTGGGCCTGCTGGCGCTGCCGCAGATGCTGCGCATGGGCTATGACCGGCGCCTTGCCATCGGCGTGATCTGCGCGGGCGGCTCGCTGGGGACGATGATCCCGCCCTCGATCGTGCTGATCATCTATGGCCTGACCGCGAACGTGTCGATCGGCGATCTGTTCACGGCGGCCTTCGTGCCGGGCTTCCTGCTGGCCGGGCTTTACGTCGCCTATGTGCTGGTGCGCGCCTGGCTTGACCCCGAATCCGCCCCCGCGCTGGAACCCGAGGACATTCCCGCCGGCGAAAAGGCGCGGCTGCTGAAAAGCCTGATCTTTCCGCTGGGCATCGTCTTCATGGTGCTGGGCTCGATCTATGGCGGCATCGCCTCGGTGACCGAAGCCTCGGCCGTGGGCGTCGTCGGTGTGGCGCTGGCGACCATCGTGCGCGGCGAATTCACGCTGAAGATGCTGAAGGAGGCGTCGCTGCAAACGCTTGAGACCTGCGGCATGATCGTCTGGATCGGCGTCGGCGCCAGCGCGCTGGTCGGCGTCTTCAACCTGATGGGCGGGGTGAACTTCGTCTCGGGGCTGATCACCGGCATTTCGGACAATCCCACCGTCATCATTCTGGTGATGATGGCGATCCTGTTCGTGCTGGGCATGTTCCTTGACTGGGTGGGCATCGCGCTGCTGACCATGCCGATCTTTGTCCCCATCGTCACCCAGCTTGGCTATAGCCCGGTCTGGTTCGGCGTGGTCTTTTCGCTGAACATGCAGGTGTCCTACCTGACGCCGCCCTTCGGCCCCGCCGCCTTCTATCTGAAAAGCGTGGCGCCGCCCGATATCTCGCTGGGGGAGATCTTCCGCTCGATGGTGCCGTTCATCCTGCTGCAGATCTTTGCGCTGGCGCTGCTGATCGCCTTCCCGGGTATCGCCGTCCACTGACGCAGGCCCTGCCTGAAACGCCTTGAACATCGGGCCGCCGCGGCCCGGTGGCCCCCCTTTTCATGCGCGCGAACCGCGCCAAGATGGATCCAAGACATGAAGATCACCGCACTGAAAACCTTTGTCGTTCCGCCGCGCTGGCTGTTTCTGAAGATCGAGACCGACGAGGGCATCTCTGGCTGGGGCGAACCCGTGCTGGAAGGCCATGCCGAGACGCTGGCCACCAAGATCCGCGAGCTTGAGGACTTTCTGATCGGCCGCGACCCGATGCTGATCGAAGACATCTGGCAGATGATCTATCGCAACGGCTGCTATCGCGGCGGCCCCGTGCTGATGAGCGCGATGTCCGGCGTCGACATGGCGCTGTGGGACATCAAGGGCAAGGCTTATGGCCAGCCCATCCACGCGCTGATGGGCGGGCAGGTCAGGAACAAGGTCCGCACCTATCGCTGGATCGGCGGCGACCGCCCGCACAACCTGATCGCGGATGCCAGGGAACTGATGGCGGCGGGCTATAACGCCTGCAAGTTCAACGTCACCGAAGAGCTGCAATATATCGACAGCTACGCCAAGGTGGATCGCATCGTCGGGCAGGTCGCGGAGCTGCGCGACGCCGTCGGCACCGCGCTTGACCTGGCCTTCGACTTCCACGGCCGCGTCCACGCGCCGATGGCCCGCATCCTGCTGAAGGAAATGGAGCACCTGCGCCCGATCTTTGTCGAGGACGCGGTGGTGTCGGCGCATGTCGACGTGATGGCCGACCTTGCGCGCGAAACCTCGATCCCGCTTTGCATCGGCGAAAGGCTGCATTCGCGCTATGACTTCCGCCAGGTCTTTGAAAAGCGCGCGGCGGGCATCATCAACCCCGACACCGCCCATGTCGGCGGCATCTCGGAAATGGTGCGCATCGGTCACATGGCCGAGGCCTATGACGTGCCGATCGCGCCGCATTGCCCGCTTGGCCCCATCGCGCTGGCCGCCTGCCTGCAGGTCGATGCGATCTGCTACAATGCCGTCATTCAGGAACAAAGCCTTGGCATCCATTACAACAAGGGCGGCGACCTGAACGACTATCTTGCGCCCGCAAGCCGCTTCAAGGTCGAGGATGGCTTCCTGCCGATCCCGCAGGGCCCCGGCCTTGGGATCGAGGTGGACGAGGCCGTGGTGGCCGAGCGCGCCATCGACGGCCACAAATGGCGCGCGCCGATCTGGCGGCACGCCGATGGCTCGATTGCGGATTGGTAAGGCCATGACCGATCACATGACCGATCAGGCGAAAAACTATCGCGGCGTCCATGCCGTCCTTTACGCGCTGTTCGACGCGCAAGAGCGCGTCGATGCCGGCGCCATGGCCGCGCAGGTGGATTACTGCGTCGCGCAGGGTTGCCACGGCATCACCGTCCTTGGCCTTGCGACCGAGGTGCTGAAGCTGGGCTTCGACGAACGCGCCGCCATGGTCGCGACCGTGGGCCGGGCGCTGGACGGGCGGCTGCCGTTTTCCGTCACCGTCGCCGGCAACAGCGTGGCCGAGCAGGCGGCGCTGGCCGCCCGCGCTGCGGATGCGGGCGCCAACTGGCTGATCCTGCAACCGCCGATGGTCGGGGCCTATGGCGCGGATGTCTATCTGGACTATTTCGCGCGCGTGGCCGCCGCCACGTCCCTGCCCGTCGCCGTGCAGAACGCGCCCCAATATCTGGGCCGGGCGCTGTCGGGCGAGGACTTGAAGCGCCTGCGCGAGCGCTGCCCGAACCTTGCCGCCGTCAAGGGCGAGGACGCCGCCCTTGGCATCCGCCGCATCGTCGAGATCGCCGGCGACCAGCTTCACATCCTGGGCGGCCGCGGCGGGCTGGAAATGACCGACTGCCTGCGCGTCGGCTGCGAGGGCTTTGTCCTTGCGCCCGACATCGCGCCGGTCGCTGCCCGCATCTTCGACCAGTGGCAGGCGGGCGACCATGCCGGGGCCGAGGCGCTTTACGCCCGCGCCCTGCCGCCCGTCACCTTCGCCATGCAGTCGCTGGAAAACCTCATCACCTATGGCAAGCGGATGTTCGCGGCGAATGCCGGGTTGGCGGTCCATGACCGTGCGCCCTGCCTGCCGGCGACGCCGTTCGGGGTGGAAATGGCCGACCGCTGGGCCGCGGTGCTGCGCGATCTGCAACAGGCCAAGGCATGAGCACGCCCATCCGCCCCGGGTCCGTCCGCCCCGACTGGATCGCCGTCGATTGGGGCACCTCGGCGCTGCGCGTCTGGGCCATGGCCGGGGATCAGGTGCTGGCCGAGACCGCCTCGGATCAGGGCATGGGCCGGCTGACGCCGGATGCCTATGAACCGGCGCTGCTGGGCCTGATCGGGCCATGGCTTGATGCGGACCGGGTCTGCCCGGTCATCGCCGCCGGCATGGTCGGCGCGCGGCAGGGCTGGGTCGAGGCGCCCTATCGCCCCGTCCCCTGCCCGCCTGTCGCCGTGGGCGACCTGACGCCGGTCCCGACGCAGGACCGCCGCATCGCCGTCCACATCCTGCCCGGCCTGTCGCAGCGCGCCCCCGCCGACGTTATGCGCGGCGAAGAGGCGCAGATCGCCGGCGTCCTTGCGCATTTCCCGGGCTTTTCAGGCACCGTCTGCCTGCCCGGCACCCATACGAAATGGGCCAGCATCCGCGATGGCCGCGTCCATGCCTTCCGCACGCTGATGACCGGCGAGATGTTCGACCTGCTCTCGACCCGCTCGGTCCTGCGCCATTCGCTGGCGGACGGGGGCACCGACATGGCCGCCTTTGCCGAAGGGCTGCGGCTGGCCGAGGGCCCGGACATGCCGCTGCACCTGTTTTCGCTGCGCGCCGAAAGCCTGCTGGGCCAGACCGACCCCGTCGCGCTGCGCGCGCGGCTGTCGGGCCTACTGATCGGGCAGGAACTGACCGCCACCCGCCCACTGTGGCACGGGCACGAGATCGTCGTCGTCGCCAGCACCGGGCTTGAGGCGCTGTATCTGGCCGCGCTGGAACGGTCCGGCGCACGGGCCCGCACGCTGTCTGCCACCAAGGCCACGCTGGCGGGGCTTGCCCTTGCCCGCCCCACCGAAAGGACCTGACATGACCCCCGACGTTATCGCCATCCTGCGCGGCATCACCCCTGACGAGGCGGTGCCCGTGCTGGAACTGCTGATCGAGACCGGCATCACCACCATCGAGGTGCCGCTGAACTCGCCCGAGCCGCTGATCTCGATCCGCCGCATGGTCAAGGCGGCGGGCGACCGCGCCACCATCGGCGCCGGCACCGTCCTGACCGCGGACGAAGTCGAGGCCGTCGCGGCGGTCGGCGGCAAGATCATCGTCTCGCCCAATACCGACGCCCGCGTGATCCGCGCCACGCGCGCGGCCGGGCTGCAAAGCTGGCCCGGCGCGATGACGCCCAGCGAATGTTTCGCCGCACTTGAGGCAGGCGCGACCGGGGTAAAGCTTTACCCCGCCGACCTGATCGGCCCCAAGGGACTGAAGGCGCTGCGCGCCGTGCTGCCCAAGGGCACGCGGCTTTACGCGGTCGGCGGCGCGGGGCCCGAGAACTTCGCCGACTGGATCGCCGCCGGCGCCGATGGCTTCGGCATCGGCACGGCGCTGTTCACGCCGGGCCTGACGCTGGACCAGATCGGCCAGCGCGCACAGGCGATCATGGCGGCGCTCAGCCGCTGACCGGCGGCTCACCCATCCGCTCAAGCCCGGTGCGGGCGTCAAGGACGGCGTGCTCGATCAACTCGCGCATCGCCGCCTCGGCACCGTCGGCATCGCCGGCCTCGAACCGTTCATAGACGCGGCGATGCAGGGCGCGGGCGTCGTCCATGCCGGTCAGCTGCGAGTCGTATCCGCGGGTGCGCATCTGCAAATCGAACAGCATCGTCAGCGCCGCCTCGATCACCGAGAAAAGCTGCGTCAGCAGCGCCGAGCCGGTCGCGGCCAGAAACGCCCGGTGATATTCCACATCCGCCTGAATGAAGCGTTCGCGCCGTTCGGCGTCGTCATGGCCGGGATCGACATAGACCGCCTCCATCGCCTGCCACGCGGCGCGGATGCGGCTGCGCGCGGCCTCGCTGGCGCGCTGGGTGGCCAGCCGCACCAGCCCCGGCTCCATCGCCTGACGGACATTGAACAGATCGGTCAGCAATTCCCGATGGTCGCCGCTTTGGATGCGCCAATGCATCACGTCGGGGTCAAGCAGGCGCCATTCCTCGCGCGGGGTGACGCGGGTGCCGTCCGAGGTGCGGCTGCGCACCAGCCCCTTGGCGCTGAGGATGCGCACCGCCTCGCGCACGACCGAGCGGCCGACGCCCATCATCTCGGTCAGGTCGGCCTCGCGTGGCAGGGCCTCGCCGGGCGGCCATTCGCCGCCGACGATGCGCACGCCCAGTTCGGAAACGGCCTGGCCGATAATGCCGCGAAACTGGATCGTGCCAGCCAGCCGCCCGGAACGGCGGGGGGACGAGGCGGAATTGTCTGATTCATTCATCTGTTAATACTATGAAAATTCGCGCCCCGACGCAATGGATCTGCTGCGGCTTATACACGCATCGCGGGCAGAATCAGCCGCCGTGACGAAAAATGTGCCTTGCTGACGGGCCATGCTGTGCGGCATGTCTTGCGATGACCCGTCGTTTCCCGCGACCGGGACGCGCGGCAGAAGTCGGGGCCAGCAGGCATGCACACCACCAAGTTCCTTCGGCATGTCAACGCCATCAAAAGCCTGCGCCTGCTGCATGACGGGCGCGCCCTGTCGCGCGCCGAGATCGCCCGCGAACTGGGCCTGACCCGCGCCACCATCGGCAATGCCATGACCGCGCTGGTCGATGCGGGCTATATCCTTGAGGGCGAGACCAACCCGACCGAGGGGCGCAAGGGCCGCCCCGGCGTCGCCATCGCGCTGAACCCCGAGGGCGCCTATTTCATCGGCATCGATATCGGCACGCGGGCGCTGATCGGTGTGGTCATCGACCTGCGCATGCAGGTCGTCGCCCGCATCGCCGAACCGACCGGCCCGCGCTTCCGCGATGCCGACTATATGCTGGAACGGCTGCTGGAGCTGCTTGAGCGGCTGATCGGCGCCGCCAGAATCGACACCGCCAGGATCGAGGGGCTTTGCGTTTCCGTCCCCGGGCTTGTCGCGCGCGACGGCAGCGTGGTGAACGCGCCTTTCCTTGAATGGCGCGACTATCCCCTGCGCAGCCACCTTGAACGCGCCTGCCCCGATGGCTGGATGGTCACCGTCTGCAACGACGCCTTTGCGCTGGCCAGCGCCGAGGCCTCGGGGATCAGCGCGGCGGCGACCGACAGCACGCTTCTGGTCCTGATGGCCGAGGGCATCGGCGGCGCCATCGTCGAGGCCGGCCGCCCGATGAACGGCGCCCACGGCTATGCCGGCGAAATCGGCCACATGCTGATTGCCGCAGGTGGCAGGGTCGACACGTTCGAGATGCTGGCCGGCGCGAAATCCTTTGCCGGGCTTCTGGACCCCGCGCAGACGGTGGCCGAGGGGATCGCGGCGATGCTGGCCTCGCTTGACGATCCGAAAGTCGCCCGCGCGCTGGACGCCTGGGCCGAGGCGTTGGCCGCGGGCCTTGCCAATGCGATCCACCTGCTGGACCCCGGCCAGATCATCCTGGGCGGCCCGACCGCGCTGCTATACCCGCCCGTCGCGGAAAAGGTGCAGGCGAAACTGGCCGAAAAGCTGCTGGCGGGCTTCGAATCGGTGCCGATCACGGTCGCCAGATACGGTGCGGACGGCGCCGCCATTGGCGCGGCAGCAACGATCCGCGACGCGCTTTTCACCCTTCCCAATCTGGATTGATCCCCAAGATCAAGGCGTTGCCCACGCCTCGGGCTTTTGTTGACTTTATATTGCTTACGTCTTAAACAAAAACAAAAGCCGTTGAGGGGGAGATCGGGCGATGGCCCTGACGAAGGACAAGAAGCTGCTGCGTATCGGGATTCTGGGCTGCGGGCCCATCGCGCAGGCCGCGCATCTGGAATCGGTGCAAAAGGCCCGCAATACCGAACTTTACGCGGTCTGCGACGCGGATCAGGGACTGGCAGAGCGCTTTGGCCGCTTCTACGACGCGCAGCGCATATACAACGACTACGACGACATGCTGGCCGATCCGCAGCTTGACGCGGTCGTGATCGCGATTTCCGACGCCTTCCACGTTCCCGCGGCCATCAGGGCGCTGGACGCCGGCAAGCCGGTCTTTTGCGAAAAGCCCATCGCCACCAATGTGGCCGACGTGCTGGCGCTGGAAAAGGCCGTGCGGGACAGCGGCCTTCCCCTGCAGATCGGCCATATGCTGCGCTTTGACCCCGGCATTCAGGCGACCCATGACTTCATCCGCGACGAAATGGGCGAGCTGCTGGCGCTGAAGGCGTGGTATTGCGACTCGACCCACCGCTATACCGCGACCGACGCTATCCAGCCGCTGATCCGCAGCGGCACGCGCCCGATGCGCCCGGCGGGCGACCAAAAGGCCGACAAGCTGCGCTACAACATGCTGGCGCATGGCAGCCATCTGGTCGATCTTGCGCGCTATCTGGCCGGGCCGATCACCGCTGTCCACGCGCGCCTGTCGCAGAAATTCGGCGCGATGAGCTGGTTCGTCGAAACCGAATTCGCCAATGGCACGCTGGGCCATCTGGACCTGACGCTTCAGGTGCGCATGGACTGGCACGAGGGCTTCCAGATCTACGGCGAACATGGCAGCGCACTGGGGAAGATCTTCAACCCCTGGTATTACAAATCCAGCGAGGTCGACATCTTCCGCGAATCCGACGGCGCCTCGCACCGCGTCCTTGGCGCCGACGGCCATTTCTATCGCCGCCAGATCGAGGCCTTCGCCGACACCGTCCTGACCGGCGCCCCCCTGACCGGCGCCGATATCGAGGACGGCGTCGCCTCGGTCCGGGCGATGGTGGCGATCAACGAATCCGCCCGCAGCGGCAAGCCGGTCGCCCTGGCCGACGCCACGGGTGACGTCTGATGTATCCCGCGATCTTTGCCCGCACCTATCCGCTGACGACCGCCCCCGCCGTGCTGGATGCGGTCGCGCGGGACGGTTACGCGGGGGTGCAGTTCAACCTGTCCTGCATCGGGCTGGACCCGGTGCCGCAGACCCTGCCCGAAGGCGCGGCCGAGACCGTCGCGACCGAGGCCGCCGCCCGCGACCTGCGGATCGCGGCGCTGTCGGGCACCTATAACATGGCCCATCCCGATGCGACGGTGCGTCTGGCCTTCCGCCCCCGCTTTGCCAATGTGGTCGCGGCGGCGCGGGCGATGGGCGCGCCCATGGTGACGCTGTGCACCGGCTCGCGCAACCCGACGGATATGTGGGCGGCGCATCCCGACAATGCCTCGGACGCGGCAATGCGGGACTTCCGGGCCGAGCTGGATTTTGCGCTGCAACTCGCCTCGGACGCGGGCATCAAGCTGGCGATCGAGCCCGAGCCGGGCAATGTCATCGCCGACGCCCGCATCGCGCGGCGCCTGCTGGATCAGGTGGGCGCGGCCCATCTGGGCATCATCCTTGACGCGGCGAACCTTTTGTCGCCCGCGACCCTGCCCCGCCAGCACGAGATCATGGCCAAGGCCGTGGACCTTCTGGGCGACGATTTGCTTCTGGCCCATGCCAAGGACATCGCCACTGACGGCCGCGTGGTTGCGCCGGGCCGGGGCGCGGTGGACCTGCCGGCCTTCGTCGCGCTGCTGCGCAGTGCAGGGTTCGACGGCGCATTGGTCGCCCACGGGTTCGATGCCGCCGACACCGCCCCGGCGGCGCGCGCGCTGCAAGACCTGATCGCGGGTGCGCCATGACCACGGGCCATTTCACCACCGCCGACGGCTGCCGGCTGGAGTTCCATATGCAGGGTCAGGGCCGCCCGGTCCTGTGGCAGCACGGCCTCGGCGCGCCGGCAGACCAACCCGCCGCTGTCTTTCCCCATGACGCGGGCTTGCAGCGCATCACCCTGATGTGCCGTGGTCACGGCAATTCGGATCTGGGCGACCCCGCGCGCCTGTCCATCGCGACCTTCGCCGATGACGCGGTGGCGCTGCTGGATCATCTGGGCATCCAGCAGGCGGCGGTCGGCGGCATCTCTCTGGGGGCGGGCATCGCGCTGCGCCTTGGCGCGCTGCACCCGGACCGCGTCACGCGCATGGTGCTGGCACGCCCGGCATGGGTCGACCAGCCGGGGCCGGAAACGCAGGCGGCCTATGTCGCGGCGGGCGACTATCTGCACCGCCTCGGCGCGGACGAGGGCTTGCGTCAGTTCACCCGGACCGAGGCATACCGCGACCTGCTGGCGCAATCGCCGGACAATGCGAAATCGTTGGCGGGCTATTTCTCGCGCCCGCGACCGGATACGACCGTGGCCCTTCTGGCCGCGATCCCGAAGGGCGGCCCCGGGATTTCGCGCCCCCAGATGGCGGCCATCGACCGGCCGACGCTGGTCATCGCCAACGATCAGGATTACGTCCACCCGCTGGCTTATGCGCGCGAGCTGGCGGCGCTGATCCCCGGTGCGCGGCTTGATGTCATCACCTCGAAAACCGTCGATCCGGCGCTTTACACCCGCGAGTTCACCGCCGCCCTCGCCCGCTTCCTGTCGGAGGACGGGCGGTGAAAAACCTTCTGGTGGTCGATATCGGCGGCACGCATATCAAGTTCCTGGCCATCCAGGACGGCCAGCAGCGCGAGTTGCAGACGCATGTCCCGACCTCGGCCTTGCGCAGCGCCGATCCGGTCGGCAGTCTGGCCGCGCTGATCGGGCAGGCCCGCACGGACCTGCAGGCGACGCCCGATGCCGTCGTCTCGACCGTGCCGGGGTTTGTGCATCCGGATCTGGACCTGATCCAGCATGCCGGCAACGTGCCCGAACTGAACGGCCACCGGCTGGCCAGCGAACTTTCGGCCCGGCTGGGATGCGAGGTGCGGCTGGAACGCGACGCGGTCCTGCTGTTGCAAGGCGAATGGCGGGCGGGCGCGGGGCGCGGGGCGCGCAATCTGCTGGGCCTGTTCTTCGGCACCGGCGTCGGCGCGGCCTTCCTGCAGGACGGGGTGCCGTTTCGCGGCGCGGGCTACGCGCTGGAAATCGGCTCGATGCCGTTTCGGGGCTATCGGGCACATGGCTTGCCGCTGGCGGGGCTGCGGTCGAACTGCCTTGAGACCCATGTCTCGGGCCGGGTGCTGGCGGAAATCGCCCGCAGCCACGCCGTCCCCATCGCCGAGGTCTTTCAGCGCGCCGCCGGCAACGCCGCGCTGGCGCAGGACGTGGACGGCTTTCTGGGCGACATGGCGATGACGGCGGCGATGGCGGTGTGGCTGTTCTCGCCCGACACGACGGTGATCGGCGGCGGCATCTGCGCCATGGCGGGCTTTCCGCGCAGCGCGTTTGCCCGCGCCTTCGACCGGATCGCGCCCGGCATCGAAATCGGCGGCCAGCATCGGCTGGCCTGGGCGGAACTCGGCTGGCAGGCTGTCGCCGCGGGCGCATGGGGGGCGCCGCTGCCGACTGCCCCTGCGGACAACAAGGGCGCATCGCCGCCCGCATCAGAGGAGGAGAAAGCATGAAATACGCATCATTCGGCGCGGTTGCCGTCCTGATGGCATCGGTCGCCAGCATGGCCGCAGCCGAGGATGTCGAGGTGCTGCACTGGTGGACCTCGGGCGGGGAAGCCGCCGCGATCGGGGTCCTGAAGGACACGCTGGCGAAGGAAGGCATCGGCTGGAAGGATGCGCCCGTGGCCGGCGGCGGCGGCAGTGCGGCGCTGACGGCGCTGAAGGCGCGGGTGTCGTCGGGCAACCCGCCGACGGCGGCGCAGATCAGCCTGAAGGGCCTTCAGGAATGGGCGGCCGAAGGGCTGCTGGGCGACCTGACGCCCTTGGCCGAGAAGGAAAACTGGGCCGCCGTCCTGCCCGATGAAATCAAGGCCGCCGCCATGTATGACGGCAAATGGGTGGGCGTGCCCTTCAACATCCACCGCGCCAACTGGATGTGGATGAACGCCAAGGTCTTTGCCGACAACGGCCTGACCCCGCCCGCCACCTGGGACGAGTTCTTCGCCGCCGGTGACAAGCTGAAGGAAAAGGGCATCATCCCGCTGGCCCTCGGCGGTGAGCCCTGGCAGGAAACCATCGTCTTCGAGGATCTGATCGTCGCCATCGGCGGCCCCGAATTCTACAAGCAGACGATGATGGACCTGAACCCCGAGGCGCTTGGCGGCGAACAGATGGCCAAGGTCTTTGACAACATGCGCAAGCTCAAGGGCTATGTCGACCCGAACACCCCCGGCCGGGTCTGGAACGACGCCACCGCCATGGTGCTGAACGGTCAGGCCGCTATGCAGCTGATGGGCGACTGGGCCAAGGGCGAGATCGTCAACGCCAAGCAGGTGCCCGGCACCGACATCCTGTGCGCGCCCGCGCCGGGCAACAAGGGCACCTACCTGTTCCACGGCGACTTCTTTGAATTCTTCGCCGCCAAGGGCGACGCCAAGGCCGCGCAGGACGCGCTTGCATCCGCCATCATGAACCCGTCCTTCCAGGAGACCTTCAACCTCGTCAAAGGCTCGATCCCGGCGCGGATGGACGTGCCCGGCGACAAGTTCGACGCCTGCGCCAAGGAAGCGATGACCGACATCAAGGCGGCCATCGCGGCGGGTTCGCTGCTGCCTGACGTCGATGGCGGCGCGGCGCAGCCCTCGGCCATTCAGGGCGCGATCCAGGACGTGGTGACGCAGCATTTCAACAGCGATCAGTCGTCGCAGGATGCCGCAGCCGCACTGGTCCGGGCCGTGCAGGCCGCCCAGTAATACGGCCGCAACAAGGGGGGCGGCGGTGCGCCGTGAGGGGCGGCGCACCGCAAATCGCAATCAGGGAGGAAGGCCGATGCGCGCCAAACAGACGCTTCGACGTGTGATGCCGCTTGCGGTGATCTCGCCGTCTCTGGCGCTGATCACCGTCTGCATCTACGGCTTCATCGCCTATACGGTCGTGCTGTCATTCACCGGCTCGAAGATGTTTCCGCGCTTCAACTTCGTGGGCTTCGACCAGTATGCGCGGCTGATGATCAACGACCGCTGGATGATCGCGGTCAAGAACATGCTGATCTTCGGCGGCCTGTATATCGTCATCGGCACACTTCTGGGCCTGCTGATCGCCATCCTGATCGACCAGCGCATCCGGTGCGAGGGCTTTTTGCGCACCGTGTTCCTGTATCCGATGGCGCTGTCCTTCGTGGTGACCGGCGTCGTCTGGCAATGGATCCTGAACCCCGGCCTGGGGCTGGAAAAGCTGGTGCGCGGGATGGGCTGGGACAGCTTCACCTTCCAGTGGCTGGTCGAGCCGGACAAGGCCATCTACACCGTCGTCATCGCCGGGGTCTGGCAGGTCGCGGGCTTCGTCATGGCGCTGTTTCTGGCGGGCCTGCGCGGGATCGACACCGAAATCCTCAAGGCCGCCCGGATCGACGGCGCGCCGCTGTGGAAGACCTATACCCGCATCATCATCCCGGCGCTGCGCCCGGTCTTTCTGACCGTGCTGGTGATCGAGGCGCATCTGGCGATCAAAAGCTATGACCTTGTCGTGGCGCTGACCAAGGGCGGCCCCGGCATCTCGACCGAGTTGCCCTCGACCTTCATGTATTCCACCACCTTCACCCGCAACGACCTTGGCCTTGGCGCTGCAAGCGCGGTCGTCATGCTGATGGCGCTTGCCGCCGTGATCGTCCCTTATCTCTATTCGGAGCTGCGCGATGACCGCCGTTGACACGCCGCACCCCCGCCGCCACGGCAAGCTTGTCGGCCGGGTCATGGTTTACGGGCTGCTGGCGGTGCTGGCACTGGCCTTCCTTGCGCCGCTGATCACGATGCTGCTGACCTCATTGAAATCCATGGACGAGATCAGGGCCGGCAACCTCTTCAGCCTGCCGCAGGCGCCGACGCTGGACGCATGGCGCAAGGTCTGGGACGCGGCCTGCATCGGCGTCGAATGCAACGGGCTGAAGGGGCATTTCGCCGTCTCGTTCCTGATGGTGATTCCGGCGGTGATCCTGTCGGTGACGCTGGGGGCACTGAACGGCTATGTGCTGACGAAATGGCGCTTTCGCGGCGACAACATTGTTTTCGCCTTCATCCTGTTCGGCTGCTTCATCCCGTTCCAGACCGTCCTGATCCCGATGGCCTATCTGCTGGGTTTCCTGAAGATCGCCGGGACCGTTCCGGGGCTGGTGCTGGTCCATGTCGTCTACGGCATCTCGTTCACGACGCTGTTCTTCCGCAACTACTTCGTCTCGATCCCGGACGAGATCCTGCGCGCCGCGCGCATCGACGGCGCCGGGTTCTGGGCGATCCTCTTGCGCATCCTGCTGCCGGTGTCATGGCCGATCATCATGGTCTCGGTCATCTGGCAGTTCACCGGCATCTGGAACGACTTCCTGTTCGGGGTCGCGTTCTCGGCCGGCTCCGGCCAGCCGGTGACGGTGGCGCTGAACAACCTCGTCAACACCTCGACCGGCACCAAGGCCTATGACGAAGACATGGCCGCCGCCGTCATCACCGCGCTGCCGACCATCGCCGTCTACGTCATGGCCGGCCGCTATTTCGTGCGCGGCCTGATGGCCGGTTCTGTGAAAGGATGATCCCATGGGCGCACTTGCCATCCGAAATGTCCAGAAATCCTTCGGTGCAGTCAGCATCCTGAAGGATATCAACCTTGAGATTGCGAACGGCGATTTCCTCGTGCTGGTCGGCCCTTCGGGCTGCGGGAAATCGACGCTGCTATCCATCATCGCCGGGCTTGAGGAACAGACATCTGGCACGATTCATATTCAGGAGCGCCGCGTCGACGGGCTGGAACCGAAAGAACGCGACATCGCCATGGTCTTTCAAAGCTACGCGCTTTACCCGGCGATGAACGTGGCGCAGAACATGGGCTTCTCGCTGGAAATGAGCGGCGTGCCCAAGGACGCCCGGCGCGAGCGGGTGGGCAAGGTCGCGAAGCTTCTCCAGATCGAACACCTTCTGGACCGCAAGCCCTCGCAGCTGTCGGGCGGCCAGCGCCAGCGCGTCGCCATCGGCCGCGCCCTGGTGCGCGAACCGGCGCTGTTTCTCTTTGACGAGCCGCTGTCGAACCTCGACGCCAAGCTGCGGGTCGAGATGCGGACCGAGATCAAGAAGCTGCATCAGCGCCTTGGCACCACCATCGTCTATGTCACCCACGACCAGATCGAGGCGATGACCATGGCGACCCGCATCGCGGTGATGAAGGACGGCATCATCCAGCAGTTCGGCACGCCGGCCGACATCTATGAACGCCCGGCGAATGTGTTCGTGGCGACGTTCATGGGCTCTCCGGCGATGAACCTGATCCCGGCGCGGGTCGAGGGGGACGCGCCGAACCGCCGCCTGCGCCTTGACGACGGCACCACGCTGCCCTTTCCGTCCTCGGTCGCGCCGGATGCGGCGCTGCCCTCGGACCGGGTGCTGCTGGGCCTGCGCCCGGAATGGATCCGGCTTGCCGCAGACGACGACCCCGCGGCGGTCGGGATGCATGTCGAGGTGATCGAGCCGACCGGCCCCGACATCTATGCCGAGCTGTCGCTTGGCGGTCAGGGCATCATGGCCCGCCTGCCCGCCAATGCCGGCATTGCCGCCGGCACGAAACACCGCTTTGCCATCGACCACGACAAGACGATCCTGTTCGACCAGCAGGGCGGTCAGGCGATCTGAGCCCCCGCGAAACCGCCCCCGGCGCCCTGCATCGTGCGGCGCCGGCATGCTGGTGCCGCGACACGACATGACCGGTTGGCGAAGATCAGAGAAGGGCTCCGGGCGATCCCTTGCGCGAAACGATGGCGCAGCGCTTTCACCGCGCCACCAGCCCCGTCACGCCCGCCCGGTTTCCTTTTCGACCAACCCTTGCAGCAGGGTCATGCGGCGGTCGCTGAAATCGCCGGGCCTTGCGGCCAGCCCCTCCATGGCGCGGACGAAGAACTGGCGGAAACCCTCGCGTTCCTCGCACCAGGCCAGCAGCTTCACCCCTTGCGGCGGGTGGACCAGCGCCAACGGCAGCACCGTGCGCGAGGTCTCGTTCCCGTCCATGTCGGTATAGCCGAACGCGACCGGCTGGCAGGCGCGGATGGCTGCGTGCAGCGTGGCAAGGTCGGCCGCCGCAGCCTCGCGCGCGTCCTCGGGCCAGTAAGCGGCGGGGCGCACGTCCAGCTTCTGGTAAAGGCGCCCAAGCAACGCGGCCTCGGGGTCGGTTTCGGCCAGTCGCGCCAATGCGGCCCTGGCCGCCGCCGCCGTCACCGGGTCGCCGCGATAGCCGGCAAGCGCCAGCCCGCGCAGCGCCGCATCGCGCAGCTCGGGGTCAAGCGCAGGCGCCGGCGCAGCCATGCCGCTTGCCGCCGCACCATTCCCGAAGCCGATCGCGGCAGCCACGCCGGCAAGCCGGGTGCCGAGCGCGCGGCGGGATATGGACAGGGGCTGAACGCGACCGGGGCGCATGGCTGATCCTCCTTGGCATTGAAAAGTCGCCATATGTCCCATGAAATCCGCATTCCGTCGAGCATTTTCAACGCGACCATCCACAGTGAAGGACGGCGAATGACCTTATTGCAGCTTTCAGTCAGTTCTTTGGCCGCACGAATTCAGCGGCGACAGCTGGCCCGTCCTATCCCGATGCCGCCTGCGCGGGCTTTTTCCGCTCGAACAGGCGCTCGCGCGAGCCTGACAGGTGGTTGCGCATCAGGTCATGGGCCTCATGGCTGTTTCTCAGCCGGATCGCCTCGAAGATGGCGTGATGCTCGTCGAAGACGCGGGTCAGGCCGCTGGCCTCGCGCTTGACCGACATGCCGTGAAAGCGCATCCCGACGGCGATATGGTCCTTAAGCGCCTCCATCGCGGTCGAGAAATAGGTATTGTCGGCGGCAATGGCGATGGCGAGGTGAAACTGGAAATCGGCATCCTCGCGATGTGCCTGGCGGTTGGTCGCGTCGCGCATCTGCTCCAGCGCGGCGGCGATGCGGTCCAGCGACCCGGCGTCATGGCGTTCGGCCGCGAAGGCGGCGGCGGCGGGCTCCATCGTCAGACGGAATTCATAGCAACTGAGCAGGTCCGAGACGTTCTCGACCTGGCCGAAGCCCAGCGGCTGCTTCAGCCCGATCGCGCGCACGAAGCTGCCCGCGCCCTGCCGCGAATAGATCAGCCCGCGTTCGCGCAGGCGTTTCAGCGCATCGCGGATGACCGGGCGCGAGACCTCGAACTCGGCCGCAAGGTCCAGCTCGGTCGGCAACCGTTCGTCCGGCGAATAGGCGCCCGACTTGATCGCACGCTCCATGCGATCAAAGACGATCTCACCCAGGCTTTTGCGTGCGGTCTTTTCCGATGCCATCAACCCGTGCCCCGAAACATCGCCAGAAGGGTGGCGAGTGTGTCCTCATCGCCGAAACCGCCGGATTTCGCAATGATGCAGCGCTCGCCGGCATAGGCCAGCGGCAGGCCCGGCAGACATTCGCCGCGCAGGTCCAGCAGGCTGACGCCCATTTCCGCCAGCACCGCCTCGGCCGTGGCGCCCCCGGTCAGAAGCAGGGACCGGCGGCCGCGGGTCAGATGCGGATGAACGCTGCGGGCCAGCGCGCGGGCGACGGCATCGCCCGCGCGGGGCGTGTCCCCGGGGGTCGCCTGCACCAGCAGAAAGGGCGTTTCCGCAAGGCTTTCGGCATTGGCCAGATCGCCCAGCGGTGCGGCGGCCAGCGCCGCGCCCCCTGCGCGCGCCACCTGCGCCAGCGTGATCGGATCGCGCGAGCCGACGACCAGCAACGCGCGGCCCTGCGGCGGCCGCGCGGGCGGGGCGTCATGCTGGCCGGTCAATGCAATCGCCAGCGCCTCGGCAAGGCCGCGGGCACCGACCAGCAGCGCACCCGCAGGGGCCGCAGCCAGCGCTGCCCGCATGTCATCGCGGGTCGCGACATCGGGGATGGTGGCGCGGCCGGCCAGATCGCCCAGCCGGTCGCGGACCGGAATGGGCTGATCAACGCCAAAACCCCGCACCTGCCCGTCGCGGGTGATACGACCGAAATCGGGGATCGCCGGCGCGACCAGCATTGCGGACGGGTCCAGCACGGCCAGTTCCGCCGCGACATGGCCCTTGAGCCGCGAATCCACTTTCTTCATCAGTGCCACACCGGGCGGCAGCGCCGCCAGCACCTGCGCCATGGCGGCCCGGGCGGCGGCTTCGTCGCCGTCGCGCGAACGGGTGCTGACTGCCATCACCTGGGGATTCAGCGCGGCGGCTTCGGCGGTGGCCTCAGCGCCAAGCGCCACGCGGGTAGAAAGCCCGCGCTCGGCAAAGGGGGCGGCGGCGTCCAGCGCCCCGGTCAGGTCATCGGCGATGATGCAAAGCCGCATGAAGCCCCCCTTAAAGCGAGGATCCGGCGCAGACGACGATCTGCTGGCCGGTGATGCTGCGGGCGGCATCGCCCAGCAGAAAGGCGGTCAGGCCGGCAACCTCGTCGGGCTGCACCAGCCGGCCCATCGGCGGCAATTTCGACTGCACGCCGGCACGGGCGGGATCTTTCAGCATCGGCGTATCCGTCGCCGCCGGGGCGACGACATTGACGCAGATGCCACGCGGCGCCAGCTCGATCGCCCATGACCGCGCCATGCCGACCAGCGCCGCCTTGGTCGCCGCATATTGCGAGCGCCCGGCAGAGCCCGCGGCGGTGCGACTGCCGATCAGCACGATCCGGCCGCCATCGGCCAGCCCGGGGACAAGGGTATTCACGATCCGCTCGGCCGCCATGACATGCAGGCGCCACATGGCTTCGCCATTCGCCGGATCAAGGGCGCCGACGGTGCCGACACGCAAGACGCCCGCCGCATGGACGATGGCGTCCAGCGGACCGATGCCGGCCAGCGCCGTCTCCAGCGCCTTGGCGTCGGACAGATCGACGGCGATATGGCGCAGGTTCGGATGGCCCGGTTCGGGCGCACGGCGGCTTAGGCCGATCACCTGCCAGCCCTGTGCCAGCAACGCCTGCGCGATCTGCCGCCCGATCCCCGAACTGACGCCCGAGACCAGTGCGACCCGCTGCCCCGCCGCCCGCATCAGAAGGCGGCGCGATAGATGGCCAGCACATCGGCCACCGACATGTCGCGGGGATTGTTGTCCATCAGGCGCCGGATGGCGTGGGCGTCCTGGGCAAAGCGGGCAAGCTGTTCCTCGGTCGCGCCATGGCGCGCCAGCCGCATCTCGACCCCAAGGCCGGCGCAAAAGCCATGCGCCTGCGCCAGCAGTTCACCCGCGCCCAAGCCCAGAGCGGCGGCGACCTCGGCGGTTTTTTCCGGCGCGACGCTTTCGTTATAGGCCAGCACATGGGGAAAGATGATGGCATTGGCCAGCCCGTGCGGCAGGTTCAGAAGCGTGCCCAGCGGATAGGCCAGCGCGTGCCCGGCGGCGGTATTCACCGGGCCAAGGCAGATGCCGCCATAGTATGAGGCCAGCATCATCCCCTCGCGCGCCTCGGTATCGGCGCCATCGGCAACCGCGCGGGCAAGGTATCTGCCGACAAGATCGATCCCCATGCGGGCATAGCCGTCGATCACCGGATGGGCGTTTCTGTTGGTGAAGGCCTCGACGCAATGGGCCATGGCGTCGATGCCGGTCGCCGCAGTCACCGCAGGCGGAACCGAGAAGGTCAGCACCGGGTCCAGAACCGCCAGATCGGCGATCAGATGCGGGCTTTCGACGGCGATCTTGTTGCCCTTGCCCGGATTGGTGATCAGCGCGCGGATGCCCGCCTCCGAGCCGGTGCCGGCGGTGGTCGGCACCTGCGCCAGCCGCGTGCGGCGCCCGGCAATGCGGTTCGGACCGGCCACGTCGGCCAGCGTCTGGTCGCCGTCCCACATTGCGGCAACCAGTTTCGCGACATCCAGAACCGAGCCGCCGCCCAGACCGACCACCAGATCGGGGCGCGCGGCGCGGGCTGCAGCCATGGCGGCATCAAGGGTGGCGATGTCGGGCTCGCCCGGGATGGCGTCGAAGACGGTGACATGGCCCGAGAGGCCCAGCCGGTCGGTGAAACCGGCGGTGATCGGCGTCGCCAGCACCAGGATGCGGGCGGCGTCCGTGGCCCATTCGCCCACCCGGGCGGCCGAGTTGGCGCCGATTTCCAGCCGGCGCGGCTGATACAGGGTGATGATGCGCGCAAGGCTCATGCGGCGGCTCCTTCCAATGCGGCCATTGCCGACCAGACCTGCGCGGCCTCGGCCTGCGACAGGGGCGAGAATGGCGGGTGGATGTTCAGCCAGCCCATGTCGTCGCGGCGCCGGGCCAGCATGGTCTTGACGGTCGGCAACTGGACGAAACTGTTGGTCAGGTTGCGCCACGCCACGATGGTGTCCTGCGCCGCCTTCACCTCGGCCGCGCGGGCGGGGTCCTGCCAGTGGTCAAAGACGAAACGCAATTCCCGCGCGACAAGGTTCGAGGTCGCGGTGATGCAGCCCGCGCCGCCGCCCTGCAACACCGGCAGCAGCAGGGGGTCGGCCCCCGCCAGCACCGAGAAACCGGGAAACAGCGCGGAAATCGCGTGCATGTTCTCGATCTTGCCGTCGCTGTCCTTGATGCCGACGACGGTATCGGGAAAGGCCGCGATCAGCCGGGCGATCAGGCCATGGCTGATCGGCACGCCGGTCAGCATCGGGATGTGATACAGGATCACCCGCAGCCGGTCATCGGCCACCTTTTCGATCACCGAGGCATAGAACCGGAACAGGCTGTCGTCGGTGTAAGCCTTGTAATAGAAGGGCGGCAGCATCACCACGCCCTTGACGCCCGCCTGCACGGCATGGCGCGTCATTTCGACCGCTTCCGAGACGGCGCAGGACGAGGTGCCGGGCAAAAGCTGGTCGGGGCGGGTGCCCCCCGCAATCGCCGCCTCAAGCAGCGCCATGCGGTCGCGGGTGCCGAAGCTGTTCGCCTCGCCGGTGGAACCCAGCATGGCGATGCCGTGGCAGCCCTCTTCGATCAGCGCGCGGGTATGGGCGCCAAACAGCGCAAGGTCCGGGGTGCCGTCGGCTTTCAGCGGCGTGGCGGCGGCGCAATAGACGCCTTCTATGGCAAAGCTCATGCGCGGCCTCCTGCGATCAGTTTGCGGGCATAGGCGATGGCCGCGTTCATGTTGCCGTGATTGGCGATACCCTTGCCGGCGATGTCGAAGGCAGTGCCGTGATCGACCGAGACGCGGTCGATGGGCAGCTCGACCGAGACGTTCACCGCGTCGTCGAAGGCCACCAGCTTGATCGGGATATGGCCCTGGTCGTGATACTGCGCCACCACCAGATCGAAGGCGCCGTTATAGGCGCGATGGAACACCGTGTCGGCCGAGATCGGCCCCTGCACGTCGATGCCCTCGGCGCGGGCAAGGGTGACGGCGGGGGCGATCTGGTCGTCATCCTCGGTCCCGAACAGGCCGCCTTCGCCGCAATGCGGGTTCACACCGGCGACCGCGATGCGGGGGGCCGCGATGCCGATGCGTTTCAGGTGCTCGTTCCCGGCGCGGATCGTCGCCAGCACGCGCTCGGTCGTGGCCCGCGCGATGGCGTCGCGCAGCGAAACATGGGTCGAGGTGTGGATGACCTTCAGCCGGTCCGAGGCCAGCAGCATATAGGCCGCCTTCGCCCCGGTCAGGCTGCGCAACATGCCCGTGTGGCCGTCATGGTGGTGGCCGGCGGCGTTCAGCGCCTCTTTGTTGATGGGGGCGGTGACGATGCAACCGATCCTGCCCGCCAGCGCGTCCTGCACGGCGGCCTGGATAAAGCGAAAGGCCGCGTCCCCGGCGACGGGGGAAAGCTGTCCCCATGGCAGCGGCGCGCCCTCGACCGGCAGATCGACAACATGGCCATCAAGGTCCACATCGCAGCCGACCGCGGCCTTCGCGGCCTCAAGCGTGGCGCGGTTGCCATAGATGCGGGTGCGGGCGCGGTCGGCGGGTGACATGTCCGCCAGCGCCTTGACGCAGATTTCGGGGCCGACGCCGCAGGGGTCGCCCATGGTGATGCCGATGATCTCGCTCATGCGGTTTGTTCCTCCAGCGCCGCTTGCGCCCTGGGCGACAGGCGGACGTATTTGATGGTGCGGCGATGATAGGTATAGGCCAGATGCAGGGTGCCATCGGGCGCCTGCCAGATCCACGGATAGGACATTTCCCTGTTCCGCCCGTCGGTCGAATCGTTGCTGGTGCAGGTGCCCGGCCCGTCCTCGATCAGCATCCGCCGCGGGAAGGTCGCGCCGCCATCGGTGGACAGCGCCACGACGACCGGCGCGCGCGGCACGCCCCAGACCGGCACGCAACCGCCGGTCGGGTCGGCGTCGGGGCGGGCGTCGTCCTCGCCCAGCTCATCGTAAAGCGAGGCGCGGCGGTCGGGCGACATGGCGGCGTTGACCGGATTGCCGATCACCGCGATGCGGCCATCGTTCAGCCGGATCGCCGCGACCGAGGAATTGTTGTTGGGCATGTCCGTCGCCACCGGCGCCGACCACGTCCGGCCGCCATCCGTGCTGTCCGAGCGGTGGACGAAATCGGCCTGACGGCGGCGATAGAACGCGGCCAGCCGGCCGCCGCCCAGATCGACCGGCCCCATATGGACCGAGCCGATGGAGCCGGGAACCTCTTCAAGCCGCCATGTCTGGCCGCCATCGGCCGAGACCCCGACCGCCGCGACATCATGGCTGCCGTTCCATTTCTGGCCGGGCCGCGTCACGCAGCGAAAGATCGGCAGCAGCCAGGCGCCATCGTCACGCACCACCAGCGGCGCGCGGATGAAGCAGCCGCGCGGCAGGTCCAGAAACCTGCCCTCGCCCGAGGCGATGACCGTCGGATCCGCCGGATCGCGGGTCAGCGGCGCCATGCGGATTAGGCATTCGTCCTGATTGCCCGAGGGCTGCGCGGTGTGAAACAGCCACAGCCCGCCATCGGGCGCGGTAAAGATCACCGGGTTCTGTTCCGACCGCGCCGGGTCATGCGACAGAAGCTGCGGCGCCCCCCATTGGTCGCTGCCCTTCGGCAGGATCGCGGCATGAATGGAAATGTCGGATTTGCCCTCAAGCGTGCCGCCGAACCAGGCGCAGAGCAGATCGCCTCCGGGCAGCGGCGCAAGAAAGGCCGCATGGTTCTGCACCCTGGGCGAGGGCAGAAACGCCTCGGCCCGGCCGGGTGCGGTTTCGGTCAGGCGCCCCGTCATGCGTTCGGCGATTTCGACTGGCTGCATTCTCGGTCCCCTTCCCATGGTCGCGCAGGGTGCAAAAGGCCGCAATCATCCATAGTTGTCAAGTGTGATGTTGTCATTCATGCGAAAGCACGTTGGCGTTAGTCAGCACAATACACTGTAATTAAATGAAATAAATATCTGACATGATCTCATTTGTGATAACATCAACATAATGATTGACAACTTATGCCCGTTCGCCGATGGTCTGCCTGCCTGAGGGTCAAGGTCTTCGGGAATCGGGCGCGGCTACGACACGGCCAAGCCCGCCGCATGGCCAGGCCACCGGCCCGGCCGTCACAAATGTCGCATGAATCGCATCTGGGAGGAGTGAGTATGATCCGCAAGACCGCAATGCTGGGGGGACTGTTGCTGGCCACGGGCCTTGCCCTGCCGGCCATGGCCCAGGACAGCGCCATCAGGATCGTCATGGGCGAGGATGTCGACCTGCTGGAGCCCTGCATGTCCACGCAATCGACCATCGGCGCGGTGCTGCTCCAGAACATCAGCGAAACCCTGACCTATCTGGACGTGGCCGGCGGCACCGGCCTGCAACCCAAGCTGGCCGAAAGCTGGGAACAGCAGCCCGATGGCGGCTGGCGCTTCAAGCTGCGTCAGGGCGTCACCTTCTCGGATGGCACGACCTTTGACGCGAAAGACGTCAAGCACAGCTTCGACCGCGTGATGAGCGACAAGATCACCTGCGAGGCCAAGCGCTATTTCGGCGGCATGACCGTCTCGGCCACGGTGGTCGACGATCAGACCATCGACTTCAAGGCCGATCCGGCGCAGCCGATCCTGCCCCTGCTGCTGTCGCTGGTCTCGATCGTCCCCGAGGAAACCCCCATCGAATTCACCCGCCAGCCCATCGGTACCGGCCCCTATGTGCTGAAGGACTGGACCCCCAGCCAGCAGATCGTGCTGGCCGAACGCGACGGCTATTGGGGCACCAAACCCGCCGTGACCCAGGCGACGTATCTTTTCCGCGCCGACCCCGCCGTGCGCGCCGCCATGGTGGCCACGGCCGAGGCGGACATCGCCCCCTCGATCGCCGCGCAGGACGCGACCAACCCGGAAACCGACTTCCCCTATCTGGACAGCGAGACGATCTATATCCGGCTGGACCACTCGATGCCGCCGATCAACGACGTCCGGGTGCGCAAGGCGCTGAACATGGCCATCGACCGCGAGGCCTTCATCGGCACCCTGCTGCCCGAAGGCACGCTGCTGGCCACCGCGCTGTTCCCGCCGCCGACGCTGGGCTGGAACAAGGATGTGCCGGTCTGGAAATACGATCCCGAAGGCGCGAAGAAACTGCTGGAGGAGGCCAAGGCCGACGGCGTTCCGGTCGATACCAAGCTGACGCTGGTCGCGCGCACCGCCAACTTTCCAAACATTACCGAGGTGATGGAGGCGATCCAGCAGCAGTTGCAGGACGTCGGCTTCAACGTCGATCTGCAATTCTATGAAATCGCCGAGTTCCAGAAGCTGTATTCCAAGCCCTATCCGACCGACCGCGGCCCGATGATGGCGACGGCGATGCATGACAACTCGAAGGGCGATCCGTCATTCACGATGTTCTTCAAATACGCCTCGGAGGGGCTGCAATCGGGGATCAGTGATGCCAAGGTCGATGACCTGATCACCCGCGCCTCGGCCGCGACGGGCGAGGAGCGCGCGAAACTGTGGTCGGAACTTCAGGCCTATCTGCATGACGACGTGGTGGCGGATGTGCTGCTGTTCCATTCGGTCCGCTTTGCCCGCGTCGCGCCGCGGCTTGAGTGGAAGCCGAACATGTCCACGACCTCGTCCCTGCCCCTGGGCGAGATCGCCTTCAAATGAGCCGCCGCCGGGCGGGGCCCGTCGCCCCGCCCGTGCGTCCTGTCTTTTGACCGGAGCGTTCCATGTCGAGTTTCATTCGCAAGCGGGCCTTTGCCAGCCTGATTTCCCTGTTGGGGCTGGTGGTGATGGTGTTCTTCCTGTCACGCCTGACCGGCGATCCGGCATCGCTGTTCCTGCCGGTGGACGCGACCGAACAGATGCGCGAGGAATTCCGCCAGCTTCACGGATTGAACGACCCGCTGCTGACACAGTTCGGGCGCTATATCTGGGACCTGCTGCACCTCGATTTCGGCGATTCCATCCGCCGCGCCCGCCCGGCCATCGACGTGGTGCTGGAGGCGTTCGTCTGGACGCTGCAACTGGCGGTCATCACCATGACGCTGGTCACCACCGCCGCCATTGTCGTCGGCTCGCTGGCGGCGTTCCGCGCCGGCGGGATCTTTGACCGCATCGCCTCGCTGGTGTCGCTGATCGGGGCCTCGGCGCCGGATTTCTGGGTCGCCATCGTCGCCATCGTGGTGTTCGCGGTCGGGCTGGGCTGGCTGCCGACCTCGGGGACGGGGACGGTCTGGCACTGGATCCTGCCCATCGCCGTCCTGTTCATCCGCCCCTTCGGGCTGATCGTGCAGGTGGTGCGGGGCGCAATGATCTCGGCGCTGTCCTCGGCCTATGTGAAGACGGCGCGGGCCAAGGGCGTGCGCGCGCGGCCGATCATCTTTGTCCACGCGCTGCGCAATGCCATGCTGCCGGTCATCACCGTCATCGGCGATCAGGCGGCGGCACTGTTGAACGGCGCCGTGGTGGTCGAGACCATCTTCGGCTTTCCCGGCGTCGGCAAGCTGATGATCGACGCCATCCTGCAACGCGATTTCAACGTGGTGCTGGCGGCGATCATGGTCACGGCGCTGGCGATCTTTGTCATGAACCTGCTGATCGACCTGGCCTATTCGGCCCTCGATCCGCGCATCCGCCACTAGGGGGCCGCCATGACCCAGACCGACACCTTTCCCGACGAACCCGGCTTTGCCCGCCGCATGGCGCGGATGCTGTGGGCCGACAAGTTCGCGCTGGCGGCGGCGCTGTTTCTGCTGCTGATCGTGGTGCTGGCGATCATCGGGCCGGCATGGCTGGATGCGGCGGCGCAAAAGCAGAACCTGCGCGGCCGCAACGCGCCACCGTTCGAGTTCAGTCGCGGCTGGCTGTGGATCATGGGCGCCGATGCGCTTGGCCGGCCGCTGCTGGCGCGCATCATCGTCGCCACGCAGAACACCATGCTGGTCGCCGCGGGCGCGGTGCTGATCTCGGCCACGGTCGGCTCGGCGCTGGGGCTGGTCGCGGGCTATGCCGGACCGCGCGTCAGCCAGATCATCATGCGGCTGGCCGATGTCATCATGTCCTTTCCGTCGCTGCTGATCGCGGTGATCGTGCTTTACATCCTTGGCCCCTCGGTCCTGAACCTGATCATCGTCCTGGCGATCACCCGCATCCCCGTCTATCTGCGCACCACCCGCGCCGAGGTGCTGGAGATCAAGGAGCGCATGTTCGTATCCGCCGCCCGCGTCATGGGCGCCTCGCCCGGCCGGATCGTCTTTCGCCACATCCTGCCGGTGGTGCTGCCGACGCTGATGACCATTGCCACGCTGGATTTCGCCTTCGTCATGCTGGCCGAAAGCGCGCTGTCCTTTCTGGGCATCGGCATCCAGCCGCCGGAAATCACCTGGGGGCTGATGATCTCGCAGGGCAAGCAATACCTGACGACGGCGTGGTGGCTGTCGTTCTGGCCGGGACTGGCGATCATCCTGACCACGCTGTCGCTGAACCTTTTGTCGAACTGGATGCGCATTGCGCTGGACCCGGTGCAGCGCTGGCGTCTGGAAATGAGGGGGCACAAGAATGGCTGAGCACCTGCTGGAGGTGAGAAACCTTTCGGTCGATTTCCACACCGCCCTTGGCACCGTCCACGCCGTGCGCGATGTCAGCTTTCATCTGGACCGGGGCGAGACGCTGGCCATTCTGGGCGAAAGCGGCTCGGGCAAGTCGGTGTCCTCGTCGGCGATCATGAACCTGATCGACATGCCGCCGGGCAGGATCACCTCGGGACAGATCCTGTTCGACGGGCAGGATCTGTTGGCCCTGTCCGACGAGGCGCGGCGCGAGATCAACGGCCGCCGCATCGCCATGATCTTTCAGGACCCGCTGAGCCATCTGAACCCGGTCTATACCGTCGGTTGGCAGATCGCCGAGGCGCTGACCACGCACGGTGCCAGCGCCGGGACCGCCCGCGCCGAGGCCCTGCGTCTTGTCACTCGCGTCGGCATCCCCAACCCGGCGGAATCGCTTAAGAAATACCCGCACGAGTTTTCCGGCGGCCAGCGCCAGCGCCTGATGATCGCCATGGCGCTGGCGATGAAGCCCGACCTGCTGATCGCCGATGAGCCGACCACAGCGCTGGACGTGACCGTGCAGGCCGAGGTGCTGTCCCTGCTTGATGAATTGCAGCAGGAAACCGGCATGGGCATCCTGATCATCACCCATGACCTTGGCGTGGTGGCCGAAATCGCCGACCGCGTGGTGGTGATGAACGCCGGCGAGATCGTGGAATCGGGCGAAACCGCCGAGGTCTATCGCAACGCCAAGCACCCCTATACCCGCAAGCTGATTGCCGCCGCGCCGGGCAAGGGCGTCTTTCACGACCCGCTGCCCAAGGTCCAGCCGGTGCTGTCGGTGCGCGACGTCGTCAAGAATTACAGCGGCTTCCGGGCGCTGGACGGGGTTGGCTTCGACCTGATGGCGGGTGAATGCATGGCGGTCGTGGGCGAATCCGGCTCGGGCAAGTCCACGCTGGCGCGGATCCTGTTGCGGCTGGACGAACCCGATGGCGGCTCGGCCCTGTGGCAGGGGCGCGACCTGTTCACCATGTCACCGGCCGAGCTTTACAAGCTGCGCCGCGATTTGCAGATGGTGTTCCAGGACCCGACGCAATCGCTGAACCCGCGCATGACGGTGTTCCAGCTCATCTCAGAGGCCTGGGTCATCCATCCCGAAATCCTGCCGAAACCGCAATGGAAGGCGCGTGTCGCCGAGCTGCTGCGCCAGGTCGGCCTGACGCCCGAAATGGCTGGCCGCTATCCGCATCAGTTTTCCGGCGGTCAACGCCAGCGCATTGCCATTGCCCGCGCCCTGGCGCTTGAGCCGAAGCTGATCATCTGCGACGAGGCGGTGTCGGCGCTGGATGTCTCGGTTCAGGCGCAGGTGATCGCGCTTCTGGACGGGCTGCGGCGCGACATGGGCATCGCCTTCATCTTCATCGCCCATGACCTGCCGGTGGTGCGCGATTTCGCCGACCACGTCATGGTCATGCAGCGCGGCAGGGTGGTCGAACTTGGCCCCGTGCGTCAGGTGTTCGAGACCCCGCGCCAGCCCTATACGCAGGCGCTGCTGGCCGCGGGCCTTGACCCCGACCCCGAGGTGCAGGCCACCCGGCGCGAGGAACGGCGGCTGCTTGCGGCGGCGCAATAGGGGCAAGGGCCGCACGGCCCCGCCCCTTTCACCCCCTCAGACCGCCAACGCGGCGATCTGGCGGACGGCCTGCGCGGCCTCGGCGCCTTTCTTCACGAAATGCGCGTGGAAAAAGCCGTGATGTTCGGCACTGGGCTGGAAGTTGTGCGGCGTCAGGCTGACCGAAAAGGTCGGAACGCCGGTCTGCAACTGCGCCTCCATCAGGCCGGAGACCACCGCTTGCGCCACGAAGTCATGGCGATAGATGCCGCCATCCACCACCAGCGCGGCGGCCACGATGGCGTCGAACTGGCCGCTTGCGCCCAGCTTCCTGGCCAGCAGCGGCATCTCGAACGCGCCGGGAACGTCATAGGCCGTGACCTCGGCGGCAACGCCCGATGCGGCCATGTCGGCGTTGAAGCCGACCAGCGCCTGATCGACGATATCGGCATGCCAGCGGGCCTTGATGAAGGCGATTTTCAGAGTCTTGGTCATGTGGAACCTCCTGTGTCCAGAACGGCCCCAAGGCGATAGCGGCCGCGGCCCGCGACATGCGCGACCCCGTCCATTCTCTTTCATCCGGACTATACCGTCGGCCCCGGAGTTCCACCGGATCTGCTGACCCTGCCATCGGCAGGCGCTCGCGGGCTGTCACCGCCGGTGGGGAATTTCACCCCGCCCCGAGAACGCGGGCTGTATCGCAGCCCCGCCCGGCAATGACAAGGGCCCCGGCGCGATTGTTCCGCCCGATCAGCGCACTAACACCGAAAGGATGTCGCAGGTGCGGAAATACCCGATGCCGGCGGCGCGGCATCGGGCAGGCGGCGCGATTACCAGCAGCAGAAACCGCCATCGACCAGCAGATCGACGCCGGTGACAAAGCTTGCCGCGTCCGACAGCAGGAACACCGCCGGGCCGACCATCTCATCGACCGAGGCCATGCGCTGCATCGGCGTCTGTTCCTCGAAGAGCTTCGTCTGGTGGACCATTTCCGGGCGCGTGTTCATCGGCGTCGCGGTATAGCCGGGGCTGATGGTGTTCACGCGGATGCCGCGACCGACCCATTCCATCGCCATCGATTTCGACATGTGGATCACGCCCGCCTTCGAGGCGTTGTAATGGCACTGCATCAGGCCGCGGTTCACGATCACCCCCGACATCGAGGCGATGTTCACGATCGACCCGCGCCCATGTTTCAGCATGGCCCGCGATTCAGCCTGACAGGACAGGAAGACGCCCTTCAGGTTGATGTCCATCATGGTCTGGAACTGGCTTTCCTCCATCTCCTCGGCGGGGTTGGCGTTGGCGATGCCGGCGGCGTTCACGGCCAGCGACAGCGCGCCCAGCTCGGCCTCGGTCCGGGCGACGGCGTCGTTCAGCGCGGCCGACTGGGTGACATCGGCGGCAATCTGGATGCTGCGGCGGCCCGCCCGGGCGATGAAATCGGCGGTCTGCGCCAGCCCGTCATCGGTGCGCCGGTCCAGCAGCGCCACATCGGCGCCGCATTGCGCCAGCCCCATGGCGATGCGCTGGCCGATGCCGCTGCCCGCCCCGGTCACCAGCGCCACATTCCCCGACAGATCGAACAGTTTCGGCGCATTCAGCGTGATAGACATGACAGTTCTTTCCTTGCTCAGATGGTGGCCAGTTCCATGACCGAGACGTCATTGGCGTCCTTGCGGTCCAGAATACCGGCCTGTTTGCCCTGTGCCATGACCAGGATGCGGTTCGATACCCCCAGCACCTCTTCCAGGTCCGAGGACACGACGATCACGGCAACGCCTTCGCGCGCCAGATCCATGATCAGCTCATAGATCGAGGAACGCGCGCCCACATCGATGCCGCGCGTCGGCTCGTCCAGCACGACGACCTGCGGATTGCGCGCCAGCCACTTGGCCAGCACGACCTTTTGCTGGTTGCCGCCCGACAGCTCGCCCGCGTTCTGCTGGCCGCGGCCCTTGACGCCGAACTTGCGGATATAGTCGTCGGCAAACTGCGCAAGCCGCGCGCGCGTGATCACGCCGCGCTGCGCCACCTTGTCGAGATTGGCGTAGCAGATGTTTTCGGCGATCGAGTGGTCCAGCACCACGCCCTGCAACTTGCGGTCCTCGGGCACCAGCACGATGCCGTTGCGGATCGCGTCGCGGGGCGAGCGGGGCGTGACGGGCTTGCCGTGCAGCATCACCTCGCCCGAGGCGATGGGGTCGGCGCCGGTGATGGCGCGCACCAGTTCCGTGCGGCCCGCGCCGACCAGCCCGGCAATGCCGAAGACCTCGCCCCTTTTCACGGCGAAATTGACGTCCCGGAAGGTGCCGCCCGGCGCGCAAAGCCCGCGCACCTCAAGCGTGACCTGATCCTGCGGGGTCGGGATGGCCGGGAACATGCGTTCGAGCGAGCGGCCGACCATGGCCTCGACGATGGTGCGGACCGGCACATCGCCGCGGTCGAATTCCTGCACCTTGGCGCCGTCGCGCATGACCACGATGCGGTCGGCGATCTGGCGGATCTCCTCCAGCCGGTGCGAGATATAGATGATGCCCACGCCCTCGGCCTTCAGCCGCTCGATCTGGCGGAACAGAAGCTGGGTTTCCTCGCCGCCGAGCGCGGCGGTGGGCTCGTCAAGGATCAGCAGTTTTGCGTTCAGCGTCAGCGCCTTGGCGATCTCGATCAATTGCTGGTTCGCGGTCGACAGCCCCTCGACCAGCCGCCGGGGCGAGATGTCCAGCCCAAGGCGGCGCAGGCCGGCATGGGCGCGTTCCTCCATCGCGGGGCGGTCGATGCGGCCGCCTTTGGTCAGGTAGCGCCCGACAAAGATATTCTCGGCGACCGAAAGCTGCGGTAGCAGCTTCAGTTCCTGATGGATCATGCCGACGCCCGCATCCATGGCGGCGCGCGGATTGGCCGGGGCGTAAGCCGCCCCCTGCCATGTCATTTCACCCGATGAGGGCGGAACGGTGCCCGAGATGATGTTCGACAGCGTCGATTTCCCGGCCCCGTTTTCCCCAAGCAGCGCCACGACCTCGCCGGCACGGACGTCCAGATCGACGCCGTGCAGCACCTCCAGATTTCCGTAGGATTTCCGGATCTGGCGCAGGGACAGGATGGGAGAACTATCCTTCGCAGTCATGGCGCGGCCTTTCTTGGGCGATCAGGGGTGGTTGGCGACGAATTCCGGGGCGTTTTCCGGGGTGGTCAGGAAGCCGGGCAGCAGTTGCTCGGCCGGCAGCGTCTCGCCGGCGGCCAGCTTGATGGCGCTGTCCACGGCCAGACGGCCGATGCCGCGCACCTGTTGGGTCGCGGTGGCGGCGAAACCGCCCTCGGCCAGGATCGGCAGCGCGGTGGTGTCGCCGTCGAAGCCGCCCACGATCACGCCCTGCGCGCCCGAGACCTTGACCGCCTGCGCCGCGCCCAGCGCCAGACCGTCGGCCTGCGCAAAGACGATGCTGACGTCAGGATTGGCCTGCAGCAGGTTCTGGGTGATGTTCAGGCCCTCGGCCTGCGACCACTGCTCGCTCCACTGTTCGGCGACCAGCTTCACTTCCGGGTTTTCGCCGATGGCCTTCATGCAGCCCTTGGTACGCTCGACCTCGGGTGTGGTGCCCTTCTGGCCGTGGACCATGATCATCTGGCCTTTGTTGCCGGCCTTGCCGATGATGTATTTGCAGACTTCATAGGCCGAGGTGGCGTTGTCGGTGGCGATGAAGGTGTCGCCCGGCGCGTCGTCGGCGTTGCGGTCGACGTTCACGACCGGGATGCCGGCTTCTTTCGCCAGACGGGTCGGCACGGCGGCAGCAGCGGCACCGGCGGGGATATAGATGAAGGCGTCGATATCCTGCGTCAGCAGATCCTGCACCTGGCTGACCTGGGTGGCGCTGTCGTTCTTGGCATCAACGGTGATGACCTCGATGCCCTTTTCCTTGGCATAACCTTCGACGCCCAGCTTGATCTGGTTGAAGTAGTCCGCCTGCAGGTTCGACACCGCCAGGCCGATCTTCTTCACCTCTTTGGCCGAGGCGCCAAGCGGGCTCAGCGCGGTGGTCGCCACTGCGGCAGCGGCCAGAAGCGCGATCTTGAAGTTCATGTCAGTCTCCTCCGTTGGATGGGCCCGTTTGCTGTGGGTCCGATACTGGCCCGGCTTTCGGCCGGTGGTCACCCGGCGGCCGCGCCGCCGGTCTTTGGCGCTTGGCCAAATTCACGAAGCTTTCTTGAAGGACTCGGCCGCAACGGCCAGAGCGATGACGATGCCGATGACGACCGCCTGCAGGAAGGGCGAGACGCTGAGCAGGTTCAGCCCGTTGCGCAGCACGCCGATGATCAGCACGCCGATGATGGTGCCGACGATGCCGCCACGGCCGCCGGTCAGGCTGGTGCCGCCGATCACCACCGCCGCGATGGTGTCCAGCTCATACGAGACGCCCGCCGTGGGCTGCACCGAGTCAAGCCGCATCGCCAGCACGACGCCCGCAAGACCGGCCAGAAAGCCCGAAACGACATAGACGCCGACCGTGAAGGCGTTGACATTGATGCCGGCCAGACGCGCGACCTCGGGGTTGCCGCCGATGGCGTAAAGCGAGCGGCCGCCGGCGCTATAGCGCAGATAGGCCCAGCCCAGCACGAAGACGACCAGCATGATCGCCACCGTCAGCGTCAGAAAGCCGCCAAGACGGGAATAGGCCAGCATGCTGAACCATGACGGAAAGCCGACGATCTGCTGGCCATCGGTGATCATGTTGGCCAGACCGCGCGCCACCGACATCATCGCCAGCGTGGCGATGAAGGCGGGCACCCGGAACAGCGTGATCAGCAGCCCCGACACCGCGCCGCTAAGGGCCGAAACCGCCAGCGCCAGCACGATCGCCACCCCCATCGGCATCCCGGCGGTCTTGAACAGATAGCCCATGACCATCATCGCCAGCGCCAGGACCGAGCCGACGGCCAGATCGATGCCGCCGATCAGGATCACCAGCGTCATGCCGACGGCCATGATGCCCAGCACGCTGATCTGATCCATGACGTTCAGGATATTGCGTACCGACATGAACTTGTCGGTTGCGAATGTCAGGAAAACGCATAGCAGGATCAGCCCGATCAGCGGCCCCGTCGCGCCCTTCAGCCCCGCAAGGGCCGAAAACCTGCCGGCGCCACCCTCAGTCTTAGTCGATGCAAGCATCAGCTCCTCCCTTTCGCAGCCCGGCCGGGTCGGATACGGCACAAGCATAATTATTCACATAGGGTTGGACATTCATATTCTGCCGTCAAGCTTTGTGTCAACATGAAAGTCGACGCGGCAAATTCCCATGCGCCACCGAATTTTTTCTTGACTTGCCGAGGCTGCGCGCAAATATATCTAGCAATGTATATTTATGCATCATGAGGAATCCATGCAGCCGAACGATCTCGACCGCATCGCCCGCCAGATCCGCCTGCGCGATCTGCAGGCCGTCTATGAAGCCGGCGCAGGCCATATCGGCGGCGAAATGTCGGCGACCGACATCCTGACCGCGCTGTATTTCCGCGTGCTGCGCATCTGGCCGGATGACCCGAAAAACCCGGCCCGCGACCGATTCGTGCTGTCCAAGGGCCATGTCGCGCTGGCGCTTTACGTCACGCTTGCCAAGCGCGGCTTCATCCCCGAGGCCGAGATCGCGACCTTCCTGAAGCCGCATTCGCGGCTGAACGGGCACCCGAACTGCAACAAGGTGCCGGGCGTCGAAACCAATACCGGGCCGCTGGGCCACGGGCTGCCGGTCGCGGTCGGCATGGCCAAGGCCGCCAAGCTGACCGGCGCCGATTACCACACCTATGTGATGACCGGCGACGGCGAGATGCAGGAGGGCTCGAACTGGGAGGCCATCGCCTCGGCCGCGCAATTCGGGCTGGACAACCTGACGCTGATCATTGACCACAACCGCTTCCAGCAGGGCGCCTCGCTGAAGGACACCAACAATCTGGCGCCCTTCCGCGCCAAGCTTGAGGCCTTCGGCTGGGACGTGACCGAGATCAACGGCAACGACATGACCGAAATCGTCCCGGCGCTGGAAAAGCGCGGCGCGCGTCCGCATTGCATCGTCGCCCATACCAACAAGGGGCAGGGCATTTCCTTCATGCAGGACACCGTCGACTGGCACCACAAGGTGCCCAATGCCGAACAATACAAGATCGCCGTGGCCGAACTGTCGGAGACCCTGTGATGAACGCCGTGACCAATCCCCCCAAGCTGCATGACTGCCGCGACGCCTTCGTTGCCGTTCTGGAACGCCTTGGCGCCGAAAACCCGAAGATCGTCGCGGTCTGCAACGATTCGGTCGGGTCGTCCAAGCTGGGCGGCTTCAAGGCGAAATGGCCCGAGCGGCTGG
>JAXMDJ010000006.1:0-167703 GCA_046348875.1 Paracoccus sp. (in: a-proteobacteria)
GCGAAATGGCCCGAGCGGCTGGTGAATGTCGGCATCGCCGAACAGAACATGGTCGGCGTCGGCGCCGGTCTGGCCAATGGCGGGCTTTTGCCCTTTGTCTGCGGCGCGGCCTGCTTCCTGACCGGGCGTTCGCTGGAACAGATCAAGGCCGATATCGCCTATTCCAATGCCAACGTGAAGCTGATCGGCATTTCCTCGGGCATGGCCTATGGCGAGCTGGGGCCGACCCACCATTCCATCGAGGACTTCGCCTGGACCCGCGTGCTGCCGAACCTGCCGGTGATCGCCCCCTGCGATTCGATCGAGACCGCCGCGGCGGTGGAATGGGCGGCCAGCCATGACGGCCCGGCATTCCTGCGGCTGTCGCGCGTCGGCGTGCCCGACCTGCTGCCCGCCGGCCACAAGTTCGTGCTGGGCAAGGCCAATGTCCTGCGCGACGGCGATGCGGTGACGCTGATCGCCAATGGCACGCTGACGCATCGCATGGTCAAGGCCGCCGAACTGCTGGCCGCCGAGGGTATTCAGGCGCGCGTGCTGAACATGGCCACCGTCCGTCCCATCGATGCCGAGGCCATCGTCGCCGCCGCCCGCGACACCGGCGCCATCCTGACCGCCGAGGAACATTCCGTCTATGGCGGTCTGGGTTCGGCCGTGGCCGAGGTCGTCGTGGCCGAGGTTCCCGTCCCCATGAAGATCCTGGGCGTGCCCGGCATCTTCGCCCCCACCGGATCGGCCGAATTCCTGCTGGACGAATTCGGCATGTCCCCCGCCGCCGTGGCCGAGGCCGCCAAGGCGCTGATCGCGCGGAAGCCCGCGCGCGCCTGAACGCGCGGTGCTGAACCCCGTGAAGGGCGCGGCGGTCCTCCCCCCGCCGCGCCCGTTATGACCCCACAGCCGAAAGCCGGACCCATGACCACCGCCATTCTTGCCGTCGATCAGGGCACCACCAATTCCAAGGCCGTTCTGGTCTCGACCGAAGGCGCGATCCTGTCGCGCGGCTCGTCCCCGGTGGGGATCGAGCATCCCCAGCCCGGCTGGGTCGAACAGGACCCGCTGCGCATCTGGGCCTCGGTGCAAGAGGCGATCACCGCCTGCCTGCAAGCCGGCCCGCAGGTCGAGATTCTGGGCATCGCCATTTCCAACCAGCGCGAATCGGTGACGGTCTGGGACGCGGAAACCGGCGCGCCGCTGGGGCCGGTCGTCAGCTGGCAATGCCGCCGTAGCGCACCCGCCTGCGCGGAACTGATTGCGCAAGGCCATGCGCCGCGCGTGCAGGCGCTGACCGGCCTGCCCATCGACCCGATGTTCCCCGGCCCGAAGATGCGCTGGCTGATGGACCGCGTGCCCGCCGGCCGCAAGGTCCGGCTGGGCACCATCGACGCATGGCTGATCCACTGCCTGACCGATGGCCAGGTCCATGCCTGCGATGCCGCCAACGCCGCGCGCAGCCAGCTTCTGGACCTGAACCGCATGGAATGGAGCGACGAGCTTTGCGCCCTTTTCGGCGTGCCGAAAGCGGCGCTGCCCGAGGTTCGCGACAGCGCCGCGCGCTTTGGGGTGACGCGCAACGTCGCCTGCCTGCCCGACGGCCTGCCGATCTGCGCCGCCATCGGCGACAGCCACGCGGCGTTGTTCGGTCATGGCGCCTTCAACCCCGGCGACGGCAAGGTGACATTCGGCACCGGCTCGTCGATCATGACCACGCTGCCCGGCTTCATCGCGCCGGAACGCGGCATCACCACCACCGTCGCATGGTCGATCGACGGCCAGCCCACCTATGCGTTCGAGGGCAATATCCTGGTCTCGGCCGCGGCATTGCCGTGGATGGCCGACCTGCTGGGCCTGCCCGATGTGCAGGCGCTGACCGATCTGGCCGCCAGCGCCGACCCCGGGGGCCCGGGCTTTGTCCCCGCCTTCGTCGGCCTTGGCGCGCCCTATTGGGCCGCCGATGCGCGGGCGCTGTTTTCCGGCATCACCTTCACCACCAGCCGCGCGCAGATGGCACGCGCCGTCACCGACAGCATGGCGTTTCAGGTTCATGACGTCTTTGCGGCCATGTCGGCGCAGTCGCCCGCGCCCCTTGGCCGGCTTTACGCCGATGGCGGTCCCAGCCGGAACACCTTCCTGATGCAATGCGTGGCCGACATGCTGGACCATCCGCTGATCCAGTGCGACGCGCCCGAGGCCTCGGCCCTTGGCGCGGCCTATCTGGCCGGGCTGACGCTGGGGGTCTGGCCCGACCTTGCCGCCATCGCGGCCCTACCCCGCCCCGGCAACCTGTTGCCGCCGCGCGACGGTGACCGCGCCCGGCGGCTGGCGGTCTGGCAGGACGCCATCAACCGCTCGACGCTGCCGGACGCGCCATTTAAGGGTGAATAATCATTCACCTGCGGGAGGCGCTGATGGGACGGATCAACGAATTGCGGCTGATTGCCCGCGTGGCCCAGATGTATCACGTCGAGGGCAAGCGGCAGGCCGAAATCGCCGACACGCTGCGCATGTCGCAGGCGACCGTCTCGCGCATGCTCAAGCGCGCCGGGCAAGAGGCCATCGTGCGCACCACGATCATCCCGCCCGCCGGCACCTTCGATGAGCTGGAGACGGCGCTGCGCAACCGCTATGGCCTGACCGAGGCCATCGTCATCGACTGCTCCGAGGATCGCGACGGCGCCATCATGGCCCGCATCGGCGAGGCGGCGGCGCATTTCCTGGAAGTGACGCTGCAACAGGACGAGATCATCGGCGTCTCAAGCTGGAGCCAGACCATCCTGCGCATGGTCGACAACATCCACCCGCTGCGCGGCGCCAAGGCGAAATATGTCGTGCAGATCCTGGGCGGCATGGGCGATGCCTCGGTCCAGACGCATGCGACGGAACTGATCGGGCGGCTGGCCAAGCTGACCGGGGGCGAGCCGCGCCTGCTTCTGGTGCAGGGCATCACCTCATCGCGCGAGGCCAAGCTGGTCCTGCTGTCCGACCCGGTGGTGCGCGGCACCATGGACCTGTTCGGCCGCCTGACGCTGGCCATCGTCGGCATCGGCGCGGTCGAGCCCTCGGAACTGCTGGCGCGGTCGGGCAACGTCTTTTCGCGGCAGGAAATGGCGATGCTGCACGAGGCGGGCGCCGTGGGCGAGATCTCGTACCGCTTTTTCGACAGGAACGGCCAGCAGGTCGAAACGCCGCTGAACGACCGGGTCATCGGCATCTCGCTGGACGACCTGCGCAAGGCCGACCGCGTCATGGCGCTGGCAGGCGGCGCATCCAAGACCGAGGCCATCGCCGGCGCCCTGCGGCTGGGCGTCATCGATGTGCTGGTGACAGACAAATTCACGGCGGCACGGCTGACGGCCTGATCCGCAAGGATCGACCGCCCGGCCTGCCGCGCATTCTGGAGGACAGACCATGAATCGTTTCGCAGGCCAGACGGTATTCGTCACCGGGGGCAACAAGGGCATCGGGCGCGGCATCGCCACCCGTTTTGCGCAAGAGGGCGCGAATGTCGCCATTGCCGCCATCGAAAAGGACACGCCCGAGGCCGCCGCCGCCATCGCCGCCGAAACCGGCGCGAAGGTGCTGGGCCTGCAACTGGACGTGACCGACCCCGCCGCCATCCGCGAGGCCTATGCCGCGGCCGAGGCGACCCTGGGGGCGCTGTCGGTCTCGGTCCAGAATGCGGGCGTCATCACCATCGCCAAGGTCGAGGACCTGACCGAACGCGAATGGGACCTGAACCTTGACGTGAACACCAAGGGCGTCTTCCTGTGCTGTCAGGAGGCGATCCGCCGCTTCCGCGCCAGCGGCACGCGCGGGCGGCTGATCAACACCGCCTCGGGTCAGGCGCGGCAGGGCTTCATCTATACGCCGCATTACGCCGCCTCGAAATTCGGGGTGGTCGGGCTGACGCAAAGCCTTGCCAAGGAACTGGCGCCCGAGGGCATCACCGCCAACGCCATCTGCCCCGGCATCATCCATACCGAGATGTGGGACTATAACGACCGCGTCTGGGGCCAGATGCTGGGCGATTACGGCCCGGGCGAGCTGATGCAGGAATGGGTCGAAGGCATCCCCATGCGCCGCGCCGGCACCCCGGCCGAGGTGGGCGCGCTGGTCGCCTTCCTTGCCTCGGACGACGCGGCCTATATCACCGGCCAGACCATCAACGTCGACGGCGGCCTGATCATGTCCTGACGCGCGCCCCGCGGCCGCCCGCCCCCGCGCGGGGCGGCCGTATCCGTGCGACCCTGCGCCGCAAGCCCCGCCCCGAAACCGCCCCCCGGGGTCGGTTCGGGGCAATACATGGGTTGAACTACGTCAGAATTGCCCTAATGGTGCGCAAAATGTGTGCATATAAGGGGCGTTTCAGTGCAAATCGACGACAAGCTCATCCGAATTTACGACGAAGTGATCCGCCGCAACGCCGGCGAGGCCGAGTTTCATCAGGCCGTGCGCGAAGTGCTTGAAAGCCTTGGCCGCGTCGTCGCCAAACGCCCCGAATACCTTGAATACGCCCTGATCGAGCGCATCTGCGAACCGGAACGGCAGATCATCTTCCGCGTGCCGTGGGTCGATGACGAAAACAACGTCCAGATCAACCGCGGCTTCCGGGTGCAGTTCAACTCGGCCATGGGGCCCTACAAGGGCGGGTTGCGGTTCCACCCTTCGGTCAATGTCGGGATCATCAAGTTCCTGGGCTTCGAGCAGACCTTCAAGAACGCGCTGACCGGCCTGCCCATCGGCGGCGGCAAGGGCGGATCGGACTTCGACCCCAAGGGGCGCTCGGACGGCGAGATCATGCGCTTTTGCCAAAGCTTCATGACCGAACTGCACCGCCATCTGGGCGAATATACCGACGTGCCGGCGGGCGATATCGGCGTCGGCGCCCGCGAGATCGGCTATATGTTCGGCCAGTACAAGCGGCTGACCAACCGCTATGAGGCGGGCGTTCTGACCGGCAAGGGCCTGTTCTACGGCGGCTCGCTGGCCCGGAAAGAGGCGACCGGCTACGGCAATACCTATTTCACCCGCGCCATGCTGGAAGCCATCGGGCAGGAATTCGACGGCAAGACGGTCGTCGTCTCGGGTTCCGGCAACGTCGCCATCTACACCATTGAGAAGGTGCAGGAATTTGGCGGCAAGGTCATCGCCTGCTCGGACAGCTCGGGCTATATCGTGGACGAGAACGGCCTAGATCTGGCACTGCTGAAGGACATCAAGGAGGTCCGCCGCGCCCGCATCGGCGACTATGTCCGCCTGAAGGGCGAGGGCAAGGGCGCCTATTTCGTCTCGACCGCCGACGGCTCGATCTGGGACGTGCCCTGCCAGATCGCCATGCCCTCGGCCACGCAGAACGAACTTAGCGGCGCGGATGCGAAATCGCTGATCCGCAATGGCGTGATCGCGGTCGGCGAAGGCGCCAACATGCCCTGCACACCCGAAGCGATCCGCATGTTCCGCGAGGCCGGCGTCCGCTTCGGCCCCGGCAAGGCCGCGAATGCCGGCGGCGTCGCCACCTCGGCCTTGGAGATGCAGCAGAACGCCTCCCGCGATCGCTGGACGTTTGAGAAGACCGAGGCCAAGCTGTCCGAGATCATGCGCGACATCCACGACAGTTGCTTCGAGACGGCCGAGGAATACGGCGTCCCCGGCGACTATGTGACCGGCGCCAATATCGCCGGCTTCATCCGCGTGGCCGAGCCGATGCTGGCCTTTGGCGTGATCTGAGCGAACGGCCGGGCGGCCCCCGCAGGGCCGCCTGCCAAGGCGCCGCCCCGCGCCCCGCAGCGCCCGGGGCCAGCGCCATCCGGCCACTTTCAGCAACTGCCTGATAATTCATCAGATCGGCGGATGCTGACCGGGGCGCCAAAGGTTACCGAAAAGTAACTCTGACCGCAGTGCCCTGTGAATTCGCCCCTTTAGCCCTTGATACGGGCCGGTCCTGATCCGGCCAGCGAACATGAACGAGGGCATCATGCAATCCTCCATTCCAACCGTGAACAAGATCGCCGAGGTGACGGCGCTGTTCTGGATGATCAAGATCGTCGCCACCACGCTGGGAGAAACCTTCGGGGACTTCTTCTCGCAGACGCTGGACCTTGGCTATGTCATCGGCCTTGGCATCACCGGCGCGATGCTTCTGACGGCGCTGTTCTTCCAGATCCGTTCGACCCGCTATCACCCGGCGCTGTTCTGGGCGGCCATCGCCGGCACCACCACCTTCGGGACCGAGATTTCGGACCTCCTGGACCGCACGCTGCATGTCGGCTATATCGGCGGGTCGCTGATCCTTGCGGCGGGTCTCGCCCTGACGCTGATCGTCTGGTACCGGCGCGAGGGCAGCCTTGAGGTCGACCCGATCACCCAGGGCCGCGCCGAGATCCTGTTCTGGGTCGCGGTGGTGTTTTCCAACGCGCTGGGAACGGCCTTCGGCGATTTTCTGGTCGATGTCGCGGGCCTTGGCTATGGCGGTGCGGCGCTGGTCTGCACGGCAGTCATCGCGCTGGTGCTGGTCCTGCACTATACCCGCGCGATGAACGAGATCGCGCTGTTCTGGATCGCCTTCATCTTTACCCGCCCGTTCGGCGCGACCTTCGGCGATCTTCTGACCAAGCCCATCGCCAAGGGCGGGCTGGACCTTGGGACGCTGAACGCCTCGATCGTCAGTCTTGTGCTGATCTCGGGGTTGATCGGGCTTTCATGGCGCAACATGCCCGAACGCAGCGTGGCGCGCTGAGCAAGGCCGCGGCCAGGGCGTTGGCAAGTGTTGGGATGCAGCGATATGCAGCAGAGCAAGGATCTGCATCCTGGCAGGAAGCACCGCGATAAACCTGCCTGAAAAGACAAGTATCGCGCCGGGCGCGGGAAACGGAACACCACGAACGCCGCATAAATCATTTCCACTCTGCCCCGCTTATCAAAAGTTATGCCGCATTTCTGCGGATCTCCGGAAACAAATTCAAAGAAATACCATCCGGCCATATTTCGCTATCAGTTGATTTAACACCAAATCGCGCTATCATGCATTTATTTCGGTAGCCCAGACTCGGGTCGAATCGGTCAAAGACCGATCATGAACGAGGTTACCTAAATGAATCCTGACAAAGCCTTTCAACATCAAGAAAATTCCGAAATCATCTTCAGGCCGCTGAAATTCAGGAACCTGGAAATAAAGAACCGGATTGTCCGGTCAAACATTTCCGGGACTTTCGATGATTACAACGGCCATGGCGGCCATGCGCGCCTGAACTGGGAAGAGAAATTCGCCCGCGGCGGCGCGGGGGCGATCCTGACCTCGTTCACGCCGGTCTCGGTGCGCGGGCGCATCCTTACCCGCTATGCGATGATCGACAATGACGACAAGATCCCCTTCTGGCGCGCGGTCGGGCAGCGCGTCCATGGCCATGACTGCAAGCTGATCCTGCAACTGTCGCATTCGGGGCGGCAGCAGGATCTGGGCGGGGTCGAGAACCTCTACCTCAAGGCGCTCAGTTCGACCGACAAAAAGGACTATTTCCACGGCATCCTCTGCCGCGCGATGAGCAAGCCCGAGATCGCCGAAATCGTGCAGATGTTCGCGCAGGGCGCCCGCCGCGCCCGCGAGGCCGGCCTTGACGGGGTCGAGCTGCATGGCGCGAACGGCTACCTGATCACGCAATTCCTGTCCTCGGGGATCAACGACCGCCGGGACGAATATGGCGGCAACTGGGAGGCGCGCGCCCGCTTCGTGCTGGAGATCGTCCGCGCCATCCGCGCCGAGGTCGGGCAGGATTTTCACCTGCAAATGAAGATCAACGGCGAAGATCACAATGACTGGCTTTACCCCTGGCAAAAGCGCGGCAATTCGCTGGACGAGACGCTGAACATCTGCCGGCTGCTGATGGATGACGGCAAGGGGGTGGATGCGTTCCACGTCTCGTCCGGGTCGACCTTTCCGCATCCGCGCAACCCGCCGGGCGACCTGCCGATGCGCGACCTTGCGCGCTGGTATGACGGGCTGATCAGCCAGGGCACGCGGGCGGGGTTCAATCACGCCATCTTCTCGAACCGGCTGACGGCGCGTGTGTTTCAGGCCTATTGGCGCTGGCGGCGCGGCAAGGTGATCGAAGGCATCAACCTGCCCTATGCCCGGGCGATCCGGGCGGCGGTCCGCGCCATCGATCCGGGCGTGCCGGTCATCTGCACCGGCGGCTTCCAGCACGCCGACACCATCGCGGGCGCGATCCGCGACGGCGATTGCGACGCGGTCTCGATCGCGCGGGCGCTGATCGCCAACAACGACCTGCCGCGCATCCTGCAAACCGCCAACGGCCCAGAGCCGGGCCGCGAATGCACCTATTGCAACAAGTGCCTGATCAACGATCTGGAAAACCCCCTGGGCTGCTATGAGGTCAGCCGCTTCCCCGGCGACAGCTTCGAGGAACGCTATGACGCCATGATCGCCGAGGTCATGTCGGTCTTTGATCCCCCCGCCTTCCCGCAGGGCGCCACCCGGAAAGGAGGAACGCCATGAGCTGTGACGACGAACCGCTGACGCCGGTCGAAAGGGCGGTCCGCAGCCGGCGCCGGCTGATCCGGCTGATCGCGCTGATACTTCTGGGCTGGCTGATCTATTGGCTGGTGGCGGTGAACCAGTATGTCGTGGCGCAGAAGTCCGAACAGGACCATTTCCTGCATGGCTCGATCGGGGCCGAGACGGCGAACGGCCTGCCCTATTGGGTCTTCAAGGCGCTGCCCGAGATCTATCGCGACAAGCTGGGGGACGAGGGCTGGGGCCATTTCGGCCTGATCACGCCTGCGGGCGACGACCTGCCGCTGGGCTTTTCGCGCCGCGTCGTCACCGGGGTGGAACGGGTCTGGTTCAACTGCTCGCTATGTCATGTCGGCAGCTACCGCATGCCGGACGACGAGGAACAGCACCTGATCCCCGGCGCGCCCTCGAACAACCTGCGCTTGCAGGAGCTGATCACCTTCCTGACCGATGCCGGCCGCGATCCGGGCTTTACCGCCGACCGCCTGATGGCCGGGATCGAGAAGGCGGGCGGCAACCTTTCGTGGCCCAAGCGGCTGATCTATCGCCATCTTGTCTTTCCGGCGGTCAAGACAAGATTGCAATGGGTCGGCGACCGGCTGACCTTTATCGCCCGGCAAGAGGCATGGGGGCCCGGCCGCGTCGACACCTTCAACCCCTACAAGACCATCCAGTTCAACTTCCCCATGGACGAGGCGCATATCAGCGCGGCAGCGCTGAACGGCTCGTCCGATTATCCGGCGATCTGGCAGCAATCCCCGCGCGAGGGGATGAACCTGCACTGGGACGGCAACAACGATTCGGTGGCCGAGCGGAACCTTTCCGCAGCACTTGGCGCCGGGGTGACGCCGGTGACGGTGGACCGCCCCGCCATCCAGCGGATCGAGGCATGGATGCGCCGCCTGCCCGCGCCGCGCTATCCCGGCGCCGTGGACGAAGCCGTGGCCCGCAAGGGCGAGGCGCTGTTCACCCGCTATTGCGCCGCCTGCCACGGCCGGCTGGCGACACCCGCGCCCTTGCAGCCGGAACGCGCATCCGCGGTCGCGGCCTATGTCCCGCCACCGTCGCAGGACTGTACCGCGCCGCAGGTTATGCCCTATCGCGCGGCGCCAGCGCCCGCGATCCGGTCCAATGAGGACGAGAAGGCCGCCGCATATGGCGAGGGCGCCTTCGCCTATGCCGCCGCGATGCCCTATGACTATGACCGCGGCCGCTATCCCTGCCTGGGCCAGGTCGAGCCGCTGGACCGGATCGGCACCGATCCGGGGCGCTGGCTGTCCTATACGCGCGAATTCGCGGCGGCGCAGAACCTGCTTTATGCCGGATATCCGTGGCGCTTTCACCGCTTTCGCAAGACCGGCGGCTATGCCAGCCAGCCGCTGGACGGCATCTGGGCGCGTTCGCCCTATCTGCATAACGGCTCGGTCCCGAACCTGCGCGCGCTGCTGGACGCGCCCGCCGCGCGCCCGGCCCAGTGGTATCGCGGCTCGGACGAGCTGGACCTGCAGAATGTCGGCTACCGCTCGGATTCCGCGGCGCCGGGGCGGCTTTTCCGGTTCGACACGCGGCGCCTCGGCAATTCCAATTCCGGCCATGAATATGGCACCTTCCTCAGCGACGCGCAAAAAGATGCCATCGTCGAATACATGAAAAAGCTATGAAAAGGATCGACCCCCTCAGCCGGTGGAAAATACGCCATGCCGCCATTGTCTGGCTGGGCATTTTCCTGAACCTGGGTTTCATCATTCCGTTGCTGTTCTGGCCGGAATGGTTCCTGTCGCTTTTCGGGCTGCGGGCCGAGCCGCTGATATGGCCGCGCTTCGCCGGGCTTTTGCTGGGCATATTATCCATATTCTATATTCCCGCGACGCTGGATATCGACCGCTACCGGATATTCGCCTGGCTTTCGGTCATTCCGTCGCGGACATGCGGCGCGCTGTTCTTCTCGGCCATGGTTTTTCTGGCCCATCAGCCCGCCCCGTTCCTTCTGGGGGTGGCGCTGGATGGCGGCATCGGCATCGCCTCGCTGTGGTGCCTGATCCGCATCGTCTCGCTTGAGCAAGAGATCGCAGAGGGGAATGGCTGATGCGTTGGGCACGGATCCTGCAGACGCTTCTGGTGCTGGTCGTCGTCGGCGGCCTTGGCGGCTGGCTGTTGCTGTTCCGCCCCGTGGGCCAGCCCCACAGCAATGACCCCGCCGCAGTTTTCAACCACGGCTCGATCGGGAACGAGGAAACGCAGGGCATCCCCTATTGGATCTGGCGCGTGCTGCCGCAGGTTTTCCCCGACCTCGTGCCGAATGGCGGCGACGGCTATGCGGCCTTTGGCGTCTTCTGGCAGCGGGGCGAGGAACTGCCGGTCGGATTTTCTAAGATGACGCTTGGCGTGGTGCCGCGCGTGGCGCCGAACTGCGCCTTTTGCCATCAGGGCAGCTATCGCCTGTCGCCCGACATGCCCGCGCGGCTGGTCAGCGCCGGCGCCGGCACGCGGGTCGAGGTGCAGGCCTATCTGCGCTTTCTTGTCGATGCGGGCCAGGATCCGCGCTTCACCTCGGACCGGCTGATGCAGGAAATCAACGGCATCGTCGCCCTGCCCCGGTGGGAACGCGCGCTTTACCGCTATCTGCTGATCCCCGCGACGCGACAGGCGTTGCAGGCGCAGGCCCAGCGTTTTGCCTGGACCGACAGCCGCCCGGATTGGGGGCCGGGCCGGATCGATCCCTTCAACCCGGTAAAGTTCGCCAATCTCGGCCTGCCCGACGACGGCACCATCGGCAATTCCGACATGATGCCGCTTTGGGGTCTTGGCGCGGTGCAGTCGGATAAATCTGTGATCCGTTCGATGCATTGGGACGGGCTAATGACCGACCTGCATGAAACCGTCGTCGCCGGCGCCATCGGCGACGGGATGACCGAGCTGAGCTTTCCCCGCACCCGCCAGAACCTTGACCGGATGGAGGATTTCATCCGCGTTGCGGCGCCGCCGCCCTCGCCCTTTCGCAGCGACCTGCCGGCGGGCGATCCCTACCGCGTCGACGTCACGCAGGTGCAGGCGGGCAAGGCGCTTTACCGCCAGCTTTGCGCCGACTGCCACGAACCCGGCGGCCACCGCTTCCGCCAGCCGATCCCGATGGTCGAGCTGGGCACCGACCGGCAGCGGCTGGACATGTGGACGCCTGCCGCCCGTGACAGCTACACCGATTACCAAAAGGATTATTCCTGGGGCTTTCGCTCGTTTCGCAAGACCGACGGCTATACGGCGGTGAACCTGACCGGGCTGTGGCTGCGCGGGCCTTACCTGCATAACGGCTCGGTCCCCAGCCTGCGGGCGCTGCTGCTGCCGCCCGACCAGCGCCCGCAGCGCTTCATGCGCGGCAGCGACCTGATCGACCCGCAGAACGGCGGCTTTCGCGACGATCCGAACGGGCACGGCTGGGAATACGACACCAGCCGGCCCGGGAACGGCAATGGCGGCCATCTTTGGGGGACCGGGCTTTCCCCCGCCGACCGCGAATCCCTGTTGTCCTATCTGAAGACGTTATGAGGTTCACATGCGCCTGCTGAAACGCGTCCTTCTTTGGCTGGCGGGCCTTGCCATCGTGCTGGTGCTGGCGGTGGCCATCGGCGGCTTCTTCCTGCTGCGCACCCTTGTCGAACCCGACGAGGCCGCGTTTGGCAATGTCAAGGACGAGGCCGCCACCGTCGGCCTGACCGGCGCGCATTTCAAACCCGCGGCCGAGGATTATTTCGCCCGCATGGACAAGGGCCTGCTGCTGAAACCCGCGCCCGGCGCGCCCTATCCCGACCAGATCAATGAGATCGCGACACTGGCAAAGCTTCCCCCCGAAGAGGTGCGGCAGGCGGCCATCCGCGGTCAGGACGCCTGGATCGTCTGGACCGGCGGCAATGACCGTTTCTGGGATTTCGCGGCGAAGAACACCATCGGCTCGTTCGACCTGCTGAAGACGGTATCCTCGCATCCTTCGCAATATTACGGGCGCGACAACCGCTTTCGCTGGCTGGGGCTGATCAACGAGCCCTGCTTTACCAGGCCCACCGGCCCCGACCCTGCGCGTTTCGGCCTGTGGCTGGACCGCCGCGACCCGGCCTGCCCCGCCGATCCCTTTGCGGATGCGAAAGCCTATCCCGGTGTCGCCATCGGCGCGCGCGGCAAGACCCAAGCCACCGGGTCCTATTACGGAGAGCCGACCGGCATCATCGGGCTGCGCCTCTTTCCGAACCCCGATTTCGACGCGGCGGCGGCCAAACGCTGGGACCCGGTGCGCTATTACACCGACCCCGACTACTATAACGACCACGACCTCGTGCGGCCCTATCGCGTCGGCATGTCCTGCGCCTTTTGCCATGTCGGCCCGAACCCGATCAATCCGCCCCAGAACCCCGAGGCGCCGCGCTGGGAGGAACTGACCTCGAACCCCGGCGCGCAATATTACTGGGTCGAGCGCATCTTCTTCTGGAACACCCGCCCCCGCAGCGAGCCGGGCGTCCCCGCCCCGAACGAGGCGAACTTCCTGTTCCAGCTTTTCCACACCAACCCGCCGGGGTCGCTGGATACATCGCTGGTGTCGTCGGATTACATGAACAACCCCCGGACCATGAACGCCGTCTATGAGGTCGGCGCCCGGCTGGCCCTTGCGCGCCAACTGGGGATCGAAAAGCTGGAAGGCGGGGAAAAGGACAACGCCCAGTTCCAGGACTATCCGCAGACCGCCGCCTTTGCCGGGCTTTACGACGCGGCCAAGGGCACCGTCGCCTCGATGCGGGTCCTGAAGGATGGGGCGGATTCGGTGGGTGCGCTGGGGGCGCTGAACCGGGTCTATCTGAATATCGGCCTGTTTTCCGAAGAATGGCTGCTGCATTTCCGCCCCTTCCTTGGCGGGCAGAAGATCTCGGCGATCAGGATCGCCGATGCGCGGAAGAACTCGGCCTATTGGCAGGCGACCGAGAAGATGACGCCGGACATGGCGATCTTTTTCCTGGTGACGGCGCGCGCCGACCACCTTGCCGACGCGCCCGGCGGCAAGGCGCTGCTGGACGCGCGCGACCCCGCGCAGGTCCTGCGCGGCAAGGAGGTCTTTGCCGAGACCTGCGCCGCCTGCCATTCCTCGCGCCAGCCCGATCCGCCGCCGCAATCGGGCGTCGATCAGGGGATCTGCGCGGGCGGCGGCGCCGGCCCGCGTTACCGCGAATGCTGGGACCGCTATCGCGCCTGGACGCTCAGCGACGACTACAAGGCGCGGATGCGCGCCATCGCCACCGCACCCGGCTTCGTCGAGGGCAACTACTTCTCGACCGAAAGGCGGGTGCCCATCGACGTGGTCGGCACCAATACCTGCTCGGCCATCGCGACGAACGGGCTGGCGGGCGACATCTGGGATAATTTCACCTCATCAAGCTACAAGGCGCTGCCGCCGCCAAAGCCGGTGACGGTCCATCATCCGGTGTCGGGCGCGGCCTCGACCTTCCAGCCGCTGGGGAACGGGCGCGGTTATCTGCGGCCGGCCTCGCTGGTCAGCCTGTGGTCGACGGCGCCTTATCTGCTGAACAACTCGGTCGGCCATGACAGCTATGACAAACCCTATGCCGCAGGCTATGGCGGCAGCGCGGCCAGCTGCCCGGCAGCCGATGACGACGACCCCGACCTGCCCTGCGTCGCGAACCGGCTGAACCTGTTCGAGACATCGATCCGCCAGATGCTCTGGCCCCAGACCCGCCGCAAGGACAGCCTGACGACCGAACCGGTGCCGGGCTATATCTATCGCCTGTCGGCGCCGACCTGCGTGATGGTGCCCAAGGGCTTCGCGCCGCCGCTGATCCGCGACAATGCGCGGCTGCTGTCGCGGCTGGCGCCATGGCTGGTGACGCCGGACGGCGCCGTGCGCATCGGCCCCTTTCCGCGCGACTTTCCCATCAACGCGCTGCTGAACACCCAGCTTTTGCCCGACAATGACGAACCCGACATGCTGGGGCACCTGCTCAGGATGGCCAAATCCTCGCCCACGCTTCTTGGCGCGATCCGGCAACTGGGCGGGCGCTGCTCGGCGGCCGAACTGGCCGACCCCGCCATTCAGGCCGATGCCGAACGGATCGTGCGCGAGACCGGGCTTGTCGATACGCTGGTGGGCCTGTCGAAATGCCCCGACTATGTGGTGAACAAGGGGCATGAATTCGGCGCCGATCTCAGCGATCCCGACAAGGAGGCGCTGATCTCCTTCCTGAAGGAGATCTGAGATGGCGCCCGCAGCCTACGACTATATCGTCGTCGGTGCGGGGGCCGGCGGGGCGGTGGTGGCGGCGCGGCTGGCCGAAAACGGCGCGCGCGTCCTGGTGCTGGAGGCCGGAGGCGACCCGCTGGCCGATGCCGCAACGGGCGGCGACATGCCTCTGGCCGATGCGGTGCGGGTGCCGGCCTTCCACGCCTTCGCGTCCGAACACGAAGGCATGCGCGACGATTGCTGGGTCAAACATTCCGACGACCCCGCGATGCGCCGCCGCGACTGGCGCTATGACGCGGATCAGGACGGCGTCCTTTACCCGCGCGCGCAGGGCCTTGGCGGCTGCACTGCCCATCACGCCATGATCGCCGTGCGCCCCAACGATTCCGACTGGAACCAGATCGCCGCGATCACCGGCGACCCGGGCTGGCGCGCCTCGCAGATGCAGCGCCATTTCCAGCGGATCGAGCGCTGCCGCTATCGCTTTTTCCTGTGGCGCTGGCTGTGGCGGCTGACCGGGCTGAACCCGACCGGCCATGGCTGGACCGGCTGGCAGACGACCGAGCGCGCCATTCCCATGCGCGCGGTGCTGGATTTTCCGCTGCGGCTGATGCTGCTGCGCTCGGTCGGGGCGGCCTCGGATGTCGAGACCGGCGCCGGCGCGCGCTGGGAAACCACCTCGATCGACCCCAACGACCGGCGCTGGTGGAACCGCGGCATCGCCGGCGTCCGCGTGGCGCCGCTGGGCACCCGCCACCATGCCCGCCACGGCGCGCGCGAACGGCTGCTGGATGTCCGCGCCCGCCATCCCGACCGGCTGGAGCTGCGCCTGCATGCCCGCGTCCTGCGCATCGAGTTTCAGAACCGGCGTGCCATCGGCGTCGTGGTCGCAACGCCCGACGGCCCCATGCTGATCCGCGCCGGGCGCGAGGTGATCCTGGCCGGCGGCGCCTTCGGCACGCCGAAGCTGCTGATGCTGTCGGGCATCGGCGACGCCGCGCATCTGCGCGAACACGGCATCGCGCCGCTCTGCGACCTGCCCGGCGTCGGCGGCAATCTTCAGGACCGCTACGAGGTCAGCGTCGTCAGCCGGATGAAGAAACCGTGGGCCGCCATGCGCGGCGTGCGCTACGCGATCGGGGACCGCCATTATCGCATCTGGAAATGGTTCCGGCGCGGCAATTACGCCGCCAACGGAGTGCTGTTTTCGCTTGCCATGCGCTCGGACCCGCGACTGGCGGAAACCGACCTGCACTGCTTTGCGCTGCTGGCGGATTTCCGCGGCTATTATCGCGGTTACGCCGAACGGCTGCGCCGCACCGATTACCTGAGCTGGGTGATCCTGAAGGCCTATGCCGCCAATCGCGCCGGCACCGTGCGCCTGCGCGGCGCCGACCCCGACCTGCCCCTCGATATCCGCACCCGCTCGTTTCAGGGCGAGGGCGCCGAGGCCGACCTTGCCGCCATCGTGCAGGCAATCCGCACCGTCCGCCGCGTGGCCGATTCCGTCGAGGACCTTGTCGCCGAAGAGGAAGAGCCGGGCCGCCACCGCAGTTCGGACGAGGCCCTGCGCGACTATGTCCGTACCAACGCCTGGGGGCATCACGCCTGCGGCACCGCCGCCATGGGCCCGGAAACCGCCGGCGGCGTCCTTGATTCCCGGCTGCGCGTCCACGGGTTCAAGGGGCTTCGCGTGGTCGATGCCTCGGCCTTTCCGCGCATCCCGGGATATTTCCTTGTCGTCGGGGTCTTCATGCTGGCCGAGCGCGCCGCCGACATGATCCTTGAGGACGCCCCCCTTGCGAACGCCGTCACCCGGACCTGATCCGCAGCCGGGCCGGGAAAGGAGGTTCACCATGCCTGATGACAGCGACCGCGACCGCGACCCGGATTCGCGCGCCACCCGCCTTGTCAAATGGCTGGTGCGCGGCTGGCGGCGCCTTGACGCGCGCTTCAACCGCCCCGCGCCCGAGGGGCGGGCACGGCTCTCGACGCTGCTGCTGCCGGCGGGGGTGGTCTGGTATATGCCGCTGCTGACGCTGCTGGCGGTCGCGGGGATGGCGCTTGGCCCGGTGCCGCGCATGGGCACACCGCAGGTGCTGCTGCTGGTGCTGGGGCTGGCGGGCATCCTGCTGGTGCATCTGGACGCGATGCGCGGCATCGACCGCCCCCGGCAGGGCCGCTTTCTGGGGCGGCTTTGCCTTGGCTATCTGCTGGTGCTTCTGGCGCTGGCCATCCTGCTGGGCGCGCTGGCCGGGGCCGAAACCTATGACGAACCCGGCCTGCAACTGCATGTCGGCGCCGCCATGGTGGTCGCGGTGACGCTGGGGCTGGCGCTGGCGGCGTGGTTTTCATCGCGCCTGCTGCGCATCGCACCTGCGGGGGCGCTGGCGGCGACGCTGGCCGAGGTCGACCTGTTCTCGCCCCGCGAACGCTATACCGACGCGAACGGCATCGTCTTTCCCGTCGCGGCGCTGGTCGCGCTGATGCGCTATCCCGACCGCATCCTGCTGCCCGCCTCGCTGGCGATGCTGTTCGTGTCCGAGGCCACGCGCGACGTGCTGGGCCGCGGCTGGCAGGGCGAGCTGTGGCTGTTTTTCGGGCTGACCGCCCTGACCTGGCTGCTGATGACGCTGGCGCTGATCTATGAGCGGCTGCTGGAGATCCTCGATACGCTGGGGCGGGTCTTTTTCACCGGGCCGCAGCGGCTGGTGACATGGCTGGTCATCGCCATGGCCATCCTGCGGCTGATGCAGGTGCATTACGTCAACTACCTGTTCGACGGCGACAACAACATCATCATCCTTTATGTCCTGCTGGCCTATGTCGTCGCCTGCTTTTACGGCTTCTGGTGCGACCTGCTGCTGGCGCGGCAATTGCTGCACCTGCTGGGGGGCAAGCAGGGCGCGGACGGCCCCTATCGGTATCAGGTCTGCACCCGGCTTGAGACGCGCGGCACCGGCGCCGACATGGAGGCGGCGCTGGCGGGACCGGACAGCGCCATTTCCTCGGTGCTGGCGCATGGGCGCTCGGTTGCGCTCCATGGCGCGGGGCGCTTCAAGATCGAGGGGCTGCACCGTCAGGACTATGCCGACGCCCAGCGCATCGACACCCGCGCGCTGGCCTTCCTGACCGCGCAAGAGCTGACGACACGGCTGCGCACGCTGGCCGAGGAACGCGACAGCGCCTCGTCGCTGATGCTGGTGCGCGAGGTGCAGCGCGCGGCCATGATCTATCCGCCGCTGATGGCCATTCTGGCCTTCGTCATCCTTGGCGTGCCCGGCTATCTCGGCACTGTCGTCGCCATCCAGCCCGCCGCGCTTGAAATCCGGCCCGCGCCGGCCGATGGCAGCTTCAACCTGACCGCAGCACTTGAGGGGCGCGAGCATCCCGCCTCGGCCTGCGAGGCGCCGCAGCCGAACGCGCCCCGCATCGCGCTGGCGCTGTCGGGGGGCGGCACGCGCGCGGCGATGCATGGCTATGCGGTGCTGCGCGGCCTGGCAGTGGACGGGCAGATCTGCAACGTCGTCGCGATCAGCGGCGTCTCGGGCGGGGCGGCGGCGCTTGGCTATTTCGCCGCCCATCAAGGCGAATTGCGCACGCCGGTGCTGGACACCCGCGCCTGGGCCGCGTTCGGCCGCGCCATGTCCGAACCCTTCATCGACGACGTGCTGGCCGAAGCCAGCAGCCTGCGCGTCGCATATGGGCGCTATAGCTGGCGCCGCGATGCCTGCGCCGAGCCGGGCCGCCCCTATGCCCGCGTCATGGGCTGGTATCCGACCGCCCGCACCCGCAGCGGCAATATCCTGGCCGAGGATTTCGTCTGCACCTTCGGCACCGGCGCCATCGACAACCTACCCTTTGCCGCGATCTTCAACACCGGGCTTGCGGGCTATTTCGACACCGCCGAGGCGCGATGCGGCGCGCCCGCCGACACGCTGGCCGGCCGCGCGCAAAGCTGCGCAGGCCAGCTTGACGGGTCCAGAACCGGCGACCGGCTGGTGCTGACCAACCTGCCGTTGCTGGGCGGGCGCAATGCAAGGGGCAAGGAGCGCGACGCAGACTGGCTGGTGACGCTGAACCAGCCGGGAATTTCGCTGGCCCGCGCCGCCGCGCTTTCGGCGAATTTCCCGCCGGTCTTTCCCGACAGCCCGATCGATGTCACCGCCGACGGCCGCAACGGCCAAAGATACTGGGTCAGCGATGGCGGCACCATCGAGAACCGCGGCGCTGTCACGCTGCTGCTGGCGCTGAACGACGCGCTGGCGGCGCCGAAGGCCACGCTGTCAGGGCCGCTGCATGTCATCGTGGCCGATGCCTCGGCATTGGACCGGAACTACAGCCAAAGCTGGGGCTTCCGCGCGGTCACGGGCGCGGGGACGCGGCTGGCCTCGGCCATGGAGGCTCAGCTGCGCGATACGCTTGAGCAGCGGCTGGCGTCCTTGGGCGAAAAGCTTCGGTACGACGAACTGGCGATGCCGCCCGCGCTGGTCTCGGTCATCGGCACGCATTGGCGGCTGCCGGGCCAGATCGTGATCGGCGACCCCGAGCGTTATGGCCAGGGCATCGTCGGCGCCATCTTCCGCGCCATCCGGTCACGCAAGGACGGCCCCGCCACCAGCGTGGCGCTTCGCGGGCAAGAGATCGCGGCGCTGGTCGAATGCCTTTACAGCCGCGACATCACCGACATTCCCGGTATGAACGCCGACAAGACCGCCGCCGCGCTGACGATCATGGCCGCGGACGACACGGACTGGAAGAACGGCGCCAACTGGCGCGGGGTCGAGACCGCCCTGGGCGTCCCGGCGCCCAGGGCTGGCATGTGCGGCGGGCTGGGACCGCAGTAAGCGGTGGGGTGACAGGGGTGCTGGCGCACCATCCGTGACGCAGCGCCCCCGTCACACGATCTCGACCTTCACGCCGGCGGCGGCGATCTGCTCCAGCGCCTCGGGGGGGGCGTCGCCGGTCAGCAGGACAAGGTCGAAATCGGTGATCTCGGCCACATAGTTCAGCGCGCTGAAGCGGAACTTGCTGGCGTCGGCCAGCAGAAAGCGGCGGCGCGCGACCTGCATCATCGCCTGCTTGGCGCGGACCACGATTTCGTCGGGGGTGTATAACGACAGGCCCCGGATCGTCGTCGTCGAGAGGATCGCCACATCGACGTGATAGGACCGGATCGCCTTTTCGCAATTCGCACCGAAATAGCCGTTATAGCCGGGATGATAGCGGCCGCCGGTCGAGATCAGGTCGATCTCGGGTTCATGGCGCAGCCGCTCAAGGATGGGGGCGGCGTTGGTGATGACGGTCAGGGGCGCGATGGCGGGCAGAAATTCGCACAGGTGATAGGATGTCGTGCTGTCGTCGATGATGACGGCGTTGCCGGGTTCAAGCCGGCTGGCGGCGGCCTCGGCAAGGCGGCGCTTTTCATCGGTGCTTTTGCGGCTGCGGTAATTGTAGCTGCTTTCGAACAGCAGCGACTTCTCGGCCGAGACCGAGCCGCGCAGGCGGCGGACCAGCCCCTCTTTCTCCAGCGCGGCCAGATCGCGGTGGACGGTCATCAGGCTGACCCCCAGCGCATCGGCCAGATCGCGAATCGCGGCAGAGTTGCCGCCCATCAGCGTCTGGATGATTCGCTGGCGCCGCCGCTCGGCCTTCGAGGGGCTGGGGTCGGATTCCGAAATGTTAAGATCTGTCACCTTAGCACCCCCGCAATTTATCATTTTCAAAGCTATGCAACATTCGCCCCGCGATGTCGAGCGGTCCATTTCACATGTCGCAACAATGACGACGCGCTGTCCCAGCCAGACTTACAACCTTGTAATAAATTGATATATTTCAAAGTCGCCATCACTTATCGCGCAGATGCAGAAATTTTCGCCGCGCTGCCGCAACAAAATTTCTGATATCGATAACAAAATTATTGGTAACAATCCCATCACATTGTTAACTTCCTTGTTGGAAGGACGATCAGGTCGCAGCGCCGATCCGCACGAAGCCTTGCGCAGACAGCGCGGGGCTTCATGCCGGGCGAAAGCCCCGAAAGGGGCATGGCGAGCCGGTGTCGTCCAGCAGCAATGAGGGCAAGATGGCTGATCTCGACGATATCAAGGATGGCAAGGACTGGGGCCGCGACCGGCCGGCGGATACTTCGCAATTCTTCCTGAAGGGTGCGGCGCACCACGATTGGGGCATGAAGGCGCGGATGGCGCGGATCTTCCGGCCCGATACCGGGCGCACGGTCATGCTGGCCTTCGACCACGGCTATTTCCAGGGGCCGACCACGGGGCTTGAGCGGCTGGACCTGACCATCGCGCCGCTGGTTCCGCACACCGACGTGCTGATGGGCACGCGCGGCGGCCTGCGCACCTCGATCCCGCCGGAATCGGGCAAGCCGGTGGTGCTGCGCTGCTCGGCCGGGAACTCGATCCTGACCGAACTCTCGAACGAACTGGTCGCCGTCGATATCGAGGACGCGATCCGGCTGGGCGCGGCGGCCATGGCGGCGCAGGTCTATATCGGCGCGGAATACGAACACAAATCCATCGCCAACGTGGTGAAGCTGATCGACACCGGCACCCGCTATGGCATCCCGACGATGGCCGTCACCGGCGTCGGCAAGGACATGGTGCGCGACGCGCGCTATTTCGGGCTGGCGACACGCATCGCGGCGGAAATCGGGGCGCAGTTCGTCAAGTCCTATTACGTCGACGAAGGGTTCGAGCGCATCACCCTGGGCTGCCCGGTTCCCATCGTCATCGCCGGCGGCAAGAAGCTGCCCGAGGCCGAGGCGCTTGAGATGGCTTACCGCGCCATCGATCAGGGCGCGGCGGGCGTCGACATGGGCCGCAACGTCTTCCAGTCCAGCGATCCGGTGGCGATGCTCAAGGCGCTGGCGGCGGTCGTCCACGACGGCCGCACCGGCGCGCAGGGCTACGAGATGTTCCGCGATCTGGAAGGCAAGGCCTCGGCCTGAACGCCCCACCTCCCTCCCCAAGCAGAAAGCGGCAAAAGCGATGCGAAACCTTTGGGACGACACCCGGGCTGACGAGGCGGGCACTGGTCTTGGCCTGCGTGCCTATTCCTCGCGTCTGATCGGCAGCGATCCGCGGCTGGTGCTGCATGGGGGGGGCAATACCTCGTGGAAGGGCAGCGTCACCGACCGCTTCGGCGTGGCGCAGCCGGTGATCTGGGTCAAGGCCAGCGGCTTTGACCTGGGCACCATGGGGGCCGAGGGCTTTACCGCGCTGTCGCTGCCCGCGCTGTTGGCGCTGGCGGAACTGGAAAGCCTTTCGGATGCCGACATGGTCACCGAGGTCAAGCGCGCAAGGCTGGACCCGCAGGCGGCGGCGGCCTCGATCGAGGCGATCGTGCACGCGCTGGTGCCCTTTGCCTTCGTCGATCATTCCCATGCCGACGCCGTGCTGACGCTGTCGAACAGCGCCGGCGGCACCGACCGGCTGCGCGAGGTCTTTGGCCCGCGCGTGATGGTGCTGCCCTATGTGAAGCCCGGCTTCGATCTGGCGCGGCAGATGCGCGATGTCGTCCGCTCGGCCGCCTTTGCCGGGGCCGAGGCGATCGTTCTTGAACATCACGGCGTCTTTACCTGGGGGCAGACGGCGCGCGAAAGCTATGACCGCATGATCGAGATCTGCGGCCGGGCCGAGGCCTGGCTGGCCGCCAATGTCCCGGCCCTGCCCGAGATCGCCGCCCCCGCCACCGATCCGGTCGCCATCGCCGCACTGCGCGGCGCGGTCAGCCGGCTGGCCGGGCGGGCGATGATTTCGTTGCCCGCGGGCGCGCTGCCGGTCGATGAGATCGCCCCGGTCGCGGCGCTGTCGCGGCATGGCACGCTGACGCCCGAACATGTCATCCACAACAAGCCCTTTCCCGCCATCCTTGGCGAAGACCCGGCCCCGGCGCTGGCGGATTTCGCCGCCGAATACGGCGCCTATGTCGCACGGGGCGATGCCGGCCTGACACCGCTGCCGCCGCATCCGCATTGGGCGATCCTGGCCAATGGCGCAGTGCGCAGCTTTGGCCCGACGCTGGCGCGGGCGCGCGTCTCGGCCGATGTCGCCGCCGCGAACCTGCAGGCGCTGCGGCTGGCCGGGCGGCTTGGCGGCTGGCAGGGGCTGGACGAGGCGCAGCTTCGCGACCTTGAGTACTGGGAACTTGAGCAGGCCAAGCTGCGCGCCGCCGGCCCGCTGCCGGTGCTGGCCGGACGGGTGGCGCTGGTTTCGGGTGCTGCGACCGGCATCGGGCGTGCCACCGCCGAGGCGCTGCGCGACAAGGGCGCGGTGGTCATCGGGCTGGACATCAACCCCGAGGTCGCCCGCCACATGGACCGGCCCGGCTATCGCGGCATGGTGGTCGAACTGACCGAACCCGAGGCCGTCGACCACGCGCTGGCCGAGGTGGTCCGCGATTTCGGCGGCATCGACATCCTTGTGTCGAATGTCGGCGTCTTCCGCGCCAACGCCCGGATCGAGGCGCTCAAGGACGACGTCTGGGACCTGTCGCTGGCCGTCAACCTGACCTCGCACCGGCAGCTTCTGGCGCGGGCGGTGCCCTTCCTGCGGCATGGCGTGGCGCCCTCGGTGGTGTTCATCGGCTCGCGCAATGTGATGGCGCCGGGCGCTGGCGCCGCCGCCTATTCGGTGTCGAAAGCCGGGCTGACCCAGTTGATGCGCGTCGCGGCGCTGGAACTGGCACCCGAGGGGATCACCGTCAACGCCGTCCATCCCGACGCGGTCTTCGACACCGCGCTTTGGACGCAAGAGGCGCTTGAATCCTCGGCCCGCCGCTATGGCCTGACGGTCGAGGAATACAAGTCCCGCAACCTGATGCGGCAGCCTGTCACCTCGGCCGATGTGGCCCGCGCGGTGGTGGCGCTTGTCGATGGCACCTTTGCCCGCACGACCGGGGCGCAGATCCCGGTCGATGGCGGCAATGACCGGGTGATCTGAGACCCGGAACGACAACAAGAAACGACGAACGCAAAAAACGGAGGAGATCATGCGTAACGTTCTGAAGGGATGCGCGGCCGCAATCGCGCTTTGTGCGGCGACCGGCGCGGCCGACGCCAAGGATTACACCGTCGCGGTGATCCGCTGGGATCCGAACGACATCTATTTCAACGGCGTGGCGCTTGGCCAGCAGCAAGAGGCAAAGCGCATCGCCACCGCCACCGGCGACACCATCACCTTCAACGTCTTCGGCGCCAACGACGCGGGCGAGCAGTTGAACGCGCTGCAGGCGCAGGTGGACCGCGGCGTTGACGGCGTCCTGCTGACCCCCTGGCGCGGCGAGGCGATGCGCGCCATCGTCCAGCAGCTGAACGACGCCGGCACCCCGGTCGTCACCAGCAACGCCTGGGTGCCCGGCGTGCCGCAGACCTTTGTCGCCTTCGACAACGAAACCGCCGGCCGCCTTGGCGGCGAGGCGCTGGTCGCGCGCCTTGACAAGCTGCGCGGCGAGGGCTGGCGCGAAAAGGGCGGCGTCTTCATCGAACTGCGCTGCATCATCACCGCCTCGTTCGACATTGCGCGCCACACCGGCTATCGCTCGGTTCTTGATCCGATCAGCGCGAAATACCCGAACGTGAAAGTGGTCGAGCAAGAGGCCGGCTGCGACGGCGGCAAGGCCAGCAAGGCCGTGAACGACATCATCTCGCGCGAGGGGGCCGAGAACATTCTGGGCGTCGCCTCGATCGACGGCACGATGGGCGTCGGCGGCGCGGTTCCGGCCTTCAAGGGTCAGGACATGCTGTTCCCGCTGGACGATCCCAAGCACATCCCCGTCGCCACCATCGACGGCACCGTGCCCGAGTTCCAGTCCATGGCGCGCGGCGAGATCGACCATATCTCGGTCCAGCCGGCGACCGGCGAAGGCACCGTCACCATGCGGCTGCTTTACAACCTGATGTCGGGCAAACCGCTGCCGGACGAGGCGAACGTCCTGACGGCGGATGAAAAGCCGCTGTGGGCGCCGGTCAAGATCGTCAAGCCCGAGGCCATCAAGGGCCCCTGGTACCAGACGCAGGCCTATAGCGTGCCGGGCACCGCGAACTATGACGATCCGCAGAACTGGGCGAACGAAATGGCCGTGGAAACCACCGGCAAGATGCCCGATTTCGGCAAGTGATCCGACAGGAACGGGATATGGCGCGGCCCCGGCCGCGCCGTTTTCATCATGTCGCGAAGGCCCGGTCCGGGCAGGAGGAGCCATGTCTCTCGACCCCTCGCTGAGTTTCGCAGCGCGCACGGTATCGCGCCGTTTCCCGGGCGTTCTGGCGGTGAACTCGGTCGATCTCGACGTCCGCAAGGGCGAGATCCACGGGCTGATCGGCAAGAACGGCGCGGGGAAATCGGTTCTGGTGTCGATGGTGGCGGGCCTGCTGCCGCCCAGCGACGGCGAGATCGTCACCGCCCGCGGCGCGCTGACCGCCGCGGCCTCCAGCCCGGCGCGCGCCCGCAGCCTTGGCATCGCGCTGGTGACGCAGGAACCGGCTTTCGCCACCGATCTTTCGGTCGCGGACAACCTGTTCATGGGCTGTCACCCGACGCGGGCGCTGAATTTCCTGTCGCCTGCGGAAACGCGGCGGCGCACCGCGGACCTGATCGCGCAGCTTGGCCTGCGCGCGCGCCCCGACGGCCGCATGGGCGATTTGCCGCTGGAAACCCAGCAATTGCTGGCCTTTGGCCGCGCGGTCTTTGTCGATCAGGCGACGACGATCCTGCTGGATGAAATCACCGCCTCGCTGACCAGCGAGCGCAAGGAAAGCCTGCTGGCGCTGCTGCGCACGCTGATCGCCGCCAACCCGGAGCTGTCCTTTACCCTGATCTCGCACCATGTCAGCGAGGTGATGGGCTTCACCGACCGCGTCTCGGTCATGCGCGACGGGGTGCGCGTGGCGACGCTTGAGACCGCGAAAACCACCGGGCCCGCGCTTGCCGACTGGATCGTCGGCGATGTCGAGCGGACCCAGATCAATTACACCACGACACCCGACCAGCAGGCCCGCCCGGTCCTTGCCGTGCGCGGCCTTGGCGTGGGACGCAGCCTTGAACGGCTGGACCTGGACCTGCGCCGGGGCGAGGTGCTGGGCTTTGCCGGGCTTGAGGGCTCGGGCAAGGATGCCGCCATCGAGGCGCTTTACGGCCTTGCCCCCGACCATGCCGGCACGATCAGCATGGACGGCCAGCCCGTGCGGCTGGACAGTCCCAAGGCCGCCCAGCGCGCCGGCATCGCCTTCCTGCCCAAGCACCGTGAGGCCGAGGCGGTCATTCAAAGCCGCTCGGTCCTGGACAATGCCGTCATCGCCGGCCTGCCGGTGCTGACGACGCGGCTGGGCTTTGTGAAGCAGCGCGAATGCGAAGAGGCCGCGCAGGCCATCGTGACCCGGCTGCGCGTCAAGACGCCGGGGCTGAACGTCGCCATCGACGGGCTGTCGGGCGGCAACAAACAAAAGGTGATGCTGGGCCGGCTGTCCCTGACCGCGCCGCGCCTCGTTCTGCTGAACGAGCCGACGCGCGGGGTCGATATCTCGGCCAAGCCCGACATTCTCAAGATGATCCGCGAGGATCTGGCGCGCGAGGCGGGCGTCATCATGATTTCGGAAAGCGAAGAAGAACAGGTCGAGATCTGCGACCGCATCCTGATCTTTTATCGGGGGCGCGTGGTGCGGGAACTCGTCCGCGGGGGACCGGGCTTCGATGTGGAAACGGTCTACAAGGCAATTCAGGGCGTGGAGCAGCCAGCATGAGCACGGCAAAGAATATCCTGTTCATCATTCTTGAACGGCACCTGATCTGGGCCATTCTTGCGGTTCTGTTTCTGGCCGGGATCGCGGTCCCGGGCTTTCTGTCGGTGCGCAACATCCTGAACGTGATGTGGGCCGCCGCCCCCCTTGGCTGCATGGTGCTGGGGCTGTTTTTCGTGGTGCTGACCGCGAATGTGGACCTGTCGCTGGAATCGACCTTTGCGCTGGCGCCGACGCTGGCGGTGGTGCTGTGCTTCCAGTGGCTGCCGCTGACCGACTGGCCGGTGATCGCGGTGATCGTCACCCTGCTGGCCGGGGCGGGTATCGGGCTGCTGAACGGGCTTTTCTCGGTCAAGCTCAGGGTGAACGCCTTTCTTGTGACGCTGGGCTCGCTTTTGCTGATGCGCGGGATCGTGGTCTATCTGATCCCCGAGGGCGTCTATTACCTGCCCGACGCCTATGTCTATCTGGGCTCGGCCAAGCTTTTCGGCATTCTGCCGGTGGCGGTGCTGGTCTGGATCGCGGTCTTTGTCATGGGCTGGCTGCTGATCGACTATCACCGGCTGGGCAAGGACATCCTGGCGCTTGGCAACAACGAAAAGGCGGCCTTCATCGCCGGGGTCAGCATCGACCGTACCAAGATCCTGTGCTTTGTCATCGCCGGCACGCTGGCGGCGCTTGGCGGCCTGCTTGAGGTCGGGCGCCTGCAATCGGTGGTGGCCGACATGGGACAGGGCGACATCCTGATGGTCTTCGCCGGCACTATCCTTGGCGGCACCGCCCTGACCGGGGGCAAGGGCAATGTGGGCGGGATCTTTGCCGCCGTGCTGGTGATCTCTATAATCGAGAACCTGATGAACCTGTTCGGCGTGCCGCCCTCGATCCGGCAGGTGGTCTTCGGCGCGGTCATGCTGCTGGCGATCTACCTTGCCAGCTTGCAGGAACGCCTGCGCCACAGCCGGTTGGAGGCATGAATTGGCGCAGTATCTTCTTGGTCTCGACAGCGGGCTGACGGTCACCAAGGCCGTCGTCTTCCGCACGGATGGCAGCGTCGTGGCGACCGCGCGGCAGGAGATCCGCCAGATCAAGGCGGTGCCGCGGCAGGTCGAACGCGACATGGCCGACCACTGGCGCATCTCGGCCGAGGCGATCCGCGCCGCCCTTGCCGCCGCCAGCGCCGCCGAGGGGCGGCCGGTGCAGCCCTGCGCCGTGGCGGTCGCGGGCCATGGCGACGGCGTCTATCTGGTCGACGACAAGGGTGCGCCCCTGGGGTTGGCCGCGACCTCGCTTGACAGCCGCGCGCAGGCGGTGGTCGCGGAATGGGATGCCTCGGGCGTGTCGGACCGGGCGCTGGACATCACCGGCCAGCGACCGTTTCCAGCCTCGCCCGCCGCCATCCTTGCGCAGATGAAACGGGCCGAGCCCGCGCGCTATGCCCGCATCGGCGCCGTCCTGTCCTGCAAGGACTGGCTGCGCTATGGCCTGACCGGCCGCATCGCCACCGACTTCACCGAGGCCAGCGTCGCCTTTACCGACGTGCGAACCCAGACCTACAGCCCGGCTGCGACCGATCTTTTCGGCCTTGCCGAAATCGCCCATGCCCTGCCGCCGGTGCTGCTGCCGGGCGCCATCGCCGGCCATGTCACCGCGCGCGCCGCCGCCGAAACCGGGCTGGCCGAGGGCACGCCCGTCGCCGCAGGCCTGCATGACGTGACCGCCTGCGCCGCAGGGTCCGGCGTCGTCGGCCCCGGCACCATCGCCGTCATCGCCGGCACCTATTCCATCAACGAGATGCTGACCGATCATCCGACCGTCTCGCCCGGCTGGAACGCCCGCAACGGGCTGGCGCCGGGCATGTGGATGAACATGTCGATCTCGCCCGCCTCCAGCGCCAATCTGGACTGGTTCCTGCAACAGGCGGCGCGCGACGCGCTGGCCACGGGCGATCCCTTTGCCGCGCTTCAGCCCGAACTGGACGCGGTGGCCGACGATCCCTCGGACGTGATCTACCTGCCCTATCTTTACGGCTCGCCCAACCGCGAGGACGTGCCCGCCGCCTTCCTTGGCCTGCGCGGCTGGCACCATCGCGGCCACATGCTGCGCGCCGTGGCCGAGGGCATCGTCTTCAACCACCGCCACCATATCGACCTGATCGACCCCGGCGCCGGGATCGACCGCGTGCGCCTGACCGGCGGCAGCAGCCGCAACCCGCATTTCTGCCAGCTTTTCGCCGATGCGCTGAACCGCCGGATCGAGGTTCCCGCCACGCAAGAGGCAGGCGCCCTTGGCGCGGCCATGGCCGCAGGCATCGCCGCCGGCATCTTTACCGACTGGGACGATGCGGCGCGCCGCGTCTCGCCCGATGCGGCCACCTACGATCCGGGGCCGCGCGCCGCCCGGCTTGGCGCGGCCTATGACCGCTACCGCGCCGCCGTAAGCTCCATGCTGACGAAAGACGAGGCCCGTCCGTGACCGCCACCACCGCTTCCCCGACCGACCGCGCCACGCTGATCGCGCGCCTGCGCGACACGCGCCATGTCCCCGTACTGATCGTCGGCGGCGGCATCAACGGCATGGGCACCTTCCGCGACCTCAGCCTGCAAGGCGTCGAATGTCTGCTGGTCGAGCGCGCGGATTTCTGCGGCGGCGCCAGCCGCGCCCCCTCGCGCATGATCCATGGCGGCCTGAAATACCTTGAGACCGGCGAATTCCGGCTGGTCCGCGAATCGGCGTCCGAACGGAACCGCCTGCTGACCAACGCCGCCCATTACGTCGCGCCGCTGGAAATGATCATCCCGATCCATTCCTGGTTCGGCGGCACCTGGGCCGCGATGCGCAAGTTCTTCCGCCTGCCCGCCAAGATGACCGAGCGCGGCGCGCTGGTCATCAAGTTCGGCCTCTGGCTTTACGACGTCTATGGCGCCGCCAATCGCGCGACCCCGCGCCACCGGATGATCGCGCGGCAGGACGTGCTGCGCGAGATCCCCGACATGGACCCCTCGGTGCGGCTGGCGGCATCCTATTACGACGCCTGGATCGTCTCGCCCGAGCGGCTGGTGGTGGAACTGGCGCTGGACGGCATGGCGGCCCAGCCCGCCAGCATGGCGCTGAACCATATCGCCTTCACCGGCGTCTCGGGCAATGAGGTCGAGCTGCGCGACACCCTCAGCGGCGAGACGTTCCGCATCGGCTGCGACGTCCTGATCAACGCCTCGGGCGCGTGGATCGACGGCGTGAACCGGGCGGCCGCGACCGGCGCGCGGCGCATGATCGGCGGCACGCGCGGCAGCCACCTGATGCTGGACCTGCCGGCGCTGGCCGAGACCTTGCACGGCCGCATGATCTATTTCGAGGCCGAGGGCGGGCGCATCTGCATCCTGTCGAACTTCATGGGCCATGTGCTTCTGGGGTCGACCGACGTGCCGGTGGACGACCCCGAGGCGGTCATCTGCGACGATGCCGAAATCGACTATCTGCTGGCCGCCTTCCGCCAGCTTTTCCCGCAGGTCGAGGTGTCGCGCGACGACATCTTCTTCAGCTATGCCGGCATCCGCCCCCTGCCCGCCAGCGACGCCACCGACCCCGGCGCGATCAGCCGCGACCATTCCATGCCCGAGATCGCCCCCGCGGGCGCGCGCCGCTTTCCGATCCTGTCGCTGGTCGGCGGCAAGTGGACGACCTTCCGCGCCTTTTCCGCCGAGGCGACCGACGATGTGCTCAAGCGTCTGGGCCGCACGCGCCGCGTCTCGACCGAGGCGCTGGCCATCGGCGGCGGCGCGGGCCTGTCGCAGGCTGCCGCCCCCGCCGAAGCGCTGGCGACGGCGATCTGCCGCGACCACGGCCTGTCCCGCGACCGCGCGCATCAGCTTTTGCGCCGCTACGGCTCGCGCGCGGCGCTGGTCGCCGCCTCGCTGGGCCCGGACGAGCAGAAGCTGACCGCGCTGCCCGAATTCTCGCGCGAGGAAATCGCGCATGTCTGCGACACCGAACTGGTGGAAACCGCCGAGGACTTTCTGTTCGGCCGCACCTCGGTCTTTCTGGAGCGCCCGCTTGGCCACGCCGCCTTGCAGGAACTGGTCGAGGTCATGGGCGAGCAGAACGCCTGGCCCCCCGCCCGCCGCGCAGAAGAGCTGTCGGCGCTGGTCGGCCGCTACGCCCGGCTGCACCGGATCGACGTCTCTGCCGAACGCGGCGACCGGCCAAGGTTCGCGTCCTAGGCGGTCGGGGGCGGCAGGATCAGGCACTGCCACGAACCGATGGGCGCCGTATTCGCGCGCCTGAACGAAGTCCGACATCGGCTCGCCGGGTATGCTGTGGCCGGCGCGCTTCGGAAGTCGCTCGGCACCACGTTCGCCGTCCTGAAGTCATTTCACCGCGCGCAGCCGAATATCCTGCTTTGCGCGCGTTGGCTGAAGCTGAGGATGAGTCGAGGGCGGACGGACGCAATCCCGTCATAGGAACATGCCCAGTGATGCTGGCTCACCCTCGCCGCAAAGATGACGCCCGCAGGATCGGAAATCAAGCGCAACGCCGCAACAGCACGGAACCGCCGGCACGCCGCGCGACATGGCATCGGGTGCCGGGCGATCCAAAACGGCCGGATGGCCATTCAATCGTTTTCATAAAAGCCGCGGGGCAAGTTCATCAGCCCAAAATTCCAGATCCGCGGCCCGACCCCGACCGTGGTCCAATGGCTGACGGGATTTCAGATGACGGTTGTGGTCCGCATTGGCCGGATCGGGGTCCGCCATGACGCCCTCATGCCAGCAAGCCAAACTGAACCGATAACGGCAACATCTCATCACACTGGAACAATGCTCAGCTATCGCACTGGAATCACATGATGAATCATATCGACCAGTTCGAGTGACGGAATCGCCGGCCGGCTTTAACGACGCGCCGCAGAAAAGTCCGGCGATCTGGCGCTGCGTTCGGATAGCTGATCGGGAAGCCCGGCGCGAATTACAGATATTCCTGCATATGCATCCATGGGCAAATGGTGCCGCAGAAGGGACTCGAACCCCCGACCCCAACATTACGAATGTCGTGCTCTACCAGCTGAGCTACTGCGGCATCTGCGCCGATGTATCAGCGCAGGGCGGTCCTCGCAAGACGTCTTTGCGTCGCCGGAACCTCTGGTTTTGGCCCGGCGGGTGCCCGGCCTGCAAGCCTTGCCGTTGCCGGCATGTCCTGCGCGGCGCCGGATAGCAGGTTCCGGCGCCGCGCGAAAGAGGGGATCAGCGCTTTCCGCCCATCGCCGGCGCATCGTCCAGCGGCTCGACATCGGGGCGGACCGGCAGGACGTCGCCCTGAAGCGCCATTTGCGGCTTATGCGCCGCGTCCGACCGGGCCGGGGCGGGTTCAGGCGCCGGCTCCGGGTCGGTGACGGTCATCGCGGGCTCGGCCTCGTCGGTGTCGCCATAATCCGCCTCGCGCGGGACCATGCCGGGGGCGACATGCGGCAGGTCGGGCTCGGGCGGTTTCGGCGCGGGCTTCGCGGCAACCGGCGCGGGTTCGGGCTCGATCATGCCGGGGCGCGAAACGGGGGACGGCGCGGCGGGGGCTGCGGCCTCGCGCGGGGCGGGGACGGCTTCGGCGGGCGCACCGACCAGCAGCGGCAGCATTTCGACGCCATTGCCGGCCATGGCACCCCAGACGGGCGTCTGCGGTTCGCGCCAGGTCAGCGTATCGAAGCCGCCGCAACTGTCGCAAACCGGGGACCAGTCCGCCATGACGTTGTGACACTTGTCGCAGACCCATTGCGGGCCGCGGCTGGCGACCAGCGCCCGCGCCAGAATACCGCGCACGACCGCGTCATCGGCACCCTCGCCACGCTCGATGGCGGCCAGGATCGACAGCGAGCGCACGGTCGGGTGCTTCGTCGCCAGATCGCCAAGCGCGCGGCGGGCGCCGGGGAAATCCTCGGCGGTCAGCAGCAGCTCGGCGCGCAGCAGGCGGGTTTCCTCGTGATCGGGGTTCTGCCGCATCAGGTCCTCGAAGCGGCGCAGCCGCGCGGCCGGCTTTTCGTCCGGCACGATCTCGGCATAGGTGGCGGCGATCGAGGGATGGGGCCGCACGCTCCAGGTCTTTTGCAGGACGCGGGCGGCATTGCGGCCGTCGTTCTGGGCGATATAGCTGCGCGCCGCCAGCACCGCCGCCGGGATCAGGTCCGGGCTGGCACGGCTGGCCGAGATCGCGGCCTCGCGCGCGCTGATCGAGTTGCCCTCGGCCAGAACCTCGGAGGCCTCTTTCAGCGCCAGCACGGCATCGCGGCGGATATGCACGTCCTGCGGCAACTGACCCTGCTTGCGCTTGTCCTTGAGAACGGCGCGCGCACCTTTCCAGTCGCCCTGTTTGGTCTGCAATTCCAGCAGCGTGTCCTGTACCTCGGCGTGACGGGGCTTCAGCGCATAGGCTTTTTCCGCCAGTTTCAGCGCGGTTGCGGTGTCGCCCTCGGCCAGTTTCTGGCGCAGCAGGCCGCGCACGCCGACAAAGCGGGTGCGCGCGTCCGACAGCAGCCCGCGATAGATCTCGGCGGCACGGGCATTGTCGCCGGCGATTTCGGCGGCCTGCGCCGCCAGAAGCGAGGTCGCCTGCGCATTGTCCAGAAGCTTGGCCGCGCGGGCGGCCTTGTCCTGCGCCAGCCGCCCCTCGCCCGAGGCGACGGCCAGCATCCCTTCGGACAGCGCCTCATAGCCCTTGCGCTCGCGCGAGCGGGCGAAATAGCGGCTGACGGCGGTCTCATCGCCCAGAAGGAAACGCACGAAGGCCAGAAGCAGGCCCAGAAGCCGCACCGCCAGCCAGCCCAGAAGCACGGTCACGGTGACCGCGATCAGGGTCTGCACCGGGCCCAGCGTGTATTCGGTGCCGCCATAGACAAGCGTCAGCCCGTCCCCGGTTTCCGAAAGCTGCAACACGCCCAGCGTCACCGCCAGCACGATCGCAAAGAAGATCAGGATTTTCAAAGCCGAAAGCAGCATCTGATCCCCCTTACAGGCTGCCGGCGGCAAGGCCCGCCAGCGTGGTATCGGCATCGACCCAGGTCTGGGCGCGGGCGGTCCAGTCGGCCATGGCCGCCTGCCCCGGCTGCGGCAGCGTGGCGATGCCGGCCAGCGCACCGCGGATATCGCCCGCCTTCACCGCCGCATCGACACGCGACAGGACGGCGTCGGGGTCGTTCCCCTCGCGCGGCTCGACCGAGCGGGCGCCGGTCTGCACCCGCAGGAAATCGCCGATCACGCCAAGCGCGCCGCCGTCATTCGGCATCGCGTTCACCGCAGCGGCCAGCCCGGAGCGGGCGGCGGCGGGGAATTCGGCGCGAAGCTGTTCCAGCGTCGGCACCTCGGCCGTCAGCACGGCGGGCGGCTCGACCCCGGCGGCCTTCAGGTCCGACAGCGCCTGATCGCGGTTGCCGCCCGTCTCGATGGCGGCGCGCAGCGCGGCGGCGGCGGTCGCGGCCTGCGCGCGGCGGTTTGCCGCAGCGGCGCTTTCCTCAAGTGCGGCGGCCTGGGTCTCGGCGGCGGTAATGCGCTGCTGGGCCTCGGCGGCCGAGGCGGCGATCTGGCTTTGCAGCGCCTCGGCGCGCGCGACGAAGCTTTGCATCTGCTCATTCGCGCCGGGGTCGGCGGCGGGGCGCGCAGCCAATTCGTCAAGGCGCTGTTTTTGCGCGGCGATCTGGGCGGTCAGGTCGGTCAGCAGGCTTTGCATCTCGGGGCTGGCATCGCCCGAGATGACCGGCGCGACCACGGGCCGCGCAGCCAGGTCGGCCAGCGACTTTTCGACCGCGGCCAGCCGGTCGCCCTGCGCCTGCAGGGCGGCGGCGTCGCTGGGCGGCGGCTCGATATTGGCCAGCGCCTGCCGGGCGGCGTCGGCGCCAGCCTCGGCGGCGCGCTTGGCCAGCGCGTCGATCTGGGTCTGGGCGGCGGCGGTGGCGGCATCGGCCCCGGCGGCGCGGGCAGCCTCGATCAAGGCTTCGGTCGGGGCGGCCCCGGATGCGGCAGTCCCGGGCGCGACGGGGCGCCAGCCCTCGGGCAGATAGGGGATCGCCCAATAGGCGGCGCCGGCCCCCAGTGCGGCAGCGACCACGCCACCCAGGAAGGTCGGCATGAACCCGGCCTTGCGCACCTCGACCACGCGGGTTTCGACCTTGGCGGCCGCGGCCTGCGCAGAGGCCTGCGCGGGCGTCGGAATGGACGCCGGGGCGGGGCTGGCCTCGGGGATGGCGGCGGCTTTCGCCGGCTCAGGTTTTGCCGGTTCGGGCTTTGCGGGTTCAGGTTTCGCAGGCTCGGATTTCGCGACCGGAGGCACGCTGCTGCCAGCCGGTTTCGCGCTGCCGTTCGATTCGGACCCTGCGCCCGGCGCCGTCGCGGGCTTGGGGGCGGCGGCGTCGGGCCCTTTGCCCGTGCCGACCAGCTTCGACTCGACCATCGGCTTCGGTTCGGCTTTGGCCGCGCCCGCCGCGTCGCCGGCGCTGATGGGGTGGCTGTCGATCACCGCGCCCGAAACGGGCTTTTTTTTGGCATCATTCCCGGGGGTTGCCTTGTTTTCGCTGGCGTCGGACTCTGGCTTTTTCACTGTCTTTCCCCGTTCCCTTATGGATCGCGCCGCAGCCGGTCCGCACCTGTTCCGCGCTGGCTGCGAGCGATCATCCCTCTGGCTCTGCCGGTCAGTCTAGACGGCACGGCGCGACGTCTCAACCCGCGGTTCACACCGATTGTTCCGGCGATTCCCGGCGACCCAGCAGCGCCTCGATGCCGCGCAGGATGCCGGTCGCGTCCGGCTGGTCGGCCACGATCATGCGCGCGTAGGGGCGCTGCCACTGATCCGCCGCCGCCGGGCTGATCGGCACCAGCCACAGCGCCGCCCGCGCCCCGTCCAGCCGGTCCGACAGAAGCCGGGCCGAGCGCGGCGAAAACAGCGGCAGGATCACCGGCCCCGCCCCCGCCAGCGCGTCATGCGCGGCCGCGCCCAAGGGCTGCGGAAGCTGGTCATAGACGACCATGCCCGGCACCGGCAGGCGCTTGGCGACATGCGCGCCGTGGGGGTGCAGCCAGCCCTCGTCCAGCCCGTCCAGCAGGGGCATCATGCGCAGCGCATCGCCCGGCCCCTCGGTCACGTCATAGCCTGCGGCGCGGGCGGCCTCGGCGGTGGCGGGGCCGACGCAGATCGCCGGACGGCATCGCCCCGGACCCGCCGCCGGCACCGCATGGGCCGAGGTGAAGACCAGCCCCCGCGCCGCCTGCAACCGGCCGACGTCATGCGCGACCGCCACGATGCGCAGGACCGGCGCGACGATCACCGGCAGACCCAGATGCGCGGCCTGCGCGGCAAAACGCCGCGAGGCGGGCTCGGGCCGGGTCAGAAGCAGCAGGGGCAAGGTGTCGGGCGGCATGGAAACGGGCGGCATGGAAATCTGTCGGGCAAGGTGTTACGTCCCATTGCCTAGGCCCTTGGCCGCGCGGGAACAAGGACAAGCATGGCACTGACCTTTCTTGGCATCGAAAGCAGTTGCGACGACACGGCCGCCGCCGTGGTGCGCGAGGATGGCGAGATCCTGGCCTCGGTCGTGGCCGGGCAGGCGATGCTGCATGCCGATTTCGGCGGCGTCGTCCCCGAGATCGCCGCCCGCGCCCATGCCGAAAAGCTGGATGCCTGCGTCGAAGAGGCGCTGGCGCTGGCCGGGCTGCGCCTCTTGGACGTTGACGGCATTGCGGTGACGGCGGGGCCGGGGCTGATCGGCGGCGTGCTGTCGGGCGTGATGCTGGCCAAGGGGCTGGCGGCGGGCAGCGGCTTGCCGCTGGTCGGCGTGAACCACCTTGCCGGCCACGCGCTGACCCCGCGCCTGACCGACGGCGTGGCCTATCCCTATCTGATGCTGCTGGTCTCGGGCGGGCATTGCCAGTTCCTGCAGGTCGACGGCCCCGAGACCTTCACCCGGCTGGGCGGCACCATCGACGACGCCCCGGGCGAGGCTTTCGACAAGGTCGCCAAGCTTCTGGGCCTGCCCCAGCCCGGCGGCCCCCCGGTCGAGGCCGCGGCCCGCGCCGGCAATCCCCGGCGCTTTGCCCTGCCACGGCCGCTGCTGGACCGGCCGGGCTGCGATCTCAGCTTCTCGGGGCTGAAAACGGCGGTCCTGCGCCAGCGCGACGATCTGGTTGCCGCGCAGGGCGGGCTTTACGAACAGGACCGCGCCGATCTTTGCGCCGGTTTTCAGGCCGCCGTCGCCGATGTGCTGGCCGAAAAGACCCGCCGCGCGCTGGCCCTGACCCGCGCGCCGCTGCTGGCGGTTGCGGGCGGCGTCGCCGCCAACCAGACCCTGCGCGCCGCCCTGCAAGAGGTCGCGGCCGGGGCGGATGCCGCCTTTGTCGCCCCGCCCCTGCGGCTTTGCACCGACAACGCGGCAATGATCGCCTGGGCCGGGATCGAGGCCTATAATGCCGGCCAGCGTGACGGCATGGACCTTGCGGCAAGGCCGCGCTGGCCGCTGGACCAGAACGCCGCCCCGATGCTGGGCGCAGGCAAGAAGGGGGCCAAGGCATGAGCGTGGCAGTCATCGGCGCGGGCGCATTCGGCACCGCATTGGCGGTCAGCCTTGCCAGCAAGGGCAAGGTGGCGCTGTGGGGGCGCGATATCGGCTGGGCGCGCTCGCGCGAGAATCCGCGCCTGCCGGGCGTGCGCCTGCCCGCCGGGCTGCAAGTCACCAGCCAGCTTGAGAAGATCGAGGCCGAAACCCTGCTGCTGGCGCTGCCCGCGCAGGTGCTGGGCGGCTTTCTGACAGAACACGCCCTGCGCCTTGACGGGCGGCGGCTGGTCAACTGCGCCAAGGGCATCGACCTTGCGACGCTGGCCGGCCCCTCGGCGCTGATCGCGCGGGCCTGCCCCCGGGCAACGGTCGCGGTGCTGACCGGCCCCAGCTTTGCCGCCGATATCGCGCGCGGGCTGCCGACGGCGCTGACGCTGGCCTGCGCGGATGCCAGCGCGGCCGAAGAAATGCAGCGCGTGCTGACCACCTCGACCCTGCGGCTTTACCGCACCACCGACGTCATCGGCGCCGAACTGGGCGGCGCCTTGAAGAACATCATCGCCATTGCCGCCGGCGCCGCCATCGGCGCGGGTTATGGCGACAGCGCGCGCGCCAGCATCGTCACCCGCGGCTTTGCCGAGATGGGCCGCCTTGCCGGCGCGCTTGGCGCACGGCCGGAAACGCTGAACGGACTGTCCGGGCTTGGCGATCTGGTGCTGACCTGCACATCGGAACAGTCGCGCAACTTCCGCTATGGCCTTGCGCTTGGCGCGCGCCGCCCCTTTGCGCAGGGCACCACGGTCGAGGGCGCGGCCACCGCCCGCGCCGTCAGCTCGCTTGCCCGCCAGCGCGGGATCGAGATGCCGATCTCGGATCTGGTGGCCGGCCTTGCCGAGGGCCGCATCGCCATGGAACATGCCCTGAACCTTTTGCTGAACCGTCCCCTTAAGGAGGAATGATGCCCCTTTTCGCCGTGATCTGCCGCGACCATGCCGGCAAGCTGCAAACCCGTCTGGACACCCGCGAAAAGCACCTCGCCTTTCTCAAGGACCAGCCCGGCCTGCAAATGGCCGGCCCGCTGATCGAAGACGGCGAGATGCGCGGATCGCTTCTGATCGTCGAGGCCGGGGACTTGACCCGCGTCAAGGACTGGGCCGCGCAGGACCCTTACAAGGCGGCGGGTCTTTTCGCCTCGGTCGAGGTGATCGAGTGGAAAAAGGTGATCGGCTGATGGCGCATTGGCTTTTCAAATCCGAGCCGGACGTCTTCAGCTTCGACGACCTGATCGCCCGGGGCGAGACCGGAGAGGAATGGGACGGCGTGCGCAACTATCAGGCCCGCAACAATATGCGGGCGATGAAGGTGGGCGAGCGCGGCTTCTTCTACCACTCGAACATCGGCAAGGAGGTCGTCGGCATCTGCGAGGTCGTGGCGCTGGCGCACCCGGATTCGAAAGCCGCCGATCCGAAATGGGAATGTGTCGATATCCGCGCCGTGGCGCGGGTCGTCCGCCCCGTATCGCTGGACGAGGCCAAGGCCGAGCCGCGCCTTGGCGACATGGTTCTGGTCAACAATTCGCGCCTGTCGGTGCAGCCGGTCTCGGACGCCGAATGGCAGGTGATCCTTGAACTCGCCGGCGGCACCACGGCGCTTTAGAAGCAGGCAGCGGCCCAGGGGCGGCACCGAAAGGAAAGACATGGCACGCAATCCCACCATCACGGCGGATCGTCCGACGACGAAACGCATCGGCGCGCTGCGTGCGCTGTGGCCCTTTGTCCGGCCCTATCGGGCGCTGCTGGTCGCGGCGCTGGTGGCACTGGGGGTGACCGCCGGGATCAGCCTTGTGCTGCCTTTGGCGGTGCGGCGGGTCGTCGACGGCTTTGACGCCGGCGCGCAGCTTCTGGACCAGTATTTTGGCGCGGCGCTGGCGATCGTGGCGCTGCTCGCGGTGGGCACGGGCCTGCGCTACTACCTTGTCACCCGTCTGGGCGAGCGGGTGGTGGCCGATATCCGCAAGGCGGTGTTCGACCGCGTCATCACCATGAGCCCCGCCTTCTACGAACGCGTCCTGACCGGCGAGATCATCAGCCGCATCACCACCGACACCACGCTGATCCAGTCGGTCATCGGCTCATCCGTGTCGGTGGCGCTGCGCAACTTCCTGATCCTGATCGGCGGCATGGCGATGCTGATCTGGACCTCGCCCAAGCTGTCGCTGATGCTGCTGGTGCTGGTGCCGGTGGTGGTGGTGCCGATCATCGTCCTGGGGCGCCGCCTGCGCGGCCTTTCGCGCGAAAACCAGGACTGGATCGCGCAATCCTCGGGGGCGGCCTCGGAAAGCCTGCTTTCGGCGCAGACGGTGCAGGCCTTTACTCATGAAGGCCCGACCCGCGACCGCTTCAACGACGTGACCGAACGCTCGTTCGACGCCGCGCTGCGCCGGGTCGGCACGCGCACGGTGATGACGGTGATCGTGATCTTCCTGATCTTCTCGGGCGTGCTGGGCGTGCTGTGGATCGGCGCGCGCGACGTGCGGCTTGATCTGATGACGGTGGGCGAGCTGGTGCAGTTCGTCATCTATGCCGTGCTGGTCGCCGGCGCCGTGGGCGCGCTGTCGGAAATCTGGGGCGAATTGCAGCGCGCCGCCGGCGCGACCGAGCGGCTGACCGAATTGCTGAGCGCGCAGGACAGCCTGCGCGACCGCGCCCATCCGCGCCCCCTGCCCCGCCCCGTTCAGGGCCGCATCGATTTCGAGGACGTGACCTTCCATTACCCCAGCCGGCCCGACCGCTCGGCGCTGGAAAACGTCACGCTGCACATCAACCCCGGCGAAACCGTGGCGCTGGTCGGCCCTTCGGGCGCCGGCAAGACCACGGTGATCCAGCTTATCCTGCGCTTCTGGGACCCGGACAAGGGCGTGGTGCGGCTGGACGGGATCAACCTGCGCGACCTCGCCCGCAGCGATTTCCGCCGCTATATCGCGCTGGTGCCGCAGGACCCGGTGATCTTTGCCACCACCGCGCGCGAGAATATCCGCTTTGGCCGCCCCGACGCCTCGGATGCCGAGGTCGAGGCCGCCGCCCGTGCCGCCCATGCCGACGAATTCCTGCGCCTGCTGCCCGAAGGCTATGACAGCTATGTGGGCGAACGCGGCGTGATGCTGTCGGGCGGCCAGAAGCAGCGCATCGCCATCGCCCGCGCCATTCTGCGCGACGCGCCGATCCTGCTTCTGGACGAGGCGACCAGCGCGCTGGACGCCGAATCCGAACGGCTGGTGCAAGAGGCCGTGGACGAGCTTGCCCGCAGCCGCACCACGATCATCGTGGCGCACCGGCTGGCAACGGTGAAAAAGGCCGACCGCATCGTGGTCTTCGACCATGGCCGCATCGTCGCGCAAGGCCGCCATGACGAACTGGTGGCGCAGGGCGGCCTTTATGCGCGCCTTGCCCGGTTGCAGTTCACCGAAGGCCTGCCGCCCGAAACCGAGGCGGCCGAATAGCCGCCCCATCGGGTCCGGGGTCGCGGCCGGCGCCGCCGGTTCGCGGCGCCCCCGATCTGTCAGCGGCCCTTCGGCGCGCCGTAGACGGCGGCCCAATAGACCATCCTGCCATCGGCGCTGACGGCCTTGCCGATGCCATAATGGCGCATCTTCGGGATCAGGATGTTTTTAAGGTGCCCTTGTGAGCGCGCCCATTCCATCAGCACCCGGTCCTGCCCCCAGGGGCCGAAGGCGATGTTTTCGGCGGTCATCACCGGCTTGTAGCCGACCTTCTTCACCCGCTGCATCGGCCCGCGCGTGGTGCTGCCCTGATGCGACATCACCCCCCGCCGCGCCATGTCGCAGGCGTGGCGCGCGGCAGCCAGCGCCAGTTCGTCATTGGCACGCAGGGGTTGCAGACCGTGCTGCCTGCGCGTCAGATTGGTCGCCTTGACCGCCGCCTCATTCTCCTGCCGCGAGGTGTCGTAGCAGGTGACGGTGCCCGCGGCGGCAAAACCGGCCTTGACCGGCGCCTTTTCCCCCGCAGCGGCCGGCAGGGCAAGCATGCCGACAAAACACATCCCGATCAACGACTTGAAAACCTTGCGCAGCATCCATCCCTCCTTCAATCCGTGGGGACGCTAGAAGGCACAGTTCACGTATTCAACCGTTGATTGCTTAAAATACCACCGAATCGCCCTTTGCGGCTAGTCCCCGCGCATATGCCGGCCGCGTTTCAGCGGTTTGACGCCGCGTTTTCGCAGCCTGACGCCAGCGCGGAACTTGCCCCGGGGCGCGGTTTCAGACCATTGTCGCGCAGGGGCAAGGAGAGCCCGGGGGCGATCGGGGGGAGGAATATCAATGGTCAGGTTCGCGACTGTCGCAGACCGCAACGCGGTCGAGAACGAGATGCCTTACGGCGAACGCGACCTGCCCCGCAGCGTCTATGAGGCGCTGACCCGCATCCGCGACGCCCATCCGCAGCGCCCGGCGATCAGCTTTCAGCTTTTCTCGGCCCCCGGTGCGCCGGCGCAGACGCTGAACTGGACCGAACTGCACGAACGCGTCACCGAAACCGCCAATCTTTTCCATAGCCTCGGCATCGGGCCGCAGGACGTGGTCGCCTATATGCTGCCCAATACGCTGGCGACGCCGGTCGTCATGCTGGCCGGGGCCAGCGTCGGCATCGTGAACCCGATCAACCCGCTGCTGGATGCCGAGCAGATCGCCGGCATCCTTCGCGAAACCGGCGCCAAGGTGCTGGTGACGCTGAAAAGTTTCCCCAAGACCGATATCGCGCAAAAGGCCGCGCAGGCCGTCGCCATGGCCCCGAATGTCCACACCGTGCTGGAGATCGACCTGCGCAGCTACCTGACCGGCCTCAAGCGGCTGCTGGTGCCGCTGATGCGCCCCAAGATCCCGACCCGCCATCAGGCGAAGGTGATCGACTTCGAGGCCGCCGCCAGCGGCCAGCGCCACAACCGCCTGATCTTCGAGCTGCCCACTGACGACCGCGTTGCCGCCTATTTCCACACCGGCGGCACCACCGGCACGCCCAAGGTGGCACAGCACAAGGTCTCGGGGATGATCTATAACGGCTGGCTGGGGGGGATGCTGCTGTTCACCGAAAAAGACGTGATGATGTGCCCCCTGCCGATGTTTCACGTCTTTGCCGTCTATCCGATCCTGATGTCCTGCGTGATGTCGGGGGCGCATCTGGTCATGCCCACCCCCGCCGGCTATCGCGGCGAGGGCGTCTTCGACAATTTCTGGAAGCTGATCGAACGCTGGCAGGCGACGTTCCTGATTACCGTGCCGACCGCCATTGCCGCGCTGATGCAGCGCCCCGTGAATGCCGATGTCAGTTCGCTGAAGACGGCGATCTCCGGCTCGGCCCCCCTGCCGGTCGAGCTTTACAACCGCTTCAAGGCCGCCGCCGGGGTCGAGATCGCCGAGGGCTACGGCCTGACCGAGGCGACCTGCCTTGTGTCCTGCAACCCCGTGGACGGGCTGAAGAAAGTCGGCTCGGTCGGCGTGCCCCTGCCCTATACGCATATACGCATCCTGCGCCGCACGCCCGAGGGCTTTTACGAATGCGGCACCGACGAGATCGGCGAGATCTGCGTCGCCAACCCCGGCGTCTTTGAGGGTTCGACCTATACCGAGCTGGACAAGAACCGCGACCTGTTCGCCGAAGGGCGCTTTCTGCGCACGGGCGATCTGGGCCGGATCGATGCCGACGGCTATCTGTGGATCACCGGCCGCGCCAAGGATCTGATCATCCGCGGCGGCCACAATATCGACCCCGCCGAGATCGAGGACGCGCTGCTGTCGCATCCCGCCGTGGCCTTTGTCGGCGCCATCGGCCAGCCCGACGCCCATGCGGGCGAACTGCCCTGCGCCTATGTCGAACTGGTGGCGGGCGCCTCGGTCACGGTCGAGGAACTGGCCGAACACGCGCGCGCAAACATCCACGAACGCGCCGCGGTTCCCAAGCATATCGAGATCCTGTCCGAGCTGCCCAAGACCGCGGTCGGCAAGATATTCAAGCCGGACCTGCGCAAGATGGCGATCAGGCGGGTCTATGACGAGGCGCTGGGCGGCGCCGGGCTGGCGGCCGAGGTCAGCGAGGTCGTGGACGACAAGAAACGCGGCCTTGTCGCGCGGCTGGTGCGCAAGGGGCCGGTGGACGAGGCCGCCGTCGCCGCCTGCCTTGGCCGCTTTACCCGACCGTGGGAATGGGCCTGACCGCGCGCCTGAGCCAGCCTGAAACATGAAAAAAGGGGCCATGCCGGCCCCTTTTCCTTTGTCATGCAAGGCCTCAGGCGGCTTTGCGGGCGGCGGTGTTCGCCGTGTAGCTGGTGATGAGGTTGTGATAATCGGGGATGTGGCTTGCAAACAGCGCCCCCAGCCCTTCGACATCGTTGCGCCAGTCGCGGTGCAACTCACACGCCGCGCCGAACCAGCTGAGAAGCTGCGCGCCGGCCTGCGACATGCGGTCCCATGCCGCGTCGCGGGTGATCTGGTTGAACGTGCCCGAGGCGTCGGTGATGACAAACACCTCAAAGCCCTCTTCCAGCGCCGACAGGACCGGGAAGGCCACGCAGACCTCGGTCACCACGCCGGCGACGATCAGTTGCTTCTTGCCGGTCGCCTTGATCGCCTTGACGAAATCGGCGTTGTCCCAGGCGTTGATCTGGCCGGGGCGCGCGATGAAGGGCGCGTCCGGGAACAGTTCCTTCAGTTCCGGCATGATCGGGCCGTTGGGGCCGTCCTCGAAGCTGGTGGTCAGGATGGTCGGCAGCTTGAAGTATTTGGCCAGATCGGCCAGCGCCAGCACGTTGTTTCTGAACTTGTCGGGGTCGATGTCGCGCACCAGCGACAGCAGGCCCGCCTGGTGGTCCACCAGCAGAACGGCGGCATTGTCCTTGTCCAGCTTTACATAGGGTTTCGTCATGGCTTCGTCCTTTCACGGCCCGGTCAGGGCCGGATTGCGTCAATGGCAATCGCGGTCCGCATCGGCCCGGCCTGCCTGCGATTGAATTTGAGAATGGGACAAAATTTCTGTAGCTATCGTTATTGAACATCACTGTCCTGAAACTGTCACAAATGACCGAACCCGACCTGAACGATTTTCGCCTGTTCGTGCATGTGGTTAATGCCGGTGGCTTTTCCGCCGCCGCGCGCGAACTGGGCCTGCCGCGATCCCGCGTCAGCCGCCGCATCGCCGCGCTTGAGGACCAGCTTGGCGTGCGGCTGATCCAGCGATCGACCCGCGCATTCTCGGTCACCGATCTGGGGCGCGAGTTCCACCGCCACGCCGCCGCCATGCTGATCGAGGCGCGCGCCGCCAGCGCCATCATCGCCCGCGAACATCATGAGCCGCAGGGGCTGGTCCGCGTCGCCTGCCCGCCCTCGATGATCCAGTTCCAGGTCGGGCCGATGATCTCGCGCTTCATGGCGCAATATCCCCGGATCGAGCTGCAACTGGAAAGCACCAACCGCCGCGTCGATATCCTGCGCGAGGGCTTCGATCTTGCCATCCGCGTGCGTTTTCCGCCGCTGGAGGACAGCGATCTGGTCGTGCGCCGCCTTGGCGCCGACCACCAGCATCTTGTCGCCGCCCCCGCCCTGCTGGCGCGCGCGCGCCGCGATCTGGGACGCGAGATCACCGCCGCCGACCTGCCGGGCCTGCCCAGCCTGGCCTGGGACCAGTATCGCCTGCGCCATGAATGGGACCTGATCGACCCCGATGGCAATGCCGTCGTGGTGCCGCACAAGCCGCGCCTGATCACGCAGGACATGTCGGCGCTGCTGGATGCCGCGGCGGCCGGTGCGGGCATCTGCCGCCTGCCCGCCGTCGTGGCGCAGGACCGCCTGCTCAGCGGCGATGTCGTCGATGTCCTGCCCGGCTGGCATCCGCGTTCCGGCATCATCCACGCGGTCTTTCCGACCCGGCGCGGGCTGATCCCCTCGGTCCGGGCGCTGATCGAGCATCTGGCCGCCTGCTTTGCGCGGGCGATCGACAGGATCGAGCGGGGCGGCAATCCGCCGCGCCGGCAGGACGATCCGGCCTGAAACGAAAACCCCCGGGCCTGTGCGGCCCGGGGGTCTTGCGGTTCGGGGTCTTGCGGTTCAGTTGATCGGGTCGCCCGTCACCGGCCCTTCGTGGTTCGGCTTCCAGCCAAGCGCAGGGGCGACGTGCTTGGCAAAGGATTCAAGGATATGCAGGTTGTAATCCGGCCCCAACTGGTTCGGGATCGTCAGCATCAGCGTATCGGCCAATGCGATGGCCTTGTCCTTCTTCAGCTCCTCGATCAGCTTGTCGGGCTCGGCCGCATAGGTGCGCCCGAAGGTCGAGCGGAAGCCGTCGATCATGCCCACGCCGTCATGCCGATCCGCCGCGCCGCCGAAATAGGCCGCGTCCTGCGCGTTCATGATCGGAAAGACGCTGCGGCTGACCGAAACGCGCGGCGCGCCCTTGTGCCCGGCCTCGCGATAAGCGTCGCGAAAGCGCAGGATCTGTTCGGCCTGAAGCTCGTCAAAGGGCATCCCGGCATCCTCGGTCAGCAGGGTCGAGGACATCATGTTCAGCCCCTGCCGCCCCGTCCATTCCGCCGTCTCGCGCGTGGCCGAGCCCCACCAGATATGGTCGCGCAGGCTGGCCGAGCGCGGCTCGATCGGCATCATCTGGCCGCCGCTCATCTGCCGGTCGCCTTGCGCCAGCCGCTCGCCATCGACGGCGCGCATGAACAGGTCGAACTTGGCGCGCGCGATATCGGCGCCGCGCGGATCGGTCGAGCCGGTATAGCCAAAGGCCTCATAGCCCCGCACCACCGTTTCGGGCGAGCCGCGGCTGATCCCCAGCGCGATGCGGCCATCGGCAAGGATGTCCAGCGCGGCGGCCTCTTCGGCCAGATACAGCGGGTTTTCATAGCGCATGTCGATGACGCCGGTGCCGACCTCGATATGCTTCGTCTTTGCCGCAATCGTCGCCAGCAGCGGCATGGGCGAGGCCTGCTGCCGCGCAAAATGGTGGACGCGGAAATAGGCGCCGTTGACGCCGATCTCATCGGCGCCGACGCCGATTTCGACCGCCTGCCGGATCATCTCGGCCGAATTGCGGGTCTGCGAGCCCTGCGCGTTCATATAATGGCCAAAGCTCAGGAAGCCGAAAGCTCTCATCACATGTCTCCTGCCGCTGGAAGCGGACTTGAATAACGGTTGCGCAACATGTGGCGTTCGCCAGCGCAGGATGAAAGTCAGGGACAGGGCAACGCGGCGTTCGATACAGGCGAACGGCTAGTCCTCGTCCAGCGCCTGAAAGGACGCCGCAAGGTGATCGATCAGCAGCCGCACCGCCGGCAGCAGCCCCCGGCGCGAGGCAAAGACGACATGGATGATCTCGCGCTGCGGCTGCCAGTCGGGCAAAAGCCGCACCAGCCGCCCCTGGGCCAGCTCATCCTGCACCATCAGGATCGGCAGTTTCAGCACACCAAGCCCCGCCAGCGCCGCATCGCGCAGCGCGATCATGTCGGTGGTGACCAGCCGCGGGCGGTGGTCGATGACGGCCTGCTGGCCCCCCGGCCCGAAAAGCTGCCAGCGCTGGACCTGCGCATTGTTGCCAAGGCCAAGGCTGGGCCAGCCGGCAAGGTCGGCGGGCTGCACCGGCGCCGGGCGGTCCGCTAGCAACGCCGGGCTGGCGACAAGGCATTGCCCGCGATCAGCCAGCACGCGCATCACCGCCTCGCTATCCTCGATGGGCGGCGGGCGCACGCGGATGGCGATGTCGATACGCTCGCCAAGCACATCGACGCGGCGGTTGGTGGCATCCACCACGATGGTGACCTGCGGGTGCTGCGCCATGAACCGATCCAGCATCCGGCTGACATGGACTTGCAACAGCGCCACCGGGCAGGACAGGCGGACGGTGCCGCGCGGCTCGGCTTGCAGGCGGTCGATGGCCTCCTGCGCGGCGTCGGCCTCGATCAGCATGGCCTTGCAATGGTCGAAATAGACCTCGCCGATCTCGGTCAGGGCGAAATGGCGGGTGCTGCGCTGGATCAGCCGCACGCCCAGCCGCGCCTCAAGCTGCGCGACGCGGCGGCTGAGCAGCGATTTCGGCAGGTTCAGCGCCCGTCCGGCGGGGGCGAAGCCGCCATGCTCGACCGCCTCGACGAAGTAATAAAGGTCGTTCAGATCGCGCATTCATCGTTCCACTGGCAGGACGATCAGTCATGAAAACGCAGGCTACAGCCTGACTGGCATCAATTCTAAATCCATTCGCGACAGGGGCAAAGGCCCTGCCACGCAAAAAGAAGGAGATATCAGATGTCTGCACCCGCAAACTTTGACGGCAAGCGCCCGGTGATCGACGCCGATGACGCGGTCATGCTGCTGATCGACCATCAAAGCGGCCTGTTCCAGACCGTGGCCGACATGCCGATGCCGGTCCTGCGCCGCCACGCCGCCGCGCTGGCAAGGATCGCGACGCTGGCCAAGCTGCCGGTCATCACCACGGCCTCGGTTCCGCAGGGGCCGAACGGGCCCCTGATCCCGGAAATCCACGCCAATGCGCCCCACGCGCAATATGTCGGCCGCAAGGGCGAGATCAACGCCTGGGACAACCCCGACTTCGTCGCTGCGGTAAAGGCCACGGGCCGCAAGACCCTGATCATCGCCGGCACCATCACCAGCGTCTGCATGGCCTTCCCGGCGATTTCGGCGCTGGCCGACGGCTACAAGGTGTTTGTCGTGATCGATGCCTCGGGCACCTATTCCAAGATGGCCGAGGAAATCACCCTGGCCCGCGTCGTGCAGGCCGGAGCCGTGCCGATGGACATGGCTGCGGTCGCGTCCGAGCTGCAAAAGACCTGGAACCGTGACGATGCGCAGGAATGGGCGCAGGTCTATACGCAGATCTTCCCGAACTACCAGCTTCTGATCGAAAGCTATGTGAAGGCGCAAGAGGTCCAGAAGAACGGCGAAATCCTCGATTCGCAGCGCAAGTGACGTATTGGGGCGGCGGATGCATCCGCCGCCCTTTTTCCCTTTCCGCCCCGCCGGGCAATTGGCCGCATCTCAGGCGGTGACGGCGAATTCCGTCATCATGCCGGTTTCCAGATGCGGCATGTGGTGGCAGTGCAGCATCCAGCGGCCCGGCGCGCCCGCATCCAGCGCAATCGTCACCATCGCATTCGGAGGTACATGAACCGTGTCGCGCCGCGCGCCCTGCACGCGCTGGCCGTTGATGCCGACCACCTGAAAGACATGGCCATGCAGGTGCATCGGATGGGCCATCATCGACATGTTGTGGAAGGTGATCTCGACCCGCTCGCCCGATTTCGCGGCCAAGGCGCGATGATCGCCCCATGTCCGCCCGTCGATGGTCCAGCGATAGGGCTGCATCGCGCCGCCCAGCATCACCATATGCGTCCGGTCGGCCTGCCGCGCGGGCAGGCTTTCCGCCGCGGTAAGCCGCATTTCCTGCGCCATGTCGGGATCAAAGGCCGGGGCGGCCTCGGCGCCCAGCAGTTCGTGCTTTTCGACGCGGGCATCCGCGCTGGCAAGGATCAGGCCCGAGCGTTCGCGCGCCCCCTCGCGCAGGGCAAGGATCGGCCATGCGCCATCGCCGGGCAGATCAAGCTCAAGGTCAAGGCGCTGCGCCATGGCAAGGCCGAAGCGGCTGCCCTGAACCGGCAGGATGGCGTGGCCGTCGACGGCGACAAGCCGCGCCGCGATCCCGCCGGTATCGATCCAGAAGGTCGTGGCCGAGGCGGCGTTGATGATGCGCAGCAGCACGCGCCCGCCCTTGTCGACGCGCACCACCTGCGGGTCGGCCAGCGTGCGGTCGTTCACCAGATAGGCGTCCCATTCGATGTCGTTCAGGTCCATCGCCATGCCGCCGGACATGCCCGACATGTCCATGCCACCCATGTTCATCCCACCCATGTCCATCTTCATGTCCATGCCGGAATGATCCATCGCCATGCCGCCCTGCGCGGTCGCCGCTGCCGGCATCCCGTGCGGGGACATGCCGTGGCCGCCGCCCTGTCCGCCGGTCAGTCCGGCCATGATCTCGGCCGGGTCGCGGAACGAGAAGTCCTGCACGAACATCACCACCTCCTGCCGGTCGGCGGTCAGGTCGGCGGCGCTGTGCACGATCAGCGGCGCGGCAAGGTGGCGCATCTCTTGCAACGGGATATGCGCGTGCATCCAGTAGCTGCCGGGCAGGGCTGCGAAGTCGTAGCCGCGCGCCTGCCCCGGCGCCAGCGGCGGCAGCGGCAGGTCGGGCACGCCGTCCTGTTCATAGGGCGGGGTCTGGCCATGCCAGTGGATCAGCGTCGGCACATCCAGCGCGTTCGTCACCTGCGCCTGAAAGCGCTGGCCGGGGGCAAGGACCAGCCCCTGACCCGCGGGCCCCTCGATGCCAAAGACGGTCGCGGCCTTGCCATCGACCTCGATCACGCGGGTGGCGGCGCGCAGCCCGGCGGGTGCGTTCGCCGCGCCCCTGCGCGGCATCGCCGCGACCGTCAGCAGCGCGGCTCCTGCGGCCAGAAAGCCGCGACGGGAAAATTCTGTCATGTTCGTCTCCTGCGGGGCATCTGCACGGCCCCGATGTTCGATCTGAAACGGCCCCAAGGCCGGGTGAATTCAGACGAACGGCAGGATCGGAGGGCGGTCGTTCAGCGCCGGGCTGATACCTTGTGGCACATCGGCGACCGGGACCGGCGCCGGTCGCGCCACGAAATGGCGCGCGGCGATGGCCGCGTTCCCGGTCAGGGTGAAGCTGGTCAGCCCCGAACAGACGACATCGCAAAGCAGGTGGCCGCCCGTGCAGCCGTCATGCCCGGCGCATTGCGCAGGCGCGGCCATGGGCATGGGCATAGGCATGGCGGCGCCGTCATGGACATGCATCCGGGACGGCGCGGCATCGGCAAAGGCCATGCCCGTGCCATGCGTCTGCGCCGCAAGGACCAGCATCAGGAATGCCGTCAGCACCATCAGGGAAAGGGCCAGCCGCCGCATGTCATCAACCTCTGCCGGCAATCTGCCACGGGGCGGCGGGTGCGGGCAAGGCCGCGCGCCGCCGCGTTCACAGGAATTTGCCCGGCAGCTTCGGACGGTACATGAACAGCGTCACCAGCGCCATCGCCGCGATCATCAGGCCGATCAGCAGGAACATGTCGGCATAGGCCATGACAAAGGCCTCGCGCTGGATGGTGCCGGCAAGGGTCGCGGTGGCCTTGGCGCCGGCCGTCGCGGGGTCGACGCCCTGCGCCCGCAGGCTGGCCGCCACCGCATCCAGCCGCGCCTGCACCGGGGCCGCGCCGCGTTCGACATTCAGCCCGATCAGCGCCGAATGAATCTGTTCCTGCTTGCGGGTAAAGGTGCCGACCAGCGCCACGCCCACCGCCGTGCCGGTGGTGCGGGTGATATGGACCAGCGAGGCGATCCACGGGATTTCGCGAAGGGAGATCTCCTCGGTCATCAGCACCATCAGCGGCACGGCGGCAAAGGGCGCCGCGACCGACTGGACCAGCAGCGCGGGCAAAAGCTGTTCGCCGATCCACAGGCTGGTCAGCCCGGTCAGCATCAGGACGCCCGCCCCGAACAGGATCAGCCCGAATACCAGCAGATTGCGCGGATCGATGCGATAGACCAGCCACGCGACCAGGGGCGTCAGCACCACCTGCGGCAGCGCCGAGACCAGAAACACGTCGCCGCTTTCCAGCGCGCGATAGCCCTGCACCCGGATCAGGTATTGCGGGATCAGGAAGGCCGAGGTCATCAGCCCGATGCGCATGGCAAACAGCACCAGCAGGCTAAGCCCGATATTGTCGCGCGCCAGCAAGCGCGGGCTGACCACCGGATCGCGGTGGCAGAGCGCATGGACCAGATAGACCCCCAGCAGGAACCCGGCCGAGGCCAGCAGCCCCACGATCAGCCCCGAACCCAGCCAATCCAGCCGGTTGCCCTGATCCAGCGCCGTGACCAGCGCCGCCAGCCCCAGCGACAGCGCCAGCAGGCCAAAGCCGTCATGGCGGCGAAAGCGCAGAAAGCGGATGGGGTCGCTGGCCAGCCCGTATGCGCCCGCCAGCAGCGTCAGGCTGCCGGGGATGACATTGATCCAGAAAAGGTATTCCCAGCTCAGATGGGTCATGATCCAGCCCTCGATACTGGCCGAGATGCTGGGCGTCAGCGACGAGACCAGCGCATAGAAGGACAGCGCGTAAAGCCGCAGGTGCTGGGGCATGTGGCGCATGACGACCGCATAGGCCATCGGCATCAGCACCCCCGCACTAAGCCCGCGCACGGCCTGCAGGCCGATCAGCGTCGGCAGGTCCGGGCTGAAGGGCGCCAGGAACGAGGCGACGGTAAAGATCATCGCCCCGATCAGCACGCCGCGCGCCGGCGACAGGATCGAGCGCAGCCACACCGCCGAGGGGATCGCCGCCACCTCGGCCACGACATAGGCGGTGGTCAGCCAGCTTGCCTCGTCCACGCCGACGCCAAGCGCGCCGCGGATATCGGCCAGCCCGATATCCAGCAGCCGCGCATTCAGAAGCGACGTCAGCGTGCCCAGAAGCACCGCCCCGACCCCGATCATCGCGCGCAGGTTGGGCATGGGCCGGGGCGTGGTCACAGGGACGGCAGCGGTGGCGGGCATGGGGATCAAGGCTGACATGGCATGTCTCCGGCAGTCGGCGCGGCCGACGCGTGCAAGGGCGGTGAAGCGAGGTTCGGGGATCGGGTCAGCGTTGGGCGGCCAGCCTTGTCGTGGCATCCGCCTGCCGGTCGGTATGCACGGTCGCCTCGACCGACATGCCGGGGCGCAGCGCGCCGCCCAGCCCGGCATCGGTGTCCAGCGCGATCCGCACCGCGACACGCTGCGCGACCTTGGTAAAGTTGCCGGTCGCATTGTCGGCGGGCAGCAGGCTGAAGACGGCGCCGGTCGCGGGCGACAGCCGCTCGACATGGCCGGTCAGGACCTTGCCGGGAAAGGCGTCGACGCGGATGCTGACCGCCTGCCCCGGCAGGAAACGCGCAAGCTGCGTTTCCTTGAAATTCGCGGTGACATGGACCTGCGCCGCCTGCACCACCGACAGCACCTGCGCGCCGGCCCGGACAAGCTGCCCTTCGCGCACGCCGCTGACGCCGACGATGCCATCGGCCGGGGCCAGCACGCTGGTATGGCCAAGCTGGATCTTCGCCAGATCAAGCCGGGCAAGACTGCTGTCCAGTTCGGCCTCGGCCTGCCGCGCCTGCGTATCGAAGACGTTCACGCGCTCGCGTTCGGTCGCGATCTCGGCCTGTTTTTCCACGATCTGCGCCGCGACACGCTTTGTGTCGGCAACCGCCGCCTCAAGCTTCTGGTTCGAGGCCCAGCCGTTTTCCTTAAGCGTGACCTGCCGCCGGTTCTCGGCCGCAAGACGTTCGCGGTCGGCCTCCAGCGCCGCCAGCCCCGCCCCGGCGCGGTCGATGACGCGCCGTTGCAGATTGATCTGGCTGCGGATGTTTTCGATCTGCGCACGCGCCGCCAGCACGCCCGCCTCGGCCTGCCGGACCTGCGCGCGATAGCTCGAAGGGTCGATCTGCATCAGCAGATCGCCCTTTTTCACCTGTTGGTAATCGCTGACCAGCAACCGGGTAACGCGCCCCTCGACCTCGGCGCTGACCGGGGTCATGTCGGCGTGAAGATAGGCGTTGTCGGTGCGTTGATCGGTCATGCCGGCCACCCAGCCGCCCCAGCCCAGCGGGATCACCACCGCCAGCCCGATCCCCGCCACGATGACCGAGGCGCGGGCAAGGCTTGCCCATGCCCGCCGGCGTGGCTTCTTCGCCGGGACCGTCGGCGCGGGTTCGCTGGCTTTCGGTTTGAACTGGACGACTGGCTTGGTCATGGCACGCTTCCCCATTCGGACGGTCGCGGCCCTGCCGCCTGCGACCGGACCGATATAGGCCGGGCCATTGCATGATTGAAATGAATTGGTATCATTTGAAAAATGAACAACATTCATGGCATGGACCTGAACCTGATCCGGGTCTTCGACGCGCTACTGGACGAGCAGAACACCACCCGCGCCGGTGAGCGGCTGGGCCTCAGCCAGTCGGCGGTCAGCCACGCGCTGACCAGACTGCGCCGGGTGCTGGGGGATGAGCTGTTCATCCGCGGCCCGCAGGGAATGCATCCGACGCCCCGCGCGATGGAACTGGCGGAGCCGCTGCGCGCCGCCCTGAACCAGATCGATACCGCGCTGTCGGCCCCGCGCTTCGATCCCGCGACCAGCGAGGCGACCTTTGTCATCGCCAGTTCCGACTTCTATATCAGCGGCTTGCTGGCGCGGCTGGTCGCCCGCATCCAGCATATCGCGCCGCATGTGCGGCTGTGGCTGCGCCAGTTCAACGACCTGAACCTTGTGGATGAGCTGGACCGCGGCACGCTGCACCTTGCCATTGGCCGCTTTGGCCGCGTGCCCTCGCGCTTTCGCCGCGAGACGGTCGAGTCGGTGCAGATGGTCTGGATCATGCGCGCCGGTCACCCCGCCACCGGCCGCCCGCTGACGCCCGAGGCGCTGGCGCGCCATGCCCATGTCGATATCATCCTGTCAGGGCAGGCAACGCTTGAGGCCGGCATCATGCAGGATCAGGAGGGGCTTGAGCGCACCTTCGTCACCAGCAACCCCGCCGAACTGGACCGCCTGCTGCGCGAGGCGGGCCTTTCGCGCCGCATCGGCGCGACGGTGCCGCTGATCACGGCGGTGCCGCCGATCATCGCGGCGACCGACATGATCGCGCTGGTCCCGGCGGCGCTGGCGCAATCGGCGGGGCGCGATCTGGGCATCGTTTCGGCGCCCGGCCCCTTCCCGCTGGCGCCGACGCTGATCGAGATGCTGTCGCATAACCGCTATGGCAAGCACCCCTCGGTCGAGTGGCTGCGCGGCGTGCTGCGGGACCTGGCGGGGGATGCGGGGGCCACCGGAACGGGCGATATCAAGCGCTGACATTGAGACCGCAGCACCGGCGGCGCGGGAACCGGATCAGCCGACCGGCATTGGCAGGAGGCTGGTGACCCCGACAGGACGTCGGGAAGCCAACCATATCAAGCCACTAAGCCAGAACTATCCAAACTGCGCCCCAATAGAATATCAAGGGCTTACAGATGTAGGTTCCAACTGTATTTCCGTTGGTGCAAACGAAAACCCCGGCGCGCTGGCGGGCGCGGCCGGGGCTGATATCGAAACGAGCGAGTTCCACTGCAAAGGCTACGCTGATACCACCGCGAGCGCAAGCGCGGTCCCGCTGCGCGGCGACTGGAATCGCGAGCGGTGGGCGTGGCTGGAGGCCGTGAATGCTGCGCCGGATCTGCCGCCCATCGCGAAATGTCTGGCTTCCGTAACTGTCACCCAGGCGGCTGACCACATCAGCGGTGATTGCCTCTGGCGGAATGATCGCTTTGCCATCGCTCTGGGAGTTTCCGTCGATACGATCAAACGGGCATTCCGGGCACTGATCGCGGCTGGCTGGCTGATCCGTCAGGACGGGCGTGGAAGGGGTAACATCGCGGTCATCACCTTCATGACGCCCGTTTCGTGGGCGCCGAAAAGCCGCACCGACAAAGGGCGCAAACCTGCCTGCAAGGCCAAGACGACGGGCTGCATGACCACCCTTGATACACCCGTAAAACAGGGCGGAACTGCACCCTTTTCGGGCCGGGGCCAAAAGCGGAAAAGGGTGCAGCATTGCATGGAAAAGGGTGCAGAACTGCACTTTCCCCCCATACCCCCCTATAAGGATACTCCAAATTCTCTCCAAAAGGCGCGCGGGGAAACCGGCCCACGAAAGCCTGTCCTGAACCTGCGGGCGGTTGCCTACCATGGCAGCGACCGAGAGCGCGGCTGGAACAGCTGGCTGACTGCGCGTGGTTGGCCGATACTCGCTGCGCTTGGGATCAAACTCAGTGATGTGGGCGGCACAGGCTGGGAGGTGCCGTTCCGTCAACCTCCGGCGGCAGAGAATGCGATTGAGGTGCGGATTGCTGGGGAATGGGTGTCATGGGCGATGGCACAGAGCGAGGTGCGCCGTGCAGCGGCCTGAGCATCATAGGTCCGATAAAACGAGGGACTTGCATCAAGGCCGCGCCTATGCCCCGGCGGTGATGCTTGACGCACTGGCGAACCGCGTTCGTCGGCTCCGCCCGGATCACCGCGACCCCGAGCGCTTCCACATCGAGAAGTCCGAGATCGAGCATCACCTGCGTCAGATCGCGGCGGAGGTGCGCTGATGACCACCACTCCCAATCGAGGAAAAACCATGTCTGACGAAACGAGACAGGACATTGCCGATCAGGCGGCGCGACTGGTGGCCAAGGCGCTGGTGACGATCCAGAACGAAACGGGTATCGCAACCGACCTGCTGCTGGCCGGCGCGCATGCCCAGGTGGTGGCGATGACGGTGACACATCTGGGCGGCCCGATGGCAGCGGCGGCATGCGAGCGCGCCGCCCGCAATGTGCGGCATCTTCCCTCGCTTGCGGCCTGCATGCTGGCCGGGGCGACCCCGGCAGGCCGGGCCTGACCCCTCGCGGGTCCTTCTGGCACCCCCTCGGGTGGGGGTAATTCGCGCCCCGATGTATCAGGCTATGAAGAAATAAAATCAAAGGGTTAAATTCGTGAAGGTGACGGAAGAACTGGAATTGAACGGCAGGAAGGTGACCCGTATCGGCGGGGCTGACCTTTGCGATCTGCTGGACATTTCCCCCGCTGCGCTGACCGATCTGAAGAAACGCGGCATCGCGGTTCACTTGACCCATGACAGCTACGACATGGGCGCGACCGTCCGGGCCTATACCGGCCATCTTCGCGGCATGGCGGCGCGCTGGGGCAGCGAAGGCGAGGCCGAGGGGCTGACCGCCGCCCGCGCCCGACTGGCCCGCGAGAAAGCTGACGAAGCCGCCCGTCGCAACGCCGTGGCGCGCGGAGAGCTTGTTTTGGCGGCTGATGTGCTTCGCGGGTGGTCGGATACCCTAAGGGGCCTTCGTGCCCGTCTGCTGGCCGTCCCATCGCGTCTGCGGGCCTCGTTGCCGCACCTGTCCGCCTCGGACGTGGCGCTGATCGACCGGGAAATCCGAAACACGCTGGAAGGGCTGGCCCATGGCGACGATTGAAACCATCCGGGCCGAGGCCCTGCGCGCCCTGCTGCCGCCACCCCGGCTGCGGCTGTCGGAGTGGATCGAGCGCGAGGTTCATCTGCCTGACGGCGTCAGCGCCCAGCCCGGTCAGGTACGGCTCTGGCCGTTCCAGCGTGAGATTGCCGACGCCATCGGGGATCCGTTCATCGAGCGGGTGACGCTGGTCAAGCCAGTGCGCGTCGGCTTCACCACGCTTCTGACCTCGGCCGTCGCCAGCTTCGTCGCGAACGATCCTGCGCCGATTCTCTGTCTGCTGCCGGCCGAGGCCGACTGCCGGGACTACATGGTTTCGGACGTGGAGCCGATCTTTTCGGCCTCGCCTGCCGTCGCGGCGGTGCTGTCGGACGAGCGTGACGAATCGGGGCGCAACACGTTGCTGTCGCGCCGCTTTCCCGGCGGCTCACTCAAGGTGGTTGCAGCCAAGGCACCGCGCAACCTGCGCCGCCACAACGTCCGCCTTCTGTTCATTGACGAAGCGGACGGTATGGAGGCAACCGCCGAAGGTTCGCCCATCGTCCTGGCCGAGCGCCGCACCCTGTCCTTCCCGGATCGCAAGATCGTGCTGGGCAGCACCCCGGTTCACGAGGATACCAGTCACGTCCTGCGCGCCTATGCGCAATCCGATCAGCGCATCTTCGAGGTGCCATGCCCGGCCTGCGGCACGTTCGCGGAAATCACCTGGGACGCGATCACCTGGGACGAGGCCGCGCCGGAAACCGCCCGCTGGCGCTGCCCGCATTGCGCCGAGGAGATCGAGGAGCGCCACAAGCCCGCCATGGTCGAGGAAGGCCGCTGGCGGGCGCTGCGGCCCGAGGTGCAGAGCCATGCCGGCTTCCGGCTCAATGCCCTGGTCTCACTGCATGCCAACGCCGCCTGGTCGAAGCTGGCGACCGAGTTCCTTGCCGCCAAGGACGATCCGACCATGTTGCAGACCTTCGTCAACACCATCCTCGGGCAGGGCTGGCGCAACGATGGCGAGGAACTGGACGAAACCGGCATGCAGGCAAGGGCCGAGCCGTTCAGCCTTGACCAGGTGCCGGCCGAGGTTCTAGCGCTGACGGTGGGCTGCGACGTGCAACACGACCGCTTGGAGCTGACTTATATCGGCTGGACGGAAACCGGCTGCATGCTGATCCTCGGGCATCGGGTGATCTGGGGAGCATGGGACGCGACCGAGACATGGGCCGAACTGGACACGATGCTGGCCGAACGCTTCCCGCACCAGTTGGGTGGCAGGATCGCCATTGACGCCACCGCCATCGATGCGGGCGACGGCACGTCGATGAACCGGGTGACGGAGTTCTGCCGCGCCCGCACCCAGCGCAAGATCGTCGCCATCAAGGGCGCGCCCGGCTTCGCCCGGCCGGTGATCGAGCGGGCCGGGTCAAAGACCAAGACCGGGGCGCGGCTCTGGATCGTCGGCGTGGACACGGTGAAACAACAGATCTTCGCCCGCTTGCCGCGCCCGTCCTCGGCCCGGTTCTCGGCCAGCCTGCCGGCGATCTGGTATGAGCAGGCGACCAGTGAACGCGCCCAGGTGCGCTATGTGCGCGGCCAGCCCTCGCGCCGGTTCATCCGCATCCCCGGCCGGCGGGCCGAGGCGCTGGATTGCACGGTTTACGCGGTGGCGGTGCGCAGCCTGATCAACATCGTGCCCGAGGTGCGGCGCGCCGAGCTGGCGCAGGCCGAGCCGGTCAAGGTCGCGGCGCGGCCGGTGCTACAGTCGGAGTGGATGTTGCGCCGCTAGTCCGCAAGATTACCAGATATTATGCGGGCAAGCTTGATTCTACGAGAACGAATCGGGTAAATAGAAAGCGCAGCCGAGGTTGTGACTCGACTGCGCTAAGTTCGGCAACCTTAACGGCTGCGGTTTGTGAATTCACGAGGAAAGTTTCCCACGTTGATGCGATCAAGTCAAGGCCACCAACAAAAGGAAACTTTCCATGGCCTCATACGCCATCTCTTTCCGCATTGCGGAACAAGGGAACGCTGATGAGCGACGAGCGTCGCTTGTCGACAAAGTCAATGAAATTTCGACAGTTGTGACTTGGGACGAAACGACTTCATTCATTTTGATAAAGTCGTTTCTATCGGCCGAGCAGGTAGCAAGCAAAATCTACCTCGAGTCGTCCATGCGTCAGGACATCGACAAACTGCTCGTTGTCCGCGTCGATGGCGATGCCTACTCGCATCGAGGCGACATCAAGCATCCGGCTCGTCTTGGCTCGTTCTTCGCCTAAAACGAAGTGGTCAATGCATCGGCCGGGCTAGGAGCTTATCGGCGCTAACCCTTGTTGAGGCGCCGGGGATCAACCTCGGCGCTTCATTTCTTCAATCTCACTCCGACCCCACCCCCATCCTCAGGGATGAACTCGACGCCGGCGGCCTCAAGGGCGGCGCGGATCGCCGCTAGAGAATGGCCCGGCCCCGTTGTTTCCGTCTCCACCCGAGAGATGGTGTTTCGATGCACCCCGGAGCGCTCCGCGAGGTCACGCACTGTCCAATTCAGCAGCCCACGCGCTGCTCTGATTTGTGCGCTTGTCACCATGTGATTTTCCTGTATAGTGTATTTGTCACCATAACTGTGACTGTAGCACAACTTGGGAGAAACCACAATGCAGAACCCCGTTTGCGGGGCCGGTCCCGGCTTGCCTTCCGCGCGCCTCTTTGAAATCCACGACTGCCTGGCGCTGGACGCCAGCGAACTCCCCTTGGGCTATCCGCGGTCCGAACGCGAGGCCCGCAGCTATGTCCGCGCCGCGCTGCACCAGGTCGGCAAGCTGATCGGGGGTGCAGCATGACCGGGACGACACGTCGCGCGCTGATCGGCGCAATCCCTGCCCTCGCTGTTGCGCCTGCCTTCTCAGCGCCATTGCAGCCCACCGTTCAGGAAAACTCCGCGCTGATCGCGCTTAGTCAGCAGACTGCCGAAATCGAGGCGACCTATCGGGATGCCGTTGCGGCGTTCGATGAAATGATGCGCATTTGGTCGCCTCAATGGCCCCTCGCCCCCGAAGCCTGTTGCCGCAAGCACAATGGCGGCGATTTGGAGCGAGATATCCTCGGGAGCGGGCTGCAGCGGAAGGGCGAAAAAAAGTGTTGGTCGATCATGACCGCCGCAGACTTGGAACAGCGACGCGACAGGGCGCTTGAGCTGCTGGCCAAGGATGATCGGCGAAAGCGATCTTACGGCAGAAAGTTCCGCGAGCATTGGAGCGACGAACTCGCCCAAGCAGAGATCGGGCTGGCACTCTTGCCCGGCTACCATGCCGAGTGCGCGCGGATAAAGCGCGAAAGCAATGCCGATGCGGTCGGGCAAGCTGTGATGGATGCCGCGGCCGCGATCTATCGGCACGCTCGCGAAGTTCTCGCCCAGCCGTCGCTGACCGAATCCGGCGTGAAGATCAAGGCGGATGCCTGTGCGGCAATCGGCAGGATGCGCAGTTATGATCGACATTTGAGTGATCTGCGGGATTTGGGCGCGGGCAGAACTTCCCTAGCTGTGATGCTGGCTGAGGCAGTCATTGCTGCCGCAGCATGACAGCCTTTAGCGCCAATGGTGAGCACTTCCCTGATGACGGTGGCGAGTTATCCGGCGTCATCCTGCGCGAAGCGCTGGTGGGTAACGGAAGCAAGGAAAGGGTTTGCAAAATCCCCTTTCCTACGTTAGTGGTTCGTTAAAACCCGCTATGGAGAATGAGCCATGACCACCGGAACAGTTCGCCTGGAAGGCCTGCATCACGTTACCGGCAGGCCGAAGGAGGCGCTGAAAAACGTGATCAAAAACGGCAATGCCCCATGGGATGACAGCGAGTTTCCCGAGGGGCAGCGTCGTCAGTATTCCACCGTCCACGCCTTGGGACTGCTCATCGCCGAAGCCCTGATGGCGCAGGGCTGCACCATCCAGCTTGCAGGGGAGTTCGTCCGCGCCCATGCGCTCGCGATCAAGCTGTTTCTGGACGAGGTGAGCGCGGGCCAGAACATCACGCCCCGCTTCGTGCTGGCGATGCAGACCGCCGTTTGGGATAGCTGGACCGGCAGCCGGTGGGAGCCGATCATCCTGTGCGGCACGGGCACGGCCCAAGAGGTCGGGGATGCCTACGCCGGCGCGCTGAATGCCGTAGGGTCCGAGGGCGAAAACCGTGACGGTCGTTCCGAACGCCGCATCATCGGCGGACCGTGGGCCGCAACGGTCTCGATTCCCGAAATGTATCGCCTGCTGCGTCAGCGCGCCGAGGCCAAAGGCTATGTCATCGTTGGCCGGAACATTCATAAGATCGCCGCCGATGCCGGGGACGAGGCCGAGTAATGAGCTTCGTTTCTCGCCTGTTCCACCGCATCACCGCCCCCACGGGCAAACGCCGGATCGAGGCGGGCGCAGGTGGTCCGCGCTGGCAGGGGGCGGGTCATCTGCACGCGCCCCAGCAAGCCACGCTGGTGGCGCGCGGCCCGGCGCAGTTGCGCGCCTCGGCGGCTTACCTGAACACGCCGCAAGGCAACCGCATCGTGGAAGCGTGGGCGGCTGCACTGGTTGGCAAGGGCTGGCAGGCGCGCCCGCAGCATCCCGACGCCGAAGAACGCAAAAGCTTGTCGCAGGACTTCGAGGCCATCGTTCGGCCCGTCCTTCTGCCCCTCGCCCGCGCCCTTGTCCGCGATGGTGAGGCTTTCGTGCACCTGCGCCTCGGCCCCGATGGCGATCTGCGCCCGAAGCTGATCCCCACCGATCAGGTGGACACGAGCCTGACCCGTGACCTCGGCAATGGCGCACGGATCGTCGCCGGTATCGAGTTCGACGCTGCCGACCAGGTGATGGCCTATCACCTCCTGAAGGAATCGCCCGGCTCGCCCTTCGCCTCCTATGGGGAGGCCGTCCGCGTTCCCGCCGTGGACATGCTGCATGTCTTCGATCAGCTATTCCCCGGCCAGGTGCGCGGTCTGTCGTGGCTTGTCCCGGTGATGCTGAAGATGCGTGACCGGGACGAGGCGTCGGACGCGCTGCTGATGCAGTTGAAAACCGCCTCGCTGCTGACCGGCTTCATCAAGTCGGTGGACGGCGGTGCGGGTGGTTTCGAGGGTGCCCCCGAGGGCAGCGCCCTGAACGTGGCGCTGGAACCCGGCGCAATGCGGCTGCTTCCCGAGGGTACGGACGTGACTTTCTCGCATCCCGGCCAGGGCCTCGCGCAGGCGGTAGAGTTCCTGCGCGCCCAGGACCGCGAAATTGCGACCGGCGCCGGCCTGACCTTCGAGACGCTGACCGGCGATCTGGGTGAAGCAAACTATTCCAGCGCCCGCGTCGGGCTGATCGATTTCCGCCGCCGCGCCGAGATGCTGCAACTGAACCTGATCGAGGGCCAGTTCCTGCGCCCGCTCTGGCATCGCTGGATCTATGTGCGGGGACTGGCGGGGGCCATTCCGGCGGCCGAGGTCGCGGATTTCATATCCGTCCGCTTCGTGCCGCCGGGATGGCAATGGGTCGATCCGCAAAACGAGGTCGCCGCCGATGTTGCTGCGATCGATGCCGGCCTGAAATCCCGAGAAGAGGTCGTGGCCGGTCGCGGCCGCGACATTGACGAACTGGACGAGGAACGCGCCCGCGATGCCGAGCGCGCAACCGGAAAGGATCAGAAATGACCATGCATATGCGCAGCCTCGCGCCGCACGTTTCCACGGTCGACCACGGTGCCCGCACGGTTGAGGCCATCGCCTCGACCTTCGCTGACGTGCAGCGCGCGGGCTTCACTGAGCGGCTGGCCCGTGACGGTGTAGACCCGACCCGCCTGATCGGCGCGCCGGTTCTGGACGGTCACCGCAACGGCTCGACCCGCGACCAGCTCGGCGTGATCGATGCTGCCGAGATACGGCCCGAAGGCCTTTGGGTGCGCATGAAGATGCGCAGCACTGACGCTGCCCGCGCGATCCTGACCGACATTGCCGAGGGCACCCTGCGTGGCCTGTCCATCGGTTATCGCGTGGCCGAGTGGAAGGACGAGCGCGAGGGCGTCCGCCGCGTCCGTACGGCCGTCAAATGGGAAGCCATCGAGGTTTCCATCGTACCGATCCCGGCCGATGCCGGGGCACATTTTCGCACTGGAGATAATGACATGCCGGACACAACCCCCGACGCGCAGACCCGCGCCACCATCAATTCGGAGATCCGCAGCATCGCGGCCACGGCTGGCCTCGATCAAGACTGGATCGATACCCAGATCGACGCCGGGGCGACGGCCGACGTCGCCCGCGAGGCCGCCTTCACCGCCATGCAGGAACGCGGCGCGCAGACCGCGACCCGCTCACAGCGCGCCCAGATCACTTTTGATCACAACGACCCGCAGGTGATCGCGGCCCGCGCCGGCGAAGCCATCTATGCCCGCGCGCACCCCGAACACCAGCTGCGCGGGCCGTCCCGCGCCTTCGCGCACATGACCTTTCAAGACCACGCCCGCGAGGTCCTGCGGCGCGCCGGGATGAATTGCAGCGGCCTGTCGACCGACACCATCGTGACGCGCGCCCTGCATTCGACCTCGGATTTCCCGCTGATCCTGGGCGATGCGGTGAACCGCGAACTGCGCGCCAGCTACAATGCCGCGCCGTCGGGCGCGCGCCAGGTGGCCCGCCAGTCGACCGCGCGGGACTTTCGGCCCAAGCGCAAGCTGACCCTGGGCAACGCCCCCGAACTGGAACGTGTCGGCGAAGGCGGCGAGTACCCGAGCGGCACGATTGACGAGGCGCAGGAAACCTATCGCATCGGCACCTTCGGCAAGATCATCGGCTTCTCGCGTCAGATGATCGTCAATGACGACCTTGGCGCCTTTTCTGACATGCCGCGTAAGATGGGCATCGCCGCCCGTGCATTTGAGAACGACTTCATCGTCAACATGATCCTGTCGAACCCGGCCATGTCCGACAGTCATGCGGTGTTCTCGGCAACGCATGGCAACGTCACCGCCGACTTTGCCTTCAACGTGTCGACGCTGAGCGCCGCCCGCACGGTGATGCGCCGGCAGAAGGGCCTGGGCGGCATGCTGATCGATGTGACGCCGCGCTATCTGCTGGTGCCGCCGGAACTGGAAACCGCCGGCGAGCGGATGATCGCCGACATTACCGCCACCACGACCGACGATGTGAACTCGTTCTCGAAGCTGTCGCTGCTGGTCGAGCCTCGGCTGACGGACCCCGAGCAGTATTACATCGTTGCCGACCCCGCCACCGTCGATGGCCTGGAATACCCTCTACCTGAAGGCGCGCCCGGCCTGCAGACCGAAACCCGCGCCGGCTTCGAGGCTGACGGGGTGCAGACCAAGGTTCGCCTGGACTTCGGCGCGGGCTGGATCGACCACCGCGGCTGGCACCGGGTGGGCTGACATGGCGGTCTCGGTCGAAGAGCTGATCGAAATGCGGGATGCCCTCATTCGCCAGCGCGCGAAGGGCGCCCGCGTCCTTCAGATGGCGGGGGAGCGGATCGAGTTCCAGACTTTTGCCGACATGGACCGCACCCTGGCCGACCTGGAGGCGCGCATTCAGCGCGCCTCGGGCACGTCCCAGCCTGGTGCTATCCGCTTCAACACTAGCAAGGGTTTCTGAGTCCCAGACAATGGCAGACAGCGCCGCCCCCAGCTACAACGCCAAACAGGCCGCACCCTATTGGGGTGCGGGCCTGAAGCGTAGTGACGCGGCCCTGTATTGCGGTTGCTCGCCCAATCACTTTTCTAAACTTGTCACGGAAGGTCTCATGCCGCCCGGACGTGATCAGAGCGGCGTCATTGTATGGCTGCGGTGGGAAATTGACGCAGCATTGGCGGCGCTGCCCGTAAAAGGGCAAGATGCCCCGAGGAACTCCTGCGACGAGGTATTCGGATGCTGACCAAGCTGAAACACCTGAACCCGTCCGGAAAATTTCCCAGCGGCAACACCCGATATTATTACCGGCCCAAGGGCAAGAAGGGCGTGGCGATGCCCGATCTGCCGCCCGACCATCCCGAATTCCTCGCAGCCTATGCGAAGGGGGCTGGCGTGTCGCCTCGCGCCCTGGTCACGCGAGGCAGCTTGGGTGCGGCGCTGACGCTTTATAAGGCATCTGACTGCTTCAGCTTGCTGGCCACCACCACGAAATCTCAGCGCCGGCCGATCCTCGATGATCTGATCGAACTCTATGGCCACGCATCCCGCGAGGGGCTGGCGCGGCGGCATATCGACAAAGACCTTGACCGCTTCACGGGCAGCGTCCGCAACAATCACCTGAAAGTATGGCGCGGCTTTTGCGCCTGGATGGTGGATCATTACAAGCTCGCTGAAAATCCCAGTGACGGGATAAAGAAAAGCAAGGTCGCCAAGACTGACGGTCATATCCCTTGGGATGAAGATCAGACTACGAAATTCCGCGCATACTGGCCGATCGGCACCATGGAGCGGCTGACCTTCGAATTGATCTTCTGGACCGGCGCGCGCGTGTCTGATGCGATCCGGTTAGGGCCGAGAAATATCGACAAGAACGGCTGGCTTTTCTTTTCCCAGGGCAAGACTGGGCGGGACGCGGTGATCCCGTTCGACAGGGAGTTACCCGAGTTCGCGCAGGCGATGGTCGGCGATCTGGATTTGCTGCGCGCGGCGATCAACGCCCGCAACGAGCGGCATATAACCTATCTTCACACCCGCCGGGGCGCGTCCCGGTCGTCCAAGTCCATTTCGCAATGGTTTGCCGCTAAGGCACGCAGGGCAGGCATCGAAGATCGTACCGCACACGGGCTACGGAAAAGCCGTGCAGAAGCCCTGTTCGAGAACGGCGCGACCATGGCCCAGGCACAAGCCTGGATAGGCCATAAAGACCCCCGGATGCTTCAGCACTACGCCGATAAATACGACATGCGGCGCGCGCTTTCGCGGACGGATGGGGAACAGAAAGATCCAACTTCTGAGATCAAGTTCCAAAAAGGAGGAGAATAACGTGAGTTATCAACGCCAAAATGAGGCGATGGTGACCCCGACAGGACTTGAACCTGTAACCTGCCCCTTAGGAGGAAACACTCAAGCTGTTTTCTCAGGGTGGAGCCAAATGGCGTCAGATATATAAATAGTTATATATCCGATACTTATAGAGCGATTGAGATTTCCCGGGGAAGATCGGACTTGCCCGAGTTGGCTTCCATCTGCTTCCTATATGCTTCCTGCACTGACTTTTGCCCATCTACAGGAAGCAAGATGACCCGCCTGAACAAGACCACTGTCGATAGCCTAGAACCGGGCGAACCTGACTATTTTGTATGGGACGATCTGCTTCCGGGCTTCGGCCTGCGAGTCTGGCCCAGCGGCAAGAAGGTGTATCTCGTGCAGTATCGCGTCGGGCGCAAACAGCGCCGCGTCAAGGTTGGCACTCACGGGCCGATGACGGCCGAAGAGGCACGGAAGCAAGCGAAGATCATTCTTGGCGATGTGGCCCGAGGCGAAGACCCGCAGGAAGAAAAGCAAACCCGCCGGAAATCAATTACCGTCGCCGAACTCTGCGATGAATACATGTTAGCTGCCGAGAAAGGACTGATATTCGGCAAGGACGGAGGGCCGAAAAAGCCGACCACATTGCGCAATGACCGCTCACGTATCGCCCAGCACATCAATCCCCTACTGGGTCAGAAGTTGGTGGTGGATGTGACCCGCGCGGATGTTATCGCTTTCGTGCGTGATGTCACTGAAGGTAAGACCGCGACCGCCGCGCGGAAGAGCAAGCCGCGCGGCATTGTTCAGGTGAAAGGAGGTAAAGGCACCGCCGCCAGGGTGAAGGGGCAACTGGGCGGCATCCTTACCTATGCCATCGAACGGGGGATTATCGAGCACAACCCCACCAGCCGCGTCAGGACTGCCAAAGACAATGTGCGCCATCGCCGCTTCACAGATGAGGAATTGCGGGCCATTGGCCGAGCCATCCATGAAGCCGACGACCAATATTGGCAGGCCTTGGCCTTCGTAAGGCTGACCTTCCTGACCGGCTGGCGAAAGAGCAAAATCGAAGGTCTGCGTTGGGACGCGCTTGATCTTGATCACAGCACCGCCGCGTTGGCCGACAGTAAAGAAGGCCGGTCAATTCGCCCCTTGGCTGCTTCTGTCGTGGCGCTTCTGTCGAGTATTCCCCAGCGTGGTGCCTATGTGCTGCCGACGATCCGGGGCGGCGATCACTTCGCAGGAGGATACGCGGTCTTCGTGCGGCTTTGCGAACGGGCTGGTGTAAAAGGCGTATCGCCTCACATTGCCCGGCACACGCTCGTGACGAAGGCCCAAGAACAACTTGGCATAGCTGAGGCGATCGCCGGTGCCGTGGTCGGCCACAAGAAAAGCTTCACGGTCACCGGCCGGAACTACACCCACTTCGCGCCCGCCTTTCTGATCGAAGCCGCCACGGCCATGAGTGGCGAAATCGCCCAGATCATGGGCTTCGGCGACCTGATCGCACCCATCGCGGAAGGCTGAAGTTCGCGCAGAATCTTGCTGTTTTTGCGTGCTACATGGGCTACAGGTGCTACAGCACTGTTTTTGCTGATGTATCCCTGTAGCACGCGCTTTGGGCTACGGTGCTACACGTGCTACAAGCCATGCCGCAGCGAAAATATTTGATGCGTTCGACGCAACATGGCGCTAGGGAATGCGCGAGCAGTCAACTATATATTGACTGAAAGCACTTACTATTCGACGAAGGAGGCAACGAGCATGAAGATCTACCCTGCTGAAATTATTGCAGATTATTTCCGCTCACGCACCGACGCGGACGTGGGTGATCTGATTTCGAACCTGAAGCTGCAAAAGCTCTGCTACTACGCCGCTGGCGTGATGGCGGCTGCCCGGCAAGACGACGTGTGCCCTCTTTTCGCCGAACCAATCAAAGCTTGGCAGCATGGCCCGGTTGTTCCTGCGCTTTACCACAAGTTCAAAGAGCATGGGTCGAACGGCATCCCTCCGATCACTGGCGCTGACTTCAGTGAGATCGAGGCGCGCGACCGCACCGTGCTGGATGATGTCTATAACTTCTATGGACAGTATTCTGCATGGAAGCTGCGCAACATGACGCACGAAGAAGCCCCTTGGCTGAACGCCTATGAACAAGCCGACGACACCATAACGACCGCCGCGCTGCGCGAGTTCTTCAGCGACGAGTTCGACGAAGGCTATCTGAAGTCCTATCACGCGGCGGCTTAATTGGCTGGACTGAAGGCGAAGCGACCCAAGGATAATCGAAAACCCGCCAAAAAAATTGGGTCGGTTGCTTCGGAGAACGCGGACACGATGCCGCCGATCTTTGCCTTTGACAAAATGCAAGAAGGATCGGGATACAGTGTCACTTGCTGCGATGCAGCCAATCAAGCGGCACTTGCAGAGCGCCTTTTTCGGCTATCGCGTCTTAGCTGGACGCAAATCCAAGGCACGCAGCGTCATGGCTTTGGCTCGGAGAAAATTGCCAGGAACGCCATCAAGGGTGCGGCTATTCCTGCAAGCGTGACGGAGGACGTTACATTCATCGCGCTTCGCTATAACGGCCTAGCTGCTATGGTTGGCTACCGAGATGGCAGGACATTTAATGTCCTGTATCTTGACCATACCTTCACGCTCTACAACCACTGACGGGCGCGCGTCACCGACGCCGCTTCGGGCCAGTTTCCATGGTCCCCTGAACCACCCCAAGCAACCAACGCACCATTTCGGGCCGCGTCTTCTCGGGCGTGGCCTTTTTGCGTTCACGGTCGAGCCATTCGAGCATGTCAGGCTGCATCCGCACGACAACCTGAACGCCCTTACCCGTCGGGGCAGGGCCGCGTCGCTTCCGTGCTGTCACAGTTTTTTCTTGCTCGTCCATAATAACCTTGCTAGCAAAGATTCAGGCCGAGCGAAAGCACCACCTCTCACCCGGCCCTAACCGAAACTCGATCTGTTGAAGGAGATCGCGAATGGCTGCTTACAGTCATAACAGAGTCGGCTTGCCTGCCGCCAGCCTCGCCGAAATTTACGACAGCCTTGTTCTCGCCCTCGATGTGACCGAGCGCCCGACCGGCTACAGCCAGTCGGAACGCGAATGCCGCAGCTACCTGCGTCACGCTCTGCGCCGCACCGAAAAGCTGATGGAGGTCAACCATGCAGCGGCGTGATTTCCTGAGGCGTGCGCCGGTTGCCCTCGCCGCAATCGGAGCGCCCGTAGCGGCAGCCACAATTGCTGCCCCGGCTGAGAATCCTGCACTGCTGGCGCTGGGGGAAGAACTGCCCAAGGTCGAACAAACTTACCAGGATGCGTTGACCGCGTGGCGCACGGCATGGGATTTCTGGTCGCCACAATGGCCGCTGGCACCGGAAGCTTGTTGCAACAAGTGGGGTTCCACCGGCTACGGGCGTGAGCTTGAACGCGACCTGAGGGGCGCGGGCATTCGTCGTGAGGGGCAAAGCACCTGCTGGACCATCAAGACCACATCCGAAATGGAGAATGACATCGACCGCGCCCGCGAGTTGCTTGCGAAGGACGACAAGCGCAAACGGTCCTATGGAAAGCGGTTCCGCCAGTATCGCCATGAGGAAATCGCCGACGCGGAACTCGGGCTTGCGCTGCTGCCGGGCTATCTTACGGAAATCGAGCGAATCAAACGCGAAAGCGACTTCGAGGCCATCGACAAGGAGCGTCACCGCGCAACTGATGCGATCTTTGCATTCGCCCGGATCGTGCTGGCCGAACAATCGCTGACCCTTGAGGGAGTTAAGATCAAGGCCCGTGCCTGCGCCGCGATCAACCGCCTGCACCCCTATGATCGGAAGTTCGGAGACATGGGCGCATGGAAGTATGAAACCAACATCACCGGCCTTCTGGGCGCTGCTGTTCTGGAAGTGATCTAACGCCGGATCGCCCGGCTTCGGTCGGGCGTGTCCATTCCGCGCCATTCCGCGCAAATTCAAACGACAGAAAGATGTCTTTATGATTGCCGCTCGGTTAAAAGACGGCTATCTGTCATTTGAAAGGCAGGATTTCTACAGGAAACGATATGGACGCCGGAAGTTTGGAATTCGATCGCGACAAGGTGCTGGCGTGGTGGACCGGTCGGATCACCAACGCCGATTTCGCGTCGTGGACCGGCCAGACCGAGCGCGACATTCGTTTGATCTTCGACACCCCCTTCATGCGAAACCAGATCACCGGGGGCGGGCGCGGTAGCAAGACCACGCGCCGCGTTTCCCGCACGGCCCGGAATGCCGTGGCGATCGTCGCGGCCCTGCGACGGGCCGGTATGTCGATCGAGGCAGCTACCGACCTGCTGAACGCCGTTCCGGTGCTGGCCAGCTTCCCGACCGAGGTCATCGACTTCAGCCCTGGGATGCTGGAAGCTTCGCCCGCTCCGATCGGTGGCGTTGTGATGCTATCGGTGGAACATCCCGAAAGTGGCTGGCTGCCGACAGATAATGTGCCGGACCATGTATTTAATCGCCGGTGCCGCCCCATCGTGAAAGAAGACGCGCCCGAGCGCGTTTCGATCGGGAACATCGCGTGGTGGCCAGAATACCTAGAAAATGAAACGGGCCGCCTGCCCGAAGGCTATCGCGCATTCGGCAACCAGATGTATCGCCCCGAGATCGACCCAATGGGGTTGATCGAACATGGCAACAGCGACCCAGATGCGCATGATCCGACGGATCACCACTTTTATGTCGTGGACGGGAGGTGGGTATGGGTTCGTCATTCTAATCCTGATCCCCGCCAATATGCGCTCGACATGTTCCAGTTAGTGGAACTCCGCCAGCCGCGCCGTTTCGAGCACGAGACCGTGACATTCGAGTTCGAGCCGATTGCTGAAATCGATGCATCTTCGCGTAGCACCACCGGATTGCGAGGTGATGAGAATAAAGAAGAGCAAGCCCGCCGTGCTTGGAAGCAACCCAAGACTAAACTGGATGTCAACGCCACTGTCGCCATCCGGGACATGAAGCGTGTCGCCTTGGGGCTGATCAGCCCGCCCTAACCTCTTAGCCAAAAGGACCAAAGACAATGCAGACCGAAAATACCCCGCTTGCGGGAACGGAGAAGATCACCCTTCCGCCGCACCTGCGGAAGCCCCGCCTGCGCCGCGACGAAGCGGTCGAATACCTGAAGCTGAAGCACGGCATCGACCGTTCGGTCGCCACGCTGGCGAAGTGGGCGGTCATGGGCGTCGGCCCTCGCTACCAGAAGGTGAATCGCTCGCCGCTGTATCCGACTGCTGAACTGGATACCTGGGCCGACGAAGCCCTCGGCGACCTGCGCAACTCGACCTCGGAGGGCTAATCGATGGGCAGCCTCGTTCCGATCACCGGCAAGCTGGAAAAGCTGATCCCGCGTCTGGGAACCGATTCGGACGCGGAAGCCATTGCAACCATCCGTGCGATTCAACGCACTCTGAAATCGAACGGATCCGACTGGCATGATCTGGCCGCCGCCCTCAAGGCGAAGCCCGACCCGATCCACTACCAGACCTATACCGCGCCGAAACCCCGCCAGCGTTATCAGTCCCGCGATCCCGATCGCGAACGCTTCGTGCGAATGGCGCATTGGCTGCGCGACAATGCCCTGTTGCGCCTTAGTCCGAATGGCCGATCCTTCGTTATGTCGATGGTGATGGACCTGGGAGCCGGTCGCAGCCTGACCGACCGCCAGAAGCAATATCTGGCCGACCTCTTCAACAAGAACGGCGGTGTCCAGTGATAGACTTCGCCCGCATCAATTCCGCCGCACTGTCCGCCCTGCCGTCGCTGCTGTCCCGCTGGCTGCCCGATGGCCGCCGCATGGGGCACGAATGGGTAGCCCGCAATCCGACCCGCGCCGACCAGAAGCCCGGCTCGTTCCGCGTCAATATGCATACCGGCCGATGGGCGGATTTCGCAACCGACGACAGGGGCGGCGATCCGATCAGCCTTGCCGCCTATCTCGCTGGCACCGGCCAGGCGGAAGCCGCCCGCGCCCTTGCCGATATGCTTGGAGTTTCACCGTGAAGCACATGTTCGCACCTCTGACGCCGGACGAAATGGCGGCCGCGAACAGCGCCCCCAAGCCCGACGACAAACAGCCCATTATCCCGGTGCCGGATGACGCCCCGAAGATGACGTTCAAACATCCCAAGTTCGGCGAACCGTCGCATTCTTGGCCCTATCACACGGCCGAAGGCAAGCTGGTCGGCTATGTCGCCCGCTTCGATTATCAGGATGCCGAGGGGGCGGCGCGGAAGGATTATTTGCCGATCACCTATTGCGCGCTGACCGGCGGCAAGAACGGCTGGCGCGCAAAGGGCATCCCCGATCCGCGCCCGCTGTTCAATCTGCCCGGCATCATAAACCGCGCCGATGTGCCGATCATCGTGGCTGAGGGCGAAAAGACTGCTGAAGCTGCGGCGATCCTGTTCCCTGATCTGGTCGCCACCACCCCGCCGCATGGCGCGAAGTCGCCGCACAAGGCCAACTGGTCGGCACTGGCCGGGCGCAAGGTCATCATCGCCACCGACAACGACGACGCCGGGCAAGAGTTCGGCGACAGTGTTTGTGCGCTGGCCCGTGAAGCTGGTGCGACCTCGATCTTGCATCTTCGCCCCGACCGCCTTGGCGCGTGGTTCTGGGACGGGGCCGAGAAGGTCCGCCGCACCGGCGACATTCCCAAGGGCTGGGATATTGCCGACGCGATCGAAGACGGATGGACCGTCGAGACGATCGCCACTGCGCTGAACGATCCGGCTTTCTTTTGCCCTTACCTCGACCCCGAGGCGCGAGAAACACAGCGCCGCCGCGATGCTGGCGAACCCGAAGAACTGACCCACTGGCCCTTCCGCGTGGTGAAGAACGGTGTCGAAAAGCGGATCGACAAGACCGACAAGGAAACCGGCACTGTCACCACCGAATGGAAGTGGTTTTGCAGCCGCCTCGAAATCATCGCCGAGACCCGCAGCGTCAACGGTGAGGATTGGGGCCGCTTGCTTTGCGTAACTGACCGCGATGGTCGCGCGAAGGAATGGGCGATGCCCATGCAGATGATGGCCGGTGACGGCACGGGCTACCGCGAACGCCTGCTTTCCCTTGGGCTTATCATGGCCCCGTCGCGCTTCGCCCGCGATTCGCTGCACGAATACATTTCCACCGCCCGGCCCGGCGTGAAGGCCCGCTGCGTCAATCGCATCGGTTGGGGCCGCACAACCTTTGCCTTGCCCAACATCAGTATCGGAGACGACAGCAATGCGTGAGCGGATCATCTTTCAAAGCGATGGCGTGTTCGACGATCCCTTCCAGATCGAAGGCACCCTCGAAGGCTGGCAGAACAATGTCGCCCGCTACGCTGCTGGCAATTCCCGGCTGGCCTTCGCGTTGTCCGCAGCCTTTGCTGGGCCGCTGCTCTATCCGACTGAAGGCGAGTCCGGTGGCTTCCACTTCCGTGGCGGATCGTCGATCGGCAAGACGACGACGCTTCAGATCGCCGCGTCCGTCTGGGGGAACCGCGACTTCATCCGCTCTTGGCGCGCGACCTCGAACGGTCTGGAATCCATCGCCGCGTTGCACAATGACAATCTGCTGTTGCTCGATGAAATGGGCCAGGTCGATAGCCGGGAGGTCGGACAGATCGCCTATATGATTGCCAATGGCACCGGAAAAACCCGCGCGGGCCGCAGCGGCGAAGCCCGCAAGGCAATGCGGTGGCGCACGATCTTCCTTTCGACTGGCGAAGTTGGGCTGGCCGACAAGATCGCCGAAGACGGTCGCGGCCGTCGCGCCGCCGCCGGGCAGGAAGTCCGCATCATCGACATTCCCGCCGAAGCCGGTGCGGGGATGGGTATCTTTGGCAACCTGCACGGCTTTGCCAGCGCCGACGCCTTCGCCCGTCACCTGAAGACCGCATCCGCCCGCAACTATGGCAACGCCTGCCGCGCCTTCCTCGAATATCTGGTCAAGGATTTCGACGGCATCGCGCCGATGGTGAACGGTTATTGCGGTGAATTTCTTGCCGAGGCTCTGCCCGAAAAGGTCGATGGTCAGATCAGCCGCGTGGCTGCCCGCTTTGCCCTTGTTGCCGCTGCCGGTGAAATGGCAACCGCTTTCGGTATTCTGCCGTGGTCACAGGGCAAGGCAACGCGGGCAAGCCGCCGCCTGTTCCGCGACTGGCTCGATGCGCGCGGCGGCACCGAACCCGCCGAAGAGCGCGAGGCTATTTCCGCCGTCCGCCGCTTCATCGAACTGCATGGCACGGCGCGGTTCGAACCCATGGGCACACTGATCCCGACGACCGACATTGGCGAGCCGATCGACGTGCGCATTTCGAACCGGGCTGGCTTCCGGCGCATGTCCGAAGCTGGTGGCACCGAATACATCGTCATGCCCGAAGTTTGGAAGTCCGAGGTCTGCGCCGGGATGGATGCCAGCCGCGTGGCGAAGACCCTGATCGCGCGTGGCTTGCTGGTGCCGGGCAGCAATGGCAAGGCCCAGAACTTCCAGCGCGTGCCGGGATCGCCGAACCCCATCCGCTGTTATCTGCTGTCGCCTGCGATCCTTGGGGAAGCCGATGCCTGACTTCAGCCGCTTCAGCGCCTTCGCCCGCAAGGTCGGCGCTGTAGCATCGGCTTGTAGCACGTGTAGCACCGTAGCACATGGGGCCGTGCTACAGGTTTCTGATAGCAATAACAAAGCCGTAGAACCTGTAGCCCTTGTAGCACACAAAAACAGCGTTGCCGTAAACGAAAACAGGCTGCGCGATGCGGTCGAAGAGGTCTTCCACGAGTATTATGCCCTTGATGATCCGATGAATCCCGACGCTTGGCGCTGACGTTTCCAGACAACGGAATGGAATTAATTTCCATTATTTTTCAGTCACTTCTAAAACCGTCTTAAGGGCGGTTTTTGCTTTCCATACGGCCCCTGCATCCCGATCTTTGCCCCGAACAAATAGCGCGGGTGATGGATGCTCGAACGCCTCAAAAAGCTGATTGGCTCTGAAACGAAGTCCACTCTGGCGGCCCCGGCCCCGGAGTTGATTGCGTTGTTCGGTGCCTCGCCTTCCGCCTCTGGTGTTGCCGTCACCCCGGAAACGGCAATGCGCTGCCCGACCGTTTACGCATCGGTCAAGGTGCTGGCCGAAAGCGTGGCCCAGCTTCCCTTGCACCTATATCGCCGCACCGCTGACGGCGGCAAAGAGCGCGCCGCCGATCATCCCCTTGCCGCTCTGCTGCACGATCAGCCCAATGACTGGACCAGCGCAGCCGAGTTCCGCCTTTTCATGCAGACCGCGCTTTGCCTTCACGGCAATGCCTATGCCTTCATCAACCGCACCGGCGGGCAGATCGTCGAACTGATCCCGATCCCGTCGCCAAGCGTCGTGGTCGAAGTGGACAAGGTGACGATGGAACCGCGCTACAAGGTTTCGATCGGTGACACGCCCCGCATCTATGACCGCAGCGAAATCTTCCACCTGAAGACCCTTGGCACCTCGCCCTATGTAGGGCTGTCACCGATCACCCAGGCGAAAGAGGCGATCGGGCTGGCGCTGGTGATGGAAGAGCACGGCGCACGCATCTTCAGCGCCGGTGCGCGACCCGGTGGCGTCTTCAAATACGACAAGGCCCTTGGCCCCGAGGCCATGAAGCGCCTGCGCGACAGCTTCAACGCCAGCCATGCCGGTGGCGAAAACGCGGGCAAGACGCTGATCCTCGAAGACGGCATGACCTTTGAGCCGCTGCAATTCAACAGCGTCGATCTTCAGTTTCTCGAACTGCGCCGCCATCAGGTCGCCGAGATCGCCCGCGTTTTCCGCATCCCGCTGCATCTGCTTCAGGAACTCGAACGCGCCACCCACAACAACGCCGAAAGCATGGGCCAGCAATTCCTGGCCCTGACGCTGCTGCCGTGGCTGAAACTGTGGGAAGGCGCGATCCGCCGCGCCCTGCTTACGCCGGAAGAGCGTGCCGAATACCACGCCGAGTTTCTGACCGACGATCTGGCCCGCGCCGATCTGGCCGCCCGCTTCGACGCCTATGCCAAAGCGGTCACGAACGGGCTGCTGTCGCCGAATGAAGTCCGATCGGCCGAGAACCGCGCGCCCTATCCCGGCGGCGACCAGTTCCGCCTTCCCCTGAACACCGAAGACGCGAGGGCCAACGATGGAGCGGCGTGACCTTGAAGTGAAGTTCCAGACCGCTAGCGCTGGGCTTGTGTCGGGTTATGCCAGCGTCTTCGGCGGCAAGCCTGACAGCTATGGCGATGTGATCGCGCCCGGAGCCTATGCCGCGAGCCTGAAGGCGCACCGCGAGGCTGGCACGATGCCGCTGTTGCTGTGGCAGCATGATCCGACGCAGCCCGTGGGGCGCTGGCTCAATGTGAAGGAAGACGAACACGGCCTGCACGTCACCGGCCAGTTGATCCTTGAAACAGAGAAGGGCCGCGAGGCCCATGCCCTGTTGAAAGGCTTGGCTTTGAATGGCCTGTCGATCGGCTATCGCGTCATCGACTTCGAACGCCTGCCCGGCGGGGGCCGACTGCTGAAGCAGATCGAACTTATCGAAATCAGTCTGGTGTCGATCCCGGCCGCTTCGGCCGCGCGGATCACCAGCGTCAAATCGGCATCAGCCGACCACACCGCCACGAAGGTGGCTTTCAAGAGGACCAGCAAAATGGCTGACCAAGAGACTGCCGCCCCCGAGGCGGATGCCGATCGCATCGGCGCATTGGAGGAAACCGTTACCGGCATCGAGAGCCGCCTGACCGCGCTCGAAGAGAGCGTCGGCAACGTCGCCAAATCTGCCGAGCGGATCGAACAGAAGCTGAACCGCCCCGGCGCGACCGTTGAAACCAAAGCCGCGCCCGAGAAGGCCGAGGCCAAGGCTTTCACCGGCTTCCTGCGCCACGGCCGCGAGGCACTGCCTGCCGATGAGGTCAAGGCGCTACGCGTGGCGGATGACACGACCGGCGGCTATCTCGCCCCGGATCAGTTCGTCGCCGAGGTCATCAAGGGTATCGTCGAAATCTCGCCCGTCCGTCAGGCGGCGAAAGTCGGCTCGACCGCTGCCGGATCGGTGATCCTGCCGAAACGCACCGGCCGCCCGACTGCATCTTGGGTTGGCGAAGTCGAAAATCGCCCGGAAACCGGCTCGACCTATGGTCAGGTCGAAATCCCGGTTCACGAAATGGCCTGCTACGTCGATGTGTCGCTTCGCCTGCTCGAAGACGCGGCGGTCAACATCGAATCCGAGGTCGCCAGCGATCTGGCGGAAGAGTTCGGTCGCCTCGAAGGTGTCGCTCTAGTCAACGGCAATGGCGTGAAGAAGCCGGTCGGCTTTATGTCCGATCCCGGTGTCGGCTACACCGCGACCGGCAACGCCGCGACCCTTGGCACCGCCCCGGCCGACACGCTGATCGGCTTCATCTATGCCATGCCCGCCTTTTATCGGAACGCCGGTGCCTGGATGATGAACGGCACCACGCTGGCCGCGCTGCGCAAGCTGAAGGATGGCCAGGGCAACTTCCTCTGGCAGCCCAGCTTCCGCGACGGTGAGCCGGAAACCATTCTGGGCCGCCCGGTGATCGAAGCGCCGGACATGCCCGATATTGGCAGCGCCGCCGAGCCGATCGCGTTCGGCGATTTCGCCCGCGCCTATCGCATCTACGACCGGGTGAGCCTGTCGCTGATGCGCGATCCCTACAGCCAGGCGACGAATGGCCTTGTCCGGTTCCACGCCCGCCGCCGTCTTGGCGCTGGTGTCGTGCTGCCCGAGGCGATCCGCAAGCTGCGCTGCTCCACCTCGTAAGGAGACAGAACCATGCGCGATCTTTTCAACAACATCGGCACGACGCTTGCACTCGCCCCGGCGGTGCAGGCTGCGGCCGTCAATGGCCCGGCGATCGACCTTCTGGGCGTCGGCCACATCACCTTTGCTGTCATCACCGGCGCAATCGCGGGTGACGGTGATTTCGGCCTGAACCTTCAGGAGAGCGATGACGGCTCGACCGGCTGGGCCAATGTCGCGGCTGGCGATGTGCAGACCAATGCGCCCACCTCGCTTGCGGCATCGAGCGCCTATCGGCTGGGCTATCTGGGCGAGAAGCGTTTCGTCCGCCTGTCGCTGACCAAAACCGGCGGCACCTCGATCGCAGCCGGTGCCGTTGCGGTGCTTGGCAATACCCTCGATCGCCCGGTCGCCTGACCATTTCGACCCGGCTGGCTCTGGCTGGCCGAGCTTGTAGCACGTGTAGCACCGTAGCCCAAAGCGCGTGCTACAGGGATACATCAGCAAAAACAGTGCTGTAGCACCTGTAGCCCATGTAGCACGCAAAAACAGTAATATTCTGCGCGAAAGTCGAAGCCCATGCTGCAACTGATCACCCAAGACTTTGACCTGCCCGTCCCGCTTCTTGAGGCGAAGTTGCACCTGCGTGTGGATCACGACGACGAAGACCTCATGATCGACAGCTATATCCGCGCTGCTTCCGCCCGCTTGGACGGCCCGGATGGATACCTTGGGCGGTGTCTGACGCCAAAGGTCTGGCGCCTTGGCCTGAACCAGTTGCGCGGCACGATCACCCTGCCGCTGCCGCCATGCCAAGAAGTAGCGTCGATCACCTATGTCGACCGGAATGGCGATGTGCAGACGCTGGCTAACGCCAGCTACCGCGTTAGCGGCATTGGTGACGTTGCCTGCATCACGCCGATCGAGGCATGGCCCGACACCGACAGCACCAGCATTACCTTCACGGCAGGCTATACCGTTGTCCCCGATCCGATCCGCGCTGCGATCCTGCTGCGTGTCGCTCACATGTATGAGCATCGGGAAAGCGTCGTCATTGGCGAAAGCGTGGCTGGACTGCCGCTTGGTGAGGATGATCTGCTTCGCAACTTTCGGCTGTGGAGCTTCTGATGCCGAGCGCCCCGCCCAAACATTGCCCTGCCGGTCATCCGCCCTTCACTGGCCGCCGCTGCCCTGTCTGCTCTGCTGCGGTTAAAGCCCGCGCGGAAGCTGCTCGACCCTCTGCCCGCGCCCGTGGTTATGACAGCAAGTGGAGCCGTGAGAGCAAGGTATTTCTCGCCCGCCCCGAGAACCGCTATTGCGCCTGCGGCTGCGGTCAGGTTGCCGAGATGGTTGACCACAAGGTCGCTCACAAGGGCGATATGCGCCTGTTCTGGGACCGGTCGAACTGGCAGCCGATGACCAGGCGCTGCAACAGCCGGAAAGCAGTCAGGGAGGAAGGTGCGTTCGGCAACCCGATCAGGCAGGCCGGGGGGCGTTCGGAATTTGACCCTCGTGACGGCGAACCGACGCCCCCATCTCGCGCGCAATCTTCTGGAAATTGGGAGTTTTGGGGATGAAGGGCCGCAAGCCGAACCTGACAGCGATCGACGGCGGCACCGTTCGCGGCAAATGTCCGTCCACCCCGGCTTGGCTGACCAGCCAGGCAAAAGCCGAATGGAAGCGCGCCGCGCCCGAATTGTTCAACCGGAACCTGCTGACGCCGGACACGCTGGCGATGCTGGAAAGCTACTGTGTCGCCGCCGGAGTGGTGCGCGAGACCGAAGAAATCATGGGCCGGGATGGCCGCATGGTGGAGACGGAGAAGGGCATGGCCCCGCATCCGGCCTTTAAGATGCAAAGCGTCGCTATGCGCGAAGCCCGTCTGCTGGCGGCCGAACTCGGGCTGACCCCGCACCGGCGCATCGGCAAGGGCAAAGACGAAGGAAAAACCAACGATGGCTGGGACGCCGATCTTCTCGCCTGACCCCGCGCTTTACGAAGACCCGACAGGCCGGGCCGACAGGATCTGTCGTTTCGTTCGTCGCCTGCGGCTTTGGGAAGGCGACTTTGCCGGGCAAGCGTTTTACCTTCACCCGTTTCAGGAATCAGTGATCCGGCGCATCTATGGCCCCTCTGATGATGACGGCAACCGCGTGGTGCGGATCGCCTGCATCTGGATTCCGCGCGGCGCTGCAAAGACGACGCTGGCTTCGGCGCTTGCGCTTGCCCATTTCCTTGGCCCGGAAGCTGAAGCCGGTGGACAGGTTGTCATGGCCGCCGCCGATCGGGAAAACGCCAGCATTGCCTTCAACAGCGCACACCAGTTCGTGCTTCAGGATGACACGCTTGCCGCCCGCGTCCGCGCAATCGAGAGCCGCAAGACGCTGGGCCACCCGAAGACGAAAAGCACCCTGAAGGCGATTTCATCCGAAGCCTATTCAAAACACGGCCTGAACGTGTCGTATTTCCTTGCCGACGAAATCCACGCTTGGCCGACAGGCGAAGGCCGCAAGCTGTTCAAGACCGTCACCGACTCGATGGTGAAACGATCGCATCCGCTGACCGTCATCATTTCCACCGCTGGCGACGGCCAAGGCGGGCTTGCATGGGATATGTGGAATTACTCACACAAGGTCGCATCAGGCGAGATCATCGACCCGACCTTCGCGCCGATCATCTTCGCCGCCGCGCCGGATGCCGATTGGCGGGATGAAGAGGCTTGGAGAGCCGCGAACCCCGCGATCGACGCGGGCTTCTGTTCGCTGGAAGAGATGCGCACCAAGGCCCGGCGGATCGAGCACTTCCCGGCCGAGATCGCCGACTTCCGCCGCTTTCACCTCAACCAATGGCAGGAAGGGGCTGCTGAGCCTTGGCTTGCCCTCGAAATCTATGACGCTGCCGATCCGATGACGCCAATCGGTGATCTGACTGGCCGCCCTTGCTGGGTTGGCATTGACCTGTCCAGCGTCGAAGACCTGACAGCCGTGGTTGCGGTCTTCCCCGATGGATCAGGTGAAGGTCGCCGCTATGATGTGCTGCCGATGTTTTTCCTGCCGGAAGACGGCATCATCACCAAGGGCGAGAAGGACCGCGCCGACTACCTCCGCTGGGCCGAGCAAGGCTTCCTGACCCTGACGCCGGGCAACGTGGTGGACCATTCGGCAATCGTCGATCACGTCATAGCCCTAGGCAAAACCTACGGCGTGCAGGAAATCGCAATCGACCGCTGGAACTCGACTGCGGTGAATACCGCCCTTCAGGAAGAGGGCTTCACGATCAACCAGTTCGGTCAAGGCTTCGCCTCCATGGCTGCCCCGGTCAAGGAACTGAAGCGCGCGATCCTTACCAAACACTTCCGGCACGGCAGCAATCCCTTGCTGCGCATGTGCTTCGGCAATGTTGTCGCCGAGAAGGACGCTGCCGAGAACGAGAAATTCACCAAGGAAAAGGCCCGTGGCCGGATCGACGGCACCGTCGCGGCCGCTATGGCTGTCGGGCGCATCCTCGCCAACGAAACTGCACCGTCACCCTATGAGGGCCGCGAGAGCGGCTTCCTGTTCATCTAGGAGCGCATCATGCACGAAGTCACGATCACCGGACTGGCCAGATCGGCGAAGGCCACACCGAACAAGGCAGGCTATCGCATCCTTGCCTTCTTCGACTGCGAGGTCGAAGGCTTTGGCCTTCGCGGCTGCGCCTTTGTCCGCACCCCGCGCAACGGCCTGACGGTTTGGCCGCCGAAGCTGGCGGGGCCGAACGCCGAACGGTGCGGCGTGGAAATCAAGTCCGAGCAACTACGCAAGGCTCTGGTCCGCTTTGCACAGGATGCCTATCGCGCGCTTGGCGGCACGGATGGCGAGTGGATGCCGCATGACGATGCTGCCGATCAACGCCGATCTGCGAACTATGCCGCAGCCGGACGCCGGATCGAAATTCGCAACAGCAAAAGCGACGAATCTGAAGGGCTGAACCGCTTTCTGAATAATGGAGCGGAATAGAGTGGCTTGACAGTAGCCTGCTTCCTATATGCTTCCTGTGGAGTGGAAGCAAAACCTGAATATCATATAAGTCACTGATTTGTATGGTGACCCCGACAGGATTTGAACCTGTAACCTGCCCCTTAGGAGGGGGCTGCTCTATCCAGTTGAGCCACGGGGCCGCTGAGCACGCTTTTGCCTGCTGTCCGCGGAAATGGCAAGCTTGCCGCGCCGCGCCGGACGCGATAACGGTAACATGATTGCGGAGCAGCATTTGCATATGAATATGAAAAGACCTCGTCGCCCCCTGACCCTGCGTGATGTCTCGGAGGCGTCGGGAGTCTCGGAGATGACCGTCAGCCGTGTCCTGCGCAATCGGGGCGATGTCTCGGCCGCCACGCGCGAGAAGGTGCTGACCGCCGCGCGCACGCTGGGCTATGTCCCCAACAAGATCGCCGGCGGCCTTGCCAGCCAGCGCGTCAATCTGGTCGCCGTCGTCATCCCGTCGCTGTCGAACATGGTCTTTCCCGATGTGCTGGGCGGGATCTCGGCGGAGCTGGACGATACCGGGCTGCAACCGGTCGTGGGCGTCACCAACTATTCCCCCCCGCGCGAGGATGCGGTGCTTTACGACATGCTGTCCTGGCGGCCCTCGGGCGTCATTCTGGCGGGGCTGGAGCACAACAAATCCGCCCGCGCCATGCTGGAAAACGCCGGGCTGCCGGTGGTCGAGATCATGGATATCGACGGCACGCCCATCGATTGCGCGGTCGGCATCTCGCACAAGCGGGCCGGGGCCGAGATGGCCGACGAGATCCTGAAGGCGGGCTATCGCCGCATCGGCTTCATCGGCACCCACATGCCCGAGGACCACCGCGCCCGCAAGCGTCTGGCGGGCTTCGAGGCGCGGCTGGGCGAGGCCGGCATCGCGCTGTCGGCGCGCGAATTCTATCAGGGCGGCTCGTCGCTGCTGAAGGGGCGCGAACTGACCGAGCGCATTCTGGCGCGCGAGCCGGATCTGGATTTCCTGTATTACTCCAATGACATGATCGGCGCGGGCGGGCTGATGTGGTGCATGGAGCGCGGCTATGACATTCCCGGCAAGCTGGGGCTGGCGGGCTTCAACGGCGTCGAATTGCTGGACGGGCTGCCCTTGCGGCTGACCACCACCGACGCGCGGCGCATCGATATCGGGCGGCGCGCGGCACGCATCGTCGCCGGCAAGGAGCCGAAGCCCGCCGATGGCGTCATCGCGCTGGCGCCGACCTTCCTGCCGGGGGATACGATCCGCGCCTGCTGAGGGCGGGCCCAAAACCGGCAGCGGCAACCGGCAGCGACAAGCGGCAGCGGCGGGCCCCGGGGGCACCGCCGCATGGATATTTGAGTGAAGAAGAAGCCGGCCTCAGTCCAGTTCGGGGAAGAACCTGCCCTGCGGCGACAGGGTGAAGATTTCAAAGCCGGTGGCGGTGACGCCGATCGAATGTTCGAACTGGGCGGAAAGCGACTTGTCGCGGGTCACGGCGGTCCAGTCGTCGGCCAGCACCTTGGTTTCGGGGCGACCGAGATTGACCATCGGTTCGATGGTGAAGAACATGCCCTCTTCCAGCACCGGGCCTTTGCCGGGGCGGCCGAAATGCAGGACGTTCGGCGGCGCGTGGAAGACCTGGCCAAGGCCGTGGCCGCAGAAGTCGCGCACCACCGACATGCGGTTGGCCTCGACATAGGACTGGATGGCGTAGCCGATATCGCCGAAGGTGGCGCCGGGGCGGACGGCCTCGATCCCCTTCATCAGGCTGTCATGGGTAACCTGGATCAGGCGCTTTGCCTTCACGCTGGGCTTGCCGGCCACATACATGCGCGAGCTGTCGCCATACCAGCCGTCAAGGATCACCGTCACGTCGATGTTCAGGATGTCGCCATCGGCCAGGAGCTTGTCGCCGGGGATGCCGTGGCAGACGACATGGTTCACGCTGATGCAACTGGCGTGCTGATAGCCGCGATAGCCGATGGTGGCGCTGACCGTGCCCAGTTCGGTGACGCGGTTGCGGATGAAATCGTCGATGGCGCCGGTGGTCGTGCCCGGCTGCACCAGTGCCCCGACCTCATCGAGTATCTGCGCCGCGATCCGGCCGGCCGCGTGCATGCCGGCGAAATCTGCGGGCTCATGGATGCGGATCCCCTCGCGGGTCTGGCGTGCGTCGTTCATGGCGTCCTCATCTTGTCCTGAACACAGATAGTCCGAAGCCGCCACTTGTTCCAGCCCTGCGGGCGGACCTATACATTCCCCAGCGGAAAAGACGCGACAGGAGCCACAGATGCAATCCGACAATCCCACCGCCGCCATCCTTGTCATCGGGGACGAGATCCTTTCGGGCCGCACGCGCGAAGGCAACGCCCATCACCTGTCGCAGGTTCTGGGCAGCATCGGCATCGACCTGCGCGAGGTCCGCATCGTCGCCGACGACCAGGACCAGATCGTTGGCGCGATCCGGGCGCTGGACAAGTCGCTGGGCGGCGCGTGGGACATGCTGTTCACCTCGGGCGGGATCGGGCCGACGCATGACGACATCACCGCCGACGCCGTGGCCGCGGCCTTTGGCACCGGCATCGAGATCAACGAGGAGGCCCGCGCCGTCATGGTCGCCCGCTGGCAGGCGCGCGGCGTCGAGGTCACCGGCAACCGGCTGCGCATGGCCCGCGTGCCGCTGGGCGCCACGCTGATCCCCAACGCCCATTCCGCCGCGCCGGGTTTCCATATCGGCAACACCTATGTCATGGCCGGCGTCCCCGAAGTGTTCCGCGTCATGGTCGAGGCGGTCATTCCCGGCCTGCCCACCGGCCGTCCCTCGGTCAGCGATGCGGTCGAGGTGATGCGCCCCGAATCCGACGTGGCCGACGGGTTGCGCGAGGTGGCCGAGCGCTATCCCGACCTGTCGATGGGCTCATACCCGTTCCAGCGCGAACAGCGCTATGGCACCAGCCTTGTCATCCGCGGGCTGGACGGCCAGCGCGTGGCCGAGGCGATGGCCGCCCTGCGCGAAAGGCTGGCGCTGTGACGCCGGGCGATCCCGATCTGGCGCGGGCCTTTGAAACCACATGGCCCGCCGCCGAATATGCCGATGCGGGCGCGTTCCGCGTCGGGCGCGGGCTTGGCGCGGGCGGGCGCGTCAGTTCCACCCGCGCGCTGGGGCCGGACTGGGACGAAGGCGACATTCCGGCGACCGAGGCCATCCATCGCGGCTGGCGGCAAAGGCCGACCTTTCGCCTGCCCGACAGCGACGCGCGCCTTGCCGATGCGCTGGCGCGGCGCGGCTGGCGGCGCGACCATCCGACCGCGATCATGGCGCTGGACTGCGCGGCGCTGACCGACCGCGAGGTGCCGGACATGACCGCCTTTGACATCTGGCCGCCGCTGGCGATTCAGGGCGATATCTGGGCCGCCGGCAATATCGGCGCGGCGCGGCAGGCGGTGATGCCGCGGGTCGCCCTGCCCAAGACCTCGATCCTTGGCCGCGACGAGGATCGCGCGGCGGGCGCGGCCTTTGCCGCCGTGGACGGGCCTGTGGCGATGATCCACGCCGTCGAGATCGCGCCGGGCTTTCGCCGCCGCGGGCTGGCCGGCTGGCTGATCCGCAAGGCCGCCACCTGGGCCGAGGCGAATGGCGCCACCCGTCTGGGGCTGGCGGTCAGTGTCGCCAATACCGGCGCGCGGGCGCTTTACGACCGCATGGGCTTTGTCGAGATCGGCCGCTATGCCTATTGGACGCAGGACTGACAGGCGACAGGACTGACAGGGCGGGCTGACAGGCGGCAGACTGCGGGCTGACCTTGCGCCCGCAAGGGAACGGGCGGATGCGCGCGGCCCTATTCGCCGCGGGCAAGGCGGCGCAGTTCCTTTTTCATCAGGTCCAGCTCGCCCCGCAGCAGGTCCAGCTCGGCCCGCAGGTCAAGGTCCAGCGGCTCGCCCGCAACCACCGTCAGATGCGACAGTTGCACCGCGCCCGGGTCGGGCGGGGCCACGCCCTGGGCCTCGTCCTCGACCAGCAGAAAGGTCTGCACGCCGTCCGACAGCCGCTCGGCCGGAATGGCGACAGTGATGCGCCAGCGGCCGTCGCCTTCGGGCGTGGCGCGGGCCTCGGCGATGCGGGCGCCCATATGGACCAGCAAAAGCCGCGCCGGAGGCGTCTTGCGTTGCAGGATGCCCTGCCAGATGCCGCCCCTTAGCCCCAGTGTTTCAAATTCGTTCATCCCAGACATTCCCCGGATCAGAATTCCGCCCGCAAATGCCGCGACAGGAACAGTTCATGGATTTCGACCGCGCTCATGCGGGGGTGCTCAAGGATCAGGTCCAGCCAGACCCGCTCCAACCGCTTTTCGTTCATTTCGGTATAGGCAAGGTCGAACTCGATCACCTGCCGGCTGTGCAGGCCCGGCTGCATGTCGCCCAGCTTCAGCACGATCTCGTCGACATTGGGGCCGTGGCCGATATTCAGACGCGCATAGATGTCCATGGCGCGTTCGACGGTGATGCCGGCCTCAAGCCGCAGGACGTGGTTGCGGGTCAGGCCCGCCAGCGCCTCGGGCGGCAGGGCGATGGCCAGCGACAGGAAGCTGCCCGAGAAGCTGAACACCTCGATCCGCAGGTCGAAATGCGACAGGTCCGTGGCCGCCGGGCTGGTGCCCTGTTCCAGAATCAGCCGCCGCTCGGTGCAGTCGTGCCACAACGTCGCATCCTCGCCCAGCCGGGCCCCGGGATGAGGGCCGGCGATGCCGCGCGGCTGGATCGGGCCGGCCATGAAGTCGGGGCGCCAGCGCCAGTCGGTGCCGCCCGGCAGATGCAGGGCGTCCAGCGTGACGCGGTCCTGCCGGGCGCGACGGTCCGCGCCCAGCAGGAAATGGTTCAGGCTGGCACGCAGGCCCAGCGCCTCGTCCCGCAGACGGCGAAGCTGGCCCAGCTCCAGGCGCTCGGTGCTGGCCGCCAGCGCGCGCCACTGGCCCTCTGCCCGTTCGCGTGTCTGCCGTTCCAGCCACCTGCGTGGTCGCATCGCCATGGTGCCCCTTACTGGTCCATATAGACGTGGGTTTCCTCGGCCGCGCCCGGATGGGTCACGGCGCCGTAGCGCGCCTTGCCGACCAGCCGGGCGTATTTCCACAGCGCGCCCGAGGCATAGTCGGTCGGCCGCGCCCCCGCCCATTCCGAGCGGCGCTGCGCCAGTTCGTCATCGCTGAGCGCCACCGAGATTTCGCCCTTGACCGCATCGATGGTGATGATGTCGCCATCCTTCAGCAGCGCGATGGGGCCGCCATGCGCCGATTCCGGCCCGACATGGCCCACGCAGAAGCCGCGCGTCGCGCCCGAGAAGCGGCCGTCGGTGATCAGCGCCACCTTCTTGCCCATGCCCTGCCCCGAAAGGGCGGCGGTGGTGGACAGCATCTCGCGCATGCCGGGGCCGCCGGCGGGGCCCTCGTTGCGGATGACGATGACCTCGCCTTCCTTGTAGTCGCGGCGGGTCACGGCGTCGAAGGCGTCTTCCTCGCATTCAAAGACGCGGGCGGGACCGGTGAACACCTGCTGGTCGGGGGTCATGCCGGCGACCTTCACGATGGCGCCATCGGGGGCAAGGTTGCCCTTGAGGCCGACCACGCCGCCGGTTTTCGACAAGGGCGTCGCGACCGAGTGGATCACCTTGCCGTCGATCTCGCGCTCGACAAGGTCCAGTTCCTCGCCGATGGTCTTGCCAGAGGCGGTCAGGCAATCCTCGTGGATCAGGCCGGCGCGGCGCAGTTCGCGCATGACCACCGGGACGCCGCCGGCCTCGAACAGGTCCTTGGCGACGTAATCGCCGCCCGGGCGCAGGTTCACGAAATAGGGCGTGTCGCGGAAGATGTCGGTGACGTCGAACAGGTCGAAGTCGATCCCCGCCTCATGCGCGATGGCCGGCAGATGCAGCCCGGCATTGGTCGAGCCGCCGGTGCAGGCAACCACGCGGGCGGCGTTTTCCAGCGCCTTGCGCGTCACCACGTCGCGGGCGCGGATGTTCTTCTCGATCAGGTTCATCACCGCCTCGCCCGAGGCAAGGCCATACTGATCGCGGGATTCGTAAGGCGCGGGCGCACCCGAACTGTTCATCAGGGCCAGCCCGATCGCCTCGCTGACGCAGGCCATGGTGTTGGCGGTATACTGGCCGCCGCAGGCGCCGGCGCTGGGGCAGGCCACGCGCTCAAGGATCTCAAGCTCGGCATCGGACATGTTGCCGGCGGCGTGCTGGCCCACGGCCTCGAACACGTCCTGCACGACCACGTCCTTGCCGTTCAGCTTGCCCGGCAGGATCGAGCCGCCATAGATGAACACGCTAGGCACGTTCAGCCGCACCATCGCCATCATCATGCCCGGCAGCGATTTGTCGCAGCCCGCAAGCCCCACCAGCGCGTCATAGCAATGCCCGCGCATGGTCAGTTCCACCGTGTCCGCGATCCAGTCGCGCGAGGCGAGGCTGGAGCGCATCCCCTCATGCCCCATGGCGATGCCGTCGGTGACGGTGATGGTGGTGAATTCGCGCGGACAGCCGCCGCCCTTCTTGACGCCCTGCTTCACCGACTGCGCCTGACGGGCCAGCGCGATATTGCAGGGCGCGGCCTCGTTCCAGCAGGTCGCCACACCCACCCAGGGGGAATGGATTTCTTCCTCGGAGATCCCCATGGCATAGAAATAGCTGCGATGGGGCGCGCGCGCCGGGCCTTCGGTGACGTGGCGGCTGGGAAGTGTCGACTTGTCGAAGCGGGTGTTTTTCATGGCGTATCCCTTTGGCTGCGACTTGGATAGGCCCAGCCCGCCCAAGGGGCAAGGGGTCGGGACGCGAAAGCGCCGCCCCAATATGGCAGCAGCCCTGCCCTAGTCCGCGGCCCGGCTCAGCCGCGCCGCCATGATCAGGTCGTTCATCGTCACGCCCCCCGCCGAATGGGTGGTGAAGGTGACGCGGGCAAAGCCCCAGCCAAAGGCGATGTCGGGGTGGTGGTTGGCGGCCTCGGCCTGCCAGGCGGCAAGGTTTGCCAGCTCGGCCGCGCGGGCAAAGTTGCGAAAGCGCCATTCGCGGCTGATCGCGTGGCCACCGGCGCCGACCAGCCAGCCCGGCAGCGCCGCCATGCGCGCCGCCAGATCATCCGCGCCAAGGGCCGGCGCGCCGTCGACGATGGTGCCGTTAGCAAGATTGTCCATCTTTCGCTCCTTGTTACGCGGGACCGCTCACAGGATCGGCGCGGCCAGCGCCAGAAGGTTGTTGCGCAGCCGCCGCCACATCGACCAGCCGCGGATGTCGTCCAGATCAAGCCGCCGCGCCCGCGCAAGATAGGTCTGCTGGCGCCGGTCCAGCTCGGCCGTCAGGTCTCCGCCCAGAAACAGCATGTTCATTTCATAGTTCAGCTCAAAGCTGCGGCGGTCCAGATTGGCACTGCCCAGCATCGCCATGCAGCCGTCCACGGTGATGATCTTGGCATGAAGAAGCCCGCCCGGAAACAGCATCAGCTTCACCCCCGCGGCGACCAGCCCGTAATAGAACCCCTCGGAGGTGGCCTGCACGACCAGCGAATCGCTGCGCGCCGGCAGGATCATGGTCACGTCGATGCCGCTGCGCGCGACGGTGCGGATGGCGGCATCCAGCGCGCTGCCGGGCACATAATAGGGCGTGGTGATGGTCAGGCTTTCGCGCGCGGCATAGATCATCGTCGTCATCGCATCCGACAACGAGCCCTGCCGGCTGTCCGGCCCCGTGGCCACCACCTGCGCGATCTCGCCCGGGGCGCAGACCGGGCCGACCATGCGCAACAGATCGCCCAGATCCTCGCCGGTATAGCTCATCCAGTCCTGAAGGAAGACGGCCTGCATCTGGCGCACCACCGGACCCTCGATGGACAGGAAGACGTCGATCCAGGGCGCGTAACGCGGCTTTACCGCAAAGGCCATGTCGGCGCAGTTTCGGCTGCCGGTAAAGCCCAGATGGTGGTCGATGACCACGATCTTGCGGTGATTGCGCAGGTCCATGCGCTGGAACAGCGGCCCGATGACCGGCATCCCAAGGGGCAGCGCCTCGGCACATTCGCAGCCTGCCTCTTTCATCCGCGCCCAGCAGTCCGAGCGCGAGAACTGCAACGAACCATAGGCGTCGATGATCGCGCGCACCTTGACGCCGCGCGCGGCGGCGCGGATCGCCGCCTCGGCGACCTTGCGCCCGGAAGGGTCGTCCAGCCAGATATAGAACAGGATATGGACATGCACTTGCGCGCCGTCGATCGCGGCCACCAGATCGTCGATGGCGTCGTCATCCTCGGCCAGCAGGGCGGCGCGGTTGCCGGCCACCGCCTCGAACCCGCCGATGGCGCGATTCGCCGCGATCACCGGCGCGGCAAAGGCGGGCGGGGCGCGCACGCGTTCAGGGCTGGATTGCCAGAGGCCCGACAGAAAGCTGCGCACGCTGGCGCGGGTCGAGACCTCGGCGCTGCGCACCCTGATTTCGCCGAACAGGACATAGGCGATGACGCCCACCAGCGGCACCAGTTCGATGACAAGAATCCACGACAGGCGCACCGTCGGCTCAAGCCGGGGACGCAGGATCACCCGGATCGAGACAAGCAGCGCAATGATGTAATGGGCCACGCCCAGCATGTCGGTCCACATGCCCGCATCAAAGCCCGACCTGCGCGGAATTGCAATTCGGCGCCGTTTTGCCTATCTGACCCCAGACCCCAGCGTGAGGACCCGTCGATGAACTGGATCACCAACTATGTCCGCCCGCGCATCAATTCGCTGTTTTCGCGCCGCGAGGTGCCCGAAAACCTGTGGACCAAATGCCCGGAATGCGGAACCATGCTGTTCCACCGCGAATTGGCGGACAACCTGAACGTCTGCACGAACTGCGACCATCACCTTGCCATCACGCCGCGCGCCCGCTTTGCGGCGCTGTTCGATGGCGGCGTCTTCAACGAGGTCAAGGTCCCCGAGCCCGTCGCCGACCCGCTGAGCTTTCGCGACCAGAAGAAATATCCCGACCGGATGAAGGCCGCGCAGAAATCCACCGGCGAGAAAGAGGCGATGCTGGTCGCCGAGGGCGAGATGGGCCGCACCCCCGTCGTGATGGCCGCGCAGGACTTTTCCTTCATGGGCGGCTCCATGGGGATGTATGTCGGCAACGCCATCATCGCCGCCGCCGAACGCGCGGTGAAGCTGAAGCGCCCGCTGATCCTGTTTTCGGCCGCCGGCGGCGCGCGGATGCAGGAAGGCATCCTGTCCCTGATGCAGATGCCGCGCACCACGGTGGCGGTCGAGATGCTGAAGGAAGCGGGCCTGCCCTATATCGTCGTGCTGACCCATCCGACCACCGGCGGCGTCACCGCCAGCTATGCCATGCTGGGCGACATCCAGATCGCCGAGCCGAACGCCCTGATCTGCTTTGCCGGTCCCCGCGTGATCGAGCAGACCATCCGCGAAAAGCTGCCCGAGGGCTTCCAGCGCGCCGAATACCTGCTGGAACACGGGATGCTGGACCGCGTCACCCATCGCAAGAAGCTGCGCGAGGAGCTGATCTCGATCCTGCGCATGGTCATGCGCCTGCCCGCCCCCATCGCGGGCGACCTGCCGGCGCCGGGCAGCATCAGATCCGCCCTGCCCGAGGCCGCGGCCGGTGCCGGCGCCCCCCCGCCGCCCGCGGTCGAGGCCGCCGGCAAGACGCCCTGATCTCTCCCATAGCTGCCCCCCCTGGCTGAACCACCGCGACAGATCCGACGATGACCACCTCCGACGCCATTCTCGCGCGGCTCATGGAGCTGCACCCCAAGGTCATCGACCTGTCGCTGGAGCGGATGCACCGCATCCTTGCGGCGCTGGGGAACCCGCAGGACCGCATCCCGCCGGTGATCCATGTCGCGGGCACCAACGGCAAGGGCTCGACCCAGGCGATGATCCGCGCCGGGCTGGAATCGGCGGGGCTGCGCGTCCACGCCTATACCTCGCCGCATCTGGCGCATTTTCACGAGCGCATCCGGCTGGCGGGCGAGCTGATCGGCGAGGCGGAACTGGCCGCCACGCTGGAGGAATGCGAGGCCGCGAATGCCGGCCAGCCGATCACCTTCTTCGAGATCACCACGGCGGCGGCCTTTCTGGCCTTTTCGCGCGTGCCGGCCGATTACACGCTGCTTGAGGTCGGGCTTGGCGGGCGGCTGGACGCAACGAACGTCATCCCGGCCCCGCGCCTGACGGTCATCACCCCGGTCAGCATCGACCACACCCAATATCTGGGCGAGACGCTGGCCGAGATCGCCGGCGAAAAGGCCGGCATCCTGAAACGCCGCGTGCCCTGCATCGTCGCCCCCCAGGACTCCGCCGCCCGCGAGGCGATCGAGGCCCGGGCCGAGCGGCTTTTCGCGCCGCTGAAGATCGGCCGCCAGGACTGGGACAGCCGGCGCGAGGGCGACAGCCTGATCTATCAGGACGACCACGGGCTGATGGACCTGCCCCTGCCCGTCCTGCCCGGCCCGCATCAGATCGTGAACGCCGGCACCGCCATCGCCGCCCTGCGCGAACTGGGCTTTGGCCGCATCGAGGCCCGCGCCGCCGTACTTGAGGCCGAATGGCCCGCACGCATGCAGCGCCTGACCCATGGCCCGCTGGTCGAGGCCGCGGGTGGGGCTGAACTGTGGCTGGACGGCGGCCACAACCCCGCCGGAGGCGAGGCGCTGGCCGCCACGCTGGCGGCCATGGCGCGTAAACCCACGCATCTGGTCTGCGGGATGCTGAACACCAAGGATGTCGCGGGCTACATGCGTCCCTTGGCCGCGCGGGCTGAAAGCCTGACCGCCATCGACATCCCCGGAGAGCCGAACACCCTGCCCGCCACGGAAACCGCGCGCATCGCCGCCAGTGCCGGGCTGGTGGCCCGCACCGCCCCCGATGCGCTGACGGCGGTGCGGCAAATTGTCGCTGATTCGCCTCATGCGCGAATACTGATCTGCGGCTCGCTTTATCTGGCCGGACACGTTTTACGCAGCAATGGTTGACCCAAATCGTTTTGGGCAAACCTGACCAATTCGGCAGGTTCCTTGCTTAACTTTAGGTAAACCATACTATCTGTCAGGAGCCCGCCGATATCGGGCAGTTGTTAACCAGTGCCGCAGGCGCAGTTCAGGGAAGGACATCCCGTGCCCGTTGTTACCGTCCATCTTTATCGCACGACCGTGGTCAATGGCGTCGCGACAGTATCGGAACCCTTCACCCTGACCATCAACGATGCCAGCGGGAATGGCGCCATCGATCGCGATGAATGGATGGCCTATACCAACGACACCGCCGGCCATATCGGCGGCTCGGTTGCTGGCGTTGCGGCGCTGTGGGACGGCGCCACCGGCGCGCTGAACCAGCAGGCGTCGGGTTTTCTTTATACCCACTCGCCGCTGCCGACGACGGCGCCCGACAATTACACCGTCACGCAATCGCTGCTGAACGATATCGTCCACGCGCCGAAATACGACGTGCTGTTAAGCGATCTGCACAACTGCTTTCTGGCCGGCACGCTGATCGCCACCCCCGATGGCGAGGTTCCCGCCGAAAGCCTGCGCGCGGGCGATCTGGTGCTGACCCGCGACCATGGCGCGCAGCCGCTGGTCTGGGCCACTGCCCGCCGCATCACCCCCGAGGCGCTGGACCGCGCCCCCGACAAGCGCCCCATCCGCATCGAGCAGGGCGCGCTTGGCGAGGGGCTGCCGCGCCGCGCGGTCGAGGTATCGGCCCAGCACCGGGTCATGGTGCGCCATGACGGCGCGGAATACCTGATCTCGGCCCGGCACCTGATGATGGCGGGGGCGCCGGGCGTAAGTGCGCGGCGCGCGAATGACGGCTTTGCGCTGATCCATATCGCCTTCGCCGACCACCAGATCGTGCTGGCCGAGGGCGCGGCGATGGAATCCTTTCTGACCGGCCCGCAGGCGGTGCGCGCACTGAGCCTGCCGCAACGGCTGAGCCTGTTCGCGGCCTTCCCCGATCTGGCGCAGGGACGAAACCCGATGACCCCGGCCCGGCCGATCATCAAGCATCGCGACTATGCCGCCATGCTGGCGGCCGCAGTGCCGGCCTGACCGCCAGCCCCCGGGAACCGTCCCCGACGGCGCGACGTCGCGCGCGCCCCGGACGGTCGGCCCTGCGGACGGTCAGCCCTGCGGCGCAGCGCCCCAGTCGACGTCCCGCATCTCGCGCAGCCGGCTTGCGGTGCGCTCGAATTCAAAGGCGCCGGCGCCCTCGGCATAAAGGCGCTCGGGCTCGTCGGCGGCGCTGGCGATGACGCGGACGCGCGCCTCGTAAAGCGCATCGACAAGGGTCACGAAGCGCTTGGCCTCGTTATAGTTCGACATGCTCAGCCGCGGGATGGCGTCGATGAACAGCAGGTCCACCGCCTCGGCGATGGCCAGATAATCGGCGGGGCCAAGCGGCTTGCCGCACAGATCCCAGAAGCTGGCCCGCGCCACGCGGCCGCAATGCTGGGGCAGTTCCACCTGCCGGCCCTTGACCTCAAGGATCAGCGGCGTCGCGGCGGCGCCGCCGGTTTCCCGCAGCCACAGCGCGTCCATCGCGGCATGGGCCGCGGCATCTGCGGGGCTGAACCAGACCTGCCCGCCCTCGTCCCGGTTCTGGCGGTGATCGGTGGGACTGGCCAGTTCGACGACCTGCATCCGTTCGCGGATCAGCGCGATGAAGGGCAGGAAAAGCTGGCGGTTCAGGCCGTTCTTGTACAGGTCCTCGGGCACCCGGTTCGAGGTGGTGACGATGGTCACGCCCTCCTCGAACAGCACCTGGAACAGGCGGCCGACGATCATCGCATCGGCGATATCGGTGATCTGCATTTCGTCGAAACACAGCAGGCGGACCTGCTGGGCCACCGCCAGCGCCACCGGGCGCACGGCGTCCTGCTGGCCGGATTTGCGCACGCCCTCCAGCGCGGCCTGGATTTCCTGCATGAACTCGTGGAAATGCACCCGGCGCTTTTCGGCGATGGGGGTGGCCTGCATCAGCATGTCCATCAACATGGACTTGCCGCGCCCGACGCCGCCCCAAAGGTAAAGCCCCTTGACCGCGGCCGCAGGCGCTGCCGCGCGCGTGCCGGTCAGCTTCGCAAGCCAGCCCGACTTTGCCGGCTGCGGCGGGGCCATGTCGGCCAGTTCGCGCACGATGCGGTCCAGCGCCGGCAGCACGCCGCGCTGCGCATCGTCGGGGGCCAGTTGACCCGAGGCGACCCGGGCATCGTAAAGTTCTGAAACGCTTGCCATGACCGCCCCCTGCCAAAGAAAGAACCGGCCCGCAAGGGCCGGTTCGGGGTCGTGTCACGAATTTGCCCGCGATCAGCGGCCAAGGCGCGAGTATTTGCCGCGCGGATCGGGGCCTTTGCCCAGCCAGTTCTGGGTGACCAGCGCGACGTGGTTCACGATCTGCACGCGCTGGGTCAGGCCCTTGGCGTCGGCGGCATCGCCCTCGTCGCCGACCATGGCCGGGAATTCGGCCTTGATGTTCTGCGGTTCGGTCAGGGCAGCGCCGGTTTTGGCGTCAAAGACCTGAATGGTGTACTGGATGTTGTGGACACCCACACCGTCCATGCCGCGCACTTTGGGCGTGATGGCGTGGAACTGGGTGATGGTGGCGACGATGCGGACCTTTTCGCGGCCGGTCAGCGCGCTGGAGGCGCCGCGCTCGATGCCTTCCTTGATGATGGCGGCGGCTTGCGCGCGGCGATCGCCATAGGGCTCGCCATGCCAGACGACGTCATAGTTCGGGGTGTACGAATTTTCTTCGCTGGTGGTCAGGGTCTCGGGGGCCTTGACATCAACAGCGGCCAGACGCCAGTTTGCAGCTTTCGCGGCATCAACCTGGGTATAGGCAGTTTCCCAATTCGAGCTGGCACAGCCGGCGACGCTAAGCGCCAGACCGACGACCAGAAGCGTGGACTTCAGCATGAGTATTTCCTTTTATACGACGAAATTTGCACAGGGGTAACGTCTCGCGTCCGGACGCTCCAATTGCGCCGCGATGACCGGATCGACCGGCTTGATGCATGACATGCTGATCGTCCCTCCCCCTCAGCCGCTTGTCCCCTAGGATACTGCCGGCAGCGCCATCTGCGATGCAGGTTGTATTCGCGCAACATAATGCGCCACAGTTTCAATGCGCAAGAGATTTGATACAATCAGGGGCTGCATATACAGTCGATTCCGACTGTCTTTTTGGATATCAGCCTGTTCATTTGGCCATCATGCGATGGCAATGGCGCGCGTTTCGGCCGGAATGATCAGTGTCGCCGCCGCCGCCAGAACCAGCAGCACCGCGAAAAAGCCGATGGCGGTGCCGAATCCCCGTGCGATGATCACCCCCAGCAACGAGGGCGCCAGCAACCCCGCGACCCGCGACACCGCGCTGGCCGTGCCCATGCCGGTGGCCCGCAGCGCGGTCGGGAACAGCTCGGGCGTATAGGCGTATAGCGCGCCCCAGGTTCCCAGCAGCGCAAAGCTCATCAGCAGCAGCGAGGCAGCCAGCGCCCAAGGGCCTGTGGCCACGACGAAAAGCAGACAGCCCGTCGCACTGAGCAGCAGAAAGATCTGCAGCGTCCGCCTGCGCCCCAGGCTTTCGATGCAATGCGCGGCCAGCGCATAGCCGGGCACCTGTGCTAGCGCCATCAGCACCAGAAAGCCATAGCCGCGCACAAAGCCCAGACCGCCCTTGACCAGTTCGGCCGGCAACCAGATGAAAATGCCGTAATAGGACAGCGCCACAAGGAAACAGGTGGTGAATATCCCCAGGCTGCGGCGGCGCAGCGCAGGGCCCAGCAGCCCCTCGTCCGCGGCAAACGCGGGGGGCGCGATCAGCCGCACCCCGGGGTCAAGCGGCCGGCTGCCATTGACCTGCAACACGCGGTCGACGGCCGCGCGCGCCCCGGCCTCGTCGCCCTTGCGCAGCAGATACATCGGCGATTCCGGCACCCAGAAGCGCAGCCCGACGCCCAGCAGCGCCGGCAGCGCGGCCACGGCAAAGATCCACCGCCACGCCCCGGCCGGATCGGCCATATGCGCAAGCCATGCCACCAGCGCGATGACGATGGTGCCAAGCGCCCAGAAGCTTTCCAGCCAGACCAGCCAGCGGCCGCGGTTTCGCGGCGGCAGGAACTCGGCCATCATGGCGTAATCGACGGGCAAGGTGCCCCCGACCGTCATGCCGGTCAGGAAACGCAGCGCCAGCAGCGTGGTGAAATCCGGCGAGAATGCCGAGCCAAGCCCGAACACGGCGTCAAGGCACACCGTCAGGATCAGCACCCGGCGGCGCCCGATCCGGTCGGCGATGCGGCCGAACAGCATCGCGCCGATGAGCATGCCCAGAAAGAAGACCGTGCCGCTTTGCAGCGCCTGCGGCACCGTCAGGCCAAAAGTCTCCGAGATCGGTACGGCGGAAAAGCCGATCGAGATGACCTGCATCGCGTCGGCAGCCCAGACCAGGCCAAAAATCCCCAGCAGGCGCCGTTGAAAGCGCCCGGCGCCGCCTTGGGTCAGCGCCTCGTCGATGGTCAGTTTCATGCGCGTTCCCGACTTGCGAATCAACGCCAGCTAACCGCGGATTCTTTCCCTATTCTGGGGCATGTCCATGGAAAACATGACCGTATCGGGCGATTTCGGCGACTTCTGCTCGCGCATCAGGCAATGGCGGCATCGCCCGGCCGGTGGTCAGACCAGCCGAGCGTATTTTTCAGGCAACGGGCTTCAGGCGGTGGCTTCAGGCGGTGGCTTCGGTGCGGAACCGGTCGCCCTGAAAACTGCCGCGGAACCCCGGCAATGCGCGCCACAGCGTCTCGCCGGGGACAAAGCGGCTGGGGCGGGAATGGCTGGCGAACAGCGTCGTGCGATGCGCCGACATCGACATGCCTGCCCCGTCCACAAGGGCCGAGCAATCCTGAACCTGATGCGCGAAACGCAGCCATGCCGCATCGGGCTTTGCCAGCGTGATGGTGACGCTGTTGCCGGAAAGGTCGGGCACCGCGGCAAGGATGCCGCCGTCCGCCTCGAACCCGAAATGCGGGCAGGTCGCCGCGCCGCCATAGGCGTCGTAAAGCCCGGCGCGCTCCAGCAGCGTCTCGTCCGGGCGCAGGGTGAAGCTGACGGTGACCGAGGCCCCGGATTTCGCCACCGCATGGGTGATGTTCCAGTCGCGGCCCGCCTCGGTCTCGGCGATGGCCCATTCGGCGGTCTCGCCGATCAGCGCGCGCACCGTGCCGTCGATATGGATGTTGCGGTCCATGATCGGATAGATGCGCTGCCAACCCGCAATGATGCCGCCATGTTCCAGCGCGATGGCGTATTGCACGCAGGGCGTGGCGTAAAGGTCGGCCACCGTGTTCACGTCGCCGCCGTTGACGACCACCACCAGCCTTGGCGCCGCGCCGAACAGGTCCAGCGCCTGCTGGACGGTCGCCGCATGCGCGGCCTCGAAATCGGCGCGATAGGCCGGGCCGGGCTGGTCCTTGGCCGAGGTGCCCTGAAACAGGAACGCATAGGGACAGGCGATGCCGACCCCGAAGGCATCCGCCAGCCGCTTGCTTTCCGCCATCCAGTAAAGCTGGTTGCGCCCGAGGGGGCTGGCGCCGGTCACGATCCATTCATGGATCTGGCGGCCGCCAAAGCCGTGATCGGCGATCACCACCCCCCGCCCGGCCTGCCCCAGGTCGCGCTGCCGTGCCGCCCGCGCATGTTGCAGCGTGAACGCGGGCGAGACCAGCCGCAGCCCGGCGGCCGCGGCAAAGCCCCGCGCCGGCAGGCTGCGGTCGATATTGTTCGGACCGTCCCCGGCCCAGCCCGCGCCGCTGACCCCCACCAGCGCACCCTGGGTGTCGATCATGCCATAGGTGTAATAGACCTGTTCGGCGGTGGCCCCATCCAGCGCCGCAGCAATCGCCGGCGCGTCGTTGCGCGGGCGGTTTTCGCTTTGCCCATAGACGGGCATGATCTCCAGCGAGGTGACGGTGGGCCGTGGGGCCGTCACGCCCCCCGCTGAAAATCCTGATAGATTTCGCGCATGGTGACGGGCCAGGCCTGCCCCTCGGCCCGGCCGACGATGGCAAGGCGGTGGATGGTGCCGTTCACATAGCGCCCGGTCGCCAGCCGCGTCAGCTCGGGGTCGGTGACGCCCGAATGCGCGGCCGAGACATCGGCCCCGGCGATATTGATGCCGCCCACCACGTTCAGCACGTCGTCCAGAAGCCCCGCCACGATCACCCGGCTGCCATAGGCGACCGAGCCAAGGATGATCCCCACCGCGGAATCGTCCTGCCCGACGACCTGCAACCGGCCGCTATTGTCGCGCAGCTTCACATGTCCGCCCGCGCCCTCGACGATCTGGCCGGCGGTCGAGCCATAGCTGGCCAGCGTGCAATCGACGACGGCGAAAAGCCCGTCGGTCGTCGGCTGGCCGGCAAGGTTCGCCGTTTGCAGATAGCAGCCGCTGGCAAAGACAAAGCCCGCGGTGCTGCGCTTGATGGTCGTGCCGGTGCCCTCCTTCTGAAAGACATAGCCGCCGGTGCCGCGCGCGTTGACCGCGGTCACGTCCGTCGCGCTGCCGTTATAGCTGGTAGCGGCGTCGAAATAGGCCAGCGTCTGCGTGTCGTAGTTCAGCGCCGGCAGGACCGGCGGTGCCTGCACGGTCAGCGTGGCGTTCGTGGCGGCGATGCTGCCGGCGCGGTTGGTCCAGGTGACCGACAGCGCATAGGTGCCGGCGCCCGGCAGCTCCATCGTCAGCGCGCCCGCATCGACGCTGCTGTGGATCGAGACGCCGTCGCGGGTCAGGTCCCATGTCGCCGTCGGCGCGGGCAGGCCGCTTGCGGTGCCAAGATGCAGCGTGATCGTGTCGCCGGTCACCGCCCCCGCCGGCTGGATCGAGGGCTGCTCAGTTACCTGCGGCGCGGCGTCGGGGGGCACGTCCTCGGCCACGGTCAGCAAGGCCGCGTTGGCGGCAAGGCTGCCCGCGCTGCTGGTCCAGGTGACGCTCAGCACATAGGTGCCCGCCCCCGGCAGCGCCACTTTCAGCGTCGCCGCATCGACGCTGCCGCGGATCGAGACACCGTCGCGGCGCAGATCCCATGTGGCCACGGGCGCGGGCTGGCCCGTGGCCGCGCCAAGGTCCAGCGTGATCGTGTCGCCGATCTTCGCGCCCTCGGGCAGGATCGAGGGCTGGCGCGTCACCACCGGCGCGCTGTCGGCGGGGGCGGTCGCACCAAGGGTCAGCGTGGCGGCCTCGGCCACGGCCTGCCCGGCGCGGTTGTTCCACTCGACGCCAAGGGTATAGGTTCCGGCCTCGGTCAGCGTGACGGTCATCGTCCCGGGGTCGACATCGGCCTTCAGCGACTGGCCGTCGCGGGTAAAGGTCCAGCCGGCATCGGGCGCGGGGCTGCCCTGCGCCATGCCAAGGTCCAGCGTCACCGTATCGCCGATCCCGGCATCCGCAGGCAGGATCGCCGGCTGGCTCAGCACGCCGGGCGCGGCATCGGGCACCGGCTGGGCGATGACGGCCCGGGCGGCCTCGGCCGGGGTGGTGCCGGCGGCGTTGGTCCAGTCGACGGCCAGCGCATAGGTGCCGGGCTGCGCCAGGACCAGCGCCATCGTCTCGGGGTCCACCTCGGTCGCGACGGAAACGCCGTCGCGGGTGATGGTCCAGGTGACGGCGGCGGCCGGATAGGCCTCGGCCAGGCCAAGGTCCAGCGTGACCGTGTCGCCCAGCGCGGCGTCAGCGGGCAGGATGGCGGGCTGGCGCACGATGACGGGCAGCACGGGATCGAGGTCGCGCGCGATCAGCGTGCCGCCGCTGGCGTCCATCAGCGCCACCAGTTCGCCGCCGGCATAGATGCGCGAGATGCCGTCAAAGACGGTGCGGCCAATGCCGCCATGGATCGAGACCGCCATCTCAGACCCCCTTCACCAGCACGAGGTCGCTGGCGCGGCGCTGCGATTCGGGCAGGGCCTCGTATTCGCCATAGGCCGAGACCACGATCAGCCGGGCGATGCTGGCGTCGCGCGCGGCCTTGAGGTTCTGCGGGCTGGTCCGTTCCAGATCGCCCAGCGTGATGTCGATATCCAGCGGGATGAACAGCGACTTCGCCTCGAAGACGCGGGCGACGAACTGGTTATAGCCCTCGATGGTCCAGGTGGTGGTGGCGCTGTCGCCCTCGCCATTCACGATCAGGTCCATGGACCATTCGCCGGCGGCGTTGGTCGTGGCCTCGACCTTCTGGGTCACCACGCGGATGCCGTTGTCGAAAACGTCCGACCCGTTCAGCGTGGCGATGATCTTGCCCTTGGCGATGGGGGCAAGGGTGGCGTCCATCAGGATGCCCCTGACTGTGGCTTTGTTCGGCATGAGTCCTATTCCTCTGCTTGGTCGCTGGGATGTGGGCATTATCCGGCAGAAGGCGGGCAGTTGCCGTTCGGGGCGATGCAACGCCCGGCCGGACCCGGCAGCGAACGGACCATGGGCATTTGACATGGCTGGCGGTTCGCGCGATTCTGCCGCCCTGACCCGGCTTTGCCGCCTGCCCAGACCGTTTTGGCCGCCCCGTTTTGCCCGTTTTTGCCCGAGTGCCCGCGATGCAAGACCTCGCCCGTTATCCGTCCCTGCGCCGCGCCTTGCGTGACCGCCTTGGCTGAGCGGGCGCGGCTCTCATGGCTGGCAGGCCTGCTGCCGGCGGCGGTCATGCTTTGCGTGATCTGGGCGGAATATGGCGGCGGCGTGCCGGCAAACACGCTGGCCGGCATCTTCGCGCTGGCGGCGGTCGCGGTCTTCAGCCTGGATGCGCGGCCCTCGCGGCTGGTCTTCGTGGTCATCGGGCTGGTGCTGACGGTCTGGGCCTGGGCCAGCCATGCCGACTGGCAGCAGGGCACCATTGCCGCCATCCGCAGCGGCTGCCTGATCGTGGCGCTGTTCACGGCGCTGTCGGCGATCCGCAGCGCCGCCGTCTCGTCCTCCGAAGTGGTCGAGACCGGGCGCTTCCTTGCCCGCCAGCCGCCGGGCCTGCGCTATCTGGCGCTGACCATCGGCGGGCATCTGTTCGGGCTGATCCTGCTTTACGGCTCGATCGCGCTTCTGGGATCGCTGGCCACCGAAAGCGCCGCGCGCGAGCCCGACCCCGAGATCAGGCGCCACCGCACCCGCCGGATGCTGGTGGCGATCCAGCGCGGCTTCGCCTCGACGCTGTGCTGGTCGCCGCTGGGCTTTTCCATGGTCATCAGCACCTCGCTGGTGGCGGGGGCGGAATGGGGCCATGTCGTGCTGCCCTGCCTTGTCAGCGCGCTGCTGCTGATGCTGGGCGGCTGGGCGCTGGACACCGCCTTCAAGCCGCGCCTTGCCAATCCGCCGCCCGCCCGCCAGCCGGAAAGCGGCCGCTGGCTGATCCACCTGCGCCCGCTTCTGCTACTGCTGGGCGTGGTGGTCGCCGGCGTCGTCATCCTGCACGTCCTGACCGGCGTCGAGGTCGTCGGCGCCGTCATGTCGCTGGTTCCCGCCATCGCCATCGTCTGGATCTATATCCAGCGCGCACCGGCGGGCGGCGGCGCGCTGGCCTATACCGGCGGGCGCATTGCGCAATTCGTCACCCGCGAATTGCCCGGCTATCGCGGCGAGATCCTGTTGCTGTTCATGGCCGCCTTCATCGGCAGTCTGGGGTCGTTCCTGCTGGTGCCGATGATGGCCAGGGCGGGGCTGGACCTGTCGGCGGTTCCGCCGCTGCTGATCCTTGTGGCGCTGGTCTGGGTGATCCCGCTGACCGGGCAACTGGGCATGAACCCGATCCTGTCGGTGTCGCTGATGATCCCGCTGCTGCCGACGCCGGCAGCAATGGGGGTCAGTCCGACCACCGTCGTCACCGCCATCACCGGCGGCTGGGCGCTCAGCGGCGTGACCTCGCCCTTCACGGCCTCGGTGCTGCTGGCGGGGTCGCTGGGCAAGGTGCCCCCGCGGCAGGCCGGGCTGGTCTGGAACGGCCCCTATGCGGCGGCGATGGGGGTCGTCCTGTCGCTGTGGGTCGTGCTGCTGGCCTGGCTGCTTTAGACGCCGCCCAGATACCCCCGCGCGCGGCGTTCCAGCGCCGCGGCGATGGCCTCGGGGATCGGCTGCCCGGTGCGGTCGGCGCAGAACAGGTATTCGCCGGCGGGGTTGATCTCGAAAAAGACATGCTCGCCTGCCGGCGTCAGGCGAAAGTCGGCGGCGCCGAAGCGCAGCTCCATCCGCCGCATCATCTCCAGCAGCTTCTCGCCGATCTCGTCGGGCAGGTCATAGGCCGTCACCTCGGCGCTGCCGATGCCGCTGCGATAGTCCACCTCGTATTCGGGGGTCGAGCGGAAGGCGGTGGCGAAGATCTCTCCGTCGATGACCGTCACCCGCAGGTCCAGCGCCACGGGGATGTATTCCTGAAAGATCACCGGCGCGAAGCGGACCGAATCGATCAGCCGCATCTCGTCGGGGCCGACCTTCAGCGTCGCGCGCGGCGCCTGCGGGATATTGCGGAACGCCTTGCGGATGACGCCGGTGGCGGCGTGATCCTCGATGAAGGCGCGGGCCTCGTCGGGACCGTTCGTCACCAGCGTGTCGGGCACGCGCAACCCGACCTGCCCGGCCAGCCGGTGCTGATAGGCCTTTTTCAGCGCCCGCTCATCGGCATAGGGCGGGTTCATCCAGAAACAGCCCATGCCGTGCCAAAGCCCGTCCAGCGCCTCGGAACATTCCGACCAGGCGAAGCTGCGCGAGACCTCGTCCGTCAGCGCCGGATCAAGGGTAAAGCTGCGGATACGGCGGTGCCAGACCGCGCCGACCTCGTCCAGCGCCAGCCGCTGCCCGTCGGGCAGGTCCAGAAAAAACGCGTCGGCCTGCGGCCCGGCATAGGCGTGCATCCGCATCTGCGACGGAAACCACGCCAGATCGACGACATGATAGGGCATCGTCAGGTGTCGGCTCACCCGGCGCACATGCTCGTTGTCCAGAAATGAAATGATAAGGATCACGGGACTATTCCCTGTCGGAAAGGGGGGAACCCCGCGCGGGGGTTCCCGATGCCGCGTCTATTGGCCGCCAAGCGCCTGCCAGGCCTCATAGGCCTGTTGCCAGGCGGCAAGGCCCTGCTCGTCCAGCATCCCGCGCTGCCAAAGGCCCAGATAGCTTTGCAGGATGGTGGCATAATGCGCCAGAAGCGCGGCCTGCGGATCGGCCGCGTGCTGCTGGGCGGGCGCGGCCCCGGTGCCAAGGACAAAGGGCGTCATGCCGGGCTGGCCGGCCGCGCCGATATTGACCCCGGGCATCCCGATCCCGCCCGGCTGGAACGGCGGCTCGAACGCGCCCTTCGGATCGACGGGCGGCTCGAAGATGGTTTTCGGACCGGGATCGTAGATCGGGTCCTTGGCCATATCCTTGACGAATTCCTTCGGGCGGTCCTTGATGACATCCTTGGGCCGGTCCTTCGGAATGTCCTTGGGAAAGTCCTTGTGGCCGTCCTTCGGCAGGTCCTTGTGCCCGTCCTTGGCGATATCCTTGGGCGGATCCTTCGGAAGATCCTTCAGGAATTCCTTGGGCGGGTCTTTCGGAAGCTCCTTCGGGCGGTCCTTCGGCCCCTCCTTCACGACGTCCTTCAGCGGGTCCTTGGCAATGTCCTTGGGGCCGTCCTTCGGGATATCCTTTGGCCCTTCCTTGGGGATGTTTTTCGGCACAGGACTGCAACTGATCGCCTGGCCGATGGCGCTGCGCGGCCCGTCAAGGCAGGCCTGCATCCGCGTCACCTGCCCTTCGGTGAACATGAACATGCCGCGGTCGTCGGTATAGTCCATGTAGTTCATGAACATGTCGCCGTTCGGGCCATTGCTGCACGAGACATGCGGGAATGTCGGCACGCCCGAGTTCGGCCCGCCCTGGTTCGGCGTATCGTCCACGAAATCCGAACCCGAGCAGCCGGTGCCATCGTCGCCCCAGATATGGCGCAGGTTCAGCCAGTGCCCGATCTCATGCGTGGCGGTGCGGCCAAGGTTGAAGGGCGCGGCGGCGGTGCCGGTGGTGCCAAAGCCGGTATGGGTGATGACCACGCCATCGGTATCGGCGGGGCCGCCCGGAAACTGCGCATAGCCCAGCAGGCCGCCGCCAAGCTGGCAGACCCAGATATTGAGGTATTCGTCCGCCGGCCACGCATCCGAGCCGCCGGTCGCGGCGCGCTTCACCGCGTCGTCGGACCCGAACGTGTCCTGCGTCGTCTGCACGCGGATGACGCCGTCATGGGGGCTGCCCGCCGGGTCGCGGGTGGCCAGCGCGAATTCCAGCCGCGCATCCGCCGCCACGCCCGCGAAGGCCGCAGGCACGCCGGAAATATCGGCGTTGCGCTTGCGAAAGTCGCGGTTCAGGACCTCGATCTGGCTGGTGATCTGTTCCTGCGAGATGTTTTGCGCCGGGGTTTTCCACACCACATGCACCACCACCGGGATGCGCGTGCAGCCCGAGCGCAGCGGCATCAGCCCCTCGCGGGCGCGGAAGGCCTGATCCTCGATCCGTTCGAGGCGGCGGGCATAGTTGGGATCGGTGTCCAGAAGGCGGCGATGCACCTGCATCGTGCCGCATTCGCGCCGTGTCGGCAATGTGTCGTCAGTCATCTGACTTCTCCAATGAATAAAGCCCCTTTGCCCGCCACGCACGCGTGGCGGTCCCAATTCCTGCCTGGCCCGGATTGGGGGTCAGCGTTTGGTCAGGACAAGCCGGTTGTCCGTCAGTTCGCTGATGTCGTAATCTCCGTCCCATCCGGGCAAGGCCACATGCAATGTCTGGCCCTCGCGGCTCCAGGAGCCGCTGCTTTCCAGCACGGTGGCATCGCCTGGCCCCGAGCCCTTGCCCGAGGCCCCGCCCGAGGCCGCCAGTTCCAGCCGCCGCCGGGGCATGCGCGAAGGCGGCAGGGCATCGCTGGCCGGGCAAAAGACCACCCTGTCGCCAGCGCTTTCCTCGCGCAGTTCGACCCAGTCGCGGCTCAGTTTCGGCTCGTCCGTCATGCCATCCGTTTCCCGCGGCCAGGGCCGCGTTTCAGCTTGCAGGTCCAGCCCGGCGTCCGCATTGCGGGCGCCGGTTGCGCATCGGCCGCGCCGCTAACGCGGCCCGCGGTCGAGTTGGCCATAGGCAAGCAGGGCAGACTGCCATTCGGCCCGTTCGGCCGGACTGATCCGGCCTTCGTGGTGAAGCCGGGCGAACTGCGCGAAAAGCGCCTGGTAATGCCCGTTCACCTCGTTCAGTTGCGCGACCGCGGCGGCGTCGGCAGGCGGCACGCCAAAGCCCGCGCAGTCGCAATTGCTGGTCGCTGGCGGGACTGGCAGCCCGTCCGGCAACCCATTTGGCAGCCCGGCCGGCAGGCCCGGCTGCGCGGCGATCCCCGCCTCTGCCGCCAGCCAGCCCGCGTTCATGCACAGGATCTGGGTGGCGTAATCCATGTCCAGCCGCTCAAGCCGGTCCCTTGCGCTGTGGACCGCGTCATTGGCGCTGTCCGAGCCTTCGATGGTCAGGACCGCCGGGATGCCCGCATCGATGAAGGGGACGTGGTCGCTGGCAAAGGGGTTCAGCGAGGTCTGGATTTCCAGCGTGGTATGGGCCTCGGCGGCGGCGGCCAGCGCGTCGATCATCGACTGGCTCAGGGCCGCGCCCTCAAGCATGACGGTGGGCGGCTGGCTGTTCACGCAGCCGATCATGTCCATGTTCAGGACGGCGCGGATGCGCGCGCGCTCGGTATCCGAAAGGCTTGCGACATATTGGGCCGAGCCGAAAAGCCCCTGCTCCTCGCCCCCGAACAGGATGAAGACAAGGTCATGGGTAAAGCTGTAAGGGGCCATGGCGGTGGCCAGCGCCAGCACGCCCGCTGCGCCGCTGCCATTGTCATCGGCCCCCGGCGCGGGTGCGGCCGCGCCCGCCTCGTGATTGACGGAATCAAGATGCCCGACCACCAGCACCGCGCCCCGCCCGGCGCCAAAGCCCGGCTTGGTGGCGATGACGTTCAGGCTGCTGTCCCCCTTGACCGTGATGCCTGTCGTTCCCGCGATCAGCCCCAGCGATTGCAGCCGGTCCCGCGCCCATTCCGCCGCGGCGCGGAAATCGGCGCTGGTCGAAAGCCGCGTCCGGTATGCGGCGATATGCGTGACCAGCGCCTGAAAACCGGCGCGCGTCACACCGGCCACCGCCGCGGCCACCGCCGGCTCGACCATGCGCGCGGCACCGCTGCGCGAGCGATCCGCATAGATCGTGGCGTTTTCCGGCAGAGGGCGGATCACGAAGCGGGGCGACTGGCTGTCGCCCAGTTCCTGCGCGGCGGCGCGGTCGAATTCGACGATCAGGTAGCGGCCCTTGTCGGCCAGGACCGGCGCATCGGGCCAGGCGTTCTGGAAACCGCGCCCGGTCTGCACGACCAGATGCAGGTCGGCCTTGCGCCCGGCCTTGCCGCCCGCCGGGGCCGCCAGCCGCTGCCTCAGCGCATCCCATTTCCCGTCCGCCGCGCAAACGAAAACCCGATCGCCCAGACGGACCCAGAACCCGCCTTCGGCCTCGATTGCCGTGGATCTTGCGGCATCGGCTGGAATGGAATCGTCAAAAGGCATCAAGGCAAACTTCATCGGGCTGCCCCCCGTGAATACCGCGCTACGATACACCCGAACGCGCCGATTCTCAAACGCCGCGCGGGGCGATCCGTGCTAGGCTGAGGTTTTCAATTACGAAACAGGGATCCGGACATGGCCGATATCGACAGCATCGATTCCGACATTCTGCGCCGCACCCAGCAGGCCGCCGCCCGCTGGCAGGCGCGCGCCGAGGTTCGCGACAACCGCAGCGAGGCCCTGCGCGACGGCAAGCCCACCAAGGCCGACACTCCCTCGCGGCTGGCTGCGCGGGTGAACAACCTTGTCGACGATGTCCGCCGCGTCTCTGACCCAGAGCATCTGCCCTCGAATCCCGTGCTGCGCGAACTGGTCGTGCGCCCCGCCCCGGTCGTCGCCGAGGAACTGACCGACCGGATCGTGAACGAGGCCCTGATCGCCACCGCCGATTTCCTGTCGGTCGAATTTCTCGAACGCGGCGCGATGGCCGCCCGCAGCGTCGGCCGCATCCTGATCGAGGATGGCGGCAGGCGGCAGCCGATCGGCACCGGCTTTCTGGTCGGCCCCGGGCTGATGCTGACGAACCAGCATGTCCTGCCCTCGGCCCGGCGCGCCGCGCAATGCATCCTGCAAATGGATTACGAATTGCGCCTGTTCGGCGCCCCGCGCGCACCGCAGGACTTTGCGCTGCTGCCCGACCGCGTGTTTCTGGCCAATTACGATCTGGATTTCGCGCTGGTCGCCGTGGCCGAAGTCAGCGCGCAGGGCAATCCGCTTGCCGACTACGGCTGGCTGCCCCTGAACGAGGCGCAGGGCAAGATTTCGATCTCGGACAAGGATTACATCAACATCATCCAGCACCCGGGGGGTGAGGAAAAACAGGTCGTCCTGCGCAACAACCGGGTGCTGGACATGCGCACCGGCAACGACCCGCAGGACGATGTGATGGGTTCGTTCCTGCACTACGAGGCCGACACCGCCAAGGGCTCATCCGGCTCGCCGGTGCTCAGCGACAGCTGGCAGGTCGTGGCGCTGCATCATTCCGGCGTCCCGCGCATGGACGAGCAAAGGCGCTGGCTGCGCCGCGACGGCGCCATCTGGCGCGACGGCGACAATCCCGACGATATCGACTGGATCGCGAACGAGGCGGTGCGCGTCTCGGGCATCGTCGGTGCGATCCGGCTGGCAAAGCTGGATCCCCCTGCCCGCGCCGTCGTCGATGCCGCGCTGGCCGCGCGCCCCGGCATGGGCTGGTCGCCGCCCGCGCCCCCCGCGCGCCCAACCATCACCGAGACGCTGTCCCCGACCCTGACCGAGGCGCTGCCGATCAGCCCCCAACCTGCGCAGACGGTCAGCACAGTGTCGCCCGGAACGTCATCGGGAACCGGCGCCGCGATCAGCCTCGATATCCCGCTGCGGGTGACCATCGAAATCGCCCCGCCCGACAGTTCCACCACCCCTGTGATTCCCCCAACCCGCCCGGATGTCACCTTCCTTGAACGGATCACGCCCGCCGCGATGGCCGACCGCAAGGGCTATGACCCTGATTTCCTTGGCTTCAGCCTGCCCCTGCCCGGCATCAAGCCTAAGCCCGGCTTTGGCGGCCTGCTGGCGGTGACGCAGCCCTCGCACCCAAAGGACAGCCACGAATTGCGCTATCAGAACTATAGCGTGCTGATGTGCGCCGGGCGCCGCATGGCCTATCTTTCCGCCTGCAATGTCGATTTCATGGCCCCCGCCACCGTCACGCGCGAGGAAGACGGCGACCCCTGGCGCTTTGACCCGCGCATCCCCAGCGCGGCGCAGCTTGGCGCCGGCTATTACCGCGACAACGACTATGACAAGGGCCACCTGTCGCGCCGCGACGATCTGGCCCGCGGCCCGACGCGCGAGGCCGCCATCGCCGGCAACAAGGACAGCTTCTTCTGGACCAATTGCGCCCCCCAGCACTACCTGCTGAACCGCTCGAACGCCTATTCCGGCGCCAACCTGCTGCTTTGGGGCGATCTTGAGAACTATATCTCGAACCAGGGCGCGCGACTGGGACGGCTTGCGGTCTTCAACGGCCCGGTCTTCGGTCCGGCGGACAAGCCGCTGCGCGATGCGCTGGTGCCGCTCTCGTTCTACAAGATCGTCGCCTGGAGCGGCGCGGACGGCCCCGGCGCCATCGGCTTTGTTCTGGATCAGGCCGAGCTGATCGAGGCCCTGCCCGAGCGGCGCCTTGACCCCGGCATCTTCTCGATCCGCCAGCGCCGGATCGAGGCCATCGGCGCCGACCTCGACCTTGACCTGCGCGACCTTGCCGCACTGGACCGCATGCCTGCGCCGCAAGCCAGCCGCAAGGCGGCCAAGGGGACGCGCGACAGTATCGAGATCGCCTCGGTCGCGGATATCCGGATGTAGGAGACTGCAACGCTGCAACACTCTGGCGCCGGCCCGCCATGTGACCGGCCACTTCACCGGCCGCGCAGGGCGCGTTGTCTGACACGGGTATCTACAGGGAAGTCGGGGAACGTGAAAAGCCCGGTAAAATAAGGGCCTGGAAGCGATGAAAGGCCGGTCGCCGGCTCAAACACGGCTATCATACAATACGGACTTAGACACGACCAAAGAGCGCGACACCGCAGCTGCCGCCGGTATCGCGATGGTCCGCTCGGGCCAGCAGACCGTCGATGCGCAGGCGAAGCTGGAGATCGTCATGTTCCCGCCCCCGAGGTGGTCACGCAGGTTCTGGCAGCGCTGCCTTCGCCAATGGCACGACCATGGCCGCATCCGCGATGACGGTAGTACCGAGCAGTTCTGATGGTACTAAAGCCGTTTCGGCAGCCTTCTGCGTGCCTACCAGCTGATCGGCTATGAGCCAGAGCGGGACTATCGCTACGTTGAGACGAACCGCGCGCCGCGCGTCGCGCATCCCGGCATCGTGACCGAGGTCATCGCGGGCATCGAACGGCGCGGCGGCCGTGCTGTGCAGAATCCGACGACTGACCTGATCAGGGTGAACAGTGAATTCACCGCCTCGGTCGTGCTCGCCCGCTGTTTCGAGACCGGGGCGGGGTCGCTGCGATGGCGCTGTTCGCCAGCGCCTGACCTAGAGGATCAGCACAGCGCGGAAATCATTGACGTTCGCCAGCGGCGGGCCGGTCACGACCTGACCACCCACCGCCGCAAAGAAGCGGTGCGCGTCGTTCTCCGCCAGCGCCCCGACCGGATCGCAGACTGCCGCGACCGCGCGGGCAAGCGTATCGGGCCCGGTCACGCGCCGGCAACCTCGGCGGCACCGTCCACCCCGTCGGTATCGCAGGCGATGGCATGGATCCCGGCTGCGCCCTCGAGCGCCAGGGCCAGGGCCAGCGCGTATTCGGTGTTCGGACCGTCGATGCCGTCGCCCCTGCGGGTAACGGTCAGCTCACCGCCCGACAGAAGGAGCAGCGGCCCGGCGCACCCCGTCGTGCGGCGGGACAGCGCCAGCGCGGCATGCTCGCGGGCAACGTCGCGCGCCTCGCACTCGATCCGGGCGCCAAGAACCTCGACCGAAGAGCCCGCCGCCCGCGCCAGATCCGCCGCCGCGGCGAGCGACTGCGCCGGGGCCGCGATCACCCGGTTCTCGACGCGCGCAAGCCAGGCGTCGCCGGGCGCCACCACCCCGCCCGGCCGGAGAAGCGCCGCCGTCACGCTCGCCGGCACCGGCATCTGCCAGCGCGCGGGGATGGCCAGCGCGCATCGGCCGGGGTCGACGGATCGCCCACGGTCGGGCCGGAACCGATGAGCGCGGGATCATCCCCCGGTACATCCGAGATCATCAGCGCGGGCATCCGCGCCGGCCGGGCAGTTGTGGCGAGCCTGCCGCCCTTCACCCGGCTGAGATGCTTGCGGACCGCGTTCACCGCCTGCTTTTCGGCCAGCGTCACCCCCCTCGACCGGCGCGACGAGAACTGCCGAGGCACCGCCCGAAATGAGCGCCAGCACGAAGTCGTCCGGCCCCAGCCCGGAAAGCAGCGACAGCATCCTGTCCGTGGCCGCGAGCCCGGCGGCGTCGGGCACCGGATGAGCCGCCTCGACCACCTCGATGCCGTCGCATCGGCGGCCGTAGCCGTAGCGGGCTAATCACCAGCCCCGTGGAGCGGCCCCAACTGGCTTCCACCGCCTCTCGGCCATGCGCGCCGAAGCCTTGCCGGCACAGACGACGACCACCCGGCCCGTGGGCCTTTCCGGCAGGTGGCCGGCGATCATCCGCACCGGATCGGCCACGGCCACCGCCCGGTCGAAAAGTGTCTTGAGGAATTCGACCGGCCGGGCGGCAGGATCAGTGTCGGTCATGCCATCCGCCTATGTGTTCTCGCGCCATGGCGACCGCCGCTCGCGCGGCGGCTGCGATCCGGCCGGCCATCTGGCTGTCTGAAAGCCCGGGACGACCCGCCGACACGAGCGCGGGAAGGCGCCTTCGCGTGGTCCCGTAAGGGCCCCCGCACCTAAGCCCATCCTACGCCCGCTTGCCCCCCATGCCCTTGACCCGTTCCCGCAGCGTCTCGAAAATGATGTAGAGTACCGGGATGATGAAGATGCCGATGGCGGCCGCGGCGATCATCCCGCCGGCGACACCCGTCCCGACGGCGCGCCGGCTCAGCATGGACGCACCCGTCGCGACGACGAGAGGAATCAGACCGCCGATGAAGGCAAGGCTTGTCATCATCACCGCGCGGAAGCGGTCCCGCGCGCCGCTGATGGCGGCTTCGTAAATGGGTTGCCCCTCTTCGCGCCGCGCCTTGGCGAACTCGACGATCAGGATCGCGTTCTTCGCCGCCAGCGCGATCAGGACGATGAAGCCGATCTGCCCGTAGATGTCGAAGGACAGGCCGGTGACCAGAAGCGCCAGCAGGGCGCCGCAGACCCCGAAGATCACCGACAGCATCACCGGTACGGGGATCGTCCAGCTTTCGTAAAGCCCGACGAGGAAAAGGTAGGCAAAGAGAACCGCCATCGCAAGGATCGAGGCGGTCTGGCCGCCGGCCGCCTTCTCCTGCAATGCGGTGCCGGTCCATTCGTACCCGTAGCCCTCGGGAAGGTTGGCGGCCGCGGTCGCCTCCATTGCTTCGATCGCGGCACCGGAAGACACGCCCGGCGCCGGCGCGCCGTTGATCTTCGCCGAGCGGATGTTGTTGTAGCGCTCGATCGCCATTGGTCCGACCGTTTGCCGCACCGTGGCGAAGGCCCTGACCGGCACCATCGCGCCGGTCATGGAACGGACATAGACCCTGCCGAGGTCATCCTCCTTGTTACGGTACTCTTCCTGCCCGGTCACGTTCACCTGCCAGGTTCGGCCGAACATGTTGAAGTCGTTGATGTAGACCGATGCGAACGCCCCCTGCAGCGCACTGAACACATCGTTCAGCCGCAGCCCGAGCGCATAGACGCGCTCACGATCGATATCGAGGAAAAGCTGGGGGCTCTCCGCCGAGAAGGTCGTGTAGACCCCGGCGAGCTGGGGGTTCTGGTTGGCGGCCTGCGACAGCCCGCGCGCCGTGGCGGCAAGCTCCGTCGCCGGCCTCCCCTGAGTGTCGAGCACCTCGAACTCGAACCCGGAACCGGTGCCAAGGCCGGGGATCGGCGGCACGTTGAACGGCAGCACCTGCGCCTCGCGGATGCCGAGCGCCTCCAGGTTCATCTTCTTGATCGCGTCGAACACCGACTCGCCCTCGCCGGTGCGCTCCCCGAAAGGCTTCATGTCGACGACCGAGAAGGCCGCGTTCGACTTGGTGATTCCGTCAATGATCGAGAAGCCGACGACGCTGGCCACCGCGTTTACCCCGGGCATCTCGCGCAGCGCCTTCTCGACCCGGGCAGAGACCTCGCTGGTGCGATTCACCGACGCGCCATCCGGCAGGCGGCTCTCGACGATGAAGTTGCCCTGATCCTCGTCCGGCAGGAAGCCGGTCGGCACGGTCTTGAACAGGCTGCCGGCCAGCAGGACCGCCGCCACCAGCAGGACGATGCCGAGAAACGCCCGCCGGCCGAGCGCCCCGGCAACCTTGACATAGCCGCTTCCGGCCAGATCGATCTTGCGCGAGATCCAGCCCATGATCCCGCGCTTTTCGCCATGGCCGCGTTTCAGCACGATGGCGCAGAGCGCCGGCGACAGCGTCAGCGCATTGATCGCCGAGATCACCATGGAGACCGAGACGGTGACCGCAAACTGACGGAACAGCTCGCCCTGGATTCCCGGAATGAAGGCGACGGGGACGAACACCGACAGGAGCACCATGGTAATCGCCAGAATGGCGCCGGTGATCTCCCCCATCGCCGCACTCGTCGCCTCGGCGGGGCTCATCTCGGGATTATGTTCCATCTTCGCCTCGACCGCCTCGACCACGACGATGGCATCGTCGACCACGATGCCGATCGCGAGAACCATCGCGAGCAGCGAGACTGTGTTCATCGACATGCCCATGGCGAGCATGAAGGCGAAAGTGCCGACCAGCGCCACCGGAACGGCGATGATCGGAATGATCGTCGCACGCAGGCTGCCGAGGAACAGGAAGACGACCAGCGCGACAAGGGCGAAGGCCTCGAACAGAGTGTGCTCGACCTCCTTGATGCTGTCGAGGACGAAGGTGGAACTATCGGCGATGACCTTGATGCCGATCCCATCGGGCAAGGACGGGCGCAGGGCGTCGATCCGCTGCTTCACCTCGGTGGCCGACTGCACCAGGTTGCCGCCCGGAGCCAGGTAGACGCCGATCATCGTTCCCGGACCGCCGTCAAACGTGGTCCGGATCGATTCCGTCCGGGCACCCAGTTCGGCCCTGGCGACATCGCCGACCCGGATCACCGAGCCATCGGGATCCGCCCGAATGATGATCCGCTCGAATTCCGCCGCATCCGAGAGGCGCCCGCTGGTCTGGACGGTAAGCTGAAGCAACGGATCCTGCCGCATCGGCTGGCCGCCGACGGTGCCGATCGCAGCCTGCAGGTTCTGCGCCCGAAGCGCGCCCATCACATCGGCCGGCGTCAATCCCAACGCGGCCAGCCGGTCGATGTCGAGGTTGATGTTCATGGAGTATTCGTTGAGGGCGAAAATCGACGCATCGCCGACGCCCGGAACGCGCTTGATGGAGTCGAGCAGGTTGATCGTGGCGTAGTTGGTCAAGGTCTCGCCGGTCACGTTCGCGTTCGTGCCATAGAGAACGACGCCCATCATCAGGTTCGCCGATCTCTTGCGGATCGAGACGCCGGTCTGCATCACCTCGGCCGGCAGGCGCGGTTCTGCCAGCGCGACGCGGTTCTGCACGTTCACGGTCGCGATATCGGGATCGGTGCCCACCGCGAAGGAGACCGTCAGGAGATAGGTACCGTCGGACCCCGACTTCGAGGACATATAGATCATGTTGTCGACGCCGACGATCTGGTTCTCGATCACCTGGGCAACGGCCTGCTCGACAATCTCGGAGCCGGCCCCGGGATAGGAGGCCTGCACATAGACCTGTGGCGGCGCGATCTCGGGAAAGCGCTCGACCGGCATCGAGCGCATCGCGAGCAGCCCCGCGATGAACAGGATAATGGAAATGACCCCGGCAAGGCGCGGGCGCTTGATGAAGACATCTGCGATCATCGCCTAACCTCCGGGCGCGGCGGCATCGACAGCGACACCGGGCCGGACCTTGTTGGCCCCTTCCGTGATCACCCGCTCGCCGGCCTCCAGGCCACTCGAGATCACGGCAAATCCTTGGGCCGAACGCCCCGTGGTCACTCGTCGCTGCTCGACGACATCGCCGGCGCCAATGACCAGAACGAACGCGCCCTGGACATCGCGCTGGATCGCCTGCTCGGGGATCGTGAGTTCCCCCTTCATCTGGGCTGCGCTCAGCTTCACGCGGACCAGTTCCTGATCGAGAAGCCGCCCGTCCGGGTTGGCGAAACGGGCACGCAAGGTGACGCTGTCGGTTTGCGGATTCACCCGGCTGTCAAGGAAGTCGATGTCGCCCGGGCTGTCATAGACCGCACCATTGGCCAACACGAGCGTGACCGCGGCAATGTCGGAGGCCGTCCCCCCCTTCACCTGATCGAGGAAGTCCTGCAGCTCGGCGGTCGGTACCGGAAACTCCACATGGATCGGATCGAGCTCGACGAGGGTGACAAGCGGTCCGACCTCGGGGCCGACCAGCGCGCCCTCGTCGACAGCGTTATCGCCGATCCGGCCTGCAAACGGAGCCTTGATCTCGGTGTAGGACAGGTTGGTGCGCGCCTGGCTGAGTGCGGCCTCGGCGCGCATGGCATCGCCCTCGGCGCTGGAGAAGTTCGCATTGGCCTGATCGAGCCGCGCCTGGGACGCGGTTTCGCGGGTGACGAGCTCTTTCTGCCGGTCGCGGTCGATCCGCGCCAGTTCGCGCTGCGCCTCGGCCGAACGGAGGGCACCTTCAGCCTGCTTCACGGCATCCTGGTAAAGCGCCGGTTCGATCAGAAAAAGCCGCTGGCCAGCCTCGACGGTCGCGCCCGGCTTGAACTCCACCTTCTCGAGGAAGCCTCCGACCCTGGCGATCAGCGCGATCCGGCGATTGGCATCCATCCGCCCGTTGAAGACGACCGATTGCTCAAGGTTCCGGACCTCTGCAGCAACGGCGACCACGGCCGGCTTCGGAGCCGTCTCCTGCGCGACAGCGGATCCGATGACCAGCGGCAGCATCACGGGCAAAGGCAGCAAAAGTCTGACGAACTGTGATTTCACGGCAGACACCTCATCGCCGCTGAGCAGAAAATGCCGAGACCACTCCCGCGATCATGACATGTCAGACTCCGATCTGTAAACAGATTCGGGGAATCTTCCGGCTGCGGGGCGAAGGGAAGCGGCAAGGGGGCCAATCGCCTCATGAAAATGGCCGCAGGGCAGAGATCGACACCCCCGGGGCACGGCCGATCATCCGGCGGGCCGGACATCGCCGGCGGGCGGACCCCGCCTTGAAGCGACCGGCCCGCCGCCGAGGCAGGTCAGTTCCCGCTTGTATTCCCCGGCGAAAGGGTCCCAACTACCCTTAATATCGATTCCCGTATGTGCCCCGGGGACCGATTTGCCGTCAGATACGGTTATTTCGTGAGCATTTTCGTCGCGCTCCTGCGCGACCTTCAGACGGGCGGGCAGCCGCCAAGTTCGGCTTGCAGCGCCACCACCCGACGACCAGTGCAGCATCTGGCATAGCCATACTTGATCGTATCGGCATCAGCGGCGGCATTTCGACCACTCGCGCGTCCCTGCGCAAGCAGGGACGGCGCAGCATCTGCGATGAGGGGGACATGGGCGCTTCGCTTACGCTATCCGAACGCAAGATCGGGCTCGGGCTGGCGGTTGCGCTGGCCGTTCTCGGGCTTGCCATCGCCGTTGCGTCGCGGCACGGCGTCATGGCCGTCCATGGCACGATGGCGATGGTCGTCGGCCTCGCGCTGATCTTCCGGCTCGGCGGGTCGCTTTACGACAGCTCCATGCCACCGGCCGACCGGCTCGACCGCTACGACGATGCGGCCACCCGGTTCGGCCTCGTGATGACGCTGATCTGGGCGATCATAGGCATGGGCATCGGCGTCTGGGTCGCGGCGCTGCTTTACTGGCCCGAGGCGACGCCGCTCTGGCCCTGGACAAGTTTCGGCCGGCTGCGCCCGGTGCACACCACCGGGGTCATCTTCGGCTTTGGCGGCAACGCCCTGATCACGACCTCGTTCTATGTGATGCAGCGCACCTCCCGCGCCCGGCTCGCGGATGCCATCAGCCCCTGGTTCATCCTGATCGGCTTCAACATCTTCTGCGCCTGGGCGGTGACGGGCTATGTCATGGGCTCGACCCAGTCCAAGGAATATGCCGAACCGGAGTGGTATGCCGATATCCTGCTGGTCATCGTCTGGGTGGTCTATTTCATCCTCTACATTCGCACCCTCGCGCGCCGGAACGAGCCGCATATCTACGTCGCCAACTGGTATTACCTCTCCTTTGTCGTGGTGGTGGCGATGCTCCATATCGTCAACAACATCGCGCTGCCCGTCAGCCTGACCGGGCCACGAAGCTTTCCGGTCTGGTCGGGCGTGCAGGATGCGATGATCCAGTGGTGGTATGGCCACAACGCGGTCGCCTTCTTCCTGACCTCGGGCTTTCTCGGGATGCTCTACTACTTCCTGCCGGTCCGCGCGGGGCGACCGCTCTGGTCCTACCGGATCTCGATCATCAGCTTCTGGGGCATCACGTTCTTCTACATCTGGGTCGGCTCGCACCATCTGCATTACACAGCCCTGCCGAACTGGGTGCAGACCCTCGGCATGACCTTCTCGGTCATGCTGCTGATCCCCTCCTGGGCCTCGGCCGGCAACGCGATCGCCACGCTGAACGGCGCCTGGTACAAGGTGCGCGACGATGCGACGCTGCGGTTCATGTTCGTTGCGGCGGTCTTTTACGGCCTGTCGACCTTCGAGGGGTCGTTCCTCGCCATCCGTCCGGTAAACTCCCTGAGCCACTATACCGACTGGACGGTCGGACATGTGCATGCCGGCACGCTCGGCTGGGTGGCGATGATCGTCTTCGGCGCGATCTACACGCTGGTGCCGCATCTGTCCGGGCGCGAGCGGATGGCTTGGCCCGCCGCGGTCGAATGGCACTTCTGGCTCGCGGTGACGGGAATGCTTATCTATGTCGTCTCGCTCTGGAACGCCGGGATTACCCAGGGGCTGATGTGGCGCGCCTATGACGAGAACGGCGCGCTTTCCTACAGCTTCATCCAGTCGGTCGAGGCGATGGCGCCGTATTACCTCCTGCGCACGATCGGCGGGGCGCTGGTCTTTACCGGGGCGGTGATCTGCGCGCTGAACTGCCGCGCGACGATGCGCTCGGCAGCCGCTGGCGCCGAGGCCGCCGACCGCCCCCTCGCCCTGCATCCGGCGGAGTGAGCCATGCTGAACCTTCAGTACAACCTCGAGAAGATATCCATGGGGCTCGTCGGGGCGATCATCGTGGTCGCCTCGATCGGTGGGATCGTCGAGATCGCGCCGCTGTTCACCATAAACGAGACGATCGAGATCCCCAAGGACCTGCGGCCGCTCACGCCGCTGGAATTCGCGGGGCGCGAGATCTACATCCGCGAAGGCTGCTATGCCTGCCACAGCCAGATGATCCGCAGCCTGGCCGACGAGATCGACCGCTACGGCCCCTATTCCGTCGCCGGGGAATCCGCCTACGACCACCCGATGCTCTGGGGTTCCAAGCGCACCGGGCCGGACCTCGCGCGGCTCGGCGGCAAGTATACCGACCGCTGGCACCTCCAGCACCTGACCAATCCGCGCGCAGTCGTGCCGGCCTCGATCATGCCGGCCTATCCCTGGCTGTCGGAACTGCTCGACATCGACAATCTCGGCGCCGAACTGGCCACGCTGGCACGGCTCGGCGTCCCCTATGACCCGGCGATGATCGCCAATGCCAGGAAGGACGCGCTCGGGCAAAGCCGACCCGACTCGACCGAGGCCGACAGCGCCGCGAAACGCTATGGCAACCGGTTCCTGGTCGCGGATTTCGACGGCGATCCCGCGCGGCTGACCGAGATGGACGCCGTCATCGCCTATCTGCAATCGCTCGGGACGCAGACAAGGGCCGCGTGGTCGGTCGCGGGGGAGGACAAGAAATGAGCTACGACACGCTCGTCTATCTGGCCAAGACCCTGGGGCTGATCTGGATGATGGGAATTTTCGTCATCGTCATCATCCGCACCTACAATCCGCGCCGCCGCGCCGGCTATGAGCATGCCGCCCGCTCGATCCTGAACGAGGATGGTCCGGAGGGCGGAGCATGACCCGCGCGCCTGCCGGCCGGCCCGCCGAGGCCCATGACAGAGGCTATGACCCGGTCACCGGCTATGACCTTGTCGGTCACGAGTGGAACGGCATCACCGAACTGAACACACCGCTGCCGAAGATCGCGGTGATCGCCCTGCTCCTTGCCTTCATCTATTCGGTCATCTGCTGGATCCTGCTGCCGGCCTGGCCCACTGGCACCGGATATACGCGCGGGCTCCTCGGCCGGGATCAGGGCGCGCTGGCGATCGCGGGCTATCAGAAGATCACCGCCTCCCGCGCGCCGTGGATGTCCCGGTTCGACAAGCCGGACTTTGCCACCCTTGCGGCCGACAGCAAGCTGATGGCCGAGGTCAGGCCGGCGGCGGCCCGGCTCTTCGCCGACAATTGTGCCGCCTGCCACGGCACCGGCGGAACCGGCGGGCCGGGCTTTCCCGTTCTCGCCGACAAGTACTGGCTCTGGGGTGGCGATCCCGGGACGATAGCAGAGACGATCCGGGTCGGGATCAACAGCGCCGATCCCAACACGCGGGTCTCCGAGATGCCGAACTTCAGCTCGTTGAGCCGCGATGACCGCGCCACGCTCGCCGCCTATGTCGCGGCCCTGCCGTCGGGCAAGGCCGCCGCCGGCAGCCCCGGGGCAAAGCTCTTCGCCGACAACTGCACATCCTGTCACGGCGACGCGGGCGAAGGCGGCATGAACAACGGCGCCCCGTCGCTGACCGATGCCTCGGTCATCTACGGTCAGGATGTCGCGACCGTCGAGCAGACACTCCAGTTCGGGACAAGACTGTCTGGGAGGTCTTTCAGAAAGAGCGCCCGCACCTTGTCCCCTATGCAGGGCGCTTCGACGGCTTCCATTCGCTGCCTGCGGCGGTCTCAAAAACCTGCCTCGTGCGGTTCGACAACAACAAATACTCCGTCGCGGCAACGGCTGTCGGGCGGCCAGTCGAGATCAGAGCCTATGCGGAACGGATCGAGATCCGGCAGGAGGGCCGATTGGTCGGAGACCACCCGCGTCACTTCGGCCGAGACCGAACGGTTTACAATCCCTGGCATTATGTGCCTGTTTTACTTCGCAAACCCGGGGCGCTGCGTAACGGCGCACCGTTCAAGGACTGGGTTCTTCCCGGCGCTCTCGAGCAGATCCGCCGCAAGCTGCAAGGCTCCTCAGATGGCGACCGCCAGATGGTGAAGATCCTCGGCGCGGTGCTGACGGAAGGGATGCCTGAGGTGCAAAAGGCCTGTGCCGAAGCCCTCTCGCAAAGCGTCCATTCTGCCGATGTGATCCTAAATATCCTGTCTCGCAGGCGCGATCCGGAGCCAGCGCCTCTCCTGCTGACTTCTCCGGCCTTGCGCCTGACCCATGAACCGGTGGCGGACTGCGCCCGTTATGACCTGCTGCGGAGGGCCAGCTGATGGATCGTGCTGACATCATGGCCGCAATGGGCGAGTTGAAGCTCTACGGGATGCGCGCCGCTTATGACGAACTCATGGCGGTGGCTGTGCGCCGCCAGCACGAGCCCCGACAGATCGTCGGAGATCTTCTGGCCGCCGAGATCAACGAGAAGAAAGCGCGGTCGGTCAAATACCAGATCACCACCGCAAAGCTGCCCTATGCCCGGGAGATCGAGGAGTTCACCTTCGATGACACCCCGATCAACGAGACCCTGGTGCGCGATCTGGCCAGCGGGGAGTTCCTCAGCCAACAGCGCAATGTCGTGCTGGTTGGCGGCACGGGGACCGGAAAGACCCATATCTCCGTGGCGATCGCGCGCGCGGTCATCCGCAATGGTGCCCGGGGCAGGTTCTTCAATGTCGTCGATCTGGTGAACAGGCTGGAGGCCGAGGCCCGTGCCGGACGGGCAGGCCGGCTTGCAGAACATCTGATGCGGCTCGACTTCGTCATCCTCGATGAACTCGGATACCTGCCATTCGCGCAGTCCGGCGGCCAGCTGCTGTTCCATCTGATCAGCAAGCTCTATGAGCAGACTTCCGTCATCGTCACCACCAACCTCGCATTCGGGGAGTGGCCGACCGTCTTCGGAGACGCAAAGATGACCACCGCGCTGCTCGACCGGCTCACCCACCACTGCGACATCGTCGAGACCGGCAACGACAGCTGGCGCATCAAAACCCGAGCCTGAACACCCTCCAAAACGCAGGCCCGCGTCGGCTGCGCCAGCTGGAAAGCTACGCCGCCACGGGCCTGCTCACCCGCCCGCCAAAGGGGTCACTTTTGGACGCCGATCAGGGGGCCCGTTTGAATGCCGATTGACACTATGGCGGCTTCGGTTTCCTGGTCGCGGATTTCGATGGCGATCGCGCGGCTGACCGAGATGGACGCCGTCATCGCCTATCTGCAATCGCTCGGGACGCAGACAAGGGCCGCGTGGTCGGTCGCGGGGGAGGGACAAGAAATGAGCTACGACACGCTCGTCATCGGCCAAGACCCTGGGGCTGATCTGGATGATGGGAATTTTCGTCATCGTCATCATCCGCACCTACAATCCGCGCCGCCGCGCCGCTATGAGCATGCCGCCCGCTCGATCCTGAACGAGGATGGTCCGGAGGGCGAAGCATGACCCGCGCGCCTGTCGGCCGACCCGCCGAGCCCATGACAGAAGTACCGGCCAGTCACCAGCTGTAGGCCTTGTCGGTCACGAGTGGAACGGCATAACCGAACTGAACACACCGCTGCCGAAGATCGCGGTGATCGCCCTGCTCCTTGCCTTCATCTATTCGGTCATCTGCTGGATCCTGCTGCCGGCCTGGCCCACCGGCGCGGATATACGCGCGGGCTCCTCGGCCGGGATCAGGGCGCGCTGGCGATCGCCAGGGCTATCCAGAAGATCACCGCCTCCCGCGCGCGGCGGATGTCCCGGTTCGACAAGCCGGACTTTGCCACCCTTGCGGCCGACAGCAAGCTGATGGCCGAGGTCGGGCAAGCGGCGGCCCTGAGCTTCTTCGCCGACAATTGTGCCGCCTGCCACGGCACCGGCGGAACCGGCGAGCCGGGCTTTCCCGTTCTCGCCGACAAATGCTTGGCTCTGGAATTGCGCCGATCCCGAGACGATAGCAGGACGATCGAGGTCAGGATCAACAGCGCCGATCCCAACACGCGCGGGTCTCCGAGATGCCGAACTTCAGCTCGTTGAGCCGCGATGACCGCGCCGCGCTCGCCGCCTATGTCGCCGCCCTGCCCTCGGGCAAGGCCGCCGCCGGCGGCCCCAGGGCAAAGCAACTGCCGGCAACTGCACATCCTGTCACGGTGACGCGGGCGAAGGCGGCATGAACAACGGCGCCCGTCGGCGACCGATGCCTCGGTCATCTGCGGTCAGGATGTCGCGACCGTCGAGCAGACGCTCCAGTTCGGGCGACAGGGCGAGATGCCGACCTGGGCGCCACGGCTCGGCGCCGCCGAGATCAACCTTCTGGCCTCTATGTCTCGCAGCTTCACGACGGTGCGGGGCTGGTCGCTGATCGTCACCGGCACGCTGGTGGGCGGCCTTTTCGCCGCCTTCGCGCTACGCGATCAGCGTCTTCTCGGTGCCGATGCTGGTGTCGAGCCGGCGCGATGCGCTCACCGCGATGGGCACGAGCTTTGCGATGACAGTGCAGAACCTCGTGCCGATGCTGGCCTGGGGCGCGATCGTCACCGCCGGGCTGGCGATATCGGCGCTGACCGGGCTTCTGGCGCTGATCGTCATCTTCCCGGTCCTTGGCCACGGCACCTGGCATGCCTGGCGGGCCATCGCGCAGGGCGAGGAATGAACATCTTCTTTCTCATACCGCTGTCCATCGGGCTTGGTCTTGTCGGGCTTGCCAGCTTTGTCTGGGCGCTGCGGAACGGACAGTTCAACGACCCCGAGGGCGACGCCCGACGCATCCTGCCACCAACCCAGACCAAGAAAGGCCCCGCCGATGACAAGCTGGCCTCCAAGCCTGATGACCGACACGCCAGAAGCAGGCTATGACCTTGCCGTCAAGCTCTCGCGCTATGCGGTCAAGCTGACCCAACCCGATGCGGCGATGCGCGACAAGCTGCGTCCGGACTATGCCAGCGACGCCGATGCGCTGATCGCGCAGGACCTGGTAGTCGCGTGAACAGTATTGACTGCCGCGATCGCTGTGGAAGATGCAGCCCGCGGTGGAGATCGTAGTGCGATGGCCATCTTCAAGCCGGATCGCCAGATCGCGCTTCATGCGGTTGCTGACGAAGCGGCACCGGCGGCGCGGAGCGCTCTGGCGTCGACCTCAGCGGCACATTGTCGGGTTTCGAGCCTGGACTGCTGGGTGGCTCCGCAATCGCGTCTATCGTGGCGAGGCGGTCCACAAGGGCAAGGCCTATCCGGGCGAGCACGACGCCATCGTCACCGACAAGGTCTGGGAACAGGTCGATCCCCTGAAGCTGCGCAAGAAAAACGGGCGGTCCAAGATCATGCCGCCCGCCGATTGCAACCCGAGCGGGAATCGGACGCAGGACCCGCACGTCCTGCGCGCCATCGGCCGGGCATGGGGCTGGCGGCGGCGCATGGAGGCGGGAGGAGTTCGCCACGATCCAGGAACTGGCCGAGGCCGTCGGCCTGGCCGAACGCCATGTCAGCCGCCGCTGCGCCTCGCCTATCTGGCGCCAGATGTGTTGAAGCGCCTGACCTGCGGCCGCGAAGCATCGGCGGTCAGTCTTTACGACCTGTGTTTTCTGGCGGCGGAGACGTGGCGGGAGCAGGCTGAGCGGGCCTTTCGCTGATCAAGCCGTCCGCTTTGCCTTGAACGGACGAGCAGCCAACAGGGCCTGACGCTTCTTCACCGAGGAAATCGCTTCGCCGGTAGCACCGCGCGACCCCGACACTACGAGTTTAATGTTCTTCTCGATGTCGCGATTAATCGTACCCGATCCGCGTCGTCGTAGGGAACTGGTCGTTCGATTGCTTTACTCATCGCTAGAGGTTCCTTCGGCATGCGTCGCCTCTCTTAGCCTGAATACCGCCACAAGCTCGCCCACTTGTGCAGCAAAATCTTGCAGCGCCGCAACGGCCAACCGGCGCTCTTCCTTCACATTCTCGTCGCCATGGTTCTCATCAGAGTTGGCAAAGCGCATCGGCACATTGCTCGTCACGATCAACACGCCGACCGGCTCTTCCGCATTCACCCCAACTGGCACTGCCGCAAGCGAAACATATCGTTCATCATCACGTCCGTCGAAATTGGCCAGAGACGCACTGATCCACGGCTTGATATCGGGCACCGATGAGTCCCCGCAAATCAATTCCCGCTGCAATTCGAACGCTTTACCGACATGCCCCTCGCCGACTTTCCATGTTCTATGTTCACCAAGTGCATCAGATGGACGCGATCGATAACAGGCAATGCATTCCATAATCCCTCGTTCGGCGAAATGTTCATGAATAGAAATGTTGCAGTATTAATTCAAGCTGTCATGCTGTCTGCGAAGTCATCCAGGTTTGACCGACGGCTATCGCCACCACTCCTAGAGCACTGGTTATCAACCTCGCGGCTTTCAGCACCCGAGCGATCGGCCGAACATCGCCCAGTAGATAGTCTGACGATAGTTTTCCCAAGTTGCCCCCGCCCGCGCTTTCAGTCGCCGAGGCTGACAGATGGCAGGCAGGACGCAATGTCCTCGATTGTTAGTCGGTTTCAAGATGCGTCCCTCCTCCGAATGCCGCGCAAGGGCGACGAGATGTGCCCCGCTTGAGCCGTAGGTGCCGGAGAACCAGTTCTTCGCCGTCTTCTCGTTGGCCCCGTCCAGGCCGCAACCGTCTTGGCACCCGCTCTGCTGTCGCCATGCGCGCGCCACTGGGAGCCGCTGCAATCTCTTCGACAAACAGGTGATCCGGTCGCGCCGATCAACCCCAAGCGCCGCACCGAGGTCGTCGGCATCTTCCCAAACTGCGAGGCCATCGTCGCCTCGTCGGCGCGCTGCTCCTCGAACAGGATAACGAGTGGGCCGTCCAGCGCGCCCGCTACATGACGCTGGAAACCATCGCGCCGATACGCCGATGATCCACTCATCAGCTTGCCCGACGCGGCACCCTGATCAAGCAGGCCCGAGCCGAACATCACGGTCACGATCAGCGCCAGCTACACCACTCCATGGACGGCATCGATGTGGATCCTCGCGGACCCCACCTTGGCATCGATGCCGTCGAGGGGCAGTCACATCATCAGCCCCCCAAAAAAAACGCTGGTTGCACTGATTCTGCACTCTGAGACTCACAGATTGACGAGAGATTTTTAGCCTTGGCGTGATTTTAGTGCGGGAAGACATCAGATGGCTTTGAGCCAGGATAATAAATCAGAAACGTGGATTACGACAAACGCTTTCCAATATACACATAATGCGGTTTCGGATGTTTTTGATTCAGAAGTTCGAAGTTATTGCCGTTCGTTTCCAGAGACTTTTAGTCGAGCGGGAAGGGAACTTCTTTTTGATTTGGACGGAGGAGAGTATCTAGATTTTCTAGGTGGTTGTGGATCCCTCAATTACGGGCACAACCATCGATCCTTCAGGGCGCGTTACTGGAATATATCCATGCTGACGGCGTCAGCATGTCCATGAATCTGACGACCCGCGCGGAAGTCGAATTTCATCCGAGGCCTTTGCAAAGTGCATCCTCGGAGGTCAAGAGGCCTTAACCCGATTACCGGCTTCAGTTTCCAGGGCCCACAGGGACAAACGCCATAGAGGCCGCCATCAAGCTGGCGCGCAAGGCAACAGGGCGCCACAACGTGCTCTCGTTCACCAATGGCTTTCATGGCTGTTCCCTTGGTGCCTTGGCTTTGACGGGAAATCGGGATCATCGCGGCAGTTCGATGGCGCAACTGAACAACGTGTCGCGCTTCCCCTTCGATAAATATGTTTCAGGCATCGACAGTGCAGTGCTGCTCGAAACCATGCTGGACGATCCGTCCAGCGGACTGGACAAACCTGCGGCAATCATCCTCGAAACGATCCAGGGTGAAGGGGCTCAACACGGCCTCCGCCCAGTGGGCGCAAGCGATCCAGCGCTTGGCCCGTCGCCATGGCGCCCTGCTCATCGTTGACGACATCCAGGCCGACTGGCCGCCATACTGCGCGTGGTGGATCGAGGAAGGGCATCAACTGGCCTGAAGCCTGTCGCCGGCTCGAGAGCATCTGGCTGATCACGGCCCTACGCCGCAATCCTTCGACTTGATAAATGCATTTGATCCCGATGGACAGGGAACCTCTCTGACGAGGCGTCGCGTCGAAGCCGCCGGTCAAGGAGATCTGAGATCAGGACCGGCCATGACGCTTGATGTAAAGATATTTGCGACGATCATCGCTGTCTATGTGATGGTCGTAATAAGTCCTGGCCCGAATTTCGTGCTCGTGACACGCTACAGCTTGCGCGGATTCACGGGCTTTGCCTTTGCGCTCACGGTCGGCTTCGCGATCGGCGCAACGATAAACGCCACGCTCACGATGTTCGGCCTTGGCAGCATCATGGCCGCCAATCCACTGTTCCGGTCTGGTCGTAGCGGTTTGGCGGCTGCTTTCCTGATCTATCTGGGCGTGGGAGCCTTGTTGCCGGCGCTCAAGGCACGGTCCGCAGCCATCATGTCCGGCCAACGCGCGCGCCGCTTGTCATGGAGGATGCCGCGCCAAACCCGCCCGATCCCCGGGGACCGGGCGGCGTGCTCGTGGCTATGCAGGGCGTGCTCGTCAACTTGCTCAACCCAAAGAGATCGCATTATTTCGTGGGCCTATATGCGCCGCTGGTCGCCAGTGCGAGTATTGCGACCAAGCTGGCCGTGCTGGCGACAAGGCTGCCATCGAGATCGTCTGGTAAAGGGCCGTGATCCTGGTGCTGGCCGCCCGCGGTTCCGGAGCCTGTACACGAGCGGCTTTTCCATCGATGCGATCATGGGAGGGCTGCTCGTGCTTGTCGGATTGTCCATCCTGTATGAGGCCTCGGCCTATCTGGAAGCGCCATGACCGCGCCCGCCTGTGCAACTGTGCCGGTATTCGTACCCGACCGGCGCCAAGCGCCTAGCCGGTAAAATTGCCGGATTGGTTCCGCCCGCAGCGGCGCGCAGCGGCGCGCCGATATTGCTTCTGAGTAATAGCCACGGACACAATCTGGAGGATCTCCTGCTTGCATTTTTGTTGGCGGACCAGGGCAGAGGACGGCCCTCTCTCGGTCGCCAGATCCTTCTATCAGGATGTCGTCGCAACTTGCGCTCGCGCGTGCCTGAGCCCTGAGGCACACATTCCGTCGATCACCGAGTTTGCTCGGCGGCATGAGCAGTGCTGGAAAGATCGCGTATGGCAACCTGAGTAGCGGAGTGGTCCGGTGCGATAACTGTAACCGTCCCCTTAACTCTGCGTCCGCGGCACAATCCTTGAACTCTCCGCGCTCAATCATTATCTTTGCACCGTGCCATAAAGAGCATCTTGGGCCGAGTTATCTTGGATATCGCTCCGCCCACTTGGATGATGGTTCTGCCAAGGGAACCATTTGCAGGACACGTAAGGGTGGCGTCCGACCCCTTGAGCTAAGGACGCTACTGCGAGCATCGATGTACACGGTTCCCACACGGGTGCCCGTGCGTTTTAATTCCAAGAAGGCCGTTATCACCGACCAATGTGCATCTTCGCCACGTGGCGTACGGTGTTCAACAATCGCGGTCCCGGTCCGCGATCGGACAGCCATAGCCCTGAAAGACCTCCGAAGTTGTGATCCCCGAAGAACACGGGGGTGCCCTCTCGGACAATTGTCGCGACATACCCAGCCACGTCCCCAAAACCAAGAAAGCCGGCCGCGATCATCTCGCGCTCGTGTTCAACCCAGATGTGCTCGGCACCGAAGCCGCGATTGGGGCCCGGTGTGCCGCCCACGAAAAAGGCGGATCTCGCCGTCCGGCAGGATGATGCCGGCGCGCGCCATCTCAAGCAGCCGTCAGGCGAGGGCACCCGAAGGATGCGGGATCAGGTCATCGACATCGATCTCAGTCCTCGGTCTTTGCAGTTGTCGCACGCTGCTTGGCGGCCACTGCCCTGCCGTTTGCCCGTGCGTTCGGGCGCTCTGTTTTCTGACGCGCGGCCTCACGTTCAACCCGCTCATCGTCAAATCCGGGGGCGAGCTTCCTCCAGTTTCGAACCAGCCCATCGAGGTGATAGATGTTGGATCGAAATCCCCTGCCGCTGTCGTTTGCTGCTCGCGCCTCAGAAAACCCTGTGCTTCCAAGTCGCGAATATGCTTTCCACAAAGGTCGTCAGACATATCGAGACGTTCCAGAAGCTTCCGTTTTGACGGGAAAAATTGGCTTCTTGAGTCCATCCAATAGCTCAACAACTGAACCAGAATATTGAACTGGGCCGTGTTCAACCCAAGACGTTTCTGGCCCCGAACGAGGATGGTGTTCGGAACACCAGTAAAACCATGAACTCATCACGGCGGGGCCGAAGATCCTCTCGGTCGAGGACTTCTGACGCTTTGCCGGGGTGACCCGGCCTTTTGTTGCGATGTCTTCTTCTGGGGCATGGCTCGCGCCTCCTTTCGGCATTCGATCTACGAGCCACGTTTCCTAGAACAAGGCGCCCCACGAGATTGGCGGTGTGCAGTTTCTGTGCCCACCCGTATTCCGTTATCCCGGTGACTGCCATATCCCGTTATCTGGATTACAATACTTAGCTGTTCAGGTTCTTGGGTCAGGTGGATCGAGATTTACACCTACCCGTGGGGGCAATTATTTGCCATCGCGAAATGCGCTTGAATCCCGAAATTATGCTGGTTCCACCACTTGAATAACGGATCTTCCTGGCAAATGCCACACTGAGTGGGCCACCGAGCGCCAGCCAAACCCGCAGCCTTACAAAAGATGATGTTGCAATAGCTGCGCGCCTCATCACTAACTTCGATCAGCAAGGGTGAACCCGTAGCTGTCGCCGGCGAAACCGCCTTCGTCTCCTGATACTGCACTTGACCTCGATCTCTCACTCGATGGTCGTGTCTAACCGGCGATCACGGCCTTGGAGATGAGCATGATCGACGCCACCATTCCGTTTCACATGTCTGCAGCCGACTTGCCTAACTTGAAAAAGGCCGAGGCGCTGCATCTGCCAGTATTGCCCCCAGCCTCCGCCCGGAACTAATTGCGCGCGCCTTTGGCTTTCACACTGCCACTGGCTTCGGGCAGGCGCTCTGGCGGCTCCTGATCGCGAGCATGAAATCAAGCTCTCTTTCCAGACGGCAGCAGACTTCGCTCGCTCCCGCGACCTCGTCGTGTCGGCTCGGAACATCCTGAGCATATCCTCGCAGCGACCGTGATGGTGAAGGAAGCCCTCACGGGGATCCGGAAATCAACGATATGGGATATGGCAACAGATATCTCTGGCCGGAAGAAGCCGCCATATCCGGGACGAGCTGGCTGGTGTGCCTGTCCACATGCACGGCAATGTCAGGTCTGCGGCAAATGAGAGATCGTGCCGCCTGCGGTTTCCACCACGACTGGAACACCATCCGGCAGGCAGCTATTGCAAGGCTGCTGATTGAAAAATCAGTCGGTGCAGGACATCATGGCAAGAGCAGGTTATCCGGGGCCGAAATCCGTCAGGGATATCGCCAGAATGTATGGCCTGACCGCCCGAAGCGATCCATCATTCACCCCGCCGCGCTATGTGGGTTGGACTTCCCAAGCAGCTTCACCGGCACGAATTTCTGGTGGTATCCGTTCGAACACTACGATTATGAGGGCCTCTGGCCACCGGCTTATCCGCCCGGAAATCGCTGACCTAATTCGTCACCTTGTGAGCCGAATCCGCTGGTCGTTTCCGGCCTGGATATAGTGACATGCCGCCGCCGATCTGGAGTGTACATAGATGGCATATGCGCCGTCCTTTTCCATCAGCAGGTATTCCATCGCGATCACTGCCCCGGTTGCTGTCCATCCATCCGCCACCGGGTCCGAGAACGATTTCGAGATCGGTTACAGGGGCTTGGGGCCGTTCCTGTGCAAGGAGCGGCATGGACGAGCATAGGAGGATTGCGGCACGGAAAGTATGGTCTTCATCAAAAATGTCCCTTCGAAAAGTGTGATTTTGAAGCGCGCTTCGGTAATATGGGCTGAACGTTTTTTGATCGGTATCTGCCCATGCCCGAATATCTTGGCCGTCTCCCTTACAAGATGCAAGCTGACGCCGGTCCGGGGACGCTGGTCACGACAATCGACAGCAACAGGACCGACGCCCTTCGCGTCAAGGACACCAGATGACGGAGCAAGATCCACCCCAACACCTGACGCCACCGCCATTCGAGACTGGGCACTGTAGGAACCGCGCAGTCGCCATAACCAACCTCGTCGAGCGCTTGGCCTATGAGCGAGATGCGGTTGGAGGATATCGAATTGCTGATCACCGGCGCGCTGACCGACGCGCTTCAGGACGATATTGCCAATCCAGCCGATAGCGATTAGGCGATCACGGGCCTTTTCTGCATCCGGCTGCGGACCTTGGTCCAATCCAACCCTTCGAACAAGGCTTCAAACTGCGACCGCGTGATGGAAACCGTGCCGTCGCTGATCTTCGGCCAGATGAAGCCCGCCCCCTCGATCCGCTTGTAGACAAGCACCAGTCCGGTGCCGTCTGACCACGATCTTCAACCGGTCGCTACGTTTCGCCCGGAAGACGAAGATGGCCCCGGAAAACGGATCGAGGTCGAATTCCGACTGCACGATAGCCGCCAACCCATCCATGCCCTTCCGAAAATCTACCGGCACCGTTGCAAGGTAAATTCTGAAATTCCCAGCGGGGGATATCATCTCAACCCCCCTGCCGTTGCTCTGGTGAAAGCGCGGTATGGCGCATCGGCCATCAGCATGCCGGGCCTTCCCATAGCGGACGAGCTGGATCAGATTTTCGATGGGATAGTCCGCGGGCAGGACCAGATTGCTGACCGCGCCGTGGACTTGTGCGCCAGATGCAACGGATGTCAGCCGAGGATGGCGATCTTGCAGGGGCGCACTCCCTATCGGAGCATCCTCAATGCGGACCTGCGCGAGGATTGCTCGGTCGGTCGGCAGCTTCGTCCGCACCGCTTTTTGCCTGCCATTTATAGATGAGCGATCGCGCAACCTGACCCTCCTGCTCGACCTGCTGGACGGTCAATTCGCCAGCATCCAGTTTCTCGATGATGAACTTCTTGAAACCGGACGGCCAGATGCGGCGTCGGTCGAACTGATGGAGATCGTAAAGCCGAACGGCTGGAAGGCTGGATTGTCTTCGGTCATGCTGTCCATGACGTTGGAAGACGGAGTGTACTGCGCGAGCGCGAAAAGCTGGCGAAGTTCAAGTTGCTGATTTTGGACGATTTCGGCAAGATCGCGATGAGTGAGTGAAAAGTCGATCTTGTTCGACATCATCGAAGACCGCGCAGGGACGTCATCAACGATCATCGTCGGACAGCGACCCTATAACGACTGGCAATCATTCATCGACAACAACGTCATCGCCGATGCCATCATGGACCGCCTTTCGCGAGACCGACATCACATCAAGCTCCGTGGCGAGTCGCTGCGGCGCCATGATGCCAACTTCGACAATCTCTGAGCTGACCCTTCGGTGCCGAAGATCATTGCAACTGGGTGCCGAAGGCTGGTGCGATCAAGTGCTTAAACTCGATGAAATCGGGTGCCGAAAGTTATGAGCGCATGCATCGTAGCCCGCGCCGTCGCCATCCTCCTCGACACCCAGCGCACCTTGCGTGCCAGATCGTCCCGTCCTGCCGTCCGCAATGCCGCCCGCTCATGCGCCAGCACGCGTTCCTCGCCCGCGCGGCCGAGGGCCCGATTGCGTTCATCACGACCAGCGACGTCGAACTTGCGGGCAATGTGCAGCATCTGATCCAGCTCCTGCGGTGGCGGCTGGTTCGACAGCGTCGGCGGCGGCCCGATCCAGATCTGCGCCGCCTCACGCAGGCCGAAGGGGGAGGAGCGGTCGGGGTGCGCAGCACCCACTCCGGATGAGAATTAAGCCATCGGAGGACACCATGCTCAAGCAGACCCTGGAAATTGAAAGCAGGCGCCAGACCCAGTCAGCAAGTCTCACCCAGCGCCTTGAGCACTGCGCTGATATTCTGGTGCTTATGCTCGATCGCCTTGGCCGAACGGTCGATCCGGTCCGCGAGCAGTCTGTATGACGCCGCTTTGTTGAAGGGCTTCCTGGCGAGATCATCAACCAGCATCGCGAAGTAATCCGCGACGATCAGGTCGTTTTCTTGATCAGTCCAGGGCCCATTTGACATGGCGCCAGGCTACGGATGCGAAGTCCGTTTGTCATCAGCGACTTCCGGCTGGTTTTCTCAATGGTGTCGCTGACCTCACCCTCTGCCACGCGGGTCTGGTGATCGGCCGCCCGGCGCCGTCCTCCCGACCGTCCTGAGCCTTCGTGTCGGTCTCCGTTACCGGATTTTCTCGCGAATAGGACGAACCAATGAACGCGGCAACTTATTGAATTTCTGAAGATGTTTCTCGCCGTCCGTGACCATCGAGGGGCGCTCCGGAGAAAATCGACCGGGAGAGACCGCTTCCGGGCCTCTTGGTGTAGGGACCGGTGCTCAGCCCCTCCCGCATAACCCTCGAAAACAACGGAAAAATCCGGCCGCAGCCGCATCGGGAGAACGCTTTCGCGAGGGCAAGTGGCGGAGACGAAGGGATTCGAACCCTCGAGACGGTTCCCCGTCTGCACCCTTAGCAGGGGTGTGCCTTCGACCACTCGGCCACGTCTCCGCCGCCTCGTATATGGGGCGTGGGCAACGGAAACAAGGGCTTTTTGGAGCGATCAGCACCGATCAGAAATGACCGGGTTTTCCTCACTCTTTCACGCATATTGCGCGGCTGGGGCTCAGGAACCTCGGGCAATGTGCTTGCTTCGGAAATGGCCAATGTTGGCCGGACCGACCTGCGGCGCCCGACAGGCAGGTGCAGCGCCGCGGTCGGACAGGGATCGTCCGATGCCGCGTGACAGGGACTGTTGCATTCCGTGACGCCGAAAGTTGCATCAGACGAGTTTTGCTGAAATGGGTCTTTGTGGCCCATCCAAGCCGCGGTTCAAAGCTTGCCTCGACCATCCGCGCGCTCGATGATTCAGGTCATCTGCCCGCCACGGTCGCCCACGGCTCTGATGCCAGCGATGGTCCGCCGGAGCGGATCCGCGTGGTTACTCCCTTCCACTCCGTAGGGGCATCGAAATGGCTGGCCTCGCCGATGACATTGGCTGAGCCCAATTTACAAGTGCGGCAAACCTTTACCTGGACGAGATCTATTCCTCATGAGAGATCGACTGGAGCCGATGTTCCGGACCCTTCTCTCAGCGCGCCGGCGGGATGAGACGACAAAGACCATCGTAGACATCACGGGTGGCGCGGCGTGGGGCGGGATCGGCGAAGCCCCGGATCGGCAGCGGCTCATCGGCCGGTGCGAGGCGTGGGAATCCTTACACCTGAAAACTGCTCCGCATGAAGGTCCAGAACGCGGCGATGCGGGGGATGTGGCGGATCTCCTCGGCGACCGAGATGTAGTAGGTGCGCCGAAAAGTCACCTGCTCGGGCAGAAGCAGCCTTAGCTGCGGCTCGTCGGCGCACAGGAAATGCGGCATCAGGGCGATGCCGCAGCCGGCCAGAACCGCCGCCTTCTGACCGGCAAGCGAGGTCGCAAGGATCTTTGGCGGGGTCGTGTGGGGGACGTCCTCGATCTTGGGCAGGTCCTTGGCCGGCTCCAGCTCGGGGACGTAGCTCACGAAATCATGGCCGCCCAGATCGGATGTCCGCCGCGGCAGCGGGTGGCGCGCCAGATAGCTTTCGGCCGCGAACAGCCCCAGCCGATAGTCGGTCAGCTTCGCCATCCGATAGGGGCCGCGCGCCTGGCGGTCGACGGTGATGACGATATCGACCTCGTTTCGCGGCATCTGCACGGCGCGGGGCGTCGCCAGGACATGCAGCGTGATGCCCGGATAGGCGTCGCGGAAGCGGGCAAGGCAGGGCGGCAAAAGATAGCTGCCAAAGCCCTCGGTGACGCCGACCCTGACAGTGCCCGACAACGCATCGGACTGCTGCGCATTGTCCCGGCCAAGCGCGGCGAAAGCGGCGGCGATCTCTTCGGCCTTGATCAGCAATTCCTGCCCCGCCCGATTCGGCCGGTAGCCGTCGAAGTCGCGCGCAAAAAGCGGCTGGCCGTATTCCCGCTCAAGCCGGGAAATCCGCCGGGCGACGGTCGAATGCTGGACCTCAAGCCGGCGGGCGGCGGCGGTCAGGGTCCCGGTCCGGGCAAGTTCCAGAAAATACTTGAGATCGTCCCATTCCATGCGCGCTTGTCCTTGGCCGCGGGAGGGGCTGTCGATTTTTGCACAGCCGCTTTGCAATATTTGCGAATTTAAACGCAAGGGTGCCTTGCATCAAGCTGATGAAGTGAACCCGTCCCGGTTGAGGAGCCGCGCGGGGGCAAAGGGGGGAGCTATGGCGATGACTGGTTTTGCCGGTCCGGCGAAATGTCGGCCGGTGGCGACGGGCCTTGCCCGCAAGGGCGCGGCGCCGCAGCCGGATGCCCGCGCAACCCCCGATCATGCCGCGACGATGCCGCCACGCGGCCCGGCACGCGCAAGGTTTTGACGGGTGGGGACGGATTTCGGCATGTATGGATCGCAGCATTACATCGGCGGCACGTTTCGGGACAGTGACAGCGGGCGCAACGGGCCGGTCTTCAACCCCTCGACGGGGGAAGAACTTTACCGCAGCGACTATGCCGACCGGGCGCTGGTCGATGCGGCGGTGGCGGTCGCGCAAAATGCGGGCAAGGATTGGGGCAATGCCTCGCAGGCGCGGCGCATGGCGGTCATTTTCGGGATGCGCGAGGTCATCCTGGCCAACCGCGACCGGCTGATCGACATCTGCGGGCTTGAGAACGGCAAGACGCTGTCGGATGCCGCGGGCGAGCTGAGCCGCGCATTGGAGGCAGTCGAATATGCCACCAATGCCCCCGAAATCACCAAGGGCGAATATTCGCGCAATGTCGGCGGCGGCATCGACACCTATTCGCTGACCATGCCCGTGGGCGTCGTGGGCTGCATCGCGCCCTTCAACTTTCCGATCATGGTGCCGCTGATGATGGCCTCGATGGCGATTGCCACCGGCAACGCGGTGATCGTGAAACCGTCCGAGCGGGTGCCGGGCGCCACCGCCCTGCTGGGCGAATTGTGGACGCAGGCGGGTCTGCCGGCCGGCGTCTGGAACACCGTGAACGGCGATGCCACGGCTGTCGACGCCATGCTTGAACATCCGGGGATCGCGGCGATCTCGTTCGTCGGCTCGACCCGGATCGGCGAGCATATCTATCAGCACGGCTCGCGCCACAACAAGCGCGTGGCGGCCTATACCGGCGGCAAGAACCACATGGTCGTCATGCCGGATGCCGATTTCGACGCCGCCGCGCAAGCCTTTGTCAGCGCCGGTTACGGGTCGTCATCGCAGCGCTGCATGGCGGTGTCGCTTCTGGTCTGCGTCGGCGACGAGACCGCGACCCGGATGCGGGCGCATGTGACCGAGCTGATCGGCAGGCTGAAGGTCGGCGCCTATGACGATCCCGCAGCCGATTTCGGCCCGGTCGTCACCCGCGCCGCGCGCGACGGGGTCGAGGCCGCCATCCAGCGCGCCATCGACGAAGGCGCCGAACTGGTGATCGACGGGCGCAACCTCAGCATCGCGGGCCATGAGGGCGGCTATTTCACCGGCCCGTCGCTGGTCGATCACGTCACCCGCGACATGCAGATCTGGCGCGACGAGATCTTTGGCCCGGTGCGCGGCATCATGCGCGCGGCCAGCCTGGATGAGGCGATCGGGCTGGTGAACGCGCATGAATATGGCAATGGGGCGGTGATCTTCACCCGCTCGGGCGGCGCGGCGCATACCTTCTGCATCGAGGTCGAGGCCGGGATGCTGGGCGTCAACGTCCCGGTGCCGGTGCCGGTCGGGCATCACAACTTTGGCGGGCTGCGGCGGTCGAAATTCGGCGATGCGCATATGTTCGGCCCCGACGCCGCGCGTTTTTACACCAAGATCAAGACGGTCTCGCAGCGCTGGCCGGCGCCTGACGAGGGGGCTCAGCCGCTGCCCGGCAAGATCACGCTCGACTTTCCGAGCAATAATTGATGGTCTCGGGGGTGGACGGCAGCTCCCGCCCCCGACGACCCAACATGCGAAGCAGACACCGGACCATGTGAAAATGGCCGCCGGTGCTTTTTGGGAGGAGAAAGAAAAATGAAGAAATCTGCAATCATGGCAGCCCTGCTGCTGGGCGCCTCGGCCATGTCGGCCAATGCGCTGGACCTTTCCGATGGCGTGGTCAAGATCGGCGTCCTGAACGACCAGTCCGGCACCTATTCGGATTTCGGCGGGCGCGGCTCGGTCGCCGCGGCCGAAATCGCGATCAAGGAATTCGACCCCGAAAGCAAGGGGATCAAGGTCGAGCTGGTCTCGGCCGATCACCAGACCAAGACCGACATCGCCTCGGCCATCGCCCGCAAATGGTATGAGGCCGAGCAGGTGGACGCGATCGCCGACCTGACCGGATCTTCGGTGGCGATTGCCGTCAACAACATGGCCCGCGACCTGAAGAAGATCACGCTGATGACCGGGCCCGGCTCGGCAGCGCTGACCAATGCCGAATGTTCGCCCACCGGCTTCCACTGGGGCTGGGACACCTATTCGCAATCGGTGTCCTCGGCCAAGGCGCTGCTGGACCAGGGCTTCAAGAGCTGGTTCATCCTGACCTCGGACTATGCCTTCGGCCACCAGATGGAGGCAGACCTGCGCGCCGAGATCGCCAAGGAAAAGGGCGAGGTGCTGGGTTCGGTCAAGCATCCGCTGGGGGCGATGGATTTCTCGTCCTTCCTGTTGCAGGGGCAGGCCTCGGGGGCGCAGGTGATCGCGCTGGCCAATGCCGGCGCGGATACCGTCAACTCGCTGAAACAGGCGGCCGATTTCGGCATCGCGCAGGGCGGCCAGCTGCTGGCCGGCATGGTCGTGGTCATGTCGGACGTGCAGGCGCTGGGGCTGCAAAACGCGCAAGGACTGACCTTCACCACCTCGTATTACTGGGACCGTGACGAGGCCAGCCGGAAATTCGCCAATGCGTTCAAGGACAAGATGGGCGTCATGCCGGGGATGGTCCATGCCGCGACCTACTCGGCCGTGCTGCATTACCTGAAGTCGATCGAGGCGGCGGGTTCCGACAATGCCGAGACCGTCGCCGCGAAGATGCGCGAAATGCCGGTGCGCGACGATTTCACCCAGACCGGTTCCGTCCGCGTGGACGGGCGCATGATCACCGACATGTATCTGGTCAAGGTGAAATCGCCCGAGGAAAGCAAGGGTGAGTGGGACTATTTCAACATCCTTTCCACCATCCCGGCCGAACAGACTGCGGCGCCGCTGGACAAATCGACATGTCCGTTCATCAAATGAGCGCCGCGCAAGCAACGCAGGCCAAGCCGCGGGTGGTATTGACCGCCCGCGGCCTCGGTCGTGATTTCGGCGGCTTCACGGCGGTCAACAATGTCGATCTGGACGTGGAGCACGCGCGCATCCACGCCCTGATCGGCCCGAACGGCGCCGGCAAGACCACGGTTTTCAACCTTCTGACCAAGTTCCTGCAACCGACGCGCGGCAAGATCACGCTTCTGGGCACCGACATCACCCGCACCGCACCCGACAGGGTGGCGCGGATGGGGCTGGTGCGGTCCTTCCAGATCTCGGCGGTCTTTCCGCATCTGACGGTGCGCGAAAACGTCAAGGTCGCGCTGCAACGGCCGAACGGGCTGGCGACGCAGTTCTGGCTGCCGCTCTCGGCGCTGGACCGGCTGGACGCGCGCGCCGACGACCTGATCGAACGGCTGGGCCTTGCGCGCTGGCGCGACCACCGCGCCGCCGATCTGTCATATGGCCGCAAGCGCGTGCTGGAAATTGCGACCACGCTGGCGCTGGACCCCGAGGTGCTGCTCTTGGACGAACCGATGGCCGGCATGGGGCAAGAGGACGTCGCCATGGTCGCCGACATCATCCGCGATGTCGCCACCGAGCGTGCCGTCCTGATGGTCGAGCACAACCTCAGCGTCGTGGCCGACATCTGCCACCACGTCACCGTGCTGCAACGGGGCGAGATCATCGCGCGGGGCGACTATGCCACCGTCTCGGCCGATCCGCGCGTGCGCACCGCCTATATGGGGACCGACGCATGAACGCGCCGCTTCTGAATGTCCGCGACCTGCATGCCTGGTATGGCGAAAGCCATGTCCTGCATGGGGTGAACCTGAATATCGCGCAGGGCGAGACGATCTGCATCCTTGGCCGCAACGGCATGGGCAAGACCACGACCCTGCGCGCCGTCATGGGCATCCTGCGCAAGCGCAAGGGCCAGGTCGAATTCGCCGGCCGCGACATGATGGCCCTGCCCCTGCATCACGTCGCGCGCGCGGGCCTTGGCATCGTCCCCGAGGAACGCGGCATCTTCGCCAGCCTCTCGGTCGAGGAAAACCTGATGCTGCCCCCCAAGGTCGCCGAAGGCGGCATGTCGCTGGACGAAATCTACGATTTGTTCCCGAACCTGCTGGAGCGCAGGAACAGCCCCGGCACCAAACTGTCGGGCGGCGAACAGCAGATGCTGGCCATGGCCCGCATCCTGCGCACCGGCGCGCGCTGCCTGCTTTTGGACGAGCCGACCGAGGGCCTTGCCCCGGTCATCATCCAGGCCATCGGCGAGGTGCTGCAAAAGCTCAAGGCGCGCGGCATGACCGTGGTGCTGGTCGAACAGAACTTCCGTTTCGCGGCCAAGGTCGCGGACCGTTTCTATCTGATGGACCACGGCAGGATGACGGCGGAATTCCCGGTCGCCGAGTTGCCGGCGCAGATGGACATGCTGCATCGGGAACTGGGGGTGTGACATGGTGATGATCTTTGGCGTGCCCTTGCAGGCATTGATGGGCCAGCTTCTGGTCGGGCTGATCAACGGCTCGTTCTATGCGCTGCTGTCGCTTGGCCTTGCGGTCATCTTCGGGCTGTTGCGCGTCATCAACTTCGCGCATGGCGCGCAATACATGCTGGGCGCCTTTACGGCGCTGCTGCTTCTGACGCTGGCGGGCGTCAACTACTGGCTGGCGCTGGTGCTGGCGCCGCTGATCGTGGGCCTGTTCGCCGCCGTGGTCGAACGCACGATGCTGTCGCGCCTTTACAAGCTGGACCCGCTTTACGGGCTGCTGTTCACCTTTGGCCTTGCCCTGACGATCGAGGGCACCTTCCGCTATTTCTTCGGCGCCTCGGGCAAGCCCTATGCGCCGCCCTCGCAACTGGCGGGCGCGGTGAACCTGGGCTTCATGTTCCTGCCGATCTATCGCGGCTGGGTGGTCATCGCCTCGCTTGCGGTCTGCATCGCCGTCTGGCTGCTGATCGAAAAGACCAAGATCGGCGCCTACTTGCGCGCCGCGACCGAAAACCCGGTGCTGGTGCAGGCCTTCGGCGTCAACGTGCCGCTGTTGCTGACTGCGACCTATGCGCTTGGCGCGGGCCTTGCCGCCTTCGCGGGCGTGCTGGCGGCGCCGGTCTATCAGGTCAGCCCGCTGATGGGCTCGAACCTGATCATCATCGTCTTCGCCGTGGTCGTCGTCGGCGGCATGGGCTCGATCCTGGGCGCCATCGTCACCGGCTACATGCTGGGCGTGGTCGAGGGGCTGGCCAAGGTCTTTTACCCCGAGGCCTCGAACATCGTGATCTTCGTCATCATGGCGATCGTCTTGATCCTGCGGCCCGCAGGCCTTTTTGGAAAGGATGCCTGACATGTCCGGGAAATCCGAAACCGTCGCCGCCGAACATGTCGCGGTCCATCCCCGCGCCGGGCAGTTGCAGCTAGTCCTGGCCCTTCTCGGGCTGGCGGCGCTGCTGGTCGCGCCGATGTTCCTGTACCCGATCTTCCTGATGAAGCTTCTGGCATTCGCGCTGTTCGCCGCGGCCTTCAACCTGCTTCTGGGCTATACGGGGCTGCTCTCCTTTGGCCATGCCACCTTCTTCGGCGGCGCCGCCTATTTCACCGGCCACGCGATCAAGGCCTGGGGCTGGTCGCCCGAGGCCGGCATCCTGCTGGGCGTCCTTGGCGCCGCCCTTCTGGGTCTGGTCATGGGGGCCATCGCCATCCGCCGGCAGGGCATCTACTTCGCCATGATCACGCTGGCCCTGTCGCAGATGTTCTATTTCTTCTGCCTTCAGGCCCCCTTCACCCATGGCGAGGACGGCATCCAGTCGATCCCGCGCGGCCGCCTGTTCGGGCTGATCGATCTGGGCCAGTCGATGAACATGTACTACTTCGTCCTTGCGGTGTTCATCCTTGGCCTGCTGATCATCTGGCGCGTCGTCAATTCGCCCTTCGGCATGATCCTGAAATCCATCCGCGAGAATGAGCAAAGGGCGATCTCGCTGGGCTATTCCGTGCAGCATTACAAGCTGGGCGCCTTCGTCATGTCTGCGGCGCTGGCGGGTCTGGCCGGCAGCGTCAAGGCGCTGATCTTCCAGTTCGCGACGCTGACCGACGTGACCTGGCAGATGTCGGGCGAGGTGATCCTGATGACGCTGCTGGGCGGCATCGGCACGTTCCTTGGCCCGGTCGTCGGCGCCGGGCTGGTGGTGACCTTGCAGAACTACCTTGCGACCTCGGACTTTCCGGTGACGATCATCACCGGGATCGTGTTCATGGTCTGCGTGCTTCTGTTCCGCCGCGGCCTTGTCGGCGAGTTCTTCGCGACCAGGCTGGGCAAAAGGCTGGGCTTCAGGGCCAGCGAGTAGCCTGCGCCCGCCGACAGTGAAAGAATGCCTTGGGCTTCGTCTTGGATGACGAAGCCCAAATGCTTTTGGTGGTCCAGCCCCCTGACCGGCAAGGACAACATCCGCTGGACCGATCTGCGCGATCAGGATGTCGTCGCGCTGGACGGCGCCAACCCGCTGCGACGCAAGATCGACGATATTTTCGAATCGCGCGGCATCCCGGTCAGCGTGGCCTATACGGTGCAGTTCCCGACCACGCCGCTGGCGCTGGCCGAACAGGGGCTGGGTCTTGGCGTGCTGCCCGGGAACTCGCAGGGGCTTTCGGCAAACCCGCGCCCTGCGATGCTGCCGCCCGGCGTCAAGGTCCGGGCGCGCCGCATCGTCGCCCTGCCCCCGCGCCAGGTGGCGCCAAACCCGGTGGCGGCGAGGTTCTTCATCCGCCTGACATCGTGCAAGCGCGCGGGCTGACGCCCCGTCAAAGCCCGTCGCGGAACCCGATCGAGGCGTGGCTGCCATCGCAGAACGGCTTGTTCGACGACGCCCCGCAGCGGCACAGCGCCTGCCGGTTGCGGATTTCATAGCTTTGACCGCTGGCGCTTTGCACGCGGATGCCGCCGCGCAGCACAAGGGGGCCGCTGACGGACTCGGCCGGGTCCTCAAGCAGCGACAGCGAGACGGGCAGCGGCACCTCGACCGGGGTGCCGGTCTGGCGGTCCCAGATCAGCAGACGGCCGCCCGGGCATTGATGGGCCATATAGACCGACAGCTTTTCATGCGCGGCGCCCGGCTCCTGAACCTCGTTCCAGATGCGGTCGCCATTGTCGCAGAAGCGGGCAAAGGCGCAGTAGGCCTCGTTATCGGTCAGGCTATAGCGCGGGCCGTCGATTTCCTCGGCGCTTTCCAGCAGGGGCCGGAAGCTGGCGGTCTCGGTCAGGTCGACGCCGGCATGCAGATGCGAGCCGTCGCAATAGGGCTTGTTCCGGGAATGACCGCAGCGGCAAAGCGCGGTCCCGTCCTTGGTCGCAAATTCCCGCCCCTGCTGATAGGACCACGAATTTCCGGTATCGTTGGGGGTGATGACCTCGACATGCAGCGGAATGGTGCCCCTGACGATATAGGGGCCGTCTTTCGTGACTTCGATATGCACCGAAGGGTCGCTCTGGACCGATCCGGGCTGAACGGTGACGTCGGTATCCTTGGTCATGGGTAACTCCCTCGAGGTGATCCGCACGGGCTTCGCGACTCGCCCCTTCAGTGTCAGCCTGACGGGGCGGTTTTGCAATCACGACCAGAGGTTTAGGCGCCAGCGCCCGAAACGCGAACGGCCCGCGCCGGGGGGCGACGGGCCGCAGCAATCCGGTGGGGCGCGGTCAGGGACGGGCGCGCACGACCTGCAACAGCGGCATCACGTCCGACATGTCCGGCCCATGCGCCTGCCCCGTCAGGGCTTTGCGCAGCGGCATGAACAGACCCTTGCCCTTGCGGCCGGTCGCCTCTTTCACGGCGCTGGTGAACTCGGCCCAGCTTGTGTCGGTATAGGGCGGCGGCGGCAGCAGCGTCATCGCCTCGGCGATGAATTCGGCATCCTCGGGGTCGATCTGGGGCGTGGCGCCTTTCGAGAAGATCTCCCACCAGCCGCCAAGGTCGTCCAGCTTGATGATGTTCTGCGAGGCCACGCGCCAGAAGCGTTCGGCCAGCGCGTCGGGCACGCCAAGCGCCTTGATGCGGTCGCGGACGACCTCGAACGGGCGGGCCTGATTGGCTTCGCGCGTCAGCGGCCACAGGTCTTCGGCGTCGAACTTGGTGGGCGAGGCGCCGAACTGGTCAAGCGCAAACCCGTCGGCCAGTTCGTCCAGCGTCATGCGCATCTCGATCGGCTGCGAGGAACCCAGCCGCGCCATCAGCGACAGCAGCGCCTCGGGCGCGACGCCGCTTTCGCGCAGGTCGCGGATCGACAGCGTGCCAAGGCGCTTGGACAGTTCCTCGCCCTGCGCGCCGGTCAGCAGGCTGTGATGGGCAAAGGCGGGCGGATTGGCCCCCAATGCGCGGATGATCTGGATCTGGGTCGCGGTGTTGGTGACGTGGTCGGCGCCGCGCACGATATTCGTCACGCCCATGTCGGCGTCATCGACCGAGCTTGCAAAGGTGTAAAGCACCTGCCCGTCGGCACGGATCAGCACCGGGTCCGAGACGCTGGCCGCGTCGATGGAGATATCGCCCAGGATGCCATCGGGCCATTCGATGCGCTCCTGATCCAGCAGAAAGCGCCAGTACCCCTCGCGGCCCTCGGCGCGCAGGCGGTCCTTGTCCTCGGCCGCAAGCTTCAGCCCGGCGCGGTCATAGACCGGCGGCTTGCCCATGTTGAGCTGCTTCTTGCGCTTCAGGTCCAGCTCGGTCGGGGTCTCGAACACCTCGTAAAGGCGGCCGGACTGGCGCAGCCCCTCGGCCGCCTCGGCATAGCGGTCCAGACGGTCCGACTGCCGCTCGATCCGGTCCCAGTGCAGGCCCAGCCAGTCCAGATCGCGCTGGATGCCGTCGGCATATTCCTGCTTGGAGCGTTCGCGGTCGGTGTCGTCAAGGCGCAGGATGAAGGTGCCGCCGGTCTTGCGGGCGATCAGATAGTTCATCAGCGCGGTGCGCAGGTTCCCGACATGGATATGTCCGGTGGGCGAAGGGGCGAAGCGGGTGATGGTCATGGAGGTTCTCCTGTCCGCTTCGCTCTTTCACAAACGCCGGTTTTTGTCCATATCGGGACCAAAGACGAGGTTAGCAAATGCTTGACTGGAAAGACGCCCCCGCCCCCGACCTGGCAAAGATCGAAGAACTGGCCCGCGCCGCCATCGCGGGCCTGCCGCCCGAATTCGCCGGCCCCGCCGCGCAGGTGGTGCTGCGCGTCGAGGATTTCGCATCCGAGGAATTCCTGGACGAACTGGAAATCGCCGACCCGCTGGAACTGACCGGGCTTTATGACGGCGTGCCGATGACGGAAAAGACCGCCAGCGAGCCGCAGCATTTCCCCGATACGGTCTGGCTGTTCCGCCGCGCCATCCTTGACGAATGGGCGGCGCGCGGCGACGTGACGCTGGGCGCGCTGGTCGGCCATGTCGTCATCCACGAATTCGCCCATCATTTCGGCTGGTCCGACGACGATATCGCCGCCATCGACAAGTGGTGGGAGTGATGGATCAGGCGCCGATCCTGACCATCACGCTGAATCCGGCGCTGGACATCTCGACCAGCGCGGCGCGGGTGGTGCCGGATGTCAAGCTGCGCTGCGAGGCGCCCAGCTTCGACCCCGGGGGCGGCGGCATCAATGTCAGCCGCGCCATCCGCAACATGGGCGGCCACAGCACGGCGCTGGTGGCGCTTGGCGGCACGACCGGGCAGCGCATGGCCGCCATGCTTGAGGCGACCGGCATCCCCGTCCTGTCCCTGCCCGCCCCGGGCGAGACGCGGCAATCCCTGACCGCCGACGACCGCGCCACCCGCCAGCAATACCGCTTTGTCATGCCGGGGCCGGAATGGTCGGCGGACGATGTGGCCCGCGCGCTGGAACTGGCGACCGAGATGGCCCCGGGTGACGGGCTGGTGGTGCTTTCGGGGTCGAACCCGCCCGGCGTGCCCGCCAGCTTCGGCGCCATGCTGGCCGGGCGGTTGCAGGGCCAGGGCACAAGGCTGATCGTCGACACCTCGGGCGAGGCGCTGGCCACGGTCGCCGCCGCGCGCGACCGGCGTGTGGAAATCCTGCGCATGGACGACGAAGAGGCCGAGGGGCTGGCCGGCCAGCCCCTGCCCTATCGCGCCGACACCGCGGCCTTCGCCGCCAGTCTTGTCGCCTCGGGGGCGGCGCGGGGGGTGATCGTGGCGCGCGGCCGTGACGGCAATATCATCGCCACCGACGAAGGCATCTGGCATGCCGAGGCAGCGCGGGTGCCGATCGTCAGCAAGGTCGGCGCCGGCGACAGCTTTCTGGCCGGCTTCACGCTGGGTTATGCCCGCGGCTGGCCCGTCGCACACGCGCTGGGTCTGGCGGCGGCAGCGGCCTCGGCCACGGTGCAGACGCCCGCGACCGAACTTTGCCGGGGCGAGGATGTCGAGCGGCTGTTCGCCGCCCGTGTCGTCACCGAGATGCGGCTTTAGGCCCGCAGCCTAGGCCAGCGCCTAGCCGCGGCCGTCGATGCGCACGAAATCCAGCACGCTGCCCTGACCCGGCTCCAGATCGGCCCAGCGGTCGATCTGGAAATCCACGACCAGCGTCGCGGCGGTGGGATAGCGGCGGAAATCCGGGTCCAGCGGCACCCGTGCCGGCAGCATGGCGGCGAATTCGGCGATGCCGGGATTGTGCCCGACCATCATCACCGTCGGCGCCGAGGCCGTGCGCAGCAATTGCAGCATCTTTTCCGGCGAGGCGTGGTAAAGCCCCGGCTCATAGCGCAGCAGCGGACGCACCTCAAGCGGCGCGGCGGCGGCGGTTTCCCAGGTCTCGCGCGTGCGCAGCGCGGTCGAGCACAGCACCTCTTCGGGCTCATAGCCGCGGCTGGCCAGCCAGTCGCCCAGCTCGCGCGCCGAACGGCGGCCGCGTTCGTTCAGCGGCCGGTCATGGTCGGCCTGCGTCGGATCGTCCCAGGACGATTTCGCATGTCGTGTCAGGATAAGCCGGCAGTGTCCCAAGGGGGTCATCGAATTGCCTTTTCGCCCGTGTTGAATTTGCGCCGCCCGCCGAACCTGCCACAGCTTTCGCCGCCGCGGCAAGGTCGATCTTGGGGGCCTGTCAAAGCCCGCTGTCGCCCTGCCGCAAGCCACGCGGCTTAATGCGCGGCTCGGTCGCGCGGATCTGGCTGCCGGCGCCATGTTCGGTGAACAGTTCCAGCAGCACCGCGTTGGGCACGCGACCGTCAAGAATGGTGACGGCGCGGACCCCTTCCTCAAGCGCCTTCAGGGCGGTTTCGGTCTTGGGAATCATGCCGCCGGCGATGGTGCCGTCAGCGACCATGGCGCGCACCTGTTCGGGTTTCAGCGCCGTCAGCACCTCGCCCGAGGCGTCCTTGACGCCCGACACATCGGTCAGCAGCAGCAGCCGGTCGGCCTTCAGCGCACCTGCGATGGCACCTGCGGCGGTGTCGCCATTGACGTTGAAGGTCTCGTTATCCTCCATCCCCGTCGCCACCGGGGCGATGACCGGGATCAGCCCGGCAAGGTAGAGGTCGCGGATGATCTGGACGTTCATCTCGACCGGGCGACCGACGAAGCCCAGTTCGGGGTCGTCGGGCTCGCACACCATCAGGTCGTCATCCTTGCCCGAGATGCCGACGGCGCGCCCCCCGGCGTCGTTGATCGCCTGCACGATGCGCTTGTTGACCAGCCCGGACAGCACCATCTCGACCACCTCGACCGTCTCGCGGGTGGTGACGCGCTTGCCGCGCACGAAGTGGCTGTCGATGCCCAGTTTCCCCAGCAGGTCGTTGATCATCGGGCCGCCGCCATGGACCACGACCGGGTGGATGCCGACCTGCTTCATCAGCACGATATCGCGGGCGAATTCGGCCATCGCCGCATCGTCGCCCATCGCATTGCCGCCGAATTTCACCACCACGACCGCACCGGAATAGCGCTGCATGTAAGGCAGCGCCTCAGAGAGCGTGCGCGCGGTCGAGGTCCAGTCACGGTTCATGTTCTGCTTTCTCATCGCGGTCCCTGTGTTTCAGGGCAGACCCTAGGACGCGTGCACCGATCAGTCCAGACCGGCAATGATCGCGCGCAAGGTCGTGATCCCCTGCCCCTTGTCGGAACTGGTGACGACCAGTTCGGGATAGGCGGCGGGGTGTTTCTGCAGCGCCTCCTGCACCTGCGCGATGGTGTCCTGCATCGTCGTAGCGCCGATCTTGTCGGCCTTGGTCAGCACGACCTGGAACGGCACCGCCGCGCGGTCCAGCAGGCGCATGATCTCGTGATCCACGTCCTTGACGCCATGGCGCGAATCGATCAGCGCAAAGGCCCGGCGCAGCGTCGGCCGCCCCGAGAGATAGCTTTTCAGCAGCGACTGCCATTTCGCCACCACCGCAACCGGCGCCTTGGCGAAGCCATAGCCCGGCAGGTCGACCAGATAAGAGCGGGCGCCAAGGGCGAAATAGTTGATTTCCTGCGTGCGGCCCGGCGTGTTCGAGGCCCGCGCCAGCGACTTGCGCCCGGTCAGCGCGTTGATCAGGCTGGATTTGCCGACATTGCTGCGCCCGGCAAAGCAGACCTCGGGGCGGTCGGCGGGGGGAAGCCCGCTCATGGCGACGACGCCCTTCACGAAATCGACGGGGCCGGCGAAAAGCTGGCGCGCGGCCTCGGCCTGTTCGGGATCGGGCTCGGGGGCGACGGGGAATGCGACCTTCATGATTGAACCTCATCTCCCAAGGCGATTTCGCCGCCGGTGACCACCTCGGCATAGATGCCGAAATCGCTGTGGCCGAATTGGGCCTTCAGCGCCTCGGGCATGTCGATGTCGATGCGGCCGGTGTCGGTATCGGCGCTGGTGGCGGCGCAGCGGTCGATGGGTTCGGTGACGCGCAGCTCGACCCCGCCGATGGTCAGGACATGGCCGACAAGGTCGCGTTCGCGATAGGCCTCCCAGCCGTCCAGCCACAGGTTGGCGCGCCAGCGCGCAATGCCCAGGGGCTGGCCCAGCCGCGTTTCCAGGTCGCGCAGGCTGGAAAGCGACAGGATCGAGACCCAGGGCTGCGCCACATCGGTCCAGCCGGTCGGCCCCTGCACCAGCCGCGTCGGCGCGGGCTTGTCGACGGGCCAAAGCGGCGCCACCCAGTCGGCCAGCCGCGCGCCCTCGGTCGCGGGGTCAAAGACCAGATCGGGCAAGTCGGGATGGGTCAGGCGGATGGGGCCGTCCGCGGCCCCCTCGCCCCAGCCGCCCTGAACGGCTTGCAGCGCGGCCGAGGCCGCGCCGCGCAGAAAACAGGATTTGGGCAGCCAGCGCGTGGGCCGGTCAAGGGGGCCGGCGTGGCGTTCACCGCCCTCGGTCAGCAGCGCCCAGATACGATCCCCCGGCAGGCGCCGGGCCGCATCCAGACGGACGCGGCCAAGATCCTCGCCCCCGATCGCCTTGATCGGGTGGCGCCGTATCCGGGCGATCCGGGCGGTCATTTGCCGCCCTTGCCCTTTTTGTCGCCGGCCTTGCCGCTGGCCGCCTTGTCATCGCCCGCCTTGGCCCGCGCGGGCAGGCTGGACCTGATATTGCCGAACAGGTCGGGCCGGTGCCCGTGCATCGACATGATGGTGTATTGCTGGATGATGGTGATGGTGTTGTTGGTGATCCAGTACAGCACCAGCCCCGAGGCGAAGCCGCCCAGCATCAGCATGAACACCCACGGCATCCAGGCAAAGATCATCTTCTGCGCCGGATCGGCGGGGGCGGGGTTCAGTTTCTGCTGCATCCACATCGAGATGCCCAGGACGATCGCCAGCGCCGGCAGCGTGAAGCTGTGCAGGAAGCTGCCCTGCCCCGGCGTCGCCCAGGGCATCAGCCCGAAGAAGTTCCACAGGCTGGACGGATCGGGCGCCGAAAGGTCGCGGATCCAGCCAAGCCACGGCGCGTGGCGCAACTCGATGGTGACGAAGATCACCTTGTAGAGCGAGAAGAAGATCGGGATCTGCAAAAGCACCGGCAAACAGCCCGCGGCGGGGTTCACCTTTTCGCGCTTGTAAAGCTCCATCACCTCTTTTTGGTATTTCATCCGGTCGTCGCCGGTGCGTTCCTTGATCGCCTCCATCTCGGGCTGGAGCTCTTTCATCCGCGCCATCGAGACATAGGATTTGCGCGCCAGCGGAAAGACCAGCAGCTTCAGCACGAAGGTCAGCGCGATGATCGCCCAGCCCATGTTGCCGATCATGCCGTTCAGCCAGTGCAGGATGCGGAAGATCGGCTTGGTCAGGAAATAGAACCAGCCCCAGTCGATCGAATCGACGAAGCGGACGATGCCGGGGGATTCCTGGTAGCCGTTGATGGTTTCCCAGACCTTGGCGCCGGCGAAAAGATAGCTGGCGGTCGAGGCGGTGGCGCCGGGTGCGACGGTCTGCACGGGCATCCGCGTCTCGGTCTGGTAGATGTCGGCGCCGGGCGCGTATTTCACCACCGCGGTGAAGGACTGGCCGGGCGCGGGCGCCAGCGTCGTCATCCAGTACTTGTCGGTAAAGCCGATCCAGCCGTTTTCCTTGACCTCAAGCAGCTGCGCCGGGCCTTCGCCGGCCAGCGGCGTCAGTTCGGGCAGATCCTTGTATTTTTCCTCAAGCAGGGTGCCGTCGGTCATGCCGACAACGCCTTCATGCAGGACGAAGAAGTTCTGGGTGTCGGGCTTGCCGTGGCGCGCCAGAATGCCATAGGGCGCGGCCGAGAAGGGCGCCGTGCCCTTGTTCTCCAGCATCTGCGTCACCGTGAACAGGAACTTGTCGTCCAGTTCATAGGTGCGGCGGAAGACCTGGCCCGCGCCATTGTCCCAGCGCAGCGTGACCGGTTTGCCCGGCGCCAGCGTGTCCCCGGATTCGACCTGCCAGATGGTCGCCGGCCCCGGAACCAGCGCCGGGTCGGTGCCGGCGGCCGGCATCCAGCCATAGACGGCGTAATAGGGCTTTTGCACCACGGTCTGCACGTCGCCGCCGGGGGCGACGGCGCTGCCTTCGGGCAGACGCTCGGTCTGCGTGGTCGGCGACAGCAGCCGGACATAGGGCGATTTCGGGTCCAGCGTGTCGTGATAGCCGGTCAGTTCCAGATCGTCGATCCGGCCGCCCGCCAGCGAGATCGACCCCGCCAGCGCGGGCGATTCGATCTTGACCCGCGCCGCCTTGGCCGAGGGGTCGGCATTGGCAGCCGCCGCCGCGTCCAGAGCCGGCGCCGAGCCGGCCTGCCCTGCGGCACCGGGCGCAGCCGCGCCGGTCGCCGGGGTTCCGGCGGTCTGGGTCGCGGGCGTTTCGGGCGCGGGTGGAGGCGGCTCGGGGGCGAAGAAGATCGACCAGACAAGCATGACGAGGGCCGAAAGCACCATCGCCAGGATGAGGTTGCGGTTGTTGTCTTCCATTCCGGAACTGCCCCTTCGTCGTGACCCGGCCTGTGGGTTCGGGCCGCTTCAACAGAAGCGACCGCCAAAGGTCAAGGGAATTTGCCCCGGATATGCCGCAATCGTCCGAATCCCGCCATGGTTCGTGACGCCTTCGAACCGCAAAATTGCGCAACGATCCGTGGTCTGGCCATGGTCGGGCCATGGCCAGACGGCACGGCTAGACCCGGCGGCGGTTGTCGAAGGGCACGGGCAGCGCGGCTGCATGTGCGGTCAGGAAGGCATCGATGCCGCCTTCGTCCAGCAGTGGCGCCACCACGGCGCCCTGCACGGCATTCATGCCGATCTGCGTGACAAAGGCATATTCCGCCGCCGTCGCGACACCGTCGGCCAGCGTGCGCAGGCCCAGATGGTCGGCCAGCGCGATAATGGCCAGGATCATGCGCTGCTGATCGCCGCGCCGGTCGCAGCCGGCGATGAATTCTCGCCCGATGCGGACGCGGCCGACGCCAAAGCGGCGCAGATCGGCCAGCCCGGCGCTGCCGGTTCCGAATTCGCCCAGCGCGATCCGGCACCCGTTCGCGGCCAGACGGCGCAGCGCCTCGGCGACCGGGATGCGGCCGCCCTCGCGTCCGATGGGCTCGGTCACCTCCAGTTCCAGCCGGTCGGGGGCAAGATCCAGCCGGTCGAGTTCCCAGATGATCGCATCGGCAAAGCCGGTGGTAGCCAGTTCGCGGTCCGGCACCTGGACCGAGACAAACGGCACCGGCAGCCCCAGCCGATCCCAGCCGCGCAGGGCCGCCAGCGCACCGCGCAGGACCGCGCCGGTCAGCTCCGTCAAAGCGCGGGCATCAAGGCGCGGTTGCAGTTCGGCCAGCGAAACGGGACCGTGTTCGGGGTGATCGATGAAGGCCGCAACGCGCAGCGCCATCACCTCGCCCGTGTCGCAGCAAAGCTGCGGCTGGAAGTTCAGGCGCAGATGCCGGGACAGGGGCGGCGCCTCGGTCTGGACGTCATCGCAGGGCGCGTCGGGCATTTCGACGAACATCACCTGCGACGCGCCGGCCAGCGGATCAAGCGCGCGCAGCACCTGCGCGCCGCGCGAATAAAGCGACGTCAGCTCATGCCGGGCGGCGCCTTCGCCGACGATCACCGCATTCATCACCGGTGCGATGCGCAGCTCTGGCAGGTCGATCCCGGCTTGGCACAGCCATTGCAGCCGCGCCAGCAGATCCGGCACGTCCGCGGCCCCCGGGTCAGCGATGATGCCGCGAATCTCGCCCGAGCCGGGCGTCCGCGCCTGCGGGATCAGCCGCAATTCGACGACAAGACACAGCATCAGCTTGTCCATCATCCGGTCGAACAACGCCGGCCCGATGCTGGAGCACAGGTTTTCCAGGTTTTCCAGCCGCAGCACCAGCGCCAGCCGGTGTCTGCCGCGTGCCTCAGCCCCACCCTTGACCAGCCTTGCCAGACGTGACGCCGCCGCACCGATTCCGTAAGCCATCTTCCGTTCCGAATCATGTTACCTGATCCAGAGGCTAAGGTCCGATGCCTTTTTGTTCCGTTAATGTTCGCGCAGGTTCGGAACCTGTTTTTCCGTAAAATTCGATACATCCGGCGTAAGCGCGGTGAAGTCGAACAGGTTCGGGTCCGGCAGATGCGAGGGACGCACATTGGTCAGCGCCCGGAACATCACCTGACGGCGGCCGGGGCTGCGGGTTTCCCATTCGTCCAGCAATTTCTTGACCTGCATGCGCTGCAAGCCTTCCTGACTGCCGCACAGATCGCAGGGAATCACCGGGTAATTCATGGCACGGGCAAAGCGGTCGCAATCGGCCTCGGCCACGAAGGCCAGCGGGCGCAGCACGTTCAGGTCGCCGTCCTCGTTCAGCAGCTTCGGCGGCATCGAGGCCAGCCGTCCGCCATGGAACAGATTCATGAAAAACGTCTCAAGAATGTCGTCGCGGTGATGGCCCAGAACGACCGCCTGACAGCCCTCTTCGCGGGCGATGCGGTAAAGATTGCCGCGGCGCAGGCGCGAACACAGGCTGCAATAGGTGCGCCCCTCGGGCACCTTTTCCTTAACGATGGAATAGGTGTCCTGATATTCGATGCGGTGGGCGACCTCGCGCTCGGTCAGGAATTGCGGCAGGACGGTGGCGGGAAAGCCGGGCTGGCCCTGATCGAGATTGCAGGCCAGCAGATCGACCGGCAAAAGTCCGCGCCATTTCAGTTCGTGCAGCACCGCCAGCAGCGTATAGCTGTCCTTGCCGCCCGACAGGCAGACAAGCCAGCGGTCGCCGGGGCGGATCATGTCATAGGTCTCGATGGCGGCGCGGGTCTCGCGCACCAGACGCTTGCGCAGCTTGCGAAACTCGGTCGAGGACGGCGCGCCGCGAAACAGCGGATGGATCTCGCCCACCGCGTCCTCTGAAAGATCCGTGCCCTCGCTGGCGAAATCGTCGCGCATCGGTCCATCCTTGTTGCGCCGTGGCGCGTGGTGCAGGCTCAGCCCTGCGATTTCGTCCGGGTTTCCGGCACCGGGTCATAGCCGTGGCCGCCCCAGGGATGGCAGCGGCAGATGCGGCGCGTCGCCAGCCAGCCGCCGCGAAGGCCGCCGTGACGCTCCAGCGCCTCAAGCGCATAGGCCGAGCAGGTGGGCTGAAAGCGGCAGCCATGGCCGACCCAGGGGCTGGCGACAAGGCGATAGCCGCGCACCGGCAGCGCCAGAATATGCGCAAGCGGGCTCATGCGCCATGCACCCGTGCAAGGGCGGCGGCCAGATCGGCGCGCAGATCGGCAAAGCCGCGCTCAACCGTGGCACCGGGGCGGCCGACCAGCACATAGTCCCAGCCCGGCCGCGCCAGACCCGGCATGACCTCGCGCGCCAGCGCCCGCAGGCGCCGCTTGGCGCGGTTGCGCGTCACCGCATTCCCCAGCTTTTTCGAGCAGGTATAGCCGATACGGACGGCCTGCGCCTCAACCGCATCGTCATCGGGGCGGCGACGGGCTTGCAGCAGAAAGCCCGCCATGCCCTGACGGCGCGCCGAGGCCGCGCGCAGGAAATCCGCGCGCTTGCGCAGGGTCACCAGCGCGGGACGGGAAACGCCAGAAGCCGCCCTGTCCGGCATCGCCTTGGCGGCGCTCCGGTCAGTGGCGGCGACTTCGGTGGTCCTGTCCATCGCAAGCAGCCCGGGCGTGACGTTGCCCAAGGCCCGGCGCGCTTACGCGCTGAGCGACTTGCGGCCCTTGGCGCGACGGGCGTTCAGCACGCGGCGACCGCCCTTGGTCGCCATGCGCGCGCGAAAACCGTGGCGGCGGGCGCGAACCAGGTTCGACGGCTGGAAGGTGCGTTTCGACATCTTGTAACTCCGGGTCAGGGCGCGTCAGGGTATGGGCGTCAGGTATGGGCTATCGGCCCACGCAAGGCGCGCCGGTCATTCGAGGCCCGCTGCATAGTCGCCCCTTGGGCTCGAGTCAACCGCATTGGCCCGCTTTCCGCCACCGGACCGGCCGGAAAATGCCGGTCTGGGCGCGCGCAGGGAACCGATCCACCCTCACGCAGGTTTGAACTGCGGCAATCAGACGACTATGTGAAGCACAGGCGTCGCGACGAAGGGGAATTTCAAGCATATCATGTCCCTGAATACCCTTTCAGGCCGATTCGCGCTGCTGACCGGCATTTTCGTGGTCCTCGCAGAGGTGCTGATCCTGCTGCCGTCGATCTCGAATTATCGGCTGGATTTTCTGGAATCGCGGCTGGAACGCGCGCAGATCGCCAGTCTTGCGCTGCTGGCGACGGATGAATCGCTGGCCTCGGACCTGGAATCAGAGCTTCTGGAGAATGCCGGCGTCTTCAACGTCGTCCTGCGGCGCAACGACGTGCGCCAGCTTGTGCTGTCCTCGCCGATTCCGGGGCCGATCGCGGCCACCTACGATTTGCGCGCGCAGCCCTTCTGGACCTCGATCCGGGACGCCATCGCGCAGTTGATGGACCCGACGAACCGGGTCATCCGGGTGATCGGCGCGCCGGTGAACCAGGCCGGCCAGCTTATCGAGATCACCACCGACACCCAGCGCCTGCGCAACCAGATGATCGAATACGGGCTGCGGCTGCTGCTGATCTCGGCCGCGTTTTCAATCCTGACCGCGCTTTTGCTGAACGTCGCGGCGCAGCGGCTGCTGCTGGTGCCGATCCGGCGCGTCATCAGCCACATGTCCGCCTATGCCAGCGCGCCCGAGGATGCCCGCGCCATCATCACCCCCGACGCCCGCCTGACCGAGCTGAACGAGGCCGAGACCGCGCTGGCGGCCATGCAGCACACCGTCACCTCGGCCCTGAAGCAGAAGGCGCGGCTGGCGCAGCTTGGGCAGGCGGTGGCGCGCATCAGCCACGACCTGCGCAACATTCTGGCCACGGCGCAGATCTTCGCCGACCGGCTGGAGACCAGCGCCGACCCCGCCGTGCGCCGCGCGGCGCCGAAGCTGGTCAACTCGATCAGCCGCGCCGTCAACCTGTGCGAGACGACGCTGGCCTTCGGCAAGGCCGAGGAATCGCCGCCGTCGCTGTCGCGCTTCAACCTGGCCGCGCTGGTCAGCGAGGTGACCGAGGGCGAATCCATGGCCTCGGACCGCCTTGAGGGCTGCGAGCCGGTCGAGTTCCTGACCGACGTGCCGACCGCCATGCTGGTGCGCGCCGACCGCGACCAGCTTTTCCGGGTGCTGTCTAACCTGGTGCGCAATGCCCGTCAGGCCATCGAGGCCACGCGCCAGCCCGGCACCATCGAGATCGGCGCCGGCGAGGACGACGCCGAATGGTGGATCCGCATCGGCGACACCGGCCCCGGCCTGCCGAAGAAGGCGCGCGACCACCTGTTCCAGCCGTTCACCGGCGGCTCGCGCAAGGGCGGCACCGGGCTGGGCCTTGCGATCGCCGCCGACCTTCTGCGCAACCACGGCGGCCGGCTGGAGCTGCTGCGCAGCGACGAGGAAGGCACCGAGTTCATGCTGCACCTGCCCCGCGAGTTGGCCGGGATCAGCCCCGCCCCCGCCCCGCCCCCTGCGCCGGCCCATGCCTGAGGGCTTCGCAAAAGAGTTTTACGAATTTCGCATTTTCACCCTTGCACCCCCCCGCGGGCATCGCTACATCACCGCCTCACAGCGGACCCGTAGCTCAGCTGGATAGAGCACCAGACTACGAATCTGGGGGTCGGGCGTTCGAATCGCTCCGGGTCCGCCATTAAATCAATTGTAAACTCCAGGCAAAACTGCCTTTTGTGTCACGAAATTGCCTCGTGGCGTGGTTTGGCATGTCTGGCCTTCGGTTCAGCCGCGATAAGGCCCACGGGCCTTTGGGTTTCATTCTGACGGCTCGGGTTTTCGCCTTCACCGCCTCTCGGGTAGCGCCTCCGGCGATCTGATCTGACCGAATACGCATGTATTCGGACGGAACAGAGTGCGCGGAGGGCAAAGTCCGACCCACGGCTCTGACGATGACTGTCAATGGTGATCGGCGGCCTTGGCGCGGCCCGCAGGCGCAGCCGAGGACACGGGGCCACCGATCACGCCGCTTGTGAGCGGCGCTTGCCGATTGACCGGCATCGGCAGGGATGTTGGGCGGTCCAATGAAATAAGAAAATGTCGTCAGACGCGGCGTGAGCCGGGCAAGGCCCGGTCGAATGCAGTGGCTGTCCTTTGAGCGACTTGGCCCGCGCTTTTGTGCGGGCCTCCGAGTACCGCTCACCTCTTTCAGGATGCGCGCCGTTGTTTCCGAATTGGTAAGCCGTAGCAGGCTCTGCGCCAGGTCTCGTTCGCCAGCAGTATGCTCAGGCCGAGGAACAAGAAAAAGGCCAGCGCAAGCCCCTCATCATTTGGCCCCAATCGGAGGAGGTCTGTCCCACCTTGCGCGGCCAAGATTCTCAGAAGCAACCAGAGGCAGACCGCCAGGAACAATGTCCAACAACCTTGTATCCAGCCCTCGAAACGCCTTTTTCTCACTTCGGCAGCCAATCCGGCGGCGTCCGCCAGTTTGGATGCGCCCCGCTTCCGGTCCTCATATTCCTGCCGCAACGAACGTGCCTTCTCCAGCAGAACGGAGGGCACCCCGCGCTCCCCACGCTCGTACTTTTCATATGCGCTCTGGCTGACGGTCAGCCGCTCGGCCATCACGGCTTGGGTCAGCCCAAGATGCTTGCGAATCACCTGAGCTCTTTGCGGTCTTTAGTCTCGCTCATGTAGCCCCTCGCTGGTTTTGAGGGCTTGGACGCCCAGAGCGTAGCCGGGAAAATGAGAAATAGCCTAGAGGATTGAGTCTTGGTGATGAATCGCGGAAATCCACCCGGAATCCTCACACAAGATTTTGTTTCATAAAGAAAATTCTCAAGCCCACGCCTTGATTCAATGAGGGTTTCATGCGCCGGATGGTTCAGGCGCGCCGGAACGGAGCCCCATTTTCAGTACATGAGGACGCATGCGGATCAGATCGAAAACCCCTGCGGAGCGGCACGAGCGCCTGAAGGCGGAGTTGCGTATTCGTGGCACATCTCTGGCGCAAATCGGTCGCGATCTTGGGGTATCCGGGACGTCGATCTCGCTTGTGGGCCTCGGAAAGCATCGTTCGAAGCGGATCGAGCGCGCCATCGCGGATGCTCTCGGCACGACGCCGGAAAAGCTCTACCCCGAGCGGTACAGGGAGGGCGGCGCATGACCTGAGGCCAAAAAGAGCTAAATCCTGAAGTAGAGAAAGCCCCGAGGGCTGGAACCCTCGAGGCCTTCAAGATGTAGTCGAGTACGTCCCGCTACATCTCCATCATGACCCAATTAGCAAAACCGGTCAATCTCGCAGTCAGGCTGCGGGCCGGTTTTCATCACCCTCATGAAAAGGAGAGCCCTTGCCGCCCGTGCGGCCGCAGGGCCTGAGCGACCATGTATGACGAAACCCCATATCAACCGCCCTTGCGAAGCAGGGCGACCCGAAGCTTCGCTGCACGATCCAAGTCCAGCGTGCGCGGCTTCCTCTTCGCACATCTGCCCGCACAAGACCGCCCGCGACAGATCATCTATGAAAGCAACCTCGAACGTAGGGTGCCCGACCGCCCGGTGTTCGTGGCGAACTTCAAGGATATTGAACGGTGGAGCCACGAGGGGATCCTTAGGGCGGCGCCTCACATCGTGGACCCCGTGCCGAAGTATCCCACCTCGCCTTTGTCGAGTGTCGGCAAGGTCAGCTACGGCCTGCAGAAATCCCCCGCCAATCGGCCGACATCCCACGCCCGCCCCTACCTTGCGGTGGTCAACGTGCAGCGTTGGCGGCTGGACCTGAACAAGATCAAGATGATCAGCGTCCCCGACGAGGACATGCCCAAGTATCGGCTGGAATACGGCGATGTGCTGCTGTGCGAGGGCAACAGCCCCGATCTGGTCGGGCGCGGTGCGATCTGGCGGGATGAAATCCCGGATTGCGTCCACCAGAACCACGTTCTGCGCGTACGTCTCGATCAGACCAAGGCCCTGCCCGAGTTCGTGCTGTCGGTAATCAACTCCAGCTATGGGCAAGCCTATTTTAGGTCGAAGGCCAAGCGCACGACGAACCTCGCCTCGATCAACAGCAAGGAGGTGGGAAGTTTCCCGTTACCGCTTCCGACCGTTCCGGAACAGCAGGACATGATCGACCAGTTGTTCGCCGGGCAGGCTGCAGCCAAGCAGAAGCGCGACGAGGCCGCGAAGGCCCGCGCGAAAGCCTGGGCCGACTTCGAAACCGCCGTCTATGCCGCCGAAGTGGTTGAAGGGACCGCAGCCCAGATCGCCGCTGCATGCGGACATATTCGGCCGCACGTCGCTTTGGCGGGGACTTCGCCAGTTCTTTTCTTGAGGGCAGCTCTCTGCCTGCCATTCCCGTCTCCAGATCAGTTCATGCAGGCGTCTCCGTCTGGTCGGACCCGGGGTATTGGCTGGGGCGCAAAATGGAATCTGCCGCTGTGTTGTCTTCCCCAAAGGTTTACCGGAGGAGGACGCCGCGATGCGGATCAAGATGGGCGCATCTGTGCCGAAAATGGGCACAACTGTGCACCTGGACGCGGATCAGGCCGCCTATCGCAAGGCCATTGCCGACACCCTGCGGCGCGAACTGGGGCCCACACATCAGGCCATCAAGACAGTGATGCGCTGGACCGGAGCGAGTGAACGGAAGGCCAAGTACTGGCTGTCTGGCGAACGCGGGCCGAGCGGGGAGTATCTGATCCAGCTCGCGCAGCATTCCGATGCCGTGTTGATCACCATCCTGACCATGGCCGAGCGACTGTCGGAGCAGCGGCTGCAGCACAGATGTGCCGGTTGTCCTGCGCGTGAGCTGGTGTTGCAAGACTTCGGACGGGAATGGAAATTGTCCGAGGGTTCCTGACATGCAAGGGAGCGGCCGGACTCAGCCCGACCCAGTCGTTCAGGAAACAGGTCACCATAACGTTCATGCGGAGATTAGACCCTCTATTCTCCGCACGAGTTGCGGCGAATGACAGGAGATCATGCTTTGATACCATTTTCCTGCCAGTCTCTGTCGCCAATCTGGCTTGATGGCAGACTCCTGGCGACAACGCCTCTTGATGTCAGAATGGGCCCATGTTTTGTTGCCAAGCGCTCTTGTCGTGACTAGGTTGACGTCAAATCCCGTTGATGACAGAATCGGCACACATATGGTCACCAAATCTTACGATCTGACAGATGCCGTCACCTATCATATCGGCACCTTTCCCCCATCTGCCCTCGACTACGAGGTCCTGCTTGGGCCGCTTGAAGAGGCGGCAGCCTCCCTTGCGCGGTATGATACCAAGATGTCGGGCATGGTGAACAGCGAGTTATTTCTCGCCCCCCTGCGTCGTCAGGACGCGGTAACGTCTTCCCGGATGGAGGGGACGATCTCGACCATCGAGGAACTGTACCGACTGGAAGCCGAAGAGGACGCAGGCAGCGCCGACCCTTACCGGGAGGCCCGCAACGACGACGTCGAGACCTACCTTTACTCCCGCGCGCTGCGGAATGCCCAGCAGGCCCTCGCCGAGGGCGCCCCGCTTGGCGAACACCTGATCCGGACCGCCCACCAGCAGCTGCTGTCCTTTGGACGGGGAGCCCGCAAGCGCCCCGGCAGCTACAAGGTCGAACAGAATTACATCGGGGACGAACGGCGGGGAAAGATTTATTACGTCCCGATAGCCCCCGAGCAACTGGGCCCGGCGATGGCCGAACTCGTCCGCTACATCAACGAAAGCACGATGCGGCCATTGATCCGCACCGCCATCGCGCATGTCGAATTCGAGGCCCTGCATCCGTTCGAGGACGGCAACGGCCGGATCGGCCGCATGCTGATCACGCTGATGCTGTGGAAACTCGGCGTCCTGCATCAGCCGAACTTTTTCGTTTCAGGTTACTTCGAGGCCCACAAGGACGAGTACATCGAACGGATGCGCGCGGTCTCGGCCACCGGCGATTGGACTGGCTGGGTGGTGTTCTTCCTCCAGGCGATGCACGCTCAGGCCACGGTGAACATCCAGACCGCGGACGCGATCTTCCGCCTTCACGGCGAGATGCGTGAGCGATTCCGCGAAGTGCTTAACTCGCAGTTCCATGATCAGGCGCTGGACTTCGTCTTCGCGAGCCCGATCTTCCGCAACGACCGCTTCGTCGAACGCTCGGGGATTCCACCGTCCTCCGCGCGCGCTCTATCCCGGCGGCTGGTCGAGGCGGGCATGTTGCGCACCATTGAACCGGCTTCGGGGCGACGCGCGGCGATGTACGCCTTTGATCCGCTGCTCGATCTGCTGAAGGTGTGACGTTCATGGTCACGATCATTCTGCCCGTCGATGGGGGGCTCGTAAAACGTTGACCAAGTGTTGACAAGAATTTGGAATGACAAAAGCCGAGCGTTTAGCTCTGTTTTTAAGTCTTTGATAAGACGAGATATTTCTGGTTGCGGGGGCAGACAACCGCCGTAACCTACCTGAGCTTCGGTGCGCAGTGTGATTTAGGTGTAGTAGCTCCTGCTGTTGGTTTTCCGGGGCCGAAATCGGAAGGAAGCTGCCGTGCGGTTCAACAGCGAGAGATGTGCTCCTACCTCACGTTCCGCTAGGTTGAAGTGTTGCCTCAATGTGTCGGCGATCAGCGCGAACTCGATCTTCAGATTCGTGGCGAAAATCCCGGTGTCATCCGTTCCCACGACAATATCAGGTTTCACCGACAAAGGTGTTTCCGGCGCAAGGCCGAGCCAGCGGAACAGGTGGTGTTCATGGAAATCGCGGTAATAGCTGATGCGCAGGTTGCTGGTCGGCAAGGCCTCGATCGCCATGCCACGCTTGACGATCTCGGTCAGCAGGGCGTTCTGCAGCGCCAGCAAAGCGCCGGCCGGCAGATAATTTGCATGAACCTCGCAGGTTTCTGACCCGCGACCTGATTCCCATCGCTTCATCGTTTCCAGGTGAAGGGCAAAAGCCGCCGGTTGATTCAGCAGCGCCTCTTGGATCAGGAGCAGTTCCGCACCCCCCGTGGTCCCGGACATCGATTGGGTCAGATGCCTGGCTTCACGTTCAGTGCGGCGTCTCCATAGATCGAAGCTGCCCCAGTCAGGATCATCGAACCGTCCCGGGACTAGGATCTCCAGCAGGTCAAGCCGGCGCATCCGCCAGGCGGCCAACAACAGGGGCGCCGAGACTTCACGGTCAAAGAGATCAACCGATGCGTTCGCGATCCGAAACACAAGCTCCTCAGTGCTGGCCACATGTTCAGGCATGTGGCGCAGCAAAGACCACGCGAAAACCAGATCGTCCAACAGATCCCGCTTCGTTGACAGAACACGGTCACCGACGCGTTCCAGCCACAACCAGGGGGAAATCCCTGCCGCCGTCGCGTGACCTATGCGATCCCCCTTGCCAAGATCTAGGAAGCTGATCGCCTCGTAAATCGCTCGCATCCCTCCGATCAGATGACGGAAATCCTCGCCGGCGTGATAGGTCGCATGGGGAATGCCGACCCGGCGCATTCTGCGAAAGGTTGCGGCAAAGATCTCGGGCGGATTGTGCAATTCGTTGGCGGCGGCATCGACGCCTTGTAACAGGTCGCGGATTGCCGGTGACGTTCTCCAGCTTGCCTCAAGCGCTTGCGCCTGACGCTGCAGCTTTTGCCGCTGCCCCCTAAACAAGCCACTTTCGGGATCCGCGAAATCCTTGCCCTTGATGAAATGAGCGACGAGCGAAAGTTCAAAGTCCGGTCGACCAAACCTGCCGGGGCTACCCAATAGGCAGTTCGGCACATTTCTATTCAGGATGTCAAAATTGTTCCGCGGCGGTTTCATGCCTCGAAACTGCATCGCGCCACGAATGATCTTCGCGATCAACGCCTTATTGTCCGCGTCAGTGTTCTTCGGGGCAAACCGGCCCTCAAGGTGGCGGATCAACCGGTAATCGGGATGCAAAGTCAGTTGTCGCAATCGCGGCGCATAACTTTCCGATTCCAGTTTGCTGCGCATCTCGGTCATCGTGAACTTCTGAAACTGATCAAAGCCGAATTGCGACAGTTGCTGCACCGTCAGGGCGATCACCTGCTGCTGAACCGCCAGGCTGTGAAACAGCGCAAGGCCCGAGGCCTCGCCCAGGGTGCCGGCCCGCAATGCGGACAGGACGCGGAACAGGAACGCTGCCTCCAGCACAATGGGAGGGGTAGTCGTGCTGACCCAGGGCGCTAGGATTAGGAACGGATGGGCATTCTTCAGCACTGTCGAGGATTTCGGTCTGCAATTCTGTTCTGCGACCGCCGATTCATCGCTGCGCTCGAGCGCGCCATCCGACAGATCGGCGCGGGCGGCGTTCAGCGTCGCGCCCAGCCCCAACCTGTCTTTTCCGCCCCGTTCCACCTCCGCGAGATTCTCGGCCAGCATGTAGCGAATTCGCCTTGCGGCACGCAGCCTGCCCCCGATCAGGTAGGAGTCGAGCCCGGCCTCCAGACCTTCATACAGATCGGCGACGATTTCCTGCGACAGGCCAGTCCGAAGATGTCCTGCATAACGGTCCGGATGGCGCAAGGCGTCCTGCCAGATGACATCGACTTCCGTCGAGCCATTCAGATGCATGTGCAGTTCATGAAGACCCTCGGACTCGATCAGATGCTCAAGCGTCGGATCAGCAGGCGCCAACAAGGCCGTCTCGCCGATCTCGTCCTGCAACCACTCAATTAGCGCAGCGGGATCCTGCGGGGCCCGGCCCTCCTCCACCCGAAACGCCACTTGGATCGCCAGGGGAGACAGATGGGTGATCATCTGATGCCAGTCCTGAAACATCGGCGCGCGCACCACCACACGCCCGGCACAGCGTTCAAGGTATCGCGCCGCCAATTGCAGCAGCACGTCCAAGGCGATCGTGCCGAAGCCATGGGTCGCGCCCAAGCCCACGACAGGCAGCCTGGAATCGCGGTAGTCCTTCAGCAGGTGATCAGGCTGCCCGGCAACGTGGCGGTGTTCCAACAGATACAGCCTGCGCCGCCATTGCTCGTAGTCCGGCAGTGTGCCACGGTCCAAGGCCGCCAGTGCCGAGGTTTCGGCAAAGGCGCACCGCAGGAAAAGCGCGCTCATTGCTGGATATAGACCGAGTTGAGTAGATCATAGAGGCCGGCGAACGCGACGGGCGTGACATCCTTTCCAGCGGGCGTGAACATTGCCTTGAACAGATCCTCGCTGACCGATGAGTCAGAAAGCTCTGCCAGGTAGCGCACGCGGATATTGGCAGGGTCTGCGGCTGCGCCCGGCGCTGATGGCACGTCCTTCAGGAAAAAGCCCCAGATCGGACAGATGAACAGACTCTGAAACAGCCTTCCCCCTGCGGTAACACCAAAATCGGAACGACCAGCAATGTCATCCAGAAGCGCCCCGAACAATTTGTCCGAATGCGTAGGATTGTTCTGCAAGCTAGGGCTGAGGGACAGATTCTCGCTGCGCATCGCCTCGACCCCGACGGCATGTAAGAACATCACCACGCTGCGATGCATCATGAAGCCCAGATAGCGGCGGTTCTGACCGGCGTGAACCGGGTCTTGGAACAGACGTGCCTGTGCGAAGTTGAAGCGCTTCCAGATCGCCAGCAAGGCCTTGGGCGCAAGCGTCTTCTCCTGCAGATGCTCCTGCGACGTCACGGCCCAAGCCGCCAAGGCATGCACAAGACTTCCTGCAATACCCGCCTTTCCGCCGGATGTGACGTCCCCCTCTTCAGTGTCTTGGCCGATAGCGACTTCCTCCTCAGCTATCTCCTCAGACGTATCGACACCGACTTCCTGCGCGAAGCGTGTCGGATGACCGTAAAGGATCATGGCCTGCGCAAGCGCTTCAACCACGGCGGGCCTTGCCTCTTCGGCGGTTTTAGCGCCACGCGCCGCCTTCAAGACATTGATCAACACCGCGAGCAGTCGCAGAAATCCGTAGTTGCCAAAGGCAAAGCTTTGGCCGCTGAGCACGTTGGAATAGGGCAATCGCACAACGTCACTAGCAGCACCTGTCAACCCGTCGACCAGATCCTCGATCGTGTTGTAAACTCCCCGCTTCAAATACTGGCGCGTTCCGCCATACCGATACCCCCCGACCTGCGCCTGTTTGAGGCGCTGGTGGTAGGGACGGATCTCTTCGGGGAACGTCTTGATCTGATCGTCGAGGGTTGGGTTGCGGCCCTTGCCATCGAAAAAGACCAATGGCTTACTTGTATCCTTCGCACCCGCATCCTTGCTGTAGCGCCATTCCTTTCCAAAAAGTGCCCGGAAGGCCTCGTTTGGGTTGCGAATCCGATCCGTCGCCACGGCAATGCCACTGAGGCGCAGACCAAGCAGGGCATGACGCTTGTCGGCGACCCCCCGGTCCCAGGCGGCCAATCGACCCATCTGCACGTAAGGCGGTTCAAGCCGCTCCATGCCAAGGAACTCGAGAAGCTGCCGTTTATCGGCGGGGAGTGCGCTTTCTGGCGTGTTTCCGTGGCGTTCCGCGCGATCCTGCAACAGCGCGAAGCTCAGCCAAAACGACAGGATCGCGCCAAGGTCGCCGCGACAGCGGTCGGCCAGCAGGGCCGAGACGCTGATCGCCACCCGGCTTTCGCGATCATCCGCGAAGCGGTTCGAAAGCTCGCCATGGCTTTGCCACATCCGATGTTTCGAGAACCACCCGGCGATCAGCGCGAAGGTCGGGGCTGCGGCCGAGCCGCGCAGGGCCTCAATCGGGGGGGCATCGGCGTTGCGCAGATCAGACTGCGAGATCTGCAACAGGGCCTCGACAACCCGCTTGGCATCGACACCCGACGGGTCACCCGTCGCCGTGGCGCTGGCCCGCAAGATCTCAAGCGTGCTGCGGATCGGCAGGCTCAGGAGGGTGAACCGAAGGTGCTCCGTATCTTCAACGGGCATGGTGCCCCAGACCCGTTCGACGATGCGCTTCGTGACATCGCGCAGCGGCTTTGGTTCCTCGGCGCTGATCCTGAGTTTGACGCGGTGGTCCAGCGGCGAGACCCCGTCCAGTTCCGCAAGCGGGTTCAGGCGCAAGCGCCGCTCGATCGGCAGGATCTTGGTCAAATACTGGTCGGTCAGGCTACCCATCTGATCGAGCACCGAATCGATCTGCGAGGCGCGCGCCCCAGGGGCATGCAGGGTCTGCTCGAAGTCCAGGTAGCTTGGCCCCATCTCCTGCCAATGGAGACGGCGCACCAGAGTCAGCATCAGTTCCGGATCCCCCGAGACGATGATGTGCAGATGCGGGCTGGTCAGATATTTCCGCAGGGCTTCCAGAACCTTCTGACCGATGTCGAACCGGGTATCGACATCGTCGATGCACAGAAGAAAGCCCTTGCCGCCCAGATAGCTGGCAGCCGCATCGATATAGATTTTCAGGCGGGCGATGAAGCCGTAGGCGGCTTCTGTTCGGGCCAGGCCATGGTCCATGATGAACCGCGCATCGGCCCAGTTCTCGCCCTGATGCAGGTCGTGGCCGACCCCGTCCAACACTGTCACCCCTTGAGCCAGCTTCGCGAAGGCCTCCCTTATGTCCTGATAGGACCTGTCCCCCGCCGTGCCCGTCAGATCGCCCATCCGATGGCGATGCTCTACCACTTCGTCGATCCGACTGATGACCGACAGGATGACGTTCTGCTTGGTTTCCAGCATGGTCGGGTCGATCAGGCCAAGGCTGTGCAATTCCGGCACCTTGGTCGGGTCGATGCCGTCGATATCGTCAAACCTGCGCTTTTCGAACCTGCCCAGCAGATCGGTCAGGAAGGTGGTCTTGCCTTCGCCCCGCCGACCCGCCAGAAGGATCGCGCGGTGCTTATGATGCGGATCGATCTGCAGGCTGACGGGTGTGCGGGAAGTCCTGGGCCAGGTATCGGAAGAGTCCTTTTCAGCGGGGCAATCGCTCGCGGGCAAAAGCTTCAGCAGTTGCTGCATGACATCCCGCTGAAGGATCCCATCGGTCCGGTCGGCGCCCAGATTGATGATCACTTCCGTTTTTTTTGTTTCATCCATTTCTTACTCTTTCAGAACCCTGCAAACTATATCGTATGAATCCTTCTTTGTTATCAGCCCAGCTAATTCGCGTGACCACCTGGTTGGGAGCGGGCGCAACATCCCCATAATTTAAGCCCGAACCGGCGTTGTTGCACTTATCAGTGAAGCGGATCTTGAGCATCGCAGTTCCAGTCAATCAGGCTTGCCTGCGAAATAACAGCGCACGCCCTGGAACTGATGGTGACGCCAATGCTGGAGGAGCCGAGCCGTCTCGGGTGTGACCATCCATTGATCAGGGTTCGGTAGATTGCGCCAATCCTCAACGAAACGCCGCACCTCGTTAATGATCGGCGTCGGATTATACTCCTGGATGTCCGACGAGATCCCGTCTCCGGAATGCAGACCGAGGCTGGCCTGCGTGGCAGGCGCCCTACGCTTCTTGGGCTTTGGCACCGGGGTAATGAGGTCGGAGCGCCGGCGGCTATCAAGAATCTTGCTGGTCGGCTGGCCGTCGGTGTCCAGTTCCCAATGTCGCCCGGGATAGTCGTATGGGGAGTTCAGGATCGGCTGCTGAAAGAAAAGGTCGGTCATCTGAATCCCAAAAATACGTGGCGCGTTGACGCCAACAGCTGAGTGCCGAGTAAAGCCTTGGAGTAACGGACACGAGGCGTGCGAAGCTTTCACTATTCCTCCCTTGTTCGCAAAGGAAAATCAACCTGCGGGAAGCGCGGCAGCGACCGGCACCCAACGACGCCAAGAACACTCACCAGTTGTCGAGAAGCATCCCTGATCTCGCCTTTTGCAACGCACGCCTGCCCTCGAAGGCGGCTTCGGCGGTGGCGGCGGCGGGTTGTTCGATGACAGGCGCGCAGATACATGTCCGCGACCAGTTCCGTCGCGCCAAAGATCTGGCCGAGGTTCAGGCCCTGATAACCACCGCCCTGCAGGCCAAAGGCCGGGCGGTGCTGCAAAAGAACCGCACCTCGGAGGGCGCGTCGAATTGCAGGCGAGCCGGGGGCGTATCGGGCCGGGCCGAGACCGCCTGACGCAGCGTGACCCGGACCAGATCGCCCGGCACCCGTGCCGGACCCTGCCCTTCGACCCGGCGGTCGCTCTGGTCGTAATACAGGCATTCCCGCCTTTGCCACGGTGCCAAGAAGGCGGCGCGAGGCGCTGGATCTGTCGCAGGAGGCACTGGCTCGGCGCGCCGGCATCTCGACGGTCTTCGTCGGCAGGGTCGAAAGCCTGCGCAATCAGCCAACGATCAACTCCATGCAGAAGCTGGCGAAGGGATTGGACGCACGGCTCTCCGACCTGATCCGAGAGGCCGAGGCGCTGGCAAAGCGGTGAAGCGCGGGATGGGCCGCTGGGTCGCGGTGGGAGAGACGGATCAACCGGCATCCGCGCGCTGGCAACCTCTCGCGGTCTTTAATGCGCCGCGGGCGTCGCGACAGAGATCTCCAGGACAATGGCGCTGCACGCTCCCTTGAACAGCGACAGCCGATGCCCAGGACCTGCGCGGCAATCCGCGTTCAGAATGATCAAATGGTGATAATATTCATTTGATCATCTGAGGATTTGAACGCGCAACCTGCAGGTCCTCAGGGGTGGGAACGGGCGAGAATGATCATTTGATCATTTGGTGATCTGCTTCATAGGCTCATTTGGTGATTGTCTTCATTTGAACATGGTCCAGACCACTGCCGCAAGGTCGACAAAGGCTGCTCCCCTCCGCCCGACCACCATCCGCTAAAATTCTTAACAAACAGTTCCCGCAATGTGCTTTCCCCGGCTCTGCCCACTGGCTACGCAAGGATGAACCCTGCGAGACCGCCGATGAACCCCACCCTTGCCGCCATTACCCTTATCCTTGCCTGCGCTCTGCCCGTTCGCTCCAGCGAAATGGTCAGCCCCGATCTGCAGGGCGTCGCTTCAGTCATCGACGGCGACACCATCGAGATCCACGGCAGCCGGATCCGGCTGAACGGCATCGACGCGCCGGAAAGCGGGAAGCTGTGTCAGGACGCGCGCGGCAAAGCGTGGCGCTGTGGTCAGCAGGCTTCGCTGGCGCTGGCGGACCGGATCGGGCGGCAGGTGGTCAGCTGCCAGCAGACCGACACCGACCGTTACGGCCGGGTGGTGGCGGATTGCTTTGCAGGTGGAGACAGCCTGAACTGCTGGATGGTGCGCGAGGGCTGGGCCGTGGCCTATCGCAAGTATTCAACCGCCTATATCACCGCCGAGGACCACGCCCGGACCGGCCAGCGCGGGATCTGGCAGGGCCATTTCGACATGCCATGGGATTGGCGTGCGGAACGTCGCAGCGGTCAGGATACGGCACCGACAATGTCACGGCTTTACGAACTGGCCGGTCAGAGCTGGTCCTGCAGCCCGCGCCGGACCTGCAGCCAAATCGGAAGCTGCAACGAGGCGCGCTGGTATCTGCAGAACTGCCCTTGGGGCGGCAAGCTCGATCGCGACAATGACGACATCCCTGCGAGAGCATCTGCTGAGAGCTTCAGGCGGTCCGGCAAGCTGGCGTCGGGTCGTGCCGGGCGCGGCCCATCCTGACACAGACTGGACCTGCACCGGTTTTGTTCCGGTTTTTTGAGAGCGATACTCGCCATCAAGGAGACCGGATATTGCAGCGATACACAGCGCCGAGTTCAAGCGGGATGCGGTGCGCATCGCGCTCACCAGTGGTCTGACACGGCGTCAGGTTGCGTCTGATTTGGGGATCGGGCTTTCGGCGCTCGGCAAATGGGTTCGGGCGGTTACCTGGCGCAGGAACAGGGCCCGCGCGGCATTACGGTGAACGCGGTGGCCCCCAGTTCCATCGAGACCGATTTCGGCGGTGGTGTGGTGCGCGACAACCCTGACGTGAACGCCCAGTTTGCCGGGCTGA
>JAXMDJ010000007.1:0-159472 GCA_046348875.1 Paracoccus sp. (in: a-proteobacteria)
GACACCATGTTCTGTTCCGAGATCCCGAACGAGATGTAGCGGTCGGGATATGCCGCGGCAAAGCGGTTCAGGCCGTTGGAATATTGCAGGTCGGCGGAACCGGCGACGACATTGTGGCCGGCCTCGACAAGCTGCATCAGCCCGTTCGACAGGTGGTCAAGCCCCGGGTTGACCATGTTGAGGCCGCGATACTGCCAGGAATTGGGGGATTTCGGTCCGGTCATGTCAGATCACCTGCGCCTTGATTTCGTCGACGGCCGCTGCCGCATCCTCGGGGTCGAGCCAGCCAAGATGCCAGCCGGGTTCGGTCTCCATGTACGAGACCCCCTTGCCCTTGACGGTTTTTGCGATGACCAGCGCCGGCTGGTCGCGGGTGTCGTCGGCGCGAAGGCGCCGCATCAGTTCGGTCACGGCGGCGATGTCATGGCCGTCGACCTGATGCACCTGCCAGCCGAAAGCCGCCCATTTCTGATCCAGAGGCTCGACATTCATCACGTCGTCGACCTTGCCATCCAGTTGATAGCCGTTGCGGTCGACAATGGCGATCAGGTCGCGCATCCGGTTCTGCGCGGCGAACAGCGCCGCCTCCCAGACCTGGCCTTCCTGCATCTCGCCATCGCCCATCATGCAGAAGGTGGTGTAGTCGCCGCCCGTCCAGCGCCGCGCCAGCGAGATGCCGATGGCATTGGACAGCGCATGCCCGATCGAGCCGGACGAGAAATCGACCCCCGGCACCTTGCGCATGTCGGGGTGATCGCCCAGCGGGCTGCCAAGGCGGGTATAGTCGTCCAGCCATTCGCCGGGGAAGAACTCCAGATCGGCATAGATCGGGAACAGGCCCACGGCGGCGTGGCCCTTGCCGATGGTAAAGCGGTCGCGCCCGGCCCAGCCGGGTTCGCCGCGCCGCAGGTTCATCACGTCATAGTAAAGCGCCGCGAACATCTCGGCCGCCGAAAAGACCGAGGTGTAATGCCCGGTCTTGGCGATATCGATCAGGCGGATCGTCTCAAGCCGGATGAACTGCGCGCGCTCGCGCAGGCGGGCGACGGTCCCGGCGTCGGGGGCATAGCTGTTGGCGCCGGGTGGCGATCCGGTGGACGGGCCGGCTGGATGGGGCAGGGACATCGGCATCTCTCCTGTGTGCGGGCGCCGGGTGCGCCCGGTTGGGAAGCGTCCGGCGCGGGGGCCGAGTCGTTTCCGGGATGAGGGATGAATAAGGGCTTTACGATCACGCATCAAGCATCATATATGATGCATGATTAAATTGGCCGGCGCCGCCGCTGGCCCTGTGACCGGAAGGACATGCCGTGATCGTCTTTGGATCGCCGTCAAGATATGTGCAGGGGCCGGGTGCGCTGGCCGGGCTGGGGCGCGAGCTGGCGCGCATGGGGGGCGCGGTGGCGCTGCTGGTCGATCCGGTGATGCAGGATCGCCATGGCGAGACGATTCGCGCCACCTGCGACGAGGCGGGCATCGATGCCAGCGTGCTGACCTTTGGCGGCGAAAGCACCTGGGCCGAGGTCGACCGCCTTGAGGGCCTGCTGACCACGCCACCCGCCATCGTCGCCGCCATCGGTGGCGGCAAGTGCATCGATGCCGGCAAGGCGCTGGCGCACCGGCTGGGCGCGCGGGTGGTGACGGTGCCGGGGATCGCCTCGACCGATGCGCCGACCTCGCATAACTATGTCATCTATGATGCCGATCACCGCATGGTCGAGGTCGGCAAGCTGCCGCGCAACCCCGATCTGGTGCTGGTCGATACGCGGGTGATCGCGCAGGCGCCAAAGGCGCTGTTCCTTGCCGGTATCGGCGACACCATCGGCAAGATCCACGAGGTGAACTGCTGCGCCAATGCCGGCGGCAAGAACATCTTCGGCGGCCAGTCGGCGCTGACCGCGGTGGTGCTGGCCAATGCCAGCCACGATATCCTGCTGCGGGACGCCCATGCCGCACTGGCGGCGCTGGAGCGGGGCGAACCCGATGCCGCGCTGGAACGCGCGATCGAGGCGACTGTCCTGATGAGCGGCCTTGCCTTTGAAAGCGGCGGGCTGTCGCTGGCCCATTCCATGACGCGCGGCCTGACGGCGCTGGCGCCCTGGTCCGGGGCGATGCACGGGTTCCAGATCGCCTATGCCAATGTCGTGCAGATGCATGCGCAGGGCGCGCCCGAGGCCGAGATCGACGCCTTCGCCGCCTTCTGCGCCGGGCTCGGTCTGCCGGTGACGCTGGCGGGGCTGGGTGGCCGCAGCGCCTCGCCGGACGAGATCGCGCGGATGGTCGAGCTGACGCTGGCCGCGCCGCATATAGGCAACCTGCCGCACCCGCTTGGGGTGGATGGGCTGACCGCCGCGATCAACTGGGTCGAGACGCGCTATGGCGCGCGCACAGGGGCTGCATAGATGCGTCGCGCCGCCGGGTCCCGTCCTTTGGTGTCAGTCCTTGACATGGGCCAGCAACCCGGCGCCGCCGCCCTCGATATCCATGTTCAGCGCCTGGTAGGCGGCGTCGGGGTCGTGGGCGCGAATGGCGTTGACCACGCGCACATGCGGATGCGGGTCCCAGTCCGCCGGCAACCCGGCATCGTAAAGATGCGACAGCAGCGGCCCGCAGCGCACCCACAGGTTCGACACCACCTCATAGGTGATGGGAAGGTTGCTGATCTCGCACAGCTTCAGGTGAAATTGCGTGTTCAGCCCGATGGCGCAGACGTAATCGCCGGCGTTCTGTGCGGCGATCAGCTCAAGGTGGATCTGCTCCAGCGCATCGACGGCGGCGGGCGCGGCGTGCAGCGCCGCCTCGCGCGCGGCATTGCCTTCAAGAAAGCCGCGCAGCTTGCGCACCTCCATCAGCGCGGCGCGCGTCAGATGCGGGACCGAGATGCGGCCGCGGCTGTCCATTTCCAGCGCGCTTTCCGTGACCAGCCGCAAAAGCGCCTCGCGCATGGGGGTGGCGCTGATTCCAAAGCTGCGCGAAATCGGCCGCAGCGGCAGTTCCTCGCCCGGTTTCATCTGCCCCTGCATCAGCGCATCGCGCAGATTCACATAGGCCAACTCGCTGAGATTTTGCCGTTGAATCGGCTTTATCCAATTGGCTTCAGTAACTTCCGCCATCCTTCTCCCCCTGCAGGCAACTCCGAGTTTGGAATTGACTATGTGTTATAACATGTGGTTTATAACGAACCCATGTGGCGCGTCCAGTATAAGGTGTCCGCGCCAGTGGAGGGTTTAATGCGAGCCGTGCAGAAGCGCACCCCCGGCGCTGGGGTGGTCCTGAGCGATATTGCCGCAGCGGCTCAGCCCGCTGCGGGTGAGGTCGCGGTCAGGATTCATGCCGCCGGAATCTGCGGCAGCGACCTGCACGCCTGGGCATGGGATTCGGGCTATGACTTCATGGCGCCGTTCCTGCCGCTGACGCTGGGTCACGAATTTTCCGGCACCGTTACCGCGACCGGGACCGATGTCTATGGCATTGCGGTGGGCGATGCGGTGGTCTGCTGGCCGACCGTGACCTGCGGCGAATGCCCGGCCTGCCGCAAGGGGCGGCGTGCGGAATGCACGCAGCGGCGCGTGATCGGGCTGCATCGCGACGGCGGCTTTGCCGAGCGCGTGACCATGCCCGCCGCGAATGCGCTGCCCTTGCCGGCCGGTCTGGCGATGGATGTGGCCGCGCTGGCCGAGCCGCTGGCGGTCTCGGTCAACGCGGTGAATGTCGCGGGCGTCGGTGCCGGCGACCGGGTGCTGGTGCTGGGACCGGGGCCGATCGGCATGGGCATCGCGCTGGTGGCGCAGGCGCGTGGCGCGCAGGTGCTGCTGGCGGGGTTTGACGACGATGCGCGCCTTGCGCTGGCGCAGCGGCTGGGAATTGCGGGCTGCGCCGATCTGGCGCGGACCGATCTGGACAGCGCCATCGCCGCGCATTTCGGCGCCGCGCCCGATATCGTGCTTGAGGCGACGGGCCGCTCTGCCAGCGTCAGCGACGGGCTGCGGGTGCTGCGCCCGGGCGGGGTGCTGGCGGTCGTCGGCATCCATGCCCAGCCGCTTGAGCTGGACCTGAACCAACTGGTGCGCGGCAAGAAGCAACTGCGCGGCTGCCACGATTCCACGCCCGAGGCATTCGCCGAGGCGATCCGCCGCCTGACCGCCGAACCCGCGCTTTACGCCGGAATGATTACCCACCGCCTGCCGCTGGCCGAGGCCGAGGACGGCTTCGCGCTGGCCCGCAGCGGTGCTGCGCTGAAAGTGATGCTTTTTCCGGCAGGAGGCCCGAATGACTGATCACGCCACCGTTTCCGTCATCGCCGCGCGTCCCGGCGGTCCCGGGGTGCTTGAACTGGTGCGCCGCGAATTGCCGCCGCTTCGGCCCGGCGAGATGCGCGTCCGCGTCCATGCCGCCGGCGTCAACCGCCCCGACGCCATGCAGCGCGAGGGGAACTATGCGCCCCCCGCCGGCGTCACCGATGTCCTTGGGCTGGAACTCTCGGGCGAGGTGCTTGAGACCGCGCCTGACGTCACCCGCTTTCGCCCCGGCGACCGCGTCATGGCGCTGGTCGCAGGCGGCGCCTATGCCGAGGAAGCCGTGGTTCAGGCCGATGTCTGCATCGCGGTCCCGGCGGGTCTTGCGATGATCGAGGCCGCCGGCATCCCCGAGACCTATTTCACCGTCTGGAGCAACCTTTTCCTGCGAGCGGGCCTGAAGCCGGGCGAGACCGTGCTGCTGCATGGCGGCACCTCGGGGATCGGCGTGACGGCGACGCTGCTGGCAAAGGCCATCGGCGCGCGCGTCATCACCACCTGCGGCTCGGACGCGAAATGCGCGGCCTCGCTGGCCTTGGGCGCGGATGCGGCGATCAACTACCGCAGCACCGATTTCGTGGCGGAGGGCAAGGCGCTGACCGATGGCCGCGGCCCCGAGGTCGTCTTGGACATGGTCGGCGGCCCCTACATGCAGCGCAACCTGCAACTGGTGGCCGAGGACGGGCGCATCGCCCAGATCGCCTTCCAGCAGGGATCCAGGGCGGACATGGACATGGGTCCCTTGCTTTTCAAACGGCTGACGCTCAGCGGCTCGACGCTGCGGGCGCGGCCGCTGGCGATGAAGGCGGCGCTGACCCGCACGGTCGAGGCCGAGGTGCTGCCGCTGATCCTTGACCACGGCGCCCGCCCGATCATCGATTCCGTCTTTGCATTGGACAAGGTGCAGGACGCCCATGCCCGGCTGGAGGCCTCGGCCCATACCGGCAAGATCATCCTGAAAACCCGTCATTGCACCGAGGAGTGACCCGGATGCTGGATTCCGATCCGCGCTCGAACCTGACCGGGGCGCATATCCTTGCCGGCGCCTTGCAGCGCCATGGCGTGACGCGCGTCTTTGGCCAGTCGATCCCGTCCGCGTTCTTTCTGGCCGCGCCGTCCTATGGCATCACGCAGGTCGGCTATCGGACCGAGAATGCCGGCGCGGCCATGGCCGATGCCTATGCCCGCGTCTCGGGTCAGGTCGCGGTGGTGACGGCGCAGAACGGCCCGGCGGCGACGCTGTTGGTGCCGGGGCTGGCCGAGGCGCTGAAAGCCTCGATCCCGGTCGTGGCCATCGTGCAGGACGTTCACCGCCAGTTCACCGACAGGAATGCGTTCCAGGAACTGGACCACGCCGCGCTGTTCGGCGGCGTGGCGAAATGGGTGCGGCGTGTGGCCGATGTCTCGCGCATCGAGGATTACGTCGACATGGCTTTCGCCGCCGCGACCACGGGCCGGGCGGGGCCGGCGGTGCTGCTGGTGCCGCTGGACGTGCTGGACGAGACCGGCAAGGGCCTGCCGCAGGCGCCGCGCCGCGCGAGCCTTGGCCATTATCCGCTGGACCCGGTCGCCCCCGATCCCGCCCGCGTGGCCGAGGCGGCGGCGTTGCTGGCCGGGGCGAAGAACCCGCTGGTGATCGCCGGCGGCGGGTTGCACAGCGCGCGCGGCTATCAGGCGCTGGCGGCCTTGCAGGAGCTGGGCTTTCCGGTCGCCACCACCGTCATGGGCAAGGGCGCGGTCGATGAGACGCATCCGCTGTCCCTTGGCGTCGTCGGCTATTTCATGGGGCCGGGCGCGCGCGCCGCGGAACTGGCGCCGATGGTGCGTCAGGCGGATGTGGTCCTGCTGGTCGGCAACCGCACCAACCAGAACGGCACCGACAGCTGGCAGCTTTACCCGCGCGACGCCCGTTATATCCAGATCGACATCGACGGTACCGAGGTCGGCCGCAACTATGAGGCGCTGCGCCTTGTCGGCGACGCCCGCCTTGGGCTTGAGGCACTGGTCGCGGCGCTGGACGGGCAGGACCTGACGGCACGCCGCGCCGCCCGCCCGGCGCTTGAGGCGCGCATCCGCGACGGCATTACCGCAGGTGCGGCGGCGCGTGCGGGCAATATCGCCTCGGACGCCTCGCCCATCCGGCCCGAGCGGATCCTGGCCGAGATCGACAAGCTGCTGACGCCGGAGACCATCGTGGTGGCGGATGCGTCCTATTCCTCGATCTGGGTCGCGGACGGCGTGACCATCCGCAAGGGCGGCCAGCGCGTGCTGACGCCGCGCGGGCTGGCGGGTCTGGGCTGGGGGCTGCCCTTCGCGCTTGGCGCCAAGGCCGCGCGGCCCGACGCGCCGGTGATCTGCCTGACCGGCGATGGCGGCTTTGCCCATGTCTGGGCCGAGATCGAGACCGCGAAACGCATGAACCTGCCGGTCGTGGTGGTCGTGCTGAACAACCAGATCCTCGGCTATCAGAAACATGCCGAGCTCAGCATCTTTGGCGCGCATACCGACGTCGTGCATTTCCAACCCGTCGATCATGCCGCCATCGCCAAGGCCTGCGGGGTCAGCGGCGTCCGGGTCAGCGACCCGGCCGAGCTTGGCGCCGCATTGCAATCCGCGCTCAGCGCCGACGTGCTGACCGTGATCGACGTGGTCACGGATGAGCGGGCCTATCCGCCTGTCACCAGTTTTACCGGCAAACAGGCGCTCGACTATTAACCTTCCTGGGAGGAAATAAAGATGAAACTGTCAAAATTCCTGATGAGCGCGGCAGTCGGCCTTGCGCTGTCGACGCCCGCCTTTGCGGATGTGAAATTCGGCTCGCTCTACCCGATCAGCGGCCCTCTGGCGCTGCTGGGCGAGGAAAGCGCCCGTGGCCTTGAACTGGCCGTGGACGAGATCAACGCCGCCGGCGGCGTCAAGGGCGAGAAGATCGTGCTTGAGCGCGGCGACGCCGTCGACAACAACCAGGCCACCGGCGAAGCCCGCCGTCTGGTGTCGCTGGCCGGCGCGAAAGCCATCTTCGGCACCTATTCGTCGTCGCGCGCCATCGCCGCCTCGCAGGTGACGGAACTGGCCGGCGTGCCCTATTTCGAACTGGGCGCAGTCGCCGACGAGGTGACGGGCCGCGGCTTTGAATACCTGTTCCGCACCAACCCCACCGCCGAGAACATGGGCAAGGATTCGATCGCCATGCTGGTCGACAGCATCGCGCCCGGTCTGGGCAAGGACCCCAAGGACCTGAAGATCGGCATCATCTACGAGGATTCGGCCTATGGCACCTCGGTCGCCGGCCATCAGGAAGCCAATGCCAAGGCCGCCGGCCTGAACGTCGTGCTGAAGTCGGGCTATCCGGCGAACACGGTCGATCTGTCCTCGCTGGTGCTGGAACTGCGCGAGAAGGGCGTCGACGTGGTCCTGCAGACCTCGTACCAGAACGACTCGGTGCTGTTCCTGCAACAGGCCAACGAGGCCGGCTACAAGCCGCTGGCAATCATCGGCGGCGGCGGCGGCTATTCCATGCAGCCCACGGCGGACGCGGTCGGCCATGACCTGATCGACGGCGTCTTCGACGTCGACTTCACCCAATATGCGGTGAACAAGGAAGCCACGCCCGGCATCGACAAGTTCCTGGAAGCCTACAAGGCGAAATACGGCACCGAGCCGCGCTCGGGCCATTCGCTGAACAACTATGTCGGCGCCAAGGCCGTCCTTGAGGCGATCAATGCCGGCGAAGGCTTCGAGCCCGACCAGATGGTCGCCGCCGTCAAGGCGCTGGACATCCCCGAGGGCAGCACCGCCGCAGGCTATGGCGTCAAGTTCGGCAAGAACAACCAGAACGAGCGCGCCAGCATGATGGGCATGCAGTGGCAGGACGGCAAGCTGGTCACGGTCTATCCGAAGAAAGCCGCCATTTCCGAAATGCGCTTCAACAAGTGATCGCCGCCCGGGGCGGCCCCGCGCCGCCCCCCAACACGGAGGAGCCTGATATGACGACCTTTCTGCAAGTCCTGCTGAACGGCCTTATGCTTGGGGGCCTGTTCGCCATCGTCTCGATCGGCCTGACGCTGATCTTCGGCATCGTCAAGGTCGTGAACTTCGCCCATGGCGAGTTCCTGATGGCCGGCATGTTCGCGACATGGATGATCACCACCAGCCTTGGGCTCCATCCCTATGCCGCGGTCATCGTGGTCGTGCCGGCGCTGTTCATCCTGGGCGCGCTGACCCAGCGGCTGCTGATACAGCCGCTGATGGCGGCCGACGATGACCACGTCCAGATCTTTGCCACCGTCGGCCTGTCGACGGCGATGATCAACCTGGCGCTGCTGATCTTTGGCGCCGACATTGCCAACACCCCGAATTTCGGCCTGCGCTCGCCGATCGAGATCGGCCCCTTGCGCGTGCTGACCGGGCAGGTCTTCATCTTCGTCGCCGCCATCGCGCTGGTCGTCGCGCTGGAGATGTTCCTGAAGAAAAGCCAGACCGGGCGCGCCATCCGCGCCGTCGCCCAGCACCGCGTCGCCGCCGAGCTGATGGGCGTGAACGTCTCGCGCATCTATATCCTCAGCTTCGGGCTGGGCGCGGCCTGCGTCGGTCTGGCCGCGGTGATGATCGCGCCGCTTTACCCGACCTCGTCGACCATCGGCACCTATTTCGTGCTGACCGCCTTTGTCGTCGTGGTTCTGGGCGGGCTCGGCTCGATCCCCGGGGCGTTCTTCGGCGCGCTCATCATCGGGATGATCGACTCGCTTTCGGGCTATTACATCGGTTCCGACCTGCGCGAGGCGGTCGTCTTCAGCATTTTCCTGGTCATTCTGATCCTCAGGCCCTCGGGTCTGTTCGGTAAGAAAATGTCCCTTTCGCATCTGTCCTGAGGAAACGTCATGAGCATCAGCGACATTCAAACCCGGACCGGCGCGAGGGGCCTGAACCTTGGCTGGCCGCAGATCGCCTTCGGCGTCATCCTGGCCTCGCTTCTGGTCATTCCGCTGGCCGTGGGCAATGCCTTCGTCTCGCATGTCTTCATCACCATCTGCCTGTTCGCGGCGCTGTCCTCGGCGTGGAACATCGTCGGCGGCTTTGCCGGGCAGATGTCGCTGGGACATGCGGTCTTTTACGGCATCGGCGCCTATACCGGCGTGATCCTGTTCAATGTGGGCGTCTCGCCCTGGCTCAGCATGTTCGTGGGCGCGGCCGTCGCCGCCGTCGTGGGCATGGTGATTTCCTATCCCTGCTTCCGGCTCAAGGGGCCGTTCTATTCGCTGGCCTCGATCGCCTTTCTTGAGGTGTTCCGGGTGCTGGCGCTGCATTTCACCTCGATCACCGGCGGTGCCACCGGCATGATGATCGAGTTGCGCCTTGGCTGGGCGTGGATGGTGTTTCGCGAACGCTGGCCGTCGCTGGTCATCGTCTTCGCAATGCTGCTGGTGACGCTGGGGGTGTCCCTTGCGATCCGCCGCTCGCGCCTTGGCTTCTATCTGGTCGCCACGCGGGAACGGGAATCGGCGGCCCGCGCCGCCGGCGTGCGCACCGTGCGCGTGCGCCTGATCGCGGTCGCCATCTCCTCGGCGCTTTGTGCGATGCTGGGCACGTTCCACGCCATGTATCTGACCTTCATCGAGCCTGCGGCGATGTTCTCGCTGGCCTTCTCGATCCAGATCGCGATGTTTGCGCTGATCGGCGGGCTGGGCACGGTGGCGGGTCCGCTGCTGGGCGCGGCGCTTCTGGTGCCGATCACCGAATGGGCGCGCGCGGCGCTGGGGGCATCGGCCCTTGGTCTGCACGGCTTCGTCTATGGCCTGGTGCTGATCCTGGTCGTGCTGTTCATGCCCAACGGCATCATGGGCGCGCTGAAGCGCTTCATGGGCAAGCCGCAAAAGCTGACCGAGACCGAGGAAGAGGTCGTCGAGGACGCCGCCGCCGCGGCAGCCGATGCGCAGATGGTCCCGGCCAGCGCGGCGGTGCCGCCGTCGCCCGACCGGGCCGGCATCGGTCAGGACCTTCTGCGCGTCGAGGGGCTGAACAAGCATTTCGGTGGCCTTTACGTCACCCGCGATGTCAGCTTCACCCTGCGCGAGGGCGAGGTGCTGGGCCTGATCGGTCCGAACGGCGCCGGCAAGACCACGCTTTTCAACATGATCTCGGGCTTTCTGGGCCCGGATGAGGGGAAAGTCAGCCTGCGCGGTGCCGATGGCCAGTTCCATTCGCCCACCAACCCGGCCGATTTCGCCGCCCTCGGCATGGGCCGCACCTTCCAGATCGTCCAGCCCTTCGCGGCGATGACGGTCGAGGAAAACATCATGGTCGGCGCCTTCTATCGCCATCCCGACGAAAAGGACGCCCGTGCGGCGGCCCGCGAAACCGCGTGGCGGATGGGGCTTGGCCCGCTGCTGAACTCGGAGGCGCGCGGCCTGACCATCGGCGGCCTGAAGCGGCTGGAGGTCGCCCGCGTCATGGCGATGGAGCCGCGCGTCCTGCTGCTGGACGAGGTCATGGCCGGCATCAACCAGACCGATGTGCGCCGCGCCATCGACCTGATGCTGTCGATCCGCGACTCGGGCGTGTCGATCATCGCCATCGAACACGTCATGCAGGCGGTGATGTCGCTTTCCGACCGCGTCATCGTGCTGGCCTCGGGCGAGGTCATCGCCCAGGGCAGCCCGCAAGAGGTCGTGCGCGATCCGCAGGTTATCGAGGCCTATCTTGGCAAGGAGTTTGCCGATGCTCACGCTTGAGAATGTCGACGCGGGTTACGGCCCGACCACGATCCTGCATCAGGTCAGCCTTGACGTGAAACAGGGCGAGATCGTCACCATCGTCGGCGCCAACGGCGCCGGCAAGACGACCACGCTGCGCACCATCGTCGGCCAGATCAAGCCGCGCGCCGGGCGCATCACCTTCATGGGCGAGGATATCACCAGACTGCCCGCCCATGAGGTCGTGGACCGCGGCATCATCCTGATCCCCGAGGGGCGCCAGCTTTTTCCCGACATGACCGTGCGGGAAAACCTTCAGATGGGTACCTATCGCAAGGCGGCCCGCGCCTCGCAGGACAGCCGCATGGAGGAGGTGCTGGACCTGTTCCCGCGCGTGCGCGAGCGTCTGGACCAGACGGCATCCTCGCTTTCGGGGGGCGAACAGCAGATGGTCGCCATCGCCCGCGGCATGATGGCGAACCCCAAGATCCTGATGTTCGACGAACCCTCGCTGGGGCTGGCGCCGATCGTCGTGTCGCAGGTCTTTGACGTGGTGCGCAAGGTGGCTGCCACCGGCACAACGGTGCTGATCGTCGAACAGAACGTGTTCACCACGCTCAAGGTCGCGAACCGCGGCTATGTGCTTGAAAACGGCCATGTGGTTCTGGCCGACACCTCCGAGGCGCTTTTGAAGAACGACCACGTCCGCCGCGCCTATCTGGGAATCTGATCCATGGAACTGACCGAAATCACCCCCGAAGCGATCCGGCTGCGCCCCTCGCATCAGGGCCGCAACGTGCTGGTCACGGGTGCGGCGCGCGGCATCGGCCGCGCCATCGCCCAGGCCTTTGTCGAGCGCAGTGCCACTGTCGGCATCTGCGACCTGAACCCCGCCGATGTCGAGCGCACCTGCGCGGAACTGAACGCGCAGGGGCCGGGCCGCGCGGTGCCGATGGCCTGCGACGTCTCGGATTACGATGCGCTGGTCGCGGCCATCGGCGCGACCGGGCTGGAGTTCGACACCGTCATCAACAATGCCGGCATCTCGCCCAAGCATGACGGCGTCGCCCACAAGGTCTGGCAGATGGCGCCCGAGGAATGGCGCCGCGTCGTCGACGTGAACCTGACCGGCAGCTTCAACACCATCCGTGCGCTGACGCCGGGCATGGTGGCGGCGCGGCGGGGCTGGATCGTCAATACCTCGTCCATCGCCGGCAAGACCTATTCGCCGGTGGTGGCCTGCCATTACGCGGCGACGAAATCGGCGATCATCGGCTTTACCAAGCACCTGGCCGCCGAGCTTGGCCCCTATGCGATCCGCGTCAACGCGCTGGCACCGGGGCGCATCAACACGCCCATGGTCGCCGGCGTCGCCCCCGAGGTGAATGCCGAACAGGTCAAGCTGACCCCCATGGCCCGCCTTGGCGAGCCGGCCGAGGTGGCGGATGTGGCGCTGTGGCTGACCTCGACCGAATCCAGCTTTGTCACCGGCCAGACCATCGACGTGGCTGGCGGTCTGTACATGACCTGAGGACACGCCATGATCACCGGTCACACGAAGGTTTTCGGCATTGTCGCCAACCCCATCGCGCATGTCAAAACCCCGGAGGAGATGAACAATCACTTCGCCGCCCTTGGCTATGACGGCGTGCTGGTGCCCTGCCACGTCCTGCCCGAAAACCTCGCGCGCTTCGTTGACGGGCTACGCGTGGTCGAAAGCTGCGGCGGGTTGATCGTCACCATCCCGCACAAGACATCGATCCTTGCGCTTTGCGACCGGGTCGTGGGCGATGCCGCCGAGATCGGCGCCGTCAACACCATCCGCCGCGACCCCGATGGCAGCCTTGTCGGCGCCATGCTGGACGGCAAGGGCTTCGTCAGCGGGCTGGTGGTGAACGGCATCGACGTCGCCGGCATGGATGCCTGCCTGCTGGGCGCGGGCGGGGCAGGGGCGGCGATCGCCTTCGCGCTGGCCGAGGCGGGCGTGCGGCGGCTGACCATCGTCAACCGCTCGCAGGAGAAGGCCCGCGATCTGGCGCGGCGGATCAGCGACCGCTACCCAGCGGTCCGGGTCGAGGCGGGCGCGTCCGAGACCGCCAGCCGCGACCTGATCGTGAACGCGACCTCGCTGGGGCTGAAGGCGGGCGACGCGCTGCCCTTGGACGATCTTGCCTTCCGTCCCGGCCAGATCGTCGCCGAGGCGATCATGGAACCCGAGGTGACGCCGCTTCTGGCGGCGGCGCAGGCGGCGGGCGCGCGCATCCATTACGGGCGCCCGATGCTGCGCCAGCAGATCCGGCTGATGGCCGAGCATATGGGCGTGCCGTCGGCGCGTCCGTGACCTTGCAACATGAAAAGACGGCATTATGGCACAGGCTCTTTCCCAGGACGCGCGCTTTGACTTCATCATCGTCGGCGGGGGCACCGCCGGCTGTATTCTGGCCGAAAGGCTGACCCGCTCGGGGCGCAGCAAGGTCCTGCTGGTCGAGGCCGGCGGCGAGGCGCGCTCGCCCTGGATCAAGGTTCCGGCGGGGTTCTACAAGCTTCTGGTCAACAAGCGCTACAACTGGGGCTTCTGGAGCACCGAGGAAGCCGCCACCGATTTCCGCCGCATCGCCATTCCGCGCGGCAAGGGGCTTGGCGGCTCGACGCTGATCAACGGCATGATCTATGTCCGCGGCCAGCCGCAGGATTACGACCTGTGGCAGGACCGCGGCGCGCGGGGCTGGGACTGGCAAGGCGTGCTGCCGCATTTCAAGGCCATCGAGACATGGACGCTGCCCGACCCCGACGACCTGCGCGGCCATGACGGCCCGCTGCCGATCAACGAGGTGATCGAGAAAAGCCCCATCGGCCACGCCTTCATCGCCGCGGCCGAGGCGCAGGGCCAGCGCTTCAACCCCGACTATAACGGCCGCGCGCAGGAAGGCGTCGGCTGGTATCAGGTGAACCAGGCGGGGGGCGAACGCGTCTCGGCCGACCGCGCCTGGCTGAAACCGGCGCGGGGCAGGGCGAACCTGATCGTGCTGACCGATGCCCGCGTGACCCGCATCCTGCTGGATGGCGCGCGCGCCACCGGCGTCGCGCTGACCCATCGCGGCCAGAGCTTCAACGTCGCCGCGACCGAGGTCATCATGGCCGCAGGCGCCGTGCAGACCCCGCAACTGCTGGAACTGTCGGGCATCGGCGATGCGGCGCGGCTGAAGGCCATGGGCATCGCCCCCCTTCACGACCTGCCCGGCGTCGGCGAGAATTATCTTGACCACTTCTGCACCCGCATGAACTGGCGCGTGTCGAAGCCGATCACCCTGAACGAGCTGACCCGCTGGCCGCGCCTTGGCATCGAGGTGCTGAAATACGCGCTGCAAAAGCGTGGCGTGCTGACCTATGGCACCGGGCTGAACCACGCCTTCCTGCGCTCGCGTCCCGATGTGGCGCGGCCGGATGTGCAGTTCTTCTTCATGCATGCCAGCTACGCCAATGCCGCCGACCGCAAGCTGCACCGCTTTCCCGGCATGACGCTGGGGGTGACGCAGCTTCGCCCGCAGTCGCGCGGCTCGATCCATGCGGTATCGCCGGACCTGAACGTGCAGCCCGCCATCGTGCCGAACTTTCTTGACCACGAGGAGGACCGCCGCGCCATGATCGACGGCATGAAGCTGGCGCGCGAGATCATCGACCAGCGCCCGATGGACGAATACCGGGTGGCCGAACTCAGCCCCGGGCCGGATTGCAGCGCCGATGCCGACTGGCTGGCCTTTGCCCGCGCCAATGGCCAGACCATCTATCACGCCGCCGGCACCTGCCGCATGGGCGATGATGCGATGGCCGTGGTCGACCCGGAACTGCGGGTGCGCGGCATTGCCGGGCTGCGGGTGATCGACGCCTCGGTCATGCCCGAGATGGTGTCGGGAAATACCCAGGCCGCGGTCATGATGATTGCAGCCAAAGGCGCCGAAATTCTGGCCAGCGCCCGCTAGGCCGCAAAGACATGCAGGAGAACAAGATGTCCTATCCCCACCTGACCCTGATCGTCGGCGGCGAGGAACGCAGCGTGGGCTCGGCCGGAACGCTGCGCCTGTCGGACCCGGCGGATGGCAGCGAACTGACCGTCGCCCCCCGTGCCGGCCGCGCCGAGGCGCTTGAGGCCGCCGCCGCAGCCGAGGCCGGCGGCGCCGAATGGGCAGCGCTTTCGGCGCTGGAACGCTCGAAGATCATGCGCCGCGCCGCCGACATCATGCGCGAGCGCGCCGATGTCGCCGCCCGCGTCATGTCCATGGAACAGGGCAAGCCCCTGGCCGAGGCGCGCGGCGAATGGCTGGGTTCGGCCGATCTTCTGGACTGGTATGCCGAGGAGGGCCGCCGCGTCTATGGCCGCATCGTGCCGTCGCGCGCGCCCAATATCCAGATCCAGGTGCTGAAGCATCCGGTCGGCCCGGTCGCGGCCTTCACGCCCTGGAACTTCCCGGCGTGGAACACCATGCAGAAGGTGGCGCCGGCGCTTGGCGCGGGCTGCCCGGTGGTGGTGAAGCCCGCATCCGACACGCCCGGCACCGCATGGCTGATCGGCAAGGCGCTGCTTGAGGCGGGGCTGCCGCCCAGGGCGATCTCGGTCATCTGGGGCGCGACCTCGGAGATGTCCGAGGCGCTGATCGGTGCGCCGGAAATCCGCAAGGTGTCGCTGACCGGCTCGACCCGGGTCGGGCGCATCGTCGCGGCGCAGGCGGGCCAGCACCTGAAGAAAGTGACGATGGAACTTGGCGGCCACGGCCCGGTGATCGTCGCCGCCGATGCCGATCTGGACCACCTGATCCCGCTGGCGGCGCAGTGGAAGTTCCGCAATGCAGGCCAGGTCTGCGTCTCGCCCACGCGCTTCATCGTCGATGCGGCCATCCATGACGAATTCGTGCGCCGCCTTGCCGAGCAGGCGCAGGGCATCAAGGTCGGCCGCGGCGTCGACGAGGGCACGCAGATGGGGCCGCTGACCTCGGCCAGCCAGCTTGGCACCGTCGCCGAGATGGTCGAGGACGCCGTCGCGAAAGGCGCCACGGTCGAGACCGGCGGCGCCCGCATCGGCGAGACCGGCAATTTCTTCGCCCCCACGGTCCTGTCGGGTGTCAGCCCGGTCATGCTGGCGATGAACGAGGAACCCTTTGGCCCGCTGGCGCTGGTCATGCGCGTGAATTCGCTGGACGAGGCCATTGAGGAAGGCAACCGCCTGCCCGTGGGCCTTGGCGCCTATCTGTTCACCGGCAGCATGAGCACGGTCCACAAGGTCCAGAACCGGCTGAAAAGCGGCATGCTGGGCGTGAACCATTTCGCGCTGGCGCTGCCCGAGACCCCCTTCGGCGGCGTGCGCGATTCCGGCTTCGGCTCGGAAGGCGGTCTGGAAGGGATCGAGGCCTATCTGTCCACGATGACCGTGACGACAATGATGATTTAAGAGTGCCTGGGTGTGTAAGAGATACGAGTACCTGGGTGTGTGAGAGATACGAGTACCTGGGTGTGTGAGAGAAAGCCCCGCCGGTATGGCGGGGCTTTTTTTGTCGCGCGCTGCCGATGCAGGATGGCGGGCGGCCCATGAATCGGTCCCTGAATCGCAGATTCCGCGATCTGCGCGATGGTCCGGACCGCAAGAATACTGTATCATAAGGCCGGGTGGCGAAGGGGACGCGGGAACGACACAGAGCGAGGTAAATAGCTATGCCGAGCTTTCGAATTTCTGCGTCGCTCGCGAAGCTGCTCAGCCAAGTGAACGATATTGCGCCCAGGCGCAGCAAGAAAAGCGACGGCTGGATTGGCGACGATGCGCATGCCAGAAAAGGCAGCGCGTCAGACCACAATCCTTGGGTCCGGGACGGTTCGACAGGAATCGTGACCGCGATCGACATAACCCACGATCCGGCGCATGGCTGCGACGCTGGCAAGATCGTCGATGATCTGGTGTCCAGCCGCGACGGTCGCATCAAATACATCATCCACAACCAGAAGATGTGGCGATCCTATGCCAAGGACGACACCCCCGCATGGGGCAGCGCGCCCTATGGTGGCCCCAACCCGCACAAGCTGCATGTCCATATCTCGGTAAACCCTGAGAAAAGCGCCTATGACGATGCATCGCCATGGGCCTTGCCGGGGTTGTCCTCCGGCAGCGCGGTGCTGGTGAAGTCGGGGGCGACGGTCCTTGCCGGCGCGGCCAGACAGGCGGCGGCGACCATGGCCGACATGCCGCTGGCCTGGGGTAAAAAGGTTGACGGGGCCTTCAAGGGGAAGGTCGTGGAAATCTCGCAGGCGCTGGCCATCGACCCGAACGACCTCATGGCCGTCATGGCATTCGAGACGGGGCGCAGCTTCTCGCCATCGGTGAAGAATCCGCATTCCAGCGCGACAGGGCTGATCCAGTTCATGGATGCCACTGCGCAGGGCCTTGGCACGACCACCGACAAGCTTTCCGAAATGTCTGCGGTGGAGCAGCTTGGCTATGTCTACGCCTACCTCAAACCGTTCAGGGGAAGGATGGCCGACATCTATGACCTTTACATGGCGGTGCTGTGGCCAAAGGCGGTCGGACAGCCGAAATCCTATGTGCTGTTCGCCTCGTCAAGCAAGTCCTACCGGGCGAACAGCGGTCTTGACGCGAATTCGGATGGAACCGTGACCAAGGCCGAAGCCGCCGACAGGGTCGTGCGCATGCAGGTCGAAGGCATGCAGACGGCGTGGCTGGGATAGATAGGTCTGCCCGGCGCATTTCCGGTGGCGCAGCAACCCACCCGAAGGCCGCTTTGCCGCGTGTCGGGATATCTTGCCACCGAGGGGCCCATGCCTGCCACAGGCCATCGGCAGGTCAGGGCTTTGACATTGCCTGCAAACCACTTGGCCAGCCCGGCTTGCGGGCTGGCATCGTGGCCGGTTCCGTCATCCGATCCCGCCAAGGCACAGATATTTCAGCTCGATGAAGTCATCCATGCCGAAATGCGAGCCCTCGCGGCCAAGGCCGGACATCTTGACCCCGCCGAAGGGTGCCTCGGCGGTCGAGATCAGACCGGTATTCACTCCTACCATGCCATATTCCAGCGCCTCGGCCACGCGGAAGACGCGCGCAAGGTCGCGGGCATAGAAATACGAGGCAAGGCCGAATTCGGTGTCATTGGCCTGCGCGATCACCTCGGCCTCGTCCGAAAAGCGGAAAAGCGGCGCGAGCGGGCCAAAGGTTTCCTCGCGCGCCACCGCCATGTCGGGCGTCACGCCGGTCAGCACGGTCGCCTCGTAGAAGGTGCCGCCCAGCGCGTGCGGCTTGCCGCCCAGCGCGACCGTCGCGCCTTTGGCCACCGCGTCGGCGACGTGCTCCTGCACCTTTTCCAGCGCCGCCTTGTCGATCAGCGGGCCAAGGTTCACGCCTTCGGCAAAGCCGTCGCCGGTTTTCAGCTTCGCCACGGCGGCGATCAGCTTTTCGGCGAAGGCGTCGTAGACGCCCGACTGCACATAGATGCGGTTGGCGCAGACGCAGGTCTGGCCGTTGTTGCGGTATTTGGCGATCAGCGCGCCTTCGACCGCGGCATCCAGATCGGCATCGTCAAAGACGATGAAGGGCGCGTTGCCGCCCAGTTCCAGCCCCAGTTTCTTGATGGTCTTGGCGCTTTGGCCGTAAAGCTCGATGCCGATTTCGGTCGAGCCGGTGAAGGTCAGCTTGCGCACCACCGGGTTCGCGGTCATTTCGGCGCCGATCTCGACGGCCGAGCCGGTGACAACGCTGAAGAGCCCCGCCGGCAGCCCGGCGCGTTCGGCCAGCACCGCCAGCGCGATGGCCGAGAACGGCGTCTGCGAGGCCGGTTTCAGCACCATCGCGCAGCCCGAGGCCAGCGCCGGGCCGGCCTTGCGGGTGATCATGGCATTCGGGAAATTCCACGGCGTGATGGCGGCCACGACGCCGATCGGCTGCTTCAGCACAAGGATGCGCTTGTCGCGCTGATGGCCGGGGATGGTATCGCCGTAGACGCGGCGCGCCTCCTCGGCGAACCATTCGATGAAGCTGGCGCCATAGGTGATTTCGCCCACGGCTTCGGCCAGCGGCTTGCCCTGCTCGGCGGTCAGGATGCGGCCAAGGTCCTGCTTGTGCGCGGTCATCAGGTCGAACCAGCGGCGCAGGATGTCGGCGCGTTCCTTGGCCGGGCGGGCGGCCCAGTCCTTTTGCGCGGTGGCCGCGGCGGCGATGGCGCGGGCGGTCTCGGCCCGGCCAAGGCGCGGCACATGGCCGATCACCGCCCCGGTCGAGGGGTTGGTGACGGCGATGCCGCTGCCGTTCGCCTCGATCCATTCGCCACCGATCAGCGCCGCCTGACGCAGCAGGCCGGGATCTTGCAGTTCCATGTCATGTCCTCCGCTGGGATATGTCGTGATGGGCGTTCAGGCGAGGGGCGCGCCCTGCGCGGCCATGGCCTGACGGATGCCGGCCTCGATGTCCCCGGGACGGGCGAAGGCCGCCTGCTCCAGCACCTTCGAGATCGAGGGCGATGCCTCGCCACCATGCACGCGCATGATCGGCTGGTCCAGCCAGTCGAAGACGCGGCGCTGCAATTCGTCGGCCAGAAAGCCGCCATACGAGGTGCCAAGCGCGCCCTGTTCGACGATCAGCACATTGTTGGTCTTGCGGATCGAGGCCTCGATGGTTTCCCAGTCCAGCCCCGCCCGGTCGAGCGAGCGCAGGTCGATGATCTCGGCATCGACGCCCAGATCCTCGACCACCTGCCGGGTCTTTTCGACCATGGCGAGATAGGTCAGGATGGTCAGGCGGCTGCCCGGCCGCACGACGCGCGCCTTGCCCAGCGGGATGCAGTAGTCAAGATCCTCGGTCGGCGCGACGCCCTTCGAGGCGTAAAGATCGACATGTTCCAGCACCAGCACCGGGTCGTCACAGCGCAGCGCCGAATTCATCAGCCCGACATAGTCGAAAGGCGTCGAGGGCGCGACGATGCGCCAGCCGGGCGCGGTGGCGAAGATGCCCGCCGGGTCCATCGAATGCTGCGAGCCGTAGCCCGTGCCCATGGCGACCTTGGTGCGCAGGACCAGGGGCATCGGGCTTTCGCCGCCGAACATGTGGCGGAACTTGCCGATCTGGTTGAAGACCTGATCGGCGGCGACCCACATGAAATCGGGATACATGAACTCGATCACCGGGCGCACGCGGCCGTCCGCCGCCATGCCGGCGGCAAGGCCGGTAAAGGCGTTTTCCGCAATCGGCGTGCCAAGGCAGCGGTCGGGAAAGCGGTCCGACAGGCCGCGCGTCGCGCCATTGGTGCCGCCCTTCAGGCGGTGGACGTCCTCGCCCATGACGACGATGCGGGGGTCCTGCTCCATGCGGCGGGTCATCACGTCGGCGACGGTGTCGATGAATTTCGCGTCCGGGGTGGTGGCGCCGGTGAAGCTGGCGGCTTCCTCATAGCGGGCGCCGGCCATTTCGCTGAGATCGCCGCGCAGGCCATAGTCGCGGAAGCTTTCCTCGGGCCAGAGCACCGGGACGATGCGCTTCTTGCCCTCGACGGTTTCAATCATGCCGTCGGCGATTTCGTCCATCATCCGCTGGCTGCGCTCGCGCAAGGTCGCGACGGCGTCGGCGCCGATGATCTGGCGTTCCTGCAAGTCGCGGGCCATGGCGTCCAGTGGATCGCGGCCGCGCCATTCGGCCTCTTCGGCCTTGCTGCGATAGCCGAAGGCCGAGCCGGGCAGCGCGCCGTTCTGGTGGAAATAGCGATAGCAGTCGGCCTCGATGATGGTGGGGCCATTGCCGGCGCGCATGATCTCATTGGCCTGCTGCGAGGCCAGATAGACCGACAGCGCGTCCATGCCGTCCACCTTGAAGGAGGGGATGCCAAAGGCCAGACCGCGCGCCGAAAGCCGGGTTTCGGCCGTCACCTCGTCGACATTGGTCGAAACGGCGTAGCGGTTGTTTTCGATGAAGAAACAGATCGGCAGCTTCCAGGCGGCGGCAAGGTTCATCGTCTCCAGCACCGAGCCGATATTGACCGCGCCATCGCCGAAATAGGTATAGACGACATTGCCGCTGCCCGCGCGCCGATGCGCCCAGGCCGCGCCCGCTGCCATCGGCACGCCGCCGCCGACGATGGCATTGGTGCCAAGGTTGCCGCTTTCGGCCCAGCGAAGATGCATCGAGCCGCCGCGCCCCTTGCAGAAGCCCTGCGCAAGGCCAAGAATCTCGGCCAGCGTGCGGGTCGCCAGCGCGCGCAGATCGTCGCCAAAGGGCTGCGTCGGATCGATGCCCGATTGCGCGACATAGGCCAGCGCCTTGGCAAGGAACTGGTGATGCGCCCGGTGCGAGCCGTTCACCTGATCGCCCGGCCGCATCGTCAGGGCCGAGCCGACGGCGCCGCCCTCTTGGCCGACGGCGGAATGGGCGGGGCCGTGAACCAGACCCTGCGCGGCCAGCTCCAGCACCTTTTCCTCGAAGGCGCGGATCAGGTGCATCTGGGCCAGCATGGTCAGGCCGGTCGCCGGGTCCAGCGCGGCGCGGTCCTCGGGGGTTGCGCTGATTTCGCGCCAGAATGCGGCCGGGGTCAGGTCGTGCAGCGTGGGCATGTCAAAGGGCTTCCGTGTTGGGAATGGGGTCAGACGGCCAGAAAGCCGCCATCGACGGGCAGGATGGCGCCGGTTACGAAGCTGGCCATGTCCGAGGCCAGGAAGATCACCGGATCGACGATTTCGCGCGTCTCGCCGATGCGCTTCATCGGCACGCGGTTCAGGAACCAGTCGGCGCCGCCGGGGCGGTTCAGTTGCGCGGTGGCCATCTCGCTGGCCATGATGCCGGGGGCGACGGCGTTGACGCGCACGCCATGCGGCGCCAGATCGCGCGCCATCACCTGCGTCAGCGAGCGCACCGCCCCTTTCGAGACGACATAGCCCGCCGTCGAGCCGCCAGCGACGAAGCCCGCGACCGAACACATGTGCACGACATTGCCGCGCCGCGCGATCAGCGCCGGGACAAAGGCCTGCGAGGTGTTGAACGTCCCTTCAAGATTGACGTCGATCACCCGGTCCCAGACGCCGGTCACCGCCGGGTCGTCAAAGCCCGCGCGGCCGGCGACACCGGCATTGTTCACCAGAACGTCAAGGCCGCCCTCTTCTGCCATGATGTCGGCGGCGGCGCGACCAACAGCCTCGCGGTCGGTCACGTCAAGCTGGATGGCGCTGGCCGCAAGCCCGTCGCCGCGCAACGCCGCGGCGCTGGCCTCGACGGCTGCCGCATCGAGGTCGGCCAGAATGACGCGCGCCCCGGCCTCGGCCATGCCGCGCGCGATCGCCGCGCCAAGGCCGCGGCCCGCACCGGTCACCAGCGCCAGTTTGCCACGCAGCAGGTCCGGCATCATTGTCCCTTGTGCCATGCGCATCCGCCCCTAGGCCATGTAAAGGCCGCCATTCACCTGAATGGTCTCGCCATCGATGAATGAGGCCGCGTCCGAGCAGAGAAAGGCGATGACCGAGGCGATCTCGGCCGGCTGGCCAAAGCGCGCCAAGGGCGTCTGCGCCAGCGTCGCATCGCCCCGCGTCGCCAGGAAGTCGCGCGTCATCGGCGTCTCGATGATGCCGGGGGCGACAGCGTTCACCCGCGTTTTCGGCCCCAGTTCGCGCGCAAGGCTGCGGGTCATCGCGGTCAGCGCGCCCTTGGATGCAGCGTAATGCGCGTTCGTCTGCGCGCCGCGATGGGCGGCAAGCGAGGTCAGGTTGACGATGGCCGAACCCTCGGCCAGGTGGTGCTGGGCACGGTTGAGCAGATAGAACGTCCCGTCCAGATTGATCGAAAGCGTGCGCCGCCACTGATCGTCGGTCATCTCGGCAAAGGGTTCGGCAAGGTAGATGCCGGCCGAGGGCACGATGAAATCGATCCGGCCGAAGGCATCGACCGCCGCCTTGACCATCGCCTCGGCCGAGGCCGGGTCGGCAGCGTCCATCGCCATGGCGATCTTGCGGCCCGCGCCACCAAGACCGGCGGTGAAATCCTGCAACGGCGCAAGGTCGCGGTCGGCAAGGACCATGTTCGCGCCGGCCTCGGCGAAAGTCGCGGCGATGGCGCGGCCGATGCCGCCATTCGCGCCGGTCAAAAGCAACGTCCTGCCTGAAAAGTCGAATTTCATCTGCGCCCCGGTTGTCTGGTCAGGGGGTCGGCATGGCGGACGGACCCGCGAACATGCCGCCCCCTCAACCGGCATGTTTCGGTCGGGACAATTTCATGAATTGGTCCTACCAGTCAAGACGAAAGCTCATCATGCATCGAAATATCCGGTCTTTCGCCATGGCGTGATATTGAAATCTGCGGAATTTCCTTGAAATTTTCTGCCTCATGCCGGATAAAACTGTCCAGACCAATTTGCCGCCCCGTGACCGGTTCACCCGGAAATGCCGCCCGAAAGGAATCGACATGGAAAAATCCGCCGCCGGAAGGCCGGTCCGGGACCTGCCCGACGACCTGGCCGAAAAGCTGGCCGCGCGGCTTCGCTCGGGCGAATTTGCGACCGGCGCGCGCCTGCCAAGCGAGCGCGACCTGAGCGCGGATTATGCGGTGTCGCGGGCCGTCGTGCGCGAGGCGCTGTCGCATCTGAAATCGGCGGGGCTGGTCGAGGCGCGGGCAGGGTCGGGCGTCTATGTCACCGGCAACCGCGATGCCAAGGCGTTCCGCCTGCAACCGATCGACATCGAACAGGATCAGTCGCTGGCGCAGGCGATGGAGCTTCTGACCGCGATCGAGGTCGCCGCCACCCGCAGCGCCGCCACCCACCGCACTGACGAGGATCTGCGGCATATCCGGCGTGAGCTTCTGGGCATGGAATATGCCATCGCCAGCGACCGGTTGGGCGACGAGGAAGACTTTGCCTTTCATCAGGCCATCGTCGCGGCGACGCACAACCCCTATTTCGTGTCGCTGTGCAGCCATCTGGATTACGGGGCGCGGCGGATCATCCGCACCGCGCGCACCAATACCAGAACCCACCTGACCGAGCTGATGGACGCCGTTCAGGACGAGCATCGCGCCATCTATCAGGCCATCGCCGATGGCGACCCCGAGCGCGCGGCGATGGCCGCGGCCGAGCATCTGAACAACGCCGTCAAGCGCTCGAAGCTGTATCGCAAGATGCCGGCGGACTGACCGTCACGATGAATGTCACGGGGACCGTCAGGGGGACCGTCAGGGGCGCAGCATCCCGGCGATGACGCCCAGCGGGTGGCGCGGCGTGCTGCCCGACAGGCGTTCGGACTGGCAGCGGCAGGAAAAGCCGGTCGCCATCACCTGTTCGCCGCTTTCGACGTGATCGCGCCACGAGGCGTCGTAAAGCCGGCGCGAGACGCGCTGATGGCGCTTCTGATGGCCGAAAAGCCCGGCCATGCCGCAGCATCCGGTTGCGGGCGTCTGGACTGGGGCGCCGATGGCGGCAAAGACCTCGGCCCAAAGTGCGGCGCTTTGGGGCAGGGCGGTCGCCTCGGTGCAATGCGACAGCAGGCGCGCGGGCGCGGTGCGGCGCGCTTGCGGCAGGCTGCGGCGGATGGCCTCGGCGGCCAGGAACTCCTGCACCATCGCGACTTTCGGCAGCGCGATCCCGGCCTTGGGATATTCCTGCCGCAGCATCATGCCGAAGGCGGGCTCGAACGCGACCAGCGGCGCCCCGGTCGCGGCGGCGCGCGCCAGATGCGCGGCAAGCCTGCCGGCCAGACGGCGAAAGCCGTCAAGGTCGCCGGCCGTATGCGCGGCCTTGCCGGCCGGGCGCATGGCCAGCAGCCGCGGGCGATAGCCAAGCGCGGTCAGACCGTCCAGAACGTCGCGCTGCGCCGGCCCGTCGAACAGCGCCGTGAACCAGTCCTGCACGACGATGACGGTGCCTTCGGGCAGCGGCCCGTCAAGGTCGCGTTCGCTTAGCCGGACGTCGCGGGGCAGGCCGGTCGCCAGATGTGCGGGCATGTCGGTGCTGCCGGTCAGCGCCCCGCCCAGCCGCGCGATCAGCGGCCAGAACGGCGCCAGCACCGGGATCATGCGCGCAGTCAGGGGGCTGAAACGCTCGGCCCACAGAACCAGCCGGTCGGCCAGCGGGCGGGCATGGCGCTGGTAGTAATCGTTCAGGAAGGCGCTGCGCATCGCCGGGATATCGACCTGAACCGGGCAGGACGAGGCGCAGGCCTTGCAGCCAAGACAGGTGTCCAGCACCGCCAGCAGATCGGTCTCACGCGCCCCCAGATCGGGGGTGCCGGTGGCGCGGGCCTGATGCCAGCCGCGCAGCGCGTCGGCCCGGCCCTTGGGGCTGTGGCGCAGGTCGGCGCTGGCCTTGAAGCTGGGGCACATCGGCGTCGTCGCCGCATAGCTGAGGCATTGCGCATTGCCATTGCAGCGAAAGGCCCTGGTCAGCGCATCGCCATCGGGCGCGTTGAAGGCGCGAAAGCGGGTGGTGGCGATGCCCATGATGGGCGCGCCATTGCTGACCAGCTTGCCGGGGTTGAAGCGGCCTGCGGGGTCGAAGGCGGCCTTGACGCCTTGCAGGGCGCGATAGGCCTCGGGTCCGATCCAGTCGCGCAGGTAGGCGCCGCGGACGCCCTTGCCATGTTCGCCCCAGAAGATGCCGCCATATTTCCGCGTCAGCTCGTAGACCGCGTCCGAGACCGCGACCAGCCGCGTGCGGTCGGCCTGTTCGTCGATGTTCAGCGCCGGGCGGATATGCAGGCAACCCACATCGACATGGCCATAGATGCCGAAGCCCAGCCCGTTCGCGGACAGGACCGCAAGGAATTCGTCAAGAAAGGCGGGCAGGTTTTCGGGCGGCACGACCGTATCCTCGACGAAGGCGACGGGGCGGGCGGTGCCGTCGACCTTGCCCAGAAGCCCGACCCCGGCCGAGCGGATCGCCCAAAGCGCGCGGATTTCGGCCAGATCGGCGGCGACATGCAGCGCGCCCGCACCGGGCAGAGCCGCCAGAATGTCGCGGCAATCGTTGACGCGGCGGTCCAGAACCGCCGGGTCGTCGCCGTTGATCTCGACAAAGACATAGGCGACGCGCTGGCCATCGGCGGCGCGCAGGTCCGGCGGCAGACGGCTGAGGATCGCCGCCTCCTCGGCGATGGCCTGCACGGTTTCATCCATCACCTCGACGGCGGTGGGTTCAGCCACCAGCAGCGGTGTGGCGGCGGCGACGGCGTTGCGAAAACTGTCGAATCCGGCGACGATCAGGCGCTTTTCCGGCTCGATCCGGCGCAGCTTCACCCGGATGCGGCTGATCGGGCCCAGCGTGCCCTCGGCCCCCAGAAACAGCCGCCACCATTCAAAGCCGCCGCCATCGGGGCAGGCGCGTTCAAGGTCATAGCCGGTAAAGCGGCGGTTCAGGCGCGGGGTATTGTCGATAAAGGCCTGCCGCCCGGCGCGGGCGGCGCCCTCGGCCAGCGCCAGCATCGGCTGGGCCCAGCCGGGTACGGGGTCCATGCTGGACAAAAGCCCCTCGGCCCGCGCAAGTTCCAGCCCCAGAATATTGTCCGAGGTCTTGCCATAGACGCGCGAGCCCTTGCCCGAGGCGTCGGTGCTGACCATGCCGCCGATGGTGCAGCGCGTCGAGGTCGAGGTTTCGGGCGCAAAGAACCAGCCGCTGGCGCGGATCTGGTCGTTCAGGTCGTCCAGCACCATGCCCGGTTCGACATCGGCCCAGCCCTCGGCTGCGTTCAGCGCGATCAGGCGGTTCATGTGGCGGCGCAGGTCAAGGATGACGCCCCGGTTCAGGCTTTGACCGTTGGTGCCGGTGCCGCCGCCGCGCGCGGTCAGGGCGGTCGCGGCGAATTCCGGCTGCGCCATCACCCCCATCAGCACCACCAGATCGGCGGCATCGCGCGGCGCCGCGATCAGGTCGGGGGGGATCTGGTAGACCGAGTTGTCGGTGGACATGGCGGCACGCAGCGCGCTGTCGGCATCGATGCCGCCCGCGAAACCCGCGCGGCGCAGCGCACCGGCAAGGCGGTCGATGGTCGGGTCGGCGTCAATCGGTCGGTGGCTGTCCAGCATGATACGTCCTGCGTGATCGGTCCGCTTATTGAAGCACGAGACGAAGTTTCGTAAAATTGGAAAGACATGAAGATAAATTCTGAAAATCTGAATATAAACCTGCGCCATCTGCGGGCGCTGCATTCCATCGCGCGTGAGGGCACGTTCAGCGCGGCGGCGGCCAGCCTTGGTATCGTGCCCTCGGCGCTGTCGGAAATCGTGCGCCAGCTTGAGGCGGCGATCGGGGCGCCCTTGTTCGATCGCGGCACGCGCCCGCCCTCGGTCACGCCGCTGGGGCGGGATTTCCTGCGCGATACCGAACCGCTGCTTGAGGGCATGGACCGCGCCGTGACCCGGCTGCGGCAAAGCGCGGGGCTGGAGCAGGGCTCGCTGTCGGTCGGGGCCTCGCCCTCGGCGATTTCGGAACTGATCGCGCCGGTGCTGGCAGAGTTTCTGGCCGGGCGGCCCGCGATCCGCTGCGTGCTGCATGACGACATCGCCGAAAGGCTGGCAGCGATGGTGTCCGAGGGCAGCCTTGATCTGGCCATCGCCGGGCGCGCGCAACATTCGCCCGACCTGCGCCAGCGCGAGATTGCGCGCGACCCCTTTGGGCTGGTCTGTGCGGTTGGTCATCCGCTGGCGGCGCGTCCCGTGGTCAGCCTTGCCGATCTGGACCCGGCGGTGCTGATCGGCCTTGACGCCGATACCGGCACCCAGCAATTGCTGGCCGGATGCGCGGCGATCCCGCGTCCGCTGCTGTCGCCGGGCTTGCGCGCACATTCGACGGTGGCGCAGCTTTGCATGATCCGCGCCGGGCTTGGCGTCGCGCTTTTGCCGCGCAACGCGGCGATGCTGTTTCGCGACCCGGCGATCCTTTACCGCAAGGTCGAGGGGCTGACGCTGTCGCGCGGGCTATACCTGCTGGAGCCTGCCCGAAGGCCGCTCTCGCCCGCGGCGCGCGCCTTCATCGTCGCGCTAGAAGACCGCCTGCCGGTGCTGGCGCAGACCTGACTGCGGGGCCGACCGCCGGGCTGCGCATAGAATTTCTAATGCCCTTGGGCAGCAAATTCTCGTTTGCGTGAAAAGACCGCGCCGGGGGATAAATCCTGCACCGGGATCGCGGGGCGTTTCGGGGACACCTGCCGGTCATCAGCCCCGGCAATCTGAACAGATATCCGGGCCATGCCTGCCCGCGCGCCGCATCCGCGGCGCAGGCAATGCCATGCCCCGGGCAAAAACGAAGATCAGCGGAGGAACACATGCGCAGACTGTTCAAAGCCATCCTTGCGGGCGCGCTGGCGCTTGGCCTTGCCGTCCCGGCGATGGCACAGGACAAGGTCATCAAGATGGGCACGCTTTCATGGGAGGACCTGACCCCGATCACCGGCATCACCAAAAAGGTGCTTGAGGACAAGGGCTTCACCGTCGAAGTTACACCGTTTTCCGAATGGGGCATCGCCTATGCGGCGCTGGCCAAGGGCGATGTGCAGATCCTGGCCTCGCAGACGGATTACGTCGCGCAGGATTACTGGCAGCGCAACAAGAGCCGGCTGGAAAAGATCTCTCCGGTGTCGCACGGGCTTTATCAGGGCATCGCGGTGCCCGCCTATGTGCCCATCGACTCGATCGAGCAGTTGAATGAGAACGCCGACAAGTTCGGCGGCAAGATCATCGGCATCGAGCCCGGCTCGGGTCTGATGCGCGAAGCGGCGGATGTCGTGTCGCAATACGGGCTGAAGCTGCAACTGGTCGAGGGCAGCAGCGCGGCGATGACGGCGGCGCTGAAATCGGCCACCGACCGGCAGGAATGGATCGCCGTGACGATCTGGGAGCCGTCATGGATGGTGCAGAAGTTCCAGACGAAATTCCTGGCCGATCCGAAAGGCATCTTTGCGCCGCCGCAGGGCTATTACTGGATCGGCCAGAAGGGCTTTTCCGAGGTGAACCCCGAGGCGCGCGAAACCATCGCCAGCGTCTACGTCCCGCTTGCCGACATCACCGCCATCAATGCCGCGGTGAATGAGGGCAAGACCATGGATCAGGCCGTCGCCGACTGGACCGCCGCCCATGCCGACCTGCTCAAGCGCTGGGAAAACATCAAATCCTACTGATCTTTCGGCCGGGCGGCTTGCGGCAGCCGCCCGGCTGGCACCGAACAAGGGCGCGACAGCAAGAAGGGGGAAACATGACAAGCATCAGCGACGAGGTTCTGATCGACTGCCAGTCCGTCTGGAAGGTGTTCGGCAACCGCCACGCCGAGGCGATCGCGGCGATCACCGGCCGGGGCCTTGGCAAGCAGGAGGTGCTGAAGGAGTTCGGCTGCGTGGTCGGTGTCTCGGATGCCAGTATCCAGGTCCGCCGGGGCGAGATCTTCTGCATCATGGGCCTGTCGGGCTCGGGTAAGTCGACGCTGATCCGGCTTTTGAACCGGCTGATCGAACCCAGTCTTGGCAAGGTTCTGGTCAAGGGCCGCGACATTGCCACGATGGACGCAGCCACCCTGCGCGAAACCCGCGCCCGCCATATCGGCATGGTCTTTCAAAGCGTGGCCCTGCTGCCGCAAAGGAACGTCCTTGAAAACGCCGCCTTCGGGCTGGAGGTGCAGGGCGTCGCCAGGGACGACAGGCACCGCGCCGCCAGCGCCGCACTGGCCAAGGTCGGGCTGACCGACTGGGCGATGCGCTACCCGTCAGAGCTGTCGGGCGGCATGCAGCAGCGCGTCGGCCTTGCCCGCGCGCTGACCGCCGACCCCGAGATCATCCTGATGGACGAGCCGTTCTCGGCGCTTGATCCGCTGATCCGCCGCCAGCTTCAGGACGAGTTCCGCCAGTTGACGAAGGCGCTTGGCAAATCCGCCGTCTTCATCACCCATGATCTGGACGAGGCCATCCGCATCGGCGACCGCATCGCCATCATGAAGGACGGCGTCATCATCCAGACCGGCACCGCCGAAGAGATCGTGATGAACCCCGCCGACCAGTATGTGGCGGATTTCGTCGCCGGCATCTCGCGCCTGCATCTGGTCAAGGCCCATTCGGTGATGGTGCCGGCGGGCGAATGGCTGCGCGACGCGCCCGGTGCCAGCATCGAGGCGCTGCCCCGCACCACGCCCGAGGCCGATATCGACGCCCTGATCGGCCGCATCACCGGCTCGGACAAGGATGCGGTGGCGATCTATGACGGCGCCGATCTGGCCGGGGTGGTGACCATTCGCAACCTGCTTCTGGGCGTGCGCGGCGATGCCGCCGCAAGCCACGCCGGTTAGGGGGCGCCGATGGACCGATCCGCCTTCATCTCGGCCTTCGACACCCGGGTCGATGACGCGCTTTTCTGGTTGGGCGATCATGCGGCCTTCATCTTCGATTTCTGCCGCATGATCCTTGAAGGGTTCTATGATGCGATCCTTAAGGTGTTGACGCTGCCGCCTTTTTACGTCGTTGCGGCGCTGGCTGGTGCGGTCGCCTGGCGCGTCCTTGGCCGGACGGGGGGCATTGCCACGGCGCTGGCGCTGGCCATCTGCGCGGCGATGGGGCTTTGGCCGCAGACCATGAGCACGCTGGCGCTGGTCGTTGCCGCCACCCTGATTGCGCTCGCGTTCAGCCTGCCCCTTGGCGTGCTGGCCGGGCTGATGCCGCGTCTTGACCGGGTGCTGACGCCGGTGCTGGATCTGGTGCAGACGCTGCCGCCCTATATCTACCTGCTGCCCGCCATCGCGCTTTTGGGCTATGGCCCGGCGACGGCGCTGGTGGCGACGGTGATCGTGGCGATGCCGCCGGCGATCCGCCTGACCTCGCTGGGTATCCGCCACACCCCGCGCGAGTTCGTCGAACTGGGGCAGGCCAGCGGCGTCACGCCCGTGCAGATGTTTTTCAAGATCCGGTTGCCCTTTGCCATGCCCTCGATCATGGCCGGCATCAACCAAAGTCTGATGATGGCCTTTGGCATGGTGGTGATCGCCGGCATCGTCGGCTCGGGCGGTCTGGGCGAGACGATCTATGGCGCGATCCGCACGCTGGATATCGCCACCTCGATCAATGCCTCGATCGCCATCGTCATCCTGACCATGGTGCTTGACCGCGTGACCCAGAACCTTGCGGGGGCGAAATGACCTTCGATCCAGGCGCTTTTCTTGCCCCCGTCGTCGACTGGCTGAACGCCAGTTTCCACCCGCTTTTCGCCGCCATCTCGCATCTGGTCGAGGCCGTGCTGGGCGGGATCGAGGCGCTGCTGCTGGCGCCGCCGCCGGCCGTGCTGATCGCGCTGGTGGTGGCAGCGGCCTGTTTCGCCGCCGGGCTGCGGGTGGCGGTGCTGGCCGGCTGCTGCCTTGGCTTCTGCTGGCTGATGGATTTCTGGCAAGCCTCGATGCAGACCATCGCGCTGGTGGTGGTGGCGGTGGCCATCGCCGTCGCCATCGCCTTTCCGCTGGGCATCCTTGCCGCCCGCCGCCCGCGGGTCGAGGCCGTGCTGCGCCCGGTCCTGGACGTCATGCAGACGGTGCCGCCATGGGTCTATCTGATCCCGGCGGTGATGATCTTCAGCCTGGGCCGGGTGCCCGCGATCATCGCCACCATCGTCTATGGCGTGCCGCCGATGCTGCGCCTGACGACGCTGGCCTTTCGCGGCGTGCCCCGGGACCTGCAGGAACTGGGACAGGCCATCGGCGCGCGGCCCGGCACGATCCTGTGGAAGATCGAGCTGCCGGCGGCGCTGCCGACATTGCTGGTCGGGCTGAACCAGTGCATCCTGCTGTCGCTGGCGATGGTGGTGCTGGCGGGTCTGGTCGGCGCCGGCGGTCTTGGCGCCGAGGTGACGCGCGGCCTGACCCGGATGGAGATGGGCCTTGGGCTGCGCGCGGGCCTTGCCATCGTCGCGGTGGCGCTGCTGCTTGACGGGCTGTCGCGCGGTGCGCTGGAACGGCGCCGGGGGTAAGTCATGAAAACGGGGGAAGACATGGCAGAGATCGAAACCATCGGTATCATCGGCGGAGGCGGCTGGCTTGGCTCGGCCATCGCGCGGGCGCTGCTGGCCTCGGGCAGGGCGACGCGTGACAGCCTGACCTGCTCATATCGCAGCGCCATCCCGGCAGATGCGCCCGACTGCCGCTGGACGCGCGACAATGCCGAACTGGTCGCGGCCTCGCAGGTGGTGATCCTCAGCCTGCGGCCGGGCGACTGGCCGGGCGTCGGTCTGGACCTGCGGGGCCGGCTGGCGATTTCGGTGATGGCGGGCGTCCCGGTGGCCGATATCCGCCACCGCAGCGGCGCCACCCGTATCGCCCGTGCGCTGCCCAATGCCGCCGCCGCCATCGGTCAGTCCTATACGCCGTTTTTCCTTTCCAGCGACGATCCTGCGGACGACGCCCGCCTGACGTCGATCTTTGCGACCTGCGGTCTGGTCGATCGCGTCGGGTCCGAGGATCACATCGACTATTTCACCGCCATGTCCGGCTCGGGCGAGGCATTTCCGGCGCTGCTGGCGCAGGCGATGATTGCCGATGCCAAGGCGCGCGGCATCCCGCCCGATATCGCCGAACGCGCGGGCCGGCAGGTGCTTATCGGCGCGGGCCGGATGCTGGAACAGCACGGCCGCCCGCCGGCCGAGGTGGTGCAGGGCTTCGTCGATTACGCCGGAACGACTGCCGCCGGCATCAACGCCATGCGGGCGCATGGCTTTGACGAGGCCGTGCGCGCCGGGTTGCAGGCCGCCTATCTGAAAGCACGGCCGGGTTAGCCGGGGCAAGGCCACGCCTTATCCGGCCCGCGCGGGTCAGCCGCCATCGCGCGACCGATCTTGCAGGTGATGACCAGCCATTGCCCGTCAGGCATTCATCCCGCCACCCTGTCGGGAGCGTGGCGTCCGATGAGGCTGCTACCCGACAGTCGCGCGCCATCGCCGCCCCAGCCGCTGTTGCCGGATAGCGGCTGATGGGTCAGCCCATCACCGGATCGGATTTTGCCAATGCGTCGAACCGCATGAGCGAGGCGATCAGCGACGGCATCTGGTCCAGATAGATCATGTTCGGCCCGTCTGACGGGGCATTATCCGGGTCCTGATGGGTCTCGATGAAGACACCGGCGACACCCAGCGAGACGGCGGCACGGGCCATGACCGGGGCAAACTCGCGCTGGCCGCCAGAGGAGCCGCCCTGACCGCCCGGCTGCTGGACCGAATGCGTGGCATCCATGATGACCGGCCAGCCGGTCCGCTCCATGATCGGCAGACTGCGCATGTCGGTCACCAGCGTGTTATAGCCAAAGCTCGCGCCGCGTTCGGTCAGCATGATGCGGTCATTGCCGGTCGAGGCGACCTTGTCGGCGACGTTCGGCATGTCCCAGGGGGCAAGAAACTGCCCCTTCTTGATGTTGACGGCGGCGCCGGTCTCGCCCGCGGCCAGCAGAAGGTCGGTCTGCCGCGACAGGAAGGCCGGGATCTGCAGCACGTCGACCACCGCGCCGGCCATGCGCGCCTGATCGATGTCGTGAACGTCGGTCAGGACCGGGCAGCCGATGCGGTTGCGGACCTCTTCCAGCATGCGCAGGCCTTCCTCGATGCCGATGCCGCGACGGCCACCCAGCGAGGTGCGGTTGGCCTTGTCGTAGCTGGCCTTGAAGACATAACCCGCGCCCGCGCTTTCGCAGGCATCGGCCACCGTCTGCGCGATCATCAGCGCGTGATCCAGCGTTTCCATCTGGCAGGGGCCGGCGATCACCGTCAAGGGCAGGTCGTTGCCGACCGTCGTGTTTCCGATCTGGACATGTTTCATGAGGATACCTGTTCACGCAGGATCGAGGCGGTCAGCGACAGCATCAGATAGATGCCCGAGAAAATCAGGAAAGCCACGATCGTGTTCTGGAAAGCCTTGGGATAGGTCGCTTCGTCGGGGGCAACCGGCGCCACCGACAGGGACAGATAGCGCACCTGCTTGTTGGCCTCGATCCGTGCCGTTTCCATCTGGGCGGCAGCGGCGGCCAGCAGCTCCTGCCGGGTCGCCAGATCGGATTCGGCGATCCTGATTTCGCCCGAGATCGAGGCGAGCGAGCCGCGCTTCTTGTTCCCCTCGGTCAGTTGGCTGCGGGTTTCGTCAAGCATTGCCGTAATGCGCGACACGTCGCCCTTGACGCCGGCGACGCGGCTTTGGTTCGGGCTGACGTTGGCTTCAAGCTGGCCAAGCTCCAGCCGCTTTGCGGCCAGCTGGCGTTCAAGCTCGGCGACCTGGTTCATGATGACCGTGCCCTCGGCGACCGGGTCGAGGACGCCCAGTTGCTGTTGCAGCGTCTGGACGCGGCGTTGCGCGTCAAGCACCTTGGCCTCGGCGTCCTGATAGCTCTTGATCGCGCCCTCCATCTGGTCGCCGCGCAGGCGCGCGGTCATCTGGTCGACCTGACCTTCGGCATATTTGATCAGCGCATGCGAGAAATCCAGCGACAGCTTCGGGTCCGGGGCGATGACCTCCATGTTCAGCAGGCCTTCGGTCGGATCATAGCCGATCTTCACCAGATCCTTGTAAAGCTTGTAGGTTTCCTCGTTGCTGGCATTGGCCGGCAGCCGCAGGATCGGGTCGATGGCGGGGTCCTGGAAGACGCGCTTGAAGCCAAGCTCGGTGTCCAGCCGCAGCATCGCATCGCGCGAGGTCAGGTAACTTTGCACCGACACGGAATCGGGGTTCGTCGCCAGCTGCGTGCCGCTGAACAGGCCGCCCAAGCCGCCGGCGCTGGCTTTTTCCGCCTGCTGGATCTGGAATTGCGAGAAGGTGGCGTAAAGCGGCGTCGCCATGGTGAAGTAATACCAGGCCGCGATGATCGTGGGGATGCCGACCAGCGTGACCAGCCGCGCGGCCAGCATCATCAGCCGGCGCCGGCGGCGGCGGGCGATATCGCGCTGGATGCGGATGATTTCGGCGGCTCGGCGGTCCTCGGTCAGCGTCTCGCGCGAGGGCAGCTTGGTCGGGCCGGTCGGGATCGGCACGATCTCGGTTCCGCGGCCGCGTCGCTGCTGGGCCGGACGCGGGCCTTGCGCCGGCATATTGGCGTCGCTGACGGCTGGCGGGGTCTCCTGAGCGGCCTCTTCCTGGGCGCGGGCGCCCTCGGTCGAGAGGATCTTGCCGACCGAGGCGCGATGGAACGGGTCGATGCCGCGGTCGCGCAGCGCGATCACCGCCTCGTGGTCGGTGGCGACGTCGATTTCATGCATGGCGGCGATGCGGCGCGCCATGCGCAACTGCCGGTCGGTCAGGTTCTCGGCGCGGACGGCAAGGATGCGCTCCTCGATCGAGACGTCGGACACTGCGGCCTTGGGCGGCAGCGGCGCGGCGCCGGGAAAGCGCATGTCGGGAAAGCCGTCCCCTTCGGCGCCGGCGGCAAAAAGGTCGGCGCCGGGCTCTGGCGTCGCTTCGGGGGCGGCGTTGCGCTTGTGCAGTTCGACCTGGACCTTGCGCGCGGTTTCGACCGCGCCGCTGGCGCGTTCAACGGCGGCCGCCGATTCATCGCGGCTGGTGCGATAGAGGCGCGCCTTAGGCGGTGTAGTCATAGTATTGCTTGGCCTCTTCGAGGGTTTCGAACTGGTATAGTTTGCCATCGCGCAAAACGGCAGCCGAACTGCAGAATTTCTCGATGGTCTTGGCTTGGTGCGACACCACCACCACCGTCGCGGACTTGAGCCGGTCGTAAAGCACCGCGCCCGCCTTGCGGTTGAATTCGGCATCCGTGGTCGAGGGCATGCCCTCATCGATCAGGTAGACGTCGAATTCCAGCGCCAGCAACAGCGAAAACGTGAAGCGAGAGCGCATCCCGGCGCTGTAAGTCCCCACCGGCATGTCGAAATATTCGTCGATGGCCGTCAGCCAGCGGCAGAACGCCTCGACATAGTCGGGGTCGAGGCCATAGACGCGCGCGATGAAACGGGCGTTTTCGTTCGCGCTGAGCGTCGACGTCACGCCGCCCATGAAACCCAGCGGAAACGACACGCGGCAATCGCTGCGGATCACGCCTTCGTCAGGTTTTTCCAGCCCGCACATCATGTTGATGATGGTGGTCTTGCCGGTGCCGTTCGGGGCAAGAATGCCGATGGACCGCCCCAGCTCGATTCGGAACGACGCCTGATCAAGGATCACCTTGCGCTGCGTGCCGGTCCAGAACGATTTGGAAACGTTGTCGAATTCGATCATCTATCCGTTCCGCGCATCCGGCATCGCATCCCGCGCTGCGGCCATGAAAATTACCCCTGGTATCGCGGCCGGTCGGGTCGCAACTTCGGCGCGAATCTTATGCCCGGTCCGCGCTACTGTCCACCATGGCCATAGAATGCTTTAGATATAGTGAACAGCCACACTTTCCGACAGGCGCGGCGACGCCTATCTGTCAGACATGAGCCTGACCGACGAAATTGCCGCCTGCCGGCTTTGTGCATCGCGCTTTGCCGCCAGTGCGACGCAGCACGAGCCGCGCCCGGTGACGTGGTTCGCACCTGGCGCGCCGATCCTGGTCGCGGGGCAGGCGCCGGGGATGCGCGTCCACCTGAGCGGACGCCCCTTCGACGACCGCTCGGGTGAGCGGCTGCGCGAATGGATGGCGGTCTCGGACGAGGTTTTCTATGACCGCCGCTACGTCGCCATCGCGCCGATGGCGTTCTGTTTCCCGGGCTATGACGCGACGGGCGCCGACCTGCCGCCGCCGGCGCTTTGCGCCGCGACCTGGCGGCAGCGGGTGATGGCGCGCCTGCAGCCGCGCCTGACGCTGCTGATCGGCGGCCACGCGCAGCGCTGGCACATGGGGGCAGCCGCAAGGGGCGGCGTCACCGCCACGGTCGCCGGCTGGCGCGATCATGCGCCGCGGATCTTTCCCTTGCCTCACCCTTCGTGGAGGAATACCGCGTGGTTGCGGCGCAATCCCTGGTTCGAGGCCGAACTGCTGCCCGAACTGCGCGCCACCATTGCCGGACTGCTGAGAGAGACCGATGACCCCGCTGGATGAATATTGCCCGGTTCCGTTTCACCTTGCCGACGCCCCGGCGCGCGCGCGCGTGCTGTCGCGTCTGGCCGATACCGAGCTTTTCGCGGCACTGGTCGCCGAGCCGCTGACCGACACCGCCGAGCTGCAAAGCTTCGATCTGCCCGAGGGGCGTTTCGCGCTGGCCTGCGACAGCGAGGTGCGGCTGGCCGATTTCATCGGCGGTCCGGTCGCCTATCTTGCCATGCCGGGCCGCGTGCTGGCGGCGACGCTGGCCGATGAGGGGCAGGGGCTGCTGGTCAATCCCGGCCATCCCTCGCAGATGATGCTGGATGCGGGGACTCTGCGCTGGCTGACCGAGGCTTTGGCTGCGCGGCCCAGCATGGCCAGCGCCGAAAGCGCGCGCCGCCTGCTGCCGCCGAGGCCCGAGGCGGTGCGGCTGCTCTCGGAACCGCTGGCGCAGCGGCTGGCGGACATGGTCGGGCTGGTCGGGCGGCTGACGCTGCTTCAGGCCGAATGGTCCGACGGCCGTCAGGGCCACGCGCTGATGCTGCAAGGCGTCGCCCCTGCGCATGAGGCCGCCATCGCCAAGGCATTTGCCGAGCTGCTGGCCTTTCTGCCGCAACTGCCGGGGGGAATCGATATCGGCTTTTCCGACCGCGAGATGCCCGCAAATGCGCTGACGCTTGAGCCGCCGCCACCGCCCGCAGCACCGCCGGAACCCAAGCTGATGCGCGATCCCGACGCGCCGCCGCGCCTGCGCTAGGCGCAAACGAAAACCCGCCCCAAGGGGCGGGCTTTTGCGTAGTTCCGTCGTCCTTGACGGTTTGCCGTCAGCCGCCCCAGTGGCGCACCGGACCGCAATCCATGTGAACGAAGTTCGAACGCGAGTATTTCCCGACACCGCCAGCATTGCAGGCAGCGGCGGCCTGGTACATCTGCGCGACCGAGCGCGACTTCAGTCGCAGGTCGGCAGCCTTGCCCACCATGTGCAGCGAGTTGCGCGCAACGCCCGACGAGCGCGAGCGCAGCATGGCGTTGGTCTTGGGCGACCGGTAGCCAGACAGCATCATGTAGGGTTCTTTCGTCTGCAGCAGCCTGTGCGAGGCAGCAGCAATGTCGATGGTACGGGGGTCGATGCCCACCGCGGTCCCCGTGCGCCAGTCGCGCATGAAGATATTGATTTCATTCAGGGCGCCGCGGATATACTTGCCATCGATCCAGTAGACCGTATCGAGGTTTTCGCCGGTGCGCCCGGAATACATCCGGATGCGGCGCACATCGCCGGCACCACGGAGCAGACCGAAGGCATTAGCCATAACCGGCGCCGCTGCCACCGTCGTCGCCGCGAAGACACCAAGGATGCCCCGACGCGAGATAGATTCAAACGTCATGTCAGATCGCCTGTCCTGCTTTCGTTATTGTCGATTTTTGACGACACAACCGGGTTTACCCGGAACTGATTAAGAATATGTCACCGGCCCGTGACGGGATGGAAGCTTTTCATTTCGGACGCGGCGAAGTTCCGCCATTATCGGCATGATTTCGCCGATCCGCTGCATGATTCGCCCTCTGGTGGCCGGTTTTCGCGCCGCCGTGGTGTCGACGCATCAGTTTGGCAAGAAAAATCCGACCGCCTCTGGCGAAAAAACGCCCGGAATGCGATGTTTTCGGATCACGACAACATGGGCTGGCTTGAGAAGGGCTTTCGATTGATTCGCGTATTGGTTGCATCTTTGGTTCTTCTCGGCGCGGCTCAGATGGGTGCCGCGCAGGGGCTTGAAGCCGCGCCGGTGGCCGCGCTGCCGGCGCCACGGCTGGTTTTCAATACGCAAGAGATGCAGCTTGCCCGCGCCGCCGCCAGCGATCCGGGACTGGCCGATTTCTATGGCGCGAACGGGCTGAAGCCGATTTTTCTGGGCTCCGAGGGGGCCGGGCGGCGCGCGGCGCTGATCGATGCGGTGGGGCAGGCGGCCTCGCACGGGCTGCCGCCCTCGCGCTATCGGCAGGGGGAATTGCGGCGGCTGAACGCCGCGCAGCCGGCCTCGGTCGAGGGCGAATTGCAGTTCGCCCGTATCTTCGCGCGTTGGTCGCATGACGTGACCGGCGGCATCCTTGACCCCCGCAAGGTCGAGCAGGGCATCAAGCGCGAGGTCATGCGGCCCGCGACGGGCGACCTGCTGCGCATATTCGCGCAGACTGCGGACCCGGCCGGGATGCTGGCGCAGATGCCGCCGCAGAACCAGCCCTATGTGGCGCTGCGCAAGGCGCTGGCCGGCCGCGCCTCGCTGGTGGCGCCCGCCGACGCGCCGCAGGTTCCCGCCGGAAGCTGGCGCGAGGGCGTCAGCGACCCGGCGATTGCCGCGCTGCGGGTGCGGCTGGCCTCGATCGGTTTTGCGGCGGCGCCCGCGGGCAGTCCGCTGACCTTCGACGCGCCGCTGACCGCAGCGGTGGCGCAGTTCCAGCAGGCGGTCGGCCTGCCCTCGGATGGCGTGGCGGGGCCGCGCACGGTGGCGCGGCTCAACCGCGGCACGGATGCCGAGACCGACGCGATCCTTGTCGCGCTGGAGCGCATGCGCTGGATGTATGGCCAGGACCTGAACGCACGCCATGTCTGGGTGAACCTGCCCGAATTCACCGCCCGCATCTTCGAGGGCGGCCGCCAGATCTTTGAAACCCGTGTCGTCATCGGCAAGGCCAATCAGGAATTCGAGACCCCCGAGTTCAGCGAGACGATGAAGTATATCGTCGTCAATCCGCGCTGGAACGTGCCGCGCTCGATCACGGTCAAGGAATACCTGCCGCGCCTGCAAGCGAACCGCAACGCGGCGCGCCACCTTGACGTCGTGGACGGGAACGGCAACGTCATCCCGCGCGACCGGATCGATTTCAGCAGATATTCGGCTGCGAACTTCCCGTTCCGCATGCGCCAGAAACCCAGCGACGACAATGCGCTGGGGGTGGTGAAGTTCATGTTCCCGAACCCGTGGAACATCTACCTGCACGACACACCGACAAAGCACCTGTTCCAGCAGTCGCAGCGCGCCTATTCGCATGGCTGCATCCGCATCGGCAAGCCGCTGGACCTGGCCTATGAACTGCTGAGCCAGCAATCCGAGGCACCGCAGGCGCTGTTCGGCAAGGCGCTCGAGTCGGGGCGCGAGACCTATCTGAATCTGCGCCCGGCGGTGCCGGTGCATCTGGTCTATTTCACCGCCTTCCCCGATCAGGACGGCCGCATCCGGCGCTATGCCGATATCTATGGCCGCGACGCGCTGGTTCTGGCAGCGTTACGCAAGGCCGGGCTGGAATCCCGCGCCGCGGATGAATAGATGAACCCCTAGCAAAAGGGGGACGCATGACACAGACCATTGCCGATCTGGCCCGTGCACTGAATGGCCGCCTTTGGGGCGAGGGCGACATGGCCGTGACCGGCGCGGCCGAGGCGGGGCAGGCCGGTCCCGGCCAGATCGCGCTGGCGACGACGCCCGCCTATACCGCGAAGCTTGCGCCCGGCGGGATGGCGCTTCTGGCGGCGGATGCCGACCCCGCGGCGCTGGGGCTGAAAGCCGCGATCCTTGTCGGCCGGCCGCGCATGGCCATGGCCGGGCTGACACGCGCCTTCGATCCGGGTCCGGGCATCGCGCCGGGCATCCATCCGAGCGCGATCATCGACCCCACGGCCGAGATCGGGGACGATGCCCATATCGGTCCCTTCGTCGTCATCGGCGCGCGGGTGCGGATCGGGGCGGGGGCGCGCATCGCCTCGCATGTCTCGATCGGGGCGGATACGGTGATCGGGCGCGATGCGCTGATCCATGCGGGCGTGCGCATCGCCCATGGCGTGACCATCGGCGCGCGGGTGATCGTGAACCCGGGCGCGGTGATCGGCGGCGACGGCTTTTCCTTTGTCACCCCCGAGAAATCCGGCGTCGAGGAAATCCGCGAAACCCTGGGCGAGCGGCAGGCGATCCGTGAACAGCACTGGACGCGCATCCACTCGCTGGGCGGGGTCGAGCTGGGCGACGATGTCGAGATCGGCGCCAACGCCGCCATCGACCGCGGCACCATCCGCGCCACCCGCATCGGCCGCGGCACCAAGGTCGACAGCCTGGTGCAGGTCGGCCACAATGTCACCGTGGGCGAGGATTGCCTGCTTTGCGGCCTTGTCGGCATCGCCGGCTCGGCCCGGATCGGCAACCGGGTGGTGCTGGGCGGCCAGGTCGGGGTTTCCGACAATATCTTCGTGGGCGATGACGTGATCGCCGGCGGCGCCACGAAAATCTTTACCAACGCGCCCGCCGGCCGGGTGCTGCTGGGCAGCCCGGCGATGAAGATGGAAGCCCATGTCGAGGCGACAAAGAACATCCGCCGCCTGCCGCGGCTTTATGCACAGGTGGCAGAGCTTCGCGAAACTGTTAAGAAACTGCTGGAGAAGGACGACCGGGACTGATGTCCCGGCGCCGCCCGACCACGCTGAACGGAGACCGACATGACTGAAGTGCGCGACCGCATCCTCCAGATCATCGCCGAACAGGCGATGCTGGATCCTTCCGAGCTGAAGCTCGACATGTCGCCGCAGGATATCGGCATCGACAGTCTGGGGCTGGTCGAGTCGATCTTTGCCATCGAGGAGGAATTCGACATCTCGGTGCCTTTCAACGCCAATGAGCCCGAGAAGTCGGAATTCGACATCTCGAGCCTGGGCGCGATTGTCGCCGCCGTCGAGAAACTGGTCGCGGAAAAGGCATGAGCGCAAAGAAATCCAGGGACGACCGGCCGGGCAAGGCCGAGCGCAAGCCCGGCAAGGTCAAGGGCAAGATGAAAAGCGCGACCAAGGCCGCGCGCACCATGCTGGGCCGGGTCATCATGGGCCGGCACGCCAACGGCATGCGCCGCGTGGCAATCACCGGCATGGGCACGGTCAATGCGCTGGGGCGCGACGTGCCCTCGACGCTGGAAGCCATGCGCGAAGGGCGCTGCGGTATCGGCCCCCTGGATTTCCGCGATGTCGACCGTCTGGCCATCCGCATCGGCGGCCAGGTCCGCGACTGGGATCCCGAGGTCTATTTCAATCGCCAGCAGATCGTTCTTTACGACAAGTTCACCCAGTTCACGCTGCTGGCTGCGCGCGAGGCGGTCGAGCAGTCGGGCCTTGTCTTCGAGGGCCAGCTTGGCCTGCGCTCGGGCGTGGTGCTGGGCACGGCCGCCGGCGGCATGAACACCTGGGACGAGAATTACCGCACCGTCTACGAGGAAGGGAAAAACCGCGTCCATCCCTTTGTCGTGCCGAAGCTGATGAACAATGCCGCGACCTCGCATGTCAGCCTGGAATACGGGCTTCTGGGGCCCAGCTTCACCGTGGCGACCGCCTGCGCCAGTTCGAACCACGCCATGGGCATGGCCTTCAACATGGTGCGTTCGGGTGCGGCGACGGTAATGCTGACCGGCGGTTCCGAGGCGATGCTGTGCTTTGGCGGCGTCAAGGCCTGGGAAGGGCTGCGGGTCATGTCCAAGGACGCCTGCCGGCCGTTCTCGGCGACGCGCAACGGCATGGTGCAGGGCGAGGGCGCGGGCGTCTTCGTCTTCGAGGACTGGGAGCATGCGGTGGCGCGCGGCGCCGATATCCTGGCCGAGGTCGTGGGCTTTTCCATGTCGGCGGATGCGCAGGATATCGTCATGCCCTCGGCCATCGGGGCGCAGCGCACGATCACCGGCGCCATGCTGGACGCGCATATGCGGCCCGACGAGGTCGGCTATATCAACGCCCATGGCACCGGCACGGCGGCCAATGACAAGACCGAATGTGCCGCCGTCGCCCATGCCTTTGGCCACCATGCCGACCGGCTGATGATATCGTCGACGAAATCGATGCATGGGCATCTGATCGGCGGTACCGGCGCGGTCGAGCTTCTGGCCTGCATCATGGCGCTGCGCGACGGCATCATCGCGCCGACCATCGGCTATGAGGAGCCGGACCCGGAATGTGCGCTGGACGTGGTTCCGAACGAGGCCCGCGAGGCGCGGGTCGAAGCAGTCCTGTCGAACGCCTTTGCCTTTGGCGGCCTGAACGCGGTGCTGGCGCTGCGGAAGGCCTAAGGGGAAGGAGGGGGCGCTGCCCCCGGCCCTTGCGGGCCTCCCCCGGGATATTTGGGCATGAAAGAAGGCGGCGCCGGGCGCTGCGTCGTACCGGGGGTTTTCAGGCGCGTCGCAATGACTTATCTGCGGGGATGAAGCGGAAGGAAGGCAGCATGGCCAAGATCACCTATATCGAGCATAACGGCACCGTCCACGAAATCGACGTCAAGCCCGGCATGACCGTCATGGAGGGCGCGCGCGACAATGGCGTGCCCGGCATCGATGCCGATTGCGGTGGCGCCTGCGCCTGTTCCACCTGCCATGTCTATGTCGCCGAAGCCTGGGTCGATCGGCTGCCGCCGCGCGATCCCATGGAAGAGGACATGCTGGATTTCGCCTATGAGCCCGATCCGGTGCGTTCGCGCCTGACCTGCCAGATCAAGGTGACGCCGGAGCTTGACGGGCTGGTGGTGAACCTGCCCGAGCGGCAGATCTGAGGCGCTGCGGCTGGCGGCTAAGGGTACTGGCCGGGGTTTGAGGCGTTCCGATCTTTTTCGATCCGTTCGATGAACGAAAGCGATGCCAGCACGCTGTCGATGATGAATTGCGCCTTGGACGGGGTGAGAAGGTCGTTGTCATGCGCGAGCGAGCGCTTGTTGCGTGCGTCGTTGAGGCTTTCAAAGGGTTTGTGCTGAGCGCGCAGCGTTGGCAGCGCAAACTCGGTGGTTGCGCATTCGTCCCGGATTGCCTTGTCACATTGACCGGAAATGGCGTGCGGTGGTGTCGATGGATCGGCTGGCGTACCCCGATGCAGCGCACTGAAGCGTTTTACGCAACAGGGTCGGCAGCAATCGATGCGCTGAGCTTGCGCAGAGTGCTATCGGTCGAGGAATCCCGAAATGCCGCGTCCAGACAGAGCGATGAGGCATTTTCCAGCTCGATCGCGAAGCGGTCGAGCCAGTCCTTGTGGATGGCCGCAATATGCACGGTCAGCACCGCTGGCCCGCACGGGAGTTGTCGTAAGTCTGGTATGGACGTTCAGGCCAGCGCCGCTGCCCCGGCCTCGATCCTGCGTCCGGTCAGGCGGTCGAGAAATTCGACGAAGATCCGCTCGGCAATCTCGGCGGTCGGGCGGGGGTCGTCGTTGAACCACGGGTCGGTCGAGCGGGTCAGGAACATCATGTTGCCGCCCTTGACCAGACAATGCAGCGTCAGCATCGCCAGTTCGACATCGGTGCCGGGCGTCAGGATGCCAAGGTTCTGCATCTCGGTCAGCTTGCGGCGATAGAGATCGCGCATCGAGATGGTGAAGCGGTGCAGCGTGCTGTCGGGCTGGATCTCGCCGTTCAGGCCATTGGCCAGAAGGCGGAACAGGGCCGGGTTCTTCTCGGCCCAGGTGAGGTAGCTGCGCCCGATCGAGAGCATCTGCTGGACCGGGTCGTCGGTCGCCGCCTCGATCACGCCCTGGCGCAGCGCGTCGTTCAGAAGCGTCGTCGCCTGGTAAAGCAGCCCCTCATAGATGTCGGCCTTGGTGCGGAAGATATTGCTGACCTGACCTTCATCCAGCCCGCTCAGCGCTGCCAGTGCCGCATTGGTCCTGGGCAATTCGCCGGTTTCGTCCAGCGCCTGCTGGGCGGCGAAAATGATGGACTGATATGCATTACCCCGGTGTGGCATGTGCCGTTCCTCAGGACCGTCTCGCCGTCGAATCTAGCAGACTTTCGGTTTTCCGAAAGCCTGCAAGTTCGAAAAAATCAAGCATCGGCACGAGCTTGCCGCTTGCGCTCATGCGGATCGAGGTGGCGCTTGCGCAGGCGAATGCTTTTCGGCGTGACCTCGACCAGCTCGTCATCGTCGATATAGGCGATGGCTTCCTCAAGGCTCATGCGGACCGGCGGCGTCAGGCGCACGGCCTCATCCGTGCCCGAGGCGCGGACGTTCGTCAGCTTCTTGCCCTTGAGCGGGTTCACCTCAAGGTCGTTGTCGCGCGAGTGCTCGCCAATGACCATGCCCTGATAGACCTGCTCCTGCGCGCCGATGAACATCTTGCCACGCTCTTCGAGGTTCCACAGCGCATAGGCGACCGAGACGCCGTCCTCCATCGAGATCAGCACGCCCTGGCGGCGGCCCTGGATCGGGCCCTTGTAGGGCGCCCAGCTGTGGAAGATGCGGTTCAGCACGCCGTTGCCGCGCGTGTCGGTCATGAACTCGCCCTGATAGCCGATCAGCCCGCGCGAAGGGACATGCGCGATGATTCGGGTCTTGCCATGGCCGGCGGGCTTCATCTCGACCAGATCGCCCTTGCGGTTGCCGGTCAGCTTGTCGATCACGGCGCCGGTATACTCGTCATCGACGTCGATGATGGCTTCCTCGATCGGCTCGTGGCGGACGCCGTCGATGTCGCGGAAAATCACCCGCGGGCGCGAGATCGACAGCTCAAAGCCCTCGCGGCGCATGTTCTCGATCAGGACGCCCATCTGCAATTCGCCGCGCCCCGAGACCACGAAGGCGTCGCCGCCGGGCGTATCCTCGACCTTGATGGCGACGTTGGTTTCGGCCTCTTTCATCAGGCGTTCGCGAATCACGCGCGACTGCACCTTGTTGCCGTCGCGGCCGGCCAGCGGGCTGTCGTTGATGCCGAAAGTGACGCTGATCGTCGGCGGGTCGATGGGCTGCGCGGGCAGGGCGGTGTCCACCTCAAGCGCGCAAAGCGTATCGGCCACCGTCGCCTTGGACATGCCGGCGATGGTGACGATATCGCCGGCAACGGCCTCGTCGATGGGCTGCTGGGTCAGGCCGCGGAAGGCCAGAACCTTCGAGATGCGGAACTGTTCCAGCCGCTCGCCGTCGCGCGACAGCGCCTTGATGGTGTCGCCGGCCTTCGCGCGGCCGGCCTCGACACGGCCGGTCAGGATGCGGCCGATAAAGGGGTCGCTGCCCAGCGTGGTCGCCAGCATCTGGAAGGGCTCGGACTGGCGGGCGATCTGCTTTGGCGGCTCGACATGGCGCAGCACCATGTCGAACAGCGCCGACATGTCCTTGCGCGGGCCGTCCAGCGTCTCATCCGCCCAGCCGCCGATGCCGGAGGCGTAAAGATGCGGGAAATCAAGCTGTTCGTCGCTGGCGCCAAGGTTGGCGAAAAGGTCGAACACCTCGTTCAGGGCATTGTCGGGGTCGGCGGCGGGCTTGTCGACCTTGTTCAGCACCACGATGGGCTTCAGCCCCAGCGCCAGCGCCTTCGATGTCACGAACTTGGTCTGCGGCATCGGGCCTTCGGCGGCATCGACCAGCAGGCAGACGCCATCGACCATCGACAGGATGCGCTCGACCTCGCCGCCGAAATCGGCGTGGCCGGGGGTGTCGACGATATTGATGCGGGTGCCTTTCCATTCCACCGAGGTGGCCTTGGCAAGGATGGTGATGCCGCGCTCGCGTTCGATGTCGTTGCTGTCCATCACACGTTCGGCCACGGCCTGATTTTCGCGGAACGAACCCGACTGCTTCAGAAGCTGGTCGACAAGCGTGGTCTTGCCATGGTCGACGTGGGCGATGATCGCGATATTGCGGATGTCCATTGAGCGGCCTTTTTCAGAAGTCGCGCCCCCGTAACGCAGAGGGGCGCGAAACGCCAGCGCCAATCGCCATCGAGGTCAGCGCAGCCCCAGCATTCCCATGATGAACAGCACCACGATGACAAGGCCGATGATGTAGATGATCGAGTTCATAGCGCATTCCTTCCTGTGTGTCCGGCCGGGCAGCAGGCGGCGCTGCAAGCGTTGACGTTCCCGGGGGAAACGCCGGGCGCCGGCCGCGGTTCCTGCCGCGCCGCCCGGATCAGCGGCCGCGGCTGGCCAATGATTCGATCAGCGGCCGCATCCCCGAAATGTCATAGCCCGCCTGCGCGGCGGTCTGGATCAGGCCATCCGCCGGCTCAAGCCCCGCGCGGCTGAGCGCCCAGAGCACGGTCGAGCGGTTGCCCGAGCGGCAATAGGCGACCTTGGGTCCGGGCGAGGCCAGCGCCGCCGTCTGCGCCGCGATCATCTCGGGCGTGATCTGGCCGGGGGTAAAGGGGTTGTGGTGATACTCCATCCCGGCGGCGGCGGCGGCGGCGCGCATGGCGGCGTCATTCTCGGCCGGGCCGACCTCGGCATCGGGGCGGTTGTTGATCAGCACGCGGAAACCCGCCTCGGCCAGCGCCGGCAGGTCCTCGGGCAGGATCTGGGGGCTAACGGCAAGATCCGGGGTCAGTTGGCGCAGGTCCATGGCAGCTCCTTGGGCATCGGCCCGGCAGGCGGGTCCGGGCAAGACGGATCGTTTCCTTTTGCCGCGCTGTCAAGCGCGACGGGATCACCTTTGCGGGGGTCAGCCCTGGCTTGGGGCAAAGGCCTGCGCCGAGGTCTCCTCGACCAGCAGCGGCAGTTTCTGGAAGTCGTCGAAGGCGGCGTGATGGACCAGTTCGTCGATGCCGGCCTTGCGATAGCCGCGCGTGAAAAGCAGCATCGGCACGCCGGTATTCTGTGCGGTCTCGGCGTCGTATTCGCTGTCGCCGACGAAAATGCCGCGCGGCTGGGCCGGGTCGGCGCCAAGGGCCGCGAAGGCCGCGCGCAGCGGTGCCGGATCGGGCTTTTTCTGCGGCAGGGAATCGCCGCCGATCACCACGCCGAAAAGCCGGTCGATGCCCAGATGCTCAAGCACGGCGCGGGTCGGGCCCAGCGGCTTGTTGGTGCAGATGCCCAGCGGATAGCCGCGGTCGGCAAGGATCCCCAGCGCCTCGATGACATTGGGGTAAAGCCGGGTCAGCCCGGTCGCCTCGTGATAGCGGGTCATGAACGACGCCACCAGATCGCGATGCGCGTCGGTCGGAAGGCCCGTGGCGCCGATGACGCGCCGCCACAGCAGGTCGACGCCGCCGCCCACGAAGCCGCGCACCTGGTCTAGCGTCAGCGGCCGCACGCCGCGCAGGCGCAGGACGGCATTCACGCAAGCATGGATATCGGGCGCGCTGTCGATCAGCGTGCCGTCAAGATCGAAGACCACGGGGCAGGGAGCAAAGCAGACGTTCATTCAGACCTTCCATTTGATCGAGCAGCCAATCGAGGGAATCTGCTCGCGCGGACCTTGCCCGGTTTCGGCGATCAGCGCCATGGCCTCGAACAGCTCGCGCCGTGCATCGGGCGCGCCGGCCGTGCGCGCCGAGGCATCCAGCCGGCCGCGATACTGCAATTCGCCCGCGGCATTGTAGCCGAAGAAATCCGGCGTGCATTCGGCGCCATAAGCGCGCGCGACAGCCTGGGTTTCGTCATAGAGATAAGGAAAGCCGAAGCCGTGCCGCGCCGCCTCGGCCTTCATGAATTCGGGAGCGTCCTGCGGATAGGTCGCGGCGTCATTGGCCGAGATGGCGACGACACCGATGCCCAGACCCTGCAACTCGGCCGCGTCGCGCTGGATACGGTCGATCACCGCCTGCACATATGGGCAATGGTTGCAGATGAACATGACCAGCGTGCCGCGCGGCCCGGCAATATCCGCCAGCGAGAACATGCGCCCATCCGGGTCCGGCAGCCGGAAGTCCGGCGCGGGAGTCCCGAACTCGCAAACCGGAGGACGAACGGCCATGGCAGTTCCTTTCTGTGGCAGGCATGGTCGGCGCTTCTTTTGCCACGTTCGCCGCGCGATAGGCAATGCCATCGGGTGACGCAGGTTTGGCAACAGGTATTACATTACATAATACCGATTATCAATAATCCAGATAGGCTCGCCGCAATCCGCCCCATTGCCGCAGATACCCCATCGCGAGTCGTTCTGCCCCCCGGTCAGCGCGCCAGTGCCAGCAGTCGGTCCACATCAAGATGCGTCTCAAGATGTGCGGCAAGGCGGTTCAGCACCTCGTCAACGCCGGCAGCATACGTCGAGGCCGACTGCACGTCCTGCGCGGCAAGCCATGCGGCGCGGAATGCATCGCCCGTGAAAAGCCCGTGCAGATAGGTTCCGGCGATGCGGCCGTCGCTGCTGGCCGCGCCATCGGGATGCGGGATATGGGCGAATGGGCGCGCGCAATCGGGACCGGCGGTGCGGCCCATATGGATTTCATAGCCTTCGACGGGTCGGCCAAGGGCCAGCCCCTCGATCCGCGTCAGGCGCTTTTCGGCGGCCATGTGGGTTTCGACATCCAGAAGCCCCAGCCCGGCATCGCTGCCCGGAGGACCGTCATGACCCTGCGGGTCGTGGATCATGCGGCCCAGCATCTGATAGCCGCCGCAGATGCCCAGCACGCGGCCGCCGCGGCGCAGATGCGCGGCAAGGTCGATATCCCAGCCCTGCGCGCGAAAGAACGCGAGGTCGGCGCGCGTCGACTTGCTGCCCGGCAGCACCACGATATCGGCGTCTCCGGGCAGCGGCTGGCCGGGCGCGACCATGGTCAGACGCACAGCCGGTTCGGCCGCCAGCGGGTCGAGATCGTCGAAATTCGCGATCCGCGACAGCATCGGGCAGACGATATGCAAGCCGCCCCTCCCCCGGGTCCGGGGCTGGCGCAGGTCGGCGGCGTCCTCGGCCGGAAGCCGCGCGGCGTCGGGGAACCACGGCACCAGGCCAAGGTCGGGCCAGCCGGTCCTGTCGGCGATAAAGGCGCGTCCGGCATCGAAAAGCTGCGGATCGCCGCGGAAGCGGTTGATGAGAAAGCCGCGGATCATCGCCGCGTCTTCGGGGTCGATCACCGCCTGCGTGCCGACGATCTGCGCGATCACGCCGCCGCGGTCGATATCGCCCGCCAGCACCACCGGCACATCGGCGGCACGGGCGAATCCCATATTGGCGATGTCGCGGGCGCGCAGGTTGACTTCGGCCGGGCTGCCGGCGCCCTCGACCAGCACCAGGTCATGCGCGGCGGAAAGGCGGTGAAAGCTGTCCAGAACCGCGCCCATGAGTTGCGGCTTCAGCGCCGCATAATCGGCCGCCGCCGCCCGCGTCAGCGCCCGGCCCTGCACCACGACCTGCGCGGCGCGGTCGGTCTCGGGCTTCAGCAGCACCGGGTTCATGTCGACCGAGGGATCCAGCCCCGCCGCCAGCGCCTGCAGGGCTTGCGCGCGCCCGATCTCGCCCCCGTCCGGGGTCACGGCGGCATTGTTGGACATGTTCTGCGGCTTGAAGGGCGCCACGCCGATTCCGCGCAGCCGGGCGGCGCGGCACAGCCCCGCCACCAGCAGCGATTTCCCGACATTCGAGCCGGTTCCCTGAATCATCAGCGCGACCATCGCCGCCCCCGCTTGCCAATCCCCGCCTTGGTGACTAGATAGGCGCGTCGCTGAATGAAAGGCCCCGTGGTGGAAAACGTCGTCCTTACCGTGCATCTGATCCTTGCAGTCCTGCTGATCGGAGTGGTGCTTTTGCAGCGGTCCGAAGGTGGCGGCCTTGGCATGGGCGGCGGTGGCGGCGGTGTCATGACCGGTCGTCAAGCCGCGAACGCGCTGTCCCGCCTGACCTGGATTTTCGCTGTCGGCTTCATCGTTACCTCGATCACGCTGACGATCATCGCGGCGCGCAACGCCGCCAGCGGCTCGATCATGGACCAGCTTGATATCGGCGGCGTCCCCGCGGCCCCTGCCCCGGCCCTGCCCGGCGGCCTTCAGGATTATGCCCCGCCGCCTGCCGCCGGCCAGCCGATCGTCCCGGGCGCGGCCCAGCCGGTCACGCCGCCCGCTGCCCCGGCCCCTGCAAGCCCGGCCCCGGCCGAGGCCACGGGCAGCGCGCCGGCAGCCCCTGCAAGCGGAACGCCTGCCACACCGGCACCGGCCGCGACCAACTGAGACAAGCACTAGGGGGCGCAGATCGCGCCCCTTACCACAAATAGCGGTCCGTTGCGGCTGCGGGACAAATCGGATATAGGTCAGGTCCCGTGATGCCGCCCAGATTCGGGCCGCGATCATCTATTTTCGATACTCACGGGGATCTCATGGCGCGTTACATCTTCATCACCGGCGGTGTCGTTTCTTCGCTTGGCAAGGGGCTGGCATCGGCGGCGCTGGGGGCGTTGCTGCAGGCACGCGGCTATACCGTGCGGCTGCGCAAGCTCGACCCCTATCTGAACGTCGATCCCGGCACCATGTCGCCCTTTGAGCATGGCGAGGTCTTCGTCACCGATGACGGCGCCGAGACCGATCTCGACCTTGGCCATTACGAACGCTTTACCGGCGTTTCGGCGCGCAGGACCGACTCGGTGTCCTCGGGGCGGATCTATTCCAACGTGCTGGAAAAAGAGCGCCGCGGCGAATATCTGGGCAAGACCATTCAGGTCATTCCGCACGTTACCAACGAAATCAAGGACTTCCTGTCGATTGGCGAGGATGAGGTCGATTTCATGCTGTGCGAGATCGGCGGCACCGTCGGCGATATCGAGGGCCTGCCCTTCTTTGAGGCGATCCGCCAGTTCGCGCAGGACCGGCCGCGCGGGCGCTGTATCTTCATGCACCTGACGCTGCTGCCCTATCTGGCCGCCTCGGGCGAGCTGAAGACGAAACCCACGCAGCACAGCGTCAAGGAACTGCGCTCGATCGGGTTGCAACCCGATGTGCTGGTCTGCCGCAGCGAACAGCCGATCCCGGAAAAGGAACGCGCCAAGATCGCACTGTTCTGCAATGTGCGCCCTGACGCGGTGATCCCCGCCTATGACCTGAAATCCATCTATGAGGCGCCGCTGGCCTATCACCGTGCGGGTCTGGATCAGGCGGTGCTGGATGCCTTCCAGATCAGCCCCGCGCCCCGTCCCGACCTGACCCGCTGGGAGGACGTGATGGACCGCCTGAACCACGCCGAAGGTCAGGTCCGCATCGCCGTGGTCGGCAAATATACCCAGCTTGAGGACGCCTACAAATCCATCGCCGAGGCGCTGACCCATGGCGGCATGGCCAACCGCGTCCGCGTCAAGGCCGACTGGGTGGACAGCGAAAAGCTGGAGGGCGAAGGCGCGCATCTTCTGGACGGCTATAACGGCATCATCGTGCCCGGCGGCTTTGGTGAGCGCGGGACCGAGGGCATGATCGCTGCCGCGAAATATGCCCGCGAAAAGAACGTCCCCTATCTGGGCATCTGCCTTGGCATGCAGATGGCGGTGATCGAGGCGGCGCGCAACCTTGCCGGCATGCCCGATGCCGGCTCCGAAGAGTTCGACCACGAGGCCGGCGAGACCCGCTTTACCCCCGTCGTCTATCACCTCAAGGAATGGGTGCAGGGCAATTACACCGTCCAGCGCAAGCTTAGCGACGACAAGGGCGGCACGATGCGGCTGGGCGCATATACCGCGGTTCTGGAACCCGGTTCGAAGATTTCCGACATCTATGGCGGCGCGCTGGAGATCGAGGACCGCCACCGCCACCGCTACGAGGTCGACGCCACCTATCGCGGCCAGCTTGAGGGCGCGGGGCTCAGCTTCTCGGGCATGTCGCCCGATGGCCGCCTGCCCGAGGTGGTCGAATATGGCAACCATCCGTGGTTCATCGGCGTGCAGTCCCACCCGGAACTGAAGTCGAAGCCCTTCGAGCCCGCGCCGCTTTTCGCCGGCTTCGTGCGCGCCGCGATGGAGAACGAGCGGCTGGTCTGAGCCGGCCGCGCTTTCAGCCCGCTGCGCGGCATTGCGACGCGCCGCGGGTTGCTTTTGCCCCTACCACTCCGGCGCGCTTCGCCGCAAAATCGCGGTGATCCCTGCCGGAGCCCGCAGATGCGCCTTGCCATCGCCCTTGCCCTGATCGCCGCGCCCGCGCTTGCGGATGCGCCGCTGTTCCTGATCGACCAGACGCAGCTTCCCTTCGACCTTGGCCCCGGTGCGCCGCAGAACGCGCCCTCGCGGCAGGCGAATTCTCCGAATGCGGCGGCGAATTCGGCCGCCAATGCCGCGAACCGGGCCAGCAGCTACGCCAATTCCCCGGCCAATCCCGCCAATGAAAAGCGGGTGATCTTTACCGCCGATGGCGCGGTCGTGGGCTATTACGCCCCGAATGGCGCCGGCACGCTCAATCTTTTCGATGTCGGCGGCAAGCGCGTCGCCTATCGCCCCAAAAACAGCAAAAGCCTGTTTTCCAGCGACGGGCGCTGGTGCGGCACGGTCGCCGCATCCGATGGCGGCGGCTTCGCCTTTGGCATCACCCGGGCCTGTGCGGGGCTTTTCTGACAGGCAGGGAACGCGGGGTCGTTTACGGAATTGTCATGGTATTGCGGCAGGCTCCGCAAGGACAGGAGGGAAAGGCATGCAGGACGATAAGCGCAGGGATTGGCTTGACGCCGAGCTTCAGGACACGCTGGACGAGGACTATGAACTTGAGCTGGAAGATGCCGTCCTGTCGCAGGAAATCGCCCGCATCTATCGCGACACCCATCCCGACGAAATGCCGCGCCCCGAATATTTCCGCGAGTTGCTGCGCCTGCAATCAGAGCTGATCCGGCTTCAGGACTGGGTCGCCTATCACAAGGAAAAGGTGGTCGTGCTGTTCGAGGGCCGCGACAGCGCCGGCAAGGGCGGCGCGATCAAGCGCATCACCCAGCGCCTGAACCCCCGCGTGGCCCGCGTCGTCGCCCTGCCCGCGCCGTCGGATCGCGAAAAGTCGCAATGGTATTTCCAGCGCTACGTCCCCCACCTGCCCGCCGGCGGCGAGATCGTGCTGTTCGACCGCAGCTGGTATAACCGCGCCGGGGTCGAGCGGGTGATGGGCTTTGCCTCCGAAGAGCAGGTCGACCAGTTCTTCCAGGACGTGCCGGAATTTGAGCGGATGCTGGTGCGCTCGGGCATCCGGCTGGTGAAATACTGGTTCTCGATCACCGACGAGGAACAGCAGATGCGCTTTCTGGTGCGCATCCATGACCCGCTGAAACAGTGGAAGCTGTCGCCCATGGACCTGCAATCCCGCGTCCGCTGGGAGGCCTATACCAAGGCCAAGGAGGAAATGCTTGAGCGCACCAATATTCCCGAGGCGCCCTGGTATATCGTCCCCGGCAACGACAAGAAGCGCGCGCGGCTGAACTGCATGGCGCATCTTCTGACGCTGATCCCCTATGCCGACGTCCCCCATCCCGAGGTCGCGCTGCCCGAGCGGGTGTTCAACCCCGATTACGAGCGCGAGGTCCTGCCGCCCCAGCTTTACGTCCCGCGAAAGTACTGATCGGCGGCTCGCTTTTCGGGGGCGGGCATCGCGCGGCCATCAGCGTCTTGCCGTGTGGTGGTTCATGGCTGCGGCCAGTCGTGCGTCTTGCCGGGTGCCGACCGGCGGCACTCTGGCTGAAATCGGCATGACATCAGGGTTGCGCTCTGTTATGATTTCACCTCATCCAGTTCCTCGCTCTGCGCCTCGTTTTCGGCCGTGCGTCAGCGCGCGTGGCCGCAAGCCCGTGCTGCTGGCTTTGTCGAAAGGTTATACGGGATGAGCCACGATCCGGATCCCCATCCGCCAGCGCCGAAGCACAAGGAAATCGATCCTGGTGACGATGACATCACCCAGAAAAGCAAACGGCAAAGACGGGCGCAGACAATCCCCGACGTTAAGGGGCCGGATCAATTCCTGCGCAGCGAATTCTCCAAGTGTTTCACGACCGCCAAGGCAAAGATAAAGAAAGACGGCGGATTTCATGAATATCAGATGGGCGGCGCCGAAAAGGCATGTACCACCGTAACCATGCCGGGCGGTGCGCAAAAGAAATTCGGAACCAAGGATAACATGCATTCCGAGATGGGCGCCACAAAAAGCCTTCTGGAAAGCCGGCATCTTACCCTGATCGATGTTGGGTATGGGGTTCTCACTGTCGGGGGTGAAGAATATGAACCGACCCCTGATACCTTCCAGACGGATGTGCCGCATTGCGGCTATTGCGCGATCATATTGACCCTGTTCGACCTTCCGCTGAGCGTCCCGACGCAAGGAAAGTTCCATTTTTCCTCGCACTTGAATTACCCGATCCCGGAAGATTTCAAGAGGCCGCGCATCATTCTTGCGGCGCTGTTCTGTGGCGATCGCCCGGCTTTTGAAACATTCATCGCAAGAGAGTTTTTCAAGGACGGAACAGAGGTGGCCATAGACGTGAACGCGGACACCATCAAAGATGAAGGTGGTTGGGGGGACGGCCTTACCAAGTTCTTCAACGAAAAAGTGCGTGCGGGGCAGCATTTCTGCACGAGGGCTGAGTTCGTATGGAAATGTTTCTTCAACTATCTCAATGTGAATTTGAAACCCGAGGATTTTTGATTTCTCCGTTCCATTTAGGTTTTCGTGCCGTCAGGATGTGTCCGGTGACGTCACCGGTCTTTCCGTTCAGGTATCATCACAAACGGCGCGATGCCTGAATGTCTCGCATGTCGGCTTGTGGACGGGCATCGCCTGCTTTTGCCTGTCTGGGCCGCGGGTCCGCCGGCATGGCTTTGCGTGCCCGTGATTTTTCGTCCGGCACCCCGTAGCCCCGCCCCCTTGCGTCCCGGCGCGATTGGCCTGCATGATCGGTGCAGGGATGCATCAAGGGGGAAACGATGCCCAAAGCCTATTGGGTCGGCCATGTCTCGGTCGCGGATGCACAGGCCTATGAGGCCTATCGCCAGGCCAATGCCGCCGCCTTCGCGAAATATGGCGGCCGGTTCCTTGTCCGCGGCGGCGCGCAGGACGTGGTCGAAGGGGACATGCGCCCGCGCTGCGTGGTGATCGAATTTTCCGATATCGAGGCCGCCCGCGCCTGCTATCACAGCCCCGAATATCAGGCGGCGCTGGCGCTGCGCCTGCCCTGCTCGGTCGCCGACATCGCCATTGTCGAAGGCTATGAAACCGCCTGAAGATGTCGCAACAGCCCATTGTTATCCCGATGAAATGCCGTAAGATGAGCGCATGTTCCGCAATATCCTGAGCCGCCTTCTGGACCCCGCCCCTCCGGCCCCCCTGACTGCCGAGGATGCCGAGGTCGCCATCGCCGCACTTCTGGTGCGCATCGCGCGCGCCGATGACCGCTATGGCGAGACCGAGAAGCGCCGCATCGATCAGGTGCTGGCGCGGCGGCGCGGGCTGGATCCCGCCTCTGCCGCCGAGCGCCGCGCCGCCGCCGAGATGATCGAGGCCGAGGCCCCCGACACCGTGCGCTTCACCCGCACCATCAAGAACCGGATCGATCTGGCCGACCGTCAGGACGTCCTGGTTGCGATGTGGGAAATCGTCTATGCCGACGGCAGCCGCAGCGCCGAAGAGGAAACCCTCGTGCGGCTGGTCGCGGGTCTGCTGGGCGTCAGCGACCGCGATTCGGGACTGGCGCGGCAGCGGGCGCTGAACGGCCTGGGACAGGCCGACCCGTGAATGCTGCTCTGTCGCTGCCGTTTCGGCCCGCGCCACGCCCCGCGCCGCACCTGCCCGCAAAGCCAATCACGAAACCGTTGCAATCGCGCGGCAAATATCGCCACATACCCGCATGAGCCATAGCACACACCCCGTCGACACCGCCCGCGCTCCCGCCACTCCCGTCATCGAGATTCGCGGCCTGCACAAGGCTTACGGCCAGCTTGAGGTCATCAAGGGCGTCAGCCTGAGCGCGCCGCGCGGCCATGTCATCAGCCTGATCGGCTCGTCCGGGTCCGGCAAATCGACTCTGCTGCGCTGCTGCAATCTGCTTGAGGACAGCCAGCAGGGCGACATCCTGTTCGAAAACGAGCCCGTGCGCTGGCAGGGGTCGGGACTGGCCCGCGTCCCCGCCGACCGCGCGCAGGTGACGCGGTTCCGCACCAACCTGTCGATGGTGTTCCAGCAGTTCAACCTGTGGTCCCACCTGACCATCCTGCAAAACGTCATGGAGGCGCCGCTTCATGTCCTGAAGCGCGACCCGGCCGAGGTCGAGACCCGCGCCCGCGCCCTGCTCGACAAGGTCGGCATCGGCGACAAATGCGACGCCTGGCCCGCGCAGCTTTCGGGCGGCCAGCAACAGCGCGCCGCCATCGCCCGCGCCCTTTGCATGGAGCCGAAGGCCCTGCTGCTGGATGAGCCGACCAGCGCACTGGACCCGGAACTGCAGCAGGAGGTCGTGCGCGTCATCAAGGACCTGGCGGCCGAACATCGCACCATGCTGCTTGTCACCCACGACATGCGGCTGGCCGCCGATGTCAGCGACCACGTCATCTTCCTTCATCGGGGCCGGATCGAGGAGGAAGGACCGCCCGCGCAGCTTTTCGGCGCGCCAAGGTCCGAAAGGCTGCGCCAGTTCCTGAGCGCCAGCATGGCCGACTGAAAGACCAACAGGAGAGAAGAACATGAAAAAGATCATGCTTGCCGCAGCCGCAGCCCTTGCGCTGAGTGCGGGAATGGGCGTGGCGCAGACCGTTCGCATCGCGACCGAAGGCGCCTACCCTCCCTACAACCTCGTCAACGACAAGGGCCAGCTCGACGGGTTCGAGATCGAACTGGGCAACGAGTTGTGCAAGCGCGCCAAGCTGGACTGCACATGGGTCAGCAACGATTGGGATTCGATCATCCCCAACCTCGTCAGCTCGAACTATGACGCCATCATGGCCGGCATGAACATCTCGGCCGAGCGCAAGAAGGCGATCCAGTTCAGCGAACCCTATACGCCGCCGCCGCTGTCGGCCTATGCCGCGCTGACGCCCGATGCCGACATCAAGGGCACCGTCGCCGCGCAGGTCAACACCATTCAGGCGGGCTTCGTCGCCGAAAGCGGCGCCACCCTGACCGAATTCGCCACCGGCGAGGAAACCATCGCCGCCGTCCGCGACGGTCAGGCCGAGGCGGTCTTTGCCGACAAGGACTTCCTGGCGCCCTATGTCAAGGAATCGAACGGCGAACTGGTCTGGGTCAAGGGCCAGGACAAGGTCGTGGTCGGCGAGGGCATCGCCATCGGCCTGCGCCAGTCCGATACCGAGCTGAAGGCCAAGTTCGACGCCGCCATCAAGTCGATGAGGGACGATGGCAGCCTGAACACCATGATCAAGAAGTGGTTCGGTGACGAGGCGCTGGTCTTCTGATCGCGTCAAACGCAATCAAGCGCCGCCCGGTCCCTGCCGGGCGGCCCCAGCGGTGACCCATGTTTCTAGAATGCGCCGATCCGAAATCGCTTGAGGGGCTTGCCTGGCTTGGCTGCTACCTGACCTCGGGCAAGCATATCCTGTTCTACCTGTCGTTCCTGACGGTATTGCTGCTTCTGGCCGTCACCGCGCCCATTGCGCTGATGTTCGGCTTTGGCGGCGCGCTGGCCTCACGCTCGCGCGTGGCGCCACTGCGCTGGTTCGGGCGGCTTTATGCCTCGATGGTGCGCGGCATCCCCGACATCATCTTCTTCCTGTTCGTGCCGATCGCGCTGGATCAGGGTTTTGAATGGCTGCGGGCCAAGGCCTATTGCGACCCTTCGGTGCCGATCCGTCAGGGAAACGAATTCCTGGTCTGTCCGGCTGCCAAGCTGCCGCTGTCCACCGCGCCGGAATGGGTGCATCAGGGCTATGGCATCTTTCTGGCAGTGGTGGCGTTTTCCATCGTCTTCGGCGCCTTTGCCGCCAACGTGCTTTACGGCGCCATGAACGCGGTGCCGCGCGCGCAGCTTGAAACCGCCGAGGCTTACGGCATGTCGCCGCGGCAGGTGAACCGGCGCATCCTGATCCCGCAGATGTGGACCTATGCGCTGCCGGGGCTGGCGAATCTGTGGATGATCCTGATCAAGGCGACGCCCTTGCTGTTCATCCTTGGCGTGCAGGACATCGTCTATTGGGCGCGTGAGCTGGGCGGCGCCAAGACCAGCGCCTATGCCTATCCGCATTCCGACTGGCGGCTTTACTATTTCCTGGCGATCCTCGCCTTTTACCTGCTGATGACCTGGGGGTCAGAGCGCATCTTCGACCGCATCCGCGGCCGCCTTTCCGCCGGGCAGGCCACCGCCGCCGGCGAAGCCATGCGAAAGGCCGCGACATGAGCCAGTGCCTGCAAACCATCCAGGACTATGGCTTGCGCGCCATCGGCATCGGCGAAAAGCTGTTGCCCCGCAGCGGCTTCAGCCTGTGCGAGCAGGTGACGCTGATCGGCTCGGGCCTGATCTGGAACCTGTATTTCGGCGCGCTGGCGCTGTTCTTCGGCTTCTTTCTGGCCAATGCGCTGGCCGTCGCCAAGACCAGCCGCCATGCCCTGCTGCGCAAACCGGCCGAGTGGTTCATCTTTCTGTTCCGCGGCAGTCCGCTGTTCATCCAGTTCTTTCTGGCCTATCAGATCCTTGTCATGCTGCCGCGTTCAGGCATCGAGATTTTCGGCCTGACCGTGCAGACAAGCTGGATGACAAAGGCCTGGGCCGGGGCGCTGTTCGTGCTGGTCCTGAACACTGCCGCCTATTCGGCCGAGATCTTCTATGGCGCGCTCAGAAACCTGCCCAAGGGCGAACTTGAGGCCGCGGATGCCTATGGCATGACCGGCTGGACGCGCTATCGCCGCGTCGCCTGGCCGACCGCCATGCGCCTTGCCTGGCCGGCCTATACGAATGAGGCGATCTTCCTGTTCCACGCCACGACGCTGGTTTTCTTCTCCAGCTTTCCGGCGTTCCAGCAACAGGGCGACGGGCTTTATTACGCCAGTTACTTCGCCGACAAGACCTTCAATCCCTTCGTCGCCTATCCCATCGTCGCGGGGTATTTCATCCTGCTGACGCTGGGCCTGACGGCGCTGTTCGGCATCTTCAACAGGCGGTTGAACCGCCACCTTCCAGGCGCGGCCGGCAAGCTGCGCTATCGCCCCAACCTGATCAGGTGAATGATGGACTGGCTGCGTGAACACCCCGATGTCAAGACGATCCGCGTCGCTGCCGCCGATCTGAACGGGGTGCCGCGCGGCAAGCGCATCCCCGCGCGTTTTGCCGACAAGCTGCTGGGCGAGGGCACGAAGTTCCCCTATTCGGTCCTGAACATGGACATCTGGGGCGAGGATATCGAGGACAGCCCGCTGGTCTTTGAATCCGGCGACCCGGACGGGCTGCTGCTGCCGACCGAACGCGGCTTCATGCCAATGCCCTGGCTTGAGGCGCCGACCGGGCTTTTGCCGCTGTGGATGTTTCATCCCGACGGCCGCCCCTATGATGGCGACCCCCGTCAGGCGCTGGCGCGCGTCGTCGAACGCTACAAGGCCGCGGGCCTGACCCCGGTCGTCGCGACCGAGCTGGAATTCTTCCTGATCGACGACAGCGGCGGGCAGTTGCGCGTGCCGCCCAGTCCGCGCTCGGGCAAGCGCCGCACCGGGGCCGAGACGCTCAGCCTGCGGGCGCTGGACGCCTTTGACCGCTTTTTCACCGCGCTTTACGACGCCTGCGAGGCGATGGACATTCCCGCCGATACCGCCATCTCCGAGGCGGCGCCCGGCCAGTTCGAGATCAACCTGATGCATCAGGCCGATCCCCTGAAAGCCGCTGACGACGCCTGGCTTTTCAAGCTGCTGGTCAAGGGGCTGGCGCGGCAATACGGCTTTGCCGGCTCGTTCATGGCCAAGCCCTATGAGGCCTGGAGCGGTTCGGGCATGCATATGCATTTCTCGGTCCTTGACGCACAGGGCAACAACATCTTCGACAATGGCGGCGACGAGGGCTCGGCCCGGCTGCGTCATGCCGTCGCCGGCTGCCTTGACGCGATGCCCGGCTCGACCCTGCTGTTTGCACCGCATGAGAACAGCTACGACCGGCTGGTGCCGAATGCGCATGCGCCGACCGGCATCGGCTGGGCCTATGAGAACCGCACTTCGGCGATCCGCATCCCCTCCTCCGGCCCCAAGGCGCGCCGGATCGAGCATCGCGTGGCGGGCGGTGACGTGAACCCCTATCTGACCGTCGCCGCCGTCCTTGGCGCGGCGCTGAACGGGCTTGAGGACGGCGCCGAGCCGCCGCCCCCGATCACCGGCAACGCCTATCAGCAGGGCCTTGCGCAACTGCCCGCAACCTGGGGCGACGCCATCGACGCCTTCGCCACCAGCCCGCAGATCCGCCGCATCTTCCCCACGCATCTGATCGAGAATTTCGTCATGACCAAGCGGCAGGAGCTGCATTACATGGCGGAACTTTCGGATGATGAAACGGTAGAGCTGTATCTGGATACGGTGTAACTGTTCCGGCCGGTATGAAACTGCCTTGCGGCCGGAATTTAAGTCAGCCCGAATTCCAGATCACCACGTTCCGGTTCGTAGCCTCGCGCCTTTCTGCAAAGAGCGTGCAAATTCACCGCCAGACGCCTGGACACCTCTTTGGGAAGGCAGCTTCCGTTCGGCGATCACGCCACCGCACCACGCTTGGACAAAAGCGCTACACGCGCCGCAGATGGTTCGGCCAGTCGGGATGGCCGGTGATATGGCGAAAGCGCATCAATTTCCACATCCCGTATTTATGGAAATCGAATTCAAGCCGCGATACCCGCAACTGCACCATCGACCACAATGCCCATTTCACATCCGCCAATGCCTTGTGGACCGTAACGCGAGAGACGATTTCCGGACGGACAGTGCCGAAATATTCCTCGATCAGCTCGGCTTCCTGCCGGGGCGTAAAGAACATTTCCCCGAACCAGATACCAAGATCGTAACAGCGGTCGTTCATCGAGGAATATTCATAATCGATCAGCATGATTGCGCCGTCCGGCCCGATCATGAAATTCCCCGGCATCGGATCGTTGAAGCTGGGCACCAGATCCAGCCCCGAGGCCAGCAGAGCCTCGCGCGCCATGGCCTCGTTCAGCATGATCCAGTCCTGATCGCGAAAACGCGGCGCGTCCAGCTGGGCGACCTGCGCCTGGTGTTCGTCGATCATGTCGAAGATCGTCTTGGTCAGGTGCAGCCTTGGCAGCGCATGCATCCGCCGATAGGCCGCGATGGCAGCCTGACGCTTCACCGGATCGGCAAAGTCGCTGTGGGTCGACGGTCGATGCTCGGGCAGGAAATCGTTGATCTCGATTCCCCGCTCGGCAAGGTCGTCGTAGACACGCGGCCCAAGCCCGGCTTCGGCCGCCTTGCGCGAGGCGTCGAAGGCGGCCACGCGGTCGATGAACATCTCGGTCCCGTTGCCCGGAACCTTGACGAACCAGTCGCCCGCCCCGTCGGCCGCCCGCACGCGCCAGTTTTCGTTGGAAATACCGCCCGACACCGGGCCATAAAGCACCCCCTGCCCGCCGCGGAACAGCGGGGCGGCGCGAATGACATCCTCGATCGTTTCTTCCACGGGATTGCCGGGATTGCCGATGGGTTTCATGCGGCGCCCTCCTTCGTCAGGCGGATCAACTGCTCGAATCCGGGATCGTTCAGCGCCATGCGCAGCCGCATCAGCCGCCATTCGCCGTATTTCAGCCATTCGACGCCGCGCCGGGCCGAAGTTCGGGCCAGCCTGCGTGACCAAAGCGCATGCAGCATGTCGTCGACGATGCCCCACAGCCGCGCGCGGGCAAAGGCGTGCTCGTCGAAGCGGCCAAGATAGGCGGCCAGCACCGGGCGGGCGTCATACGGAAAGTCGGTGATCTCGGCCATCAGCACGCCGACATCGTAAAGCGGATCGTTCATCCCCGCACGGTCGTAATCGATCAGCAGCGCACGCCCCTCTGGCCCGACCATCAGGTTCGAGGCCGATCCGTCGTTGCGGCAGGGAGCAAGTGCTGCGCTGTCGGCAAGGGGTTCGATCTGCGCGACCAGACGGCGCAGCCAAAGCGCATCGTCGGGCAAGGCATCCAGATCGGCCAGTGCGACGATCTGGGCATCGATCAGGGCAAAGGGATCGAAGCGATGGGCCAGCGGCGCGGTGGCGTGAAGCCTGCGCATCGCTGCCATGACCCGGGCGACGATTTCGGGGTCCTGCAACGTGGCCTGCGTTGCCGTCCGCCAGCCAAGGTCGGGGGTCAGCCCCTCCATCGCGACCGCGCCAAGGCTTGCGTCGGACCACAGGATGCGTGGCCCTGCCCCGACCTCGCCCGCCTGACGGGCAAGCTGCGTCGCGGCCTCGATATCGAAACCGTCGCGCATTTCGGGGTGGATCACCTTGACGAAGGCCGGTGCGCCGTCGCGCTGGCCGATCAGCGAAAGGCTTTCCACCGCGCGATAGCTGGGCGAGGCCAGCGGGCCGGGGCCGGGCCGGGTTTCGCCACCAATCCCGGCGGTGCGGGCGGCAGCGACCAGCGCTTCCGGGGATGCAAGCGCGCTCATGCCGGCACCGCCGGATCGCCGCCCGTCCGGTCGATGCGGCGGATCATTTCGACCAGAACATCGCCGCCGGCGGCCAGATCCTCGGGCGATGTGTATTCGTCGTTGCGGTGGATCACGCCGCCGACCGACGGGACGGCGACAACGATGGCCGGCAGGACGGCGTTCAGTGCCACCGCGTCATGCCCGGCGATGGTGTCAAGGCGCATGCGCGGATAGCCGAAATCATCCGCGACCGCCTCGGCCAGCGCCACCAGCCGCGCGTCAAAGCGCCCGGCAGGGCGGCGATCGACGGCGGCGACCTCGGCCGTGACCGATGCCCGCCCGGCCAGTACCGGCAAGGCCGCGCGCAACCGCGCCTCGGCCCATTCCAGGATCGCTGGCTCGGGTGAGCGCAGCTCGCAGAACAGCACCGCCTTTGCCGGCACGATATTAGGCGAATTGGGCGAGATATCGACCCGCGCCACCGAGGTATAAAGCGTGTCTGCCGCCGTATCCGACAGTTCGCGGACGAAGGCGATGATATGGGCGGCGCCAAGGACCGCGTCCTTGCGGTCCTGCATCGGCGTCGGACCGGTATGGTTCTGCTCTCCGCTGACCTCGATGCGGACCTTGAGCGCCCCCCAGTGGCGCAGGAAAGGCGCGATGCGCGCACCGGCCTTTTCCATCTTGTCGTCGCCCTCGATATGAACCTCAAGGTACAGGTCGGGGCGCGGGATCGTGTCGGCCCCGGCATATCCGGTTCGCTGCAATTCGTCGCCGACGCTTTTGCCGTCGCGGTCGCGCCGCTCCAGCGCCCAGTCCAGCGCCAGCGCCCCGCTGAAGACCGAGGAGCCCAGCAGGCTGGGCTGGAACCGCGCGCCCTCTTCGTTCATCCAGTCGGCGACGATATAATTGCAGCGCGGGGTCGCGCCCTGCCCTGCGGCCTCGCGCCGAAAGGTCTCGACCGCGGCCAGCGCGGCGACCACGCCATAAGTGCCGTCGAACCGCCCGCCGCCCGGCTGGCTGTCCAGATGAGAGCCGATCATCACCAGCGGCGCATCCGGCCCGGCAAGGTCGATGCGCCCGAACAGGTTGCCGATCCGGTCGACCAGCACGCGGTAGCCGCGCGCCCGCATCTGGGTGGCGAACCAGTCGCGCGCGGCCTTGTGCGCGTCGGTCAGGGCCGGCCGGTCCACCCCGCCATCGCCGGTCGAGCCGAATTCGGAAACCTTCTCCATCAGCTCGGCCAGAAGCTCCGCATCGATCCCCGCCGGCGGGCGAAGGCTTGCGTCAGGCATCGGTCATCTCCTTGTTCTGCGCGGGGGCGGCGGCCTGCCCGATCAGGAAGCAGGCGGCAAAGGCATCGCTGCCGCGCGCCAGCAGCGCGGGGTTTTCGGCGCGGCAACGGTCGAAGGCATGGGGGCAGCGGGCGGCATAGGCGCAGCCCGGCGGCAGGTCTATCGGGCTGGGCGGCTCGCCCTCCATCAGGCAATCCTCGGGACGATAGCGGCGCGGCTCAAGCGTCGGGGCCGCCGACAGCAACGCGCGGGTATAGGGATGGCCGGGGTCGAAGAACACCCGGTCGTTCGGGGCGACCTCGACGGTTTCGCCCAGATACATCACCGCGATGCGGGAACAGACCTGCCGGACCATCGTCAGGTCATGCGAGATGAAGATATAGGTAAAGCCGTGCTGCGCCTGAAGCCGCTCAAAAAGGTCAAGCAGCTTGCCTTGTTCAGTCTGGTCGAGGGCTGACAGGGTCTCGTCCATGATCAGCAAGCTAGGTTCCAGCATCATGGCGCGGCCGACATTCAGGCGCTGGCGCTGGCCCGCCGACAACCCGGTGGGCAGGCTTTCGTAAAGCGAGGCCGGCAGGCCGACCTCGGCCATCACGGCGCGGGCGCGTTCGCGCCGCTCGGCGCGGTTGCCGATGCGGTGGATCTTCAGCGGCTCCTCAAGGATCGCGCCGATGGCCGATTGCGGCGGCAATGAGCCGTAGGGGTCTTGCAGCACAAGCTGGAACTTGCGGCGCAGCGCGCGCAGCCGGCTGGCGGGGGCGGTGCCGACATCCTCGCCCTCAAACAGGATCTGGCCGGCATCGGGACGCTCAAGCCCCGTCAGCAGCCGCATCAACGAGGACTTGCCGCAACCCGATTCCCCGACGATGCCGAAATTGTCGCCGGCGAAAACGTCGAAATCCACCCGGCGCACCGCCTGCACAAGCGCGCGCCCGGCCTTGCCGCGGGTTTCATAGGCCTTCGCGACGCCCTTCACCGACATGATCGCGGTGCGGGCCTGTCCGGCGGGGGGCTGCCGGGGGTCGGGCCTGTCCTGCCACAGCGTCGGCAGCTCGGCGATCAGCCCGCGCGTATAGGGATGTTCGGGATGCGCCACCAGCGCCGCCGGGCGCTGGCTTTCGACGACGCGGCCCTTGTGCACGACCATCACGCGATCCGCGGCATCGCAGGCCACCGGCAAGGACGAGCAGATGAACAGGATCGCGGTCGAGAACTCGTCCTTAAGCTCGCGCATCAGTTTCAGGATCTGCGCGGCCACCGTGACGTCCAGCGGCTGCGTGATATTGTCGGCGATCAGCAGCATCGGGTCGGAAATCAGCGCGTCCACGATCATCGCGCGCTGCATCATCCCCCCCGAATACTGAAACGGATATTCGTGAAAGCGCCGTTCGGCCGAGGGGATATGAACCGCCTGCAACAGCCGGATCGCCTTGGCCTTCGCCTCGGCCGCGGACATGTCGGCGCGGACGGCGCGCAGCTTTTCGACCAGCTGTGCGCCGACGGTCATCGTCGGATCCAGCGCCCCGGCCGGGTTGCCGCCGACATAGGCGATTTCGCGCCCGGCAAGGCGGCGGGCATGGGCGGGGTCGGCGACCAGATCGCGCCCCGTGAAAAGCACCTGCCCGCTGTCGATGCGCAGGGGCGGCGACAGCCAGCTTGCCAGCGCCCGCGCCAGCACCGTCTTGCCCGAGCCGCTTTCGCCGATCACCGCAAGGATCTGGCGCGGCTCAAGATCGAAACTGACCCGATCCACGATCATGCGCGGCCCGTCGGCCAGATCGGCGACCACCGACAGGTCGCGCACCGACAGCAGCGACGGGGCCCGGCTTTGCTCCTGCATGTCAGGCGCCTCCATAGATGGCGTTCCGGGCCCGCTCCAGCGCGGCGCCCATCAGGTTGATGCTGGTCAGGACAAGGACCAGAAACACCCCCGGCATGGTGGCGATCCACCATGCGTTCATCAGGTATTTCCGCCCGTCTGCGATGATATTGCCGAAGGTCGGCGTCGGCGGCTGCACGCCAAGGCCCAGAAAGCCCAGCACGGATTCAAAGATCATCATCCGCGCCACGTCCAGCACCGCGACAAAGGCCAGGGGCGGCAGGACCAGGGGCAGGATCAGCGTGAACATGATCCGCCAGTCGGTCGCGCCCAGGATCATCGCGCCCCGGACGAATTCCTTTTTCCGCTCGGCCATCACGGTCGAGCGCATGACCCGCGCATAGACCGGCCAGCCTGCAAGGCCGAGGACCATGATGATCGACGGGATCGTGGGCCGTGATACGCCCAGAATCGTGATCGCAAGAATGATCATCGGGATCGACAGCTGCGCATCGGTCAGCCGCATCAGCACGGTGTCGATGCGTCCGCCGAAATAGCCCGCGAAAAGGCCGACCAGCGCGCCGACCAGCACCATCAGCACCGTGGTCGAAACCCCGATCAGCAGCGAATAGCGCAGGCCCACCAACGAGCGCACCAGCATGTCGCGCCCCAGCTGGTCGGTGCCAAGGGGGTGGGCAAAGCTCCAGCCCTCGCCCAGAAACATCGGCGGCGTCAGCTTGGCCTTGATGTTCATCTTGGTCGGGTCGATGCCCGAGATCGTCGGATACAGCAGCGCCGCCAGCACCAGCAACGTCAGCACGATCAGTCCGATCCTGAATTCGACCGAGGCGAAAGCCTGCCGCCAGATGCGCGAGGCAACGCTGCGCTCGGTCGGGGGGGCGGCAGTGTCGGCGGGAATGTCGAGTGTGCTCATCAGTATTCCAGCCTCGGATCGATGGCGGTCGCGGCAAGATCGACGGCGATGTTGATCAGCACGAAAGCGGCGGCGGTGACGATGGCGATACCCTGGATCAGCGGGAAATCGCGCTGCATGACGGCATTGATGGTCAGCAGGCCCAGCCCCGGGTAGTCGAAGATGAATTCGATCACCAGCACCCCGCCCAGCAGCATCGAGAACTGCACGCCCAGCAGATTCAAGAGCGGCACCGCCGAATTCTTCAGCGCGTGGCGAAAGACGATCTGGTTGCGGGTCAGGCCGCGCACCCGCGCCATGTCGATGAAGTTCTGGCGCATGACGCCGGCGACGGATACCGACAGCGTGCGGATGATGAAGGGCGCGATCTCGATTGCCAGCACCAGCGCCGGCAGGATCGTATAGGCAAAGCCCTTGTAGCCGATGGCGGGCATCAGTTGCAGCTTCACCGACAAAAGCAGCGCCAGCACGATCCCCAGCCAGAAGTTCGGCAGGCTGACAAAGATCGATGACAGATACAGCGCCATGCGGTCGGGCCAGCCGCCCGGCCGCAAGCCGCCCCAGACCCCGATGGGCACCGCGATGATCAGCGCGAAGACCATCGACAGCAGCGCCAGTTGCAGCGTCATCGGCGCGGTCTCAAGGATCAGGGTCAGCACGTCGGCGCGTTCAGAGCGCGTATTGTCGTCAAAGCGCGCGCCCCCCACCGCCGCGCCGCTGGCCGGGCGCACGAAGCTTTGGCCAAGGTCGCCATGGACGACGCCGCCCATATAGCGCCCGAACTGCTTCCAGATCGGATCGCGCAGGCCCATGTCGGTCGCGATCTGTTCGATCAGCGCCTCGGGGGCCATGCCGCCGGCCATCAGCCGCACCGGATCGCCCGGAACGACGCGCAGAAGGGTGAAGATCAGCGCCGAGACAAGAAAGACGATCAGCGCCCCTTGCATCAATCGGCGTGCGAGAAATCGAAGAACGAACATGGCATCCTTCTGGACGTGGCCGCAAACGGGCCGCGAAGGTGAGGAAGGCGCGAGGCAGCCCCGCGCCTGTCGGGGGACGGGTCAGGAGATCGTGGTCTCGACCGCGTTGGCGGTGCCGTCGGGATAAAGGATCAGCCCCTCGACCTCCTTGCGGACGCCGTGCATCAGCACCGAGGTGAACAGCGGCAACGCCGGCACCTTGTCGGCCAGCATCGGCATCAGGTTGGTCTGAAGCGATTCCTTGCGCGCCTCCAGCGAGGGGGCATTGCGTTCGGCATCCAGCGCCGCGTCGATTTCCGGATCCACGATCCCGCAGATGCGCTTGGACGAGGAATGGAAATGCGTGCGCAGGACCAGATCGGGTTCGGGCGAGGCGCTGGTCCAGCCGCAGTCGATCATATGGCCGGGACCGCCGCCGGGCCGGTCGTAAAGCCGCTCGTTCCAGGCCGCGACCTCCATCACGTTCAGCGTGACGGGGAAGCCCTGCTCCTGCAACATGGCGGCGATCAGTTCGCCATATTCCTTGGTCTTGGGATAGAAGCCGGTCGAGGTGATGTATTCCAGTTCCGGCAACCCCTCGCCCTTGGGGAAGCCGGCCTCGGCCAGCAGGCGCTGCGTCTCGTCAGGGTCGTATTTCGGGAAATTCTCAAGGTCGATATAGCCGAACTTGATCGGCGACACGAAGTTCGACGAGGCCTCGCCTGCCGTGCCCATGATCTCCATGATCATGCTGCGGTCGATGGCGTGGCTGGCGGCCTTGCGCACCAGCGGATTGTCGAAGGGCGGCTTCGAGCAGCGGAACCACAGGTATTTGTTCTCGACCGAGACCTGGCGCGAGACGCGGATATCGGGTTCCTTGCTCAGCGTCTCGACCTGCTCGGGTTCCAGCCGTTCGATGATATCGGCCTGCCCCGACATCAGCGACAGCATCCGCGTCGTCGCATCGCCGACAAAGGAATAGGTCACGCCGGAAATCTTGGGCTTGCCGCGGAAGTAGTTGTCGAATGCGGCCATCACCGTGTCGTTGCCCTTCTGTTCGACGAACCTGAACGGGCCGGTGCCGTTCAGCCGCTGCGACAGGGGGCCGTTCGGGCCGCCGGCAATGTCGCTCGCGGACATGATCGGCAGATAGGACGCCAGAAAGATGAACATCGCCGCGCCATAACCGCCCTTCGACGTGTCCACGATCACCGTGAGGTCGTCAGGCGTCGTCACCTCGAAACTGTCATTCGACCCCGGATAGACCTGCCGCGCGCGTTCGGGCTGTGAGCCGTATTCAAACGTCGCCTTCACATCCTCGGACGTGAAGGGCTTGCCGTCGTGGAATGTGACGCCGGGACGCAGCTTGATTTCCAGCTTGGTCGGATCCAGCAGCTTGATCTCGGTCGCAAGCTCGTAGACCACCTCATCGGGCTTTTCCGGCGTCATGGGCGAGCGGGTCAGATAGCCCATGACGAAGCCTTCGATATTGAACTGCGACAGCGTGGTGTGGGCCATCGGATCCCAGTTGCCGGTGATGTTCTCGGCCGACAGAAACACCAGCGGACGGGCATCCTGCGCGCGGGCCGCCGTGAAGAAGAAGTCGGGATTGATGCGCGCCATGCCAAAAAGCGTGCCGGCCGCGGTGCCGTAGCGAAGGAAATTCCGTCTGTCCATCTCTCACTCTCCTGTTGGGTTGGGATGGCACCGGCGGTCTTCATGCCACCTGATGCCCTTGCGCCTGGGCGAGTCTTGCCAGCATCGCCCGGTGAAGTTCGGGGGTCGCCGCCGCCAGCACCTCGCCCGAGGATTGCAGCGTCAGCGCCCGGCCTTGCCAGTCGGTGATCACGCCGCCTGCGCCTCGGATCACCTGAACGACCGGAAGATAGTCATAGGGTTGCAACCCCGTCTCCAGGACCAGGTCGCAATGGCCCGAAGCAAGCAGCGCGTAATTGTAGCAATCCCCGCCAAAGCGGATCAGCCCGACGGCCTCGCGCAGCGCCTGGAAGGCGGCGGCGCCCGCGCCGGTGAAAAGCAGGGGATCGGTGGTGTAGGCGGTCGCGTCCGCAAGTTCGGTCCGCCCGCTTGTCCGGCAGGGCCGGCCGTTCAGGGTGCTTGGCCGACCCGCGATGCCGCACCAGCGTTCGCCGGTGACGGGCATATCGATCTGGCCCAGACAGGGCTCGCCGCTGTCGAGCAAGGCCAGCAGACCGCCGAACAGGGGATGGCCGGTGATGAAGCTTTTCGTCCCGTCGATCGGATCGACGACCCAGATGTGACGGCGGTCAAGGTTCTCGGCCCCCTCTTCCTCGCCGAAAATGCCGTGGTCGGGAAATGCCTCGGCGATCCGGGCACGCAGGCAGGCCTCGATGCTGCGGTCGGCGATGGTCACCGGGCTTTCGTCGCCCTTGTGTTCGACCGCCAGCCCTTGCCGGAAATAGCGCACCGCGATCCGGCCCGCCTCATCGGCTGCACGGTTGGCAAAGCTCAGCGCGTGGTCGAGGTCGGTCATTTGCCGCCATCCCGTGGATTTGCGTGGAACTTGAATCAAGGCTATGCGATTCTTCGCAATCAAATCCACAAAAATTGTCACTCTCGGCCATTTTTCTTACTTTTGTGCATTCTTCATGGCCGAATGGGTGGAAATGCGTGTATCTTTGGTTGGCAATTAAAGGGATTTCCACAATCCGCCACGTTCCTCTAGGCTGGACGGGCGGCGCCGCCGGGCGTCCGGGCAGGCAGCAAGATCAGGGGAAAGCGCATGTGGTCGCATGAACGTCAGGCGAAGATACTCGAACTGCTTGGCCGGGACGGCAAGGTTCTGACGAATCATCTGGCCGAACTGCTGGCCGTCTCGCGCGAGACGGTGCGTCGCGATCTGCTGGAGATGGAGACGTCGGGCAGCCTCAGCCGCGTCCACGGCGGCGCCATCCTGCCCGGCGCCGAGATCCTGCCCGAGCCCGCCTTTGCGCAGCGCCTTGGCGATCACGCGCAGGCCAAGGACGCGATCGCGACCAAGGCCTGCGAGCTGATCCCGGCAGGGGCCACCCTGATGATCGACACCGGCACGACGACGCTGGCCTTTGCCCGCGCGCTGCTGGTCAAGGGCGATGTGCGCATCATCACCAACTCCATCGAGATCGCGCAGCTTGCCGCCTTGTCCGAGAATTGCCAGATCCTGCTTCTCGGCGGCCGCCCCCACCGCGACGTGCCCGGCACCTATGGCGAGATGACCCTGTCCGAGATCGACCGCTTCCTTGCCGATTTCGCGGTGATATCGCCGGTCGGTCTGCATCCGCAGCGCGGGGCGACGGATTACGAACTGCACGAGGCCGAGATCGCCCGCGCCATGATGCGCCGGGCGCAGTCCTGCGTGATGCTGTGCGATTCCTCGAAGATCGGGACGGAAAGCCGCGTCTCGATTTGCGGGCTGGCGTCGATCGACCATCTGGTGACCGATGCCGACGCCTTCCCGCCCCTGCCCAAGGGACAGGTTCACTACGCCTGATGGGTCGGCAGGGTCTGTAAGCTCGCGATGATCGCGATGCAGGTGATCGTGCCGTTGGCCTGCGGTTTCTGAACGGTTAAGCTCCGCGCCTGCCGGTCCTGCCCACGTTTCAAGTTGCGGTTGGCCTGCGGTTTCTGAACGGTTAAGCTATGACAAGACCAACCATCACGCCATCCCGAGTTGCGGTTGGCCTGCGGTTTCTGAACGGTTAAGCTTATACAGCTTGCACATAGGCGCAGATTGCGGTTGCGGTTGGCCTGCGGTTTCTGAACGGTTAAGCTGGATGCGTTGACATCTCGTTGAAAAATATCGAGAATTCAGCGCATCCGGCTGCCGTATAAATCCGGACAAAGCTAGAACAGTGCCAGTTGATCCGGATTTTCACGGGGCTTGCGGCGGCGCTGGCTCGAGAATCGGACGATTCCCTCGTATTGCTTGTCGGTAAATGTAAGGACATGGATCTCACCCTTCTCGGGCAAGTTACTCTCGATCCGTTTCAGATGCGACTCGTAGCTGTCCTTGCCGTTGCAAAAGCGGGCGTAGATCGAGAACTGGCTCATCTCGAATCCCTGGTCCAGCAGGAACTCGCGAAACTTCGTCGCCTCCCGCATCTCTTTCTTGCTTCCCACCGGCAGGTCGAACATCACGAAAATCCACATCAGGCGGTATCCACACAGATAGGAAGGGTCGGATTTCTTCACTGACCTGCCTCGCCTTGCCCAAGGCTGGCCCAGTCCAGCCGCAGGGCCGCAACGATATTGCCGGTCCGGGTGATGCCATGCGCGTGGACGATCAGGGCGTGGACGTCGTCCAGCGCCACGCGACCGACCTCGGCCCGGTCCCTCTCCACCAGCAGAAAACCACGGTGGAGCGAGAGATGCAGGCCGTCGGTGGCGATATCAACGATCCGGTCCATCGCCCGGCCTTGCCTGGTCGCGGGGGCCGGGGTCGAAGACGCGGCCCAGGGCGTCGATGCGGACCTGCCGGGCTTTGGCTTTTTTCAGCGAACTTGCCGCCGCCTGGTAATACCTGAATGGGTCCTGATCGTCTGACGCTTCGTTGCGCGCCTTAAGCGGTCCGGCCTCATTGGGCGGAGCGAAGATGATCGATCCGTTGGTCGAGAATTTGACGACCCGCATAAACTCCACCTCCGGTCCGTTCCGCTCGACGGCGATCACATCGCCCTGCCGAAGGCTGAGAACCTTCTTCGCGGCCGGATGCGGGCGCCGGTCTGCGCCCGCGGCGGAATGGGCGTCGAACATCGGCACCACATCCGCCTGCCATTTGCCGTCGGGCAGACGCCAGACATCATAGCGGGCGTTCGCATCCCCCTTATAGGCCTTGTAAGCCCGGCCCGAGGCATCGCGGATCGGGATCACGCTCAGCGGCTCGCGCAGGCGAACGCGACGGATGCCTTTGAACACCGGGTGTTCCCTGGCGAAACGGGCCAAGGCCTGATCGAAGGACTTGCCGCTGGTATCCCGCGTGGCGATCCACAGCGCATTGCGCAGGGTCTCGTCGGGGATGGCATCAGGGTCAGCGATCTGCGCCGGTTTCAACGACGACAAGGGAACGCGATGGACGACGATGGGCGTCTTGCCATCGGGCGTCGTCAGGCCGGTCAGCCCATAGGCCGTGTCATTATGCAGCCTGCCGGAGGTCACATCGCGCTGAGGCGACGGCTTTCCCGTGCGCCCGTGGTCGGGCTTATGGGCGACCACGGTTCGGAAAAGGCGCGTGCCCAGTTCGTCGCCAAACCCGCTCCACGGTGGGTCGAGTTTCTCGAAGATCCGGTCAAGCTCCATTTCCTCGGCGCTTCCCGCGGCCCGGGAAATGCGCTGCATCAGTGCCAGCGACGTGACCGCGGCGATGGTCGCGTCAATCGCGTGGTGGCGGTGATCAAGCCGGTTCTTCGGCGCGTTGGAATGTTCGTTCTCGACGAATTTATGGTCAGGCAGCAGGCTGTTCAGCCCCCAGACGCGACGCAGCATCGCGGTCATCCGGCCCGGAATGACATCGACACGGCCGTGCTCTGCCGTGGGATAGAGGCTGCGCAGATATTTGCCGCTGATGCGCGCCAGGTATTGGGTGTCCGTCAGCTGACGCGCCGCAAATCCGCCGTCCCGCGCCATCCGCCCGGCGGCGTCGGGGCCAAAGCGCCATTGCTTCGAGCGGTGCATCCGCGCGACCTGGGCCGAGATGATCGCCCATCTGTCCGGGTCGTGGCCCCATTTCTCATGGGGCGTCAGATTGCCCTTTTGGCGGTTGCAGTTGCGATGCGCCAAGACCTTGTTCGCCGGACCGTCATCCAGCGACCGGGAATAGGGAATGATGTGGTCGATGTCGGTATCACCGTTGAAAATCTGCGCCATGCCGATCGGCTGACCGCAATAGGGACAGCGACGGTCGATCAGGTTCGCCGGATTCAGCTCCTCCCACTGCTTGAGCATTGCGCGATTGGCGCCGGTATCGGGGCGCCCCGCCTCGATCAGGGCGGCGCTGCGCCGTTCGGCCGCGGCGGTGTCGTCGCGGATACGGCGCTTTTCGCGTTCCTTTTCCTTTTCATTCAGCTTCAGCTCTCGTGCCAGCTCAATGACAATGCGGTCGGGTTTGCCGTACCGTGCGATCACCGCATTCACCAGCTTCTGCAATTGCCGCAAGCCGATATGAACTGTGGGATTGGTAATCTTGCCAAACTGCCGTTCCAGCGCGTCACCATATTCGGCCTTTCCGGGGGCAATCTCGCGTGTCAGGACCTCGCCATAATAGGGCAGCAGGTCGAATGCTTCGCCGGTGCGGAAATCGCTATGGTGAAAACCCGCATGTTCGGCGGCCTTGTCATAGGTGACGACCTCGGCCTTCAGCGCGTCGATCAGACGCCGCGTGGCGGTTTCACCGAAACGGCCATGCCCCTCGGGCAGATTGGCCTTGGCAACCGCGACCGCCTTATCGTCATCCAGACCGCAGTCCGTTTTCAACCAACCCAGAAGAATGTCGGGGTCTTCCTCGTTCTGAAGCCGGTCGATGATTTCCAGTTGCTGCTCAAGCGAAAAATGCAGCCAGCGATTGCCGAAGCGCTCCTTGTCCGACATTTCGGCCCGCACCTCGTTGCCGGCCAGATCCTTGCGGTTTTCGCTTTCCTTGTTGAAGCGCTCGCCCTCGGCCAGCTTGATCTGCTTGCCCAGCGTGGCAAAGCTGACCTTTTTCTTCTCTTGCAGGACGCGGATCAGGTGATCGCGCTCGTCGAGGGTCAATTCCCGCCCGGCGGCGCCTGCCGCGACGACGCGCAACTGATTGACCTCCTCATAAAGTCGACGCTCTTGAAACAGAGGATGCGCTTTCGGCAGGCGCCGCTCGTCCCCGGGCACGCCGGCGATCCCGGCAAAGGTGCAGAACCCGACCTCGGGCTGTTTCAATGGCCGCTGAAAGAACAGGATGCGGTGAATGGCAAGACGCGCAGCCTCGGTCAGCAGGTCCGGGTGATGCGGCTCCTGCGCCGCCCAGATCGCGTCGAATTCGGCTTCCAGATGGCTGCGTTGCGGATAAAAATCATAGGCTTGGTTCTCGCCCCCCATGCGCACGCGTGCTGGTTCGCCGGCATCGAGCCGATCGGCGAGGAACTGACCCAGGGTGCGGCCGGCAAGTGCCTCGTTCAGCGCCTGGCCAGCGGTGGCGATCTTGCCGTTCTCGGGCTCGTTCCGGCCGCGATCCGCCTTGCGGTTCGACTTGAACCCGCGCCTTGTGTTCAGGTGAAATATCGCCCTGCCGATTTCATGCGCCGACAACGGCCCGCTCAATGCGCGGCGGCGCAGATCGTAGGGGTCCGCCGCCGCCAGCACACGGGTATCGTCGTTAGGAACCGCCTCGTTCTGCCGCCGGCCCGTGCGCGCTGGTGGATCGCCCGGCAATAGCCCCAGCGCGATCAGCTTGGCCAGCAGCGCCGAACGTCGCCCGATAAACCGGTCCCGCCGCCGTCGCGCCGAGCGCGCCTCGCGGCGACCTTCGGCGAGCGGGGCGCCCGATTGCGGATCGCGCCCCGCCCCTGCGGCCGAGGCAAAAATGATCACGCCAAGGTCAAGAATACGGCCGTTGGTTGCCTTGTCCGCGTCGTGTTCGACAAGACTCCAGCCCAAAGACGAGGTGCCCAAATCGATACCAAGTGTAATCGTCATAGCCGTTACCGCGTCCCCCAGTCACCACCATGATAAAATATAGGCAAGATACTAATACCGCAGAGGGATGTCTGTCCGGTCAGGTGTGCCCCTGAAATCGGGCAGACCAGCGAGGTGTCAGCTTTGCAAAAACCAGTGTAACGATAGCACCCTGCGTTCACAACAGAAGGCGTTAGCAGTTAAACCAGTTTCGCGCTTGCCACGATGCAGCGCAATACGGTGGCGACTGGTTGCGGTCAGTCCGCGTTTCTGAACCTTCTCGTCAGAAAATCATAAAAGTGCCTGACGGGGACGACGGATGAATGTTATCGTCACCCCTATATTTCCTTCCTCTAAGTTTTGGAAATACTCCGCTTCAGGCCGCTTGACTTTTGACATTGCGGGTTCGATTTTTAAAGCTCAGAAACCGCGGGCTGGCTGTTAACAAGCAGCTTGACTGCACCAAATAAGGGCAGGGCTACGGCCCTGCCTTTTCTTTTCCGCAGGGTCCGATACTGACCGTGCCGGCAAAGCTTATCGAATTGTCGCAAGAGGCGGCCCGGCTGCTTCTGCGAAAGATCCGATGCCAAAAGCCTCTCTCTACGACGGCAGACGCCGCGCCCCCAGAACGACACGAGAATGAAAGCGCGGCTCGGTGCGACATTCGTCCAGATCGGGCGTGAAGGCGCCATCGGTCGGATCGACCATGGCGACGGGGGCACCGAAAGCCTGCCGGGGCAGATTGGGTCGTATATCCGGCTGCGCGATGATCTGACGCCGACGTAGGAAACCAATCGTGGCGGCGTCAGGCTACCGGTCGACAAGCTCAGCCATCACGCATTTTCAGCGACCTTTGCGGGACGATGGCTCGTCCCGCCTTTCACCGCCAACCCGGATTTCCGATCCCCCTGCCCCGAAATCCCGCGAGCGGCTGGCGGCATGGCGTAGAACGCGAACCCCCTTGCCACCCGGACCCGCCGTCAGTGACCGCTGACGCTGGCCACAAAGGCGTTCAGGCGTGTCACCGTCTCGTCAAAGCGGCCCTCGGCCTCGGCAAAGCGCAGGAAGCCGACCTGCTCGACCAGGATCTCCTTCGGTGTTGACTCTTGGTGAAAAAGCGCGATCACCTCGTCGGCGAAGGCGTCAAGCGGCAGATAGCCCTCGCGGGTTTCCTGACCGGGGGTCAGGCCGGTCTGCACCGCGGGGGGCGCCAGCTCGATCACCTCGACCTTGCCGCGCAGCGCCTCGCGCAGGGCGACGGTATAGGAATGGATCGCGGCCTTGGTGGCGTTGTAGGTCGGCGTCGTCGTCAGCGGCACGAAGGCCAGCCCCGAGGTCACGTTGACGATCACGGCGTCGGGCATCGCGATCAGGTGGTCGATCAGCGCATCGATCATGCGGATCGGACCCAGCAGATTGGTGTTGATCGTTTCCTCGGCGTCCGAAAGGTCGCGCGCGCTGTCCAGCCGCTCGAACCGCATGATGCCGGCATTGTTGATCAGCACGTTCAGCGCCGGATGGGCCGAAAGCAGGCGGCGGGCGAAATCGGCGATGCCGGCCTCACTGTCGACATCGACGGTCATCGCGTGCATGCCGGGACGCCCGGCGCAGGACCGCTCAAGCGCGTCCTGGCGGCGGCCGGCGATGATGACCGTGTTGCCAAGGTCATGGAAGCGGTGGGCCAGCGCCTCGCCGATGCCCGAGCCGCCGCCGGTGACAAGGATCGTGTTGCCGGTGGTCTTCATGGAATGTCCCCTCCAGATGCGTCGGTCGATACCGCCTGATTTATCCTGCCCGCGCGAATGTTAAAGCGCCATCGGCTGACAGCATATGTCGGCCCGGCCGGACAATCGCGCCGCCAATGCCTTGAGACCGCGGCGCCGATCTGCAACGCTTGGGCCGCCACCATAGCCAAGGACGAACCCGATGCCGGTCATTCCCCAAATCCAGGCCTTCGCCGGTGACCTGACCGCGATCCGGCGCGATTTCCACCGCTATCCCGAGATCGGCTTTCAGGAACATCGCACCTCGGCGCGGGTGGCAGAGCTGCTGGAAAGCTGGGGGATCGCCGTCACCCGCGGTATCGGCGGCACCGGCCTTGTCGGCGTGCTTGAGGGTGCGCGGCCCGGCCGCAGCATCGCGCTGCGCGCCGACATGGACGCGCTGCCGATGGATGAGGAAACGAACCTCGATTATCGCTCGGTCAATGCGGGGGTGTTTCACGGCTGCGGCCATGACGGGCACATGACCATGCTGTTGGGCGCGGCGCGCTATCTGGCCCAGACGCGCGATTTCGCCGGCCGCGCGGTCTTTATCTTCCAGCCCGCCGAAGAGGGGCTGGGCGGCGCGCGGGCGATGCTGGCCGACGGGCTGTTCGACCGCTTTCCCGCTGACGAACTTTACGGCATGCACAATTCGCCCTACAGCGCCCATTCGCGGGTCAGCATCCGCCCGGGGCGCGCGCAGGCGGGCGCGGCATTCTTCGATATCACCATCGACGGGCGCGGCAGCCACGGCGCCATGCCGCATATGGGCCGCGACCCCATCGCCATCGGCGGCGGCGTGCTGGCGGAATTGCAGCGCATCGTCTCGCGCAATGTCGATCCGGGTCACGCGGCGGTGGTCTCGGTGACGGAATTCCACGCCGGGTCGGCCTATAACGTCATCCCCTCGCAGGCGGTGCTGCGCGGCACCTTCCGCTATTTCGACGAAAGCGACCGCGACCTGATCGAGGCACGCATCCGGCAGATCTGCGCAGGCCTTGCGCTGGCGAACGAGGTCGCGATCAGCGTCGATATCCGCCATGTCTTCGACATCCTCATCAACGACCCCGAACGGGCCGGGGACGCGGTCCGCGCCGCCCGCGACATCGTCGGCGACAGGGCGGCGGCGGATGCCGAGCCGACCATGGGCTCCGAGGATATGGCCGACCTGCTGCGGGTGGTGCCGGGGGCGTTCTTCAACCTTGGTCACGATGGCGGCGTGCCGCTGCACAACCCCGGTTTCATCTTCGACGACAGCATCCTGCCGGTCGGGGCCAGCATTCTCGCACGGCTGATCGAAATCCGCGGCTGAGATTTTTCACAATAACTTCAAAGAACTCCGGCCCGGACGCCCCAGAGGCGCCCGGGCTTTTCCTCATGCCGCGCGCCGAATTCCGGCAACCGCTGGCCTTTTTCGTTGACCGAATCGGATGCGATGCATTAGTTCCATTTTTCAATACTACTGATCCATTTTATGGAACACGCCATGTCCATCTTGCAAAATGCCGCTGACGTATTGAGGCTCTTCGGGGCCGGGTGCAGCGATCTGACGGTGTCAGAGGTCGCGGTGCGGCTGGACATGCCCAAGGCCAACGCCTCGCGCCTGCTGAAGGCGATGCGCGATGCGGGGATGCTGGAAACCATCGGTGGCACCCGCCACCACCGGCCGGGGCGGCTGATGCTGGCGCTGTCGGCGGCGTTCAAAAACTCATCCGGGCTGATCGGCCGCGCCGGCGAGGTCGTGTCCGAGGTCGTGCGCATGTCCGGCCATACCGGCTATGTCAGCCTGCGCGCCGGGCGCGAGGTCACCGCCGTCGCGGATTTCCCCGGCACCAACACGCTGCGCGTGGTCAGCAATGCCGGCCGCCGCCTGCCCGCGCATAAAAGCGCGACCGGACGCTCGCTTCTGGCGCGGCTGACGGACGCCGAGGTGCGCGCGATCTATGCCGACCTGCCCGAGCTGGAGGAGCTGTTGCAGCAACTGGCCACGATCCGTGCGCAGGGCTACGCGACCTCAAGCCAGGACACCACGCCTGGCGTCGATGCCATCGCCATCGCCGTTCGCGACCCCGCCTCGGACGAGGCGGTCAGCCTTTGCATCGTCTATCCCCACGCGGTCGTCGAGAAAGGCGAACGCGACCGCATGCTTTCCGCACTGGCCACTGGCGCCAGCACCATTGCAGCCGAGATTGGCGACCGCGCTTTCGTCGCCCCAAGGATTTCATAGAAAGGACGCAACGCATGACTATTTCCCAGTCCCGCTGGCGGGTCGGGTTCGATATTGGCGGAACCTTCACCGACTTTGTCCTGTATGACGGCCAGAACGCGACCGTCACCCTGCACAAGCGCCTGACCACCCCCCACGACCCGTCCGAGGCCGCGCTGAAAGGGCTTGAGGAACTGCTGGCGCTGCAAAACATCACCCATGCGGATGTGTCGGAAATCGTGCATGGCACCACGCTGGTCACCAACGCCGTGATCGAGCGCAAGGGCGCGCCGGTCGGGCTGATCACCACCCGCGGCTTTCGCGACATTCTCGAAATGGGGACCGAGCAGCGCTATGATATCTATGACCTTTATGTGACCTATCCCGATCCGGTCGTCAGCCGCGACCTGCGGCTTGAGGTCGATGAGCGTATCACCGCCGCGGGCGATGTGGTGACGGCGCTGGACGAGGCGGCTGTCCTTGCCGCCGCGCGCCAGCTTGTCAGCCAGGGCTGCGAGGCCATCGCCATCAGCTTCCTGCATTCCTATGCCAACCCCGCCCATGAACGCCGCGCCGCCGAGATCGTGCGCGCGGCCTTCCCCGATATCGCGGTCTCGCTTTCCAGCGAGGTGGTGGCCGAGATGGGCGAATATCAGCGCGTGGTCACGACCTGCGCCAACGCCTTTGTCCAGCCGCTGATGCACCGCTATCTGACCCGGCTGGAACAGGCGCTGCGGGCGCAGGGCTTTGCCGGTCCGCTGCGGCTGATGCATTCGGCGGGCGGGCTTGTCTCGCTGGAAACGGCGCGCGACTTCCCGATCCGGCTTCTGGAAAGCGGACCTGCGGGCGGCGGTCTGGCCACCGCGCTGTTCGCCGAGGGCGCCGGGCTTTCGGACGTGATTTCCTTCGACATGGGCGGCACCACCGCCAAGGCCTGCATGATCGAGAACGGCCGCGCCGAGATCGCCCCGATGATGGAGGCCGCGCGCGTTCACCGCTTCACCAAGGGGTCAGGCCTGCCGATCAAGGCGCCGGTGATCGAGATGATCGAGATCGGCGCCGGCGGCGGCTCGATCGCCGCCATCGACGAGGTGGGGCTGCTGAAGGTCGGCCCGCATTCGGCCAGCTCCGACCCCGGCCCGGCCTGCTATGGCATCGGCGGCATCGAGCCGACGGTGACCGACGCCAACCTTGTGCTGGGCTATTACGACCCCGGCTTCTTCCTTGGCGGGCGCATGAAGCTTGACCTTGAGGCCGCAAAGACCGCCATCGCCCGCGTGGCCGGGCCGCTGGGCCTGACCGTCCCCGAAGCCGCGCTTGGCATCCACAAGGTCGTGGTCGAAAGCATGGCCGCCGCCGCCCGCGTGCATCTGGTCGAACGCGGCAAGGACCCGCGCGATTATGCGATGGTGGGCTTCGGCGGCGCCGGTCCGGCCCATGCGGTCGACGTGGCGCGCGTCATGGGCGTGCGCTCGGTCCTGATCCCGCCGGCCTCGGGCGCGGCCTCGGCGCTTGGCTTCCTTGCCGCGCCGCTGTCGTTCGAGGACGTGCGTTCGCTGCGGGTGGAACTGGCGCCGGGTTTTGACGCCGCCGCCATCAACGCCGTCCTGCACGAGCTTGAGGAAGAGGGCCTGCGCCATCTGGAACGCGCCGGCATCGACCGCAACGACGCCAGCATCGAGCGCAGCGCCGACATGCGGCTGGTCGGGCAGATGCACGATATCCTGGTCCCCCTGCCCGTCACCGCCATCGGCGAGGCCGACTTGCCCGCGATCCGCGACAGCTTCGTGCGCGCCTATTCCGCGCGCTATGCCGAACCCTTCGAGGGCGCGCGCTTCGAGGCCGTCAACTTCCGCGTCCGCGTCGCCGGACCGAAACCCACGCTGGCGCTGACCGGCGCGGCGGGCGGCAGCGACAACGCCCCTAAGATCAAGGGCAAGCGCCAGTGCTGGTTCGAGGATGGCGAATTCGAAACCGCCGTCTATGACCGCTATGCCCTGCGGCAGGGCGATGAGATCAAGGGCCCCGCGATCATCGAGGAACGCGAATCCACCACCGTCATCGGCCCGTGGGACAGCGTCACCATCGATGCCGGTCAGAACCTCTGCGTCTCCCTTGGCGCGGTCCGCGCCGGCGAGGCGCTGGTCACGCCCGAAATGACCCGCGCCCAGGCCGTCGCCCGCATCCAGTCGGACCCGATCGGGCTGGAAATCATGTGGTCGCGGCTGGTGAACGTCGTCGAGGAGATGTGGCTGACCGTCTGCCGCACCGCCTTCTCGCTGGTCATCGCCGAGGCGCAGGATTTCGCCTGCGAGCTTCTGGACAAGGATGGCGAGACGCTGGCCCACAGCCCGCGCGCGATGCCGGTCTTCAACCTGACGCTGCCGCGTGCGGTCAAGGCGCTCTTGAAGGAATATCCTGCCGACACGCTGAAGCCGGGCGACGTGCTGATCACCAACGACCCGTGGCTGTGCGCCGGGCACCTCTTCGACATCGCCATCGTCACCCCCGCCTTCCGCGACGGGCGTGTGGTCGGGCTGATGGGGACGGTGGGCCATGTCTCGGATATCGGCGGCACCAAGGATTCGCTTCATGCCCGCGAGATCTATGAAGAGGGTCTGCAAATCCCGCCGATGAAGCTGTTCGATGCGGGCGTGCCGAACCAGACGCTGATCGACCTGATCCGCAAGAACGTGCGCAATGGCGATCAGGTGCTGGGCGATCTCTTCTCGTTCGTGGCCGCCAACAAGCTGGGGGCCGAGCGGCTGGACGCCTTCATGCACGATTACGGCATGCACGATCTGGGCGCGCTGGCCGAGGTGGTGCAGGGCCTGTCGGAAAAGGCCATGCGCGACGCGATCCGGGCGCTGCCCGATGGCGAATACCGCTCGGTCATCTCGAACAACCCCCTGGGCGACAAGCTCAGCTATCCGGTGCTGGTCAAGGTCGCGGGCGATACGATCACAGTCGATTTCGACGGCGCGCCGCCGCAACTGCCGCAGGGCGGGCTGAACGCGACGCTGAATTATACGGCGGCACATGCGACCTATCCGCTGAAATGCATGCTGACGCCGACGGTGCGCGGCAATGCCGGCTGCTACCGCGCCTTCACGGTCAAGGCGCCCGAGGGCTCGATCCTGAACCCGACCTATCCGGCGGCGGTGAACCTGCGCACGCGCACCGGCTGGTATATCGCGCCCAATATCTTCATGGCGCTGGCCAAGGCCGCGCCCGACATGGTGCAGTCCTTCACCGGCCTTGCGGTCGCGGCCAACGTCTATGGCATGGGTGCGGACGGGCAGTATTATTCGGACCTCTTGTTCTGCGGCGGCGGTCAGGGCGGGTCGGACCGCAAGGATGGCCATTCCTCGCTGTTGTGGCCGACCTCGGCGGCCAATACCTCGATCGAGCTGATGGAAAGCCGGGTGCCGGTTCTGGTGCTGGAAAAGGCGTTCCTTGCCGACAGCGGCGGCGCGGGCCGCCATCGCGGCGGCCTGGGTCAGGTCGTGCGCTTCCGCAAGCGCGACGACGACGGGCTGGAAATGCTGGTCTCGGTCTATCCCGAGGGCGTCGACAACCCGATCCCCGGCCTGTCCGGCGGTCAGGCGGGCGGCGGCGCGCGCGGCCTTGTGCAGGGCGCGGACGGCCGGCTGGTGCGCGATTGCGGCACCGGGGCGCTGGTCTCGCTGCACAATACCAGCCAGATCATCGAACTGGTGCTGGGCGGCGGCTCGGGCTTCGGCGACCCTGATGAGCGCGACCATGCCGCGGTCGCCCGCGACCTTGCGCTAGGGTTCATCACCGCCGAACACGCCCGGCAGCATTACGGCAGCAAGGCCGTTCCCGCGGGCCATGAGGCCGAGCCGCAGCCGACCACCGTCTGGGCCTGAGCCCTGCCCCCGGCGCCCGCCAGTCGCGGCGGGTGCCGGGGCGCGACATGACAAAAACAGCACCAACACGGAGTAACGCAGAAATGTCATCGACCCATTTTCGCATTTCCCGGCGCGGGCTTCTTGCCATGGCAGGGGCGGGCCTTGCTGCGGCGACGCTGCCGACGCGGCTTTTCGCACAAGGCACCGACGCCGTCCTGATCATCGCCTCGGGGCAGGACATCCCGAATTTCGACCCCCATACCGCGACGGGCTATTCGGCCTCGTTCTTCATGCGCAACGTCTATGAGCCGCTGGTCCGCGTTGCGGGCAACCCGCCCGAGCCGGTGCCCGCGCTGGCCGAAAGCTGGCAGATGAGCGATGACGGACTGACCTATACCTTCACGCTGAATCCGGCGGCCAAATTCCACAGCGGCAACCCGGTCACCGCCGATGACGTGGTCTATTCGTTCCAGCGGTCGCTATCGCTCGCCAAGGGCAACTCCTGGATGATCCGCAATATCGTCACCCCCGAGGGCGTGGTGGCGGTCGACCCGGCCACGGTCGAGTTCAAGCTGGCCAAACCCTATGCCGCCTTCCTGCAGGTCCTGCCCTGGATCTTTGTCGTCGAAAAGGCGCAGGTCGAGGCGAACCTTGGCGCCGATCAGGGCCAGACCTGGCTGATGACCAACACCGCCGGCGCCGGCCCCTTCCAGCTTGCCCGGTTCGAGATCGGCACGCTTTACCACCTTGCCCGCGCCCCCGAGGCCTGGCAGGGCGGCGGCGGCAATCTTGGCGGCGTGATCTGGCAGATCACCCGCGAAACCGCGACCCAGCGGCTGATGCTGCAACGCGGCGAATGCCACATCGCCGTCGACCTGACCTCCGAGGACATGGATTCGCTGGAGGGTGCGCCGGGCGTCGTGCGCGTGATCGAACCGGAATACCGCACCTTCTCGATCAAGCTCAACACCGTCAAGGGACCGCTCAGCGACCTGAACCTGCGCAAGGCGATCTCATACGCGACCAATTATCAGGCGATCATCGACGCCGCCGGCTATGCCGACCTGATGATCGGGCCGCTGCCCATCGGCATCCTCGGCTTTGACCCGAACCTCGGCGTCTATCGCACCGATATCGACAAGGCGCGCGAGTTCATGGCCAAGACCGAAAAACCCGATGGCGGCTTCAAGCTGAAGATGGTCCATATCTCGGGGCTGGAACAGCAGCGCCGCTGGTCGCTGATCATGCTCGACAGCCTCAAGCAGCTGAACATCGACCTTGAAATCCAGCCAATGAGCTGGCCGGACATGGTCGCCGCCTGCAAGTCGCCCGACACCTTCCCCGACCTGTTCCCGGTCTACCAGACCGCGAATTACGGCGACCCCGACAATATCGCCTTTGCCGCCTATCATTCGTCGCAGAACGGCAACTGGCAGAACGCGGTCTATTCCAACCCCGAGGTGGACGCCCTGATCGAGGCCGGCCGCACCGAGATCGACGTCGAAAAGCGCATCCAGATCTATGGCGAGTTCCAGAAGAAGGTGGTCGAGGACGCCCCCGACATCTTCGGCGTGCTGGAACGGCGCAAGCTGGGGATGCGCGACGCGGTCAAGAACTACAGCTTCTGCCCGGTCGCCTCGAACGCCATCGAGGCATGGCCGCTGTCTGTCGGCTGAGGCCGCCGGCCCGGGCGCCGGATTTGATACGCCCGGGCCATTTCTCAGGAAAGGTGCTCCGCCATGCTGTATTTCATTCTGCGACGCCTCTTGCTTCTGATCCCGGTCATTATCGGGCTGACCATCATCATGTTCGCGATTGCGCGCGTCCTGCCGGGCGATCCGGTGGGGCTGGCCGCCGGCCCGAACGCGACGCCCGCCGAGATCGAGGCGCTGGCGCGCGAATACGGGCTGGATCAGCCGATCTGGACGCAATACCTGAATTATGTCGCGGGCCTTGCCCATGGCGACCTTGGGACCTCGCTTCTGACGCGCCGCCCGGTCGCAGCCGATATCGCGGCCTACCTGCCGGCGACGCTGGAACTGGTGATCGCCGCCATGGCGATTGCGGTCGTGGTCGGCATCCCGCTGGGCCTTGTGACCGCGGTCTGGCGCAACCGCTGGCCGGATTACCTGTCGCAGGTCGGCGCCATCGGTGCGATCTCGATGCCGCGCTTCTTCCTTGGCCTGCTGCTGCAGCTTTGCTTTGCCATGTGGCTGATGTGGCTGCCACTGGGCGGGCGCTTTCCGATCATCATGATCCCGCCGCCGAAGGTCACGGGCTTTCTGACCGTCGATTCGCTGATCGCCGGCGATTTCAAGGCGTTCTGGACGGCGCTGCGCTATCTGGCGCTGCCCGCCATCGCCATGTCGCTGTCGCCCCTGGCCACGATCATGCGGATGATGCGTGCCTCGACCATCGAGGTGATGGGCCAGGACTATGTCACCACCGCCCGCGCCCTTGGCCTGCCGCGCGGCAAGATCATGCTGAAATATGTCGCCCGCAACGCGATTTCCGCGACGCTGACGGTGATCGGGCTTTATTTCGGCTGGCTGCTGGGCGGCACCGTTCTGGTCGAGACCGTCTTCGACTGGCCCGGCCTTGGCCTTTACGCGACCAAGGCGATCATCTCGCAGGACATGATGCCGGTGATCGGGGTCGCGCTGGTGATCGGGCTCTTGTTCGTGCTCGCCAATCTTGTCATCGACCTGCTTTACGGGGTCATCAATCCGAAGGTGCGCTACTCATGACCGAGATTGCCCAGACCGGCCGGACCGACACCGCCCTGCCCCGCAGCGACCGCTGGCGCCGCGCCTTCTTTCGCTTCCGGCAAAGCAGGCTGTCGATGATCGGCGCGGCCATGGTCGCCGTTGTGCTGTTCTTTGCGCTGTTCGGCGGCCTGCTTGCGCCCTATCCCGATCAGGTGGCGGGCGCCGTCGATACCGCCGCGCGCTTTCAGCCACCCTCGGCCGCGCACCCGTTCGGCACCAACGAACTGGGGCAGGACGTGCTGTCGCTGGTCATGGCCGGGACCACGGTTTCGGTTCTTGCGGGCTTTGGCGTGGTGCTGATCGGCTCGGTCATCGGCACGCTGGTCGGCGCCATTGCGGGCTTTGTCGGCGGCTGGACGGACGAGGCGCTGATGCGCCTGACCGACCTGACGCTGACCATCCCCAGCCTGATCCTTGCCATGGCCATTGCTGCCGCGCTTGGCCCGGGCTTCGGCAACATGGTGCTGGCGATTTCGCTGTCATGGTGGCCGGGCTATGCGCGGCTGGTGCGCGGCGAGGTGCTGGCCGCCCGCGAAGAGGTCTATGTCAACGCCGCCCGGGCCATCGGCGCCAGCCCTTTTCGCGTCCTGTTCCGCCACATCCTGCCCAATGTCGTCTCGCCCATCATCGTCAAGATGTCGCTGGACATGGGCTTTGCCATCCTGACCGTCGCGGGGCTTGGCTTCATCGGCATCGGGGTGCGTCCGCCGACGCCGGAATGGGGCACGCTGCTGTCGCTGTCGCGGTCCTACATGCCCGATTACTGGTGGATCGCGCTGGCCCCGGGTCTGGCGATGTTCCTGGCGGTCTTTGGCTTCAACCTGCTGGGCGACGGGCTGCGCGACCTTCTTGATCCGAAAGCGAGGCGCTGACATGACGAATAATGGCGAAAAGCTTCTGTCCATTCGCGACCTGCATCTGACGATGACCAGCTTCGACGGGTCCGCGCATGTGCTGAACGGCATCAACCTTGACGTCCGGCGCGGCGAGATCTGGGGCCTTGTGGGCGAATCCGGTTGCGGCAAGTCGGTCACGGGGCTGTCGATCTCGCGGCTGGTGGCCTCGCCCCCGGCCCGCTATCCGCAGGGCCGGATCGAGTTCGAGGGCCGCGACATGCTGACCCTGCCCATGCGCGAGGTGCAGAACCTGCGCGGCAACAAGATCGGCATGATCTTTCAGGACCCGACCACCAACCTGAACCCCGCCTATCGCATCGGCGAGCAACTGGTCGATGTGGCGCTGGCCGCCGCCAGCCACGACCCCACGGTGCTGGACTGCCCCGCCGGCGCCGGCAGGCGGGAACGCAAGGCGGCGGCGCGGCGGCTGGCCGAACGGATGCTTGAGGCAGTCGGCATCCCCAACCCGCATGAGCGGCTGAACAACTATCCGCATGAGTTTTCAGGCGGGATGCGGCAGCGGGTGCTGATCGCGCTGGCGCTGATCGGGCGGCCGGACCTTCTGATCGCGGATGAGCCGACGACGGCGCTGGATGTCTCGGTTCAGGCGCAGATCCTGCGGCTGATCAAGGAACTGGTGGCCGAGTTCAATATCGGCGTCATCCTGATCACCCACAACCTTGGCGTGGTGGCCGAGACCTGCACCCATGTCGCGGTGATGTATGCCGGCAATATCGTCGAAAGCGGGCCGGTCGATACGGTGATCGGCCGCCCCGCCCATCCCTATACCACGGCGCTGATGGCGGCGATCCCGAACCGCCATTCCCGGCGCGGCTCGTTGAACGGGCTTGGCGGCGCGGTGCCGAACCTGATCCTGCCGCCGCCCGGCTGCCGCTTTGCGCCGCGCTGTTCGCGGGCGATCCCGGCCTGCACGACCGCCTTTCCGGCCATGGTCGATCTGGGCCATCACCATCAGGCGGCCTGCATCCGCGTGACAGAAAAGGAAATCGTCGATGCCTGATCCTGTCCTGCAAATCGAGAATGTCTCGAAGATCTATGCCCCCAAGCGCACGCTGTTTGGCAAAAGCGCCGAGGTGCAGGCGCTGAAGAATGTCTCGATCACCGTCGGCAAGGGCGAAAGCTTTGGGCTTGTGGGCGAAAGCGGCTCGGGCAAGACGACGCTGACGCGCAGCATCCTGCATCTGGAAACGCCGACCTCGGGGCGCATCCTGTTCGAGGGGCAGGACCTCGCGAAACTGTCCGCCGCGGATATGCGCCGGCTGCGGGCGCGGGTGCAGATCGTCTTTCAGGACCCCTATGCCTCGCTGAACCCGCGCATGTCGGTGCGCGACATCGTGACCGAGCCGATGGTCATTCACCACGACATCCTCGGCCTCAGCCGCGCGCAGCGAGCCGACCGCGCGGCGGAACTGCTGTCGCTGGTCGGTCTTGGGCCGCAGCACCTGACGCGCTATCCGCACGAATTCTCGGGCGGGCAGCGGCAGCGCATCTGCATCGCGCGGGCACTGGCCTCGGGGCCGGACCTGCTGCTCCTGGACGAGCCGACCTCGGCGCTTGACGTGTCGGTGCAGGCGCAGGTGCTGAACCTGCTCTGCGATCTGCAGGACCGGCTGGGGCTGACCTATTTCTTCATCAGCCACGATCTGGCCGTGGTACGCTATCTCTGCAACCGGGTGGCGCTGATCTATCGCGGCGAGCTGGTCGAGGAAGGCGAGACCGACCAGATCTTCGACGCCCCCCGCAGCGACTATGCCAGGATGCTGATCGGCGCCATGCCCGAGGTCAGGGTCAGGGCCGCAGGTTAAGAAAGTCGCGCCGCACCGCCGAAAGGACAATGGATGAAAGCCGTTCTTTACGAGGAATTCCGCCAGCCGCCGCGCGTCACGCAGGTGCCCGACCCGGTGCCGGTGCCGGGCGGCGTGGTCCTGCGCGTGCAGGCCACCGGCGTCTGCCGCAGCGACTGGCACGGCTGGATGGGCCATGACCCCGATATCGCGCTGCCGCATGTGCCCGGCCACGAACTGGCCGGCACCATCGAGGCCATCGGCCCCGGCGTGCGCAACTGGAAGGTCGGCGACCGGGTGACCGTGCCCTTCGTCTGCGCCTGCGGCGCCTGCCCGGAATGCCATTCCGGCAATCAGCAGGTCTGCGACCACCAGTTCCAGCCGGGCTTCACGCATTGGGGGTCCTTCGCGGAATATGTCGCCATCCCGCAGGCCGACCTGAACCTTGTCGCTCTGCCCGAAACGATGGATTACGCCACCGCCGCCAGTCTTGGTTGCCGGTTCGCGACCTCGTTTCGGGCGGTGGTCGATCAGGGCCGCACCAGCGCCGGGCAATGGGTCGCGGTGCATGGCTGCGGCGGCGTCGGCCTGTCGGCGATCATGATCGCCAACGCCATCGGCGCCAATGTCGTCGCCGTCGATATCGCCGATGACAAGCTGGCGCTGGCCCGCAGCCTTGGCGCGGCGGCAGTCGTCAACGCCACCTCGGTTCAGGACGTGGCGGCGGCGGTCGCGGATCTCAGCCATGGCGGCGCGCATGTCTCGATCGACGCGCTTGGCAGTCCCACGACCTGCGCCAACTCGATCCGCTCGCTGCGCAAGCGCGGCAAGCATGTGCAGGTCGGGCTGATGCTGGGTCCGCACAGCACGCCGCAAGTGCCGATGAGCCGCATCATCGCGCATGAGCTGGAAATCCTTGGCAGCCACGGCATGCAGGCGCATCGCTACGGCGCGATGCTGGACATGGTCGAGGCCGGCAAGCTGCGCCCCGACCTGCTGATCGGCCGGCGCATCAGCCTTGAGGAGTCGGTCGCGGCGCTGACCTCGATGGACAGCTTCCAATCGCTTGGCGCGACCGTCGTCACCCGCTTCTGACGGACGACCCTACGCCAGCATCTGCATGTCCCCGCAGACCGAGATCGCCTGCCCCGAGATCGTGCTGGCGCGGTCGCTGGCCAGATACAGGATCTGGTCGGCGATCTGGCGCGGGTCGACGTAATGGCGGATCGAGGTATATGAGAACGCCTCGGCCTCGACCTCGGCGATGGGGCGGCCCTGCGACTGGGCGCGCGCCTCAAGCACGCGGCGCTGGCGGTCGCCGCTGACCAGCCCGGGCAGGATGGCGTTCACGCGGATATCGTCGGGGCCAAGCTCGATCGACAGCGATTTCGTCAGGCCGATCACCCCCCATTTCGCCGCCGCATAGGGCGTGCGCAGCCGGAAGCCGAACCGCCCGGCGACCGAGGACAGGTTGATGATCGACGGGTTGTCGCTTTTGCGCAGATGCTCGACCGCCTCGCCGCAGGTGACGAACTGGCTGGTCAGGCAGATGTTCAGGCACTGGTCCCAGGCGGCCAGGTCGATATCCTCGACCCGCGCGGTCGGGCCGGCGATGCCCGCATTGTTCACCAGACAGTCAAGGCCGCCAAGTTCGGCCACGGAATCGCGGACGAACGCACGCAGCGCCTCGGCGTCGCTGACATCGACATTGCGGCGAAAGACGCCCTCGGGCAGGCTGGCAAGGCCCGCATCGTCGATATCGCAGGTGGCGACGCGCGCGCCCTCGGCCAGAAAGGCCTCGACGATGGCGCGGCCGATGCCGTTGGCGCCTGCCGTTACAATGACGCGGTGATTGCGCAGGTTCAGGTCCATGGTTTCCCCCATTCTTGAAAAGCTCAGTCGCGCAGCACGTCGCGCGACAGGATGAAATCGGCGGCCGAACGGATGTCGCCCTCAAGCGCGCGGGCGGCGCTGTCGGGGTCGCGCGCGGCGATGGCGGCGACCAGTTCGGCATGGTTGCTGACCGAGGCGGCGCTGCGCGAGCGGCGCGAGGCATCGCCAAGATCAAGGTTGATGACCGGCCCGGCCTTCAGCCACATCGTCGCGATCAGACCGCTAAGCACGGGCGAGCCGGCCGCCGCATAGACGTGGAAATGCAGGTCCTTGTTGGCGCGCACGGATTCGCGCACGTCGGGGCTTTGCAGCGCCTCGCGGAAGCTGCGCTCAAGCTGGCGCAGGCGGTCGATATCGGGCACCGACATGCGTTCGGCGGCCAGCCGCGCGGCATGGCCTTCGTTGTGGATGCGGATCTCGGTCAGGTCCTGAAAGCCGGCGCGCGTCAGCAGCGGCACCGCCACGGCGCGGTTCGGCCGCACCTCAAGCGCGCCTGCGGCGACCAGGCGGCTGACCGCCTCGCGCACGGGCATGACCGAGACGCCCAGCCGCTCGGCCAGTTCGCGCATCGACATGCGGTCGTCTGGGCGCAGGCGGCCGGAAAGCAGCATCTCGGACAGGATGTCATGGACCTGCCGGGCCAGGGAATCCGGTCGTTCGGGCTGCATCTCGATGGGGTCGGCAAGTTTCATGACGGCTCTCCGCTTCGGGGGCAGACTGCCTTCTGTGATCTCAGTTTGCAACGGATATGTTGACAATATTTCGGTTTCGATAAACTGTGATCTCAGATCGCAGATATTTTCGACCGAGACAGATCCATCAACGAACAATTGGGGAGAAATGTTCGATGAGCCTGATTACCCGAATCGACCGTCGTGGCTTTCTGCGCAGCAGCAGCGCCTTTGCCGTGGGCACGCTTGCGGCGCCGGCCATCCTGCGCGCGCAGGACGGCCCCATCGTGCTGGGGCACCTGACGCCGCGCACCGGCTTTCTGGGCCCCTTGGGTGAATATGCGGTCATGGCCGTGGATCTGGCGGTCGAGGAGATCAACGCCGCCGGCGGCATCGACGGGCGCGAGCTGCGCGTCATCAAGGAGGACTCGGTCAACCCGCAGACCGCCTCGACCAAGGCCGAGCGCATGATCGAACGCGACGGCGTCGCCGCCATCATCGGCGAGATCTCGTCCGCCTCGGCGCTGACCATTGCCCAGACGGCCGAACGCGCCAAGAAGCTGTTCATCAATACCGGCGCCAACTCGGACGCGCTGCGCGGCAGCGACTGCAAGCGCCACATGTTCCATGTCGAGACGCAGAACGTCATGTATGTGAACGCCGAGGGCCAGCACCTGCAACAGAACGGGCTGGTCGATGGCAAGACCTGGTATCTGCTGACCGCCGACTACGCCTTTGGCCACGATCTTTCGACGGGGGCGAAGTCCTTCCTTGAACGCAATGGCGGCAAGCTGGCGGGCGAGGACCTGATCCCGACCGACGCCACCGACTTTTCCTCGTTCATGCTGAAGATCCGCGACGCCAAGCCCGACCTTGTGGCGCTGAACCTTGCGGGGACGCAGATCACCAGCTTCTTCAAGCAATATGGCGAATTCGGGCTGGACTTCCCGCTGGGCGGCTTTGGCTTCGACACCGCCATGGCCTGGGCCGCGGGGGTCGAGAACTTCAAGGGCACCTGGCCTTCGGTCTGGAACCACCTGATCCCGACCGAGAAATCGCAGGCCTTCACCAAGGCCTTTGTCGCCAAATACGGCAAGCCGCCGGAAAACCAGGCCTGGGGCGACTATATGGCGATCCAGATTCTGGCGCAGGCGATCCGCGCCACCAAGGGCACCGACACCGCCGCCATCATCGAATATTTCGAAAGCGCGGATGCGAAGTTCGACATGATGAAGACCCGGCAGGGCTATTTCCACCCGGAAACCCATCAGCTTTTGCAGGAAATCTATGCCATCACCGCCCTGCCCCCGGCCGAGGCGAAGAACGAATGGGACATCTTCACCACCGCCGGCCCCCTGCCCGCGCCCGATCAGGCGCTTGAAACGCTGATCGCCGATGCGGTGGGCGGAACCTGCAAATTCGGGTCGTGACCGCCCGCGCGGTCCCGAGCTTTCCGACTTTCGCATCGTGAACCGGTTCGGGGATGCGGCTGGCCACTGGCCGCCGCCTTCCCGACCGCCAAGGGGGGCATCCCGATGAGCCTGTTCCTGTTCCTGTCGCAGCTTCTGAACGGGCTGCTTGACGGGTTTTACTATCTTCTGATCGCCATAGGGCTGTCGCTGATCTTTTCGCTGGGGGGCATCGTCAACCTGGCGCATGGCGCGTTCTTCGCCATTGGCGCATATCTTGCCATCGTGATCTCGCCCTATACCGGGTTCTTCGGCGCCGTCATTCTGGTGCCGGTGATCGTCGCCGGGCTGGGCATGGTGACCGAGCGCCTGCTGTTCACCCGCTTTTACCGCGCCGATCCGCTTTATTCGCTGCTGCTGACCTTTGGCCTTGCCATGGTGATCGAACAGTCCCTGCGCTGGGCCTTCGGCTCGGCGCCGCTGGCCTATTCCATTCCCGACGTTCTGCGCGGGCAGGTCTTTCTGGGCGACTTCATCTATTCGCGCTATCGCATCTTTCTGATCGTCGTCGCCATCGTGGCGGTGGGCGGACTGTGGTTTCTTCTGAACCGCACCGCCTTTGGCCGCATCGTCCGCGCCGGCATCCAGAACCCCGACATTCTTGCGGCGATGGGGATTTCCCTGCGCCCTTATCTTTCCGCCGTCGCCGGCATCGCCATCGGCCTTGCCGGGCTGGCGGGCGTCCTGATGGCGCCGATCGTGCCGGTCCACCCGGCCATGGGCGCCGAGGTGCTGACCGCCGCCTTCGTGGTCGTGGTGATCGGCGGGCTTGGCAGCTTCTGGGGCGTGGTGCTGGCCGCGCTGCTGGTGGGTCTGGTCAAGGGGCTGGTCATCGCCATCGGCCTGCCGTCCTGGTCGCTGGCCGCGATCTATCTGTTGATGTTCCTTGTCCTGATGCTGCGCCCGCGCGGCCTGATGGGCGAGCGGATCCTGCGCTTCGAGTGATGCCATGAAAACCAATCCGCTGTTTCATCCGCTGCTGATCGCAGCCGCCGCCGCGATCCTGCTGCCCTGGCTGATGGGCGTTGCCGGGCTGACCACCACCTCGGCCACCGAGGTCGTCATCTTCGCCCTTGCCTGCCTGGGGCTGAACCTGCTTGCCGGCTATACGGGGCTGGTCTCCTTTGGCCACGGCGCCTGGTTCGGGCTTGGCGCCTATATCGCGGCGCTTGTGGCGCTGGCGCTGCCGGGCGATGCGCTGGTCATCCCGCTGCTGGCGGCAGTCATCCTCAGCACCGTCATCGCCGCCGGCTTCGGCTGGCTGATGCTGCGCCGGCGCGGGGTCTATTTCTCGCTGATGACGCTCGCGCTGTCGGCGCTGGGGTTCACCATCGCCTTTCGCTGGACCTCGGTCACCGGGGGCGAGAACGGCCTTGGCGGGATCGAGCGTCCGGTCCTGCCGGGCCTCGACCTGAACGACAACCTCAGCTTCTACATCCTTGTCGCGGTGATCGCGCTTGCCGCGGCGGCGCTGATGTGGCGCTTCGTCAACTCGCCCCTTGGTCACGTCCTTGAGGCCATCCGCGAGAACGAGACCCGCGCCACCGCGCTTGGCTATGACACGCAGCGCTACAAGCTGGCGGCCTTCGTGTTGTCGGCGGGCATCACCGCGCTGGCGGGCGTCTTGCTGCTTTACAAGAACCGCATGACCTCGGCCGAGCCGATGTCCATCGTCTTTTCGGGCGAGCTTCTGGCAATGACCGTCATCGGCGGCATGCGCGGCTTTCTGGGGCCGGCGCTGGGGGCGGTGTTCTATATCCTCTTTCGCGAATACCTGTCGATCTACACGGAAAACTGGCTTTTGTGGTTCGGGCTGGTGTTCATGGGCTTCGTGCTTTTCGCCCGCGACGGGTTGATCGGCATTGGCCGCCAGATCGCGGCGCGGCTGTTCCCCGGACCCGACACCGCCGCCGCCATGTCCGACCGCAAGATCGAGGCCCTGCCCCTGCCCGAGATGCTGCGCGCCAAGGGCGGGGCCGCCGGCTCGGTCCTGAAGGCGCAGGAGATCGTCAAGGCTTTCGGCGGTTTTCGCGCCGTCGACGGCGTCAGCATCGACGTGCAGGACCGCAGCCTGCATGCGCTGATCGGCCCGAACGGCGCCGGCAAGACCACCGCCTTCAACCTGCTCAGCGGCATGCTGACCCCCGACAGCGGGCGCGTCACCCTGTCGGGAAATCAGGTCGCGGGCCTTTCGGCGAACCGTATCGCGGAAATGGGCATGGGCCGGTCCTTCCAGATCACCAGCCTGTTTCCGGATCTTACCGTGCAGCAGAACGTCCGCCTTGCCATTCAGGCAGGCGATCCGGCGCGCATGGACCCGTGGACGCGCGCGGACGGCATTGCGCGCATCAACGACAAGGCGGCCGGGATCATCGCCTGGGTCGGCCTTGCCGGAATGGAAAGCGCCAAGGCAGGCTCACTGTCCTATGGCGGGCAGCGGCTGCTGGACCTTGGGCTGGCGCTGGCCAACCATCCGCGCGTCCTTCTGGCGGACGAGCCGCTGGCAGGGCTGTCGGTGGCGGAACGCGAACGTGTCGGCAACCTCATCAAGCAGGTCTCGGCCGATATCCCGGTGCTGCTGGTCGAACATGACATCGACCGCGTCTTCAGCCTTGCCGACCATGTCACCGTCATGAACGAGGGCAAGGTGCTGCTGGACGGCACCGTGGACGACGCCCGCAATTCCGATGCCGTGCGCGAGATCTATATCGGCTCGGGCACCGCCGAGGTCGCCGCCTCGGCCCATCACGGCGAAATCGGCGGCCCGATCTGCACGCTTGCGGGCGTCAACGTCCATTACGGCAAAAGCCACATCCTGCATGACGTGGGCTTCGATATCCGCAAGGGCGAGATCCTGGCCCTGCTGGGCCGCAACGGCGCCGGGAAATCGACGCTGCTGAAGTCGATCATCGGCATCGCCCCGGTCAGCGCCGGCTCGATCCGGCTTGAGGGGCAGGAACTGGCGGGGCTGGACCCGGCCACGATCGCGCGCTCGGGCATCGGCTATGTGCCGCAGGGGCGCGGACTGTTTGCCGGCATGACCGTGCGCGAGAACCTTGAACTTGGCCGCCTGAAACGCCGCACCGGCGCCGGCAGCCATTGGAGCGACGAGGAAATCCTTGAATTCTTCCCCCGCCTTGGCGAGCGGATGGAGACCGAGGCCGACCGTCTTTCCGGGGGCGAACAGCAGATGGCGGCGGTCGCCCGCGCGCTGTCGGGCGACACGCGCGTGCTGCTGCTGGACGAGCCCTTCGAGGGGCTGGCCCCGGCGGTGGTCGAACAACTGTTTCACAGCTTCGACAAGCTGCGCGAACACCTGTCCATCGTGATCGTCGATCACAATCTGGACCTTGCGCTGGCGCTGTCGGACCGTACCGTGGCGCTGGAAATGGGCCGCGTCTTCCATGACGGGCCGTCGCGGGCGCTGGCAACCGATCTGGACCTGCGCCGCCAGGTGCTGTGGCTTTAAGGGGAAACGCATGACCACAATCGCAATCGTCGGCGCCGGGCTGATCGGCAGATCATGGGCCTTTGTCTTTGCCCGGGCGGGGCTTGCCGTCCGGGTCTGGGACGCCGACCCGGCCGTGCTGGCGCGGCTTTCCGGCGACATCGCCACGATGATCGCCGATGCCGGCGCCGACCCCGCCATCGCCGCCCGCATCACCGCCTTCCCGACGCTGGCCGAGGCGCTTGAGGGCGCTGGCTGGGTACAGGAAAACGGCCCCGAAAATGCCGCGGTCAAGCGCGCGCTTTTCGCCGATCTCGACCGGCTGGCGGCGCCGGACGCGGTCCTTGCCTCGTCCAGTTCGGCGCTGATGCCCTCGGTCTGGTCCGAGGGGCTGGCGGGGGCGGCGCGCTGCCTTGTCGCCCACCCGGTGAACCCGCCGCATCTGGTGCCCATCGTGGAACTGTGCCCCTCGCCCGCGACATCGCCCGCGACCATGGCGCGGGCCGAGGCGCTGTTTCGGCAGGTGGGCCAGGTGCCCGCCCTGCTGACGCGCGAGGTCGAGGGCTTTGTCCTGAACCGCCTGCAAGCGGTGCTGCTGGCAGAATCGCTGCGGCTGGTCGCCGATGGCGTGGTCAGCGTGCAGGGGCTGGACGATACGATCAAGCACGGGCTTGGTCGCCGCTGGGCCTTCATGGGCCCGCTGGAAACCATCCTGCTGAATGCGCCGGGCGGCGTTGCCGACTATATCCGGCGCTACGGCCCGATGCTGGCGCAGCTGACCGACGGCGCCGCCCGCGGCGAGGCCTTTACCGAGGCCGCAGGCGAGATCGTCGCCGGCGCCTTTGCCGATACCGATATCCGCGCCCGTCAGGACTGGCGCGACCGCGAATTGTCAGCACTGGACGCGCATCTGCGTGCCCGCAGTGAAAGGAGCCATTGATGGCCAAACCCCGCAAGACGATCATCACCTGCGCCGTGACCGGCGCCATTCACACGCCCTCGATGTCGGAATACCTGCCGGTCAGCGCCTCGGAAATCGCCGAGGCGGCCGTCGGCGCCGCCGAGGCCGGCGCGGCCATCGTCCACCTGCATGCCCGCGACCCGCGGGACGGCCGCCCCGACCAGACCCCCGAGGGGTTCGAGCCCTTCCTGCGCGTCATCAAGCAGCGCAGCGATTGCGTGGTCAACATCACCACCGGCGGCGCGCCGACCATGACCATCGAGGAACGCGTCCGCCCCGCCGCCACCTGGAAGCCCGAGGTCGCCTCGCTGAACATGGGCTCGATGAATTTCGGCCTGTTTCCCATGCTGGCGCGCTTCGACGGCCAGTTGAAGCACCAGTGGGAACGCGACTACCTTGCCAACCGCGACATCGTCTTTCGCAATACCTTCGGCGATATCGAACATATCCTGACCACGCTGGGCGCGAACGGCACCCGGTTCGAGTTCGAGTGCTACGACACCGCGCATCTTTACAACCTGAAGTATTTCTTCGACGCCGGAATCGTCAAAGGCCCGCTGTTCATCCAGACCGTCTTCGGGCTGATGGGCGGCATCGGCGCGCACCCGGACGATGTCATGCACATGAAGCGCACGGCGGATCGCCTGTTTGGCGACAATTACCGCTGGTCGGTGCTGGGCGCGGGCAAGAACCAGATGGCGATTGCCGCCATGTCGGCGGCGATGGGCGGCCATGTCCGCGTCGGGCTTGAGGATTCGCTGTGGAACGGCCCCGGCCAGCTTGCGAAATCCAATGCCGAGCAGGTCACCCGCGCCCGCCAGATCATCGAGGGGCTGGGACTGGAAGTCGCCTCGCCCGACGAGGCGCGCGAAATCCTTGCCCTGAAAGGCGCCGATCAGGTCGAGTTCTGATCGCCGCACGAGACTGGCGGAATGAACGGCGCGCCCGGGATCACCACCCGGGCGCGCCTTTTTGCTGCTCGTTGGTTCTTTCGCCTCAGCTACAGCCGCTGGTGCCGCCGCAGGTGTTGCACTTCATGCAGGTGCCGTTGCGCACCAGCGTATAATTGCCGCATTCGCCGCAGGGATCGCCCTCATAGCCCTGCATCCGGGCCTTGGCCCGCACGTCCATCCCGGCCGCGGGCGCGGGTTGGAAGCTGGCCGCGGCCTCGGCCATGCCGGTCGCCACCGCGACGGTCGAGACGCCGCCCTGCAACACCATCAGTTCCTGCGGCAGGCGCTTGCGCAGATAGCCGGCGCTGCTGATCTGCTTGAGCATGGTCAGCGATTTCAGTTCCGCCTGATCGCTGACCGCGGCGATGTTCTGGCCCTCGGCATCGCCGCCGCCAATGTCGTCGAAGGACGCGCCTTGCGGCTTCACATGCGCAAGATCGGTGCGGTCAAGATAGCTGACCGCCAGTTCGCGGAACACATAGTCCAGGATCGAGGTGGCGTTCTTGATGCTGTCATTGCCTTGCACCATGCCCGCCGGCTCGAAGCGGGTGAAGGTGAAGGCGTCGACGAACTCCTCCAACGGCACGCCGTATTGCAGGCCCACCGACACGGCGATGGCGAAGTTGTTCATCATGGCGCGGAAGCCCGCGCCCTCCTTGTGCATGTCGATGAAGATCTCGCCCAGCTTGCCGTCGTCATATTCGCCGGTGCGCAGATAGACCTTGTGGCCGCCGACCATCGCCTTCTGGGTATAGCCCTTGCGGCGGCCGGGCAGCTTTTCGCGGTGGCTGCGCACGATCTCCTTGACGATGATCTTCTCGACGATCTTTTCGGCGATGACGGTGGCCTTTTCCTGCGGGCTGCCATTGGCAAGGATGTCCTCGGCCTCCTCGTCATCCTCGACCAGTGCGGCGGCCAGGGGCTGGCTCAGCTTCGAGCCGTCGCGGTAAAGCGCGTTGGCCTTGATCCCCAGCGACCAGCTTAGTTCATAGGCGGCCAGCGCATCGGCGATGGTGGCCGAGTTGGGCATGTTGATGGTCTTCGAGATCGCGCCCGAGATGAAGCTTTGCGCCGCCGCCATCATGTGGATGTGGCTGGCGACCGACAGGTAACACCGCCCCTTCTTGCCGCAGGGGTTGGCGCAGTCGAAGACCGGCAGATGCGCCGGGTCCAGATGCGGCGCCCCCTCCAGCGTCATCGAGCCGCAGACGTGATCGTTCGCCGCCTCGATCTGCGCCCTGGTAAAGCCAAGATGGCGCAGCAGGTCGAAGGTCGGGTCGCTCAGCTTGTCGGCCGGGATGCCCAGCGTTTCGCGGCAGAAGGCCTCGCCCAGGGTCCACTGGTTGAAGACGAAGCGGATATCGAAGGCCGAGGCCAGCGCCGCATCGACCTTTTCCAGCTCGCGCGGGCCGAAGCCGTGGCCGATCAGGCTGGCATGGTTGATGCCGGGGCAGTTGCCAAGGCTGGCATGGCCGACGGCATAGGCGACGATCTCCTCGATCTGGGCCGAGCCGTAACCCAGGGCCTCAAGCGCGGCGGGGACCGAGCGGTTGATGATCTTGAAATAGCCGCCGCCAGCCAGTTTCTTGAACTTCACCAGCGCAAAATCGGGTTCGATGCCGGTGGTGTCGCAATCCATCACCAGCCCGATGGTGCCGGTGGGGGCGATCACGGTCGATTGCGCGTTGCGGTAGCCGTGCTCTTCGCCAAGGCTCAGCGCCTCGTCCCAGGCGCCCTTTGCCAGCGCCACCAGCCGCGGGTCGGGGCAGTTCGCCACGTCCAGTTCGACCGGGCGGACATTGACGCCTTGATAGGCGCCGGTGCCATGAACGGCGGCGCGGTGGTTGCGGATCACCCGCAGCATGTGCCTGGCGTTTTTCTTGTAGCCGGGGAACGGCCCCAGTTCCGCCGCCATCTCGGCCGAGGTCGCATAGGCGACGCCGGTCATGATCGCGGTCAGCGCGCCACAGACCGCGCGCCCTTCGGCGCTGTCATAGCCCAGTCCCATGTTCATCAGAAGGCCGCCAAGATTGGCATAGCCAAGGCCCAGCGTGCGGAAATCATAGCTGCGCTGCGCGATTTCCTTGCTGGGGAACTGCGCCATCAGCACGCTGATCTCCAGCGTCAGGGTCCAGAGGCGGCTGGCATGGACATAGGCCTCGGCGTCGAATTCCTCGCCGGTCCAGAAGCGCAGCAGGTTCATCGAGGCAAGGTTGCAGGCGGTATCGTCCAGGAACATGTATTCGCTGCACGGGTTCGAGCCGCGGATCGCCCCGTCCTCGGGGCAGGTATGCCAGGCGTTCACGGTGTCGTGGAACTGGATGCCCGGATCGGCGCAGGCCCAGGCGGCATGGCCGATCTGGTCCCAAAGCTCGCGCGCGCTGATGGTGCGGGCGACCTTGCCATCGGTGCGGCGGATCAGCTCCCACGGCAGGTCCTCGCGCATGGCGCGCAGGAAACTGTCGGTGACCCGGACCGAGTTATTGGAATTCTGCCCCGAGACCGAGATATAGGCTTCCGAATCCCAATCGGTGTCATAGGTCGGAAATTCAATCGAATCAAAGCCCTGCCGTGCATATTGCAGAACCCGGTTGATATAGGTTTCAGGGATCATGGAGCGCTTTGCCGCCCGGATCGCCGATTTCAACGCCGCGTTCCGGGCGGGGTCGGTCGCATCGTCGATGCTGCCATCCCAGCCACGGATCGCGGCGAAGATCTCGTTCAGCTTCTGTTCGTGCATCTTCGAGCCAGCCACCAGCGAAGCGACCTTCTGCTCTTCGATGACCTTCCAGTTGATGAACTGCTCGATGTCGGGGTGATCCATGTCGCAGATCACCATCTTTGCCGCGCGCCGGGTCGTCCCGCCCGATTTGATCGCACCGGCTGCGCGGTCTCCGATCTTCAGAAAGCCCATGAGCCCCGAAGACTTGCCGCCACCCGACAGTTTCTCGCCCTCCCCTCGAAGGGACGAAAAATTGGTGCCCGTTCCCGAGCCGTATTTGAAAAGCCGCGCCTCGCGCACCCACAGGTCCATGATGCCGCCTTCGTTCACCAGATCGTCGGAAACCGACTGGATGAAGCAGGCATGGGGCTGGGGATGCTCATAGGCGCTGTCCGAGCGGACAAGCTTGCCGGTCTTGTAATCGACATAGAAATGGCCCTGCCCGGGACCGTCAATGCCATATGCCCAGTGCAGGCCGGTATTGAACCATTGCGGGCTGTTCGGCGCCGCCATCTGGCGGGCCAGCATGTGCCGCATCTCGTCGTAATAGGCGCGGGCGTCTTCCTCGCTGGAAAAATAGCCGCCCTTCCAGCCCCAATAGGCCCAGGCACCGGCCAGCCGGTCAAAGACCTGCCGGGCCGAGACCTCGCCGACATGGCGCGCCGATTCCGGCAGTCTGGCCAGCGCCTCGTCATCGGGGACCGAGCGCCACAGGAATTCCGGCACGCCCTTTTCCTTGACGCGCTTGAGCCGCGCGGGCACGCCCGCCTTGCGGAAGTATTTTTGCGCGATCACGTCCGAGGCGACCTGGCTCCAGCCCTCGGGCACTTCGACGGCATCATTCTGAAAGACGATGCTGCCATCGGGATTGCGGATCTCGCTGGTGGTGGTGGCAAAGGCCAGGCCGCCATAAGCACCGCCCTCGGTCGTGGTGAAACGCCGCTCGATCCGCATATCCTTGGTGTCCCTCGTGTTTTTCGGGCCTTGGCGGCGGCATGGCACGCCCGCCCTGCGCCATCGGGCGCAGGCCGGACAGTCCGTCAGACCGTCCCCTTAACCGTATTTTTGAACGCTTGCGCCGCGGACCACGCCTTTCGGGCGAATATCATGCCATACCAAATCTTGTGGCCGCGTCGGCTTGCGACACAAACTGCCGTGAGATCACACGCAATTCAACAAAAATTTTAGCCATTCCCTGCCCGGAAACCGGGGAAATCTGGGCTGCGCGGCCATGCCGCAGGTGCAGAATTAAGCTTGGGGATATCTTCGGCCAAGGCGGAATTGCGAATGATCCGGCGGTGTTCCGCGCAGCACTGCACCCGGATTCCACAGGCTTATCCACAGGGTATGTTCGCCGATCGTTCCGACCCGCGGCGGGTCAGGATTTTTTCGCCTGCGGCAGAATGACACCGCGATCGGTCACGATCAGGTCCAGCGGAGCGTCTGTAACCTCGACGGGAATCGATTCTATTTCCTGCACGCCATAGGCGAACCCGATGGCGACGGCCGGCCCTTGTGCACGCAGCATGGCCAGCGTGCGGTCGTAAAAGCCGCCGCCATAGCCCAGACGGTTGCCGGCGCGGTCGAAACCGGCCAGCGGCACGATCAGCACCTCGGGGCGAAGCTCGGGCGAATCGGCGGGGGGGTGGCTGGTGCCGAAGCCGCCCGGCTCAAGCCGGCCGTCATGGCGGCGAAAGACCAGGGGCCGCGCCGGACCCAGCACCACCGGCAGGCAAACCGGCCCGTCATGCGCGGCCATCGCCGGGCGCGGATCGGCCTCGTCCCGCATCGGCCAGTAGCCGGCCAGCACCTTGCCGGCATGGGGCGCCAGCGCCGCGATCAGGTTGCGCGTCATGGCCGCCCCGTCGCCGCCCTGCCCGCGCGCCTTCAGCGCCGCCCGCCGCAAGGCCGCCTTCTCGGCGCTCATAGCAGGATCACCGAGGCCAGGCCCAGAAAGGTGAAAAAGCCCACCACATCCGTGACGGTGGTGACGAAAGTCCCCGAGGCCAGCGCCGGGTCCGCGCCCATCTTTTCCAGCCCCAGCGGGATCAGGATGCCCCCCAGCGCCGCCGCCGACAGGTTCACGATCATCGCCATGCCGATGACCATGCTCAGCTTCGGATCGCCGAACCACCAATAGGTGACGGCGCCCATGCCCAGACCGAACAGCACGCCATTGACCAGCCCCACCGCCATTTCGCGCCGCACGATGCGCATGGTGTTGGCCCGGTTCAGGCTTTTCGTCGCCAGCCCGCGCACGGCGACGGTCAGCGTCTGCGTGCCGGCATTGCCGCCCATCGAGGCCACGATCGGCATCAGCACCGCCAGCGCCACCAGCCGCGCGATGGCGCCTTCGAACAGCGCGATGACCGAGGCCGCGACCAGCGCCGTCACGATATTGACCGCCAGCCACGGCACCCGCTGGCGCACGGTTTCGATCACGGTATCGGTGATCGCGCTTTCGTCGCCGACGCCGGCAAGGCGCAGGATGTCCTCTTCGTGCTCCTCGTCCAGCACGGACATGGCGTCGTCGATGGTGATGACGCCCACCAGCCGGTCATGTTCGTCCACCACCGGGGCCGAGATCAGGTGATACTTGTTGAAGGCATGGGCCACGTCGCCTTCGTCCTGCATGACCGAGATGGTGCGGAAGCTGTCCTCGGTGATGTCGCGCAGCGGCACGACCCGGCGCGAGGCCAGCAGCCGCCCCAGCGTCACATAGCCCACCGGATGGCGGCGCGGATCGACAAGGATGACGTGATAGAACTGGTCGGGCAGCCATTCCTCGCGCCGCAGAAAGTCGATGGTCTCGCCCACCGTCCAGTGTTCGGGCGCGGTCACCACCTCGGACTGCATCAGGCGGCCGGCGGAATATTCGGGATAGGTCAGCGACTGCTCGACGGCGGCGCGGTCGGATTCGTCCAGCGCCGACAGGATTTCCTCGCGCTCGGGCGCGTCCATGTCCTCGACCAGATCGACGACATCGTCGCTGTCCATCTCGCGCACGGCGTCGGCCAGCACCTCGCGCGGCAGTTGCTCGATGACCTTGTCGCGCACCGACTCGTCGATTTCCGACAGGATCTCGCCGTCGATCTCGCCCGAGTAAAGCTGCAGGAATTCGCGCCGGCGCGCCGGGGGAAGCTGTTCGATCAGGTCGGCGATATCGGCCGGGTGGACCGGGTCCAGCAGCGCGTCCAGCGCCGGCCCGTCATCGGCATCGATGGCCTTGCCGATCGCGTCAAGGTCCTGCTGGCTCAGCTGGAACCCATCCTCGGTCGCGGCTTGGGTCTCGGCTTCGCGCGGCTCGGTCATGGGTGGGCTCCTGTCGGACGTCGTCGCCGGAAGGGCGAGGTTTTTCGCGCCACCATAAGCGCAGCGCGCCCGGTCCTCAATCGCCGTTGAGCAGCGCCAGCGCCTCGGCGTGCAGCTCGGGCGAGCCGGCGGCGATGATGGTGCCGCCGTCATGCGCCGGTCCGCCCTGCCAGTTCGTCGCCACGCCGCCTGCCGCCTGCACCACCGCGATGGGGCCGGCGACGTCATAGGATTGCAGCCCGGCCTCGATCACCAGATCGACATGACCCGCCGCCAGCAGCGCATAGGCATAGCAGTCAAGGCCGTAGCGGGTCAGCCGCGCAGCGTCGGCCACCCGGCGAAACGCGGCGTGCTCGGCCGGCGTTCCGACCTCGGGATAGGTGGTCATCAGCGTGGCTTGCGCCAGCGGGATGCCGCGCCGCGTCGCCAGAGGCACATTCTTGCCGCGCCCGGTCAGCGTCGCACGGCCAAAGCCGCCCTCGAAACGCTCATCCAGATGCGGCTGGTCAATGACGCCATAGACCGGGCCCTGCGCATCACAGACCCCGATCAGCACCCCCCAACTGGGCGCCCCCGCGATAAAGGCGCGGGTGCCGTCGATGGGGTCCAGAACCCAGGTCAGCCCGCTTGTGCCGGGCCGGGCGCCATATTCTTCGCCCAGGATCGCGTCATCGGGGCGCTTTTCGCCCAGAATGGCGCGCATGGCGCGTTCGCTGGCACGGTCGGCCTCGGTCACCGGGTCAAAGCCCGACGCAGCCTTGTTGTCGGGGCGAAGACCGGGGCTGCGAAACAGCCGCAGCGTCTCGACCCGCGCGGCATCGGCCAGTTCATGGGCTACGGCCACGATCCGGTCAGCCGAGGCGGCCGCTATCTTGATCCTGTCACTTGTCATATCCTGCCCCGTCATCGGTTCCGGGGCAGGTTTATCCGCTGGCGACCGAAAGCGAAAGGCTTGCGGTCCCCGGCGCGATGTCAGGCGGCGTCCGAAAGAACCCGCGCCAGTTCAAAGATCTGGCGGCGCTGCGCCTCGGGCATGGCGTAATAGGCACGCACGAGTTGCAGGGCTTCTTTATCGGCGAGGATATCCCCCTCGACCGCGTCATGCAGGTTGTTGTCGTCCAGCCCCTCGAAGAAGAAGCTGACCGGCACCTCGACCGCCTGGGCAATATCCCAAAGCCGCGACGCCGACACCCGGTTCATCCCGGTTTCGTATTTCTGGATTTGCTGGAACTTGATGCCGACCTTTTCGGCCAGCTGTTGTTGGGTCATACCGATCATCCAACGGCGATGACGGATCCGCTTACCAACGTGTACATCAACGTTATGTTTCATGGTAACACCTCACTCAATCTAAAGTGGCGCTACACCAGTTTGGCGCAATTTTCGAGCATGATCGGGACAACCTGACGAAAAAGACAATACTCCAGGTCGCAGAGCCGGCGCTATCCTGACTTTCCGCCGGCAGAACGAATCGAAATTCAACTTTTGCACGAACACGGAAAAACCCGACAAAACCTGTGTATTTGCAATGATTCTGCCGCCAAAACCCGCCCGTCAGAGGTCCGCGCGGGCACGGTCCTGCGGCGCAAATCTCGCCCATGGGGCGATTTTCGACCTGAAATGTCGAAATTGCGACCGCTTCGCATTGAATCTGCCGCTGTCTCTGCCAATATCTGTGTGGATGGTGGGCCGCCTTGGCCCGCACCGCGAATTCTGACCGGGGAGTACCCATGCAAGATTACAATACGATCCGCACGGCCGGGACCGCGACGCGCTCGGCTGCCGTGGATGAAGGCCTTCGCGCCTACATGAACAAGGTCTACAGCCTGATGGCGGTGGCGATGCTGGTGACCGCAGGCGCTGCCTGGGGCATGGCGGGCCTGACGCTGTCGGACGTTCCGACCCAATACGGGATGGGCAATGGCAAGTACCTGACCGAATTCGGCGCCACGCTGTATCTGTCGCCCCTGAAATGGGTGGTGATGTTTGCGCCGCTGGTCATGGTCTTCGGCTTCAGCGCCGCGCTGAGCCGGCTGTCCGTGCAGGCCGCGACGACGCTCTTTTACGTCTTCTCGGCGGTGATGGGCGTTTCGATCAGCTGGATCTTCGTCGCCTATACGTCGTTCTCGATCGTGCAGACCTTCCTTGTCACGGCCATCGCCTTTGCCGGCCTGTCGCTTTACGGCTACACGACCAAGCGCGACCTGTCGGGCATGGGCACGTTCTTGATGATGGGCCTGATCGGCCTGATTGTCGCCTCGATCGTGAACATGTTCCTGCAATCGGGCGCGATGCAGTTCGCCATCTCGGCGATCGGCGTGCTGATCTTTGCCGGCTTGACCGCCTTTGACACGCAAAGCATCAAGAACACCTATCTGCAACTGGCCAATACCGACCACGACTTCCTTGGCAAGTCGGCGATCATGGGCGCGCTGCAGCTTTACCTGGACTTCCTGAACATGTTCATGTTCCTGCTGCAATTCATGGGCAACCGCGACTGATCCCGTCAGCCGCATGACAATCGCAAGGCCGGGCACCTCGCCCGGCCTTTTTCATTGCGCGTCACGCAACCGCAGCGATAGTTGCACCGCCGCACGGATCGGCAATTCTTCGCGCAACCGCAGCGGGCATTTTCCCGGTCTTTTCGCAACATCCGGCGGATGCCCGCCAATAGGTTCATCAAAACAATCGCTTGCCAACTGCTCGGTTCAGTTCTGAACCTTGCCGGTGCCTTGTGTTCAATTAGACAAATGCGCGTTGGCCCATCCCGGTCCGACCCCGGACGCTGCAAACCGGCACCGGCCAGAACGGTCTGTTCGACCGGCGCGCCCCATGGCCGCGCGTCTCTGGCCCCTGCCTGGCACGCCTCGGGCAACAGATAACGAGTAGCTGATAATGAGTTCCAGTTTCGATGACCGTGAAAGCTGGCCGGCCGGCCCCGCCCCCCGCGACGATCAGGATAGCGCCTGCCATTGCGGCCCCACGGCCGCTGGCTGCGAGAACATGATCCTGCTGGGCAGCCTGCCCGATATGGACCCCCATGAGGGCAATACCGGCGCCGAGCGCGCCGCGGCCACCTTGGGCGGCAGCAGCTTCGGCGGCGCTGCCTCGCCGCTTTACCGGCAGATGGTCGAGGTGCGCGGCAACGATGCCAACGGCGACGGCATGATCCGCACCGATGACGGCCGCGCCGCCCGCCAGGCCGAGACGATCAGCCATGACGCCGGCCGCGATGGCGTGCCGGGCGAATACCGGGTCGATTCGACCTTTATCGTCTACAACACCGGCGTCACCTTTCTGAACGCCGATGGCAGCACCCAGACGCGCGCGCTGGCCGTCCGCATCATGCAGGACACCGACGGCAACACCTTCCTGATGTCGCCGCCGAAAGGGGCCTCGCCAGATGAAATCGAGGCGCTGACCTCGCAGCCCATCGTCGCGGTCAGCTTTCCCGAAAACGGCGGTTGTTACGACCTTTGCCATGACGGCATCTTCACCGACCGAAGCTGTTTTCCCTGCTTTGTGCGCGGCACCCTGATCGAGACCGAGCGCGGCGCCATCGCGGTCGAGAACCTCGTGCCCGGCATGAAGGTCCTGACCCGCGACCGCGGCGCGCAGCCGCTGCGCTGGATCGGCTCGCGCGTCTTGTGCAGCAAGGCGCTGGCGGTCAGCCCGCATATGCGCCCGATCCGCATTGGCCGCGGCGCGCTGGGGAACGGGCTGCCGCAGCGCGACCTGCTGGTTTCGCCCCAGCATCGCATCCTTGTCCGCTCGCGCATCGCGCAAAAGATGTTCGGCGCGCCCGAGGTGCTGGTTGCCGCCAAGCAGCTATTGCAGATCAACGGTATAGACGTCGCGCGGGACCCGCCGACGGTCGAATATTTCCACGTCCTCTTCGACCGTCACGAGGTCGTACTGGCCGAGGGTGCCGAGACGGAGTCGCTTTACACCGGGCGCGAGGCGCTGAAATCAGTGGGGCTTGGCGCGCAGCGCGAAATCTTCGCGCTTTTCCCCGGCCTGCGCGACGGCGATGCAGACGACGGCCCCGCGGGCGCGCGCATCCTTGCCTCGGGGCGCATGGGGCGCAAGCTTGCGGTGCGCCACGCCCAGCACGGCAAGGCGCTGGTGCATTAGAACCGGCACGGCCGGCCGTTGGTCGGCCCCGTCGCACGGCGCCGGAAACACGCCGAAACATGGTGATTGGCGACCCCGGGAGGGCTCGAACCCCCAACCTTGGACTTAGAAGGTCCCTGCTCTATCCAGTTGAGCTACGGGGCCGCGTCGGCGCAGTCATGGCAAAGACGGCGCGGTGAATCAACCGCCTATTCAGGCCGTGCGCAGTTCCATCGTCATGAAGACGCTGTTCGGATCGGGCCGGTAATCGCCGAACGGCCCACATTCGACGAAACCCGCCCGCGCATAAAGCGCGCGCGCAGCGACGAAGGTCGGCTGGATGCCGGTCTCAAGGCTCAGCCGGGTCAGGCCGCCGTCGCGGGCATGGGCGATCAGCGCCTCCAGCATCCGGCGCGAGAGGCCGCGGCCGCGGGTCTCCGACAGGACATGCATCGACTTGATCTCGCCGTGATCGGGGCCGATGCGCTTCACCGCGCCCATGGCCATGGGCTGGCCGCCCTCGCGCAGGACGAAAAAGGCGATGTCGGGATGGACCAGCGCGGCGCGGGGCAGCATGTGGATCGACCCGGGCGGGGTGTCGGCATGCATGTCGGCGGTATGGCGCTGAAAGAGCAGCCCAAGGTCGTCGCCCAGCGGGCTTTCGCGCGAGATGCGCAATTCGTTTTCGGTCATCTTGCCCCCCAACAGACCGGGCGACGCTAACATCCCTGCCGGGCGATGCGAAGGGCGCGCGGCCCCACCTGCATGAAAAATAAGGATGATTGCCGGAAATACAGGCAGGCTGCCCGGACCATATTCGCCCATGGGCCGGGTGCGGGGAACAGCGGTCCGGTCAGGGAGGATGATCGGGAAATCGTTCGCAGCCGGAACCGCCGCCCCATGGGCGCGCGCCTTGTCGCACGGGTCCCGCCCCGCTACCTCGACCGGGAAACCGGGGGTGCGCATGTCCATCGTCATCGACAACATGACCAAAAGCTTTGGCGGCACCCCGGTGCTGCGCGGCATCGACCTGACCATAGCCTCGGGCGAGCTGGTGGCGCTGCTGGGGCCGTCGGGTTCGGGCAAGACGACGCTTCTGAAGATCATCGCCGGGTTGGAATGGCCCGACGCCGGGGCGCTGGCGGTCGATGGCGCGGACTGGCTGCAACTGGCGGCGCAGGACCGCCGCATCGGTTTCGTCTTTCAGCATTACGCGCTGTTTCCGCATATGAGCGTGCGCGACAATCTGGCCTTTGGCCTGACCGTGCGCCCGCGTGGCCAGCGCCCCGGCAAGGCCGCAATCGCCGCCAAGGTCGATGAGCTGTTGCAGTTCCTGCAAATCGCGCATCTGGGCGAACGCTATCCGGCGCAGCTTTCGGGCGGCCAGCGCCAGCGGGTGGCACTGGGGCGGGCGCTGGCGATCCAGCCCTCGGTCCTGCTTCTGGACGAGCCCTTCGGCGCCCTGGATGCGGCGGTGCGCCGCGACCTACGGGCATGGCTGCGCGGCGTCCACGAAGAGACCGGCTCGACCACCATCTTCGTGACGCACGATCAGGAAGAGGCGTTCGAGCTTGCCGACCGCGTCGTGGTCATGGGCGATGGCCGGATCGAGCAGATCGGCAATGCCGACCAGATCCATGACCATCCCGCATCGCCCTTTGTCGCCCGCTTCATGGGCGCGACGGTCGAACTGCCGGTGACGCTGCATGCGGGCCGGGCCGGAGCGCCGGGGCTGGACGCCAGCCGCCTGCCCCGCCGCGCCCTGCCCGACGGTCCGGCGACGCTGTTCCTGCGACCCGCCGACATTACCCCGGTCGCCGACCCGGACGGGCGCTGGCAGGTGGCGCGCTGCGACAGCAATGGCGCCGTGCTGCGCATCGACCTGACCGATGGCACCACCACCATCCCCGCCGACCTGCCCCGCCGCGCCCCCGAGGCCCGCGCGCTGGAACGCGGCACCCGCACCCATCTGCGCGCCGAGGCGGGCGCGCTGTTTGCCGCGCCGCGCGGGGCCATCGCCGCCCCCGCCGCCCCGGCCGAATACCTCAAGGAGAAAGCCGTATGACCCTTTCCAGACTTCGCATCGCGGCGCTGGCGCTGCTGGTGGGCACAAGCCCCGCCCTTGCGCAGGACAAGATCCTGAACGTCAGCTACGATATCGGGCGCGAGCTTTTCGAGGCGCTGAACCCCGAATTCCAGACCTATTGGCAGGGCAAGACCGGGCGCGAGGTCACCATCGACCAAAGCCATGCCGGGTCGTCGAAACAGGCGCGGGCGATCCTTGAGGGGCTGCCTGCGGATGTGGTGACCTTCAATCAGGAAACCGATATCGACATGCTGGCCAAGGGCGGCATGGTCGCGGAAAACTGGCGCGGGGCCTTTCCGAACGGCGCCTCGCCCTATTATTCGCTGCCGTCGTTTCTGGTGCGCAAGGGCAATCCCAAGGGGATCAAGGACTGGTCCGACCTCGCGCGCGAGGACGTGAAGCCGGTTTTCCCGAACCCCAAGACCAGCGGCAACGGGCGCTATACCTATCTGGCGGCCTATGCCTATGCGCTGGCGCAGAATGGCGGCGACGCGGCCAAGGCGCAGGATTTCGTCGGCAGGATCTTTGCCAATGTGCCGGTCTTCGACACCGGTGGCCGTGCCGCCACCCAGACCTTTGCAGAGCGCGAGATCGGCGACGTGCTGGTCACGTTCGAGGCCGAAACGAAGTCGATCGCCAAACAATACGCCGATCAGGGCTTTGAGCCGGTGACCCCCTCGATGAGCCTTTTCGCCGCCTTTCCGGTCGCGGTCGTGACCGAGAACGCACAGAAGGACGGCTCGGCCGAGGTCGCGGCCGAATATCTGAACTGGCTCTATACGCCCAAGGCGCAAGAGATCATGGCGCAGAACAACTATCGCAGCACGGACGCCGCGGTGACCGCCGCCCATGCCGCCGACTTCCCGCAGGTGAAGCTGGTGACGGTGGACGACGTCTTTGGCGGCTGGCCGAAGATCCAGTCCGAACATCTGGCCGAGGGCGCCATTCTCGACAAGGTTTTCGTCAACCGATGAGCCGCGCGGCCATCAAGCCGAAACGGGTTTTGCCGGGGTTCTCGCTGAGCCTCGGCACGACGCTGCTTTATGTCGCGCTGGTGATCCTGATCCCGGTGATTGCGCTGATCCTGAAAGGCGCCGAGATCGGGCCGGCCGGGTTCTGGTCCATCGTCACCGCGCCGCGCACGCTGTCGGCGCTGCGGGTGACCGTCACCGCGGCGGCGGTGGCCACCGTCTTCAACGCCTTCTATGGGCTGCTGATGGCATGGGTGCTGACGCGCTATGACTTTCCCGGCAAGCGCATTCTGGACGCGCTGATGGACGTGCCCTTCGCGCTGCCGACCGCCGTCGCCGGCATCTCGCTGACCGCGCTTTATTCGGCGAATGGCTGGTTTGGCGGGCCGTTGCAGGCGGCGGGGATCGAGGTCGTCTATACGCTGGGCGGCGTCACGCTGGCCATGGCCTTCACATCGACCCCGTTCGTCGTGCGTGCCATCCAGCCGGTGCTTGAGGATCTGGACCCGGCGCTGGAACAGGCGGCGATGACGCTGGGTGCGCGGCCCTTGGCGATCTTTCGCCGCGTCGTGCTGCCGGCGATCCTGCCGGCGTGGCTGGCGGGCTCGACCGTGGCCTTTGCGCGCTCGCTGGGCGAATTCGGCGCGGTCGTCTTCATCGCCGGCAACCTGCCCTTCAAGACCGAGATCGCGGCCCTTCTGGCCTATATCCGGCTTGAGGAATACGACTATCAGGGCGCCGCAGCCATTGCGCTGGTGCTGCTGGTTTTCGCGCTGCTGCTGCTGGTCGTGTCGAACCTGCTGCAATTCCGCGCCGCCCGCCATCTGGAGGCCCGCGCATGAGCACCCTCGCCCTGACCCGCGCCCCCGGCCAAAGCCGCGCCGTCCCGCGCCTGCTGATTGCGCTGGCCTTCGTGCTGACGGCGGTCTTTGTCGTGGCGCCGCTGGTCTTTATCTTCTGGCGCGCCTTTGCCGAAGGCTGGGCGGTCTATCTGAAAAACATCGCCGACCCGATGACGTTGCACGCGATCTGGCTGACCAGCGTGGTCGCCGTGATCGTGGTGCCGGTCAATATCGCCTTCGGCATCGCCGCCGCCTGGGCCATCGCGCGCTTTCGCTTTCCGGGGCGCAAGCTTCTGATGGTGCTGATCGAAATTCCGTTCTCGATCTCGCCGATCATTGCGGGCATCTGCTACCTGCTGCTTTACGGGCGGCAGGGGCTATTGGGTCCGTGGCTGGCGGCGCATGACCTGAAGATCATGTTCGCCCTGCCCGGCATCGTGCTGGTAACGATGTTCGTGACCGCCCCCTTCGTCGCGCGCGAGGTGCTGCCGCTGATGCAGGCGCAAGGGTCCGAACAGGAGGAAGCCGCGGTCACGCTGGGCGCGCGCGGCTGGCAGGTCTTTGCGCGCGTGACGCTGCCCAATATCCGCTGGGCGTTGCTTTACGGCGCGGTGCTGGCGACGGCGCGCGCGGTGGGTGAGTTCGGCGGCGTCTCGGTCGTCTCGGGCGCGATCCGGGGACAGACCAATACGCTGCCCCTTCAGATCGAGCTGATGTTCAACGACCTGAACACCACCGGGGCGTTTGCCGCGGCCTCGACCCTGACGGTGATTGCGCTGGTTGTGCTGGTGGTCAAGGCCGCGCTGGAAAGCCGTGGATAACATAGTGAAACACGCGGGAATGTCAGTGGACTTGACCGGCGTGTGGACATAGGCTCGCCGCCATGGACGCCGCGATCAACAAGCCCGACACCTGCCCCGAACTGCCGAAACCGCGAAGTTTCTGGCAACGCATCGGTGATCGCCTTGCCGCGATCATCGGCACGCGCCGCGCGGCAACGCCGCCGGAAAAATCGGTGGCCTTCACCATTGCCGTGATCTCGCTGGGGGCGAAGCTGGCCAAGGCCGATGGCGCCGTCGCCCGGTCTGAGGTTGCGGCCTTCCGGCGCCTCTTCATCATCCCCCGGGCCGAGGAAAAGAACGCCGGCCGCGTCTTTGACCTTGCGCGGCAGGACGTTGCCGGCTTCGACGCCTGGGCGCAGCGGATCGCGGCGATGTTTCCCGCCGGCGATCCGATCCTTTACGACATCGTCGAGGGGCTGTTCATCATCGCCGTCGCCGACAGCGATCTGCATGAGAACGAGATCATCTTCATCGATGAGGTCGCCCGTATCTTCGGCATCCCCGAGGATGAACTGGCCGCCATCCGCGCCCGCCACGACCGCCGCCACGGCTGCGCCTCGTGCGAGGTGCTGGGCGTCAGCCCCGACACGCCGCTGCCCGAGGTGCGCAAGCGCTGGCGCGAGCTGATCCGCGAAAATCACCCCGACCGCGCCATTGCCCGCGGCCTGCCGCCCGAGGCGATCCGGCTGGCCGAAACCCGCACCCGGGCGCTGAACGAGGCGTGGGAGGCGTTTCGCAACATGCACCGGTTGCGCACCGCCTGAGGCACCGCGCACCGGCGTCACTGGACGCGTCACCGGGAACCGATCCGGCCCGCCGGGGGTTTGCCCAAGGACGTTTTCAGGATCATTCCATGCGCAGATTTCCCGCCCTGCTTCTTGCCGCCACGCTGGCCGCGCCGGTTTTCGCCATCGCCCAGCAATGGACGCCGCCCGGTGCCGACCCCGAAGCCAACGATGACAAGGGCGGCAGCGTTCTTGAGCGTGGCCTGGACAGTTTCATGCAGAACATGCTGAAAGAGGCCGAGCCGCATCTGGACCGGCTGAGCCGCGATCTGGGCGACACGATGGGGGCGCTGCGGCCGGTCCTTGGCGATATCGGCAAGCTGATGGACGACGCGAAGAACTATCAGGCGCCCGAGCGGCTGGAGAATGGCGATATCCTGATCCGCCGCCGCGCCGATGCACCGCCGCCGCCCCCGGTCGGCGATGCCCTGCGCCAGATGCTGCGCCCGGCGCCCGGTGACGATCCCCAACTGAACCCACCGGGCCTGAACCCGCACCTGAACCCGCGCAAGGGCGACGATCCCCTACGCGTCCCCGACCAGCCGCCGCCACAGGTGGAACGCGCCCCCGGTCCCGAGATCGAGCTTTAGGGGGCGAAGCTTTCCACCCATTCGATCAGGCGCGGCAGGCTGTGCCTGTGCAGGTCATAGCCGTCGACGATCACCTTTCGCGCCGCTGCGGTCAGGCGCGCGGCCTCGGGGTCGCCCGCCAGTCCCTTGATCAGTGCGGCCTCAAGCGCCGGCTGGTCGAAGAAGGGCACCAGACGCCCGTTCTCGCCGTCGCGGACCAGTTCGCGGACCGGCTCGGTATCCGAGGCGACGATATAGCAGCCCGCCGACATCGCCTCGGTCAGCGACCATGACAGCACAAAGGGATAGGTCAGATAGCAATGCACCCGGCTGACCTGCAACAGCGCCAGATATTGCGGATAAGGCACGCGGCCCATGAAATGCAGCCGCGACAGGTCAAGCTGGCCGTCCAGTTCGGCCAGCATCTTCGCCTTCCAGCTTTCCGCGTCGCGCGGCTTGCTGCCATAGCTGACGCCATCGCCGCCAACCAGCACCACCTGTGCATTGGGGCGCGCACGCATCACCTCGGGCAGCGCGCGCATGAAGCGGTGAAAGCCGCGATAGGGCTCAAGCGAGCGCGAGACATAGGTCAGGACCTCATCCTCGGCATGCAGCTTGCGCCCGTCGGGCAGGATGAATTCGGCGTCGGGATTGGGCTTCACGCGCTCGGTATCGATGCCGTCATGAATGACCGTCAGCTTCTGGCGCAGTTCGGGCGGGAATGAGCCGGCCTGATATTCGGTCGGCGCCAGCCCGGCATGGGCCTGAACCAGCCCCTGGATCAGATGGGCCGAGCGCGCGACGGTGCCAATGCGGCTTTCGTCATTCGTGCTGCCGAATTCGGGGTCGAAGCCGACATCATGGCCGCGCGTGCGGTAAAGCAGCTCGGCATAGCAAAGCAGCTTCGCGTCCGGGAAGATTTCGTTCAGAAACAGCGTCTCGCCCCAGCCGCTATGGCCGAAGATCACGTCGGGGGTAAAGCCGTGCTTGTCGCGCAGCGCCCGGCAGCCGCGCGCCGCCAGCCAGCCGCGTTCGCTGTGTTCGCAATAGGTCCTGCCCAGCATCGGCGGCAGCTTCAGCTCCTCGGGCGCCTTGTAGCGCACCACATTGACCGAGGACGGCCGCTGGTTCTTTTCGTCGGTCAGCGCCAACACATGATGGCCGCGCGCAGCCAGCGCCGGGGCAAGGTGCAGGAACTGGGCAGGGAAGTTCTGGTGGACAAACAGGATTTTCATGCGCTTTTCGTCAGAAAGGCCGCATCGATCAGGCGGCGGGTGTAGTCGGTTTTCGGGTGGTCAAAGACCTCGTCGGTGCTGCCCTGCTCGATCACCTCGCCGGCGCGCATCACCATGATCTGATGCGACATCGCGCGCACCACGCGCAAGTCGTGGCTGATGAAAAGGAAGGCAAGACCGTGCTTTCTTTGCAACCGGCGGAGTAGTTCGACGATCTGGACCTGCACGGTCATGTCCAGCGCGCTTGTCGGCTCGTCCAGCACCACCAGCCTTGGCTTCAGGATCATGGCGCGGGCGATGGCGATGCGCTGGCGCTGGCCGCCGGAAAATTCATGCGGATAGCGATGCATGCTGGCGGGGTCCAGTCCGACCTCGCGCATGATCTCGTCGACCATCTGGCGGCGGTCGCGGCCCGGCTCGACCCCGTGGACGCCAAGGCCCTCGGCGATGATCTGTTCGACCGTCATGCGCGGGCTGAGGCTGCCGAACGGGTCCTGGAAGACGATCTGCATGTCGCGGCGCAGGCCCCGCAGCGCCCGCCCCGGCATGCCCGAGATATCGCGACCCATATAGACGATGGGGCCGTCGCTATCGATCAGCCGCATGATCGCCAGCGCCAGCGTCGTCTTGCCCGAGCCGGATTCGCCGACGATCCCCAGCGTCTCGCCAGCCCGGACCGAGAGCGTGGCGCCGTTGACCGCCTTGATATGGCCGACGGTGCGGCGCATGAAGCCGCGCCGGATCGGGAACCACACCTTCAGGTCGCGGGTCGCCGCGACCTCGGGGGCGTCGGTGGGCAAGGGGTCGGCGCGGCCCTGCGGCTCGGCCGCCAGCAGCATCCGGGTATATTCGTGCTGCGGATCGGCGAAAATCCGTTCGACCAGGCCTTGCTCGACGATCTCGCCGCCCTTCATCACGCAGACGCGGTCGGCGATGCGGCGCACAAGGCCAAGATCGTGGCTGATGAACAGCATCGACAGGTTCTCGGCCGCCTTCAGCTCGGCCAGCAGGTCCATGATCTGGGCCTGAATGGTCACGTCAAGCGCTGTCGTCGGCTCATCGGCGATCAGCAGTTCGGGGCGGTTGGCCAGCGCCATGGCGATCATTACCCGCTGGCGCTGCCCGCCCGAAAGCTGGTGGGGATAGTCGGCCAGCCGCATTTCCGGGTCGCGGATGCCGACGCGGGTCAGCAATTCGATGATGCGCGCCCGGACCGCAGGCCCGCGCAGGTCCTGATGCAGCATCAGGCTTTCGGCCAGTTGCTGTTCCAGCGTGTGCAGCGGGTTCAGCGAGGTCATCGGTTCCTGAAAGATGAAGCTGATGTCATTGCCGCGCACGCCGCGCAGCGTGGCCTCGGAGGCGCCGACCAGTTCGCGCCCGTCATAGCGGACCGAGCCGGCAAGCTCGGCCGCCTCGCCCAAGAGGCCGACGGTCGACAGCGCCGTGACCGACTTGCCCGAGCCGGATTCGCCGACCAGCGCCACCGTTTCGCCCTTGCCGACCGTAAAGCTGACGCCGCGGACCGCAGGCACCACCTGGCCGTCCTGACGAAAGCCGATGCGCAGATCGCTGACTTCCAGAACCGGCGTCATCGGAAGGTCTTTCTTGGGTCGAAAGCGTCACGGATGCCCTCGAAGATGAAGATCAGCAGCGACAGCATGATGGCAAAGGTGAAGAAGGCGGTAAAGCCCAGCCATGGCGCCTGAAGGTTCTGCTTGGCCTGCAAGGCCAGTTCCCCCAGCGACGGCGCCGAGGTCGGCAGCCCGTAGCCCAGATAATCCAGCGCCGCCAGCGACGAGATCACGCTGGTCACGACAAAGGGCAGCATGGTCAGCGTCGCCACCATGGCGTTGGGCAGGATGTGGCGGAACATGATCTTGCGGTCCGACACCCCCAGCGCCCGGGCGGCGCGGACATATTCGAAGTTCCGCGCCCGCAGGAACTCGGCCCGCACGACGCCGACCAGCGCCGGCCAGCCGAACAGGATCGACACGAAGACCAGCAGCCAGAAGCTGCGGCCAAGAATCGCGAACAGGATGATGATGACGAAAAGCGAGGGGGTCGAGCTCCAGATTTCCAGCAGGCGCTGGAAGACAAGGTCGGTGCGGCCGCCGAAATAGCCCTGCACCGCCCCCGCGGCGATGCCGATGACGGAACTGACCGCGGTCACGATCAGCGTGAACAGGATCGACAGCCGGAAGCCATAGATCACCCGCGCCAGCACATCGCGCGAGGTGTCGTCGGTGCCCAGGATGTGCTGGCGGTCCGGCGGGCTGGGCGCGGTGCCGACATTGTTGATGGTGCGGTAATGATAGGGGATCGGCGGCCACAGCATCCAGCCCGCCTCGACCGCTTGGCCCGCGACCATGCCGGTCTCGGCGGCCTCTTTCTCGACCGCTGCCGGGTCGTCCCAGCATTCCGGGCGCCCGCCGGTCTTGATCAGGCATTGCACGCCGGGATCGGTATAGATCGCCTCGGTGCCGAAATCGCCGCCAAAGGCGGTCTCGGGGTAGAAGCGATAGACCGGGAAGTAATAGCTGCCCTTGTAGCTGACCACGATCGGCCGGTCATTGGCGATGAGTTCGGCGAAAAGCGCCGCCACGAACAGCACGGTAAAGATGAGCAGCGACCAGAATGCGCGCCGGTTGCGGCGGAAGTTGCGCAGGCGGCGGCGGTTCAGTTCGGACATCGCCATCAGCCGGCCCTCCGCTCAAAGTCGATGCGGGGATCGACCAGCACATACATCAGGTCCGACAGGATGCCGACCAGAAGCCCCAGCAGGCCAAAGACGTAAAGCGTGCCGAAGATCACCGGGTAATCGCGCTGGACCGCGGCCTCGAACCCAAGCCGGCCAAGCCCGTCCAGCGAAAAGATCGTCTCGATCAGGATCGACGAGCCGAAGAACACGCCCAGAAACATCGCCGGAAAGCCCGCAATGACGATCAGCATGGCATTGCGGAAGACATGGCCGTAAAGCACCCGCCGCTCGGTCAGGCCCTTGGCGCGGGCGGTCATGACGTATTGCTTGTTGATTTCGTCCAGAAAGCTGTTCTTGGTCAGCAGCGTCAGCGTCGCAAAGCTTGAGATCGAGGTCGCGATCACCGGCAGCGTGATGTGCCACAGGTAGTCGCGGGCCTTGCCCAAGAGGCTGAGGCTTTCAAAGTTCTCGCTGGTCAGGCCGCGCAGCGGGAAGATCTGCCAGTAGCTGCCGCCCGCGAACAGCACCATCAGCAGGACCGCGAACAGGAAGGCCGGGATCGCATAGCCGATGATGATGATGCCGCTGGTCCAGGTATCGAAGGCCGAGCCGCTTTTCACCGCCTTGCGGATGCCCAGCGGAATCGAGATCACATAGGCGATCAGCGTCGACCACAGCCCCAGCGTGATCGAGACCGGCATCTTCTCAAGCACCAGATCCACCACCGAGATCGAGCGGAAGAAGCTGGTCCCGAAATCGAAGCGCAGGTAATTGCCCATCATGATCAGAAAGCGCCGGGTCGCGCCGATCTTTTCCTTGCGGCATTCGGGCGATTTCAGGTCCGGTTCGCCCTGATGGCCGGGCGCGCAGACGATGCGGGCAAAGCCCATCTGCACCTCAAGCTGGTCCAGCAGCTCGGGCGGGATGCCGCGGGCGCCGGCATATTCGCTGGTCTGCACCTGCTGGGTCTCGGCGCCGGCGCCGGTGATATTGCGCAGCGCGTCGCCCTCGCCCTGAACGCGGGCGATGATCTGCTCGATCGGGCCGCCGGGGACGAATTGCGTCAGGGTGAAGTTGACCAGCATGATGCCGATCAGCGTCGGAATGATCAGCAGCAATCGCCGCAGAATATAGGCCGCCATCCGCCGTCTCTTGCCCCGCCTCTGCCCGCAGCCCTTAGCGCAGCGCGCCGGATTGCTTCAGTTTTGCCGCCTTATCCGCGTCATACCACCAGAAATCAAGCTCACCCAGCGCATAGGGGGGAATCTTGTCGGGATGCGCGAAGATGTCGTAATAGGCGACGGTGTGATCGGCCTTGTACCATTGCGGCACCCAGAAGCGCAGCGCGCGCAGGCTGCGGTCCAGCGCGTGGATCACGGTATCCATGTCCTCGCGCGTGGTGGCCTCGATCCCCTTGCGGATCAGCGCGTCGATGGCGGGGTTCGCCAACCCCATTGGGTTGAAGACATCGCCGACATTCTCGGAGCCGAAGACCTGCTCGGCATCGCTGGACAGGATGAAGCCCTGCCCAAGCTGCGCCGTCACCAGGTCGAAATCGTGACTGCGGGTGCGGTTCGTCATCTCGGCATCGTCGACGCGCACGTTGCTGGCATCGACGCCCAAGGCGCGAAGGTTCTGCACGAAGGGGTTGATGACGCGGTCGAAGGTCTGGCTGTCGTTCAGGATTTCGACGCTCAGCGTCTCGCCTTTGGCATTGCGGCGCATGCCGTCCGTGCCGACCTTCCAGCCGGCATCGTCCAGCAGCGCCGAGGCCTTGCGCAGGTTCTTGCGGTCAAGCTGCGTCTTGCCCGAGACCGGTTGCAGCACCGCGTCATCGGTCAGCACACCGGGCGGCAGGTCCTTGGCCAGCGGTTCCAGCAGCGCGCGCTCGGCGTCCGAGGGCTTTCCAGTCGCCATCAGCGGGCTGTTGTCCCAGAAGGATTCCGTCCGGCTGTAAAGCTGATAGAACAGCGTCTCGTTCGACCATTCGAAGTTGAACATCAGCCCGATGGCCTCGCGCACGCGGATGTCCTGAAACTGCGGCCGCCGCAGGTTGAAGACCCATGACTGACCCGAGGGGATATTGCCGTTCGGCAGCGTCTCGCGTTTGACCGCGCCCGATTTGAAGGACGGGAAATCGTAGCGCGTCGCCCAGATGATCGACGACGCCTCGTTGCGAAAGGTATAGACGCCGGCCTTGAACGCCTCGAACGCGCTTTCGTAATCGCCGAAATATTCGATACGGATCTTGTCGAAATTGTGCCGCCCGACGTTCAGAGCCAGGTCCTTGCCCCAGTAATCGGGATTGCGCTTGTAGCTGACGGAGCGGCCCATCTCGGCGCTGTCGAACATATAGGGGCCCGAGCCGACAAAGGGCTTGTCGCTGGACTGTTCGATATCGCGCTTGTTCTTGCGGAAATCCTCGCGCGAAAAGACGATCTGGCTGCCGACCGTCTGGATGACGTCGCGGCGCGGGTATTTCGGCTGGAAGATGAACTTGATCGTGCGGTCGTCGACCACCTCGGCCTTGGCGACCGCCTTGGCGATGACCGTGCGATACGAGGACAGCCCCTTGTCGCGCAAAAGCTCGAACGAAAACAGCACGTCATGCGCCGTCAGCGGCGTCCCGTCCGAGAATTTCGTGTCCGGCCGCAGGCGGAAGATCACCCAGTCGCGGCTTTCGGGATATTCGATGCTTTCGCAGAGCAGGCAATAGGCCGCGCCCTGTTCGTCGGCGACGCCCTCCATCAGCGGCTCAAGCATGACCGAGGCCAAGGCCGCGGCGCGTCCGCGATGGGTAAAGGGGTTGTAGCTGTCAAAGCCGCCCGACTGCCATTCCGAGATCTCGCCCCCCTTCGGGGCCGCGGGGTTCACATAGCGCAGGTTCGTGAAACCCGCCGGCAGTTCCGGCGCGCCAAAGGTCGAAATCCCGTGCGCGACGATGTTCTGCGGCTTTGCCGTCGCGGCATTCGGCTGCGCCGTCTGGTCCTGCGCCGCGCCAAACGAGGGCAGAAGCGCCAGCAGAACGGCGGTCGGGGCATATCGCAAGAAGGGCATCGTCATCGGGTCTTTTCTGATCCTCTTGGCTCGTCTTCGCTCATTGCGCCCTGTTGATCCGGGCGGCCTCGGGCGCAAGGCTAGCAGGCATCACCGGGCGTTCAACAAGCAATTGCGTGATCCGGAGAGACGACCGGGGCCGGCGGCCCCCGCCCGCGGGACCGCGCAAAAGAAAAAGGGCGCCCCCAACGGGACGCCCGCAATCGCCGCGCCTGTGGAACGGCTTACTTCAGCGTTTCCAGATAGGCGATCAGGTTGGCGCGGTCCTGCACCTTGGGCAGGCCGGCGAAGGTCATCTTGGTGCCTTTCACGGCGGTTTTCGGGTTGGTCAGGAAATGCTCCAGCGCCTCGGGGGTCCAGTTCGGCGCCTCGGCGGCATGGGCCTTCATCCCGTCCGAATAGCTGAAGCTGGCGACGCTGGCCACCGCACGGCCGACGACGCCGTTCAGATGCGGGCCGGTGCTGTCCGAGCCGTCGATCTTGTGGCAGGACTTGCACTTGCCGAACACCTTTTCGCCGGCAGCCGCATCGGCCGAGGCCATGACGGTGGCGAAATCGGGGCCGGCTTCGGCGGCTGCGGCCTCGGTGCCGCCGCTGGCTGCGGCCGTTTCGACCGGAACCGTATAGGCCTGGGCGACTTCGGCGCCCTCATGCTCGCCGCTGGGGCCGATATTGTAGATACCCGACGCAGCCCAGGTCATCAGCAACAGGAACAGAAGCGAGCCGATCAGCGCCCCGGCTGCCTTGGTGACGGTCATGGTGTCGAACATGTCTGCGGGCCCCTTGTGCGGTCTGTCCGTGGATTTTCCGGTATCTATCCGCTTTTGTTCCGGCGGTTCAAGGTATAGTTGTCGCCTTCGCGGCACAAAACCGGCGCACGTCGCCCTGCCGCCACGCAAAAGAACGCCGCCAGCGCCACATGAAAGGAGCGACCCATGACCGATGCCCCGAACCGGAACGTGATCGCCTTTCAGGGCGAGCCCGGCGCCTATAGCCATCAGGCTTGCCGCACCTATCGCCCGGAAATGGAGGCGCTGCCCTGCCGCACCTTCGAGGACGTGATCGAGGCCGTGCGCAGCGAACGCGCCGAACTGGCGATGCTGCCGGTCGAGAACTCGACCTATGGCCGGGTGGCCGACATCCACCACCTGCTGCCCGAAAGCGGGCTGCACATCATCGACGAGGGCTTCGTGCGCGTGCGCATCAGCCTGATGGGCGTGCCGGGCGCGAAACTGGCCGACATCACCGACGCGATGAGCCATCCGGTCCTTTTGGGCCAGTGCCGCGGCTTCATGCGCCGCCACGGGATTCGCGGCATCGTCGGCGCCGATACCGCCGGATCGGCCATGGAGATCGCGCGGCGCGGCGAAAGGTCGCTGGGGGCGCTGGCCGCGCCGCTGGCCGCCGAAATCTACGGGCTCGACGAACTGGCCTCTGACATCGAGGACCGCCACAACAATACCACGCGCTTCCTCATCATGTCGCGCCAGCCCGATTTCAGCCGCCGCCTGAACCGCGAAGGCGACGGCACCATGATGACCAGCTTCGTCTTCCGCGTCCGCAACATCCCGGCCGCGCTTTACAAGGCGATGGGCGGCTTTGCGACCAATGGCGTCAACATGACCAAACTGGAAAGCTATATGGTCGACGGCGTTTTCAGCGCCACCCAGTTCTATGCCGATATCGAGGGGCATCCCGACGATCCCCATGTCGCCCGCGCGCTTGAGGAGCTGGATTACTTCACCTCAAGCCTGAACATGCTGGGCGTCTATCCGGCCGATCCGCTGCGCGCCCAGCAGGCCGCCGCCGCCGAATAGGCGGTGCCGCGCCTGGCGCCGGGGTTCAGGCAATGTGCCCCGGTCCAAGCTGGTTGACGAATTCGGCGATGCGGTGGGCGAACTTGCGGTCCAGCCGCCCCTTGCCCAGCCGCGCCGTCTGCAAAAGCAGCCGCGCCTTCATGCCCAGGGGGGCCAGGTCCAGTTCAAAGATCAGGCGCGAACGTGTGGCCGCCAGCGCCACCACCGTCATGCGGATGGTGATCTCGAACTGGTCCGAGCGACCGTGCATCTCGATCAGTTCGGGCGCGTCGAAGCGCGTCACCTCAAGCGTGAATTCGCGGTGCCGGCCGCGCCAGTCGAACCCGATCACCCAGTTCATCCCCGTTCCCGGCTGCGACAGCTTGTCCAGCCTGCGCACCGAGGCACCGCGCCGCGACAACTGCCGCGCGACAGCATCAAAGTCGCTGACCGCCCGAAAAAGCGATTCCGCAGAAAGCTCGGCATCCTGGCGCGTCGAGAATTTCATGTGATCCAATCTTATTATTGTTGTCAGGCAAAGGTAGTTTTTCCATGTCGCGCGACTCCTTGCAAGCGCGCCACACGGGTTGCAACCTGTCCCTTTATATATACAATCACAAGTTGCAATTTATTCTTATTGCCAAGAAATAGGTTCCATGTCCGCAGACGATCGATCAGCCGACCCGACGCATCCGCCGCAGCGGATCGATCTGCGGATCATGGCGACGACGGACCTGCACATGCACGTCCTTGGCTATGATTATTTCGCCGACCGCCCCTCGGCCCGGCTGGGGCTGTCGCGCACGGCGGCGCTGATCGCGCGGGCCCGCAAAAGCGCGGCGAACAACCTGTTGTTCGACAATGGCGATTTCCTGCAAGGCAGTCCGATGGGCGATTATCTGGCCGCGGCCGAGGACGTCCTGCCCCGCCGCCCGCACCCCGCCATCGCGGCGATGAATGCGCTGGATTACGACGCGGCGACGATTGGCAACCACGATTTCAGCTTCGGCATGGGCTTCCTGCGCCGCACGCTTGAGGGGGCGGGCTTTCCCTTTGTCGCCAGTAACCTTTATCCGCGAAAACCCCTGCCCAGCTTCCCCGAGGTGCTGCTGCCGCGCAAGTTTCGCGACCGCGCCGGGCGCTGGCACCTGCTCCAGATCGGCGTCCTCGGCTTTCTGCCGCCCCAGACCGTCGAATGGGAGCCGGACCTGCGGACCGAGATTCGCGTCGGCGACATTCTGACCGCTGCCCGCGCCGGCATCGCGCGGCTGCGCGCGGCAGGCGCCGACCTGATCGTGGCGCTGGCCCATAGCGGCATCGGCGCGCTGGAGCCCAGCCCGATGATGGAAAACGCCGCGACCGCGCTGGCGGCGCTGCCGGGCATCGATGTGGTCGTCGCCGGGCATACGCACCGCGTCTTTCCCGCCCCCGACCATCCCGGCGGTCCCGGCATCGACACCGTCGCCGGGACGCTGGCGGGCAAGCCCGCGGTCATGGCGGGCTTCTGGGGCTCGCATCTCGGCGTCATCGACCTTGGCCTTGAACCCCGGGACGAGGGTTGGCGCATCGCCAGCTTCCAATGCCGCGCCGAGCCGATTGCGGGCGACGAGGATCACCCCGCCGTCACCACCCCCGCCATGCCCGCGCATCGCGAGACGCTGCGCCATTTCCGCCGCCGCGTCGGACGCACGGAACTGCCGCTCAGCAGCTATTTCTCGCTGATCGGCGACGATCCGGGGCTGCGGCTGGTGACGATGGCGCAGCGCTGGCATGTCCGGCGGGCGCTGCGCGGCACGCGCTGGCAGGAGCTGCCGATCCTGTCGGCGGCGGCGCCCTTTCGCGCCGGCGGGCGCGGCGGCCCGGATCACTATACCGACGTGCCCGCCGGGCGGCTGACGCTGCGCAATATTGCCGATCTCTACCTGTTTCCGAATCGCATCTGCGCGATCCGGCTTTCCGGCAGCGACGTCGCCGAATGGCTTGAACGCTCGGCCAGCCTGTTTCACCGGGTCCATGCCGGGCAGGCCGACCAGCCGCTGATCGACCCGGACTTTCCCAGCTATAATTTCGACGTCATCGGCGGTCTTGACTGGCAGATCGATCTGGCGCGGCCGCCGCGCTATGCGCCCGATGGCCGGCTGGCCAATGCCGGCTCGCGCCGCATCGTCGCGCTGACGCATCGTGGCAGGCCGGTCGATCCGGCGCAGGAATTCATTCTGGTCACCAACAGCTATCGCCTGTCGGATTGCGGCATGTTCGCGCCGGTGGTCTCGGGGCGGCCGGTGCTGCTGGACGGAACCTCGCGCACGCGCGAGGTCCTGCGGCGTTATATCGCGCGCCGCCGGGTGCTGGCGCCCGAAAGCGGCACCGGCTGGCGTTTCGCGCCCCTGCCCGGCACCTCGGTCCTGTTCGAGACCAGCCCCGCCGCCGCGCCCCAGATCGACCGCCTGTGCCGGCCCGTCGAAACCGTCGGGCTGGCCGCGAACGGGTTCCTGCAATTGCGATTGCACCTGTAAGGCGTCCAAGCAGGCTTGCATCCCGCCGCGCCGCCGCATATCTAGGCCGCGAGAGGTTGGCGCGGGTGAGCGCCTCGCCAACCCGGTCAGGTCCGGAAGGAAGCAGCCGTAACGAGTCCCGCTTGGGTCGTTGTCCAGCCTCTCACCCCATTCCTTGCATACCGCCAGCCAGCCTGCCGCCATGGGTTCGTGGCGGCGCCCTGAAAGGGACGACCGCATGGCTGACATTCCTCGGATCATCTGCGCGGGTGCGATGCTGTGGGACCTGATCGGTCACAGCACGGTGCCGCTTGATCCGGGCGACGATGTGCCCGGTCGCATCCGGCGCGGCCCCGGGGGCGTCGCCACGAATATCGCGCTGGCGCTGGCGCGGCTGGGTCAGCGGCCGGCGCTGTTCTCCAGCATTGGCCGCGATGCCTCGGGCGAGTTCCTGCTGGCCGAGACCGCGCGCCTTGGCGTCGATACGCGCTGGGTGCGGCGCGACGACACGCTGCCCACCGACATCTATATCGCCATCGAAAGCCCCCAGGGGCTGGTTGCCGCCGTCGCCGATGTCCGCGCGCTTGAGGCCGCAGGTCCTGCCATCTTCGCGCCGCTCGGCGATGGCCGGCTGGGCGATGCCGCGCGCCCCTGGCGCGGCACGCTGATCCTTGACGGCAACCTGCCTGCTGCCGTGATCGCCGCGCTGGCCGCCGATCCCTGCCTTGCCGCAACCGATCTGCGCATTGCGCCGGCCAGCCCGGACAAGGCGGCGCGGCTGCGTCCGCTGATCGGCCTGCCGCAGGCGACCTTCTATCTGAACCGCGCCGAGGCCGAGGCCCTTGCCGCCCGCAGCCTGCCCGATGCCGCCGCCGCCGCCGAGGCGGTGATCGCACTTGGCGCGCGCCGGGTGCTGGTCACCGATGGCGCGCGGCCCGCGGCCGATGCCGCCCGGGGCCAGCCCACGCTGGCCGAGGCGCCGCCGCAGGTCGCGGCACGACGCGTGACCGGCGCCGGCGACAGCCTTGTCGCGGCCCATATCGTCGCGGAACTGACAGGCGCCAGCCGGGCCGGGGCGCTTGGCGCCGCGCTGGCGGCGGCAGCACAGCATGTAGCAGGAACGGAGCAGTCATGAACGATCTGATCACGCGCGCCCCCGAGGTTGCCCAGGCGCAGGCCGAGGGGCGCCCCGTCGTCGCCCTGGAATCGACCATCATCACCCACGGCATGCCCTATCCGCAGAACCTTGAAACCGCCCAGCGGGTCGAGGCCGAGGTCCGCGCCGCCGGTGCCGTCCCCGCCACCATCGCCGTCATGGACGGGCGCATCCGCGTGGGCCTTGACGCCGACCTGCTTGAGGCGCTGGCCTCGACGCCGGGCACGAAGGTGATGAAGCTTTCGCGCGCCGACCTTGCGGCCTGCCTTGCGACGGGGCGCACCGGGGCCACGACCGTTGCCGCCACCATGATCTGCGCCGACCTTGCCGGCATCGCCACCTTCGCCACCGGCGGCATCGGCGGCGTGCATCGCGGTGCGGAAAACAGCTTCGACGTCTCGGCCGACCTGCAGGAACTGGCGCGCACGCCGGTGACGGTGGTCGCGGCCGGCGCCAAGGCGATCCTCGACCTGCCGAAAACGCTGGAGGTGCTGGAAACGCTGGGCGTTCCGGTCATCGCCTTCGGTCAGGACCAGCTTCCGGCCTTCTGGTCGCGCGAATCGGGGCTGGCGGCGCCCCTGCGCATGGACGACCCGGCCGAGATCGCCGCCTCGGCCCGCATCCGCCGCGCGCTTGGCCTTGCCGGCGGGCAACTGGTGGTGAACCCGATCCCCCCCGAGGCCGAGATCCCGCGCGAGGTGATGATCCCCGTGGTCGAACAGGCGCTGGCCGAGGCTGACGCGCAGGGCATCGCCGCCAAGGCGGTGACGCCCTTCCTGCTGCAACGCATCTATGAGCTGACCGAGGGCAATTCGCTGGAGGCCAATATCGCGCTGGTCCTGAACAACGCCCGCCTTGCCGCCCGCATCGCAGCCGCGACCGCCGCGCAGGGCTGATCCGGCCTAACGAAACAGGTGCGTGATATCATAGCTGTCGCGCACCCCGATATCCTTGGCGCCGGTCTCAAGAAAGCGATCGGCGGCGACCTTGCCGGCGGCATGCATGGTCGCCAGAAGCCCGGGCTTTGGCAAAAGCTTCGTGCTGGCGCTGAGCGAGTTCATCAGATCCTCGTCCATGATCGCGTGCAGCAGTACGTTCTTCATCGGCAGGCCGGTCAGGCGGTTTTGCGCATGCAGCCGCTTGACGAAATTGATGGCGCGCAGTTCGGCCAGCAGCGAGGCGTTGAAGCTGATCTCGTTCACCCGGTCCTGAATCGCTGCGGGCGATTTCGGGATCGCATCGCGCAGCATCGGGTTGATGTTCACGATCACGATGTCGCGCGGCAGATCGGGCGCATAAAGCGGGAACAGCGCCGGGTTGCCGGAATAGCCGCCGTCCCAATAGGCCTCGCGCTTGCCGGTCTTGGGGTCGTCGATCTCGACCGCGCGGAACACTTCGGGCAGGCAGGCCGAGGCCAGGATCGTGTCGATCGTCACCTCATGCCCGCGGAAAACCCGCACAAGCCCGGTGCGCACATTGGTCGCGGTCACGAACAGCCGCGGCCCTTCGTCGCGGTCCAGCTTGGGATGCGGCATCTCCTGGATGATGGCGGCCAGCGGGTTGCAATAGAACGGCCCCGAATCGTAGGGGCTGAAGACCCGGGTCAGCGTCTCCATCCAGCCCGCGGGCGAAAACAGTTCGGCAAAGCGCTGCCATGACCGCGGCATCGGGAACATGGAATAAAGCCAGCGCACGACATTGTTGTCGCTGATCTGCCCGACCTGGTCCCAGATATAGGCGAGGTTTTCCTGCGCGGCGTGTCGCCCGCGCACCCCCGCGCCCGAGGCCAGCCCCGCCGCCAGCGCCGCGCCGTTCAGCGCCCCGGCCGAGGTGCCGCTGACCGCCGAAAACTCGATCTCGGGCTCATCCAGAAGCCGGTCCAGCACGCCCCAGGCAAAGGCCCCATGGGCGCCCCCGCCCTGCAGGGCCAGATTGATCCGCCGCTTCGCCACGGTACCCTCCGAAAATGAAAACCCATCCGCGAAGAGTGGCACCCGCGAATATCTTCCCTGTCAAAATACCCGTGTCGCCGCCGGCGCTGCCGGGGCGATCCGTCAATCGTCGGCCTGCGCCTCGGCGCGCGACTTGCCGGCGACGTCCAGCGCCAGCGTCGCCGCCATGAAGGCGTCCAGATCGCCGTCAAGGACGCCCTGCGTGTCCGATGTCTCGTGCGAGGTGCGCAGGTCCTTCACCATCTGATAGGGATGCAGGACATAGGACCGGATCTGGTTGCCCCAGCCGGCATCGCCCTTGGCGTCGTGCTGGGCGTTGATCTCGGCGTTGCGCTTGTCCAGTTCCAGTTGGTAAAGCCGCGCGCGCAGCGCATTCATCGCCGCGTCACGGTTCTGATGCTGCGATTTCATCGAGCTGGTGACGACGATCCCGGTCGGCAAGTGGGTGATGCGCACCGCCGAATCGGTGGTGTTGACGTGCTGGCCGCCCGCGCCGGACGAACGATAGGTGTCGATCCTGATTTCGTTGTCGGGAATATTGATCTCGATATTGTCGTCCACCACCGGGTAAACCCAGATCGAGCTGAACGAGGTGTGCCGCCGCGCCGCCGAATCATAGGGCGAGATGCGCACCAGCCGGTGCACGCCCGATTCCGATTTCAGCCAGCCATAGGCATTGGGGCCGGAAATCTTGTAGGCGGCCGAGCGGATGCCGGCTTCTTCGCCGGGGGTTTCCGACAGCAGTTCGACGTTATAGCCCTTTTTCTCGGCCCAGCGGACATACATCCGCGCCAGCATGCTGGCCCAGTCGGCGCTTTCGGTGCCGCCCGCACCGGCGTTGATTTCAAGGAAGGTGTCGTTGCCGTCGGCCTCGCCGTTCAGCAGCGCCTCAAGTTCCTTTTGCGCCGCCATTTCCGCCAGCGCCTTCAGCGAGGCTTCGGCATCGGCAACGACCTCGTCATCGCCCTCGGCCTCGCCCAGTTCGATCAGGTCGATATTGTCGCGCAGTTCGGTCTCGATCCGGCGATAGGTTTCGACGGCGTCCGACAGCTTCTGGCGGTCACGCATCAGCTTTTGCGCGCGCGCCTGATCGGACCAGATGTCGCCGGCCTCGATCATCGCATTCAGTTCTTCCAGCCGGTGCGGGGCGGTTTCCCAGTCCATGCGCTGGCCGAGCAGCTTCAGCGACTTGCGGATCGCGTCGATCGTGGCTTGGGTTTCGGCGCGCATGGGCACTCACTTTCAGGTCGGATTTCGGACAGGTCAGCAGAAATAACGCGGGGCGCGGGCGCTCGCAAGCGGCCAGCCCGCAGAAAACCGGGCCGGCGGGAAACCCGGCCCTTGGAAAACCCGGCGCGCATCCGCGCCGGGCGTCAGTATAGCCCGCCCGAGGACAGCGTGCCGAAGTCGGCCTTTTTCGGGATGACCTTCTTCTTGCCGGTCGAGGTGGTGACCGCCTGGCCGCCGTCGCTGGCGCCGGTGAACAGCGGCAGCGTGCCCGGATCGGCGCGGCCGAAGCCGCCATCGACCATTCCCAGCGCGCTCATGTCCTGACCGTCGCGGAAATATTCGGCGATGACGTTCGGGCCCTTGGCATCCGCGCCAAGGATCGCCCCCGAGAAGCGGTCGATGTTGACGAAATGCCCGCCCGGGGGCACGGCGAATTCGGTGCCGCCGAATTCCTTCACCGCTTCCTGCATGAACTCGTTGAAGACGGGGACGCACAGCGTGCCGCCAAAGGCGTTCTCGCCCAGCGTGCGCGGCGTGTCATAGCCCAGATAGCAGCCCGCGACGATGTTCGAGGTGAAGCCGATGAACCACACGTCCTTGGCGTCGTTGGTGGTGCCGGTCTTGCCGGCGACCGGAACCGGCAGTTGCACGCCGCGCCCCGAGCCGCGCTTGACCACGCCCTCCATCATCGAGGTCAACTGATAGGCGGTGATCGCATCCATCACCCGCTCGCGGTTGGTCTGGATCGTGGGCGAGGCGCCGGCCGGCAGCGTCGCCTGATCGCAGTTCTCGCAGACGCTGCGGTCGTGGCGATAGATGGTGCGGCCATAGCGGTCCTGCACGCGGTCGACCAGCGTCGGCTCCACCCGCTCGCCGCCATTGGCGAACATCGCATAGGCGGCGACCATCTTGAACAGCGTCGTCTCCTGCGCGCCGAGGCTGTTTGCCAGAAACGGCACAAGCCGGTCGTAGACGCCGAATTTCTCGGCATATTTTGCCACCGTGTCCATGCCGATATCCTGCGCGATACGGATGGTCATCAGGTTGCGCGACTGCTCGATCCCGGTGCGCATCGGCGTCGGGCCATAGAATTTGCCGCTGGCGTTCTTGGGCGTCCAAAGGCCCTGGGGCGTGTTCAGCGTGATCGGTTCGTCAACGACGATGGTCGCGGGGGTAAAGCCCGAATCCAGCGCCGCCGCATAGACGAAGGGCTTGAAGCTGGACCCCGGCTGGCGCTGCGCCTGCGTCGCCCGGTTGAAGACCGAGCTTTGATAGCTGAAGCCCCCCTGCATCGAGATGACGCGCCCGGTATTGACGTCCATGGCCATGAACCCGCCCTGAACCTCGGGCACCTGCCGCAGGGTCCAGCGCACAAAGGCGCCGGTCTTGTCGTCGGTCATCTGCCGCACCAGCACCACGTCGCCGACCTCGACCAGATCCGAGGCGACGCGCGCCTTGGGCCCAAGCTTGCCATCGGCCAGACGCTTGCGCGCCCATTGCACGTCCTTGGCGGGGATCCAGTTGCCGGCGGCGGTGTCCTCGACGCCCTCGATGCCGATGCGGGCATCGGTGTCGTTCAGCGCCAGCACCACGGCGGGGTACCAGCCCTCGACATCGCGGGGCACCTCGGCCTCGGCCAGCGCGGCACGCCAGTCGGCTTCCGAGGCCAGCTTCGCGGCCGGAACGGTCTGGCGGGTGCCGCGCCAGACGCCGCGGCCACGGTCGTATTGTTCCAGCGCCTTTTGCAGCGCGCGGGCGGCGACCTTTTGCAGGCGCGGCTCGATGGTGGCGCGGATGGCAAGGCCGCCGGTAAAGAACTGGTCCTGCCCGAACTCGGCGCTGAGCTGGCGGCGCACCTCGTCGGTGAAATAGTCGCGCGGCGGCATCGAGCGGCGCCAGGACGGGAAATCGCCGTTCTGGACGGTGCGCAGCGGCTCGGCCACGGCCTCGTCATAGGCGGCTTGGGTGACATAGCCGTTCTGCAGCATTTCGCGCAGGACATAGTTGCGCCGCTCGATGGCGGCCTGCCGGTTCTTGACCGGGTGATAGCCGTAAGGCGCCTTGGGCAGGCCGGCCAGATAGGCGGCCTCGGCCAGCGTCAACTGGTCCAGCGACTTGTTGAAATAGGTCTGCGCCGCCGAGGCGACCCCGAAGGACAGAAAGCCCAGGTCGATCTCGTTGAGGTAAAGCTCAAGCACCTTGTCCTTGCTGAGCGTATGCGACACCCGCGCGGCAAGGACGACTTCCTTGATCTTGCGTTCGATGCTGCGGTCGCTGGACAGCAGGAAGTTCTTCATCACCTGCTGGGTGATCGTCGAGGCGCCGCGCATGTTCTTGCCGCCCGAGACCACCGCCGCATAGGCCGCCTTCGCCATGCCCACCGGGTCATAGCCGGGATGGGTATAGAAGTTCTTGTCCTCGGCGCTGATGAAGGCCTCTTTCACCTGGGCGGGAATGTCCTCGATGGGGACGAAGATCCGGCGTTCCTCGGCGAATTCGTCGATCAGCTTGCCCTCGCCGGAATAAATCCGGCTGATGGTCTTGGGCGCGTATTGTGCCAGTTGCTCATGGCTGGGCAGGTCGCGCGAATAGATCCAGAAGATCGCGCCCACGGTCAGGGCGACGAAGAAGGCTGCGGTGACGATCCATGCAAAGATCGCACCAAGAAAGGACAGGACGAAACGGATCAATGGGCGGGCCTTTTGGGGTAAGCTGGGTCTCTATAATCAGCGGGGCCGGTCTCGTCAAAGCAACCTTGCGCTACTTGCGCGAAAGTGCAGCGCGGGCGGCATCGTCCTGCGACCATCCGCCGATGGCGCGTGCCAGCGCCTGCGCGGTGCGCGCGCGCCAGTCGGGATCGAACAGGTTGGCACGGTCGCCGGGATCGGTCAGAAAGCCCAGCTCGATCAGCACCGAGGGGATATCGGGCGATTTCAGCACGGAAAACGCCGCGCCCCGCACCGGACGGCGATGCATGGCGACCCCGGCACGGTTCAGCTCGGACACGGCGAATTTCGCGAACGCCTCGGAACGCGGATGGGTTTCCAGCCGTGCCAGCCCCATCAGCACATCCGCCACCTCATCGTCGGTGCCGGCCAGGTCGAGGCCCGACACAAGGTCGCTGCGGTCGTGGCGCATGGCCAGTTCGCGCGTGGCGCGGTCGTCGGCATCGGGGTTCCAGGTATAGATGGACATGCCCGCCGCCTCGCCCGCCGGCAGCGCATCGGCATGCAACGAGACGAAAAGATCCGCCCCCGCCGCCCGTGCCAGCGTCATGCGCCGCTCCAGCGGCACGAAGCTGTCATCCTTGCGCGTCAGCGCCACCTCGAAGCCCTCGCGGGTCAGTTGTTCGGCCAGTTCCTGCGCGAAACCCAGCATGACCGCGGCTTCGCTGATCGCGCCGACCTGCGCGCCCGGATCGTGGCCGCCATGGCCGGGATCGATGGCGATGCGCAGCTTGCCCCCGGGGGCGGCGGGCGGCACAGCGGATGACGGCGCGGCGCCGGTCGCGGGCTGCGGCAGGTCCCACAGCGCCGAAAGCGCGTTGCCGCGCGTCACGAACGCGTCCTGCGCCACCGGCTCAAGCCGCAGATGCAGCAGGCTGCCCGCGGTGGCGGGCGATTGCTGGGCCATGCGCAGCGCGTAGGGTCCGGGCAGCAGTTCCATCACCATGCGCGACCAGCCGGGGCGAAAGCGGCCCCAGTGCAGCGCCGGCACCAGTTCGGCGCCGGTCAAGGCGCGGGCCTCGGTCCCGGTGAAATCAAGCTGGCGGAAATCGACGACAAGGCGCGGCGGCGCGTCAAGGAAATAGACCCGATAGGGCGCAGGCCGCGTCAGGCCCAGCCGCAGGTCCAGCGGACGCGGCTTGCCACGGTCGCGCCCTCGGCTTGCAGCGACGATACCGCCAGATCGACCTGCGCCGCGCCCGTGCGGGTCTGGGCATGGGCGGGCAGCGCCAGCGCCAGCGCCAGCGCCAGCAGCAACGAGGCAAGCCATCTCATCGTGCGGCCATGAAGGCGGCAAGCCGGTCCAGCCCCTCGGCAATGTCGGCGGCGCCGGCATAGCTGAAGCGCAGCGTCCGCGCCCCGCGCCGGGGGTCGAAGTCAAGACCGGGCGTCACCGCAACACCAGCCTGTTCAAGGATTTCAGCGAGGTGCGTCCTCTGGCTGTCATCGGTCAGTTCCGAGACATCGGCATAGATGTAGAAGGCACCCTCGGGCGGGGCGATGCGGTCAAAGCCGATCTGTGGCAGGCGCTCCAGCAGCAATTCGCGGTTGCGGGCATAGACGGCCAGGTTCGCCTCGGCCTCGTCAACGCAATCCAGCGCCGCCAGCGCCGCGACCTGGCTGGCATGGGGCGGGCAGATGAACATGTTCTGGGCGATGCGCTCGACCGTGCGGACCATGGCATCGGGCACCACCATCCAGCCGACGCGCCAGCCGGTCATGCTGAAATACTTGGAAAAGCTGTTGATGACGATCACATCGTCCGTCACCTCAAGCGCCGAGTGGAACCCCGCGCCGTAATCCAGCCCGTGATAGATCTCGTCCGAGATGACGCTGATCCCCAGTTCCGCCGCGCGTCCGGTCAGCGCCGCCAGTTCGTCCCGGCGCAGCACCGTGCCCGGGTTGCCGCGCGAGGCAAGGACTGGGCCCGGCACATCGCCGGGCAGGTCTGGGCGCGGCTGATAGCGGTCCTCGATCCGGGTCGATGCCACCGGCTCCAGCGACATGGCGCGCAGATCCGGCGATAGCCGGGGATAGCCCGGCTCACCCAGCGCGACGCGGTCGCCCGCGTCGAACAGCGCCGAGAAAGCAAGAATGAAGGCGCTGGCGAGCCCGGCGTGACGACGACCCGCGCCGGTCCAGATCGATGCCGTACCAGCGCCGGTAAAGCTCCGCGATCCCCTGCCGCAACCCGGCAGGCCAAGCGCGACCGTATAGCCCAGAGGTTGTTCCAGCGCCTGCGCCAGCGCGCGGCGCGCGCCTGCGGGGGCCGGGGTGGCGGGCTGGCCCACCTCCATGTGGATGATGCGCCGGCCTGCGGCCTCGGCCTTGCGGGCGGCCTCCATGACATCCATGACGATGAACGGATCGACCTGCCCGCGCTGCGACTTCTTCATCTCGGCCTCATTGTTTTCGGCGGGTATCGGGCCTCTGGGCGCGTGGGTCAACCCCGCGTGAGCGGCCGCGCACCGGGTTGCAACCCCGCGCGCCCCGGGCCAAGCTGCGCGGCGACATGAAAGGACCCCGGATGAAAGCCATTCTGACCGCCGCCCTGATGACGGCAACCGCCCTGCCCGCGCTGGCCTTCGACCCCGCGAACATGACCGAGGCCGAGAAGACGGCCTTTGGCGCCGCCGTGCGCGACTATCTGATGGCCAATCCCGAGGTGCTGGTCGAATCGATCAACGTGCTTGAGGCCCGCCGCGCCGCGGATGAGGCCAGCAACGACAAGCTGCTGGTCGCCAACAACAAGGACGCCATCTTCGAGGATGGCTATAGCTGGGTCGGCGGCAATCCCGATGGCGACGTGACCATGGTCGAGTTCATCGATTACCGCTGCGGCTATTGCAAGCAGATCAATCCGGCGGTCGAAAAGCTGCTGAAGGACGACGGCAATATCCGCTGGATCATCAAGGAGTTCCCGATCCTTTCTCAGGAAAGCGACATGGCCGCGCGCTTTGCCATCGCTGTCCAGCAGGAGGCTGGGGCTGACGCCTACAAGCAGGCCCATGACGCGCTGATGGCATCGCGCGGGCCGGTGAACCTGGAAAGCCTGGGCGCGCTGGCCGGAAAGCTGGGGCTGGACGGCAAGGCGGTGATGAACCGGATGAATACCGAGGCGGTCTCGACGGTGATCCGCAGCAATCAGCAACTGGCCGAGCGGATGCGGATCATGGGCACCCCCACCTTCATCATCGAGGGCGAGATGCTGCGTGGCGTTCCGACCGACGGGCTGGAGCCGATCATCGCCGCGGCGCGGGCGGCGAAGAAGGGGTAAGATTACCGGGCGATGCCGCCCGTGGCGCGGGCGGCATGGATATTTGGACATGGAAGAAACCGAAGGGCGGCGCGCGGGATGCGCCGCTTTTTCATTCGGCGGCGCGGGCCTCGGCGGCCTCGATCTCGGCGGCGCGTTTTTCGACCAGTTCGACGATGTGCTCGATCATCTGTTCGTTCGACATCTTGTGGTCCTGCTTTCCGGCAAGATAGACCATGCCCGCGCCGGCGCCGCCGCCGGTGAAGCCGATATCGGTCATCAGCGCCTCGCCCGGGCCGTTTACCACGCAGCCGATGATCGACAGGCTCATCGGCGTCTTGACGTGCTCAAGGCGTTTTTCCAGCGCCTCGACCGTCTTGATGACGTCGAAGCCTTGGCGGGCGCAGCTTGGGCAGGAAATGATCTGCACGCCGCGGGTGCGCAGGCCCAGCGATTTCAGGATCTCGAAGCCGACTTTCACCTCTTCGACCGGATCGGCGGAGAGGCTGACGCGGATCGTGTCGCCAATGCCCATCCACAAGAGGTTGCCAAGGCCGATGGCGGATTTCACCGTGCCGCCGACGAAACCGCCCGCCTCGGTGATGCCAAGATGGATGGGGGCGTCGGTGGCCTCGGCCAGTTGCTGATAGGCGGCGGCGGCCAGGAACACGTCCGAGGCCTTCACGCTGATCTTGAATTCGTGAAAATCGTTGTCCTGCAATATCTTGATATGGTCGAGGCCGGATTCCACCATCGCATCCGGACAGGGTTCGCCGTATTTTTCCAGCAGGTGCTTTTCCAGACTGCCGGCATTGACCCCGATGCGGATCGAGCAGCCATGATCGCGGGCGGCCTTGATGACCTCGCGCACGCGGGTGGCGTCGCCGATATTGCCGGGGTTGATGCGCAGGCAGGCGGCGCCGGCCTCGGCGGCCTCGATGGCGCGGCGGTAGTGGAAATGGATGTCGGCGACGATGGGCACCGGGCTTTCGCGGCAGATCTCGCGCAGCGCGCGCGTCGAGGCCTCGTCCGGGGTCGAGATGCGGACGATGTCGGCGCCGGCATCGGCGGCGCGGATCACCTGGTCCAGCGTCGCGCGCACGTCGCTGGTGTCGGTATTGGTCATGGTCTGGACGCTGATCGGCGCGTCGCCGCCCACCGGAACACGGCCGACCATGATCTGGCGCGATTTGCGCCGGTCGATATTGCGCCAGGGGCGGATCGGGTTATGCGACATGATATTGCCCTATTCGCGAGGTCGCCGCCAGCAATAGGCGCAAGCGCCGCCCCCGGCAAGCCACCGGCGCGGATTTCGCCATCGGGTGCCGGATGCGTGACCGGCGCCCGGCTGCCCGCTGGATTATTCGGGCAGTTGGGCGGGCGTGGTCTGTGCCGGGGCGGTCGGCGCGACCGAGGCCAGCGCAACCATGCCCGCCAGTTCCGGGTCCTTGGTCAGGTCGGCAAAGACGTATTTCGAGGTCAGCGCGGTCGGCGACAGCTCGACATTCTTCACCACATTGGCGCCGGGCGCAGCAGGCCCGTAGGTGCGGCCGCTGACGGCGAAATAGATCGCGCCCGAATTGCCGGCGCGCAGGATCGGCGGCGCTTCCAGCTTCGGCAGGGCGAAACGCTCGCCCGCGTCCATGGTCTTTTCCAGCAGCACCGTGCCATCGGCCGAGGTGACGCGCACCCATGCCGGCCGGGCGGCGAGGATCTCGACCTCGGGCGCATCGGGGGCGATGGTGCGCACCGTCGCCTGTTCAGGCGGCAGCGCCGGGCCGAACATTTCGGGCGGCAGCGGCGCCGGGGCGACCGCCGCGATCTGGGTCGCGGGCTCTTGCGTCGCGGGCGACATTGCGGGCGCATTCAGGCCCGGATCGATGGCGGCAATCGGGCCGTCGCGGGCCACAAGCACCGGAACTTCAAGCGCTTGCGGGCGATAGGTGCGGTCCAGCCCCTCGGGGCGCGGCAGATTGACCTGCGCGGATTCGACGGTCTCCGGCACTGCGGCATCCTGCACCGGGTCAAGGCTGGCGATGACGCCGGGCGCCTGGTCGCCGGGGGTCAGGCTGACCTTCTGCACCTCTTGCAGCACGGCCCAGCCGCCGTAGCCCAGCCCACAGGCCAGCGCGATCATCACCATGACCGAACCGATGGCCCGCGGCTCGACCGAGGACCACATGCTTTCGGGCCGGGGCAGAAAGATCGGGTTCGGGTTGGCCAGCGCCTCGGCCGGGTCCGACGGGCGGCGCTGCGGCTTAGGCCCGGCAGCGGCGGGCGCCATGCCATGGGTGGGCTGAAAGCCCGATTCCTGGCAGAAACGCCGGAAGGTCCAGTCCGAATCCATGCCAAGATAACGCGCATAGGAGCGCACATAGCCGGCGATGAAACTGGGCGTATCGAAGGCCGAGATATCGCAATTCTCGATTGCGGCGACATAGGACGCGCGGATGCGCAATTCCCGCTGGACGTCCAGCAGGGACTTGCCCAGCGTCGCGCGCTCACCGCGCATCAGGTCGCCCAGACGGATGTCCGGGTCGTCGAAACCATGTGGCAACGCCACAGCTTCATCATGGCTTTGCGACGGGGAATTCCCCCTCAGCCCGATCATCGCACCTGCCCCACTCTTCTTTGCATCCCCGAATCGGGAGATTCTCACAAGTTGATTAAAGCAAGGTTATCACGGTGACGAGAGCCTATCACACCGAAACCTGTCAGGCTACCGCAACGGAGCGGTTAAGCTTGCATTGCGACCACAGGTTGTCCATGGCGCGCACCAGCAAATCGATCTGGCCCGCGTCATGCACCGGCGAAGGGGTAAAGCGCAGCCGCTCGGTTCCGCGCGGCACGGTCGGGAAGTTGATCGGCTGGACATAGATGCCGAACTGCGCCAGCAGCATGTCCGACAGCGCCTTGCAATGCACCGGATGGCCGACATGGACCGGCACGATATGGCTGCCATGGTCGACGATGGGCATGCCCAGCCCGCGCAGGCGCATCTTCAGGATGCGGGCGTGAAGCTGTTGCTTGTCGCGCAGCTCCTGCCCCCCGGCGGTTTTCAGGAAGGCGATCGAGGCCGCGGCACCCGCCGCCACCGCAGGCGGCAGCGAGGTGGTGAAGATGAAGCCCGGCGCATAGGAGCGGATCGCGTCCACCATCTTGGCCGAGGCGGCGATATAGCCGCCGAAGACGCCGAACGCCTTGCCCAGCGTGCCGTTGAAGATGTCGATGCGGTGCGACAAGCCGTCGCGCTCGGCCACGCCGCCACCGCGGGGACCGTACATGCCGACGGCATGGACTTCGTCCAGATAGGTCAGCGCGTTGAATTCGTCGGCCAGATCGCAGATTTCGGCGATAGGGCCGAAATCGCCATCCATGGAATAGATCGATTCAAATGCGATCAGCTTCGGCGCGGCCGGATCGTCGGCGGCCAGCAGCTCGCGCAGATGGGCGACGTCATTGTGGCGGAAGATGCGCTTGGCGCCGTCGAAACGCTTGATCCCCTCGATCATCGAGGCGTGGTTCAGCGCATCCGAATAGATGATGAGGCCGGGGAACAGCTTGCGCAGCGTCGAAAGCGTGGCGTCATTGGCGATATAGGCGCTGCTGAACACCAGCGCGGCTTCCTTGCCATGCAGGTCCGACAGTTCCGCCTCAAGCTCTTTGTGATAGACCGTGGTGCCCGAGATGTTGCGCGTCCCGCCCGAGCCGGCGCCGGTCGAATCCAGCGCCTCATGCATGGCGCTCAGGACGGCCGGATGCTGGCCCATGCCCAGATAGTCGTTGCCGCACCAGACGGTGATCTCGGTCTCGGTCCCGTCGGGACGCGTCCAGACCGCCTGCGGATAGGCCCCCTTGCGGCGCTCGATATCAATGAAGGTGCGATAGCGGCCCTCTTCATGGAGCTTGCCGATAGCTTGATCGAGGGCGGCAGCGTAGTCCATCTTGATCCCTTGCCTTGCTTGTACTTGCTTGCTTGGGGGATCATGCTCCGATCCCGCGGGTCTTTACTTGATAAGTGTCAAAGTCGGGAAAATACAGGGCCAAATTGTCGCAATATTTGCCCAAAGCGGCCAAATTAAACTTAGAAAACAAGTCAGGAATGTGACGCATGCCGGATAAAACCAAACTGGACGAGGTCCTGTCGACGCTGGACGCAGGACTGCCGCAGGCACAGGCGCGGCTGCTTGAGTTTCTGCGCATCCCCTCGATTTCGACCGATCCGGCGCATCGCGGCGATGTGCGCGCGGCGGCAGAGTGGCTTTGCGCGGAACTGGTGTCGCTGGGGTTCGACGCCAGCCTGCGCGACACGCCCGGCCACCCGATGGTGGTCGCACATTCGCCGAAAGGGACGCGCCGGCCGATCCTGTTCTATGGCCATTACGACGTGCAGCCGGTCGATCCGCTGGATCTGTGGCAGCGCCCGCCCTTCGATCCCGCCATCGAGGACACGCCAGAAGGCCCGGTCATCCGTGGCCGCGGCGCCTCGGACGACAAGGGCCAGTTGATGACCTTTGTCGAGGCGTTCCGGGCGTGGAAGGCGGTTCATGGCGCGGTGCCATCGGACCTTGTCCTGCTGTTCGAGGGCGAAGAGGAATCGGGTTCGCCCAGCCTGCGCCCCTTCCTGCGCGCCAATGCCGACGAATTGCGCGCCGGCATCGCCATGATCTGCGACACCGGGCTTTATGCCGATGGCCGCCCGGCGATCACCACGCAGTTGCGCGGCCTTCTGGGGCAGGAAATCACCATCCGCGCCGCCGACCGCGACCTGCATTCCGGCAGCTTCGGCGGGCTTGCCGCCAATCCGATCCAGGTGCTGGTGAACGCGCTGTCCACGGTCAAGGACAGCGCCGGCCGCGTCACCCTGCCCGGCTTTTACGATGGCGTGCCGGAACTGACCGACGAGCTGCGGGCCGACTGGGCGGCGCTGAACTTCGACGCCGGCGACTTCCTGTCCCGCGTCGGCCTGCATGACCCCATCGGCGAGACCGGTCGCAGCGCGCTGGAAATGGTCTGGAACCGCCCGACATTCGAGATCAACGGCATCACCGGCGGCTATACCGGCGAGGGCTTCAAGACCGTGCTGCCCGCCGAGGCCCGCGCCAAGGTCAGCTTCCGCCTGACCGGCACGCAGGACCCCGCGCCGATCCGGCAGGCCTTTCAGGCGCATGTCCGCGCTGCGGTCCCCGCCGATTGCACGGTCGAATTCCACGACCACGGCGCCAGCCCCGCCAGCCGCATGGACATCTCGGACCCGGCTTTCAGCGCCGCGAAACGCGCGCTGGGTCAGGAATGGGGCCGCGAGGCCGCCTATATCGGCTCGGGCGGCTCGATTCCGATTGCGGGCGACTTCAAGGAGATCCTCGGCATGGATTCGATGCTGATCGGATTCGCCCGCGACGACGACCGCATTCACTCCCCGAATGAAAAATACGACCTGCAAAGCTTTGTCAGGGGCGCGCGAAGCTGGGCGCGGATCCTTGCCGCGCTCAGCTGAGGCGGCCCAGCCGCGGATGCGGCCGCCGGCCGCCGGCCGCGCGCCCGCAGCCTTGCGGTGCGCGTGGCCATCACCTAAATCTGCATCAATAACGAAAGGACGCGCCATGGCGATGGAAGCCCATGAAATCGAAGCATTGATCCGCGCGGCGTTTCCCGCCGCCCGGATTACGGTCACCGACCTTGCCGGAGACGGCAACCATTATGCGGCCGAGGTGATCGATGAAAGCTTCCGGGGCCAGAACCGTGTGCAGCAGCAGCGCGCGGTCTATGCCGCGCTGCAAGGCAGGATGGACGGCCCCGCGGGCGCGCTGCATGCGCTGGCGCTGACCACCAAGGCCCCCGACTGAACATCTCTGGCGCCGGCATCGACCGCGCCCGCACCGTCACAAGAAGGAACCACGCAGATGAGCGATACGCGCCAACAAATCCAGGACACCATCGACGGCAACGATGTCGTGCTGTTCATGAAGGGCACCAAGGAAATGCCGCAATGCGGGTTTTCCAGCCGGGTCGCGGGCGTCCTGAACTACATGAACATCGACTATCGCGACGTGAACGTGCTGGCGGATGAGGCCGTGCGCCAGGGCATCAAGGAATTCTCGGACTGGCCGACGATCCCGCAGCTTTACATCAAGGGCGAATTCGTCGGCGGCTGCGACATCGTCACCGAAATGACGCTGTCGGGTGAGCTGGACCAGCTTCTCGACAAGGCGGGCGTCGCCTATGACAAGGCCGCCGCCGCCAAGATCCGCGAAGCCAACGCCTGATATCCGGCAGCCTCGCGCCAGACAAAAGCCCCGCCGAAGCGGGGCTTTTCTTTTCAGTGGCTTGCGATGAAAACCTGATCCGATTTCAAGGTTGCGGCGGGTCAGGACCGGCGATCATCGTCGCGCCGGTTCCGGCGCAGCCTGGATGCCAGCGTCAGCCCGACCGCGAAGGCCCCGATCAGCGGCGCGACCGCAGCCCCATTCGAGGCTCGCGCCGACTGCGTCCGCCCGGCCAGATCGTCAAAGGCGCGCGAGGCCGCGCCCAGCCCGGCATCGACCGCCTCGCGCGCCTGCCGCGCGGCACCTTCGGCGCCAGCCTCGGCGCGGTCGGCGAAACGGTCGGCCTCATAGGACATCTGGTCCGAGAAGGCCTGCGCCTTCTGCCCGGCGCCGCCCACGATCCGCCGCGCCTTTTCCGAGGCGCGGCCGATCATTTCATCCGCCATGTTCGAGACCTTGCCGATGGCCGCATCGGCCATCACCTCCACCCGCTCGGCGATTTCCTCGCGCAGCTCGTCGGTGTCGGGCGCCGGATGGCGCTCGCGCCCGGCCAGCGACAGCAGGACCAGGCCGATCACCAGAAAGACCGCCCCGATCGTCAGCGAGGCCAGCAGCGGTCCCCAGCCCAGCCCGTCGGCAAGCCAAGTCCACAGCGCCGCCAGCAGGAAGCCGGCAGCGATCAGCAGCATGACACCGGCGCCCGCAGCAAGACCGCCGCGCCGCAGCTTGTCCTTCAGCGCAAGCTGCATCTTCCTGGTATAGTTGAACATGTTCCGGCTCAGCGACGCGCGATGACCAGACCCAGCAGGAAGCCGACGCCGGCGGCGATGCCAAGCGCGCGGGCGGGATGGCGGCGGACCGAACGGACGGCCTCGACGTAATAGTCATCGGCATGATCGGCGATGTCGGCGGCGTAGCGCTCGCCCTCGCGATAGATGCGGCGAGCCTCGTCGCGGGCGCGCTCAGCATATTCATGGCCCTGCTTGCGGGCGCTTTCGGCGAACTCGGTGCCCTTTTCCTTCAGCGATTCGGCGGCGGCATGCATGTCGTCCGCCGCGCGGCGGGCGTGCTTGCCGACCTCGTCCGCGACATCGCGGGCCTGGGCTTTCAGTTCCTCGGCGCTGGCTTCGTATTTCGCCATGACATGTCCTTTCCAAGGCTGGTTCGGTTCCGACCAGTCAACGGCCAAGGTCGCCGGATCGTTCCATGCGACGGCCAGATTAGCGCGGGCGGCCATGTCGACAGCGATGTGGGGGAAGTGGTACCGCCTCCCCGGCTCGAACGGGGGACCTCTAGATCCACAATCTAGCGCTCTAACCAACTGAGCTAAGGCGGCACTGGCGGCTATCTAGCGTCAGCCCGGCCCGGGTGCAAGCCCGACTTGCCGCTTTTCCACAGCCGCGTTAATGAAAGCGCTCAGATCGAAAGGCCACAGGCCGGGAGAGCCAGCATGAGCATCAACAGCCAAAGCGATATCGCCGCGAATCTGCAGATCGGTCCCACCGATCAGGGCATGGTCAGGATCTATGTCGAGGCCGAGAACGTCGATCTGCCGCTGGATTTCGACCCCGAAGAGGCCGAGGAAATCGCCGAGGAACTGCTGGCCGCCGCCGAGGCCGCGCGCAGCCTTGGCACGGGCGGCGACAAGCCCGGCAAAGGCGTCAGGAAGCCGCGCCGCTGATCCCCAAGGGGTCGCTAAGCGCCAGCAGCCGCACGGTCGAGACCCGGGCGATATCGCGCAAAAGCCGCGTCCGCCGCGCGGCGGGCAGCCGCGATTCGGGGGCCATGCGGACCAGTTCCGCCCCCCAGGCATCGGCACGGATCAGCCCGCTGTCGGCGGGCAGCAGATCCTCGGGGAAAGTGCCGTCCACCGCCCAGAAGAAGCGGTCGCAGAACTCAAGATAACCCTGCCATTTGCGGTCGGCGGCGAAATCCGCCCGGCAGCTTTTACATTCGACGACCCAGATCTCGCCCTTTGGGGTGATCGAGATCACATCGACGCGCAGTCCGCCCACCGGCACGAACTCGGTCAGCGCGGCATGGCCCAGCCCGTGCAGCAGCCGGGTGACGCCGCGCGCCAGCCGCTGGCCGGGCTGGACAGGAAGGGGCGCGGGCGGGGGTATGTCGGGGTCGGGATCAGGCATGCCCCAACCATGAACGAAACGGAAACATTCTGCAAGCGGCACGGGTCCATGCGCAAGCCTCTTGCGGGGAAACCGGGCGCGGCCTATCTAACGAGACGGCGGGTTTCTGCTCCTCTCGTGTGTGGCCTCTTTTTCCACTGGCCTATAATTTCACCGAGGGGGCTGGCTCTGACGGGGCCCTGGTTCCGTTACCCGGCTCCCACCTGGACATCCAGGCTTTCGGGGAAACTAGCGCTGCCACGGTCGCTGCGGTTCCCGCCACCCAATCCCCATCGATGGGCCGCAAGCAGTCCCGGGACCCATCGACAGGCCGCAAGCGGCCTCGCCCTTTTTCATCCGACAGGAAAATCCGGCGCGTCAGTCCCGGCGCGCGCGGGCGGCGGCGTGAACCGGCGCCAGCACCCGGCGCACATGCTGCCTGAGGCCGCCTTTCGGGCCGTCATCCTCGGCCAGCATCATGATGCGGATGGCGAACTGCACGCCCGAAAACAGGATGCCGTGAAAGAACACCAGCATCATTACCGCGATCCAGCCGCCGCCGGTGCCCCCGACAAGATGGCGCAGCCCGGCGACGTTCAGCCCGATCAGCATGGCGGTAAAGGCCACCGCCAGCGCAAAGCCGATGGCGATGCTGACGATATAAAGGCGGACAAGCTTGGGCATGGCGGCGATCCCCATGGCGCGGCATGCGCCGGTCTGGGCAGTCTAGCAGCAAATCCGGCCGGAACCGAACGGAAAAGCCGCTAGCGCGTCAGAAAGCCTCGGGGCGCGCCTCGCGGGCCATGTGATCCAGCACGGCGTTGACGAATTTCGCCTCGCGCCCCTCGGCGAAGAAGGCCTGCGCGATGCGGACATATTCGATGATGACCACCTTGGGCGGGGTTTTCGGCGTCACCAGCTCGGCCCCGGCGGCGCGGAACAGCGCCCGCAGCACCGGGTCGATGCGGTCGATCGGCCATTTCGCCACCAGCGCGCGGTCGGTCATCTGGTCGATCCGGCCCTGCCAGTTCACGGCGTCGTCGACGATGCGGGCGAACAGCTTGTCGTCGGCCTCGACCGAGACCATGTCGGCGTCCTCGCCCTCGCGGCCGATGCGCCAGTTCAGGAACTCGCGCTGGATGCGGTCGGCGGATTGGCCCGAGGCCTCCATCTGAAACAGCGCCTGCACGGCGTAAAGCCGCGCGGCGGCGGCGCGCGCCTGACGCGTTTCGCGGTCGGCGCCGGAACGGCGGGATTTGTCGCCCTGACCGGTCATGCTCATGCGCCCCTCGGCCCGTCGATCTCGCCGGCCAGCCGGATCACGTCGCGCGGTGTGGCCGGCGCGGCACCAAGCGCCGACCAGCGGCGCTTCAGCGCGATCAGGTGCAGCGCGGCGGCCGCGGCGCCGCCACCCTTGTTCTGGCCATCCGGATCGGCGCGCACCTCGGCCTGTTCGTAGTTTTCGACGGTCAGGATGCCGTTGCCGATGCAATGACCTTGCAGGCCCAGAAGCGTGATCCCGCGCGAGCTGTCGTTGCAGACGGTGTCGTAATGCGTCGTCTCGCCCCGGATCACGCAGCCAAGCGCGATATAGCCGTCGTAAAGGTTGCGGCTGGCGGCAAGGCCGATGGCGGTGGGGATTTCCAGCGCGCCCGGCACCTCGACCAGATCGACCACCGCGCCGATCGACGCGCCGGTGGCGCGCGCACCCGCGATCATGCCATCCGCGATCTGCCGGTAATAGGGTGCGACCACGATCAGCAGGCGCACAGGCTCGCTGAAGGCCGGAAGCGGCAATTGGTGATGTTCGATGCTGGCGGCCATGGCTTATCCCTTGGGAATCGAACGCGTGGAATGGATCGAAAGCCCGTAGGCGTCAAGCCCGACCACCTTGACCGGCGCCGAATTCGTCAGCACGATCAGCTCGGACAGCCCCAGCGAGGACAGGATCTGCGCCCCCAGCCCGTATTGGCGCAGCACATGCGGCGACACCTCGCCCTGCACCGGCAGCGTCTTTTCCAGATCGCGGAACAGCACCACGACGCCCCTGCCCTCATCCGCGATCAGGCGCATGGCGGCGGAAAGCTCGCCCGCATCCTCGCGCCCGATGCCCAGAACGTCATGCAGCGGGTCCAGCGCGTGCATGCGCACCATCACCGGCTCATCCGTGGTCAGGTCGCCCTTGGTCAGGACGACATGCTCGGCCCCCGAGGTCTCGTCGGCAAAGACGCGCATCATCCAGTCGCCGCCATGGACGGAATGGACGGGACGCTGCGCGCGTTCGGCGATCAGGTTGTCGTGGCGGCGGCGATAGGAAATCAGGTCGCTGATCGTGCCGATCTTCAGCCCGTGCCGCTGGGCAAAGGCCACCAGATCGGGCAGCCGCGCCATGGTGCCGTCCTCGTTCATGATCTCGCAGATCACGCCTGAAGGGTTCATCCCGGCAAGACGCGAGACGTCGACCACCGCCTCGGTATGGCCGGCGCGCACCAGCACGCCGCCGTCGCGCGCGCGCAGCGGAAAGACGTGGCCGGGCGTGGCGATATCGGCCGCACCCTTGGTCGGGTCGATGGCCACCGCGACGGTATGGGCGCGGTCATGGGCCGAAATGCCGGTGGTCACGCCCTCGCGCGCCTCGATCGACATGGTGAAGGCGGTCTCGTGCCGGCTGGAGTTCTTGGGGCTCATCAGCGGCAGGCCAAGCGCGTCGATCCGCGTCGCCGGCAGCGCAAGGCAGATCAGCCCGCGACCATGCGTGGCCATGAAGTTGATCGCCTCGGGCGTGGCCATCTGCGCGGGGATGCACAGATCGCCCTCGTTCTCGCGGTCCTCGTGATCGACAAGGATATACATCCGGCCGTTGCGGGCCTCGTTGATGATTTCCTCGGTCGAGGAGATCACATCCGACCAGTCGCTTTCAACGGGTCCGGGTTTGTCATACTGCATCCGCCGCTCCTGCAAAGAACCGGTGGCCGGGGATGAAACCCGCAAGGCCGCCAGCCGTCATCATTTCCCGCTCATGGTCGGTCTCGCCGATCATCAGCACTGCGTCTCCGGGCAGGCCCTGCGCGCGCAGCCAGCCCTTCATCTCATCGCGCATCGCCGACCAGCTTGCGCCGAAGGGCGCCAGCATCCGCGCCGACACCGCCCCGATCTGCCGCCCGATCACGTCGGGCGCAAGGCCCGGCGCGCATCCCAGATGCGCTGACGCGGCGACATGCGCGATCCGCGCCCGCTCGGCCGTGCCGACCGGCTGCACGGCGCGAAAGACCCCAAGCGCATTCGAGGAATAAAGAAAGGCGATCAGATCGCGCCCGGTCGTCGCCCGCACGCCGGCATAGGTCTTGTAATCCAGTCCCAGCGCCTTTGCGCGCTTCACCTGCATCCGCACCACCTCGACCGGCAGGCTTGCGCCCAGCAGCTCGCGCCGCGCCACCGTCCAGCAATGCGCGCGAAAGCCCGATCCCGTCCCCGGTCCGCCGTTATGGCCGATCCCCGCCATGGCTCAGCCCGCCTCGGCCAGCCGCGCGACATAGCGCGCCAGCGTGTCGATTTCCAGGTTGACGCGGTCGCCGACCCTGGCATTGCCCCAGGTGGTGACCGCCTGCGTATGCGGGATGAGGTTGACGCCGAAGCGGTCGCCATCGACCTCGTTCACGGTCAGCGAGGTGCCGTTCAGCGCCACCGACCCTTTCGGCGCGATGAAGCGCGCCAGTTCGTGCGGGGCGCGGAAGGTGATGCGGGTGCTGTCGCCTTCGTCATGCATTTCCTCGATCACGGCGGTGCCGTCGACATGGCCGCTGACGATATGGCCGCCCAGCTCGTCGCCGACGCGCAGCGCGCGTTCAAGGTTCAGCGGCCGGCCGTCATGCCAGCCATGGGTGGTGATGTTGGTCTTGCTGATGGTTTCGGCCGAGATGTCGACGTCGAACCAGTCCGGCCCCTTGTCGATCACCGTCAGGCAGACCCCGTCGCAGGCGATCGAGGCGCCCAGATCGACGCCCGCCATGTCGTAATTGCAACTGATCCGCGCCCGCATGTCGCCGCGCATTTCGGCCCGCGCGACCTTGCCGATGTCGGTGATGATCCCGGTGAACATGAACGCCCCCAACTATGTGCAGCCAGAGAACTAGGCGCTTGCCCCCCGATCTGCAAGCAAAGCCGTAACCGAAGTTAACGCGCCTTAGCCAGAAACCCGAAATTCCCGTGACAGGCGAACGGTTTCATGCCATCACAAGACAAGCGGCAATGCTGTCTTGTCGCTGCCATTGACGAGTATCAGTCCCGTTGACCCCACATCCTCAGAAACATGCCGCAACTTCGCCAGATTCCGGGCTCGGTCGAGCCATCGTCACAGCAACCCCAGGCCGCAAGGCCCGATGACGGTCGCATGCGGCTGGACGCCATCCTGGGGACGGTCCCGGCCGGCGCGGCGCTTCCCGCCGATCAGCGCGTCTTTCTGATGCTTCAGGGGCCGCATGGCCCGTTCTTCGACCGTGTCGGCGGCCTTCTGCGCGAGGCCGGCGCACAGGTCTGGCGTGCAGGCTTCAACGCGGGCGACGAATTCTTCTGGTCCGACAAGGCGCATTTCATCCGCCACGAAGGCAGACCCGAGGAATGGCCGGCGCATCTTGAACGCATCATCACGGAAAAGGGCATCACCGACATCGTGCTTTACGGCGATGTGCGCCCCATCCACGCCGCCGCACGCGAGGCGGCGCAGGATCACGGCCTGGTGCTGCATGTGTTCGAGGAAGGCTATCTGCGCCCCTTCTGGATCACCTATGAACGCGATGGCTCGAACGGCCATTCGGCGCTGATGCGAATTCCGCTGCCCGCGATGCGCAATGCGCTGCGCGACCGCCCGGGCGAAATGCACCGCCCCCCCGCGCATTGGGGCGACATGCGCCAGCACAAGTTCTATGGCGCGCTTTACCATTTCTTCGTCCTGCTGGCGAATGGCCGCTATCCCGGCTACCGCACCCATCGCCGCATCGGCGTGTTGCAGGAGTTCCGCCTGAACCTGCGCCGCCTGCTGATGACGCCCATCGACGCGCTGGTGCGCATGTTCGAGGCCGGTCAGGTCCAGCGTGGCGGCTTTCCCTATGTGCTGGTGCTGATGCAGCTTGAGCACGATTCGAACTTCGTCGCCCATTCGCCCTATGACCGCATGTCCGACTTCACCGACGAGGTGCTGACCGAATTCGCCCGCTCGGCGCCCCGCCATCACCGGCTGGTCTTCAAGGCGCATCCGCTTGAGGACGGGCGCGGCGGCATCCGCCCGGCGATCCGCGAAAAGGCGCGCGAGCTTGGCATCGAAAAGCGCGTGCATTTCGTCCGTGGCGGCAAGCTGGCGCGGTTGCTGAACCAGGCGCGGGCGACGGTGACGGTGAACTCGACTTCGGCGCAGCAGGCGCTGTGGCGCGGCCTGCCGGTAAAGGCGATGGGCCGCGCGGTCTATGACAAGCCGGGCCTCGTGTCGGATCAAAGCCTTGCGGATTTCCTGCACGACCCGCACCGCCCCAGCGCTTCGGTCTATCAGCGCTATCGCGACTTCCTGCTGGAAAGCAGTCAGGTTCCGGGGGGCTATTACGCCGACCGCTCGCGCGTTCACGCGCTGCGGATCGTCGTCGACATGATGCTTGCGCCCGAGGACCCTTATCAGGCGCTTTTTGCTGGCCGTGGCAAGTATCGGCAACAGATGGACAGCAAAAACGAATAATCGCGGCAGAAATATGGCAAACTGCGGTTTCCTGCTGTAGTTTGCCGGAAAAACGTGACTGCGGACAAGGAATCGCAGGCGAGGACAGGAGATTCGGTTTGACGCAAGTGCAAATTTCGCCCGATCGGGCCATGTCGTGGCGGTCGCGCCCGCTGACCGCGCGCATGGCGACGTTGCTGGTTCTGGGCGCCGCCCTGGCGGTTTCGGCTTGCGGCCTGCCGCGCTCTGGCCCGACCCGGGGCGAGATCTTCGCGGGTTCCGTCGAAAAGGGTGGCTCGACCCATATCGTCAGCGTCGATGATCGCGTGAACCGCGCGGCCAGCTATTCGCCCGCCTATGGCTTCGGCTCGGATTTCCGCAACGCGGGCGAGGTCGGGGCCGACGTCGTGCGCCCGGGCGATGTGCTGGGCCTGTCGATCTGGGAAAACGTCGATGACGGCCTGCTGGCCGCGATGGGCTCCAGCTCGACCCAGCTGACCCAGCTTCAGGTCGACAGCCAGGGCTATATCTTCGTGCCCTATGCCGGCCGCGTGAAGGCCTCGGGCAACAGCCCGGACGAGCTGCGCCGCATCATCACCGAGAAACTCTCCAGCCAGACCCCGGACCCGCAGGTGATGGTCACCCGCGTCGCCGGCGACGGCGCCACGGTTTCGGTCATGGGCAAGGTCAACGCCCAGGGCGTCTACCCGATCGAGCGCCCGACACGCACGCTGTCGTCGATGCTGTCGAAATCGGGCGGCGTCAGCATCGAGCCCGAGGTGGCCGTGGTCACCGTCAAGCGCGGCAATTCCAGCGGCAAGGTCTGGCTGCGCGACCTTTACTCCAACACCCGCAACGACATCGCGCTGCGGCCCGGCGACGTCATCCTGGTCGAGGAAGACCAGCGCAGCTTCACCGCGCTTGGCGCGCTGGGTGGCCAGACCAAGGTGCCGCTGGGCAACGAGCAGATCAACGCCATCGAGGCCGTGGCCATGGTCGGCGGTCTCTCGACGCTGCTCGCCGACCCCAAGGGCGTCTTCGTCCTGCGCGAGGAACCGCAATCCGTCGCCCAGGCCGTGCTGGGCCGCCGCGACATCTATGGCAACCAGCGTTTCGCCTATGTGCTGGACCTGACCAAGCCCGACGGCATGTTCCAGGCGCGCGATTTCGTCATCCGCGATGGCGATACCGTCTATGTGACCGAGGCCCCCTTCACCCAATGGCAGAAGGTGCTGAACTCGATCCTTGGCACCGCGGGAGAGCTCGGAACGGTCAACCGGTCCTTCCAGTAAGGCCCGATGGACAAGAAGCATACCGAAGCCGCCGGGGAAAATCCCCGGCGGCTTGTCGTTTGCAATGGCGGCTTTTTCACCCGGCCACGCCTGCGACGCATCCTGACGCTGGCCGGCTGGCGGCCGACGGTCGGTCTGCCGGGCCCGGGCGACTGGGTCGGCGTCTGGGGCGACAGCCCGACCGCGTGGCGTGGCAAGGCGCTTGCCGCGCGGCGCAGCGCGCGGCTTTTGCGGGTCGAGGATGCGTTTCTGCGTTCGGTCCTGCCCGGGCGGGCGCCGGGACCGCTGGCGCGGCGCGGCCCCATCGGGCTGCTGCTTGACCCGCTGGGGCTGCATTTCGACCCCGACACGCCCTCGCTGCTGGAAAGCCTGATCGCCTCGCCCGAGGCTGCGGCGCAGTCGGACGAGGCACGCGCCGGCATCGCGCGGCTGATCGCGGCGGACCTCTCGAAATACAACGGCCATCTGCCGGGCGCCGAACCGCCGGCGCCGGGCTATGTGCTGGTCATCGACCAGACCCGTAACGATGCCTCGCTGCTGGGGGCCGGGCGGGCCGCGTTTCTTGAGATGCTGACGGCGGCGCGGGACGAAAACCCCGGCCAGCGCATCGTCATCCGCAGCCACCCCGAAACCGCCGCCAACCTGCGTCCCGGCCATTTCCAGCCCGAAGACCTGCGCCCGGGCGATGCCTTTTGCAGCGGCCCGGTCTCGCCCTGGGCGCTGGTCGGGGGCGCGGCGCGGGTCTATGCCATGTCCTCGCAGCTTGGCTATGAGGCGATGCTGGCCGGCCACCGGCCGCGCCTTTTCGGGCGCCCCTTCTATGCCGGCTGGGGTCTTTCCGACGACCAGCATCCCATGCCGCGCCGCGGCGCCGCGACCATCGAGGCGCTTTTCGCCGCAAGCCACCTGATCGGCCCGACCTGGTACGACCCCTGCCTTGACCGGCTGACCGATTTCAACGGTGCGCTGCTTCAGCTTGAGGCCGAGGCCCGCGCCTGGCGCGAGGATCACGCCGGCCACCTCGCCTATGGCATGCGCCTGTGGAAACGCCCGTTTCTGGCGCGCTTCTTCGGCAGCGGCGCGGGTGTGCGCTTCACCGACCGGCCCGCGCCGGACGTGACGCTGGCCTGGGCCAACCGCGCCGCCGAGGTGCCCGGCGCCAGCCGCGTCGAGGACGGCTTCATCCGCTCGCGCGGGCTGGGCGCGGCGCTGGTGCCGCCCCTGTCGCTGGTCGCCGACGATCTTGGCATCTATTACGACCCCGGCCGCGAAAGCCGGTTCGAGCGGCTGATGCAGGCGCCGCTGCCGCCCGGCGGCGCGGCACGCGCGCTGGCTTTGGCCAAGACGCTGATCGCCGCCGGCATCACCAAATACAACCTTGCCGGCCCGCCGCCGGCGCTGCCCGCAGGTCACCGCATCCTGGTCCCCGGCCAGGTCGAGGACGACGCCTCGATCCGCCTTGGTGCGGGGGCCGAACGGACCAATCTTGCGCTGCTGGCGCGGGTGCGGGCGGAAAATCCGCAGGCGGTGGTGATCTACAAGCCGCATCCCGATGTCGAGGCCGGGTTGCGCCCCGGCCTGATCCCCGAGGATCGGCTTGCCGGACTGGCCGATGTCGTCGCGCGCGACGTGGGCGCGGCGGAGCTGCTGGCGCAGGTCGATGCGGTCTGGACGATCACCTCGACCATGGGGTTCGAGGCGCTGATGCGCGGCATCCCGGTGACCACGCTGGGCGCGCCCTTCTATGCGGGCTGGGGGCTGACGCGCGACCTTGGCCCGGTGCCGGCGCGGCGGCAGGTGGGCGCCGATCTGGCGCAACTGGTCCATGCCGCGCTGATCGCCTATCCGCGCTATTTCGACCCGGTGGCCGGCCTGCCCTGCCCGCCCGAGACCGCGCTGGCGCGGCTGGCCGATCCGGGCTTTGCCCCGGGGCCGCCGGCATTGCGGCTGCTGGCGAAGGTTCAGGGCGTTTTCGCCAGCCACGCCTGGATCTGGCGACGCTAGGCGCGGGCCTTACGCGCGCAGCCAGCGATGCATCAGATCGGCGCCGATGCGGCGGCTTTCGACCAGCCGAAAGCGCGGCGCGTCGGCCAGGCGCGCCAGATGCAGCCCGGCGACCGAGGGACGCCCCTCGGCCCCCAGCACCATGCCGGCGGTATAGCCGATCAACTGGTCGACCATGTCGGCGCGCAAAAGGCTGGCGGCCAGCGCGCCGCCGCCCTCGCAGAAGATGCGTGTCAGGCCACGCGAGCCAAGCTCGGCCATGAAATCGGTCGGTGCGCCCGAGACCTGCCAGAGCGGGCCGTGATCGCCGTTTTCCGGCGGCATCTCGGGCAGAACCCCGTCCGAGACGACGATGCGCACCGGCTGGCGCAGCGGGCCGAAGCCGCGCACATTCAGCGCCGGGCGGTCGGCGCGCGCGGTGCCGCCGCCGACCATCACCGCGTCATGGGTCAGCCGCAGGGCATGAACGTGGCGCCGCGCCTCGGGTCCGGTGATCCACTGGCTTTCGCCAGAGGCGGTCGCGATTCGGCCGTCGAAACTGCTGGCAAGTTTCAGCGTCAGCATCGGCCTGCCCTTTGTGACGCGGCTCAGAAAGCCCTGCTGCAAGGCGCGGGCCTCGGCCTCGCAGACGCCCTCCCGGACCTCGATGCCGGCCCGGCGCAGGATGGCGTGGCCGCGCCCGGCGACGCGCGGATCGGGGTCGGTCAGTGCCGAGACGACGCGCGAAACCCCCGCTGCGGCCAGCGCCTCGGCGCAGGGCGGCGTGCGGCCGTGATGGGCGCAGGGCTCAAGCGTGACATAGGCCGTGGCGCCACGCGCCGCCGCGCCTGCCTGTGCCAGCGCCATCGCCTCGGCATGGGGGCGGCCGCCCGGCTGGGTCCAGCCGCGCCCGACCACCACGCCGTCACGCAAGATCACGCAGCCGACCGCCGGGTTGGGCCAGGTATTGCCCAGGCCCCGCCGCGACAGCGCCAGCGCGTGGCGCATGTGGCGGATGTCGCTCACTCTTCGGCGGCGGTGGGGCGCAGTTCGGACACGAATTTGTCGAAATCGTCCGCCGCCTGGAAGTTCTTGTAAACACTGGCGAAACGGACATAGCCGACGGTGTCGATGCGGGCCAGCGTCTCCATCACGATCTCACCGATCACCTTCGAGGGGATGTCGGTGTCGCCAAGGCTTTCCAGCCGCCGCACGATGCCGGAAATCATCTGGTCGATGCGCTCGGGCTCGACCGGGCGCTTTTGCATGGCGATGCGGATCGAGCGCTCAAGCTTGCTGCGGTCGAAATCCTCGCGCCGGCCGCTGGACTTGACCACGACCAGATCGCGCAGCTGCACGCGTTCATAGGTGGTGAAGCGGCCACCGCAGGCCGGGCAGAAGCGCCGCCGCCGGATGGCCACGTTATCCTCGGCCGGACGCGAGTCCTTGACCTGGGTATCGACATTTCCGCAGAACGGGCAGCGCATCCCTTGTTCCCTCAAAGCCCCAAACCGCTGCCAGTATAGGCTGCCCCAAACGGCTTGGGTAGTGCGTTGCGCAGGCCACAAGATCGGCCATGCCCGCTTTCGGCATGAAATTGACGCTGCGGCAGCGAAAAACCGGAGCCGGTCCGGCAGAAAATGCTGCGCTTGCATCTCGACAGGGCGGGAAGCGCGTGCAAACATCCCCCGCAATCGGCCGCACGAAGAAGGCCGATCATTGCGGAGGAAGTTTATGAAAAAGACCAATCAGCTTGACCGGCGCGCGTTTCTGTCGCGGGCCACGGTCGGTGGCGTGGCCGCCGCTGCGGGCGCCACGCTGGCCGCGCCCGCGATCGCGCAGGAAATGCCCGAGGTCAAATGGCGCCTGGCCTCGTCCTTCCCGAAATCGCTGGACACGATCTATGGCGGCGCCGAGGTGCTGTCGAAATACCTGTCCGAGGCGACCGGCGGCAAATTCCAGATCCAGGTCTTTGCCGCGGGCGAAATCGTCCCCGGCCTGCAGGCGCAGGACGCCGTGACCGAGGGCACGGTCGAGGCCTGCCACACCGTCGCCTATTACAGCTGGGGCAAGGATCCGACCTTCGCGCTTGGCTCGGCGGTGCCGTTCGCGCTGTCGGCGCGGGCGATGAACGCCTGGCAATACCATGGCGGCGGGATCGATCTGTTCAACGAATTCCTGGCCAATTACAACGTCGTCGGCCTGCCGGGCGGCAATACCGGCGCCCAGATGGGCGGCTGGTTCCGCAAGGAAGTGAACACCGTCGCCGACATGAAGGGCCTGAAGATCCGCGTCGGCGGCTTTGCCGGCAAGGTGATGGAGCGCCTGGGCGCTGTCCCGCAGCAGATCGCCGGCGGCGACATCTATCCGGCGCTGGAAAAGGGCACCATCGACGCCTCCGAATGGGTCGGCCCCTATGACGACCAGAAGCTGGGCTTCTACAAGGTCGCGCCCTACTACTATTACCCCGGCTGGTGGGAAGGCGGCCCGACCGTCCACTTCCTGTTCAACAAGGCGAAATACGAAGAGCTGCCGGCCAACTACAAGGCCCTGCTGCACACCGCCGCCCAGGCGACGGATGCGGACATGCTGCAGAAGTATGACCACCTGAATCCGATCGCGCTGAAGCAACTGGTGGCTGAGGGTGCGCAGCTTCGCCCCTTCAGCCCCGAGATCCTTGACGCCTGCTTCAAGGCCGCCAACGAGGTCTATGCCGAGATGGAAGCCGCCAACCCGGCCTTCAAGAAGATCTGGGAATCGCTGAAGGTGGCCCGCGCCGACTGGTATCTGTATAACCAGACCGCCGAATACACCTATGACACCTTCATGATGATCCAGCAGCGCAACGGCACGCTGTAATCATCTGGAAAAACGGGAAAAGCCGCCGCGGTTTGCGGCGGCTTTTTCATGTCCGCCCGATGTCCGCCCGATGTCTGCCCGATGACCGCAGCGGTGTCCGGACGCAGACCGGCGCATGAAAAAGGCGGCCCCGCGGGGCCGCCTTTCGCTGTCGTAGCCGTGCCTCAGTTCGAGGGCTGCGGCGCCGGCGCGCTCAGCCCCGGGGGCGGACCGGCCAGCGGATCAAGCCCGCCTGCCGCCGGCGCGGGGGCGGCCGGTGCAGGGGTCGCGGGCGCCGCGCCATTGGCTGCGGGGGGCGTGCCGAAATTCGGCGCTCCGCCCAGGCCGCCCGGCGCCGGGATGCCTTGTGCGGCGCCGCCGGCGGGCGCGGGCGTGCCGGGGGGCGCAAAGGGATTGCCGCCCAGACCGCCAAGGCCGCCGCCAAGGCCGCCGCCCAGACCACCACCAAGACCGCCGCCCAGACCGCCGCTTGCCGGGATCTCGATCTTCACGTTGGTCGTGTCGATGGGCTTGCCCTTGTAATGCATGACCATGCCCGGGAAGGCCATCACGATGCCGATCATCACCACCTGGATACAGACGAAGGGGATGGCGCCGCGATAGATCTGGCCGGTCGTCACCGCATCCATCATCTTGCCGGTCACCTTGTCCCTGTAGGGCGCCTTGGGCGCCACCGAGCGCAGGTAGAACAGCGAGAAGCCGAAGGGCGGGTGCATGAAGCTGGTCTGCATGTTCACGCCCAGAAGGACGCCGAACCAGATCAGGTCGATGCCCATCGCCTCGGCCGCAGGGGCCAGCAGCGGCACGATGATGAAGGCAAGTTCAAAGAAGTCCAGGAAGAAGGCCAGCAGGAAGACCAGCACCGACACCGCAATCAGGAAGCCGTATTCGCCCCCCGGCAGCGAGGTCAGCAGATGCTCGACCCAGACATGCCCGTTCACGCCGTAGAAGGTCAGCGAGAACACCCGCGCCCCGATCAGGATGAACATGACGAATGACGACAGCCGCGTGGTCGCCAGCAGCGCCTGACGGACGACGTCATAGTTCAGCCGCCCCTTGACCAGCGCCAGCAGCAGCGCGCCGACCGCGCCCATGGCGCCGCCCTCGGTGGGGGTGGCGATGCCCAGGAAGATCGTGCCCAGAACCAGGAAGATCAGCGCCAGCGGCGGGATCAGCACGATGATGACCTGCTGGGCAAGCCGCGACATGGCGTTGATCTTCAGGCCCTTGTCCAGCACCGCGACCAGATAGATGGCGATGACGCCAATGGCCGGGGCCAGAATGTCGGCATCCTTGCCCTGCGTCGGGTAAAGCCAATGGAAGGCCAGCCAGGACAGGCCCACCGTCGCGACGATGGCGACGAACAGCGAGGTCACGCCCGAGCCCAGCGTGCGCGCCTCGGGCGGCAGCGCCGGGACGCTTTCGGGGCGGATGATGGACATGACGAAGATATAGGCCATGTAGATGCCGGTCAGCACCAGACCCGGGATCATCGCGCCCGTATACATGTCGCCCACCGAGCGGCCAAGCTGGTCGGCCAGCACGATCAGCACCAGCGACGGCGGGATGATCTGCGCCAGCGTGCCCGACGCGGCGATGACGCCGGTGGCGATGCGCCGGTCATAGCCATAGCGCAGCATGATCGGCAGCGAGATCAGGCCCATCGCGATCACCGAGGCCGCGACCACGCCGGTCGTCGCCGCCAGCAGCGCGCCGACGATCACCACCGCATAGGCAAGGCCGCCGCGGATCGGGCCGAAAAGCTGGCCGATCGTGTCCAGAAGGTCCTCGGCCATGCCCGATTTCTCAAGCACGATGCCCATGAAGGTAAAGAATGGAATCGCCAGCAGGGTGTCATTCGACAAGACCCCCCACAGCCGTTCCGGCATCGCGTTCAGAAGCGGCCAGCTGAGGTTGATCGAGCCGCCCGACAGCGGCGCCAGCTCGACCCCGATGACGAAGAACAAAAGCCCGTTCGCCGCCAGCGCGAATGCCACCGGATAGCCGAACAGCAAAAACAGCACCAGCGAGGCGAACATGATCGGCGCCATGTTCAGCGCAATGAATTCCATCATTTGCGGCCCTCCCCGCGGTCGTCGCCGATCTGCATGCCGGCTTCCATGTCGCGGACCATGGCCTCGCCCTCAAGGGCGGCGGCCTCGTGATGCGAGACGAAGGGGTTGGGGTCCTCGATATCGCCGCGCATCACCGCGATCTTCTTGATGATTTCGGAAACACCCTGAAAGAACAGCATGATGAAGGCGACCAGCAGCATCGCCTTGGCCGGCCACAGGATCAGCCCGCCCGCATTGGTCGAGACCTCGCCGCTGCGATACGACCGCATGACCCACGGATACAGGAAATAGATCATCAGCGTGACGAAGGGCATCAGGAAGAACACGTTCCCGATCAGGTCGATCCAGTGCTGGGTGCGGCGGCTCCACATGCCATAGATGATGTCGATGCGGATATGCTCGTTTTCCTTCAGCGTATAGGCGGCGGCGCCCAGAAAGGCGGCGCCGTAAAGATACCATTGCAGCTCCAGCCACGAATTCGACGAGGTGTTGAACACCTTGCGGATGATCGCATTGGCGGCGCTGACCAGCACCGCGACAAGGATCAGCCAGCTTACGTTCCTGCCGATGATCGTGTTGACGCGGTCAATTCCGCGCGAAAGCCCTAACAGGGCGCCCATATGACAACCTCCCCTTGTTTATCCCCGTCCGGTTGTCGGTGCGGGGGGCTGTTGCTCAGCCTCTTCATGTAGCACTTTCGTATGGAGGATCGGAAAAATCCGGTCAAGGAAAAGCACCTTGACGTAACGGCAACCGCCCCCGCAAAACCCTAGGAAAACATGGTTAGCGCCACCAGTCCG